>CAVVKF010000003.1:0-375763 GCA_963748895.1 uncultured Solirubrobacterales bacterium | reverse complement strand
GTGGCCGCTGAGGAGAGATCCCGGGGTTTTCGGACCGTTTCTTATGCCCTCGGATATGCTCGATTGAGATGCTTGAGCTTCCAAAAAAGTACGATCCGCAGACGATCGAGGCCCGCCGGCAGGCCGCCTGGCGCACGCGCGACGCGTTCCGAACCCCCGCCCTGACCGAGGGGCAGCCGCGTAAGTACATCAAGCCCTCCGCCCCCTTCACCTCGGGGAACATCCACATCGGCCACGTCCGCTCCTACTCGATCGGCGACGCCTATGCGCGATTCTCGCGCGCGCGGGGCGACGCGGTGCTGTTTGCCTTCGGCTTCGACGCGTTCGGCCTGCCCGCCGAGCTGGGCGCGATCGCAAGCGGCGAGTCGCCGAGCGACTGGGTCGCGCGCTGTGCCGAGCACATGACCGGACAGCTCGAGCGTCTCGGTTTCTCGTTCGACTGGGGACGGACGTTCATGAGCTCGGACTCGATCATGTACCGCTGGTCGCAGTGGTTGTTCCTGACGCTGCTCGAGGCGGGGCTCGTATATCGGGGCACGGGAAATGTCGACTGGTGCGACACGTGCCAGACGACGCTCGCGACGATCCAGGTCGAGGACGGCCTCTGCTGGCGCTGCCACAACCCGGTCCGCCTGATCGAGCGTCCGACGTGGTTTCTGCGCGTAAGCGCTTACACAAAGGAGAACGACCGCCGGCTCGACGAGCTGCAGGCAAGCGGCAAATGGGACGAGGTCGCGCTCGCCAGCCAGCGCTTCGTTCTCGGCCGCGTCGACGGCGTCGAGGTCGCGCTGACCCAGCCGTCCCGGCCGGGTGCCCCCGCCGACGGCGCGCGGCTGACGGTGTTCACGCCGCATGCGGATGCGCTCGCGCAGGCGCAGTTCGTGCTCGTCTCACCGAAGCATCCGGAGATCGACACGTGGGCGTCCAATCCTGATGTCCGCGAGCGCCTCGAGGAGCTCCGCTCGGGTGGCCTGGAGCGCAGCTCGCGAGATGCCCGCACGTTCGCGCTGGTCGACACCGGCCGCACGCTGCCGGCGCCCGCGGGCGGCCCTCCCCTGCCGGTGCTGATCTCGCCGGGCGTCGACGGGCGTTTCGGCGCGACCGCCGTGTTCGGGATTCCCGAGCGCGACCGCACCGACGAGGTGATTGCCGAGCGCCTGCCCGCGCTGCTCGGCGCGTCGCGGACAAATGACGTGGCGGACGCGGTGGCGTCTGCCGGCGAGGCGTCGGCAGCGAAGCCGGCGGTCCGCTACAAGGCCGACGACTTCTCGATCTCGCGCCAGCGCTCGTGGGGCACGCCGATCCCGATCGTCTACTGCGCAACGCACGGCGTGGTGCCGGTGGACAAGGAGCAGCTGCCGGTGCTGCTGCCGCTCGACATCACGCCGACGGGGGCCGGTAACCCGCTCGCGGAGCTCAAGGAGTTCGTGCAGAGCACGTGCCCGCTGTGCGGCGGCCCGGCCGAGCGCGAGACGGACACGCTCGACTGCCACTTCGACGCGCTATGGCTGTGGGTGCCGGTGTGCGTGCCCCTACAGTCGCGCGAGGAGTCGCTCGAGCAGATCCTCGCGCTCGGCGACCTGCGTCACTGGCTTCCGTCCGAGCGCGTCGTGGCGGGCTCGGACAGCGGCAACTTCGTCTTCGACCAGCGGATCGTGACGAAGGCGCTGCGCGACCTCGGGCCGCTCGCGTTTCTCGAGGACGGCGAGCCGTTCGCCGGCTGCCTGTTCCACGAGATGGTCATCAGCGACGGTCGCAAGATGTCAAAGCACCTCGGCAATGTCGTCGACCCCGACGCGCTCGTCGAGCGCTACGGAGCGGACACCGTGAGGCTGGCGGTGCTGTACGCCGCGCGCCCGCAGAAGACGCTCAACTGGAGCGATTCGGCGGTGCTGCGCGCGCACCGGTTCCTCAACCAGGTTTGGACGTTCTCGCAGGCGCATCTGGCGAGAGCGCAAGAGCTTGCGGCAGCAGCGGCGGAGCCGGAGACGATCGACGTGGGTGACGACGGCGAGTCCGAGCCCGTCAGAGACACGACCGAGCACCTGCGGCGCAAACTCGCGCAGTGGTGTGAGAAGGCCGTCGAGAAGACGACCGCGGAGATGGAGAGCCTCGAGACGCACAGCGCCGTGCGCAACGTGATGCTCCTGTTCGACCGCATCAAGGACTTCGAGAAGCGCGTGCTCGCACGCCAACCGGAGCTGAGCGCGGCCGACCGCGAGGCGCTGAACGAGGCGCTGGAGGTGCTCATCCAGATGCTCGGCCCGTTCGCGCCGCACCTCTCCGAGGAGCTGTGGATCGCATTCGGTAACGAGGGCGATACACAGACGCCGTGGCCAGGCGTATCGTCTGCGGTACCGGCATGAGCCCGTCCAGCACCGCATCGCCTCAGCAGGGGACCCGCCAGCGGACACGCTCGTGCGCGACGGAGCTCGTCTGCCATCGCTGCGACCATCACTATCCGCTCACCGACACGGTGTTCGCGTGCCCGGACTGCGGTAAGGGCCTGGACATCGCCTACGACTACGAGCTGGCGGCCAGCCACTTCCGGGACTTCCCGTCCTCCGAGCGCCCGCAGAACATCTGGCACTTCGAGGAGCTGCTGCCGATCCTCGACGCGAGCGCGCAGGCGCGCGTGGGACAGCACTCGGGCTACACGCCGCTGATCCGCGCCGACCGGCTCGGCGCCGAGCTGGGCTTGAACAACCTGTACCTCAAGGACGACTCCAGCAACCGGCCGAGCCTCTCCTATAAGGACCGCGTCGTGTCGATGTCGGTCGCGCGGCTGCTCGAGCGCGGCAAGACGGAGATCGGCTGCGTCTCCACCGGCAACGTCGGCACGGCCGTGGCGTCAATGGCCGCAAAGGCCGGGGTCGACGCGTTCATCTTCTATCCCAACCGCCTCGAGGAGACGAAGGCCCGGGTGTGCATGGCGCTCGGCGCGAAGGTCGTGCAGGTCGAGGGCAACTACGACGAAGTCAACCGTCGCTGCCGCGAGGTCGCTGCGGAAACGGGGATGGACTTCGCGAACATCACGCTGCGCCCGTTCTACGCCGAGGGCGCGAAGACCGCGGCGTTTGAGATCGTCGAGCAGCTCGAGTGGGCCTCGCCCGACCACATCGTCTCGCCCGCCGCCGGCGGCACGCTTTCCTCGCGGATGCACAAGGGCCTGAACGAGCTTCAGATGCTCGGCCTGTCCGAGACCGAGGGAACCCAGATTCACATCGCCCAGCCGAGCGGCTGCAACCCGATCGCCTCGGCGATCCTCGCCGAGGAGGCCGAGGTCCATCCGGTGATGCCCGAGACCGCCGCGCACTCGCTCGCGATCGGCGCGCCCGGCGACGGCTACCTCGTGATCGACGCCGTCCACAAACGCGGCGGCACCGCCGCGTTCGCCTCGGACCCGGAGATCTTCGCCGGGATCGACCTGCTCGCGGCCACCGAGGGCCTCTTGACCGAGCCGGCCGGCGGCACCACGATCGCCGTGCTCGAGAAGCTCGCCGCGGCCGGGCGCTTCGCGCCCGATGACACGGTCATCGCGCTGATCACCGGCAACGGGCTGAAGACGCTCGACGAGCACCCGCCGAAGGAGTGGCCGGCGAAGATCGACTGCGAGCTGGAGCCGATGCTCGACGCGCTCGGCGAGCTCAAGGGCACGCCGACGCTGATGCAGACGGCGCACGAGCAGCTGCGCGCCTGAGGGCGCCGTGAAAGGAAACGAGACCGATGAAGACAATGACATGCAGAGCACTGGGTGGACCATGTGATTTTCCGCACCATGGAGAAACCTCAGATGAGGTCATAAAGGCGCAGGACAAACATCTAAAGGATGTGGTCGCAAAGGGTGACGGGACGCACGAAAGTGCTTTGCAGGAGATGAAGGGTAGGTGGAAGCATCCCATTTCAGGAATGGGCTGGTACAGGAAAGCCAAGCGTGATTTTGCCGCTCTTGCAGAAGACTGACGAGCGCCGGCCCCCGCTCCGACTGGGACACATAGAAAAGCCCCGCCGAAACGGGGCCTTCCCTTAGCAAGTCGATAAGCGGGATTCTGTCGTGAGCAGCCATCCATCTGAGCGGCCTACCTGGACCTCGGCGGGCAACCTGCAAACGGTCCAAACTGGCCTTGCATCGAGTGGGGTTTACCGAGCCGCCGCGTCACCGCGACGCTGGTGCGCTCTTACCGCACCGTTTCAACCTTGCCTGTGGGCCGTTCACGTGGGACGGCCTCATCGGCGGTTTGCTTTCTGTTGCACTTTCCCGCGGGTTTCCCCGGGTCGATTCTTCGACCACCCTGCCCTGTGATGTCCCGACTTTCCTCGAAGGCTCTCTAACCTCCGCGGCTGCCTGGCTTGCACAGATCACGGTAGCGCTCGGCCAGGGCTATGTAAAGAACGGCGTTGGAAATAAGCCGTCAGCGACCATTCATACCGTGGTATTCTTGAGCTGTGAAGGTTGCCAAGCTGAGCATCTCGTTCGACTCCGACCTGGGCGATGAAGTCCGTGGCGCGGCGAATCACAAGGGTTCGAGCCTGTCGGCATGGCTGGCCGACGCGGCCGCTGCGAAGCTGCGCGCCGAAGCCTTGGCGGACTATCTCGAGGACTGGGAAGCTCAGCACGGCGAGCTCACCGCCGATGAGCTTGCCCGCGCGGGCACCGAGCTCGGTGTGTCTGCGCCTCTCAGCGCCCGCGCGGCGTGATGAGTGCGCTGATCCTGGATACCGGAGCGCTCGTGGCCGTTGACCGCGGCGACCGTGCCATGGCGGCGAGGCTACGCGTCGCAGAGCGCAGCGGACTGGGGCTGCACAGCACCGGAGCCGTGATCGCCGAGGTATGGCCTGATGCGGCGGGGCGCCAGGCGAACCTCGCCCGCCTGTTGAAGTCCGTCGATGTTCGCGCCGTAGACCGTCAACTGGGCAAGGAAGCGGGTGTTCTGCTGGGCAAGTCAGGTGTCAAAGACGCCGTCGATGCAACCGTTGTCGCGGTCGCCGGGACGGGCGACCGCGTCCTGACCAGCGATCCGGCGGACATCCAGAAACTGGTTTCTGCCTCGGGCCGCGCAATTCTTGTCGTACCGTGCTGACGCGTCGCACGTGTTGACACTCGCCATGCAGTACACACGGCGCACGCTCGTGGCAGCAGCGCTCACACGCTCCTAAGCAACCCGACCACGCGCCCGAGCACCTTGACCTTTTTGCTGCGGATCGGCTCCATCGTCTCGTTCTCCGGCTGCAGCCGTACGTGATCGGCTTCCTTGAAGAAGCGCTTTACGGTTGCCTCCTCCCCCAGCAGCGCGACCACAATGTCGCCGTCCTGCGCCGTGTCCTGGGAGTGCACGACCACGTAGTCGCCGTCGAGGATGCCCGCGTCCTTCATCGATTCGCCGCGGATCTGCAGCAGGTACTGGCCGTCGCCGCCGCCGGCCACAGACGGCACCGAGACGTAATCCTCGATGTTCTCCTCGGCGAGCATCGGCGCGCCCGCGGCCACCGAGCCCAGCAGAGGCAGGCTGTCGGCGCGCACGATCCCGCGCACGCTCTCAACGGCGCTGCCCATCGCGCGATCGAGCAGCTCGATCGCGCGCGGCTTTGACGGATCGCGCCTGAGCAGGCCGATCTTCTCCAGGTTGGCCAGGTGGGCGTGCACGGTCGAGGAGGACGCGAGTCCCACAGCCTTGCCGATATCCCGGACCGTGGGTGGATAGCCATACTTGGCCGAGTACTTGTGAATGAAGTCGAATATCTCTTGCTGGCGTTTAGTCAGATCCATGTCTACTTGGCTCCCTGTTCGGGTTCGCTGTGGCCTGGAACGAACATGTGTTCGTAGACTAGCGCCGCGCGTGGACGGATGCAAGCGCCGCCGATCGTCGGGGCCATCCGGAGACAGCGACCCGAGGCTATACTCGCCTGCTCTGCGCTCGTGGCGGAATTGGTAGACGCGCAAGGTTGAGGGCCTTGTGGAGATAGTTCTCCGTGGTGGTTCGAGTCCACTCGGGCGCATTGGTCCAAACTGACCTTCTGTTCTCGCGCCGCGCTCGGCCCATGCCCGGGTAGGCGGCCTCAAAACCGACCAAGCAGGCGCTCGTTATCGGTGCGATCGCGAGGTGATCGATGTTCAGGCGGCGGGCGGCTGGTCGATGCGCACCAGATTGCCGGATGGGTCACGCACGGCACAGTCCCGCGTGCCCCACGGTTGCTCGGTCGGCTCCTGCACGATCTCGGCGCCTGAGGCTTGTAGCTTCTCGAAGGTGGCGTCGAGGTCGTCGGTGTGGAAGTGGACGCCGTTCAGGGCGCCCTTGGCGAGCAGGGCGGCGAGCGCGTCGCTGTCGGCGGGGCTGCCGTTCAGGTAGTTCGTGAGGACGATCGCGACGCCGGGCTGGGTGCCGGCGCCGACGGTGATCCAGCGGAAGTTTTCGCGGGCGACGTCGTTGCGCAGCTCGAGGCCGAGCGTGTCGCGGTAGAAGGCCAGTGCGAGGTCGGGGTCATGGACCAGGACGAAGCATTGGGAAAGAGTGAGATTCATGCCCCCAAACGCTAGCGAGCCAGCGCCCCGCGCGTTTCTCCGATCCTGCTCGGCCTGCGGCTCGGGCGGATGATGTCCTTGGCGACGCAGCCCGGCACGCTCGCGAGCGCGGCGCAGATGCGCGAGGTTGGCGAGCTCCTCCGGCGTCACGATGCCAGCGTAGAGTGACGGGCGAGCGACGACAACCATGAGGAAAGCGACAGCAACCATGAAGAAGAGGACGACGACGACGAGCGGCTCGGAGGAGGGAAAAGGAGAAGACTCTCCCTCTCAGCTAATAGACGCGAGGATCGAGGAGCTGAGCGATTGGCGGGGCGAGACGCTCGCTCTCCTCCGAGCTCTCATCAAGCAGGCCGACCCCGAGGTGGTCGAGGAATGGAAATGGAGGGGGGTTCCCGTGTGGTCGCACGGCGGCATCATCTGCACCGGTGAGACGTACAAGAAGGTCGTGAAGACGACCTTCGCCAAGGGCGCCTCGTTGGAGGACCCTTCAGGCCTCTTTAACTCCAGCCTCGAGGGCAACACCAGGCGTGCGATCGATTTCCATGAGGGCGAGAAGATCGATGAGAAGGCGTTGAAGGCACTCATTCGCGCCGCCGTGGCACTGAACATGTCCTGAGCGCGGGAGCAATCTATGCGGTTTGTTCGCAAACATACGTCCACGGTCGATTAGATTGTGCTAGTATGTTTGCGAACAGATATGGCTTTCTTCAATCGCAGGGACGAGCTTGAGGCGCTGCAGGATCGCTGGGTCTCGAAGCGGGGTGAGCTCGTGATCGTCTTCGGCCGGCGACGAGTGGGTAAGAGCCGGCTCATCACGCACTGGGGCTCACAACGCCGGCACCTGTACTACGAGGCGACGGGGGGCAGCGAACGCGACCATCTCGACGACATCGGCAGGGAGATCGCGCGGGTCTCGGGGCGTCGTGTGTATGAGGAGCCGTTGGCGAGCTGGCGGGCGGCGTTCGCGGCATTCGAGGATCTGCTCGCGGATGGGCCGATCCTGATCGCACTCGATGAGTTTCAGTTCGTTGCGCGGCGCAACGCTGAGATCGGCTCGCTCCTCAACGATCTGATCGAGCGCCACAAAGACGACGCCAACCTGCGTCTGATCCTCGCGGGCAGCGACGTGTCGTTCTTCGAGCGGGACGTCGTCGGCTACGGCGCCATCTCCTACGGCCGGCACACGGGTTCGCTGCGCCTGGAGCCGTTTGCGTGGTCGAGCATCGAGCCTTTCGTTCCAGGCTGGAGCGTCGAGGATCGCATTCGCGTATGGGCGGTCTACGGCGGCATGCCCTACTACCTCGACGGGATCGACCCCGCGAACGATCTCGGCGAGAACATCTTGCGGACGATTCTGCTCCCAGACGGCCTGCTGCGACACGAGCCCGAGTTCCTGCTCGCCCAAGAGTCGCGCATCCGCGAGCGCGACACCTACATGTCAACCCTACGCGCGATCGCCGCCGGGCACACCCGTCTCGGGGAGATCGCACAGCGAATTCAGCGCAGCCCCAACGACGCCCGCTCGTTTCTGCAGACATTGGAGGACATGCGCCTCGTGCGCCGTCGCTACCCGGTCACCAAGCAGGGCGGCACGAAGGTGTTCTACGCCATCACAGACCCATTCCTGCGCTTCTGGTTCAGGTTCGTCGCCCCCTACGAGAGTCGCCTACAGACCCGCGAGTCCGCCCGCCGGCACCTGCACGAGACCGTTCTAGGAGCGCTGGAGGAGTTCGTCTCGCGCGACGCCTTCGAGGAGGTCTGCCACCGCTGGGCGCTCGAGCACATTCCCGAGGCTGTCGAGGTCGGGCGCTGGTGGGGCTCCAAGCGCGTCCGTACCGCCGATGGGCTGCGCACACGCTCCTATGAGGCTGACATGGCGGCCATCGACGCCGGCGGCAGGATCGTTGCGCTGGGCTCGTGCAAGTGGAGCACAAGCGTCCACGGGACCGCCGAGCTGGACAAGCTCCAGACCGTGTCACAGATGCTCGGCATCGATCTCCCGCCGCTGTATTTCTTTGACCGGACCGGCTTCTCCGAGCGGCTGCGCGAGATCGCTCGTGAACGCTCCGGCGTGCACCTGATCACGACGACCGACATGAGCTGAAACCGCCTGGACCACTCAGCGCTCGTGCACGCCGACGATGTTCGAGGCGCCGTCCAAAAATGGGAAGTCGGCTTCGTAGCGCGAGACGACGCGGAAACGGTAGCTCGCGGGGCCGGCGAACTTGAAGCGGTAGCTCGCCCGGTAGTGGCCCTTCGCGTCTGTGCTGATCGTGTCGAACTGGATCCATTCCCTGCCCGAGGACGCCTCCAGCACCAGCTGCTTGCCGCCTTCTGGGATCGGCGTTCCGTGCAGCACACCGCTGAAGAAGATCTTCCGTCCCACGCTCGTGACACGGGGGGCGATGCGCAACGCGATTCCGGCGTGCACCCGCAGCGTGAGGGTCGCCGTGGCGGCCGGGATCGTGTCGTCCAAGTGGCTGAGATAGGCGAAGCGCAGCGTGCTTGAGGAGATGTCCCGGGGCAGCGTCAGGGTCCACGCGCCTGTGGGTCCTGTACGTACCCCCGTGTCGCTGAGGCGTGCCTGGGCGCCCTGCTCGGCGGGCGTCTGGAACACCTCGATCGACGCACCCGAGATCGGCACACCGCCGGGGGCGCTCAGACGCCCCGTGATGCGGTCGGCCGCCCCATAGCCGCTGGTGCGCAGTTCCTTCGCCGTGCTCGCCCAGCGCGCGGTCAGCGTGGCCTGATCGGAGGCGTTCGTTCCGTTCGCCGGACCACGCACCGCCGCGGGGCTACCGGGGCCGATCGCGGCGCCCGTGGCCGGCGATCCCGAGGGGCCGGCGGTCGTGATCGTGCCCAGCGAGTCGCTTGCCGTGTTGCCAGCCGCGTCTGTGACGGTCAGGTTGACCGTGTAGCTGTCGTCTTTGAGGGTGGCGGTGTTCAGCGCGAATTCGCTGACGGACTCTGTGAGGGGGCAGGCGTTCCAGGAGTCATATGAGCATTGTGCGGCGAAGTCGAATGTGTGGGTGTAGGGCGTTTCGCCGTCCTGGGGAGTCAGGGTCAGCGTCGCGAAGCGAACACCGCTGTCCGCGTCGCTGGCGGTGAAGCTGAGCGTCTGCGATCCGGCGACAGTCGACTTGTCCGCCGCTGCGGTGACGAGCGGGCCGGATGCGCTCTTGATGACCGGCGGGGTGTCGTCGGTGAGGGTGAGCGTGATGTCGCTCAGCGCTGGTACGGCGATGGAGTCGGCGAAGTAACACGTCGGGGAGCTGTCGTCCGTCGAGCAGTTGACGTGCGCCTCGAAGTCCCGAGCGCCCTGCGGCAGTGTCCAGCTATCAGTGGCGCTGTAGTTGCTCCCACCACCGCTGAAAAGCTCGACTTGGCTGCCGCTGTGCCCGTTCTCTGTCACCGCTCCGGCCTGTTCGTTAGAGGCAACGGAGTCGCCGATCGCGCCGCGGTTGAGCAGGTGTTCCAAAGGACGCTGCTCGCGTTGGTGTTGACGCCGAACACTGACCATCCAGGCGAGACCGCCGGATTACCCGGCATGCACTGATACATCGGGTAGGTGCCCGCGGATGCGAACGAAGGCGCCGCTAGAAGACACGCGGCGCCGGCCAAGACAGCCAGGAGCATCAAGACCGCAAGCCATCCGTTCTTGCGCCGTCCGATCGTCTCCTGCACCGACAAGTTGCGCATCTCCACCTCGCTTTCAATTTCCGCAACACCCGCTCAGGGGTCGACGTGCACCTTGACCGTGTTGCTCGCGCCGTGGGTATAGGGGTAGTCCTGTGCGCCGGTGTCCGGCAAGGCGACCCGGAACGTGTAGGTGGTTGGCTCTTCGGTCAGGCGGAAGCGGTAGCTGTAGCGATACTGGCCCTTCCCGTTCGCCACGACCTGATCGAAGATTTTCCAGTGTGTGCCCTCCTGTACCTCGACATCGAGCGTCACTCCCTGCGCGGGGTAGGGCCCGCCGGCGACCGTGCCCGTCCAGTAGATCGTGTGCCGGTTGCTGGTGCGGTGGGGCTTGATCCTCAGCGTGATCCTGGGGCTGATCATGATCGTCGCGGTCGCGGTCGCGGACGGGCCGGGATCGTCGCTGTACGCGGTGTAGGAGAGCTCGAGCCTGCGATCCGGGCCCGCCGGCACCTTGTAGGAGAACGACCCGTCCAGAGCGCTCTGCACCGAGCTGTCGATCGCCGCGCTCGCCGGCCCGCCAAGCGTTGCGATCCCGATCCGGGCGCCGCGAATCGGAACGGTGCCGCAGTGCAGCACGCCCCTGACCATGACGCTCTTGGCGTAGGGGATGACAGGTGGCTTGCGCTTGCCGTTGACCGCGAGCTCCAACGCCTCGCCGGCGCACGGAGACTGGCCGTTGGCGATGTGCGCCGGCGTTGGTGGCGTCAGCGCACCTCTGATCAATCCGCCGTTGACACCGATCGACGAAGGGCCACTAGTCGTGATTGTGCCGTTGTAGGCGATCGCTTTGTTTCCGGCGGCGTCTTCGACGATCAACTCGAGCGAGTGCTGGCCGGCCACGAGCTGGTTGGTGTTGAGCGTCAGGATGGCGCTCACCGAGCTCTTACATGACTGCGCGTGTTCGAAGGAGCGCTGCCCGTCTTTCGTGACGTTCAGGGACTCACACGCGCCGCCGTTGGTGTCGATGACCTGCGAGACGACGGTATGGCCGTCAACGACGAGCGAGCCGCTGTATACGCCCGATTGACCGTCGCTCGCGTTGAACGAGATCGCTTGCTGCCCGGATAGCGTGCCGCCCGCGACGAGCGGACCGCTGACACCGCCGACGCTCGGCGGGGTGTTATCGACGAGGTCGATGTCCGCCGCGTAGACGTCGTACTGGGAGGAGAGCGATCCGCTTCCTTGCGCCCCGGATGCTGGGCACGTGCCGCCTTCTCCGCCGCCGCAAGCGGCGCTCCACTGGATTTGCGTAACGCCGCCGAGACTGCCGACGCTGACCGCATTCGACGGGTCCAGCGGATTGTATGGCGTCCCGCGAGAGCATCCTTGCGTGCAGAGGCCCTGAACGGAGGGCGGCCCGGGGATGTAATCCAGGTTCGAGGCCGGCGACCCGTACGGCTGACTGGGCCCGTCGGCCTCATAGCGCCAGAGTGTGAAGCCCGCGATCGTCAGGCCGGCGGGCGCGGTGAACGTGTCCCAGCTGCCGGTACCAAAGGGATGAGTGGTTTCGCCAATCATCTGCGCGTACAGTGATCCGCCGCCTTCGCAGCCGTCTCCCGCGTAGTAGAAGCCGCCGTTGGTGGCGTAGGTGACGCCATCGGCCGGCGCCGCACGGCCCGCCTCGGGGCCGTACGGAATCCGGCAGAGGAAGTCGTGGTAGCTGTTCGCCGCGGCCAGCGATGGCACCGCGAGCAGCCCCGCGGCGCCGGCCAGAACCACGGCGAGGATACGGATCGGCCGGTGCCTGCGCTCGAGTCTGCTCATCCTGGATATCTCCTGTGGTGTACGTAGCGGGTCACTGTCTGAGCGAGCCAAAGCGTGGTGCCGCGATAGAGGACCGTCACGCGGTTTGTCCAAGCGCCGCTGGGCAGCCGCAGGACCGCGGCCCACTTCCCGTTCGCGACCCGCACGGTCTTATGGACGCTGTGCGAGCGTCCTCTGAGCGTGTAGTGGACGACGATCGCAACGTGCCCGATCAGCGTCTTGGCAGCCGCGCCGCGCACGTGCAGCGCCCGCTTGCTCCGCGTCACGCCGAGGATCCGCAGGTGCGGGCTTACCTTCCCGGGCTTGCTGGGGGTGATCGGCGCCGGCAGGGAAGGCGTGACCGACGGGACCGTCGGGGTAATCGGAGCGGTGTTTTCGACGGTGATCTGCACGGGGCTTGCGAGGGTCTCGTTGCCGGCGGCGTCGACGACGGCCGCCTGAATCTGATGCAGGCCGTTGGCGAGCGTGCTCGTGTCGAGGCTGAACTGGTTGCTCGAGCTGGCCGGGCAGGGCAGGGTCTGCGTGAAGTCACACGCCAGCGCCTGCTGGGCGACCTGGGCGCCGTCGACGTAGACGCGGGCGTACTGCACGCCGCTGTTGTCCGAGCCGTCGATTGTGCCGGAGAGTGTCCCGCGCACGAGACCGCCGGTGAACAGCAAGCCGCTGGTGGAGGTGATCTGCGGCGGCTCCTCGTCAGTGACGGCGACAGTGGCGCTGTTGAGCTCGACCCGGGCGTCGTGCAGGAATGAGCCGTTTCCACAGGCCCCGAAAGGAGGTGTGGGGTCGCAGAGAACCTCAATGGTCAGGCTCGTGGCCTCAAGACCAGTGTGGCTCGCGGCCCCAGAGAGCTCACAGCCACTGCCGTTGTAGGGGCAGGTCTCTCCGTGTAGCGGGGTTCCCGTGTTATCCACAATCTGCGGCAGCCACCCCTCGCCATCCTCGAACAGGTCGCGGTTCATGCTGATCGCGCTTATCGTGTCGCCAGACGGTGCGCTGAAGGTCCAGCCCGCGACCACTCCTTGGGGAGTCTGGGTGCTCAGTTCCAGAACGTCTGCTGCCGCGAGCCCGGAGGTTTCGGAGTTGGCGCCGGTGATTTCGTTGATCCCGCAGTGCGCTGTTCTTTCCATCTGGGTGGGGTCGCTGTTGAATGGTGCCCACGAGTTATTGACCAGAGGCGTGATCCCAGTACAAGCGCTCACCTGGTAGGTGCCGGCGGACGCGGCGCCCGTGGCGATCGCGCTCGCGACGAGCCCCATCGCAAAGGCCAGCAACGTGCGTCTCATCGCACGCTGCGCTTACGTCGGCTGGTGTGCTTGCCGTGCGCGGAGCGCGTCACGCTCACCGCCGGGAGCTCGATACCGCTGGCGAGGAACCTCGCCACGATTCGATCCCACCGCCCCACGCGCAGCGTGCTCGTCCTGCGCCCAGTCGTGATCTGCGCGACCGTACCCAGCTTTCCCAGCTCGCCGCGCTTCTGCACGACCAGTTCTAACCGGAGACCCATGGGGATGCCGGCGACGGTGATCCTCAGGACGTGGCGTCTAAACGTGATTTTGATGATCTCCGGCTCCGGCTGACGTGCTGGCTTCGCCGGAAAAAGAGTCGCGGCGGGCGGACCCGTGTTGCTCGGCTGGGTGGGCACCGGGTTTGCCGCCCTATAAGCCGCCATCCCCTCGCTGACGACCGCTCCAAGGCCGCAAGCATCGAAGGCCGCGGCAACGTCCAGGTTGCCCCCGTTGGCAAGCGTCGAGGTGATGCACCCCTGGGCCTTGGAGTAGCTGAGCGTCGGCGAGTAGGCGCGCATGCTCCCCTCCGCAGCGGAGACGATCGACGCAGCCTCGCTCGTGCCTTCCGCCCAGGCGGGCGCGCCATCGTCTGAGAACGCGATTTCGATGCCGTTCCCCGCGCCGGGCTCGCTCTGGCTGCCGCAACCCGCGGCGAGCAGGGCGAGACCCGCGCCACGGTTGCTGAAGGGACAGAACGCGCCGAGGTTCGCCGGGTTCGCGTCAGAGGCGCCCACGCCCAGCACCCCTTCCACATCCGCCGGCGCCTGCACCGGGCCGCCTTCGTTGCCGGCCGCCGCAACAACACCAAGACCGGCTTTGTGCGCTGAGCGTACGTCATTCTCCAGCTTTTCGAGTTCTTCGCCGGTGGGCTGTGTCGCGGACCCGAGACTCAGGTTCACGACGCTCACCGGCATAGTCGCAGTGAGGGCCTGACAAGCATTGATCGCTGAGGCGTACTCGGAAAACGCAAACGTGGTCTGTCCCGCGGCCAGCGCCTTCATGTTGAAGATGCGCACGCTGGTGGGCGTGAGACCGACCATCCCCCACCCGTTAGCGGGCGCCGCCGCGAGCATCGCCATGTACGTGCCGTGCCCGTCAGGGTGCCCGCCGGGCAGCGGCGGGTTCAGCGCGGCGAGTTCATCTTCGGTGTTCGTGCCCGGCGACAGCGCATGGCTGCCGGCCAGGATCGGCGTCGTATCTGGAGAAGGATCAATGCCCGAGTCCACGAGGCAGATCACCCCGGGGACCGGCGGCGCGGACGCGTATTGCAAGAACAGCGCGTCCGCGGCCGCCTGCTGCACGGTGCCCGCGGGCGCCCCGACCTCCGCCGACGCCTGCGCGGAGCACGCTATGCCGACGAGTAGCGAGACCACGACTATCGAGAAGCTGCGCACCTACACCTACCTTTCAAGAGCCTTCCTGCCAGCGTGCCTGTCTCTTATACCGACCATTTCCACTCAACGGGACATTTTGGTTTGCTCACGGCTCAGCACATCCGTCTTCGGGTCCTCTCGATAGGGGTAGAGTGACTGTCTCTACGAGGAGGCCACATGGATCAGCAACAAGAGCGCAAGGATCACATTGCCAACGCCGCGAAATCGCGCAGCCTGGCGCAGGAGCGTCGAGCCCTGCAAACCGCCGAGATCGCCGGCAAGCAGGCCCAGCTAAAGCACGAGGCACAAAAGCGACGCGAGCAGAAGCTCAAGCCGACATCGGCGGCATAGACAACGGCCTGCACGTTCAGGCCGTCGACATCGCTCAACCTGGGCATCGACCCACTCCGGACCGTCTAACCGAGCACCGCATCGACCTCGGGCACGTCGAAGCCCAGCGCACGCAACCGCGGGGCCGCCATCGCAACCAACAACGAAGACGGACTCTCACGACCGGCGGCAAGATCGAGGAGTCCCTCGCTTGCGAGCTCGTGGCCCGGGAGATCGGAAGGAACCCTCTGCATACGACAATCCTAGGCGACCGCGAGAACGCCTTGTTGGGCTGAAGGGCCACGACTCCGAACTACCATGGCCCAATGCTCCGGCTCCTGATCAAAGGCACGCCTCTCAAGCGGCTCACCCACGGCATTCCGATCGTCGGAGTGCTTCTGGCCGCCGAGGTCGCCGCGATGGCGTGGGCTCACCTGGCCAAGCTCAACAGCACGCAACGTCGCCGCCTGCTGACCCTCCTTGCGCAGACGCGAGGGCGGCCGGACTCGTTGAGCCGGAGCGAGCGAGAAGAGCTCGCGCTCCTCTTTGCGATCCTCGAACCACGCCTGCTCCTCGGTTCGGCAGCCAAACGGCTCAGCCCCGTGCCGGTGCCGAAGCGACTGCTCTACGGCCCCCGCGCCAGCCCCGCACGAGTGGCGGCGAAGGAAGGCCTGACATGACACCGAGCGGCGACGATCCCCAGCCCGAGTCCCACCACGACGTCGACCCCGGCCTGATCCGCCCCGGGGGCATCTCCTACCTGCACATCCCCGCCGCCGACGTCCGCGCGGCCGCAGCCTTCTACGGCAGCGCCTTCGGCTGGCACATCGACAACCCCGACAGCGATCGCCCGAGCTTCGACGACGGTACCGGACATGTCAGCGGCGCGTGGATGACCGACCAGGCCGTCTCGCGCGAGCCCGGTCTCTTGCCGTATATCTACGTCGAGCGGATCGACGAGACAATCGAGCGGATCACTTCAAACGGTGGCGAGCTCGTCAAAGGGCCCGACCCCGAGGGGAACCTGTGGATCGCAACGTTTCGCGACCCGGCTGGGAACATGCTCGGCCTCTGGCACGACGGCTCGCGCTGACCCCGGGGCACTACCTACCTACCAGCCTCCCCAGCGCTTCGAGCAACACCCCCGCATAGATCGCCCGTCCCGCGACCGACGGGTGCACCCCGTCCACGAGCAGGCCTTCGCTGGAGTGGGCGTACCAGTTCGCGAGTACCGCCTGCGGCCAGGAGGAGACGTATTCGGAGAGCGCCTTGTCGACCTCGCCCTGCCAGCTGCGCGCGACGCGCACGTTGACGAGCACGACGTGGGGCACCCCGCTGAGCACCGCACTCGGGATGCTTCTGTCTGGCGCTGACTAAGATCGCGTCGGTGCCCGATCTCGTCCACCACCTTGCGAGCTTCGCGCGCTTTGCCGCCTCTCGCGGGGAGCGAGAGCATCACGATGCCGACGCGATGCGTGAGCTTGCGCGCAAGCCGCTTGCGCTGGCACGCGGGCTGGAGCTGGAATGGCTAGGCGTGGCGGGCTATCGCCTCAGCTACGAGGGACAGACCATCTACATCGACCCCTACCTCTCGCGCGTTCCGCTCGCGAGCGTCATCCGCCGTACGCCGGCACACGCCGACCCGTTGCTTCACGAGCGCTTCCTGCGCCCGACCGGGCGCGTCGTCGGGGTGCTCGTCGGGCACACCCACTTCGACCACGCGATCGACGTGCCCACGATCGCACGCCGGTACGAGTGCTCCGCCTACGGCTCGAGCTCGCTGGCCAATCTGATGCGCCTCCATGGCCTCGCCGAGCGCGCGGTCAGCGTCGAGCCGAACCGTCCCTATGAGCTGGGGCCGTTCACCGTCACATTCGTGCCGAGCCTGCACTCAAAGCTGCTGCTCGGGTTCGCGGTGCCCTTCGATGGTGAGCTCACGTGCGAGCACCTCGACGCGCTCTCACCATCGGCCTACAAGTGCGGGCAGGTATGGGCAATCCACATCGAGGTCGCGGGCATGACCTTCTACCACCAGGGCAGCGCGAATCTGATCGACGAAGCGGTCCACCCCCGCGGCGTCGACATATTCCTGGCGGGCATCGCCGGGCGCAGCTTCACACGCGACTACTGGGCGAGGATCCTCTCCCGCTTGCAGCCACACACGATCGTCGCGAGCCACTTCGACGACTTCTTCCGTCCGATCGACGCGGCGATGGGCTTCTCAACAAACGTCAACCTCGCCGCCGTCCCGGACGAGGTGGCGGCAGTGAGCCGCGATTTCACCGTCGCCACCCTCCCGCCGATGCGGCCAGTCGTATCCAGCGACTGAGGTTGAGAGATCTTGCAGATCACCCCGGAGGGATGCGCAGATAAGGCAGCGCGAAGGACATGATCTGACCGAATGCCGGTGCAGCCACGGTGCCGCCGTAGATCGACCCCGACTGCGGTTCGTCGACGACCACCGCGCACAGCAGCTTCGGGTCGCTCGCCGGAGCGAAGCCGATGAACGAGGCGACGTAGGCACTGTCGGAGTACTGGCCGGTTTCCTTGTCGATCTTGCTCGCCGTGCCGGTCTTCCCCGCCAGCTGATAGCCGGGGATCGAGACCTCGCTCGCTGTGCCACCAGGGGCGAGCACGCCCTGGAGCATCTTGCGCACCTCCGCGGAGGTCGTTTCCGAGATCACCCGGTGCCCCGCCGGCTCGAGCTGGGGCCGGCCGTTGACGGCGGCGACGATGTGCGGTCGGCGCAGGATGCCGCCGTTGGCGATCACGGAGTAGGCGGTCGCCATCTGCATCGGTGTGACGAGCTCGCCCTGGCCGATCGGCAGGTTGCCCATCGAGGAGCCCGAGTATTCGCTGAGCGGCAGCGGCCGGCCCATTTCCTCGCTCGGCAGATCGACCCCGGTCGGCGCGCCGAAGCCGTAGCGGTGGACCCATTCGTTGAAGCTGTCCGCGCCGTCGAGCGCCCCGATCTTGATCGCGCCGACGTTGCTCGACTGCGCGAGGATCTGCGCGGTCGTGAGCGTCTCTTCGGCGTGTTCGGTGTCGTCGTGGATCGTGCGGTCGGCAACTTGGATCTGGTCAGGGATGTCGAAGGGGGTGCTCGGTGTGATCAACCCCCGCTGCAAACCGTCGGAGACCGCGATCACCTTGAACGTCGAGCCCGGTTCGTAGTCGAACCCGACCGCCCGGTCCTGCAGCGCCCCTTCGGGCGCGGCGGCGGGATCGTTGGCGTTGACCTGCGGCCAGTTCGCGAGCGCGAGGATCGCGCCCGTGCGGGGGTCCATCACGATCGCGGTGGCGTCTTTCGGGGCGAATACCTTGCCGACCGCGCCGAGCACGTTTTCGGTGCGCCGCTGGATGTTCGCGTCGAGCGTCAGCGAGAGCGAGGCACCCGAGGCCTCGGGGTGGACGTCATCGATCGAGATCGGCTGCCCGAGCGCGTCGCTGACCACGCGCCGTTCGCCCGCGCGCCCGTGCAGGAGGGAGTTGTGCGAGTACTCCAGGCCCGTCAGCCCGTTGCCTTCGGTGCCGACGATGCCGAGCACCTGCGCCGCGAGCGTGCCGTGTGGGTATACGCGCCGCATCACCGGCGTGCCGGAGATTCCGGCGATGTTCATCCCAAGCACGGTCTGCGCGGCCTTGGCCGCAACCGCGCGGGCGAGGTACACGAAGCCGGTGTGCTCGCTCAGGTCGGCGAGCAGCGTGGTCTGAGTCTGACCGAGCAGCGGCGCCAGCCGCTGGGCCGCCTGCAGTGGGTTCTTGACCAGGTAGGGCGTGGCGGAAATATCCTGCGCCGGCTCTGAGACGGCCAGGTCGATGCCGTTGCGATCGGTGATCGTGCCGCGCTGGGCGGGCACCGTTTCATAGGTCAGCTGCTGGTTGCGCGCGGCCCTGCGCAGCGTCCCTGAGTGCAGGGTGCCGAGGTACATCGTGCGCCCGGCCGCGAGCACCAGCAGCAGGAAGAACAACCCGAAGAGCAACCCAATCCGGCGCTGGACGATGGCCACCGGCTAGCCCCCCGGGGTGCCGCCACCGGTGGAGGTCGGTGTGCTCTGATCGGTCGGCGTGCTCGCGCCGACAGCTTCACTCGCGCCACCCGCGGGGGTTGCCGTGCTCGCGCTGGAGGCCGGGGCTTCGCTCGTCGCGGCCGGCGATGGCGTGGCCGCCGCTTCGGTGGTGGCAGCCGCTGGGGTGCTCGCTTCTCCAGTCGAAGTGGCTGACGTTGCCGCTCCTTCCCCGGTCGAGGCGGTCGACGGCGCGGTCGCTTCTCCGGTCGTTGAGGTATTCGACGCGGTTGCTTCCCCCCCGGTCGTCGCGGCGATCGGTGCACTCAGCGCAGCCGCGGCCTTGCTGACATCGCTCGCGCGATGAGCGGTCAGGAAGCGCAGCGCGCCCTCGGGGATCAGTTCCATGCCCGCGTGCTCGGCCTGGGCTTCGACCTGTTCGCCGGCGGCGACTTCGGAGTTTTCGGCGCTCAGCGTCGCGTTCTCACGCTGCAGCAGCGTTTCGCGGACGAGCGAGCGGCCGATCCCCGCGTTCAGCTTCAGTAGAACCAGTTGCATCGTCACAATCCCGATCAACGCGAACGCGATCACCCCGATCCACACGCGTCCCCGGATCAGGCGGTCGAGCAGCCGGTGCGTCGCGACCGCCTCCGCGAGCCCGACGGCATGCGCCGAACCGGACCACCCGCGCGTTCGACGGCGTGCGGGGTGATTCGATCCCGCCCTGGCGGGGCCGGAGACTCGCCGCGGCCTGCGCGTCGCGGGCGCTCGCCACGGGCTGGTGGTACGCCGCGGTGCAATCGCGGGGGCCGCCGCGGCGGCACTGGCTGCCGGTGGTGTCATGCCGTTGCCTCCATATTCGTTGCAAGCCTCCGGGCAGCCCGCAGCCGGGCCGAGCCGGCGCGCGGGTTGTGCGCGACCTCGCCCGCGGAAGGCATGATCGCGCGGCGCGCGAGTAGCGCGGCCTCGGCCTCTCGACCGCAGCCGCAGACCGGCATCTCGGGCGGGCAGATGCAGCCCCGCGCGCGCTCTGTCAGGAAGCGCTTCACGCGCCGGTCCTCGAGCGAGTGAAAGGAGATCCCCGCCAGCACGCCGCCCTCGCGCAGCAGCTCCCAGGCGAGCGGCAGTCCGCGATCGAGCTGACCGAGCTCGTCGTTGACGGCGATCCGCAGCGCTTGGAAGGAGCGCTTGGCGGGATGGCCGCCCGCGAACCGCGCGGGCGCGGGAATCGCGGCGTTGATCGTGTCCACCAATTCCACCGTCGTCTCGATCGGCGCATCTGCTGCGCCGGCGCACGATCATCCGGGCGATCGCGCCCGCGTGGCGCTCCTCGCCGAAGTCGCGCAGCGCGTGCGCTAGTCGGCGCTCGTCCCACTCGGCGACGATCTCCCGGGCGCTCAGCTCCTGCTCGGGGTCCATCCGCATGTCCAACGGAGCCTCGTATGAGTAGGAGAAGCCGCGCTCGCGCGTGTCCACCTGCATCGAGGACATGCCGAGGTCGAAGTAGACCATGTCGGCTCTGCTGCCCCTCCTCGGCGAGTTGCTCGAGCGCCTCGGCGTAGCTCGCGTGGATGAAGCGCACCGAGCAGGCCACCTCGCCGGCCAGTTCCTCGAAGCGCTCCTCAGCGAGCGGATCGCGATCGATCCCGATGAACGTGCCCTCTGGCCCCAGGCGCTCGGCGATCAGCTCGGCATGGCCACCGCCGCCGAAGGTGCAGTCGATCGCGGTCTGGCCCGGGCGTGGGTCGAGCAGGTCGATCAGCTCCCCGGCGAGTACCGGGATGTGTGTGCGTCTCATGTCAAGCAGGATGGTCGACACGCGCGGTTATCTCTGCGACGCCGCTCAAAAGCGTCGGTCGATGGTCATTCCAACTGCCTCTGTCCCACAGCTCCAGCCGGTCGCCGACGCCGACGACGACGACCTCCTTTGCCAACCCAGCGTGCTCGCCGAGAAAGCCGGGGACCATGATTCGCCCGGCGGCGTCGAGCTCCGCGTCCTGGGATGAGCCGTAGAAGAAGCGCTCCAGCTCGGTCAGCCGCGGCGACAGGGGCGGTAGCTCCGCCAGCGCACGCTGCGTGTAGTGCTCGTAGTCCTCCGGGCGCCAGATCCCGACGCAGGGCTTCAGGTCCACCGGCATCGCGATCACCACTCCCTCGGCCAGCGTCGCGCGGTAGCGGGCCGGCACCGTGAGCCGGTTCTTCGCATCGAGCGTGTGGTCGAAGGTGCCGCGGAAGGGGACCATGGGGAGGCGGGGGTGGGTGGGTTGGAGGGGGCGGGCGGGCGGGTTCGGATTAGTTACCGAGCCGAGGTGGAGGAGTGGGAGGAGCCCCTCCACCCCGGCTCGCTTCCGCGAACTTATCCCACTTTCCCCCACAACGCAACCCTAATTGCACATTTTTTCCCACTTCCTCGTTCCAATGGCCTCGTAAACGGCGAAAATGCCCGCTCAGAAGGTCTTTTCGGGCCTGCGCCCGTCCGCTCGGGCGACGGACCCCAAAGTGCAAGCCTCGATGCATTGCCGCGAAGTGCGACGCTTCTTGCAGATCGCGCCCTCGCCCGACCCTCGCTCCATCCCTCGCGCGATCCTCCGGGCAACCTCCGTCGATCGAGTGAGCCACCTCAGATCTGTGGGTACTTGCATGGGCGAGCACACGACGACTACGATCGCTTCATGCCAAGTCTCCGTCCGCGCCGCCTCACCGCGGCACTCACCCCCATCCTCGTGCTCGCAACCGTCGCGCTCACAGGCTGTGGCTCCTCATCCTCGCCCGGCAGCTCCGCCGACCCTGCTGGCGTGATCCCGGCCTCCGCGCCGCTTTACGCCGGCGCGGTCGTGCGCCCCTCCGGCGCCCTAAAGACGAGCGCGACCGCCGC
This sequence comes from uncultured Solirubrobacterales bacterium, assembly GCA_963748895.1. Classification (GTDB taxonomy): domain Bacteria; phylum Actinomycetota; class Thermoleophilia; order Solirubrobacterales; family Solirubrobacteraceae; genus Palsa-744. Next base: position 353,906 of record CAVVKF010000003.1, on the reverse strand, counting down.
TGCAACGACTCTCACCCACCAGCCCGACTCCTATGCGCGCCTCGCCGGAGTGCTCCAGGTCCCCGGCAGCCCACCGCTCACCTACAGCCATGACATCGCGCCGTGGCTGGGCCCCAACGCCGGGATCTTCCTCTCCTCGCTCTCCACCTCCGCCGCGACGAGTAGCCAGCTACAGCAGCTACTCGGCCAGGTCCTCCAGGGCGGCCCCTCGACCACACCGAGCGCGTGGCCGTTCGCCTCCGACGTCCAGGGCGCGATCGTGCTCGACACCAGCGACGCCTCGAAGGCCGGCTCGTTCATCGACACCGAGTCTCAACACGCCGGCGCGCACGCGGCCAGCTACCGCGGCATCAGCTACCAGGCCACCTCCGGCGGCGAGGCCTTCGGGATCATCGATCGCCTCGCCGTGCTCGGCACGGTGACGGGGCTGCACGGCGTGATCGACACCTCGCTCGGCGGGCCGTCGCTCGCGCACGCCGCGAACTACTCGAAGCTGCTCACGAGCGCCCCGGCCGGCGCGCTCGCCCACGTCTACTCGAACCCCACCGTGGCCGGCAGCGGCGCGTCATTCGCGACGAGCGGCACCGCGGGTGCCGGCGCGCAGGGCCTCGGCGGCCTGGTCGGGCTACTCGGCGGCGATCGCACGGTGAACGTCTCGCTGGTGCCCTCCTCCAGCTCGATCGCACTCGACATCGACAGCCTCGTCTCGAAAAACCCACCCACCTCGAGCGGCGGCGGACTGGCGGCCTCCGCCTCCGAAGGCGCCCAGGCACTCAGCGAGCTGCCGGGAGAATCGTGGCTCGCCGTGGGCCTCGGCGACGTCGGCGTCACGCTCGCGGGCGACGTGCAGGCGCTCCACGGCCTCGGCTCGCTAATCACCTCACTCGGAGGATCCTCCGGCGCGGGGGCCTCCACAGAAAGCGCCGGGGGCTTCAACATCAAGGGCGTGCTTGAAGGGTTTCTCACCCCACTGTCGGCGCTCAGCGCTCCCGGCCCCCACAGCCGGCACGACTTCCTCAGCTGGATGAGCTCCGCCGGGCTGTTCGCGAGCGGCACCGGCATCGTCAACCTGCGAGGTGGGATCGTGCTCGACTCGAAGAACCCCTTGCTGTCAAAGGCCGCGGTCTCAAAGCTCGGCGCCGCGCTCGAACAAGTCCGGCGGTTCAGTGCAGTCGATCTCGATCCCCGGCACCGACGCCGCGATCTCCGCGCACGTGAACGGCCTGCCGGTCGAACTCGACATCGCCAACGGCCCAGCGCGGGCGGTCAGACCAAGTTCGTGATCGGCCTCGGCGAAGCCTCCGTCACAGGAGGCACTGAAACCGTCGAGCACACTTTCGACCGCGGCCTCCACGAGCACCGCGGCCGGCACACTCGGCGAAGGCATCCACCCGAGCGTGATCGTCGAATTCGCCCCGCTGCTCACCCTGCTCGAAGGGGTCGGCCTCAGGAAGACCCGAGCATCTCCCACGCCCTGCCCTACCTGCGCTCGCTCTCCACGCTCGTCGGCGGCGGCAAGAGCCTCGGCGGAGGGATCGAGCGCTTCCGGCTCGTCGCCGGGCTGCAGCAGTCGGGCTGAGGCTCAGCGGACGTTCAGGACCTTGTAGAACACCGCCTGCCCGTCCCTGACCGTGTCCACGCCGTAGCGTGAAAGCGTGGTTTCGCCGTCCGGTTCAATCGAGTAGCGGCCCAGCACCGAGTCGCGGTTGCTGGATCGCAAAGAACTGGTTGACGACCGTCTGGCGATTGTTCCCGCGCACGCCAGCCTTGCGAATCGCCAGCAGCGCGACGTTCATCGCCTCGTACCCGTACAGCGCATACGCCCCGCCTTCGCCGCCGAAGCGCAGGCGGTAGCGCGCGAGCACCTGCGCCGCCGGGGGCGGATAGAGGCTCGTAGGGAGGATCGGTGTGGTCAGGTACGTGCTGGCTGCTGCTTCCGCTCCGATTTCGGAGGTGAACTCGCTGTTGACCATGTCGCTGGAGCCGAGCAGCAGCAGCTTCGGATCGGCGCTGTGCAGCTGCCTCCACAGCGCCACCGTCCCTGTCCCGGTGCCGCCGGCGAAGAACACGGCCTGCGCGTCGCTTTCGGTGACCTTTGCGACCTCGCTCTTGAAGCTCGTGGTCGCGTTCGTGTCGATCATGTCCAGGCTGTCGTGCTTGACCACCGCGATCCCGGCCTTGGCGGCGTCACCCGCAACGAGCTCCGCGAGCGGGATCTCGAACGGGCCTTCGTCATCGAGCACGAACAGCCGCTTCACACCCAGCCCCTGCAACAGCGCCACCTGCGCTTCGGCCTGCACCCGATCGCCCGGTTGTAGGCGTCCGAAAGTGCGTTTCCCAGAGGGATAGAAGCGTTCGGGCTCGTCCTGGCCGGCATCGAGTGAGGAGGTCAACCCGACGTATGGACTCGACGGGCTGACCTGCAGGATGTCCGAGGCATTGATCAGCGGCAGCGAGACCGCACGTCGCACCTGAGTTGTAGTCGCCCAGGTAGGCGATCGTGGTGGTGTCCTCGGCGGCCGTCTTCGCGTTCGTCGCCGTTACACCGGGGTTCCATTCCCCGGTCGTCGTATTCGAGTCGTCCATCGAGAGGTAGCTGATCTTGAACGGCCCGATCCGCCCACCGGCTTCGCTCAGCGCGAGCTTCTCGCCGTTGACGATCTGCTGGGAGTTCAGCCCCGATGGCCCCTGCAGCGGCAGGCTCGAGTAGATCGTCAGCTGGTTGCCGATCGTGCTCGACGCGCCCGAAACGCCCACACCCCCGCAACCGGCGACGCCTAGCGCGGCGACGGCGAGCACTGCCGTTACGAGCGCCGCTGCCGCCGATGGTCCTCCGAACCGACGCGCGTGCATCGAGCGCCCATCTACGGCGGCCGGGCGATGCTCCACATCTGCCAATCGTGCCGGCCAGCGCGAGCGCACTGGCTGCTCAGCTGCGGCGGCCGGGAAGGTAGCCGGCGAGGATTCTGACGGTGGCGCCCGTCACGATGATCAACGTCGCGAGCAATGAACGCGTCGAAGCCCGTCGTGTCGAGCGCCCAGAGCACGACCCAGACAACCAGGCCGGCGGTTACGGTGAGGACCAATCCCATGCTGGCGGAATCTTAGCTGGCCGATCTCTGATCGGTCGGCGCAAGGCCCGCGGCCAGTTCGCCCACGACCGCGCCGACGGCGCCCGCCGGATCTGCGGACTCACTCGCGGCGCGCACCAGCCTGGTGCCGACGATCACTCCATCCGCACCCGCCTGTGCGGCCTGCAGCGCCTGCTCGGGCGTGCTGATCCCGAAGCCCAGCGCGATCGGCGCCCGCGTGCTTGCCTTTGCCCGCTCCACAACTTGCGCGAAGCGCTCGCCCAGCTCGCTGCGCTCGCCGGTCGTGCCCACGACCGAGACCGTGTACATGAAGCCCTGGGCGCTCTTGCCGATCTCCACCAAGCGCTCCGGCGTGGTCGTGGGGGCCACCAAGGGCACCAGCGCCAGCCCGTGCATCCTGCACGCCTCGCCCACCTCCGGGCCCTCGCCGAGCGGTAGATCGGGCACGATCAGCCCGCTCGCGCCGGTCTTTGCAAGGCGCTCCACGAACGCCTCCGCGCCGGGGGCGAACACCATGTTCGCGTAACACATCAGCACCACCGGCACGCTCTGCGCCAGCGCGCGCGCCACCTCCAGCACACCGGCCACGTTCGCCCCTGCGTGTAGTGCCTCCGTCCCCGCCGCGTGGATCACCGGCCCGTCGGCGAGCGGATCCGAATAGGGCATGCCCAACTCGATGATGTCCGCACCGGCTTTTATACAGGCCTCGCCGATCAGGATCGAGTCCGCGAGCGTCGGATATCCGCCCATCAGATACGGCATCAACGCGGCTTGCTTACCCGTCTGCGCGAACGCGGCGGCGATCCGCTCGATGCCGTTCGTGCCGCTCCCGCTCTCGCTCACCCCGCAAGCACCTCCGCGAGATCCTTGTCCCCACGGCCCGACAGACACACAAGATCCAGCTCGCCGTCGTCCCGCGCGAGCGTCCATGCCAGTGCGTGCGCGGTCTCCAGCGCCGGGATGATGCCCTCCAGGCGCGCCGTCTCCTTGAAGGCCGCGAGCGCCTCCTGGTCGGTCACCGCCTCATAGCGCGCGCGTCCGCTGTCTCTCAGGTGCGCGTGTTGCGGCCCCGCCCCGGGGTAGTCAAGGCCCGCCGAAATCGAATGCGCCTCGACGATCTGGCCCTCCTCGTCCTGCATTACCGCCGAACGCGACCCGTGCAGGATGCCGACGCGCCCACCGACCGTCAGCGGGGCTCCATGCCTGGGCGTGTCGATCCCCTCGCCGCCGGCCTCCACCCCGATCAGCTGTACCTCTTCGTCGTCGAGGAACGCCGCGAACGTGCCGATCGCGTTCGAGCCCCCGCCCACGCACGCGATCACGCGCCCGGGCAGGCGCCCCTCGCGCTCCAGAATCTGCGCCCGCGCCTCGTCGCCGATCACGCGCTGCAGATCGCGCACGATCGCTGGGTACGGCGCCGGGCCAACGACCGAGCCGATTACGTAGTGGGTGCTCTCTACGTTCGTCACCCAGTCCCTGATCGCCGCCGAAGTGGCCTCCTTCAATGTCCTCGCACCCGCATCCACTGGCTTCACGCTCGCGCCCAGCAGCTCCATCCGCTGCACGTTCGGCTTCTGGCGGCGCGTGTCCTCAGTCCCCATGTACACGACGCACTCCATCCCCAGCAGCGCGCTCACGGTCGCGGTCGCCACGCCGTGCTGGCCGGCGCCGGTCTCGGCGATGATCCTTTTCTTGCCCATCCTTCGCGCCAGCAGTGCCTGACCGAGCGCGTTGTTCAGCTTGTGCGAGCCCGTGTGGTTGAGATCCTCGCGCTTGAGGTAGATCGGCCGGCCGGCCTTCTCTGACAGCCTTTTGGCTTTGTACAGCGGCGTTGGCCTGCCGCCGAAGTCGCGCAGCAGGCTGTCCAGCTCGGCTCGGTAGGCCGGGTCCGCACGCGCCTTCTCCCACGCCTGCTCCAGCTCCGCCAGCGCCGGCATCAGCGTCTCCGGCACGAACTGACCACCGTACTGCCCGAAGCGGTGCTCAACGGTGCTCACGCCGCGGCGCCTTCGCTGGGCGAGTCCGCCGCTGTGAGCGCCTCGGTGCCGTCCTCTGCGTCCCTTGGTTTATCGAGATAGATCGAGGGCTCTCGCGCGCCCTCAAATTCGCTCTCGCCAGCCGGTGCCGAGTGCTCCACCGCCGCAAAGAAGGCCCTCAGTTTCGCCTCGTCCTTCTTTCCCGGAGCTTGCTCAGTGCCGCTGGCGCTATCTACCGCGAACGGCCGCGTCTGAGCGATCGCCTCAGCCACGTTCTCCGCGTTCAGGCCACCACTCAGGATCAGCGGGACCTTCGAGCGCCGCGCGGCGAGCAGCGTCCAGTCGAACGTCTCCCCCGTGCCGCCTCTCAGCTCCTGCTTCTCCGGGTCCTGCGAGCGCGCGTCGAGCAGGTGGAAGTCCACGTGGTAGCGCTCCAGGTCGCGTACGTCCCCGGGGCCCGCCACTTGAGCCGCCTTGATCACGCGCGCGCCCGTCCTCCGCGGCACCTCGCCGCAGAACGCCGGGCCCTCGTCGCCGTGCAGCTGCACCATCGTCAAGCCGAGATCCTCGCTCGTCTTGACGACCAGCTCCAAAGGATCGTTGACGAACACCCCGCACAGCTCGACCTTCCGCTGTAGCGCCGCCGTGATCCGCTGCGCCTCTTCGAGCGAGCACCTGCGCGGGCTGTCCTCGTAGAAGATCATGCCAATCGCCCAGGCGCCCAGCTCGACCGCCAGCTCGGCGTCGGCCAGGCTGGTGATCCCGCAGATCTTCACGCGTGGGGGTGTCTCGGACATGCCCCAACGGTAGCGGGGCTGAGCGCTTACCCTTCGGGCGTGTTCGCGTTCGGCACGGAGTTGGGACGGCTGCCGAGTGTCACGCTCACCGTCTTTTTTTCGTAGCGCCCTTTGCCGTTCGGGCGCAGCAAGCCGATGCTCACGGTCTCGCCCGGCTTCTTCGCGGCGATGTCGTTCGCGAGGTCTTCTGAGCTCGCGACTGCCTTCCCGTCGATCGAGACGATGATGTCGCCGCCGACCGCGACCTGGCCACCTTCGACGCTGCCGTTGATGTTCCCACCGTGGATGCCGGCCTTTTCGGCGGCGGTGCCCTTCTGCACGCTCTGCACCAACGCGCCCTGCTGTACCGGAAGGTTGAGCGCCGACAGTGACCCATCGATCGTCAGCGATGTCAGACCGAGGTAGGCGCCGCGCACGGTGCCGCCCTTCTCGAGCTCGGAGATCTCGCTCTTGGCCGTATTGATCGGAACCGCGAAGCCGATCCCGACGCTGCCGTTGCCGCTGCCGCCGGTCTCGATCTGCGAGTTGATGCCGATCACCTGCCCGGCCGCGTTCAGCAGCGGCCCACCCGAATTGCCCGGGTTGATCGGCGCGTCGGTCTGCAACACATTGTCGATCGTGAAGCCGTTCGGCGCGGTTATCTGGCGCTGGAGCGCCGAGATCACGCCGGTCGTGAGCGTCCGTTCCAGGTCAAACGGGTTGCCGATCGCCAATACCGGGTCGCCCACCTGCGCGGTGCTCGAGTCACCGAGCGTCAGCGGATGCAATGTCAGCCCGTCGGTCGAAATCCGCAGCACCGCAAGATCGTTGGAGGGGTCCTTGCCGACCACCTTGGCTTCGACCGCCTTGCCCTTTTCAAAGCTCACCGTGACCTTGATCGCGTTCTCCACGACGTGATAGTTGGTCAGGATCGTGCCGTTTGAGTCGATCACGATGCCCGAGCCGGTCGCCTCCCCCTGGCGCTGGGTTTCCCCACCGCCGAACAGGTTCAATGACGATTCCGACTTCTGTACGACCGTCGAGGTCACGAACGCGACCCCGGGGGCATCGCGCACGTAGATGTCGTGCGGTGTCAGTCCCGACGTCTTCTGCGAGGCGTTCGAGGGCGCGATCGGGGCGGCCTGGACCGTCGTCACAGTCTTGCTCGAGCTGTTCAGCCCGCCGAACGCCGCGACCACCGCGACCACCACAGCGCCGCCGATCAGAGCGGACAGGAAGGGAATGAAGAAGGTGCGTTTCATCTGATGCAAGAGAATGACCGGTCGCGATCAAGGCTTTATAAAGCGAAGCCCCGCTCTTCCTAAAGCTATTGGAATTCCCGTCCCTTCCGCTGTGGAGGCGATCCTGCGGCGCGATCTGCGCGATCTCCACGCAGCGTCCGCAAAGCCGCCTCGGGGTCTGCGGAGCGCATCAGCGTCTCTCCGACGAGGACCCCATCCACACCGGCACCTTCGAGCTTGACCAGCTGCTCGGCTCCCGCGATCCCCGACTCCGAGACGACCGTCACGCCGGCCGGGATCTCGCTCATCAGCTTTTCAGTGCGCTCGACATCCACACTGAAATCCCGCAAATCGCGGTTGTTGATCCCAATCAGCTCCGCCCCCAATCTCAGTGCGGTCTGCAGCTCGTCGCGGTCGTGTACCTCCACCAGCACGTCCAGTCCGAGCTTTCCCGCGCCCTCGTTCAGCGCGCTCAGCTCGTCTGGCTCGAGCGCCGCCACGATCAGCAGCACAGCATCGGCCTGCGCCACCTTCGCCTCGTACAGTTGGTAGTCGTCGACGATGAAATCCTTCCGCAAGATCGGCAACTCGCACGCCGTGCGAGCCGCCCTCAGGTCCTCCAGCGTTCCGTCGAAGTGCTTGCCCTCCGTCAGCACCGACAGCGCGCTCGCGCCCCCGCGCTCGTACGCCTCCACCAACTCGCGCAGGTCCGGCGCCTCACGCAGCGTCCCCGCCGACGGCGAGCGCCGCTTGAACTCGGCGATCACCGCGATCCTGGGCTCCCTCAGAGCGGCCCTGAAGCGCCCCAGGCCCGCCTGCACGCCAGTGCCAGTCGCAAACGCCTGATATTCGAGCTCCGCCTGCGGCAGCTCCCGCTTGCGAGCACCCACCTCCGCGCGTGTGCTCTCCAAGATGCGCTCCAGCACAGTCGGCGTCTGCGTGCTCATCGCACCGCCTCCTCCGCAGGCGCATATTTCCTACTGGCCTCCAGGTAGCGTTCCAGGGCGCTCTCCGCACTCCCGTCCTCGATCGCTGCGCGCGCGGACTCCACACCCTCCGCAAGTGTCTCCGCGACACCGGCGGCGTAGATCGCGGCGCCCGCGTTGATCAGCGCCAAGTCGGTGCGCACACCTCGCTCGCCCGCCAGAATCGCGCGCGTCACTGCCGCGTTCTCCTCTGGGGTTCCCCCCTCATAGCCCCCCTCGCCGGCGAGCTCGATCCCGACGTCACCCGGCGTCAGCGTGTAGCGACGCAGATCCTCACCGTTGACCTCCACCACGTGCGTAACCGCCGAGATCGAGACCTCATCCAGGCCATCCTCACTCGAGACGACCAGTGCCCGGTCCACCCCCAGCCGCGCCAGCGCGCCTGCGATCGTCTCCAGGAAACTCGGGTCCGACACGCCGATCAACTGCCTTTGCGCGCCCGCTGGATTCGTCAACGGCCCGAGCAGGTTGAAGATCGTTTTGACCGCGAGCTCGCGCCTCACGGGCATGACGAAACGGGTGGCCTGATGGTGAGCGGGCGCGAACATGAAGCCAAAGCCCGCCTCCTCGATGCAGCGCGCCACGCCCTCCGGCGTCAGGTCGATCCGCGCGCCCAGCGCCTCCAGTAGATCGGCAGACCCCGACAGGCTCGTAGCGGAGCGATTGCCGTGCTTGGCCACCGCGCACCCGGCGCCAGCGGCGATCAGCGCCGCTGTGGTCGAAACGTTGAACGTGCGCTTCCCGCCTCCTGTCCCTGAAGTGTCGAGCAGATCCTCGCGCTCGGTAGCCACATGCGCCGCCAGCGCTCGCATCGTCCTTGCCAACCCCGCCAGCTCGTCAACCGTCTCGCCCTTCGTCCTCAGCGCAATCAGGAAACCCGCGATCTGGATCTCCGAGACCTCCCCATTCATGATCTCGCCCAGCACCTCCGCGGTCTCATCCGCGCTCAGGTCGCGGCGCGAGGCGAGCCCGTCGATCGCGCGTGTCAAGATCGCGTTAGGCATCGGCCGGACCTTCGAGGAAGTTCTTCAACAGCTGCTTGCCTTCGTCAGTCAGCACCGACTCCGGGTGAAACTGGACGCCCTCCGCCGGCAGCTCGCGATGACGCAGCGCCATCAACACGCCACCCCCGCGCGCAGAGGACTCAAGGCAATCCGGCAGCTGTGGATCGACCACGAGCGAGTGATAGCGCCCAACCGTCAATGGCATCCCCAGGCCCTTGAAGATCGTGCGACCGTCGTGCTCGATCGTCGTCGCCTTGCCATGCACAGGCTCATGCAGCAGCACCTTGCCCCCGAACGCCTGCGCCAGCGCCTGGTGCCCCAGACACACCCCGAGCGTGGGGATGCCCGCCTCGGGCAGCCGCCGCGCCACCTCCAGGGAGATGCCTGCCTGATCCGGCGTGCATGGCCCCGGTGAGATCACGCAGCGCTCGTAGCCACCGTCCAGCAACTCATCGACGCTCGCGCGGTCGTTTCGCACCGCGCGCACGTCGGATCCGAGCTCACCCAGGTACTGGACGAGGTTGTACGTGAACGAGTCGTAGTTGTCGATCACCAGCACTCTCATCGGGGCGCCTGGTCCGATTCAGCGCAGCCGCGCGTACTGATGGACACTCCGTCGGCGCAGCCACGCATACTCATGGCCACTCCGGCTGGGAAATGGCCAGTTCGATTGCCTGCATCACCGCACGCGACTTTGCCACCGACTCCTCGTACTCGTATGCCGGCTTCGCGTCCGCCACGGTGCCGCCTCCCGCCTGCACGTGGGCGACCCCGTCCTTGACCACGACCGTGCGAATGTGAATCGCCGTGTCGAGGTCGCCAGCGTAGCTCAGGTAGCCGATCGCGCCACCGTAGCCGCCGCGCTTGATCGGCTCGAGCTCATCGATGATCTGCATCGCGCGCACCTTCGGCGCGCCCGAGAGGGTGCCCGCTGGCAAGACCGAACGCAGCGCGTCCATCGCCCCCACCTCCTCGCGCAGCGTGCCCGAGACTGAGGAGACGATGTGCATCACGTGGCTGTAGAACTCGATCTCCATCATCTCGTCCACCTTCACGCTGCCGTACTCGCACACTCTTCCCAGATCGTTGCGTCCCAGGTCTACGAGCATCACGTGCTCGGCCCGCTCCTTCTCGTCGGCCAGCAGTTCTCCCGCGATTCGCCGGTCCTCCTCGGTGCTCGCGCCGCGCGGCCGTGTCCCGGCGATCGGGCGCGTTGAAACGCGGTGTCCGTTCACGGTCAGAAGCGGCTCCGGGCTGGCCCCGACGACCTGGAAGTCGCCGAAGTCGAGGAAGTACATATAGGGACTCGGGTTGACCGCGCGCAGGCCCCTGTAAATCGAGAATGGCTGCACCGGCACCTCGGCCGACCAGCGTTGCGACGGCACCACCTGAAAGGCGTCCCCCGCGTGGATGTACTCGACGATCCGCGCGACCATGCCTTCGAACTCAGCACGCTCCATGTTCGATTGGAAGCTCGGCATCTCCCTGCTTTGCTGCAATGCATCCGTCCCACGCTCCTCGCGCGGTACGGGCCCCGCCAGCCTTGCGCGCACCTCGGCGACCGTCTCCGCCGCGGCCGCGTAAGCCTGCTCGATGTCCGGCTCGGCGTCGAGATCCGCGTTTACGAGAATCGTGACCGTGTGCTTGAGGTGGTCGAAGATGACCAGCAGATCAGAGAGCATCAACGCCATGTCGGGGAGGCCCAGCTCGTCTGAGTTAGGTTCTCCCAGAGGCTCGACTGTACGCACCAGGTCATACCCGAAGTAGCCCACCGCGCCGCCGGTGAATGGAGGCCCACCCACCCCACCGGCCCCGTCGCTCAGCGGCGCCTGCCGGTGGCCGGCCACCTTCGCCGCGGCCAAGGCATATGGATCACCGCCGTCGGCCAATGACCAGCGCAGCACCGAGCGTGGTCTGAGACCGATGAACGAGTAGCGCCCCATCCGTTGCCCCTGCTCGGCCGACTCCAGCAGGAACGACGGCTGTGCGGGCTCCATGCCGCGCAGCTTCAGAAAGGCCGAGACCGGCGTCTCGCAGTCGGCGATGTAGCTGTGCCGCAATGGGATCAGGTTGTGCCCCTCCACCAGCGCACGTGCCTCTTCGAGGCTCGGCTCAATCTGCACGGCCGTGCTCTCGGGGACCTCGGGAGAGCTAGGAACGACGCTCATCGAGCACCCGCTCGGCGTCGGCCAATGCGCGTCCCCGGCTATGCAAGAGCACGAGCAGGTGATAGATCACGTCGGCCGCCTCTTCGTCGACTCGCTCGTCGGACTCATCGCGCGCGGCGCGCGCGACCTCCTCGGCCTCCTCTTGCACCTTCTCGCCGATCCGCCCCGGATCGTCCAGCAGCTCGACCGTGTAAGAGCCCGCCGGACGCTCCTTCGCGCGCGTGTCCAGCGTCCGCTCCAGGGCCGGCAGCGTCTCATGCGGTGCGGGCGGCTCGAGCTCGCCACGGTAAAAGCAGGTCCGCTCGCCCGTGTGGCAGGCCGGGCCCGCGGGCTCCACCAGCGCGAGCAGCGTGTCGCCATCGCAATCCAGCCGCAGCGCCTTCACCGCTTGGGTATTACCACTCGTTTCGCCCTTACGCCACAGCTCGCCCCGCGAACGACTCCACAGATGCAACTCCCCGGTCGCACGCGTGCGCTTCAGCGCCTGCTCGTTCATATAGGCCATCGTCAGCACCTCGCCGCTGCGCCAATCCTGGATCACGCACGGCACGAGGCCGCGCTCGTCGTAGGAGATCTGTGCATCGATGGTTTGCTCGCCCGCGGGTGTGCTCATCTGCGGGATTGTAGGTTGCATCAGGACGATGGCATCCCTCCTGGATCGCAAGCTGCTCGTGCTCACCGGCAAGGGCGGCGTCGGCAAGACGACGGTGTCCGCCGCGCTCGGCCTGCTCGCGGCCGAGCGCGGACTGCGCACGATCGTCGTCGAGATGGGTCAGCAGCGCCGGCTTGCAGAGCTGTTCGGTGTCATCCCTGTGCAAGAGGGCGCCGAGACAAAGCTGCGGCAGAACCTTTGGAGCGTCTCGATCGATCCAGATCGGGCGCTGCTGGAGTGGCTGCAGTCGCTCGGTGGGCGCGTGTCCGGCAGGGTGCTCGCATCCAGCGGCACCTTCCAGTACTTCGCCGCCGCCGCCCCCGGCGCGAAGGAGCTGATCAGCATGGTCACGATCTGGAAACTCACGGAGGGCAGGCGCGGCGCAAGCAAGCGACCAGGCGGCTATGACCTCGTGATCCTCGACGCGCCGGCTACAGGACATGCCCTGGGGATGCTCCACTCGCCACAGACCTTCGGCGCGATCGCACGCGTCGGGCCGATCGCCTCCCAGACCCGACAGGTCGGTGAGCTGCTCTCCAATCCAGCGCGCTCCGGGTATCTGGCGGTCGCGCTCCCGACCGAGATGGCCGTCACCGAGGCGCTCGAGCTCCAGGACGGCCTGCGCCGTCAGATCGACCGCTCACTGGATGCGGTCATCGTCAACGGCACGCTGCCGAGACGCTTCTCCGCGGCGGAGCTCGATCGGATCGACGATCTGGACGGGACCGGCCTCGCGGACGGAAGCGACTCCGTAAGGCGCTCAGCCGCTTTGGCCGCGCGCGCGGCCCACGATCGCGCAAGCTTCCAACACAACCAACTCGCCCGCCTGCGCCGTCGGGATTTCGAGGTTCACCCCGTTCCCTTCCTGTTCGTTGCCGAGCTCGATCTGCCCGCTGTCGAACGGATCGCCGGGTACCTGTCGAAGCAGATCTGAGACGCCTCAGGCGCTCACGTGATGCCCAAGCGGTCGAGCAGCTCTTCGTCGCCGCGCCAGTCGCGACGGACTCGCACCGATAAATCGAGGTGCACCTGAGCACCCAGCTCGCGCTCGAGTTCACGGCGCGCGGCCACCCCGATCGCCTTGATCATGCGCCCGCGCGCACCGACCAGGATCCCCTTCTGAGATTCGCTCTCCACCCAGATCAGCGCCCTCACCCGCGCAAGGCCATCGCGCGGGAATTCGATCTCCTCGACGATCACCTCCACGGCATGAGGCAGCTCCTGAAAGGTGCGCTTGATGGCTGCCTCCCTGATCAGCTCCGCCAGCAGCACCGCCTGCGGCTGATCGGAGCTCGCGTCCTCTCCAAACATGAATGGCCCCGACGGCATCGCCGCCGTCAAATGCTCCGTGAGCGCCTCCACCCCCACTCCGGTACGCGCCGAGATCGGAAAGATCTCCTCAGACACCTCCAGTGCGACCGCCTGCTCCAACACATCGAGCGTCTGTGCCCGCGTCAAGCGATCGGCCTTGTTCACCGCGACCGTCACCGGCGCGCCCGCACCCACGAGCGCCTGCGCGATGAACCGGTCGCCGGGTCCCACCCCCTGCTCGCCGTTGAGCACCATTAGCGCCGCGTCACAGCCCTCGAGCTCCTGGCGCACCCGCTGGGCCATCCGCTCGGTGAGCGCGTCACGTGGGCGCTGGACGCCGGGCAAATCGACGAGCACCATCTGACAGTCGCCGGCGCTACGCACGCCGCGGATCGCTCTTCGCGTCGTCTGCGGGCGGTCGGAGACAATCGCCACCTTCTCCCCGACGAGGGCGTTCACGAGCGTCGACTTGCCGACGTTCGGACGTCCGGCGAGCGCGACAAAGCCGCTGCGGGTCACCCACGCTCCCACGCGAGCAACTCCGCCTGCAGCGCCAACATCTCACCGTCGTCGCTCTCGTGGTCCAACCCAACCAAATGCAGAACACCATGCACGATCGCCTCGCGGAGATCGAGCGTGTACTCGGGACAGATCACCACGTCGCCCAGCTCCCGCTCGGGACCGTCGTGCTCAATTGCGCCGTCGATCGGGAACGACAACACATCCGTTGGACCACCCTTGCCACGGTGCTCCGCGTTCAGTTGCGCGATCCGCTCCGCATCGACGTACTCGATCGCCAGATGACCGGCCTCGACCCCGGCCGAGGCGGCTGCCAGAACGCACAGACGTTGCACCTGGGCTGGCGAGGGCGCGTCGGGCGCGAGTGATCGAAGATCGTCCAACGCGCCAAAGACCTCCACCTCGAGCATCGCGCGGCCAATCTCAGGCGCGGCGGCGATCGGCGGCACGCAGCTCCGGGGCCTCGCGCTGGGAGTGCTCATCGTAGGCCTCCACGATCCGCTGCACGAGCTTGTGGCGAACCACGTCCTCCCCGCCGAAGCGCAGGAACTCGATACCCTCGATCGCGCCCAGCACCTCACCCACCACGATCAGCCCCGACTGCTGCTCGCGGGGCAGGTCCACCTGCGTGACATCGCCGGTCACCACCATCCTCGAGCCGAAGCCCAAGCGGGTCAGGAACATCTTCATCTGCTCGGGCGTCGTGTTCTGAGCCTCGTCGAGGATCACGAACGAGTCGTTCAGCGTGCGTCCCCGCATGAACGCGAGCGGCGCTATCTCGATCACGCCACGCTCGAGGTACTGCGAAACCTTCTCCGGGTCGAGCATGTCGTGAAGCGCATCGAACAACGGGCGCAGATAAGGGTCGACCTTCGCCATCAGATCGCCCGGCAAGAACCCCAGCCGCTCGCCGGCCTCCACCGCCGGGCGCGTGAGGATGATGCGGTTGACCTCGTGGCGTGCGAGCGCCGCGGCGGCCATCGCCACCGCGAGGAACGTCTTCCCGGTGCCCGCCGGTCCCACCCCGAAGGTGATCGTGCTCGAGCGGATCGAGTCGACATAGCGCTTCTGGTTGACCGTCTTCGGAGCCACCCGCAAGCCGCGATGCTGCCAGACGACATCCTCCAGCACTCGTGCCGGGGACTCGTGCGCATCCAGCGCGCCCGTGACGGCGGCGATCGTCTCGGCGTCCAGCTGATGGCCGCGTTCGATCAGCGTCGAAAGCTCACGCACCACCTGCTCACCGGCGCTCGTCTCGCGCTCCTCGCCGTCGAAGGTGATCAGGTTCCCGCGCAGGAACACCTCGCACTCCAGCTGCTCCTCCAACGCGCGCAGGACAGCTGTCCTGGCTGCCCGCCAGCTCGGCGGCAACCTCGTTCGGCAACTCGATCTGCGACCTCATCCGCTCAGTGCGCCTCGCACGAGTCGCCGATACGCGCTTGCCGTCGGCGCGACCGTCGACGACCGCCATCGCCTTGCCCATCGCGCGACCCATGTCCTTCACCGACTCCGCTCCGCTGTCGCGCACCGCCTGCTCGACGATCTCTTTCAGCTCCGCCTCGGAGAGCTCCGGCGGCAGGTAGCCGGCGATCAGCTCGCCCTCGGCCTCCTCACCGCCGGCGCGATCCTCTTGCCCAGCCTCGCGGTAGGCCTGGGCGGCCTCCAGGCGGCGTTTGCGCTCGCGGCGCAGCACCGCCAGCTCGTCGTCCGAGCCTTCCTTCGCGGCCTTCTGCAGCTCGGAGAGCACGAGTCGCAGCGCGCCGACCTTCTCCTTCTCGCCGGCGCGCATCGCGCCGTGCAGGTCGGTCTTCACCTGGTCGAGTATCGCCATCTCAGATCAGGATACGCCGGTCAGATGTCGTCGTCGTCACCCGCCAGGGGCGTCGGGCTGCCCAAGCGGCCGGGGGCGGAGGTGTCGCGGCCGAACAGCAGCGCCACGTTCCAGTCCATCAGCAGGCGCAGCTTGCGTCCCATGCCGGGCATCAGCAGCAGGTGATAGGTGCGAGCGATGAACCACGCCGGCAGGCCGTGCCAGCGCACGCCGAGCGTGAGCGCGACCGCCTCGTGTATCGCCAAGCTCAGCGACGACTCCTTTGGTGCGATATCGAAACGGCCGTACCCTGCCGTTGCCGAAGCGTCGCGACCACGTTCCGAGCCACCAGCCGCCCCTGGCGGATCGCGTGCTGTGCGGTCGGGGGGCACGGCTGCCCCTTCCTTGCCGGATCGGGAACCGCGGCGCAGTCGCCGATCGCCCACACGTGCTGGAAGCCCTCCACGCGCATCGTGCGATCCACGATCACCCGCCCGCCTCGATCGGTCGGCAGACCGAGCCTGCCGACCGCGGGGCTCGGCTTGACCCCGGCCGTCCACACCACCGTGCGCGCCGGAATCCGCTCGCCGTCGGACAGCGTCGCGTCGCGCTCGGTGATCTCTTTCAGCGTCGTCTCGGTGCAAATCTCGATCCCCCGCGCGCGCAGCTCACGCGCCGCGAACTCCGACAGGCCCTTCGGCACCTCCTGCATGATCCGGTCCCTCGCCTCCACCAGCACCCAGCGCATCCCCTCCGCGCGGCAGCGGGGATACAGCTCGATCGCCTGCGCGGCGAAGTCCTGCAGCTCGGCCAGCCCCTCGACGCCCGCGTATCCGGCGCCGACGAACACGAACCCGAGGTACTCGGCGCGCTTGGCCGGGTCCTCGAGCGACTCGGCGATGTCCATGCAGCTCAGCACCCGGTTGCGCAGCGCGGTGGCATCCGACGAGGGACTTCAAGCCGCTCGCATGCTCGGCCAGACCGGGAATCGGCAGCGTGCGCGAGACCGACCCCAGCGCCACGATCAGCTGGTCGTAGCCCAACTCGATCTGCTCTCCGTCGATTCGCTTCACGCCGAGCGTCCTTCGTGCCGGATCGCCTCCGGTCACCTCTCCGATCACCAGATCGGTGCGTCGCAGCTGCGAGCGCAGCGGAACGACCACGTGACGCGGGTCGAGCGTGGCGCCAGCGGCGCCGGGGAGCAGCGGCGTGTACAGCATGAAGTTGGCCTCGTTCACCAGCGTCACCTTCGCGCTGTTCGCGGGCAGCAGGCGCTCGAGCGCACGGGCGGCGTAGAACCCGCCGAAGCCACCACCCGCGATCACGATCTCGCCAGGCCATCTGCTCGGAGGCTAGACCCGATGTATGGTCGAGACCAATCGCACGAGACGGCGGCAGCCGCCGATGGGCGGCCGGTCAATATGGTGCGCGCCACGTGAACGCCTCATCCCTCTACGCCGACGCCCTCGCCCCGTTCCTGGCCGAGGTGCAGCGCCTGCGCCCCGCCGACGCCGAGGTCTTCGACGCCCACACGCATCTCGGACTCGACGAGGACGGGCGCTCGCTCACGCTGCCGCAGCTGCTCTCGCAGCTCGACGACGCGGGCGCGCGCAGGGCCTGCGTGTTTCCGCTGCACGACCCCGAGCGCGCTCCCGCCTACCGCGTGCCCAACGACCGCGTGCTCGCCTGGGCGCGGCGAAAGCGAAGAGCGGCTGATCCCCTTCTGCCGCCTGGACCCGGCCGAAGATCCGCTGGCCGAGGGCGAGCGCTGCCTGGCGGCCGGCGCGCGCGGCATCAAGCTGCACCCGCGCGCCCAGGCCTTCGTGTTCGACGGTCCCGAGATGGACGGCATCTTCGCGCTGGCCGAAGAAGCCCGGGTGCCGATCCTGATCCACGCCGGACGCGGCCTGCCGCCGCTGGCCGATGGGCTCGTCGACCTCGCCCTGCGCCATCCCGACGTGGTCCTGATCCTCGCGCACGGCGCGATCTGCGACCAGGGCATCCTCACCTCGCGCCTGGCCGACCACCCGGGCGTGCTGTACGACATCTCCTGCTTCTTCCCGCTCGACGTGATCGAGCTGCTCGCGCGTGCGCCGATCGAGCGGATCGTGTTCGCCTCCGATCCGCCCTACGGCCTGCCCGCCACCTCGCTCTACATGGCGCTGCGCGTCGCCGCGCCACGCCGGCCTCGACGAGGCCGCGTTCGCGGCCTGCTCGGCGGCACGATCGCCGGGCTGCTTCGACGGCCACGGCCTGCCCCCGGTCACGCGCCCGCGGCGCGGTCCCTCGATCACGCTCTCCGGCCGCCTCGCGCGTGTGTACGGCTACGGCAGCCTCGACCGGTCCCGCGCTGTTCGCCGGGCATCGCCGAGCAGGCGCACGCGATGCTCGACATGGCGATCGCCGCCTGCCGCGACCCCGATCCGGGGACGTCGGTGAGGCGCTCGAGACGATCGAGGCGGCGTTGAGCGCGGCCGATGCGCTGCTCCTGCAGAACCGAGGACGGCACGCGCGCGGCGATCGATCTGGTCTACCGCGCGATCGTGCGCGCCGCCACCGAGTTGCCCGACCTGCGGTCCTGATCAGGCCGCGGTGAGCCACACGACGGCCCACTCCTCGCGCTCGCGTCGCTCGCGCTCGCGCATGCCGAGCGTTCGCCGAACGCTTCGCACCACCTCGTCGACCTGCTCCCTCAGCAGTCCCCCGGCCAGCAGATGCGCCGGGGCGCAGGGCATCGCGCGCGCCAGATCGAGCAGCAAGGGACGCAGCAGGTTCGCCACCACCACGAGCGATCCCGCCTGAGCGTCCAGGTGTCCGTCCCCGACCGCCCGCGTGAGCGCTCTCGGTCTCTCGATCCAGCCACGGCAGCGCCTGCGTGCGCAGGTCGAAGCGGCGCACCTCGATCTTCACCCCGTTCACCTCTGCGTTCTCCCGCGCCGCCGCGACGCTCTCGCGCTCGTGGTCGAGGCCGAGCACCGGCGCGAACCCCAGACGCGCGGCGGCGATCGCCAGCACTCCCGAACCGGTGCCGACATCCAGCAACGGCCCCGGCCGATCGCTCGAGCGCCGCCAGCTGCGAGCAGCAGCTCCAGGCACAGGCGGGTGGTGGCGTGGGCGCCCGTGCCGAACGCCTGCCCCGGGTCGATCACGATCTCCTCGGCACCCGTCCGATCGCTGGGCGCCTCCCACGGGGGTCGCACATGCAGGGCGGGACACTCCCACCGCCGGAGGCTCGATCAGGACGGGACGATGAAAGCGCTTCCAGCGCTCTGACCAGTCGTCGGCGATCTCGGTGCTGGAGATCTCCACCGGCGTATCGCCCACGGCCGCGTCCAGGTCGGGAAGCTCCGGCAGCTCCCCCGGCGCCCCATACACGGCGTACTCGATCGTCTCCTCTCCAAGCTCCACCTCCTCCACACCGCCGGGCGCCAGCTCCAACAGCTCCGCCAGGACGATCTCCGCGTCCTCGCGCCGCGACGCGCACCGCGAGTCGAATCACGCCGCGTGGCTCTCTCGCCTGCGTCCGGCCGACGTGAAGGCGCTCACGTTTCGAGCTAGCCCGATCCGTATGTGAGTGGCGCTCACGCCGCATCGCCGCGCAGCGTGCGGCGCAGCTTGGCGAACATCGACTCCTCCGAGCGCAGGTTCTCCTCGGTGAGCGTCCCGTTCAGCTGCTCCAGCAGCTCGCGCTGCTCCTCGCTCAGGCGGCGCGGGATCACGACGTTGACCACCACGCGCAGATCCCCGCGACGGCCACGACGCAGCGCCGGCATCCCCTCGCCCCGCAGCGTGAGCACCTCGCCCGGCTGCGTGCCCGGCGGCACCTCGACCGAGGCCATGCCCTCCAGCGTGGGCATCTGGAGCGTCGCGCCGAGTGCCGCCAGCGGAGCGGCGACGTCCAGCGCCGCGATCAGATCGTCGCCTTCGCGCACGAACCGCTCGTCCTCACGCACCCTGACGAGCACGTAGAGATCGCCCGCGGGAGCGCCCGCCTCGCCGGCGTGCCCGCGCTCGGAGAGCCGGATGCGCTGACCGTCGGCGATCCCCGCCG
Source organism: uncultured Solirubrobacterales bacterium (assembly GCA_963748895.1). GTDB lineage: Bacteria > Actinomycetota > Thermoleophilia > Solirubrobacterales > Solirubrobacteraceae > Palsa-744. The sequence continues at coordinate 334,320 of CAVVKF010000003.1, read as the reverse complement.
GCACGTCGACCTCGAGCTCGCGCCGCGCCGCCTTGCGTCCGCGGCCGCGACACTCGCGGCACGGCTGCTTGGGCACGCGGCCGTCACCGTGGCAAACGTCGCAGAGAACCGTGCGCGCCATCTGCCCGAACGGCGTCCGAGTCACCGCCTGCAGCTGTCCGTGCCCCGCGCAGCGCTCGCAGGTCTCGATCGGCGTGCCCGGCTCGGCGCCGTTGCCGTGGCAATGCTCGCAGCGCTCGACCGCCTCGTAGGCGACCTGCACCTTCGCGCCCTTGGCCGCCTCGATCAGATCGACCTCGACCGCCACCGCCAGGTCGCCGCCGGGATTGGGCCCCGCCCGCCCCCCGGAGCGCCCGCCAAACGCGCCACCACCCCCGAAGAACGTGTCGAACAGATCGCTGATCGAACCGAACGCATCGAAGTTGGGGGCATAACCGCCGGAGCGCAGCCCCTCGTGGCCATAGCGGTCATATGTCGCCCGCCGCTCGGGGTCGGAGAGGATCTCGTTAGCCTCGGCGGCCTCCTTGAACTTCTCCTCGGCCTGCGGGTCGTGCGCATTGACGTCGGGGTGCAGCTCCATCGCGAGCGCGCGAAAGGCCTTCTTGATCTGCTGCTCAGAGGCGTCGCGCTGCACGCCGAGCACCTCATAGGGATCGCGCGGGGTGGATGTCTGGCTCATCGCAGCTGGCCTGTCTTGCGTGGTGCTCAAACATCGCGGAATCCAAGTCAGTTCTCGGCGTAGGCATCTTCGACGAAGCGCGACAGCTCGTGCGCGGCCTCGCGCACGGTGACGATTGCACCGGCATAGTCCATCCGCACCGGCCCGATCACCGACACCGCGCCCAGATTACGTCCTCCAACCCCGTAGCCGGTCGCGACCAGAGCGAGCGAGCGCATCGCGGGGATCTCGTTCTCGTGCCCGATCCTCACGTACACCCCGGACTCACCGAGCACCGCTCGCAACACTCCCAGCAGCGCAACGCGACGCTCGAGCAGGCTCATCAGCTCGTTGATCTGCACCGTGTCCTGGATCTGCCCGGCCGAGAACAGCCGCGCCGTCCCATCCACATACAACGCGTCCTCCGCCTCGTAGGAAACCTCGCTGAAGGCCGCGGCTAAGCGTGCAAGAAAGGCCAGCTCGGTGGCCGACAAGCTCGGGTCGACCAAGCGCTGGTTGAGCATCCGCGCTCCCAGACCCAGGCCGACGAGCCGCTCGTTCAAGTACTCCCCCGCCCACGACACGAGGCCCGGATCGACGGCGCTGCTCGAACGTCACGAGCATCTTCGATACACCGCCCGTGGAGGTGATGATCACCACCATCACCACCTGCGGCTGCAGCGCCAGCACCTCGATGTGCCTGATCGTCGCCGTGTGCATCGCCGGAGCGGAGACCACCGCCAGCAGGTTGGTCACCTGCGACAGCGTCTCCGTGGTCGCGCGCATCGCCTCCTCCACCTCACGGCGGATCAGCGACAGCTCCAGTCGCCGTGCCGGCACGAGACCTTTCCCGGAGGCGAGCATACGGTCGACCACATAGCGCTGACCCGCATCCGTCGGGATTCGACCCGCCGAGACGTGCGGATGGGCGAGCAGGCCGTGCTCCTCGAGCAACGCCAGCTCGTTTCTGATCGTCGACGGCCCACAGTCGAGCTCCGCGTCGGTGGCGAGCGCCTTCGACGCCACCGGCTGCCCGGTCTGCAGATAATCGTCCACCACCTTGCAAGGATCAGCTCCTGTCTGGGAGGTCAGCACGGCTTTGATTCTACGAGCCGCCTCGCGGCGTCCGGCAGTGTCTATGCGATCTCCAGCTCCGCCTCGGCGTTGCGGATGATCTGCTTACCCGCCTGCTCGGCCACGGTATCGACGATGACGCGCCCCGCGCCGGACTCGCGCACCGTGCCACTCACGAGCACCTCCTGCTCGGGCACGCCCATGCCCCGAAACTGCACCTGCAGGCGCTTCAGGTGCTCGGGGCCGCCCGCCGCCTCGGTCTGTGCGCGGGCCACCTGAGCCATCGTCCACAGTCCGTGCAGGATCCGCCCGGGCAGACCGACCGCTTTGGCGAAGTCCTCGTCGATGTGGATCGGGTTGAAGTCGCCAGAGGCGCCCGCATAGCGAGCGGTGAGGTACTTGTCCGGCGTGACCCTCACCTCGGGAATCTGTGCTCCCACTGTCAAATCTGCCATTTCGATCACACTCCCCGAACGATGTTGGTCCATGTTCCGCGGCACACCTGCTCGCCGCGCTGGTTTATCGAGACAGACTCGAACACGTAATAGCCGCGACCGTCGCTTTCTGAGATGTCCTTGACGCTCGCGACCGTCGTTATCTCATCGCCGGCCACGACCAGTGGCCCCCACTCGAACTCCTGGCCACCGTGCACCATCATCGCGAAGTTCAGCTCGATCTCGGGATCGAAGATCGGCGGCCCGACCGAAGGAGCGCTGTAGACGACGGCGAACATCGGCGGCGCCACAACGTCTGCGTAGCCGGCCGCGCGGGCCGCCTCCACGTCGAGGTGGACGGGATTGGTCTCACCCACAGCACGGGCGTACTCCTTGATCTTCTCCCGACCCACCGCGTAGAGCGTGGGCTCGTAGGTCTTACCGACCGCTTGGCTGTTGACTGGCACCGGACTTTGCTCCTCATGCGCGGGGACGATTACGTGGTTGTTCAGGATGCCGCGGCGCGCCAGTTTACGCGGCCGGCATGCCGCGCGGGGTGCGGCTCAATTGCCAGACGGGTGGAGGCGCCGTTTTGACGCCCCCACCGCTGCGTGAGCCGCGATGCGGCGCCGATCCGATCAGAAGATGAGACCGTCATCCTCGGCGCCCGCGCCGACACCGACCAGCTCGCCGGCCGATCCCTGATCGAGCTCCTCGCCGCCGAAGCTATCGCTCCCCTCGACGTCCCGCGGCCGGTCCATCTCGGGGCGCTCGCTGGGACTGTCCAGGAACATGACCGTGTCGGCAACGACGCTCACCGTTTGGCGCTTCTGCTGGGCTGAGGTTTCCCATTCGCGCCATTGCAGCCGACCGTCGATCGCGACACGGCTGCCCTTGTGCGTGTAGCGGCTGACACTCTCCGCCGTGCCACCGAAGACGCTCACGTCGAAGTAGTTGGGCTGGTCGCGGTACTCGCCCTCGGTGTCGCGGCGAGCCGAGTTGCAGGCAACCCTCAGGTTGCACACGCCCAAGCCCGAGGGCAGCGCGCGCAACTCGGGATCTTTCGTTAGACGCCCGATCAGAACAACGCGGTTGATGGTGAAGCTGGACATTTGGGTCTCCGTTCATCGATTGTTGACCCCCCACCGAAAAACTTACCCCGCGCTTGGGACGGTTCGCTCGATCGGGGTCCTGCAGGGACCAAGCTCAGATAACCCGTCAGACAGCCTGTAGCCGACTCCCCAGACATTGATCACCCAGCGCCCGGGTGGGTGGGCGTCCGCTCCAACGAGCTTGCGGCGCAGACGGCTGGCGTGACTGTCGACGGTGCGTGTGGCCGCACACGACCGGTATCCCCAGACCAAGCTCAACAGCTCCTGCTTGCCAAATACGCGGTCCGGGACACTGGCAAGCTGAACGAGCAACTCGTACTCCAGCCGGCGCAGATCGAGATGTTGGCCATGTAGAGTCGCCATGTGAGCCTGCAGGTCGATCGCAAGCGGCCCGACCTGAAGGCACCGTTCTTCACCGGGGATGCTCTCGCTGCGACGTAGAACCGCTCGCAGCCGCGCCCGCAGCTCGAGATACCGAGCCGGGCGAGCGAGAAAGTCATCGGCTCCCGCCTCGAAGGCCCGCAGCATGTCCAGCTCGTGCGCTCGCGAGGAGACGACAATGACCGGCAGCTCACGTGTCCACGGGGCGCCTTCCCGATTGGCCTCGCGAATCTCTCCGAGCAACTCCAGCCCGTCGCGCGCAGAGTCGAGATCGCCGATCACAGCCAGCTTCGGCACTTGCTCTGCAGCCAAGGCCCGGGCATGTTCGGCGGTGCGCGCCAGCTCAGCGCGAAAGCCGTCCGCGGCGAGCTGCTCAACGAGCACTTCGCCGATAACGGCATCGGCCTCGACTACGAGGATCGCCGCGGGTGCAGAGTCGTAGCCGGTGAAGACACCGTGACGCGGCACCCCCGGCGCAGCGCTCACCATTTGACCACCGGCGTGCACGGGCGCCAGATGAGCGTCCAGAGTCCCAACGCCCGATCTTGTAACCCGCCCAGACCACGCGGCCCGCTGCTTGGGAACTCGCTCGACGTGGGCGACGAGGGCGACGTGGGCGGTCATCCGAGCTCTACCTCGCGCGGGCTGATCCCCAGACCGCGGCGCGCGATCAGCGCCAGCACGTCGGTGTGGATCCATGGTGTCGGCGTGCTCTTGCCACTCTCCGGCGCGATCCCCAAACGTCGAGCCAGCCAGCTCGTCTCGCCGCTTTCCTTGCCCTTGGAGTCGTGTTTGACTTTCCCACAACGCAGCGCGATCTCGCTCATGCTCAGATCCTGCGCCGCGGCGGTGGCGAGCGCGGCCCGTCGCAGTCCCCGGTTGAGGACGATCTGGCTCGCTTCCATCCGCGCCTGCTCGGAGCGAAGCATCGCGACCGAGGTCACCGGGTCATCGCGGTGCAGGGCGAGCGCTCTGTGCGTGAGCGTGCGCACCGGCTCATAGCTTTCGAGGCTTGCGATCGCCTCGCGCACGCTGACGGGCGCTGCCGGCTCCCCTTCGGCAGAGGGCGAGTGTCGGTACCAGCGCAGCTCCCTGCTCGACATCTCGGCAGAGCCGAGCTCCAGCCGAAATGTGCGTCCCTGCTTGTCGGTGAGCGCCGTCGTGCTCGGCGTCGCTTCCGCTTCGGAGTCCTGTTCTTCGGCCTCCGCGAACGGCACGACCTCGAGGTCCTCCGGTGTCACGCGCCTGCACCATTGGCCCGCCGAATCCCGCAGGTAGTGCTCGCATATGAGCGCAGCGTTCTCGGCAGGCTCGTCGGCGGCAAGATGCGCCACGAGACGACAGTCGCCGAGGGTGGTGGCGTCGCGATCCACGACGAGCACGCTTCCCCGGGCTCCGGGCAGGGCGACCACCTGCCGAAGGCGAGCCTTGGGAGCGATGTAGCGGCCCAGTAGGCCGGGCTCGTCGTTCCCGGAGCCACGCTCGCTGCACGCAGACGGGGCGGCCTTCGCCCGTACGCCGGCCGGCCCCGTTTGGAATGAGGCGCGGGTGATGGACGGCACACCGGCTTGCCCGGTTCGCGATCTGACGCGTGGTTCGGTACATACGTCGGCGGAGCCGGTCCGCGACGAGGCGAGAGCCTTCGGCCGAGTCGCTTGGCGTGCGGCGGACGGCGTGGGCGAGATGGTGAGGGTCATGGCTGGTCTCCTGGCCGGTCTGGTCCGGGCGGCTGCCCGAGGGACGTTGTGAGGAGGCCTTGTAGAAGCCGATCGCAGCGCCGTCAAGTGCCGATGCTCGAACGCGAGCGACGTGGCGCGGCAGTCCGAGATCCCCCCTTAGGGGGGTCTCGGAGATCTTCTTTTGGCCGTGTCTCTCTCGTCAAAGTTGGCGCGAAAACGCTCACCATCGTGGGGATCATCGTCCAGGTGACGGCGATTATTCGCCGACCGTCGAGGAGACCCCGAGCAGCTCCCGCGGCTCGGCCACGGCCTCGCGCGCCCGCGAATCGCCGTCCGCGACGGACACGCGCACGCCCGGCGGCAGCCGGGGTACGCCGTACCCGCGCAGGAGCCCTTCGTGCGCATCGCGCTCGGCGACGAACATGACTCCCTGTCGACCCGGGTACTCCCAATCAGCAGGGTACTCGCCGGCGTAGGCGCGGCAGGCTGTCAGCATCGCGTCGGCTCTGCGCGCGCACTCCCGAGCACGGGCGCGATCGCGGCACACGAACACGACCGACGGGGGCGCCCCGAGGCGGCGGCCATAGCGGGTGGTATGCACCGACCAGCCCGCCAGAAGATGGTCGTAGCGCTCGAGCTTGCCCGCCGCCCGGCCGGTGGGCAGACGGTCATCGAGCTCCACGAGCAGATCGACCGAGGGCAGCTCAATCGTCACGTCTGGACGCACCGTCTCAAAACGCTCAACCGGCACCCTCTCCCCTGTCGGATCGGTCCTCAAGAACTCGTGCGGCGCGCGTCCGCCCGGCAGCGTCAGGTCAGCTGGCCCGAGCGTCGTGCGCCCTTCCGGGGTCGAGCGCGACGGCGGCGACAGCACCGACTCCCCCGCTCCGCGCAGGGTGAGCGGCGCGCTGTCCACCGCGTGCTCCAGCGCCAGCACCCAGCCGGTCACGTGTACATCGTGGCGCGCCTGGCGCAGCAGCCGATCGCCCTCCACCGGGGCAGCCGTCGACGGGGGGCTGGACAGCGCGTCAACGTCCCCCACCCCGAGCGCCGTCAGCCGGTCGTGAGCGTGCAACAGCTCGAGGCCCGCGGCGGTGATCGCGTAACACATCGGCACACCTCCCCCGTCACGGCGATGGAACTGGAAGCGCCGCACGAGTCCGGCATCCGATAGGCGCTTCAGGCGACGCTGCGTGGTCGTGGCCGCCCGGCTGGGATTGAACCGGCGGTGGATCTGGCTGCTCAGGACGTGACGCATGCACGCCACGAGCGCGAGGATCTCCAGGTCGAGCGCCTCGGGCTCCAGCGACCGTGGCTCCTGTACCTGCTTGGCCCAGCGCACGCTGTACGCCCCGTCGAGTTCCACGAGCTCGCGGTAGCTGTCCGGGGGTACTCCTGGTTCGGTCGAGTCTGCTTCCGCCTGCTGCTGGATTGCGGGCTGCTGAGACCTGTTCGGTTCAGGTGTGGTTCGCTCGGCTGGGGGTGTGGCTCCCTGGGCTTGGGGTGTAGTTCTCTCGACTGAGAGTGTGGCTCCCTGAGGCCGATTCTGCCCCGGCGCGATGCGCTCGGCTGAGGCTCGGTCGGGCTGCTTCTGCGCAGGTGTAGTTCGCTCGGCTGAGGCTCGCTCGGACCGATTCTCCGCAGGTGCAGTTGGTTGGGTTGAACCCGATTGAGCGTGCTCGGGTCTGCCGTCGTCGCCACCGCCGCCCCGGCGCTCGCGATCCCAGTGGGGCTGGCGCAGGTCGGTGCGATAGCGCCCACCACGCTCGGCCTGGCGCGCGGCGTGCAGCGCGACCCGCTCAGCGTCGACGCGCAACGGGATCGTTTCGGCGACGAATGGAGCCTGCCGCCCCTCGGGGGTGCTCCAGCTGACGATCGCGTGGTGGCGGGGCAGATGCAGCCGCGCGTCGGGGTGGCCGAGCGTGGAGATGTGCTCGATGCCAGGGCGCACCGAGTCGGCGAACTCAGCCATCGTCAGCCCGACCGCCGCGCGCGCATCGCGCACAGAGGCCGTCGCGAAGTACACGCGATGAGCGAACAGCGCGTCGAGCTGTTCGCGTACCTCGCGCTCTGTCCACTGCGCCTCGGTCTGCCAGCACGCCACCGTCTCCAAGCCTGCCGAGCGCTTCAAGGCCATCGTTTCCGCGAAGCCGCGGTTGAGCACGAGCGGCGCCTCGTCGACCTTCAGCGCGACCGCCGTACGCTGCGCCTCTGGAACGAGGTCCTGCTGGCGGGCCAGCGCCGCGTCGAGCATGCCGACGAGCAGCTGCATCAGCACGGAGGTGTTCCCCGCACCCATCACGCCCAGCGCGCCCTTCACGACGAGGACCTCTCCCTGAGCAATCACGCGATCGAGGTCGACCCGCAGCGAGTCGTTCAACAGCACGCGCTTGATCGACTGCGAGTTGAGCAGTCGCGCGAGCTTGTTCACGGGCGCGTCGAGCTTGGCGGTCGTCATGCTCCGAGCATCGGCCAGCTGGGCGGTGAGCTCGGCGGTGAAGAACTCGGAGATCTCCTTGAACTCGGGCATCGCCCTCACATACGCCCCGACGCGAGCGCGGTAGGAGTAGCCCTCCTCTCCGACCGACAGCAGCCGCGCCGCGTCCCACAGCGTCGACTCGCGGTCGTGCGCGAGCACAGCGATGATCGCGTTGCGCAGGTACCTGTCGGACGAGGCGCGGATGTCAGCATCGGTAAAAAGGTTCTTGAGCGCCGCGACCACGTAATCGGCGATTACATCCGCCGGGGCGTCCACCGCCAGCGGGTTGAATCCGCACGTTGGCTGGGACAGGTCCAGGAGCGTGCAGACCCGTCCCTCCGGGACGAGGCTCACCGCCGCCTCGGCCGCGTCGCCCTTTGGGTCGAGCACGATCACACAGCAGTGCTCGCGCTGCAGATCCTCGGCCACGGTCGCGACGAGATAGCTGGACTTGCCTTGCTCGACTGTCCCCGGGACGGCCGTGTTCTGCTTGCGCATCGCCGGATGGATCGATACGGGGCCCAACGCGTCGCGCAATGTGCCCACCCCATCCGCAGGGCGCAGGATCGCCGGCGGCGCCGGAGCCACGGGCAGGACGCCGCGCGCGAACGGAACGGCTGAGTAGTCAATCGACGGCAGATGCCAGACGGCCGCGAGCTCGGTGGATGCGAACACGCCCTTGTGAAAGGACGGCAGCGGATTGCCCTCCCCGCGCCGCACGCGGCGGGCATACAAACCGAACAGGCCGTGCCGCACGGCGGTGCCGCGCTCGACCAACCGGTTCTCCGCCTCTTCGGCGCGCAGCTCGGAGGCGATCTGCTCGCACTGATCGCGACCGGAGGCGATCACACGCAGGTCGACGAAGAACAGCGGACGGTGCTGCACGTCCAGGCCGCCGCGCAGCTCGATGTCCTCGACGAGCGACCGGTCGCGCATCACCACGTGATCGTGGCGCTCCCGCGAAAGGCGATCCTCGTGGCGCTTGAATAGCCGCTTGGCGTGGCGCTCGAAGAACACCGGCGTGGGCGTCATCGCGACCTGCACGAACGCCTCGCTGCCGCTCGCGCCCAGCACCGTCATCAGCCGGTTCATCCGCGGTTCGCGCTCGTGCTCAAAGCGGTCGAGCACCTTTGCTCGCTTGATGAACTCGGCGTGCTTCTTCAGCCGCAAGACCGACGGGGCCAACCCAATCAACTGCCGCTCTGCCATCAGCCGGCAGTTCGGATAGGCGGTCCGCAACGCCGCCTGCACCATCTCCTCGTATCCAGCCGGACAGCACACCGCCAGCCAGACCGTGCCGCGCGCGTGGTGCACCTCCAGCGCAATTGAGGATTGGCCCTGGAGCAGGCGCCGCCACCAGCGGCACAGCAGGCGCTTGTGCAGCGCCTCGAACATTCCCACGATTGCTTCCGCGCTGGCCTTGTCGGTGCGGTAGGTCTGCACTCTTAGCCGGACGTACTCCCGTCGCCGCCGCGCCCGGGAGCGCATGACCGCGAGGAGCACTCCGAGCAGGAGGGTCGCCCCAACGAGGAGCCTCGCCGGGAAGACCCCGCCCGGAGCCCAGTCCCAGACCGCGCGCACCTCCGCGGAGAGGGCGTTGGGCAGAGAGTCAAGCTCATTTTGCCCCGCCCTCGCGGCTGCGGTCTCATGCAAGGCCGGGGTCAACGCCGTGGATCCCGGCGTTGCGGCGGTCGACGCCGTGGACCCGGAACCCCGCAGCGCAGCCCCGAGCCCGCCGTCGAGCAGCCAGCCGGTCAGGGCAAGGGCCAGTAGGACGGCGAGCAGGCCCAGGGCTCGCCACAGCAGGAAGCGGAGCACCTCGTCTTCCTGCTCCGACCGCGCGCGGCAAACGGGACAACCACTAGACTCGCCTCAGTGACCTCAAAGCGGATCGAGCGCCAGATCGACGATGCGCTCCTAGCGACAGCGATGGGGGCGGGATTCCTCTACGCGCGCCGACGGGTTCGGCGTCTGCTCTCCCACGCCGCGGTCGCTGCGGCTGCTGCCACCGCGACCGCCGCCCTGGGAGCGCTCGGGACGGCCGGCTTGGTGGCGGTTTGGCAGCGAAACCGCGCGCAGCGCTCCTAATACCGCTACGGGGATTCGAACCCCGGTTTCCGCCATGAGAGGGCGGCGTCCTAGTCCCCTGGACGATAGCGGCGCGCGTTCTACGGAGGCCGAGGCTAGCAAAGCACTCCGCCCGTGTCCCTCGACGAGCCGATCCACCGGCACCTATGAGGATCCATCCAAGGTGATCGGCCCGTCCCTGGCCGGTGCGATATCTTCGCTTTCTCACGGCACGCGGCTGTGGCGGAATTGGTAGACGCGCACGGTTCAGGTCCGTGTCTGGGAAACCAGGTGGAGGTTCGAGTCCTCTCAGCCGCATCACATCGCGACCAAGCGCCGGTGACCGGATCCCATGAGCGCCTTCGGCGTAGCCGACGATCGCTGGATCTGCGAAGCCAGCTTCCGCAGGTCGAGATCGGCACGCCCCGCTGTGCTCGCGCGAGTGCGCTCACAGCAGGACCTCCAGCGCCTTGCGCAGCGCCGGCTCTGCTCCGGGGAAGTGCTTTGCCAGCTCGATCAGCAGCGCGGGGCTTCTCCCCGGCTGGCCCGTCCATCGCCGCAGCGCCTCCCACGCGACCTCGGGGCCTTGCAGATGGCGAGTCCGGACGATGTCAACGAGCGAGCGCTCCGCCGAATAGATGCCGATCGGGATGCGGGTGCCAACATCGAGCATTTCCCGCCCCATCTCGAACGTGGGAGGGTCGAACTGGTGCAGGCGGCAGGGCGCCTTCAGGACCGGCCTTGTGTTACCGCGCGGGATCGCAATGTCGATCGCGGCCGGGATTGCATCTATCAGCCCATGGCGGGCGAGCGCTGTCTCCAGGCAGAGCGTCGCGCTCCGAACGCGCTCGGCGATCTCGATCAGGTCAAGGTCGGCGGGCGGGGCGTCGGCCCATCGGTAGACGCCGCCACCTATGGCGAGGACCGCACCCGTGTCGCGCAGCCGGTAGAGGCGACCGTCGCTCAGGCCCACCTCCCTGGCCTCGCGGTATCTGAACGTGTCGCCGAGAAGCGCTCGTGGATCGGCTGCCTTCATAGAGGAAATCATACCCACTAATGCACTATATGAGTAGGATTATATCTGCATTTGCATAATGCCCCGCAGAACGCCGGCCGGCTGTGAGACCATCCTAAGGACGACGACCACCGAGAAAAGTAGACGAGGAGCGACATGGACAGACCTGTGAAGCGGCGCTGGGAGATCTTGATCGGGCGCTACACCGCCAATCCGATGATGCGTGGTCTGTTCAAGCTCGGGATCACCCCTCCCGGGATGGCGCTCGTGGAGACAATCGGCCGCCGCTCGGGCACCGTGCGACACACGCCCGTCGCCTACACGCCCGACGGCGACACATTGTGGCTGATCGCCCAGCACGGTGAGCACGCCGGCTGGGTGCGCAACTTCCAGGCCAGTCCGCAGATCCGTGTACGGCTGGGCCGGCGCTGGCGCACCGGCACCGCGGAGTTGCTCCCCGGTGACGACGTCAAAGCTCGGATTCGCACGTTCTCGGACAGCGCGGTCGGCCGAGCGGTCACCGCCGCGACGTTCCGCGCGCTCGAGAGCCAGCCGGTGACGGTGCGGATTCAGCTCGAGGGCTGAGCAGTCTGAGCAGCGTCCTCAACACGATCTGGCACGGCATTTCAAACGCCTTCCTGATGGCCTGGGCGGTGTGGTGGGCGCTGGTGCTCGGCTTTGCGATCTCTGCCGTTGTGCAGGCCTGGGTCCCACGCGAGCGGATCGAGCGGGCGCTGGGCGGCGGCGGCTTTCGCCCGATCGCCGTGGCGACCGGCCTCGGAGCGGCCTCCTCGTCCTGCTCCTACGCGGCGATCGCGATCGCCAAGTCGCTCTTTCAAAAGGGCGCCTCAGCGGCCTCGGCCTTGGCCTTCCAGTTCGCCTCCACCAACCTCGTCGTCGAGCTCGGCGCCGTCATCTGGGTCTTGCTGGGGTGGCAGTTCACGCTCGCCGAGTTCGTCGGCGGCCTGATCTTGATCCTCGTGATGAGCCTGCTGCTGCGTCTGTTCGTCTCCGAGCGTCTGGAACGCGAAGCCCGTAACCACGCCCAGCAGGCCGACAGCGGCCATCAGCACCACTCTGCCGGCGCGTCGATGTCCCTACGTGAGCGCCTCATCTCGGCCTCCGCCTGGTCGGATGTAGCGCACAACTTCCGCAACGACTGGTCGATGCTCTACAAGGAGATCCTGCTCGGGTTCCTGCTCGCCGGGTTCATCGGGCTGCTTCCCAACAGTTTCTTCAACAGCCTGTTTCTCGTTCACGCCCCGGCGCCTGTGCGCCTGCTCGAGAACGTGATCGTCGGTCCGATCGTGGCGATCCTCAGCTTCGTCTGCTCGGTCGGCAACATCCCCCTCGCCGCGGTCCTCTGGTCGGGCGGGATCGGCTTTGGCGGGGTGATCGCGTTCATCTTCGCCGACCTGCTCGTTCTGCCGATCGTCGCGATCTACCGTAAGTACTACGGCACCCCCTTCACCGTGCGGATCGTCGCGCTGATGTTCGTCACGATCGTCCTGGCGGCGCTCGCTGTCGACGGGCTCTTCAGCGCCGCCGGCTTGATCCCGCAGACGCATCCCTCGCGAGCGGACATCTTCGGCTCGGTCAAGGTCGACTACAAGCTGTTCATGAACGTCCTCGGCCTCGCCGTCTTTGCGGCCCTGTTCGCGTTGACGATGCGCCGCGGCGAGACGCCCGCCGACTGAGAGCCGGCGGGCGTGGAGTCTCCCGCGTCAGACCTTCTGTGACCTACAGCCCGCTGTCGCGGCGGTGGCGACGCTGCATCACCATGATCGAGCCACCCGCGCATACCAGGAGCAACCCACCGCCGACCGTCCAGGTGAGGTTGAAGCCCGTGAACGGCAACGTGCTCGCTTTCGCGGGCTGCGTGCTCGTAGTCGGAGTGCTGCTCGTGGTCGCAGGTTCGACCGTTTTGGCCGGTGTGGTCGAGGTCGGTGTTTTGGTCGATTTCGACGGCGAGGTCCCGCTGCTGGGTTTCGGAACAGTCGGTTCAGGTTTGTTGTAATTCGTTGTGGGGCTAGCTGCCAAGGCCGACGCCACGGGCACCAGGCCCAGCGCCAAAACGACCGGCAGGATCAGGAGCCCGCGCCGTGCGCGGGACGATCCGCTCCTTGTCGTTCCTACTGCTGCTGTCTGTGGCCTGCTCGAGGCCATGACGTTGGTCCGAGTCATGCCAACCTCCCGTTCGTGGTCTGGTGAACGCTGCGACCCCTGATCGAGGCCTCCTGCGGTTATCTGCCCGCTGATTCTAATGGCAAAACACCTTCTCTGATCGTGGTTCGCCATTTCTGGACGGCTCCCTCCTCTGAATCTGACTTCCTGGAAGCTGCCGTTCGACCGCAAGGTCTATCACCAACGACGGACCTCATCAGCCCAAAGCTCGCCATTCGTGCTCCAAACCCCCCTCTTCAGACCCGCACGCGCCCTTCCAGTGTCCCCTCTGCCAGCTCCCCGCGCAGCACCTTCTTGTCGAACTTGCCGACGCTCGTCTTCGGGACCTCCGCGATGAACGCGAACTCGTCCGGCAGCCACCACTTGGCCACGCGCCCGCGCAGGTGCTCGACGAGCTCCTCGGCGCTCGTGCTCGCCCCCTCGCGCAGCACCACGCAGCACAGCGGGCGCTCGGCCCAGCGCTCGTCGGGCTTGGCGATCACCGCCGCCTCGACCACGTCGGGATGCGCCATCACCTCGTTCTCGAGCTCGACCGATGAGATCCACTCGCCGCCGGACTTGATCACGTCCTTCGCCCGATCGGTGATCTGCACCGAGCCCTGTCGGTCCACGGCGGCGATGTCGCCCGTGCGCAGCCAGCCGGCGTCGAACTTCTCGCGGGTCGTCCTCGTGGAAGTAGCGCGCGGCGATCCACGGCCCGCGCACCTCGATCTCGCCGGTCGACTCGCCGTCCCACGCGACCTCCTCGCCGTCGTCGCCGACCAGTCTCAGCTCCACCCACGGCAGCGGCTTGCCCTGCCTGGCGCGATCGTCCCAGTAGGCGTCGTCGTGGTCGCTGCTCTCATCGGGGCGCGAATAGGTGGCCACGGGGCTCGTCTCGGTCATGCCCCAGGCCTGGAAGATGCGCACGCCGTGGCGCTCCTCGAAGTCCTTCATCAGCTGCTTCGGCACCGCCGAGCCGCCGCAGGCCGCATTCGTCAAGCGAGGAGAGGTCGACCTCGGGGTGCTCGTCGGCGTAGCGCAGCATGTCGGCGAAGATCGTCGGCACGCAGCCCATCAGCGTCGGGCGCTCGGCCGCGATCAGCTGCGCCAGCGGCTCCGCCTGCAGGAACCGGTCGGGCAGGATCAGATCGGCGCCCGCCAGCGCCGCGCCGTGCGGCAGACCCCAGGCGTTGGCGTGGAACATCGGCACGACCGCCAGCACTTTGTCGACACTCGACAGACCAAGGGCGTCCTTCATCAAGCGTCGCCGTGGAGTGCAGGCTGATCGAGCGGTGCGAGTACAGCACGCCCTTCGGGTTGCCGGTCGTGCCGCTCGTGTAACACAGCGCCGCCGCCTGGTGCTCGTCGATCTCTGGGTAGTCGAACGATTCGACGGGACCTCTATCCGCTTCCTCCAGCAGCTCCTCGTAGTGCAGCGCGTTCGGCAGTGTTGTCTGCGGGGAATCCTTGGCCTGGGTTGGATCCGCGGGGTGGATGGGGTCTCCCATCAAAACGTAGTGACGAACGTTTCGCAGCCTCGGCGCGAGCTTCTCTAGCAGCGGCACGAGCGAGTCGTCGACGAAGATCACCTTGTCCTCGGCGTGGTTGACGATGTAGGTGAGCTGCTCCTCGAACAGCCGGATGTTGAGCGTGTGCAGCACCGCCCCGACGCACGGAACCGCCATGTACAGCTCGAAGTGGCGCTGGTTGTTCCAGGCGAAGGTCCCGACGCGGTCGCCCGGCTCGATGCCGAGCCTGCCGAGCACGCGGGCGAGCCGGTCGACGCGCTCTGAAACCTCGCCGAACGTCGCCCGCTTCACCGTGCCCGGCGCGGTCAGCGTCACGACCTCCGCGTCGGGATGGACATCACGCATCCGACGGCGGATGTGGTGCAGGTTCAGCGGGAAGTCGTCCTGCATCAGGCCCATCAGCGGCTGCGTCATGCGCGCTTCACCCCTTGCTTTCGCGGTTTCGTGCGCGGGCTCTGCTCCCGCACACGCGTGCTCCGTTCGCACATGCCCTCCCGGATACTCCCCCCGCAGCTGCACCCGCGGCCCCCGACGGGGCGCCAGCTCGCCGTAGATCGCACGCGTGCGCCGCGCGATGTCCTCCCAGTCGAAGCTCAGCACGTGCTCGGACGCCTCCGCCACCAGCCGGTCGCGCAGCTCGCCGTCGACGAGCAGCCGCTCGATCATCACGCCCAGATGCTCGGCGTCGCCGCCGTTGAAGCGCAACCCCACGCGCTCGCCCTCCGGCACGACCTCGCGCAGACCGCCCGTGTCGGCGACGATGCAGGGACAGCCGGAGGCCATCGCCTCGAGCGCCACCAGCCCGAACGGCTCATAGATCGAGGGCACCACGCACAGGTCGGCGATCCGGTAGAGCGAATGCAGCGCGTCGTCGCCGATCCAGCCCAGGAACACGCCATGCTTCGCTCAGTCCCAACCGCTCCGCCTGGGCCTTCAGCTCGGCCTCGTGCGTGCCGCTGCCCGCCACCAGGAAGCGCACGTTCTCGACCCGCTCGATCACGCCCGGCAGGGCGTCGAGCGCCAGCTGGAAGCCCTTCTCGTAGACCAGCCGCCCGACCAGCAGCACGAGCTTCTCCTCGGGCTGGGCGAACTCGCGCCGCAGCGCCTGCAGGTCGCCCACCGGTCGCAGTTCGTCCGGGTCGATCCCGTTGGGGATCACCGCGATCCGCCGCTCGTCGATGTCGAAGATGTCGGCCACGTGCCCGCGCATGTAGTAGGAGCAGACGATCACCGCGTCCGCACGCTTGGCCATCCAGCGCTCGACGGAGTGGATGTGCGCCTGCGGCTCGTCCTGCACCCAGCCCTGGTGGCGCCCGTGCTCGGTCGCATGGATCGTCGTCACATACCCCACGCCCAGCGGTCGGCGAGCGCGGCGGAGGCGTGCGCGACGAGCCAGTCGTGGCCGTGGACGAGGTCGTAGTCGTGCTGCTCGGCGAGCGCAACACCTGCCGCGAGCATGTCCTCGTTCATGTGCTCCACCCACGCGACGAAGCGATCGAGGTCGCGCGGCCAGCTCGGCTCGCGCACGCGATGGACATTCACGCCGCCGCGCCGTTCGACGGCCTGAGCGGGGGAGCCTGTGCCCCGCAGCGCGGGATCGATGGCCTGAGCGCCCGAGGAGCCCGCGGCCTGGAGGGCAGAGCCGGCCGCCCCGCGCGTGAGCACGTCCACTGCGACTCCCTGACGGACGAGCGCCTCAGCGAGCTTGCAAACGTGCCGTGCCAGGCCACCCTCGATCACGGGCGGGTACTCCCAGGAGAGGAGCAGCACGCGATTCTCGCTCATCCCGGCACCCTATCTCCCCCGGGCCCGCACTGTGCCGGCGCCGCATCTGTCTCCCCCAGCCCCGCGCCGTCTCCTACCGTCTCTTACACGCCGATCAGCCCCAACTCGTCCAGGCGTCGTGCCGCGCTCGACGCCCACGCCTGATGCTTGCTCGCGCCGAGCACGCCCTCTCGCTCCAGCCTCCTCAACGCCTCCTCGACGGCTTTCCGGCCGATCTCCGCTCGGTCGGATTCCAGCTCAGATTCCAGCTCGATCGCCAACTGCGCGTGGGACCACATTCGCTCGTGGTCGTCGCGCAGCAACTGCAGGACGATCGCCCGTTCGAGGCTCACGTTATCCGGACCTCGCGACTTTTTCGATTCTGTCTCCATTCCAGGCAATCCCTTCGTGCCGGGCCCCGTCGTCTGGAAGTCGCGCCGGAGCACCCGTTTTCCGATCGACCCGAAGATACAGACAGCTTGGAACGGTTCAGCGTGGCGGACCCCGTCATCCGGCTTTTTCGGTCCGTCCGTCCCATCACGCAGGATGCCGGGCTCTTTGACATTCGCCGACCCGACATCCCTGCGCGCGTGGCAGCGTCTCGCGCTCGAGCAGCTCACCGGCTGGGAGGACGGCCCGTTCCTGATCTCTGCGGCCCCCGGCGCCGGCAAGACACGCCCCGCCCTGGAGCTCGCCAAGCGGCTGCTCGCATCCCAAACGGTCAGCCGGGTGGCGGTCCTGTGCCCCACGACCCCCCTGACTCGCCAATGGGCGAGTGCCGCGGCGGCACTCGGCGTGCAACTGGCGCCCGACGCGCCAGGAGCCCGTCCTCCACGCGACTTCGACGGCGTGGCGGTGACCTATGCACGCGTGGCGAGCGACCCGCACAGTTGGGCCGCGAAGGTGAGCAGCGACACGCTGGTGATCCTCGACGAGGCGCACCACCTCGGCGAGGATCTCGCCTGGGGCACGGGCTTCCAGCAGGCGTTTGCCGCCGCGCCGCGGCGGCTCTTGCTGTCAGGTACCCCATTTCGCTCGGACGCCACGCCGATCCCGGGCGTGCGCTACGACGCCGAGCGCCTGGCGATCCCCGACGTCTCCTACACCTACGCCGAGGCGGTGGCCGACGGGATCTGCCGCCCGGTGAGCTTCGTGACGTTCGACGGCACGCTGTCCTGGCGCAGCGGCGATGACGTGATCGAGTCCTCCTTCGAGACGGTGCTCAGCGGGCGCGAGGCGAGCCGCCGCTATCGCACCGCGATCTCGACCGAACTGCCCGACGGCCTGCCCCGGATTCTGCACGAGGCCGACGGGAAGCTGCGCGCCTTACGCACCGCGGGCCATCGCGACGCCGGCGCGCTCGCCGTCGCCGCCGACGCGACCCATGCGCGGCGGATCGCCAAGCTGATCAGCGAAGCGACCGGGCGGGCACCGGTGGTCGTGCTGCACACCGAGACGCGTGCCGCACAGAAGCTGGCCAGCTTCCGAGACTCGCGCGAGCCGTGGATCGTGGCGGTGAACATGGTCTCCGAGGGCGTCGACATTCCACGCCTGCGCGTCGGGGTCTATGCGACCGCGGCAAAGACTCCGCTGATCTTCCGTCAGATCGTAGGGCGCTTCGTGCGCACGATCACCGGCCGGGAGCCGGAGCCGAGCTGGGTGTACCTGCCGGCGGAGCCGGTCCTCTGTGCACATGCGAGCGAGATCGAACACGAGCTGCGCCGCGCCCTACGCGACCCGGAGCTCGAGGAGGGTTTGGACGAGCCGCGCGAGCGAGTCGAGAACGAGCCATCCGAGCACGTGGAGTTCGTCCCGCTCAACGCCGAGTTCGCGCCACAGATGACCTTGTTCGGTCCGGCCCAGAAGGCGCCGGCGAACACTTCCACACGCCTACCGGCGCCTGAGCCCGCGCCGCCGGCAGCGTTCGAGCGGCGCGAGCATCTACGTCTGCAGCGCAGCCGCCTCGTGGCCGACCTGCACCGGCGCGACGGACGCAGCCACCGCGAGATCAACGCGTGGCTGAACCGCACCGTCGGGGTCGACCGCGTGGAGAGCGCCAGTATTCCCCAGCTCGAACGCTCGGTCGCGGCGCTCGTCAAAGAGCTGAGCAGGCGCAGCCGATCTCCCGCGGCGCGCTGATCTGATCGCGCTGCGCGCTCGCCAACTGACCTGGGCCGCGCGGCGAACGGCTAGCGATCAGGCCCCGGCGCCAACCATCTCGGGCGAGTTGCCCTCCCCTGGATCCACAGTCGCATCCGCATCCGTCTCCTCCTGTAACCCCGCGCGCAGGCCGATGAAGGCCGCGATCGCCGCGGCCGCCATGATCGCCGCCATCACGTAGAACACCGTCTGTGTTGCCTGGGCGAAGTCGAGCCGGATGAAGTGGGGGATGTGCGCGGCGCTGCCGCCGGCGCCCTGAGACTGTTGCGCGATGCTCGACGCTCGAGCATGCGCCTGGGCACTCGTCAGGCCCAGGTGCATGAGTGAGGTGGTGGTGTGCGAGCGCAGCTGCGAGACGAGGATCGAACCGAGGATCGCCAAGCCCAGGCTGGCGGCGTAGTTGCGGACCGTCTGGGTGATGCCGCTCGCCTCCCCGTAGGAGAGCCTCGAGGCGCGGTTAACCGCATCCGTGCTGGCCGGGCCGAGCATCATCCCCATGCCGGCTCCGGCGAGGATGATGTACCACTCCTGGGAGCTGAAGTCCAGGCCGGTGACCTTGCTTGCCCACAGCCAGAAGCCGACCGCGCTGATCGCACAG
This sequence comes from uncultured Solirubrobacterales bacterium, assembly GCA_963748895.1. Classification (GTDB taxonomy): domain Bacteria; phylum Actinomycetota; class Thermoleophilia; order Solirubrobacterales; family Solirubrobacteraceae; genus Palsa-744. Next base: position 315,204 of record CAVVKF010000003.1, on the reverse strand, counting down.
CCGAGCACGACGGGGCGCTTGGCCCCGATCCGGTCGAGCATCCGCCCACCGATCTGCGCCGCGATCACAAAGCCGATGAAGAAGTAGAGGATGTAGAGGCCGGCCTCCGAGGGCGTCTTGCCGAGCGCGATCTGCGCATACTCGCTGGCGAAGAAGAACACCGGGATGAACGTCAGCATCGCGATCGCCAGCACGATGTTCTCGACGAGGAACGGACGGATGCGGAAGATGTGCACTTCGATCAGCGGTGACTCGGTTTGAAGCTCGACGAAGTAGAACACGACCAGCAACATCGCGCCCACGACGATGCAGGCCCAGGTGCCCGGGCTGCTCCATCCCCAGATCGAGGACTGCTGGAATCCGAACACGCTCAACGCCACGCCGGAGGCGATCAGCGCGAGGCCCCGGTAGTCCATGCGCGCCGGCCGGTGCAGTGTGCTCGGCTTGGAGATCACGATCAGCACCAGCGCGATAATCGCCACGGGGATGTTGACCCAGAAGATCGCCCGCCAGGTCCATTGCGTGAGATAGCCTCCGAGGATCGGGCCGACCGCCGTCAGGCCGCCGGCGATGCCGAAGAAGATCGCCAGCGCGCGGCCCCGTTCGCGCAACTCGAACGTCTGCACCACGATCGCCAAGGCGGCCGGGAACATGATTGCGCCGCCCGCCCCCTGGACGACCCGGAAGGTGACGATCCACGCCTCGGCCAGGCTTCCCTTCGGGGTCAACCCGCACATCGCCGAGGAGCCGGCGAACAGGATCACGCCGAGCGTCACCATCTTGCGGTGACCGACCGTGTCGGCCAGCCGACCCCCGAAGGCGAACAGCGCCGCCAGCGACAGCAGATAGGCGTTGATCGCCCACTGCGTGCCGGTGCTGCTCAGATGAAGCTCCTTCTGAATTTCTGGCGCGGCGATCGACACAATCGTCTGGTCGATGAACGTCATCGCGACCGCGAAGATCATCGCCGCGAGGATCAGGTTCCTCGATCCTCCCCCCGTGTCGCTGCCTCCCATACCGAAGAAGCCTAGCTCGCATAGTCATTCGCTGGCCTTGACAGCGGGCGCGTTCGCGTCCCGCAGGGTGACGTTCAGGATCGCCTCGTTGTACCCAGCCGCCAGCGGCAGACCGAGCTCGGCGTTGACCGCGGGATCGATCAAAAACGAGAGAATCCCGCCGCAGCCCTCCGCGCTCGGCGCCGCGAAGGAATCGTTGAGCAACGAGTCTTCTTTGATCGTGACGAGATTGTATTCGTCCTTGAACTGCGCATGACCAGGTTTCCCCGTCGCCGGCTTGTGCGATGATGAGCGTTTGGTGGAGCCGGTTGTGAGAGGGATCGATATCGGGTTCGCGTTTGAGCCGATGTAACAGCTTTCGCCAAGCAGCGGGTTGCTCAGCTTTACCTTCACCGGCAGCGACAGCCCAATCCCCTTCGCTTCGATCAGATCTTGAGTGTTGATCCCGATCAATTTCGCCGGCCCCGCGAGTTCGGTTGTGGCCCTCACATTCATCGGTTTTTTTTGATTAATAAATTCATTGAAGATCTCCTGCACAAACACCGGCAGGGACTTCGGAGCCATGACTATGAAGAGCGTTCCGGGAATGACCTGAGGTGTTCTCGAAAGAGCTTCACCGTCTTCTGGGGAGATGAACTCCTGCCTACCTGACGCTTCATCTTCGTGGACGCCGCCCTGCAGCATCATCGTCCGCGCGAGCGGGATCGTCCTGGAGCCGATCGCGAGCTCGCCGCTTTCGGTCTGAGCGAAGATACATGTGCCCGTCTGTGAGTTGCTCAGGGGACAGTCAGCAAACGGGGCGTAATCCCCCTTGGGGTGATGGCCGGCCGCCAACGCCGGCGAGAGGACACCGAGCGCGACCGGCGCCGCCACGAGCGCGACCCACACGGCGGGCCGGACTGAGATCAACCGCCAGAGCACATCACCAACGCTACTGGCATGAAACTGCTCGTGGGGAGCCGTCCGGCCCGGGTTTTAGCTTCGGCTGACCGGGATGGGGGCTTTCCTTGGAGCAGATGTTGGGCAGGCCGTTCTATGAGTATGGGCTGAGAGCCCGGAACGCTATGTGGCCGCCCCTGCGACTTGCCCGGTTGCGCTGCGAGCGCGAATCCGTAGTTGTCGTTTGCTCTGACGCTGCTCCGTCGACGGTAACCAGAATGAGAGGAGTAGTAGATGCGCTTTATTGGACTGGATGTTCACCAGGGTTTTTGCGAGGTCGCTATCCGGGAGGACGGCAAGACGCGCTCAGCTGGTCGTGTCGCGACCGGTCGTGCCGAGCTCGAGCTGTTCGCCGGGAGTCTCTCTCAGAGTGATGAGGTGGTGATGGAGGCAACCGGCCCGGCGATGGAGATCGCCAGGATCATCGAGCCCCACGTCGCGCGGGTGGTGGTGGCCAACGCCCAGGAGGTGCGAGCGATATCTCACGCGCGGGTGAAGTCTGATCGTTTCGACGCGCGCACGCTGGCGGAGTTGCTCTCGGCTGGGATGCTCGAGGCGGTGTGGGTCCCGGATGCTGAGACCTCGGGGCTGCGTCGCCGGGTCGCTCGTCGTGCGGCGCTCGTGCGCCAGCGCACCCGCGCCAAGAACGAGATCCATGCAACGCTCGCACGCTGTTTGCTCGGCCGCTCGCCTGTCAGCGACCTGTTCGGTAAGAAGGGACGCGTCTGGCTCAACGAACAGCAGCTCGGCACCGAGGAGTCCGAGACCGTTGCGGGCTGCCTGCACCAGATCGACTTCCTGGACACCGAGATCGCCGTGATTGACCGCAAACTGTCTGAATGGGCCGCCGGCTCCAAGGACGCCAAGAGGCTGATGAGTATCCCCGGCGTCGGCGCGGGCGTGGCGGTCACGCTGATGGCCGCGATCGGTGATATCTCCCGCTTCTCCTCACCACGCCAGCTCGTCGCATACCTCGGGCTGGATCCCAAGGTCCGCCAGTCCGGCGATGGGCCAGCCCGCCACGGACGGATCTCAAAGCGCGGCAACGCTCAAGCGCGCTCGGTCCTCGTTGAGGCTGCGTGGGTAGCGATCCGCCAGCCCGGCCCACTGCGCGCCTTCGGCGAGCGGATCCGTGCGCGCAAGGGAGCACAGGTAGCGGCCGTCGCGGTCGCCCGCAAGCTCACCTGTCTCTGCTGGCAGCTACTCACCACAGAAGAGGACTACGCCTTCGCCAGGCCCTCCCAGGTTCGCCGCAAGCTGCGCAACCTGGAGCTCAACGCCGGGGCAGCGCGACTCCCGACACGCCACAACGGCCAGCGGGTCTCCTCGAGCACCGCCGAGCGAGCAGCCGAGCGCGAACTCACAGAACACGCCGAGACCACATACAAGCGGCTAATCACCGACTGGAAAGCAAGCGGCCCCAGAAAAACAGGTGCCGGCGCGACACACGGGCGCGCACCTTCAACACCGTCAAAACGGCAAGCAACGCGGCAGGCCCCAGCCCAAACACCTGCGCTTTAGCTCGTCGTCACCGACACCCAAGAAGAACTGTTGCACGATCCCATGCAACACGCCAGGAGGACTTGACTTTCATCCGTACTCGTCTGCAGTCGGCGGACACGGCGCTAGGCTGCCGTCAGTGATGACTGAAGGGCGGGCTGATGACTGAGCGCGTTGACTATGAGCGCCACGGGCGCACGTATTCACGCCACCGGCGCGCAGACCCGCGGATCGCCGCGCGGATCCACGCCGCGCTCGGCGACGCGCGCACGGTGCTCAACGTCGGCGCGGGCACCGGCTCCTACGAGCCGGAGGATCGGTCGGTGCTCGCCGTCGAGCCGAGCGCGACGATGCGCGCCCAACGCCCCGCCGGCGCGGCGCCGGCGATCGACGCTTGCGCCGAGGCGCTCCCGTTCGAGAACGACGCGTTCGATGCCGCGATGGCATGCGTGACGATCCACCACTGGGAGCCGGCCGCGGCCGGTCTGGCTGAGCTCCGCCGCGTCGCCCGCGGACCGGTCGTCATCTTCACGTTCGAGCTGGAGTCTCTGCCCGCCTGGCAGCACGAGTACCTGCGCGAGGGGCTCGTAAAGGAGTTGCCACGGTTCCCCGCTATCGACGATGTCGCGGCGGCCTTGGGCGGCCAGGTACGAGTAGAGCGAATCCCCACACCCGGCGATTGCGTGGACGGATTCTTCGAGGCGTTCTGGAAGCGCCCCGAGGCCCTGCTCGATCCGGCGGTCCGCGGCGCCCAATCGATGTGGGCGCTGCTGGAGCAGGATGTCGAGCAGCGCATCGTCGAGCGACTCGCCGCCGCGCTGGACTCCGGTGCCTGGGACGCCACACACGGGCACCTACGCGAGCAGGAGAGCTTCGACGGCGCGCTACGCCTGGTGATCTCCGAAGCGTCCTAATACTTCACGTGCGCTTCAGCTTCCGTGTAGGCGGTGCCTTCTTCTGACTTGAGCTTCAGGACGGCTTCGCTGGTGCCGGATGCCGGGCTCGCGTATTCGAAGACGCCTGAGGATTCGGCGAGACCTGATGTGGGGATCGTGAGGCCGGTGGCATTGGTCAGCGTGCCCGCGCCGCTTGTCTGTTCGACCTTCGCCTTGGTGGTGGCGCCGAGGTTGCTGACGATGTTGGCGTATGTGTCGGTAACGCTGGCATGGGCCGTGAATTTCTTGCTGTTGCCGATGCTGCTCGTCGTGCAGGCAAATGGGCAGGTCCCTGCTTCGAGTTTCCCGGCGCTCACTGCGGCGTGCGCCCAGGCGAAGCGTTCCGCGGTGGCCGCCTTGACGGTGAACGAGCTGGAGGTGCCTGTAATGGTGGCGCCTTCTTTGACTTTGAGCGTTGTGGTCTGGGCGTCGTAGAGCTTGATCGCCAACGCCGTGCCCACACCCGCGGTGAAGGTGACCGCCGTCGCGGTGCTCGGGTATTCGGGCGCCTGCCCGCTGGGCGAATTGGCGGGTTCGCTGAAGGCGAGCGTCTTTGCGCCCGAGTAGCTCGTGGTGAGGTTGCCCCATTCGTCGGTGGCGGTGAGCGTCACGTTGAACGCGACGCCCGCTTCCTGTTCGGCTGGTGTTGGCACGGTGAACTTTTTGGTCGCGGCCGCCTTGACGGTGAACGAGCCAGACGTGCCTTCGATCGTGCCTTCCTTCGCTTTGAGCGTGGTGCTCTGGGCGTCGTACAGTTTGATCGAGGCCGTGCCCGCGCCCGCGGCGAACGTGACCGTCGCCGGATAGATGGGGGCCTGTCCGCTGGGCGAGCTCGAGGGTTCGCTGAACGTGACCGTCTTTGCGCCCACATAGCTTTTGGCGGTGTTGTGCCAGCTATCCCAGGCGGTCACAGTCTCGTTGAAGGCGGTGCCCGCAGTCTGTTCGGCCGGTGTCGGCATGCTGAAGCTGATGGCGCTTGCCGCCTTGACGGTGAAGGCGGCAGAGGTGACTTCGATCGTGCCTTCTTTCGCTTTGAGCGTCGTGCTCTGGGCGTCGTAGAGCTTGATCTGAGAGGCCGTGCCAACGCCCGCGGTGAAGGTGACCGTTGTCGCGGTGCTCGGGTATTCGGGCGCCGTGCCGTTGGGCGCGTTTGCCGGGTTGCTCCAGGTTAGAGTCCTTGCGCCCGCATAGCCCGTCGCGGTATTGCTCCATTCGTCGATCGCGGTGAGCGTCACGTTGAAGGAGGCGCCCGCTTCCTGTTCTGAGGGTGTTGGCACGGTGAATTTCTTGGCCGTCGCCGCCTTGACGGTGAACGAGCCCGAGGTGCCTTCGATCGTGCCTTCTTTCGCTTTGAGCGTGGTGCTCTGCGCGTCGTACAGTTTGATCGAGGCAGCCGCGCCCACACCCGCGGTGAAGGTGACCGTCGCCGGGTAGCTGGGCGCTTTTCCGCTGGGCGAGCTCGATGGTTCGCTCCAGGTGACCGTCTTTTTGCCCGCATAGCTTGTGGCGGTGTTGCCCCATTCGTCGATCGCGGTGAGTATCACGTTGAAGGAGACGCCCGCTTCCTGTTCTGACGGCGTCGGCACGCTGAACCTCTTGGCCACGGCCGCTTTGACCGTGAACGTGCTCGAGGTGCCTTCGATGCTGCCTTCCTTCGCTTTGAGCGTCGTGCTCTGGGCGTCATACAGCTTCAGCACTCCGTTTGTGGGGCCGGATACGGTGGCTTTGCCTTCGGTGAAGCTGATTTCCGTGGCTTCGCTGAGCTTGCGTTCGACGCCTTCCCTGTCGATCACCACGGGCTTGGTGGCGTTGGGCGCTTCGGCGGGGCCTTCGAAGATCAGGCTGTGCGAACCCGAGTAGGTGCCGACCGTGTTGTTGCTCGCGTCCTTGGCAGTGATCGTGAGGTTGTCGGCTTCGCCGGCGGTGGGCGTTGTGCTCGCGGCTTCGAGCAGGAGGTGAGTGGCCGGGCCGTAGGCGACCGTCACCGTCTGTTCTTCACCGGTGGACGTCCACGAGCGCCATACGGCGGTGACCTTGTATTTGTGGGTGCCGACCGGGACGTTCGTGTCAGTACAGCTCGTGGCCGTCGAGCGAGAGCTCGAGCCGGGACAGCCCGCGCTCGCCGTGGAGCCGTCGCGGGTCACGTAGTATTCGACCGTCCCTTCGCCGGGCGGGGTCACCGCAGACCAGCTCAGTTCGACCGTTTCCGCGCCGGTCGTGGCGGCCGTGATCGTGGGCGCTCCGAGCGTGGCCACGGTTGCCGAATTGCTGGCCTGGCCAGAGCCCGTCCAGAACGCCGAGACGACCGCGACCGTCGCGAGGAGCGCCAGCGCCAACGCCGGCGCGAGCGTCCTGAGTCGGGTATGCGACATCCGTCTCACGAGCTCGCGCCAGTCCGTTGGCAGCCTAGTATCCGTCTGTGCCTATGAGGCTTTGTACTTGAGCGTCACCGTCGCGCCCTTGCACGCGTTCTGGTTGACGGCGGCTTCTTCTTTCATTTTCAGGTTCACGGTGTATTCCTTGGTTTCACCGTGTGCGACCACGACTTTTGGTTCCTGGGAGGCGGGGGTGACTTCGAACCATTCTTTTTTGCATTCTGTCACCGAGGTTTTTTCGACTTCCGCTTCAAGCTTGGTCAGGAACTCGTTCTGGCTCGCGTCGGCGTCCTTGACTTTGACAGTGACCGCGGAGCTGCCCCCGGGATAGAGGCCTTCGACCAGAGTGCTGCTGACTTCGAAGGCGGCGCCCCCGGAGCTTGCTTTGACGGTGCCCGTGCCTTCGCCGGAGCTGGTCCAGTAAGCGTAGGCGCCGGCCGCCAAGACAAGCGCGACCACGACGCCGCCGAGCGCTAGACGTTTCTTCTTTGTCTTCAAAAAGCGGGACATTGCAGGAGCTCCTTTCCAGTGTTCACAGATGTGCCGGGCGGCTGGGCGATCTGCAGGAGACCCCTGGCTTTGCGAGCCCGCCTCGCGGCGGGGGTGCCTTTTTCCTATCGCGACCCGGCGCCCCGTGAAAGCGGAGCTAGGCGCAACCCCCACATCGGTTACGGCGTTGGCCGGCTTTAGCGCTGGGCGGCGGCGGGCACCAGCGCACGACTAAGATTGGCGGATGCGGCCCGCCATCGAGTCCCGTAACGGCCCCTCGAGATCTCCCGATCCCGAGCGTCTCGGCGGACTCGCATGGACCCGGCGGACTGGCGGCGCCCTGACCTCTGCTGAGCGCCGCCGACTGCTTGCGGCAATCGCGCTCGGTCAGTGGGAGAACCTGCTGGGGAGGGCCAAGCTCGCACTCGGACGGCTTCCATCTGGAGCCGCGAATGTCGATCTCGAGCTGTTCGTCGCGCCAGACTCGCTGTTCGCACGAGAGGCCGAGCAGGCGTGCGCCGAGCTGCCGGCATCGCTCGTGCGCCACTCCTACCGGACCTGGCTGTTCGGACGCGCGCTCGCCGCGCTCGACGGCCGCGAACTCGATCTCGAGCTGTTCTACTGCGGCTCGCTCCTGCACGACCACGGCATCGCCCAGCCGACCCCGGGCCGCGACTTCACGCTCGCAAGCGCCGACCGCACGCTCGCCTGTGCGACGATGGCCGAGGTCAGCGACGACCGCGCCGAGGCGCTCGCGGACGCGATCTGCGTACATACGACACCCGGTGTGGCCGTCGAGCGCGACGGAGCGCTCGGCTGCTACCTGCAGTGGGGTGCAATGGTCGACGGTGCCGGGCTGCGCCTCTGGGACGTAGCCCCCGCCAACGTAACGGAGATCCTGCACCGCTATCCGCGTACGGACTTCAAGCGCCAGTTGCTCACGCTGATACGCGCCGAGGCCACCGCTGTACCACAGGGCCGATTCGGGCTCTTGGTCCGCTGCGGCCTGCCGCTGGCCGTGCACTTGGCCCCGTTTGAGAGCTGAGCGCGCTTTTGCGCCCTGAGCGCACGGAGCTAGGATTGCGAGACGAAAGATCATTGCCCACCCCGTCAAAGGAGGCCCTATGTCCCGTTTCGCCACCGTGAACCTGCTTGAGGTCGAGGACGCTGTCGGCGACCGAGCTCCTGGGATCGAAGGGCGCTTCGGTCGCAAGCACCTCGACTCGCGTGACCTCGGGATCAGCCACTTTCGCTACGCGCCGAACCTGCGCAGTCCGGTGGGCCACAGCCACCGCGAGCAGGAGGAGGCCTACGTCGTCGTCGCCGGGTCCGGCAAGGTCTTGCTCGATGACGAGGTTCTGGATCTTGGGTTGTGGGACGTCGTGCGCGTGGCGCCTGAGGTCGTGCGCGCCTTCGAGGCGGGCCCCGATGGACTGGACTTGATCGCCGTCGGCGGTCCCAGACCCGGAGATGGCGACGGCGAGATGGGCACCGCCGCCTGGCCCGAGGCGCAGTAGCTCCACCCGAGGTGATGCTCGCGACCGGATCGGAGGTCGTTTACATTCTCCTGCTCCTCGGCGACGGCTACCGCCCGGTCCTCAGGTGGGCTTGTGCGCCAGGAAGAGGTAGCGGTTGAGACTGAGGAAGTAGTTGGGGCCGAGTTCGGTTAGGTCGTCTGCCCATGCCGTGGCTTCGGCCTCGCTCACGCCGTTGCGATCTCCTACGAACGTGGCGATCAACTCGAGCATTCCGGCGCTGTAGGTGTTGGGGTCATAGCCGGCGTTGAACAACGGCACGATTTCCCGGGCGGTGACTTCTAGTCCAGCATCTCCCAGCAGCCGTGTGAGCGTACGCGGCAGGTGAGGGTCAACGAGGTGCTCCTCCCACGCGGCGAGCACCCGGTCCATGCGCTCGTTGTCGCTCGACGCCCATACGATCGAGTCCCAGTCGGTGTCAAGCACGAGCGCTCGGCCTCCCGGGCGCAGCACCCGCCCTAGCTCCGCCAGCGCGGCGGGAACATCATCGACGTACTCGTAGACCTGTGTGCAGACTGCGACGTCGAAGCTCTCCTCCGCATAGGGGAGCGTGTGCGCGCCTGCTTCTTGGTACTCGATCTCCCCGCTGCCAGCTGGTGCTCTGCGCCCCCTGGCGAGGGCCAGCATACTCTCGCTGACGTCCACCCCACAGATCCGCCCGCTGGCCCCGACAGCAACGGCCATTTCGCACGCGAGTAGACCAGGACCGGAGCCGATGTCGATCGCGCGCTCCCCGGGCTGCAGCGCGAGTGCCCGCAGGATCGTTTGGCGCTGTTCGATGACATCGGGCGTGGTGTAGATCCTCTCTACGCGCCGGGAGGCGTCCTCGTCGAATTGGAGTGTGGCGCTCATAGTAAAAAATGGCTCATTTGCAGGTATTTTCTTTGATCGGGGAGAACGGTTAGAAAACCAATAAAGACGGGGGATTTTGGCCGTCTGCGGTCCATTTGCGGTCCTGCATGCCGTGTCCATGCCAGGGGTTTCGCCCCGCCATACCAGGTGTATGCCATCTATTACGCACGTATGCTAAGACGCTCTTTCTTGCATGGCGACTACTAGAAGGTCCCGGGCCGAGTACCCAAGGTACACCGCGAGTCGATGAGCCGGTACCGATCGGCCGCATCGCTGCTCAGCGACGCGAGGCCGACGCGTCAGCGCCGCTGATCTGCCAGCGAACTCCTGGGCCGAACTCAAGGACAACGCCGGCGGGGCTGATCAGCTCCCAGTAAGGCGGGTCGTCCTCTGTCTCGGCGGCTGCGGGCTTGATGTCGAGCACTGAGCCGTCGGAGAGCTTGCAACGCAGCTCGCCAGACTCCTCGTCGATGTCAGCATTATCGATCGAGCGCCCAACTAGCTGAGCTGGGTCCGATGGCGAGAACTCGGCATCCTGGGTGACGAGACGCCATATGCCCCCGCTCGAGTCACGAACCTCAACGTGCAGGACATCTGGATAGGCAATCCGGGCGTCGACAATCGACCCGCGCATCGAGCGCAGGACAGTCGCCGGTGAGGCATCTAGGGCTACGACGGTCGCCATGTGTGCATCAATGCTATTCGCAGTAGTCGCGGTGTAGCGCTTCGCGCAGTTGGCGGTCTAGATCGGATTCGTTTCGCACGAAGCCGCGATACCGCGGTCTTCCTTCGAGCGGATTTTCGGGGGCCGTCTCGAGCGGGTAATTCAGATAGCGAAAGTTCAGACAAAACGTCTTGAATTCCCACACGCCGTCGCAACCATGACAGCCTTTGTCAACGGGATAGGCAGCTGCCAGGTGCGACCGCCCGGCGGCAACTGCTTGTGCGGCCCACGCGCCCCGGATGATCTCCCCATTCGCAAGCGCGATGTTGACGGGGTTGATGAGTTTCGCCGCCGCCTGAGCCCAATATCCACGAAGCGGTTGTAGGTATGGACGATACGTGAGTAGGGGCCGCAATTCGTAATGCTGGGTACCAGCATTCCACAGAAGCGCAACAGGACGCGGCAGACGACCGTCGGCGTACTCCTCCGCGACGCTCATGATGACCTCAGTTCGATCAGTGGAGTCGAACGGGCCGCTCCCGAGCAGCTTGATTTCGTACGGCAAGACGCCTTTAGCGAGTTGCGGCTGCAGCGAATACCGCAATCGCAACCGATTCCCGTCCGTGTCGTAGATCCGCAATTCGTCCGAGCCGGGACGCTCGCCTTCCTTCGGCTGTGGCCTGAATATGACTAGATGCTCCACGTCACCCGTGCCGGTTAGATCGACGTCTCGCTGGTTAACGGGTTCCAGCCCCCGAGCAGCTGCTTGTCTAAAGACGGCTTCGAGCTGTCCGGCGATGGGTTCCGTCTTTGTCCCAAGGTCCCCCAACGCACGGGCAACGCCGAGTGCGATAAGCGCTCCCAGCAACGCTCCGAGGCTGTGTGACACGAGCCAACGCGCTCCGGCACCAGCAGCCGCCCGCGTGCCGGCGAAGCGGCCATTACCCCGATCCCCCGGCGACTGTCTCCCGTCCACGGCGACACACTATGCCTAGTGGTTCATTCGTGAAGTTTGTTGGTTATGCCTCGAGGACCTTGCCGGTGTAGGTCCACTTGAATGGTTTGGCGGTTTGGTTGTAGGTCTCGATGAATGCGAGCATTTGCTCGGCGAGGTCTTCTTCGCTGAAGAAGCTGCCGTGCTTGAGTAGCCGGCGGTAGAGGATCGAGAAGAAGATCTCGATTTGGTTCAGCCAGCTGGCGTGGGTTGGGGTGAACTGGAAACTCCAGCGTGGATGATTCGCCAGCCATTCTGTGACCTCTTGGGTGCCGCGGGTGGAGAGGTTGTCGCTGACCGCGATGATCTGCTGGCCCTCCACAACGGGGATCTCAGAGTCGAGCTGGTCGAGGAAGCGGATCAGGTCGAAGCGGTTGCGTGTCTTTGACGGCATCGCGAGCACATCGCCTTCCGTGACTTTCAGACAGGCGAACAGGCATTGAGTGCCGTTGCGGACATATTCGTGCTCGCGCCGTGTCGGGCGCCCCGGAGCAGGCAGGACGTCGGGCTTGGTCGGCGCCTTGGCTTGGATGCCGGTCTTTTCGTCGATCGAGAGCACCAGCACGTTCTCGGGCGGATTCACGTAGAGACCGCAGACCTCTTTCAGGCGCTCCTCGAACTCGGGCCGGGAGAAGTCGCTCATGACCCAGTAGTCGGTCCGGTGGGGCTTGATGTCGGCACGAGAGAGAATCGCGTGCGCGTGGGAGGCCGACATCCCGACCGTCGCGCCGAGCTGCTCATAGGTCCAGCGTTCCTGCTGTGCACCCTCCGGTGTCTCAGGTGGCCGCGTGCACGCCTTCGCGATCAGCCTCGCCCGAACCTCCTGGGAATGGATCAGCGGTTTGCCCGAGCGCGGCAAGTCGACAAGGGCAGCGATCCCGTCCTGCTCATAGCGCGCCCGCCACTTCTGCGCCGTGTTCGTCGAACACCCCAACAGCCGGCCGATCTCCGCGGCCGAGCGGCCCTCGCCGGCCTCCAACACGATCTGCGCGCGCTCGACCATCCGCACCTCTGCGGTGCTTGAGCGCACGATCCGCTCGAGCTCCACTCGATCCTCCGCACCGATCTCGATCCGCTTCGCCAACGCAGGCATACCGAACCCCCATCATCGCTGAACAGAACAGCGACAACTTCGGCAAACACCACAACACCCCTTCAACAATCCACGAACTTCACGAATGAACCACTAGGTTCGCTGTGCTCCGGCCGCCCGACGCGCAACGGCATGGACCGGCAGCTCGTGGCACAAGCCACTAAGGTCATCCCCCGTTCGCTTGCTGTACGGCCGCGTAAAGCGGGCCGGTGGCGAGCACGCCGCGGCCACGTGGCCTCGCGGGCGCGCGCGACGCAGTGTCCGGCTTTACGATCCTGCGTCGATGACAACCGCACAGCAAGGGTCGACCTGGTCTCGGCTCGCAAGAGGTGTCAGGCAACCAGCGGTATGGCTCACGGCGGCGGTCGTCGGCTCCGTCATTACCTTGCTCGTCCAAAGCTATGGCTCGTCCGTGCTCAACGATATTGGTGGAGGCTCATCGGCACGTCTCGGCGCTCAGCTTGATGCGATCGCACATTCCGCAGCGTCTCACGGCTACGTCATCACGTGGCACGAATATGCGAGCGGCCTTCACGGAGCCGGCAAGTCACTCCTTATGAAATTGAGTGACGTCAGGGACGCGTTTTCCGAGGACGTCGGTACCCCTCAGCCGGAAGAATTCCGCATCTACGATTTGCGAGACTTTCCCACCGGGGAACCCCAGCTCATCGAACGTTTCCGTTTTCGACCCGCAGCTACCAAGGAGCTAGGCGTGCTCACTCAGTGGCGATTCAACGTCCAGCAGGTTGCCGACATAACCCGTACCGGGAAAACGGTGATCGTAGGCGACTTTAGCGAGAACCGGGCTGACTACTCGACGCACCGTCCAGTGCTCATCTACTGGAACGATGAATCGGAGAACTACACAATTCGACCGCTCATCCCCTTCAGGCCACGACTCGTCGCGATACCGGAAGCCGGGGCCCGGACCGACGGCTATTTGAATGAGTACGCCGAAACGGAGCGTCTCGTCGATCGCGAAAATGGCGTCAGCGTCACCCCATACGCAGCTACTGCGTACGCAGTCTGCGGTAGCTACATCGGCATTGACACCATAGGCGCATACTGGGTTAGCGAGGGCGGTCCGCCTCCTACGCCAACCATCTTGCAGCTCCTAGGATCTTCGGTCTCGATCCTTGCGGCGCAGCAAAGCGAAGCCACACGCAAGCTGTTAGAACCACGTGGGCCGGTACTTTGGGAACGTACCGAGTTCTCCCGGTTCCCGAGCCAGCACGTGCTAATCCAGAAGGCTAGAAGCAGCGGACTCGGCTGCTACAGAGAATAGTTGCCTCCAAGGGGGCAATCGGCCGACGCAACCCCGTGTTCGCCCGTAGAGCAAACCCAGCCAGAAAGAGCGCCGTGCTAGGCCGAGACTCGAGTTTGGTGGGCGTTGTGCAGCCCGCGCTTAGATAGGTGAGCGGTACCTCGACGACCGCCGCATCAACATCTCCACCTACGGGTCGTCGTCGCTGCTACCGGCCGAGGAGTCGGTCGCGCCATGACTTCTTCAGCATCCCACGGGGCGTTGCGAGACCGGCACGGTGGAAATCCTCGATCTGCTCGGGGGTGAGCTTGCGAGCGGCAGACGGCGCGGCTTTGTTGAAGCCGGCTTCAAGGCGCCGCTTGCTGTCATGACGATCGCCGAGCCCGCGCAGTGCCGCCACGGCCACCTCGATATCGACAGCCGGCCAGCGCTTTCTGCTTCGATCGAGCAACCACACGATCAGATCAGCCAGCGCGCGCTGCCCGCTGGGCGTAGCGGGGGCGATCGCCGCGGCCTGCCTTGCGAGGCGCATGCGCTGGTCCTTGTTGGATCTGGGGTCCTTGATCAACGGACCGATCGCGCGGATCACCACGGCGGGCTCGAACTCACCGCGCGCGAGCGCCGCGATCAGCGACGACGTTTCGCTATCGGCCTGTAAAAGACGCTCGAGCAGTTTGGTGCGCTGCTTGCGCGTCACCGTCGGGCCCCAGTCAACAAGCGCAGCTCGTATCGGCCCAGTCGAGCGGAACCCGCCCGCTGCGAAGACGCTGCCCACGGCCGCAGCGCTTGGCTGCAGGGAGAGCCAGGCAGCGACCGCGGCGTCGCCCGTGTCGCCGGCGGACTTGATCGCCTCCCTGACCTCAGCAGTGTGAATCGCGAACGGCGCTTGGTCCGCGTCGGCGCCGGCGCCGGCGGCGAAACGCGCCAGCACAGCGCGCGCCCTCAACACCCGGTTGGCGTCGATCCCCTCGGGCCGCTCCAGTGTCGGGCCGATATCGAGCGATAGCAGAGCCTGGCTCAGACGCTCGAGCAGCTGGCGGGGAAAGCCGCGTGCCAGCTCGCGAAGATCGCCGAGCACCTGATCGAGTGCCGCCCCACCCTGCTCCAGCGCGCGCTGCACATCGCCCGCCAGCAGCTCGTCGATCTCGGGTGCGGTGGCCGGCTGCCCCGACGCGAACACCCTCGCCGCCTCGAACAGTGTCTGGCGGCTTTCGCGATCGGCGACGGTTGACCACCACGCCGGGTCGAGCGCACTAGTGAGCGCGGCGAGCACCGGCGCGAACACGTCCTCCCCCTGCTCCGACCCCGATTCGTTATCTGCGCCAAGATGCGCGAGCAGCACCTCGACGTAGCTGGGGACGCGTTTCTGCTCATCCGCCGGCGCGCCGGCGTAACCCTCGAACAGGGTTACGAGAACCGCGGACACGAGGGCGCGGGGGCTCTGAGACGGCTCCGCCAGCGCCTGACGCCAGCTGTCCCAGTCCGCCGGACCGGCCTGGCTCCAGAGCTCGAGGATGTAGCGGTTGAAGCAAGCATCGTCGGATAGCCCCTCGCGGATCTCGGCGCTATGTGCCTGAAAGACCGCGTAGACGATCGTGCTGGCGAGTCCGACCAGATGATCGAGCACGGCTCGCAGCTGCGCTGGGTAGGCTTCACCATCGCGGGGAAGCGGGGCGACGACGAGCCCGCTGACCAGCACGCTTGCCTGCTCGTCGCCCACATCGACGGCGGCGTCGACGGCGCTGCGGATCTCCTTTGCGTCGTAGAGGTCGACCGCGTCATCCTCTGGCAGTGTGCGCATCGGCTCGACGAGCACCGAGGGCGTCCCAGCCAGCTGCCCGGCGACGCTACGGACGACCGTGGTCCGCGGTCCGCTGGGAAGGCGGTCATACAGTTCGGCCACCGCCTGGACGCGCTCGCCGTCAATCAGCAGGCGATCGTCGCCGAAGAGCTTGGCGATCAGCGGCTCGTCGCCCGCCGCGATCGCGATCGCCAGAGCGCCCAGCAGCTGTTGATCGTCGAGCTCGCTCTCGGCGAGGTAGAGGTGAAGCGCTCGGGCGGCGGCGCGTGCGGCTTGTTCAGCGAGCTCATCCTGAGCGTGCAGACGTTCGGTCGTCGCCAGGAGCACGGCAAGCTCGTTGGCTCGCTGGCGCCCGACCGAGTCGGGCATGATCGAGGCGAGCAGCTGAATCGCCCTGCATTGCTCCTCAGGCTTGCGCTCGCCGATCTCGGCGGCGACCTCGTCGGGCACGTCGGCGGCGTCGTGCTCGATGCGGTCGCCGAGCACCGGGTCGTCCAGGTGAAAGGTCGCGCCGGCGGGCTCGAGATAGATCAGATCGCTCTGGGGACCGTCGATGTCGTCGGTAGCGCGCAGGAAGTTCAGCAGGTTCTGCGCCTGGCGCTTGGTCATCTGGTCCCAGGCTGTCTGGCGCTCGGACTCCTTGGCGGTCCGATCAGAGGACGTCTGCGGCTCCTCGTCGGCGAGAAACACCTCGTCCGCGCCGGCAGCCCGAAAGCGATCCCACAGCGTACGCAGCGACTCGTTGTCGGGAAGCTCCTCAGAATCGAGCAGCAGCAGGCGCGACAGGCGCGGTTCGGAGGCAAGCGCCTGGACAAAGTGCGGGAACTCCGTCTGCAGCGCCACGAGCTTTGCGATCTCGGGTGCGCGTTGTGGCCACTGTACGCCGCGCGACTGGGCGATGCGGGCGCTCGCGGCGAAGTTGTTGAGCAGGACCTTGACGCGACGCGGGCTCTGCACCTGCGTCGGGATGAGCGCGGGCAGCACTCGATCGACCAGGCCGGCCGCGCGTAGCTCTGACCAGATGCCGGCCTCGCGCTCGTGGACCTTCTCGCGCGCGAACGCTGTCAGGCGCCGGCGACGGAGCGGGGGAAGGCCGATCTGGTACTGAAAGATCTTGTCCAGAAAGGCGCCCGCCGCCGAGTAGTAGGGCGCCTCAGGGTTGATCGGCGTTACCTGTTGGGCCTCTCGCTCAAGCGCCTGCTCGAGCACGGCGCGATCGGCGGCGACGATAAAGGCGCAGTCGTGCTCGTCGAGAAACGTGCGCAGCGCGTTGAGCGTCTTAACCACGTCCGCCTCCGCGCAGCGATCGAGCTCGTCGATAAAGAAAATCAGCCGGCAATAGCCCGGGTATGCCGTTCGCCATCGGAGGGTCTGCTCGTCCTCGCCGATGCCACTCCACCAACGCCGCAACTTTGCCAACAGGTCGCGCTTGGGATCGAGGCGCCAGTGGCGGTAGGCGGTGAAGTGGCGTGAGACGCCACGATCGGGAAGACGCGCCGTCGCGCGCTTGATCAACGCGCGGAAGGCGGCGGAGAACTCCTCGTCATCCGATGGCCGGGTCTGCTCGACCTGGACCGTGCCCGTTTCAAAGACGGCGCGAACCAGGGCCAGGATCAGGGTGACGATCCCGCCCCCGGCCAGGAGCTTGGGTGAGACATCCCCCACCTGCTTGCCGGTCAGCCAGGAGGTGATGCCCACGACCGCGGCAGAGAGCACGATGAACAGCAGAAACAGCCAGGTGAAGCTGATGGCGGCGCGCATGGAGGCCGCAAAGAACCGTCGCGTCTGGATTTCGGCACTGCGACGCTGCTCGTAGAGGCCGCGGTGGAAGCGGTATCCCTGCGAGTCATCGGCGCCGATGCCGAGGGCGCTCGCCGCGTTTGAGATGAAGTTGCGCCGCAGCGAGTGCCCGCCGAACTTCCAGGCGTCATAGCGGATCAGCGCGACATCCGCCGGCGAGGCGCCATCGGGCCTCGACTGGGTGCCCGCGCGAGCCATCGCCTGCTCGATCAGGAGGAACATGCTCGACTTGCCCGAGCCCCAGGGGCCGAATAGCCCGATGTTCAGGGGAAGCTCTGCGCTGCAGGCGAGCTCTGCGATTCGTGTGGCGATCTCGGCGCGTTGGAATTCGTCACGGTCCTCGCCCTCGAGCGCTCGGTCGAGGATCAGGTCGTGGATGGTGAGCGCAGGCGAGGCTGGGTCGGTGGTCACTCGGCGAGTCTGCCGCGCTAAGCGGACGAGAGGACGAGACGAGCCAGCATGGCCGACATCGGGCGTATCGTCGTCGGACGTGTGGGCATGGCAGCGAATCCGAATGTTGCGAGCAAAGCCGCCGGTACGGATCGAGGGCGAGCGTGCGGGTGTTTTCGTGTCTGCGCTTGAGCAGGCGGAGCAGCTCATGTGCGCCGCAGTCGATGTCGGGCCAGCTGCTTCTCCCCTACTCCTGTTCTATGCAGTCAGTCAGGCCGGTCGAGCAATCGCCGCCGCTCGCTTGGATGATCCATGGCGCCTCTCCGGGCATGGGATCAAAGCGCCCGCGTTAGGAGACCCTTCCGCGGGAGTGCTCCGCCGCATCGTCAAGCCCGATGGAGGGGAGGCATCCGACGGACGACGACAGTCCTTCGCTGGTGTCGCCGAGGCGATCGGATCGGGCCAACTCACGGCAGGTTTGGAGCTGGGGGCCGTTTGGGCCGCGATCCCCGACCTTTTGGTCCCGCTGCCGCAACCACCACTCGAAGATGAGACATGGCGGCGACCCCTACGCGTCTTCCCTCCGATGTTCGATCCCGCCCACCAGATGCTCGCCGACATGCGACCACTTGAGCTGCTGATCGACGGTCTGCCGCCGGATGCTGACCTTGAGACGCTACTTCGGCACCTCGGCGACTATCCCACCGCAGCGGGCGCCTACATGTGGCACACGCAAGGTTTGAGCGAGGACTCGCTCGTGATGCAACCAGGCCCAACGGGAACTCTGCCTGTGTTCTGCTGGCCCGATGTTCCGACTAACGTCCACCTTCGCGCCCAGCACTTGAACGCAATCGCCCCGGATTACAGGGGCCTCGGCACACGCTTACTGCTTCCGCGCGCCGGGGGCACGGATGTCCTCTCCCCGCTGATGTTGTGGTGGATACTGCTGTTCGGCTTGTCGAGCATCGCTCGCTACGACCCGGAGCTATGGATCGACGCACTCGACGTCAATAACTCGCAGCTCGCTGTGCCGATCGAGGCCGCGCTCGGCGCGGCCGTAGAAGCGCTGCCCGAGCTAATCCTCGACGCTCTCACCCACTGAGGATGAGGAAGCTTCTAGATCCCCTGTCGTGGGCGCGGCCTGGTTAGGCCGCAGCAGCGGACTCGGCGGCGGTGGCTTTAGCCCCTCCTGGGCTGACGAGCTGGACGCGCTCTCCGGTAGGGAGCTTGGCCTCGAGTGCGATGCCCATCGCGGCCATTAGCCTGAACGCGTTGTTGGTTGTCGGGTTAGCTGTCGTAGATGTCAGCAGGCGCCGGACGCTTGACGCCTCAAGGCCGGCACGATCAGCCAAAGCTCGCTTAGTCATGCCCTGCGCCTCGCGCGTCGCCTCGAGCACGGTCAGCATCGCGTTGCGAGCTTGCAGGGCCTGCACCCGGCGGGCGTGCTCCGCTCGCTCGGTCTCGGAGAGGAGCGCGTTGACAGCGGCTTGATGAGCGGTCTTCCGTGGCATGACCATCAATATAGCAGGCTGTGGCATAGATGCAACACTTCTTTGTGGCACGTATGCAACATCTATTGCGGCGGCTCCCGCCACGGGCCTCGCGCGAATACTGTCGCGGAGTATGGCTCGCTGGAGCGTCGAGTGGCTCGTCAAGACCGAAGCCGGTGCGCGCAGCGTGCCCGCCTTCGAGTTCCTGCGCACCCAGCCGCCTGCTGTCCGTACTCAGTTGCTGGCGATCGTTGATGCCGTGCGTACCGTGGGTCCCGACCGGTGGAAGGACCGGGTCTCCCATGGCTCGATGCACGGATCTTGCGCACACCTACACGAGGCGCGCGACAGACACGGCCAAATGCTGTATCGGCTGTACTTGCTCTGGCAGCGCGAGCACAGGCGCGTGGTGATCATCGACGGCGCAGCCAAGCCAAACGCGACCGCCCTACCCGACTCCTACTACGAGGAGCTGGCTGCGCTGGCGGCCACCGCAAACGATGACTCCGCTCCCTTTGCTGTCGCTGACGACTTCGCCCGCGACGCGCTCAAAGCCGACGAGCGAGACCAGGCCTGAGCCGGTGTCTGATGCCGCACAACCGGGGGACCCGACATAAGCCGAGGTACGTCGGGCTCGTTTCCTATAAGGGCCGTACCAAGTGGGTGGGCACGCACACAAGCATTGCGGCGTATAAGGCAGCCGAGCAGCAGCGGCTCGCGGAACTACGCGAGGAAGTCCACGCCGGCGATCGCCGCCAGGCCCCGACGGTGCTCGAGTTCGCGGGCGCCGTGATCCACGAGAACGGCCGGATCACGATGACCTGGCCCGACGGGCAGCGCGCACAGAAGGAGACCGGCCGCAGGGAGTCAAGCATCAGGCACCTACGCGACGGCCTCAGGGCCTTCGTGCGCGAGTTCGCCGGTCAGCGTCTTGACAGCTTCACCCGCGACGAGGCACTCACCTGGGCGCTCCCCAAGAGCGCCAACATCCAGCAGGCCGTACGCCAGTTCTTCAACCACGCCCTCGACCGCGACCTGATCCCCCGCAACCAGTTCACCCGTCTCGGAGCGAGCAAGCGCAAGCGCCGCATCGACCGGCCCGACTTCGAGATCATCACCGACGAGCAGTACGAGCGGCTGCGCCGCTGCGCGCGCGAAAGCCGCGCCGATGACTACGGACTCGTCCTCGAGGGCGCCGTCCTCGCGGTTGGAGAGGAGGCGATGCGCCCCGGCGAAATCTTTGCGCTGCACCGCCCCGACCTTCACCTTGCCGAGAACTTGATCCATGTGCGGCGCCAAATCGACCTCGATACCGGCAAGATCACATGGCCGAAGGACGACGACAGGCGCTGGGTCGTGATGAGCCCCGCCTTCAGCGCTCACCTGGAAAGGATGCCTCGCATGGGCAAAGTCGTGGACCCCACGATGGGCGAGATCGTTTTCCCCGCGCCGCGCGGCGGCTACATGTGGCGCAGCTCATGGTCATCACACTGGCACTCGATACGCGCCTCAGCAGGGATGCCAGCCCAGGAGTTCTACGAGCTCAAGCACCGCGCGATCCAGTGGATGATCGACCCCGTGAACGATGGCGGTCTGGGACTCGATCCCCAAACAGTCGCCACGATGATCGGCCATGACGACGGCGGCTACCTCATCTCCACGGTCTACACCAAGCTCTCAGAGCAACGTGCACGCGCCCGCGCACAACGCGCCATGGACGCCTACCAGCAGCGCATCCAGGGTCCTGCGAAACAAAGGCCAAAACTGACACTCGTGGGGTGATAGCTCTGCAAAGAACCGGGCCTTCGCTGCAAAAGAATCCGGCTGCGCCTGCAATAGCTCTGCAATAGCGCGACCGCCCAAAAGCCGGGCACGACAGCAATCAAACCTCAGGAAGGCTTATTCCACGGGGCTAATGGATTTGTACCGCAAGCCCCTCCAAAACGACCTTTCTATATGGGAGCTGCGATTTTCATCGGGGAGACAGGATTTGAACCTGCGACCGCCCGGCCCCCAGCCGGGTGCGCTACCAGACTGCGCCACTCCCCGTGGCACTACAAGCGGGCGACGGGAATTGAACCCGCCCTTAAAGCTTGGAAGGCTTTCGTGCAACCACAACACTTCGCCCGCACGCCCGTGCCCATCCTACCGCCGCTCCTCCGTCGGCACCTCTCCCGACTCATCCGCCAATCCCGGCGGCGGCCACGGCCCGAACCAGTTGTCGCGGGCGCCGTCGAGCGTGACCGTCGACCCGTTGAACGCCTTCCTCAACGGCGAGGCCAGCAGGGTCACGAGCCAAGCGTGCTCTTCGACCGTGCCGAGGCGCTGCAGAGGCACCGTTCTAGCCATCCCCGCCCGCAGGCTCGCCGGGTACTTCTCCAGCGCCTCGGTATCGAAATGCCCCGCCGCGACCGCCGTCACGGCGACGCCCTCCCCCGCCCATCTGCGCGCCAATTCGCGCGTGAGCTCCTCCACCGCCGCGCGGGCGGCGCCGGAGTGGGCCATGCCTGGCATCCCGTGATGGGGAGAGAGCGTCACGTTGATGATCGTGCCGGCGCGCGCACCATCTGGAGCGCCAGCGCCGATCCCACACGCATAGGCGACCTGGGCCATGTTCAGCATCCCGTCGACGTTCAGCCGCCACACCGCCTGCCAGCCCTTCGCCGCGATGCCCTCGGCCGGCGTGAAGTACTGACCGCCCGCGTTGTTGACGAGCAAATCCAGCTTGCCGTGGCGCTCAAGCACGGTCGCCACCAGCCGCTCCGCGTCCTCGCGCTCGCGGATGTCGCCAGCGATCCAGTCCGCGCCCGCACCGATCTCGACCACCGCGCCTTCCAGCACCTCCGTACGGCGCCCGGCGATCACGACCGTGGCGCCACAGCGCACCAGCTCGAGCGCGGTAGCCTTGCCCAGACCAGTGCCGCCACCGGTCACAAGCGCCACCTGCCCGCTCAGCAGGCCCGGCGCGAAGACCTCGGATTGCTCGATGGAGCCGCTCGTCACGCACGCGATCATAAGGGCGCAGTCGCCCGCGATCGACCCATCCGTCGAGGCATCTGACTAGGGTCTGAGCGCATCGGACGCCTCTCCCTCCGCTCCAGACGAGTCCTTGCGGGCTTGGCGGCGCTGCTCGTGCTGTTGCTCGCCATCGCGATCGGCGGCTACGAGTACGAGCGCCACCGCACCGGCAACATCTACCACCCGCACGCGCGCTTCGTGGCAGAGCCGACGCCGCGCCTGCCGGCGCGCGGGCCGGACCGCTTCGCGTGGCCGTTCTACGGCTACGACAAGGAACACACACGCTTCTTCCCCGCGCCCTCGCGCCTGCACCCGCCGTTCAAGCGGCTGTGGGTGCACAACGGCGGCGCGCTGCTCGAGTTCCCGCCCGTGATCCGCGGCGATCACATCTTCCAGCTCGCCGACAACGGGCTGCTCGAGGCGATCAGCAAGCACACCGGCCACACCTTCTGGATCAGGAGCCTGGGCTCGCTCTCGGCCGCCTCCCCCGCGGTCGTCGGCGACACCGTCTACGCGACCGTGCTCGCGCGCACCGACGGCGTCAAGAAGGGGCTCGTCGCCGCGGTCGACTACACGACTGGGGCGGTCATCTGGTCGCGCGAGCTGCCGAGCCCGAGCGAGTCCTCGCCGCTCATCGACCACGGCAGGGTCTTCTTCGGCTCCCAGAACGGGACGGTCTACGCGCTCAACATCCACAACGGCGATCCGATCTGGACCTATCACGCGGCGGGCGCAGTCAAGGCCAGCCCGACACTGTCCGGCGGGGTGCTGTACTTCGGCGACTACTCCGGGCATCTGCAGGCGATCTCCGAGCAGTCGGGCCGCCGCCTGTGGGTCTCGGGCTCGGAAGGGGCTCTGCTCGGCAGCGGCACCTTCTACTCGACCGCCGCGGTCGTCTACGGGCGCGTGTTCCTCGGCAACACCGACGGGCGCGTGTACGCCTACGACGCAGGTACCGGCAAGCTCGACTGGGCAGTGCAGACCGGCGCCTACGTGTACGCCTCGCCGGCGGTCGTGAACGCGCCCGGCCTCGGGCCGACGATCTACGTGGGTTCCTACGCGGGACCTTCTACGCGCTGAACGCCCGCTCGGGACAGATCGCCTGGAGGTACAACGCGCACGGGCGCATCTCCGGGTCGGCGACGATCATCGGACGCACCGTCTACTTCTCCGATCTCGGTCAGCACCGCACGTACGGGCTCGGCATCTCCACCGGGCGGGTCCTGTTCGAGCTCGGCACAGGAGCCTTCGATCCGGCGATCAGCGATGGCCGCGACCTCTTCTTGACGGGGTACACAGGCTTGTACGCTTTTTCGCCGCGGTGACGATTTGAATTCAACCCAAACGGACCGATACGCGGCCCTCAGAACCCGAGCACCCGAGCCAGCGTGACACGGGCCGTGATGCGCAGCGGTCCCGGTCGATGCGCGCTCACGTAGGTCCAACCGCGGGGAGCTTCCGACACGCGCCCGCCACCATCCGTGAGCGTCCAGAAAGGCGTGTAGCGCACGCGCACGAGGAACCGCCCCGGCGCGGTGGCACGCAGCGCGAAGGAGTCGTGCCCGAGCGATGTCAGCCGCCCGGGTCCTTCCAGCAGCGGCGTCTGGTCGCGCACGGCGTACATGGTCCAGTGCCTGCTCTTGAACACCGTGCGCAGGTAGGGCAGCCCGCGACGGATCAGCCGGCCCTCCTGCGCGCTCGAGGGGTCGAGCGGGGTGTCCGGCAGCGCGACGTAGCTCACCGCCTCTTCGTGCAACCAGCGCGAGTACTCCGCCGCGGTCAGCCCCGGCGTGAGTAGCACGCCGTCGTCCTTCTCGTCGAGCTGCTTCTCCCAGCCGCGCGCGAGCGAGACCATCGGCGCCATCAGCGCGGCCTCCCAGTGCGAGCGCGTCAGCGGCACCTCGACCCGCTTTAGCGCGCCGCCGTGGTCCGCCAGGAAACCGAGGACGGGTGCGTAGTAGGAGGCCTTCGTCGATTCGTTCCCTGCCACCGCTTTGGTCTCGCGCACGGGACCCCACACCGTGAAGAGAGCGATGCCCACCAGCGCGATCGCCAGCGCCGGGGTCGATTGTCGTCTCCCGACGTGGGCACACAGCAACAACGGTCCTGCCAGCAGCACCGCGTAGCGCTCGATATTGCTACCCATCGGCGTGTGTACCGCGAGCGCGAGCACGCACGCGAGCAGGTACACGACCCCCCCGGTTCGCAGCAGGCGCTCCCCCGACGGCAGCGCCCACAGGAACAGGAGCGTCACCAGCGCGACCGTCGCGAACGAGCGGATCGGGAACGGCTCGTACCCGCCTTCGGGAAACAGCAGCGCGAGCGGCACGACGACCACCGCCGCCGGCAGCGCCAACGCCACCAGCGCCCGGGGCGAGCGCCGCGCGAGCGCGTCAGTGAGCGCGACGAGCCCCAACAGAACGCCCGCGACCGGACTCGCGGCCGCGCACAGCGCCGCCAGCAGCGCCGCCCAGCGGGGATGGCCGCGGACGAGCGCAAGCACGGCGGCGACGGCGAAGGTCACACCCAGCGCGAACGTCAGCCGCCCGAGCCAGATGTCGCCGACGGCCGCGACCGCGAACCAGACGGCGCCCCAACGCGCGGCCGGACCGTATACGCCGAGCACCAGCCGCTCGAACAGCGCCGCGGAAGCCAGCGCCGACAGGGCCGCGAGCACGCGCAGGCCGAGCAGCGAGGCCAGCGGCGGAAACAGCAGGCTGTAGCCGGGCAGCGCGTGGCCGGCGTACCAGTGCTCGTCCCAGACGGCGAACCCTTGGTGTTCGAACAGACCGACGCGGTAGACCTGTGCCGCGAGATCCGGGGTGCGCGGATCGAGGAGCAGCCAGACCGCCACCAGCACGGCGGCGATCCCCGTCGCGAGGAACCGACTCGTAAAAACGGCCGGCGTCCAGGGAGCTACCGCCCCGGACCCCGGCCGACCCGCCGCCGAGGCGACGGACATGTCCTCGTAGGAACCCGCGGACGGCTCGGAAGTAGCTCTTGATCGCTGACGCTCGATAATCGGCACGTGGAGATCATGACGAGCACACCCGCGGGGGCGCCCACAAAGCGGCGACCGCGCAGATTCCGGGGGCGCCCAGGGGCGCCAACGGGAGATGGCGAATGAGGGTGGCCCCGGCGCGAAGCCCGGCGATCCGCATCGCGCTGGCGCTGGCGGGGCTCTGCGCCGTGCTCGCGGCCGGCGGTTGCGCGACCGGCCAGCCGCAGCCGCTCGCCGCGGGGACGCTCGCCGAAGCCGAGACGTTCCCCTACTTCCCGGTCTACTGGGCGGGCACCCGGTTCGCCGGCCAGCCGCTCGCCGCAGTCGACGGCCAGGAGAACTACAACAGCGGCATCGGCGACAGCGTCTACTACGGCGACTGCGTCCATCGCAAAGGCATCTTCGGCGGCGGCAGCTGCCTGTTGCCGCTGCAGGTCACGACCGTGATCTACGGCCTGCACTCCAACGCTACCCTCGGCCCGCAGCGCAACACAGTGATCCGCGGGGTCCCGGCCGTCGTCTACGACGAAGGACGTTCGATCGAGCTCTACTCCAGCCGCACGGCGATCGACATCTTCTCCGACACGTTCGCCCACGCGTACCGGGCGGCGCTGGCCCTACGTCCGATCAACGCGCCCGGGTCAGCGACCGTGAAGCTGCCGCCCCCTGTCTTCTGCCCGGGTCTGTTCGGGGCGATGGGCGCGGAGCTGAGCCACGTGCTGGCAAGCCTGCCGGGACATGTCTGCCAGCACGCCGCCGCGGCCGAAGCCGAAACGAAGCGCCTGTTGGGCACGTCCTGACGATCAGCTTCGACGGTTGGCGGCGACCGGCTCGGCCACGGCGACTTCGATGATTTTGACGTGGAGGTCTCCGCTGCGGTAGGCGAAGGGCTGTAGTCGTGCCCAGCGCTCGGCGCCCTCAGCCCGTGTGACCCGCTCCCCGGTCTCGGGGTCGACAATCGCGAGGTCAGGATTGATCCAGTCGGCGTGCGGCCCACTGATGCTCACGTTCTCGCCATCGGCGAGCAGCTGCGCAACAGGTAGCTCGATCCACTCTTTGGTATCTGGATCGCGCTCGAAGGTACTGAAGTTGACTTGGATCATCGAGAGGCTCCATTGAATATCGAACGCCTAGGTTGACCGCTTGAGTCAAAATGTAGCGAGAGCGAGCTGCCCTTGCCAGGCACTGTCGTTGCAGACCTTTCGCGATGCCGGAGGAGGGACTCGAACCCCCGACACGCGGATTATGATTCCGCTGCTCTAACCGACTGAGCTACTCCGGCGGGGGCACGCAGTCTAGCCTCACGCGCGCCCTGCCTCCCCTTTGCTAGTAGCCGTATTTTTCGCTCGGCGGCGTGGTGGTGGTGGTCGGGGTGCTCGTCGTAGGAGTCGTCGTCGTGGGCGTGGTGGGAGTGCTCGTCGTAGGCGCAGGCGTGGCCGCGGGTGTCGAGGCAGTGGGAGTTGAGGGATAACTCGGCGAGCTCGGCGTAGTGCCGGTGCGCGGCGCCACCAGCGCCGCGTCGGTCGCCGCCGAGATCACGTGCCACGTGCCGCCGAAGCTTTTGATGCTCTCGCCGTTGGCCGCGCCCTTGGCGCTGTCGCCCGAGAAGTGGTAGAGGGGCAGGCCGCCGAGCGTGACCTGGAAGGTTCCATTGCTGCGCCGCAGGATCCCGAGCCGACCATGCACGCCGGGCCCGGCCGTGAGCTTCCCCTTACGCGAGTGCACCGTCAACGGCGGCCAGGCATGCAGGCATTCGTTGCTCTTGCACAGGAGGTGATGCATCGTCTCTGGGCTCAACGAATACAACGTCCGGCCGTGCGCGTCCACCACGATCTTTTCGCTACCGAACTTGGCGTTCGTGACCGATCCGACGACCGTCGGCGTCACGGAGTCGCTCGCGAGCGCCATCGCCGCAAACGACGCGACCAATGCAACCGTCACCACGGCCGCACAGATCGTAAGAGCCGAGGGGCGCCCACGCCGACGCGACAGCGTTGCTGCCTGCTGTGACTCTCGATCGAACATACTGTTGCTCCCTCCGCTGGTGGCCACTACCGAACTAGACGCCGGCAACCACAGAACCTTTCAGCGACCGCGCACAAGCACTTCTCTTTCAGCGGCCGCACGAGAAACTTTCAGCCCTTACGAAGCTTGTCCACCAATCGGCTAAAAAGATCGGTAATAGCGGCCTGCAAAGCGTTAACCTGTGGGAGATGAGCGACCATCGAGAAGGGTCCATGCTCGAAGGGGATGGACCCATCGGGCTTTTCGGTCGCTTTCGCAGACCCCGCGAAGGCTCCCCGACAGAGCAACGCCGCCGTAGAGCCCTGCCCGCCGACGTGCTGCTGGCCGCGGCGGTAATCGCCGTCGTGGCGATCACCGCGCTGGCCGGCCTCGACCACGGCGTCAGCGGCGGCCTGCTCGGAGGATCCCATCAGGCCAGCGCCGCGATGCCCACCGCGACCCCTGTCGCAGCGGAGCCGCACACGATCTTGACGGCCCTTCCAGACCGCACGCGCGTCGATGGAACAGCTCCGCTCTGGGTCAGGCTTTCAGGTGTGCCAGCGCCCGGGTCGCCGCGCCCAAGCGTGAGCCCGGCGGTGGCCGGCGCGTGGTCGACAGTCGGTGATTCGGAGTATTTCACCCCCGCCTCGACTCTGGAGCCGTGTTCCTCCTACCAGCTCTCGATTCCGGCCTCAATTCAGGCCACCGGTCAAACTCCGCTTGGCAAGACTCGCACGATCGCGCTGAAAGTCGTATGTCCACCCGTGAAGGCATTCCAGCAGGCCCTGGCCCGCCTTGGATATCTGCCCTACACATTTCACTCCATCTACGGAATCCACCTGCCGGATGGACGGGAGACCAGGAGCATGGCCGCCCACTACGCCTTTCACCCGCCGACAGGGGTGCTGCGCGCCAACGTGCACGACGCGCCCCCACTCGACTACGGCCAAATGGACGAGACCACCCAGGGCGCTCTCACCGTCTTTGAGGCCGCTCACGGGATCGAAGCGAGCGAAACCTCCGGCGTCTCAGACACCCGGATCTGGGAGAGCCTGCTGGCCGCCGAGACGGACGGGCACAGAGATCCAAACCCCTATACGTTCGTAACCGTCACGGAGTCCTCGCCCGAGACATTGGAGGTACACAAGGGTAACCACGTGGCTCTCTCCACCCCCGCCAACACTGGTGTCCCGGGCGCGGAAACTTCCACGGGCATCTTCCCGATCTTCACGCGCGACGTCTCGACGACGATGAGCGGAACTGACGTCGACGGCACCAAATACGACATTCCCGACGTCCCCTGGGTGAACTACTTCAACGGCGGCGACGCCGTGCACGGGTATGAACGCGGCTCTTACGGCTTTCCTCAATCAAACGGCTGCGTCGAGCTGCCGATCGAAGCCGCCAAAACGGTCTACGGGATGCTGGCGCTGGGCGACATCGTCTACATCACCGGCTGACCGACGACCACCGTCCCCGCGGGATCCCCGGCAGGACAGGCGCTATGTTGATCCTCCAGTCATGTCCGCCGATACGCCCACTTTTTCCAACCCCGCAAACGAGAGGCCGGCCGGGTGCCCGACGAACCCCCGAACGACCCCACCGATCGCAGACCGGCCAGCCTGAGCGCGAGCCGGTCAGATGCGCACCCGCCGCTACCGCGCGACAAACGGGGCTGGCAGGTCTCCCCCGCGCCCGACGGGCGCGGCATGCCCGAGCAAGCGCCGAAAGGCCCCCCGGCGCACCGCCGGCCGGGCTTTATGTGGTTTGTTGGGATCCTGCTGGCGATCAATCTGCTGTCGGTTTTGTTCTTCCACCCTTCCTCGGGCGAACAGCGGGTGACGGTGCCGTTCAGCCCGTACTTCCTCGAACAGGTCAAGGGCGACACGGTCTACTCGATCTCCTCCAAGGGCGACACGATCCAGGGCGAGCTCAAGGCCAAGCAGCGCTATCCGGCGAGCGACACGAAGGCGACGCCGACGAAGCTGTTCGCGACACAGGTGCCGAGTTTCTGGAACGGCAGCCAGCTGTCTGCGCTGCTGCAGGAAAAGGGCGTGAAGATCAACGCCGAATCGACGAGCACGAGCACTTCGCTGCTGGCGGAGATCCTGCTCGGCTTCGGCCCGACGCTGTTGATCGTCGGCCTGTTCGTCTTGATCGCCCGGCGCGCCGCGAAAGCCGGCGGGGCGATGGGCGCGCTCGGCAACTTCGGGCGCTCGCAGGCGCGTCGCGTCGATCCGGAAACGATCAGGGTCACGTTCAAGGACGTCGCCGGGATCGACGAGTCAAAGGCCGAGCTCTCGGAGATCGTCGACTTCCTGCGCAACCCCGAGCGCTACGGGCGCCTGGGCGGGCGCATGCCCCACGGCGTGCTGCTCTCAGGCGCCCCCGGCACGGGGAAGACGCTGCTCGCGCGCGCGGTGGCGGGCGAGGCGCACGCCGCGTTCTTCTCGATCTCCGCTTCGGAGTTCATCGAGGCGATCGTCGGCGTCGGCGCCTCGCGTGTGCGCGACCTGTTCGCCAAGGCCAAGGAGGCGGCGCCGGCGATCATCTTCATCGACGAGCTCGACGCGATCGGGCGCTCGCGACAGGGTTCGGTGTCGGTCACCGGCGCCAACGACGAGCGCGAGCAGACACTCGACCAGATCCTCACCGAGCTGGACGGCTTCGAGAGCTCCGAGGCCGTCGTCGTGCTGGCGGCCACGAACCGGCCTGACGTACTGGACTCGGCGCTGCTGCGACCGGGCCGCTTCGACCGCCGCGTCGCGGTCCAGGCCCCCGACCGCACCGGCCGGCGCGAAATCCTGGAAGTGCACACGCGCTCGATCCCGCTGGCGCAGAGCGTCGACCTAGACACGCTGGCCGCGAGCACCCCCGGGATGGTCGGGGCCGACCTGGCGAACCTCGCCAACGAGGCGGCACTGCTCGCCGCGCGGCGCGAACACGACAAGGTCGAGATGGCCGATTTCACCGATTCACTTGAGAAGTTGATGCTCGGCTCCCCGCGTGGCATTGTGCTCTCCCCCGCCGACCGCGAGCGCACCGCCTACCACGAGTCCGGGCACGCGCTCGTGGGGATGCTCACGCCGGGCGCCGATCCGGTCAGGAAGGTCTCGATCATCCCGCGCGGGATGGCCCTCGGCGTGACCCTCTCGACGCCCGACTCAGATCGCGTCTCCTATTCGCTGGAGGATCTGCAGGCCAAGATCCGCGTGGCCCTAGGTGGCCGCGTGGCCGAGGAGCTCGTCTACGACACGATCACCTCGGGCGCGGAGTCCGATATCCAACAGCTGACCGCAATCGCGCGTCAGATGGTCGGGCGCTGGGGCATGAGTGAGGTGCTCGGCCCGATCGCCGTGCTGCCGGCCGACGGCGAGGGCCCGTTCTTGCCCGGGGCGAGCGAGACCTCCGAGTCGACCCAGCGCCTCGTCGACGAGGAGGTGCGCAAGCTAGTCGAGAGCGCGCATGAGCAGGTCACGCAGATGCTCGCAGATCATCGCGACCAGCTGGAGAGCCTTGCGCAGGCACTGTTGAAGGTAGAGACGCTCGACGCACGCGACGCCTACGCAGCGGCGGGCGTGCCCGCGCACGTTGAAGAGCCGGCGATCATCTCCTGAGCTATCTCCTAACAGCAAGCGTCGTGCTCCGCGCTGTTTGACCGGCGGCTCTGCCGGACAGTTCCCGCCATCACCGCCTGCCATGCTTCGACGGTGCCGGCGCCACCGACAGATCCTCCCGAGCAGATCCGCGTTCGTCGCGAGGCAGCTCGGCGTGCAACCCGCCGCCACCGCCGCCAGGTCACGGGCTTGCTCGCCGTGCTGATCGTGGCCGTGGTGGCCATAGCACTCGGTGACCTCGGCGGCGGCAAAGCGGGTGGTTCCGGTGTCAAAACGCAGACCGCCGCGAACCACGCGTACGCCGGCGACGGGGCGAACGATCCCCGGGAACACGCAGCGGGACAGAGACAAGGCACGGCAGCCGCGAATGCCGGCGCCGCTGCCGCTGCCGGCCGCGGGACGGGCGGGGGGGCTGGTCACCTTAATCAAGAGGCGGTGCCGATCCTGATGTACCACGTGATCGCCGCACCCCCGGCGGGTGCCCCCTTTCCGGGGCTGTATGTCGTGCCGAGTGAGTTCGCCGCGCAAATGCAGGCTTTGAAGCGCGCCGGCTGGCACGCCGTGACGCTCGACCAAGTACAGGCGTATTGGCAGCATGGCGTTTCGCTGGGAGCGGGCAAACCGATCGTCGTCTCCTTCGACAACGGCTATCAGTCGCAATACACCCAGGCGCTACCCGTGCTTCGCAGCCTCGGGTGGGTCGGCGATGAGAACGTGCAGCTCACCGGGCTGCCGCCCTCCCAGGGCGGCCTCAGCCAAGCTCAGATCCATGGTCTGATTGCGGCCGGCTGGGAGCTCGACACCCAGGGCTTCAGCCACGCCGACCTGATCACCCTGGACGCCGGAGGAACTGCACTACCAGGTGGCCGTCGCGCGCAGCACCGTCCAGCAGCGCTACGGCGTGCCGGTGAACTGGTTCTGCTATCCGTCCGGTCACTACGACGCAACGGTCATCGCCGCCGTCAAGGCCGCCGGCTACACCGGGTCAACGACCGTCGTCCCCGGCTGGGCGCGACCCAGAGAAGACCGCTACCGGCTGCATCGTTTGCGCGTGCTCGGGGAAACCTCACCGGAAGCGCTGCTAGTCGAGATCGCGGGCATTCGCGACGACCTGCCTGCGCCCGCGTCCTACAGCGGCACGTGAAGCCGCACCTGGGAAGCTGGGGCGACACGTCACCCGGGCGCTACCTGCACGTGAGGTGAGACGAGTACCTCGGGGTGGGCCTCGGTAATCACGTGCCGGCGTAGCGTGGCCTCCGAGACCGCACGCGGCGCCGGGGAGACGAAGCGATAGACGATCAGGCCGTTCACGTCCTCGCGGCTGAGCAGATGAAAGCCCGGCACCGGCGGGCTGGCAGCCGAGGCCCGCAGCGGGGCGTAGCCGGCCTCGTCGATCTCGCTCACCGTCACCGCCATGCCCTCGGTGAGGTTGTGCAGCGGCGGCAGGTAGTACTCCAGGGGCGCCGCCCCGAGCTCAACGGTCGTGATCACGCGGTTGCCGGCGGGGGTGCCACGCAATACCTTGGCCACACCGCGCCAGTCGCCGCGCTGCAGGCGCGGGCTGAGGTCGATGTCGATCGTTATCGCCACGCCCGCCAGCGCGATCAGCGCCGCGAGCACCGCGCCGGCCCGCCCCGCCCTGCGGGCCACGACGACCACCGCGATCAGGGCGCTCACCGGGATCATCGCCGCGACGAGATTGCGCGGCGCCAGGTAGTCGGCGCCGA
The DNA here is from genome assembly GCA_963748895.1 of uncultured Solirubrobacterales bacterium. GTDB lineage: Bacteria > Actinomycetota > Thermoleophilia > Solirubrobacterales > Solirubrobacteraceae > Palsa-744. The sequence continues at coordinate 282,700 of CAVVKF010000003.1, read as the reverse complement.
ACGCGACGAGCACGATCGGCAGCAGAACCCCGCAGGCAGCAATGCTCAGCGCGATCAGCGCGCCCCGCTCCTCGGGCGGCTCGGGCACGCTCCACAGGCTGTAGCCCAGGCCGGCGAGAAGTGGAAGCGCCACAAGCAACTCGATGCCATGTCCGAGCGGCGCCCCCATGTAGCCCGTCAGGTAGTACTGCGGGATCGCCTGTAGGCGACTGATGAACGCCCATTCGCCGATCCACTGCGCGCCGTGGCCACCCTGTACGGAGGCCAGGGGCAATAACGCGAGCCCGACGAGAACCGGCACCGCACATGCGAGCAGCGTGGCGCGTCGGCGCGCGCCGCCCTGAAGTAGCAGCATCACGATCATCGGGGCGAGGAGGAACGCCGCGAAGTAGTGGCTCAACAGCGCCAGCGAGGCCGTTAGGGCAAAGGCCGCGAGTCGCCGTGGCGTCGGCTCCTGTTGCGCGCGCAGGAAGCAGAGCATCGCCAGCGCGCTCATCAGCACGAACAGCCCGTACGCGCGCGCCTCCTGGGAATACCATACGAATAGCGGGTTCACCGCGACAAACGCGGCTACCGCGATCGCGGTAGCCCGGCGCCCGGTCAGCTCGCGCCCGATCGCCCACGCGACCGGAACGGTCGCCACGCCGAACACGCCGATGGCAGGCGCAGCGCGACGGCGCCCGTGCCGAAGACGCGCGACCAACCCCAGATCAGTAAGTACCACAGCGGCGGCGTGTTCTCGGTATGCACCACCGAGTGCAGGGTCGCCCCGAGACTCGCGTGCAGCACGTGCACGGGGGTGAACGCCTCGTCGTACCAGAAGCTCTGCAGACCGAGCGTCGAGAACCGCAGCGCCGCTGCCAAAAGCAGGAGCGCCGCGAGCGGCCACCACCCGGGCAGCGATCCTCTGCGCGTGGCAGCAACGGGGTGGGTACCCGTAAGCAAGGAGACCGCCGCGTTCACCGACAACCCCCGACGACGGAGCCATCGGGCCGACCGTGTGGCCTCAACCGGCGAGGGGCCGTTTTGCTCACTGAGCGGCTTCCGGCGATGCGCCTTCGGCGCCTTCCGCGGCAACCGCCGCGGACTTGCCGCAGAACTCTGCCGCGGTCGCCGAGCCGAAGCAGCCGTAGCGGGAGATCGGTGCGTCTTCGACCTTCGGCGGCAGATACCAACCGCCAAGCGCCGCACGCCGTCCATCGACCACCGGCCCGGACATCTGCAGGCACAGCTGGATCCGTTCTTTCGGGGGGCCTGGCGTTGTGTTGCCGCAGACCACATCTTTTGTCGTGTGGCCATACAGATCCTGTTCGGTGGACACGTTTTTGTAGTCGTGGCCGGTGTACTCGCGCCACGTGCGCAGGTCGGCGATGAGGCGATGATTGACGTGCGTCTGATCGACCACGTCGTTGACCGTCGCGACCGCCAGCAATAGGCCCGCGAGGGTCAGCAGCGTCACCTCGATCAGGTGCCTGCGGCCCGCGCCCGGTGACTCCACATCGCGCGGCTGGAGCCACTTCGGCAGGCGATTCCAGCGACCGCCGTCGACGGGAGTCGCGTCCTGGACGAGAGTCGCGGCGTCGTTCATTGGACAGGTACCAGGAGGGGAGCAATCTGGTGGACAATGAACAGCGCCTGCACCGCCAGCGTCGCGACGAGCAGACGGCGGTCACGCACGACCACCGCGAGCGGCAACGACCACAGCGTGTACCAGGGTAAGAGCCAGGTGCTCGTCACGGAGATCGCCAGCAGCGTCCAGCCGGAGGCGGCGACCCAGTCATAGCCCCGCCACGTGCGCCACAGCAGGTACAGGACGATCAGCACGAGCGCCGCCCTTGAGCAGGTCGTGGTCGATCGGAAACACCCCCGGCTTGCCGACCAAGTGGGCGAGCTCGGTCGGAAAGCTGTCCGTCGAGACAAACGCCGCGTCGCGGTTCAGCGCGGCGACGAGGTTGATCCCGTGGACGCCGAACACCGCGTAGCCGAGCCAACGCCGCGAGCGCAAGTGCCCCCAGCGCGCCGAGGATCGGGGCGAGCCTGCGGCGCGAGAGGATCATGAACGGCAGCAGCGCCGCAACAGTCGCCTTCACGAGCGCACCCGCCACCACCGAGGCGCCGGCCGGCGCGTCGCGGCCGGCGAGCGCGAGGCTGACCGCGGCCATCATGAACAGCGTCATGATCAGGTCGTTGTGCGCGCCTCCGAGGCCGTAGATCACCCACAGCGGGTTGGCGCCCACCACGAAGCAGCGCTCCCACCGGGTCGATGTCCCGGATCTTGGCGCAGCGCCAGGTGAGCGTCAGCGTGCCCGGCGCTCGCGAGCAGCGCCTCGAGCTTCATCCCCCACAGCGCGCCCTTCAGCCCGAGCGGGCCGAGCGGGTAGGAGAGCAACGTGTACAGCGGGCCGTAGGCGGTGGCGACGTGCTTCCAGTCGTGGCCGACGTATTGGTAGACCGGGTCGTGCACGATCGCGATCGGGCCGTGCGTGTATAGGGATTGATCGCGTGCTCGACGCCCATCCGCGCGTAGGCGATGTAGCTGAACACGTCCGTCGAGATCAGGATCGGCCCGACGAACACGACCAGCTGCAACACCCCTACAAGCACGATCGCCCAGCGTTTTGAGATCTGCCCCGCGAGCCCCAGCAGTCACCGCGTAGGCGCCGTGGAGGCGAGCAGCGCGATCAGGAAGCTGCGGTAACCGAGACGCACACCGATCCCGCTCAGCCAACCGGCGATCTCGCGGCTGTTTGGGAATCAGCGGCGAGTGCCCGACCGCAGCGTCGAGCACGATCTCCAGGTGGCGGCGAGGAGCACGAGCGTGCACAGGACGATCAGCGCCCGCGTCCAGCCCTCTGCCTGCGGGTGCCCGCGCAGCCGCGCAAAGCGCGAGGCGCTCAGATGCCCGGCGCCACCGGCGCTCTTGCCCGGGTGATCTACGACGCTAGGACCTACAACGCCGCCGCTGCTCCCTACAACGCTGTCCAAACCGTCTTTGTCTCCAGGTAGGCGTCGAGACCGTCGTGGCCGTGCTCGCGACCGATGCCGGAGGCCTTGAAGCCGCCGAACGGCGCCGACGGATCGACCACTCCCCAGGTGTTGATGTAGACCATGCCCGCCCGCAGCATCGCGGCCAGGCGGTGGGCGCTTGAAACGTCGCGCGTCCACACGCCCGCCGCAAGCCCGTACTCGCTCTCGTTCGCACGGGCCGCAACCTCCTCCACGCTGTCGTACGGAGAGGCGACCAGCACGGGACCGAAGATCTCCTCGCGGGCGATCCGCAACCGATCGTCGGTGGTGCTGAACAGCGTCGGAGCGACGAAGTAGCCGCCGCTGTCGGCGAGGGCCGCCTCGCCTCCCGCCACGACCTCGGCGCCTTCGGCGCGGCCGGCCTCGATGTAGCCCATGACTCGCTCGTGCTGCTCGGCCGAGACGACCGGCCCGAGCTGGGTGGCGGGGTCGAGACCGGGTCCCAGCTGCGCTTTCTCGGCCTGCGCGGCCAGCCCGCTGATCACCTCGTCGAAGCGCTCGGCCGGCACGAACAGGCGCGAGCCGGCGTTGCACGCCTGGCCCGAGTTGAAGTAGATCGCCTGGAAGGAGCCCTTGATCGCCGCGTCGATGTCGGCGTCCGGCAGGATGATGTTCGGCGACTTGCCGCCGAGCTCCAGCGTCACGCGCTTGAGCGCTTTGCCGGCCTTCGCGCCGATCTCGCGCCCGACCGCGGTCGAGCCGGTGAAGGCGATCTTGTCGACGCCGGGGTGATCGACCAGCGCGGCGCCGGTCTCGCCGTCGCCGGTGAGCACGTTCAGGACGCCCGGCGGGAAGCCGACCTCCAGCGCCAGCTCGCCGAGGCGCAGCGCGCTCAGCGGCGTCTGCTCAGCCGGCTTGAGCACGACCGTGCACCCGGCCGCGAGCGCGGGACCGAGCTTCCACGCGGCCATCAGCAGCGGGAAGTTCCAGGGGATGATCTGCCCGCACACACCGACGGGCTCGCGGCGGGTGTAGCAGTGCATGTTCGGCGCGGCGACCGGCAGCACGCCTCCCTCGATCTTCGTCGGCCAGCCGGCGAAATAGCGCAGGTGCCCGATCGCCCCGTTCACGTCGACGTACTGGGCGAGACCGACCGGCTTGCCGTTGTCCAGCGACTCGATCTGCGCGAGCTCCTCGGCGTGCGCTTCCATCGCGTCGGCCAGCGCGTGCATCAGGCGCTCGCGCCCCGCAGCGGGCATCGAGGCCCAGGGGCCATCGGCGAACGCGGCGCGCGCCGTCTCGACCGCGCGCTCCACGTCCTGCGCGCCGGCCTGCGGCACCTGCGCGATCTCGCGGCCCGTGGCGGGGTCGAGCGTCGCGAACGTGCGCCCGTCGGCGGCTTCGGGACGCTCCGCGCCGATCAGCAGCCGCTGGGGACCGGAGATGAACGCGCGCGCGGCATCTCCGAGCGCGTCGGGGAGGGTGTTCGGGCTTGCGGTGTCGGCAACGGCGGTCATAGCGGCTCCTTGCACGTGGTTCAGGGCTCGAGTGAGCTCACGGCTTCAGCACGATCTTAAGCGCCTCGCGCCGGTCATACAGCGCGTAGGCCTCGGCGGCGTCGTCGAGGGCCATGTGATGGGTGACGAGCGGCGATGGGTCGAGCAGGCCGGCGGACATCATCGCGAGCACGCGGTCGACGTGGGCGATCACGTTCGCGTGGCCGGCGCACAGCTGCAGCGACTTGATCCACAACAGGCCCATGTGCAGCTCGCAGCGCTCGGCGTAGACGCCGATCGCCTGCACCGTGCCGCACTTGCGCGTCAGGCGCAGCGCGAGATCGAGCGCCTGCGGATGCCCGACGGCGTCGATGCAGACGTCCACCCCGCGCCCTTCCGTGGCCGCGCGCGCGGCGGCCCGCGGGTCGCCCTCGCTCAGGTGCACCGGCTCCGCGCCGAAGGACTCCGCCATCGCCAGCCGCTCGGTGACGGAGTCGACGGCGATCACGTGCGCCGCGCCGGCCGCCTTCGCCGCCTGTACGGCGCACAGGCCCACCGGTCCGAGGCCGAGCACCGCTGCGACATCCCCGGCGCGCAGGCCGCTCTCGGCGACGGCGTGGTAGCCGGTGCCCATCACGTCGCCGGCGAACAGCGCCGTCTCGTCGCTCATCCCCGCGGGCACCTTGCGCAGCACGAGATCGGCGTTCGGCACGAGCGCTCGCTCGGCCTGGGTGCCCTGCAGCGAGCCGAGCGCCGCGCCGTGGCCGAACGTGCGCGAGACATCGCACTTGTGAAACCACCCGCGGCGGCAGAAGCAGCAGCGCCCGCACGCCGTCTGAAAGCAGCCGAGCACGCGATCGCCGACCTGCACGTCGTGGACATCCGTCGCCGATCTCGAGCACGGTGCCGACGTACTCGTGCCCGATCGTGAAGCCCGGCTCGATCTGCACGCGGCCGTGGTAGATGTGCAGGTCCGAGCCACACACGCCCGTCGCCTCGATCTGCACGATTGCGTCGCCGGCGTCTGAGCAGCTCGGGCTCGGGGACCTCCTCGACGAGGACCTCGCCGGGAGCTTGGAAGGTGACCGCACGCATCGACGGCCCAGCCTAGAGAACGGCGGCGCCTTTTGGCGCCACGCAGGAACCCTTATGCTGCTACGCCGATGGGCGATATCTCAAAGGCGGTGCTGATCACCGGCTGCTCCTCCGGCATCGGCGAGGCCACCGCGCGCCGGCTGGCCGCCGGCGGCTGGACCGTCTACGCCACCGCCCGGCGACTGGAGACGATCGAGCACCTCAAGGACGCCGGCTGCCACACGCTGGCGCTCGATGTGACCGACGAGACCTCGATGCGTGCCGCGGTAGACGAGGTGCAGCGCGCCGAGGGCGCCGTCGGCGTGCTTGTCAACAACGCCGGCTACAGCCAGGGCGGCGCGATCGAGCAGGTTCCACTCGAGGCCGTGCGAGCGACAGTTCGAGACGAACGTGTTCGGCGTTGATCGGTATGACCCAACTGGTGCTGCCGAGCGATGCGCGCTCAGCACTGGGGCAAGATCGTCAACATCGGCTCGATGGGCGGGCGACTGACGTTCCCCGGCGGAGGCCTCTACCACGCCACCAAGTACTCGCTGGAGGCGATCTCAGCGACGCGCTGCGCTTCGAGGTGCGGGGCTTCGGCATCGACGTCGTGCTGATCGAGCCGGGTCTGATCACGACCGAGTTCGCGGCCACCGCCGTGGCCAAGGCCGGCGACGGCGACCACCGATGGCCCCTATGCCGAGTTCAACGCGAAGGTCTCGGCGCTCACCACGGGTGTCTACGAAGGCCCGATGCGCCACCTCGGCGGCGGCCCGGATGTCGTGGCGAAGGCGATCGAGAAGGCGATCTCCCGTCGCCGCGCGCCCTCGCGAGTGCCGGTGACGGCCTCGGCGCGCCTGTCGATCCTGCAGCGCAAGCTTACCCCGGACCGTGTCTGGGACGCGGCGATGCGCATCCCAGTTTCCGCAGCCCAAGTAGTGGCCCCTACGCCATCAGCGGCACAATCGGGTGCGGACGCCCGACCTCGAACCCCTGGGCGTAGTCCACGCCGTAGTCGCGCAGCAGCTCCACCGTGGCCTCGTCGTCGACGTACTCGGCGATCGTCTGCTTGCCCATGCCGCGTGCGAGATCCACGAGCGCCTTGACCACGAGCTGGTCCTTCGGCGAAGCCGGCAGGCCGCGGATGAAGTCGCCGTCGATCTTCAGGTACTCAAACGGCAGGTGCTTGAGGTATTGAAAGGAGCCGAACCCGGCGCCGAAGTCATCGAGCGCGACCGCGCAGCCGAGCGCCTGCACGCCCGCGCAGAAGGCTCGCGCGCGCGCCATGTCGGAGATCGCGGCGGTCTCGGTGACCTCGATCACCAGCTGCGCGGGATCGACCCGTGCAAGCGCGAGCGCTCGCTCGATCTGAGCGAGCATCCCGCCGTCGGTGATCGACAGCGACGAGCAGTTGATCGCGATGCGCACGCCATGCTCGCCCTGCTCGCCGGCCGAGCTGCGATCGGCAAGCAGCGCCGCGACCTTGCTCAGCACCATTCGGTCGATCTCGCGGATCAGCCCGTAGCGCTCGGCCGCGGGCAGGAACCTGCCGGGTGCCACCAGGTCTCCGCCGGGCTCGTCGGCGAGCCGCACGAGCGCCTCGTAGTGCGACACGCTCCCGTCCTCGCAGCGACATGATCGGCTGGTAATGCAGGACAAACAGATCCTCCTCCAAAGCGCGGCGCAGACGCGCCAGCCATGGCCGCCGGTGCAGCCCGGCGGGAGAGGACAGCCCGCCGGTCGCGAGAGCGGGGCTCGGCCAGACCGGCGTAGCGGTGGTGCGCGGGCTCCGGCGGTGTCCGCAGGAACAGGCGTGGCGTCGCCGGCGATCGTCGAAGTCAGCACGGCCCTGCCTTTCGACGGCGTCCGGAGCTCACCTGCGCAGCCGCCGAGCTTATGCAGGGTCTCGCCCGAAAACCTCAGCAACCCACGCGAACATGCCCTGAACGTCCGCTCAGGTCCGGGCATAAGGCCGTCGCGCGCGGTCGGACATCACCAGCAGCAGCGCAAGCAGCACGAAGTTCATCACCACCGAGGAGCCTCCGTAGGCGACGAACGGCAGCGTCACCCCCGTCAGCGGGATCACGCGCGTGACGCCGCCGACGATCACGAACACCTGCATCGCGACGATGAACGACAGTCCCGTCGCCAGCAGCTTGGAGAAGGAGTCGCGCGCCAGCATCGCCGTCTTCAGGCCGCGGGCGACGAACAGCAGGTAGACGAGCAGCAGCGCCGGCGGCGCCGAGCGAGGCCGAGCTCGTTCGTGATGACCGCGTAGATCATGTCGCTTTCGGGGACCGGCAGGATCGAGGAGCCGCCGTGGGGCAGGCGCAGCAGCGACTGGTCGAAGCCCGTGCCCAGCAGCCCGCCGTCGGCCTGGGCGAACAGCGACTGGGCGAGCTGATAGCTGCCGCTCCCGGCGGTTGTAGAGCGCCGGGTCGAAGGGGTGTTCCCAGGCGAGCACGCGCGCGTGCACGTGGCTCGACATGCCCGGCGACGAACCACGCGCCGAGGGCGAACAGGACCAGGCCGATCAGCGGGAACGAGAAGCGCCCGGTGGCGACATACAGCAGCGCGAGGAAGGCGCCGTAGAACATCAGCGAGGTGCCGAGCTCGCGCGTCAACAGCAGCGTCGCCATCGCCGCGCCCCACACGATCAGCATCGGGCCGAACTGCTTCATCGGCGGGATCGTCAACCCGAGCACGCGCCGTCCAGCGGTCACGAGCACTCTGGCGGTTGTCGCGCAGGTAGCTGGCGAGGAAGATCACGATCGCGATCTTCGCCGAGCTCGGCCGGCTGGAAGGAGACGCTGCCGAAGTGGATGTCGAGATAGGCGCCGTTGACCTGCTCGCCGATCACCGGCAGGCGCGGCAGGATCGTCATCCCGATGCCGACGCGCCGCGATCGTGTAGCGGTAGCGCTCGAGCACGCCCACGCCGCGGCGGCGCAGCGCGAGGATCGTCGCCGCGAACAGCACCAGCCCGAGCACCATCCACTGCGCCTGCTGGCGCGCCAGCGCGGGGTTGATGCGGTAGACCATCACGATCCCGACGCTCGCGAGCACCGCGCCGAGCGGGAACAGGTAGGGATCGGCGTCGGGCAGCGCGAAGCGGATCACCAGATGCGCGGCCAGGCACAGCCCGAGGAACAGCGCGCCGTAGGTGAGCGACACGCTCGAGGCGTGGTTCAGCGTGAGGTTGGTCGCAGACCCCCGGCGAGTTGTTCTCGGCCTGGATGAAGATCGCGGTGAAGCCCGCCGTGACCAGCAGCGCAGCGGGGATCAGCCCCAGCAGCTCGCGATTTCTGGGGCTGAGCATCGGTCGAGGGTAGCCTCCTCTGAGCGGCGTGGACGCTCCGGAGGCGACAGGTACCCTTGCGCCGATGAACCGATGAACGAGCGCCCGCCCTCGCTATGGCTGGGCATGTGGAAGCGCTTCCTGATCGGCGGCGTCGCTGATCGTGCTGCTCAGTGGCGGGGCGACGGCGACGGTCGCGCTGAACACCGCGAGCGGGCTCGCACACGACATCTTCCCCGCCGCAACCAGATCAGCGCCCCCAAGGGCCTCGTCACGCCCGAATACAGCGGCGGCGCGCAGACCTTCCTGATCCTCGGCTCCGATCGCGAGAAGGCTCGAAGGACGCACTACGACCGGAAGACCCGCCGCACTCAGACACGATCCTGCTCGTGCGCTTCGATCCCGACCAGGGTCAGACCTCGGTGCTGTCGATCCCGCGCGACCTGATGGTCAACATCGTCACGTCCACGGGTCAGACGTACGCAAACGAAAAGATCAACGCCGCCTACACGATCGGCAGCCGGCTGGGGGCGTGCGAAGGGCGGGATCGTGCTCGCGGCCGAAACGATCGAGCGCGAAGTGTTCCCCGGCCTGAAGCTCAACGGGATCATCGACGTCAACTTCAAGGGCTTCATCCAGGTCGTCGACACGCTCGGCTGCGCTTACGTGAACGTCGACCACCACTACTACAACGAGAACATCGGCACGACCGAAACGGACTACACCTCGATCAACCTGCAGCCCGGCTATCAGAAGCTCTGCTACGAAAACGCGCTCGACTACGTGCGCTACCGCCACACCGACTCGGACTTCGTGCGCGTCGCGCGCCAGCAGGACTTCCTGCGCGACCTGCGCGAGCAGATCGACCCGGCCAATGAGATCGGCCAGATCGACACCGTCGCGAAAGCCGTCGGGCACGCGATCACCTCGACCTTCCACGCCTCCGCCGAAGAGCTGATCGAACTGGCCAAGCTGATCGCCTTCTCGCAGTCCAAGCCGCTGCGCCAGGTCAAGTTCCAGACCACGAACGTCGACGCCCAGATTCAACGGCGGCTCCTACGTGACCTCGACGCCGACGCTCGACGCAGGCGACGCTCGAGGACTTCCTGCATGGCCACGAACACCTGAGCCTCCCCGCGCCCAGGCCCAGCGCGACACAGCTCCACGAGCCACCACCACTCCTCCGGCGGCGTCTCGCCGCGCTCGATCGGCCTGTATCCGACCACCTCGGCCGGCGAGAGCGAAGCGGTGAAGGCCGCGCTCGAAGTGCCCTTCCCGGTCCTCTACCCGGCGCTCCAGACCGGCCCGGGCGAACAGCAGCAGGTGCGCGCCTACACGCTCAAAGACCAGCAGGGCACACCTCCACCACGCCTACGTGATCGTCTGGCAGCAGAACTCGCATCGGCGGCTACTACGACTTCGAGGGCACCGACTGGCTGAACCCGCCGCTGTTCGCCCACGCGCGCGACCAGGTCGATCGGCGGCCGCTCCTACGAGCTCGTCGACGACGGCTCGCACATCCACGTGGTCGGCTGGCGCTCCGGGCCGCGTCCTCTACTGGGTGACCAACACGCTGCTCGAGGAACTCTCGAACGCGCAGATGCTCGCGCTCGCGCGCTCAGACGATCCGCGCCGAGCCGACTGCCACTGAGCGCGGCGTGCTGCGACATCAGCGTAGCATGGCGCCGCCGCGCGCTGCGCTTGGTCGAGCGCGGCGTTGACGAGCGCGTCGGCGTGCGCGTTCTGCGCGCGCGGCACGGTCCGGATCGACCAGCGCTCGAACTGCTTCAAGGCCGCCAGTCGCCTCGCGGTGCAGAGGCTTCATCGCCTCGTGCTTGACCTTGTAGATGACCCCTGACCTGCTTGGCGATCAGCTCCGAGTCGCCCACCACCTCGACTTCGCTCGCGCCCAGCTCGCGCGCCCGCTCAAGCCCGAGCAGCAGCGCCCGGTACTCGGCCACGTTGTTCGTGACCGTGCCGAGCAGCTGGGCGTGCTCGCCGAGCACCTCGCCCGCGGGCGAGGAGATCACGCAGGCGGCCGCCGCCGGCCCAGGGTTGCCGCGGGCGCCGCCGTCGACATGCACGATCACCTTCATCGCCTGAAGTATTCCGGTCGGCTACGACGAAACGCGTCAGCGGCTACGAAGCGGCGCGTGCGAGCGGGGGCATATCCCCGGCCACGCGAGCCCTGCGACGATCGCGGATCACGACGCCGCGGCGCACCCTCGGGAGCCGGCGCTTTCGCGACCGAGCTTCCCCGGCGGGCGCGCCGGTCGAACTCGCGCCGGTCGACGATCACCGTCACGTTGTCCTCGTCGCTGGTAGTGCTCGACGAGCTTCGGATACAGCTCATCGGCCAACGGCTTGGGTACGACGCAATAGATCATCCGCTCGGATCGTACTCCCCGCCTTGCGAATAAGCAAGCGCGTGCAGCCTGCAGATGCGCCGAACGTGCCTAGCGCGACAGCGTCGCCGTGCTCGTCGGCTGTGGCGTTCACGAGCAGATCCTCCTGCGCGAGCTCACCCAGCTCCGTTCCCTGCGCCGTCACCTTCGCGCCGGCCGCCTCGTCGCCGAGATCCACCTCGTAGCGGTACCAGCTGCAGCTCCCAGGCGACGACGATCGAGACCACGCTTCCGGAATCCGCGAGCGGGCGGACGAGCGACGCTCGGCTCGCCCAGCGAGCGGGCGACCCCCGCCACGCGCCGGGGATGCTCGCCGGCGTTGAACACCTCCAGCGCGCGCTCGACCTTCACCTCGCCGCCGGTCAATGCCGGCGTCGAGGTCGATCCTCGCTCGACGCGCTCGGTGCCGTCGGATGGACTCCTCCGGAGCCAGCCGCGATGGCTTCCAGGAAGTCGTAGGACTCGGTTTGAAGGCCCTCCACCTCCGCCGGGGGCACGATCGCGAAGGCCCTCGCCTGCGAAGTCCTCCGGGCGATCGGAGATCGGATCGCGCTGCGGAGCGCAGACGCTCGAACAGGTTGCGCCCGCGCCTCACGCGCGAGGGCGGCAGGCTCACCGAGTGGCGGTCCGCCTCGCGCAGCCAGCCCTCGTGCGCCGCGCGCGGGGCGCACAGCTCGCACACCGTGCGCCGCTGGCCACCCGCCAGGAACACGTCGGGCAGCTCGCCGCGCAGCAGCCGTCGCCCGCACACGTCGCAGGCGACATCGGGCTGGGAGGTGACGATCGAACGGGTGGCCATCGGTCTGAGGAGCGCTCAGCGCGGATCGGAGCTCGTCGAAGGATCCTCCTGCATCCGCGAGCGCAGACGCAGGACGGCCTTTGTGTGCAGCTGCGACACGCGCGACTCGGTCACGCCGAGCACCTCGCCGATCTCGCGCAGGGTCAGGTTCTCGTAGTAGTACAGAGCGATCACGAGCTTCTCGCGCTCGGGCAGCTTCGCGATCGACTCGGCGATCCGGTCCTTCAGGTCGCCCACGTCGAGCGCCTTCGCCGGGTCGGGCGCCGCGTGGTCCTCGATCGTGTCCATCAGCGACACCTGATCGCCGCTGGAGTCCGACACGCTCCACAGCTCGTCCAGCGCGACCATCGAGGAGTGCGAGATCGCCAGCAGCGATTCGTTCAGTTCCTCGACCGTGATCTTCAGCTCGGCCGCCATCTCCTTGTCGGTCGGCGCCCGCTGCAGGGTGTGCTCGAGCTTCGCGTTGGCGCGCTCGACTTCGCGGGCGCGCGAGCGCACGCTGCGCGGCACCCAGTCCATCGCGCGCAGCTCGTCGATGATCGCGCCCTTGATGCGCATGATCGCGTACGTCTCGAACTTGATTTCCCGCGCGGGCTCGAAGCGCTCGATCGCGGAGATCAGCCCGACCAGCCCGTAGGAGATCAGGTCCGCCTCCTCGACATGCGGAGGCAGCCCCGCGGCGGTGCGCCCGGCTACGTACTTGACCAGCGGTGAGTAGGCAAGCACGAGCCGCTCGCGCGCACGGCGATCATCGTCGGTCTTATACCGCCGCCAGACTTCGCGCAGCTCGATCGCTTTGACATTCGTCTCCAGTGTCTTCTCCCCTCGCTCAGGCCCGAGGGTGGCTGCGCGCATAGGCGCTTCTCAGCCTGGAGGACTCTACCCGAGTGTAAACCTGGGTTGTAGAGACGCTCGCGTGGCCGAGCAGCTCCTGGATGCTCCGCAGGTCCGCTCCGCCGTCGAGCAGGTGCGTCGCGAAGCTGTGCCTGAGGGCATGCGGCGTCGCTCCACCGGGGATTTGAGCGCTCCTCGCCCATGCCCGCAGCCGCCTGCGCACGTCGCTCGTGCCGAGCGGTTTTCCCGTCTTACTCAGGAACAGCGCTTGCGCCTCTCCCCCGCGCGCACCCGATGCGCTTGGGGAGGTGAGCCCATTGCGGCCCTGCTCCAGGTAGAGCCTGACTGCCGCCATCGCGACCTCGCCGACCGGCAGATAGCGCGTCTTGCGGCCCTTCCCCTCGACGCGCAGCTGCTCACCGTCGTGGTCGATGTCCGCGATCTGCAGCGATACGAGCTCCTCGGCGCGCAACCCGCACGAGTAGGCGAGCTCGAACAGCGCGCGGTCGCGTTGAATCAGTGGCCCACCCACTCCACCTGTCCCGCCCGCCCCGATCGATGACCCGCCCGCGCCGCCCGCCCCGATCGAGTCGAGCAGCTTCGCGGCCTCCTTGGCCTTGAGCACGCGCGGCAGGTAGGAAGAGCGCCGCGGCGTGCTGACAAGGTCGGCCGGGTTCTGAGTGATCAGACCGTGCTCGCGCTGGCTGGCGAACAGAGCCCGCAGCGCCGCCAGCTTGCGTGCCGTGGTGCTGGCGGCCGCGTTCTTTTCGGAGAGCAGCGCGACGTAGCGGCGCACGTCACGCGGGCTGACGTCCTCGGGTCCTAGTCCCCGCGCGGCCGCCCAGCGGGCGAACTGGGCCAGGTCGACGCCGTACGCACGACGGGTTCGCGCGGCCGCGTCGCGCCTGGAGCAGGTCGCTCTTCGAGCAACGCCAGCGCCTCACGCCAGGCCCTGTCGAGACCCGATGCCTCGCCGGAGATCCGTACTGGAGGGTTCATAGCGACGTCTACTTCGCCGTGGTGCCCCTCAGAACCTGTTTCCTACACCCGTCGCCATGCTGCTTCGTCGCTGCTCGACCGCGCCGTGGTTCAGCCTCTATGAGCCAAGCGATGCGCCTGGATCCCCAACACCGGCTCCAGCAGTGCTTCGAGCTCGATCCAGTCGCTCGCGCAGAGGATCTCCTCCTCCTCGCATACATCCCGATTCCAGGGGTGTCGAGCGTTGCGGCGAGCGATGCCGTGTTCGAGCGCGGCGGAGAGATTCAGCGGGCCGTCGTCGATCAACAGGTCGATCTCCAGCTCGGCGCAGCGGGAGACCTTGTCGTAGGAGCAGTGCAGGTCGTCGAACGGCAGCTCGATCCGCCGAAGCCAGGCGGCGGTAGCGTCCTTGCGGTCGAGCGCCCGATGGCTGGTGATGTGCACGAAGTGGCCTTCCTCATGCCAGCGGCGCACCGCCTGCACAGCACCCGGGTAGGGGGTGCCGGCGAGGATCCGCTCGTCGGAGTGGCTCTCCTCGATGCAGAGCTCCAGCTGCTCGGGGCGCAGGCGGGTGATGCCCCACGTGAACTGCTCGTCGTAGGGCAGCTCGACGCCGAAGCGCCGCACAGAGACCTCCGAGAGGATGTCCCAGTAATGGTGGAGCGTCGAGTCGATGTCGATCGCGATCCTCATGTTTATGCTGGTCCTCGGGTAGGTTGCACGATTGTGAACCCGACTGTCGCAGCCCCCTCCTCACTCTCCGGACTGGATACTGACCCTTCAGTCTACGGGCCGCAGGGGCGCTCCCCCTGGCTCGACGTCGACTGGCGGGCCCACCAGCGCTGGGTGATCTTAGACGGTCAGCCGATCAATGTGATCGAGCTAGGTGTTGGCCCGCCGCTGGTGTTCGTCCATGGGCTGATCGGGCGCTGGACGCATTGGGTCGAGCAGCTGACCGCGTTCTGCCGAGCACCACCGCGTGATCGCCGTCGACCTGCCCGGCTTCGGTGACTCGCCGCTACCCACGAAGGAAGGGATCTCGATACCGGGCTTCGCCCGGACGATCGACCGTGTGATGGACGCTTTGGATGTCAGCGCGGCAGCCTTCGTCGGGCACTCGATGGGCGGTTTCACCTCGGTCGAGCTCGCGATCAGCTTCCCGCAGCGTGTCGAGCGTCTCGTCCTGGTCTCCCCCGCCGGCCTGAGCACTTACAACGATCCCCGCGCGCTACTTTTGCTCGCTCAGGCGCGCCGCTTCAAAGGGATCTTCAACGGTTATCACGCGCTGGTGGCAGCCCACGCCGAGCTCCTCGCCAGGCGACCGCGCCTACGCCGGCTGGAGCCCACGACGAACATCGTCACGCGCCATCCCGACCGCCTGCCGGCGCCGTTCGCGGCCGAGTTCGTGCGTGGCCTGGCGGCGCCCGGCTTCATCGACGGGATCGCGGCGAACCTGGACTACGACTACCGCGACCGCCTGGGCGAGATCGCCTGTCCGACGCTGATCGTGTGGGGCGACCGTGACCGGGTGGTGACGGCAAGGGACGCGGACCTCTACGAGCGGCTGATCCCAAACGCGCGCAAGGTGATCTTCAAGGACACAGGCCACATGGCGATGATCGAGCGCCCGATGGCGTTCAACGCGCTGCTGGAGGAGTTCCTTCGCGAGTAGCGCTCGGCGCAAGCGAGCTCAGCGCATGCCCGGCTCAGCGAGCGACCGCGCCCTCGGCGGCGCTGCCCACGAGCTTGGCGTACTTCTGGATGGCGACGTCCACGTGCTCGTCGGCGCGCGGCGGCTGGCTGTAGGCGCTCACGCGTGCGGCTATCTCCTCGTCGGACAGCGCCACGTCGAGGCGGCGCGCGTCTGCATCGATCGTCAGCTCGTCGCCGTCTCTGAGCGCGCCAATCGGACCGCCGCGGACTGCCTCCGGTGCGACGTGGGCCACCATGAAGCCTCGCGATGCGCCCGAGAAACGCCCATCGGTGATCAGCGCGACATCCTCGCCGATTCCCTCGCCGACGATCGCGGCGGTCACCGAGAGCATCTCGCGCATGCCGGGGCCGCCGGCGGGCCCCTCGCCGCGGATCACCACCACATCGCCGGCCTTGATCTCGTGGCCGAGCACGGCCGCCATCGCAGCCTCCTCGCCATCGAACACGCGCGCCGGCCCGACGTGCCTGCGACGCTCGTGCCCGGAGAGCTTTACGACGGAACCCTCAGGCGCGACGTTGCCGCGCAGGATCGCGAAGCCGCCGGTCTCTTTGATCGGCTCAGCGAGCGAGCGCACGACGCGCTGACCGTCAGTCTCGACGGCCTCATCCGCGTGCTCGCCGATTGTTCTGCCGGTGACCGTCTGCGCGTCGGCGTGGAGGATTCCTGCTTCGTTCAGGCGGGCGAGCACGAGCGGCACGCCGCCCGCCTCATAGAGCTCGGTCGCGACGTACTGCCCGCCGGGCTGCAGATCGCAAAGCAGCGGCGTGCGCTCGGAGATCGCCTCGAACTCGTCGATCTCCAGCGCCACGCCCATTTCGCGCGCCACCGCCAGCAGGTGCAGCACGCCGTTGGTCGATCCACCGCTGGTGGCAACCGCCGCGATCGCGTTCTCGAGCCCGGGCTTGGTGATGATCTCGCTCGGGCGCTGTCCTCGGCGCAGGACGTCCATCACCAGTTCGCCGCAGCCCTTTGCGACCTCGAGCTTGCGCCCGTCCTCGGCGGGAACCATCGCGGTGCCAGCAGGCGAGATCCCCAGCGCCTCGAAGGCCATCGCCATCGTGTTGGCGGTGAACTGCCCTCCGCACGCGCCCGCGCCTGGTGAGGCGGCCTCCTCCAGCTCGTGCAGCTCCTCCTCGGTGATCTTCCCGGCGGCGAGCTCGCCGACCGCCTCGAACACCTGCTGGATCGTCACCTCGGCGCCCTTGTAATGACCTGGCTTGATCGAGCCGCCGTAGAGCATCAAGCCGGGGATGTTCAACCGCGCGAGCGCCATCACAGTACCGGGGATCGTCTTGTCGCAGCCGGAGATAGTGACGAGCGCGTCGAAGGCATGGGCGGAGGCGACGAGCTCGATCGAGTCGGCGATCAGCTCCCGTGAGACGAGCGACGCGCGCATCCCGGAGGTGCCCATCGTGATCCCGTCGGAGATCGCGATCGTGTTGAGCTCCATCGGTGTGCCCCCGGCGGCGCGAATGCCCTCCTTGACCTTCGCGGCGAGGATCCGGTTGTTGAAGTTGCAGGGCATCGTCTCGATCCACGAGTGCGCGACGCCGACGATTGGCTTTGCGAGGTCCTCGGCGGTGTAGCCGATGCCGTGCAGGTAGGCGCGGGCGGCGGCCCGCTCGGGACCCTCCGTTAGGGCGCGGCTCTTGTGGCGGACATCGAAGCTCACGCGTGCAGAGTAGCGGCGTGATCTGAGCCACGTCGATCGCAGCCCAGCCGCTCCCGGTCTCGCTCCTGCTCCCAGCGGGCAAGCCGGAGCAGGTCGCGGCGCACCCTGCTGGGATCGATCTGACGGCCCGGGAGGTGCATGTTGGCGTTGGCGATCAGGCGTCGCTCGTCGGCAGTGAGCGCCATCCACTTAGCGAGCACGTCGTCGGAGTCGGGCAGCCGCGAGCTGCCGTAGGGACGCGAGAGGTCGGGGAAGGCGACGCAGTACTCGTTCAGCAACGCTCCCGTCTGAGGCACGTAGGCGACGACCGGCTTGTGCGGGTAGATCAGGTAGGCGTAGCTCGCGTGCTCCCCCCGCCCGCGCTCGCCGAGGCCGCCCCACACGCGCAGGAACCCGAGGTCTCGGTACATCGCCCAGTCGTGCTCTTCGACGCAAGAGCGCAGCAGCGCGCGCGCCTGCTGCTCGGCGCGACGCTCCCGGCCGGGGTCATAGCCCGAGAGCGTCGAGGCGCCCCGGCGCAGCGACCAGATCTCCCGGCCGCGCGTGCCGGCGCGTTTGAGCGTGGGCCGGAAAAGCTCCCAGAGGAGCACCACGAGCAGGATCGCACCGGTGCCCAGCGCGAGCGCCATCAGCGCTGGTGCGTTGCCCCGGGCGCACCGCCGGCCGCCCGTGGGAAGAAGATCACACGCTCGGCATCACGGGGAACTTCGGCGAAGCTCTTCACCAGCTCGGCCTCGCGGCGTCCACCGGGAGTCCCGGTCGGCACGGCCGCCCACATGCCAGCGTCGAGCTCGCGGCGAAATGCCTCGATCAGCTCTCGCTCCTGCTCCGGCACACGCACATCCCCCTCGGCGAGCACGATCTCGCCATGACCGGGCTTCATGCGCAGCAGCTTCATCGTGCTCCGATTATGGCAAACCGGGGAAGCGCGATCTTCAGTCGGTGCGTATACGGGCCAGGCCGAGAACGTCGACCGGACCGGCGCCTTGACCGACGTCGCGCAAGCCGTTCGCGACGGCTTCGCCTGCCAAGGCACGGGCAACACGCGCGGCTTGGAGCGGCGAGCGCCCGAGGGCCAATTGAGCGGCGAGCACGGAAGAGTGCGTGCAACCGGAGCCGTGCGCGGCGCCGTCGGGGTGGCGCTCTCCCTCGATGCTGACCGTCGACCCAGCGTCAGCCGAGTCGAGGAATAGGTCTGCCGCACGCGCGCGATGGCCTCCGGTGAGCACGACGACGCGAGGACCGAGGGTAAGCACCGCACGGACGAGAGCCTCGGCTTCATCATCCTCATCCGCTCCGGATGCCGGATCCCCGGGCCCAGGCGCACCGACGGGTCGATCGGTGAGACCGGCATCCGAAGCGCTCGGAGCATCCGTCCAGCCGGCCAGGATACGCGCCTCGATCAGGTTCGGGGTGAGCACGGTCGCGCGCGGCAGGATCTCCTGCACCAAGGTGCGCTGCGCGTCGGGGTGGAGCAGGCGCGCGCCGGACTCGGCGACCATCACCGGATCGACCACCACGGGGGTCCCGCCGGGCAGCTCATCCAAGGCACGAGCGACCGCACGCGTGACGGGGGCCGTGCCGAGCATTCCGACCTTGACCGCGTCGACGCCGATATCGGCGAGCACGGCGAGCACCTGAGCGAGCACGAAATCCGGCGGAACGGGATGCACGGCGCGCACCTCGACCGTGTTCTGCACCGTGATCGCAGTGATTGCGCTGCACCCATGCACGCCGCAGCGCGCGAACGCCTTCAGATCTGCCTGCACGCCCGCGCCGCCACCGGAGTCCGAGCCGGCGATCGTGAGCGCCGTGGGCGTCAGTGCTCTGGTGGGGTCGCGGGCCGGTCGCGCGGGGGGAAGATCGAGTAGCTGCCGATCGCCGTGACCAGCAGGCGACCATCCTCGTGGTGAACCTCGCTGCGCATCACTGCGGTCCTACGGTTGCGGCGGTCGAGCGTCGTGCGGCAAACGATCTCGCCCTCGGTCGCGGTCTGGATGTAGTTGATCGCGATGCTGATCGTCGCGATCCGCTCCTGCTCGGTGGTCTGCGCCCAGAGGGTCGAGCCCATGCAGTAGTCGACAAGCGCGTAGGTGACCACGCCCGAGAGCAGGCCACCGTTGTTGATCAGCTCGGGCCGGATAGTGAGGCGGACCGTCTGAGGATCGTCCCAGCGGAGGCCCATGAAACTGGTGACGCCATCGAGCGACCGTGGCCTGGCGGCGGCCGGCCGAGGCTCGGCGGCGGGTGCGGTCGCGGGGGCCGTTGGGTCTTGGGGAGCGTTTTCCATCGACGGGAGGCTACGCGAGCGGGCTTATGGACGGCGTCGCAGGTTCTTTACGGATCGGGCACAAAATTGGCACAGATAGGCGTCTTACGTCACATTTCACGCTCTAGCGTGATCGGTCGTGCCCTCCGACAGTCCCTCATCCCCATCCACGGCTTCGACTGGTGAGGCGCAAAGTACCGACCAGCGCCCGGTACTGGGCCGTCGCGGCGAGGAGCTGGCGATGGCCCACATGCACCGGCTCGGGTTCTCCCCGCTGGGCCGCAACGAACGCACGCGATACGGCGAGATCGACCTGATCGCCTTCGACGGACAGACGCTCGTGTTCGCCGAGGTGAAGACGCGACGCGTAAACGTACAGCGACAGGGCATTCGCCCCGACCAGCATCCCCTCGTGTGGCTGCGCCCGCGTCAGCGCGCACGTCTACGCCGACTCGCCGCCGCGTGGCTGCGCGACGAAAAGCACATCAGGCCGAGCGCCCACACGATCCGCTTCGACGCGATCGGGGTGATCCTCGACACGAAAGACCGCTTGATCAGCCTCGACCACATCGAGGGGGCTTGGTAAAGCTCAGAGCGCGAGCTGCTGGTAGGCGAGCGAGCGGAAGGACATCCTGTGCAGCGGGGACACGCCCTGACGGAGGATCGCCTCACGATGCACGGGGGTCGAGTAGCCGACGTGTTCGGCAAAGCTCCAGCCCGGGTGAAGGACATCGGCGTGGTGCATGTAGCGGTCGCGTGTGACCTTCGCGACGATCGACGCCGCCGCGATCGCCGCGCTGGTGGCGTCGCCGTTGACAACCGCGCGCTGGGGCCGCTCGAACTCGGGCACGGAGAACCCGTCCAGCAGACACGCGACCTCACCCGAGATGTCCGCTGTCACTCCCCGGATCGCGTCGCGCAGCGCCGCGAGATTCGTCTTGTGCAATCCCCGCGCGTCGATCCCGCTCGCGCACCGTGAGACGACTACGACGCGCATGGCACTGCGCAGCACCAGTGGGTAGAGCTCCTCGCGCGCATCGGGCGTGTGCTGCTTGGAATCGTTCAGCGCGGCCAGCGAGCGCAGCTCGCGGGTGGTGAGGGCCTCGTAGTCGAACAGCACTCCGGCCGCGACCAGAGGCCCCGCGAGGCAGCCCCGACCGGCCTCGTCGGCGCCCGCCACGAAACGCACGCCGAGACGGCGATCGAACGCGAACAGTCGCTGCCCGCTCGTGCCCGCTCGCCTGCGACGCCGCACCGCGCGGGTTGGGCGAACCGGGCCGGCGGGTTTTCCAGACGACTCTGCTGACGCATGCCGGGAGACCCGGACAGCGGCGATCGGGGTGGGCTGAGAAGCAGCATCAGCGGCGACCGTAGGCTCGGAAGCCACAGTCCCAATGGCTTGAGACCTAGAAGATGCCGATCCGATCGGGGGGCCAATAGGTGGCGACGGCTTCCCCGATGATCCATCCAGTGGGTACGGGTCCCCAGAACCTGCTGTCGTCGGATTCGCCACGGTTGTCCCCCATCATGAACCAGTGTCCGGCCGGAATCTTGATCGGCGTCGGGAAGTTGCACTCCGGGCTCGATCCGCATTCGCGGATGTAGGAGTCCTGCTCGCGGACGAATTGGCTCTTGCCGGTGGCCTTCAGGTAGACGTGGCCTTCCTTGATGTAGATCTCATCGCCGGGGCCCGCGACGACCCGCTTGATGAAGTTCACGCTCGACTCCACGGGTTCCGGTTCCGAGCAGGCGGCTTCGCCGAGCTTGACGATATGCGGCGTCGGCCCGCACTCCTCCTTCTGAGCTTCCTTCGGAGGATGGAAAACAGCGATCTCGCCGACGTGCGGTTCACTGAAGTGCATACCGATGCGGTCGACGAGGACTCGCTGACCGATCGCTAGCGTGGGTTCCATCGAGCCACTGGGAATGCGGTAGGGCTTGACGATAAACGCCTGGATGCCGAGCGCCAGACCGAGCGCCACCGCGACGATCACGACCAGCTCCACGATCGAACTCCTCGTGACCCTGCCCAGCGAACTCATACGCAGACCGGTAAACCTGTCGTGCTTCCCACCGGCTTCACGCCGGCGCATCGCCGGCGGGCACGCCTCCCGGCGTGTCCTCACCGGCATCGGAGGAGACATGGGCATCGGACGCGGACGCCTGGGGCTCGTCCCCGGCGACGACCTCGTCGTGCTCGCTCCCCCCCTGGCCCTCAACGTCACTCACAGCGTCCTCCACCGGCGGCGTCTGCGCTTCCTCGGAGCTTGTGTCCGGTAAAGCCGCGGCCTGCTCATTCGCGCCGGCGTCGGTGTCCGGCGCATCGACCTCGGCGGCGGCGCCCTGTTCGACGGTGCCTTGCCCATTGGTCTCTGTGGCGACGCCCTGCTCAGAAGTCTCCGTCGCGGCGCCCTCGAGGACCGTCTCCTCCGCGGTCATGCCATCCGCGTCGGTCGCCCCTCCGGACGCCTCGTGCAGCAAGCCGGGCTCGATAGTCTGCTCCGGACCGGTGTAGCGGCGCTCACGCACACGCGCGCGCTTGCCGACACGATCGCGCAGGTAGTAGAGCTTGGCGCGGCGCACATCGCCGCGCGCCGCCAGCTCGATCCGCTCGATCTTCGGCGAATGCACCGGGAACATGCGCTCGACACCGACGCCGAAGGACTGCTTGCGGACCGTGAACGTCTCGCGCGCGCCGTGCCCCTGGCGCTTGATGACCACGCCCTCGAAGATCTGCACGCGGCGGCGGCTGCCCTCGATCACCTGGAAATGCACCTTCACGCGGTCGCCCGGCGCGAAGTCGGGAACGCGGCGCAGTTGCGCGCGCTCGATGGTTTCGATGACGCTACTCATGATGTAAAGGAGGTGTGCGCCCTGATGACCCGATGAAGTGACCCCGATCGGGGTATCCGGCCGACGCGAGGAGCAATGGTAGCGGACACCTGGCCCGCGCCGCCGCACCCACTCCCGATGCGGGCTGGAGGGAACCGGCTCACCGGTCGGTATCGCCGCCGCGGCGCTCGCCGCGTTCAGAGCTGCGCTCGCGTCGCCACGCGCCGATCCGCTCGTGATGGCCGGACAGCAACACATCCGGCACATGCCAGCCACGATACTCGGCCGGGCGGGTGTAGTGGGGGTACTCCGGATTGCCCCCGAGCGCCCGACTGAATGACTCCTCGCACCGCCGATTCCTCGTGCCCGAGCGCGCCGGGCAGCTTGCGCAGGATCGCGTCGCACACGACCATCGCCGCCAGCTCGCCGCCTGAGAGGACATAGCTGCCGATCGATATCTCCTCGCTCGCGAAGTGCTCGACGATGCGCTCGTCGAAGCCCTCATAGCGCCCACACAGCAGCGTCAGGGCGGGCTCCGCCGCCAGCTCGTCGACGAGCCTGTCGTCGAGCGTCCGCCCGCCCGGCTGAAGTGCGATCACGCGGCGCTGATCGCGCAGCCGTACCGGGTCGACGCCGTAGTGGGCGCGCAGGGCACTGTCCATCACGTCAACGCGCAGCACCATCCCCGCCCCGCCGCCGAACGGAGTGTCGTCGACCTGGCCGCCGCTCAGCTGGGTGTGCTCGCGGAAGTTCACGCACTGAAGGCTCGTGCCCGCCGCGAGCGCGTTGCGGACGTGGCGCTGGGTGGCAAACCAGTCAAACCACTCCGGGAACAGCGTGAACACGTCTATCTCCATCATCGCTCCCCGCCCTCACCGAGGAAGCCCATATCGACCTCGATCCGGCCCTCATCGACAGCCACTTGACGGATCGCGCCTTGCACCATCGGCACCAGCAGCAATCCGCCCTGCTCGCGTTGTACCTCAAGCGCCTCACACGAAGGTAGCTCGATCATCCGACCGACAGTGCCGATCAGATGCTCGCCGTCCATGACCGTGCAGCCCTCCAGTTCGTGCGCCCACCACTCGCCCTGTTTGAGCGCCGGAGCTTCCAGTGCTGAGACCATCAGCGCCATGCCACGCAGCGCGTCCGCTCCCTCGCGGTCATCGACACCGTCCAAACGCACGATCGGACGCTGCTCGGTCCCCGCACGGCGCACAATCTCCACACTCCGTCCCGCCACGGTCACGCTCGTACCGAGGAGTAGCAATCGCGGCCGTGGGCTCGTCACATAGAAGCTTCCATCTAGGCCGTGCGCGCGTCCGATGCGACCTGCCCGCAATTCCGGCGCCGGATCGCCCTCCCCCGCCATCGCCTGCGGCTTCATCTCCGATCCGCCGGTGGCGCGCGTCAATCGACGATGTCGAGCAGCACACGTTGCCCCTCGCCCGTCGCGGCAGCTTTCACGACCGTCCTCAGCGCGTGCGCCGTGCGCCCGCCGCGGCCGATCACCTTGCCGTAGTCACCCTCGGCCACGCACAGCTCTAGAACGATCGTGCCATCGTCCTCCTCGAACTGCTCAACCGAGACCTCCTCAGGCTCGTCTACCAAGCCCTGTGCCAGGTACTCCAGCAGTTTGCTGGGAGTGTCGCTGGACATCGTCGCCTCGTGCCCGATCGCGGCGCGCTAGGCGCTCCGGGTCTCGATGCCTTGAATTCGCAGCAACTTACGTACCGTGTCCGACGGTTGCGCTCCTCGCGCCAGCCAGCTACGCGCGCGCTCCTCGTCGATCACGATCGTAGACGGGTCCGTCTGGGCGTTGTAGTGGCCGATTGTCTCGATCACGCGACCGTCGCGCGGAGAGCGCTGGTCGGCGACGACGACACGCCACATCGGGTCCTTCTTGCCGCCCACTCGCGTGAGCCTAAGCCTTACCGACACGTTTTCCTCTCGGTCTTGTTCCTTTGTGAGGAGAGCTTAGACGGTGCGCCCCTTTGAGGCCGACCGCTCAGGGTCAATCAATGAGGAGGGACGAAGCTGCGGTGATCGAGGATCCAGGAGCGTGCGGGTTGCGGGTTGCGGGAGCCTCAACGTGCGCTGCGGATCAGCGCTCCGATATCCGGCGTCTTGCCGCGTCCCACCTGCTTCATCATCTTCCGCATCTGGGCGAACTGCTTGACGAGACGATTCACCTGCTGCACGCTCGTGCCCGAGCCGCGCGCGATCCGCAGCCGGCGCGACCCCTTGATCAGCTCCGGCTTGCGCCGCTCCTCCGGGGTCATCGCCTGGATGATCGCCTGGATCCGGTCGAGCTCGCGTTCGTCGAGGTTCATGTTGCTCAGCTGCGCCCCGCCCAAGCCGGGGATCATCCCGAGCAGGCTCGTCAGCGGTCCCATTTTCCGGATCATCTTCAGCTGCGCCAGGAAGTCGTCCAGCCCCAGCTCGTTGCGCCGCAGCTTGCGCTCCAGCTCGACCGCCTCGGTCTCGTCGAACTGGCGCTCGGCGTGCTCGATCAGGCTCATCACGTCGCCCATGCCCAAGATTCGCTGCGCCATGCGGTCGGGGTGGAAGCGCTCGAACTGCTCGAGCTTCTCGCCAGTCGACGCGAACAGGATCGGCTTGCCCGTGACCGCCTTCACCGACAGCGCGGCGCCGCCACGCGCATCCCCGTCGAGCTTGCTCATCACCACCCCGTCGAACTGGACCGCCTGCGCAAAGCTCTCAGCGACGTTCACCGCGTCCTGCCCGGTCATCGCGTCCACCACGAGCAACACGTCATGCGGTTTCACCGCCGCTCTGATCCGCACGAGCTCCGCCATCAGCTCCTCGTCGACGTGCAGACGGCCGCTGGTGTCGACGATCAGAACGTCCTTGCCCTCCTGCTTCGCGCGCTCCAGCGCCCACGCGGCGATCTCCACCGGGTCGTGGTCGGGGGCGGGGGCGGGTGGGCCCCAGTGATAGACCTCCGCCCCCGCCTGCGCGCCGACCTTCACGAGTTGCTCCACCGCAGCCGGGCGGTAGACGTCACACGCCGCCACCGCGACCGTCGAGGAATGCTCCTCGCGCAGGTACCGCGCGAGCTTCGCCGTCGCGGTCGTCTTGCCCGAACCCTGCAGCCCCGCCATCAGGATCACCGTCGGCGGTTTCGCCGGAGAAGCTCAGGCCCGTAGCCACTCCGCCCATCAGGGCGGTCAGCTCCTCCGCGACGATCTTCACCACCTGCTGTCCCGGGTTCAGCTTGCCGATTACATCCGCACCCTGACAACGCTCCTTCACCTGGGCGGTGAACTGTCTGACAACCTTGAAGTTGACGTCGGCCTCCAACAGCGCCAGGCGGATCTCGCGCATCGCGTCGTCGATGTCCCCCTCGGTCAGCGTCCCATGGTTGCGGACATCGGCGAGCGTTCCCTGCAGCTTCTCGGCGAGCGAGTCGAACATCGCTTGATTCTCGCAGTCCGCAGCCCGGCGCCTGCGCCGCCAGCTTTAGCAGTCAGGCTTTCTCGCCTGGGCCGGGCCTCAAGGGGGAAGCCGGCGGACCGCCATTCGGAACCCCAGTAGCGTCTGTCCGATTGGCGAGCGCCTCCCCGATGCCGCCGAACGCCTCAGCGAACTCGGACGGGATCACGAACACCTTGTTCGAGTCGCCTTCCGCCAGCTGCGGGAGCATCTGCAGGTATTCGTAGCTCAACAGCTCGCGGTTCGGCTTGCCCTCGTGGATCGCTTTGAAGACCGTGTCGATCGCCCTCGCTTCGCCCTCCGCCCGCAGGATTGCGGCCTGGCGCTCGCCCTCGGCATCGAGGACCGCCGCCTGCTGAGCGCCTTCGGCGGTCAGCACCGCTGACTGCTTGGCGCCCTCGGCCGTCAGGATCTGCGCCTGCTTCTCGCCTTCCGCCGTCAGGATTGCCGCGCGACGGTCACGCTCGGCACGCATCTGCTTCTCCATCGCCGTCCTGATGTCCGCCGGCGGGTCGACCGACTTGATCTCCACCCGGTTGATCCTGATGCCCCACTTGCCCGTCGCCTCGTCCAGGACCACACGCAGCTCTGTGTTCACATTCTCGCGCGCGGTCAGCGTCGCCTCGAGCGAGAGACCGCCGATAACGTTGCGCAGCGTCGTCACCGTCAGCTGCTCAATTGCCTGCAGCGGGTTGGCGATTTCATACGTCGCCGAGCGCGGGTCGGTGATCGTGAAATACAGCACCGTCTCGATTCCCACGACCACGTTGTCTTCGGTGATCACCGACTGCGGCGCGAAGTTCACGACCTGCTCGCGCAGGTCCACAAGCGGCTTCACGCGATCGATGAACGGCGTCACGATCGTCAAGCCCGGCTCGAGCGTGCGGCTATAGCGACCCAAACGCTCGACTACACCCGCTCGGGCTTGGGGAATCACGCGAATCGTGCGCGCTGCCGCGACGAGCACGAACAGGAGCACTATTGCGACGGCGATTAGAGCGACCATGTGCGTTTCCTTTGTTTGCCTTTTTTCGCGGTCAGTGCATGACCAGCGCCGTGGCGCCCCGAATTTCGACCACCTCGACGCGCTCGCCCGCGTCGATCACCTCGTCCTCGTCGTAGCTGCGCGCGGTCCACACTTCGCTGTCGATCCTCACGCACCCAACGCCCTCCTCGTTGGCGATCCGCTCGAGCACGAGTGCACGCTTGCCCACCAAGGCCGCTGCGCCGGTGCGGATCGACGGCGGCATCCGCCGGTGGCGGCGAGCCACCGGGCGCAGCGTCGCGAACACGATCCCCGAAGAGGCCAGGAACACGATCCCAGACAGCGCCGCGCCGACTCCAAGAAGAGCGACGATGCTCGCCAGCCCTGCACCCATCGCGAACGGCGCCAGGTAGAAGCCGCCCTGATGCATCTCCCCCAGGCCGAGCAAACACGCCACCACCAGCCAGACGATCCAGATCTCCATACCTCCAGGTTACCCCTCACGCCTCTCCCGACCGGAGCATGCGCCCGGTCGGTGCCGTCAGGCGCCGGCCTACCGCGGGGAGTCCTCGGCGATCAGCGCTCGGGCGAAATCCTCGGGGTCGAATGGCCGCAGGTCCTCAACCCGCTCGCCGACGCCGATCAGCTTCACCGGCAACTCGCAGCTCCTTCGCGATCGCCAGCGCGATCCCGCCACGGGCGGTGCCGTCGAGCTTCGTCAGCACGACCCCAGTCACCTCAGCGGTCGCGGCGAACATCTTCGCCTGGCGCAGCCCGTTCTGGCCCGTCGTTGCATCGACGGTCAGCAGCGTCTCGTGCGGAGCGCCCTCGAGCTGCCTGCTGATCACCCTGCGCACCTTCCCGAGCTCTGCCATCAGGTCGTCCTGCGTGTGCAACCGTCCCGCGGTGTCCACGATCACCACATCCACGCCCGTGCTCTGCGCCTTGGCGATCGCCTCGAACGCCACCGCGCCCGGGTCCGAGCCCGCCGGCCCGGTCACGATCTCGCAGCCCGCCCTTTGCGCCCAGCCTTCCAGCTGCTCACTCGCCGCGGCCCTGAACGTGTCTGCCGCCCCCATCAGCACCGTCAGCCCCAGCTCATTGCGCAGGTGCCATGCCAGCTTGCCGATCGTCGTCGTCTTGCCCGTGCCGTTCACGCCAACCGCCATGATCACCGTCGGCCTTTTGCTGACGTCGATGCGCCCGTCCCCGACCCGCGCCGTCTGTGCCAGCAGCTCGATCAGCCGTTCGCTCAGCGCCTCGCCGCCGGTCAGCCCGCCGTCCGTGGCCTCGGCCTCCAGCCTCGCCACGACCGATGCGGTCGTGCTCGCGCCGACATCGGCCATGATCAGTGCCTCCTCCAGTCGTTCCCACGTGTGCTCGTCGAGCGTCCCCCACAGGGTCGCCTGAAGCTCACCGCCGAGTGCTTGGCGCGTCTTCGACAGGTTCTCACGCAGACGGCGGAGGAGCCCGCGTTTTTGCTCCGAGCCGGCAGCCGGCTCAGCCTCACCGCTACCAGTGGCACCGCCTGTGATGAAAAGGTCGTTCCAGTCGCGTGCCACGACTACGCGACCTCGGCCACCTGCGCGGCCGGGGTGTGCGCGGACGGGGTGTCCGCTTCAGCCGGCAAGCGGCGTGAAAGCACCTTCGACACCCCATCACCGCCCATCGACACGCCGTACAGCCAATCCGCCGCCTCCATCGTGCGCTTCTGATGCGTGATCACGATGAACTGCGCTCTGTCCGCATACCTTCGCAGCAGCGCCAGGAAGCGGTCCAGGTTCAGATCGTCGAGCGCGGCCTCAACCTCGTCGAGGATGTAGAACGGACACGGCTTCGCCAGGAACACCGAGAACAGGAACGCAAGCGCGGTCATCGACTTCTCACCACCCGAGAGCAGCGAAAGACGCTTTGCCGACTTCCCCGCCGGCGTGATCTCGATCTCCACGCCCAACTGCCCCATTTCCGATCCGTCCTCGGCCTGGAGCGCTTCGCGCTCGGCCTCGGCTTCGGCGGCCGCCTCCACCGCCTCCCCAGCCCCGTCACGCCCATCCGCTCCATCCGCCCTGGCCGCCGACAGCGGCTGTCCGCCCAGCACTGCTCGTGGCGCCTGCTCGTCGCGAACCAGCTTCAGCTTGCCCGAGCCACCCGGGAACATGTCGCCCGCGAGCTCCTCGAAGTTGCGCGCAGCTGCGGCGAACGTCTCCGCGAAGGTCTCCTCGATCTGTTTGTCGGTCTCGCGGATCACCGCTTTCAGCTCGCGCAGCGCCGTCTCAAGGTCTGAGCGCCTGCCCTCCAGCTCCTCCACGTGCACGACCGCCTCCGCGTACTCCTCCTGCGCGAGCGGGTTGACCGGGCCGAGCTGCTCGCGTCGCCTTCGTAGTCGATCCACGCGGGCGGCGAGCGCCTCGGCCTGCTCCTCCTCAAGCGGCTCCGCCTGCTCGGCGCGCGCCTGCGCTGAGAGCTCCAGCAGATCCGCTACCGCCTGCGCCTCCTGCATCGCCTCCTGCGCCTGGTCGCGCAACCGCTGCGCCGCCACCTCGACTGCGGTCACGGCCTCTCCCGCCCCGCGTAGCTGCGCCTGAATCTCGGCCTCATCCGCCGCACAGGCGCGCAGCTCGCCAGCCATCGCCTCGCCCGCCTCACGGTCGCTCGCGAGCTCCGCCTCGAGCTCTGCCACGCGCTGCTCCACCGCCTCGCCAGCGCTGCGCAGCGTCTCCGCGAGACGCTTGGCCAGCGGGATCAGCGCCACGTCGGCCACGTGTTGCACACGCAGCCTCTCCGTGCGGGCGGCCCGCTCGGCCTGCTCGCGCGCCACGCGCTCGGCCTGGCGACGCTCGACCGCCAGCTCACCCTCCAGCTGCGCCTTCCTCACAGCCAGCGGCCCCTGTTGAGGCGCGGCCTTGCGCTGCTCGATCAGCCACTCCGTCCGGCGCCGCGTCTCGCTCCCCTCGGCGCAGGCGCGCTTGGCCTCGCGCAGCGCCACTTCGGACCCGGCGCGCGCGTCCTCGGCTGCGCGAGCCTCCTCCAACACTCTCTCCGTTTGGACTCGCGCGGCCTGCTCGGCCTGCACTGCCAGCTCGCTTACCGCGATCAGCCGGTCACGTTCGTTGCGCCGCGCCAGCACCTGCTCCTCGCCGCCCTCCGTCAGCTGGCGCACCTCGCCCCATGCCGCGAACCACACTCGCCCCGTGCGCGTGGCCGCGATCCCAGTGAAGGCCACTGGGAGATCCTCCAAGCGCTCTACCACCCATGCATCCGCCAGCAGTCGTCCTGCCAGCTCCATGACCTGCGCCGGCCCGCTCACTAGATCTAGCAGCCGCTCCGCGCCAGCCTTAGGCGGCTCGCCCTCGCGCCTCGCCGCAGACTCGCGGTGTGAGCCAAGCTCGGCCAGCAGCGCGCTGCCGCCGTCGGGACCCGCACGGTCGAGCAACGCCTGCGCACCGGCCACGTCCTTTACCAATGCGGCGCTCAGGCGTCCGCCAAGCGCGGCAGCCAGCGCCAGCTCGTACCCGTCGCGCACGCTCAGCTGCTCGCTCAGCGCCTTCGGCGCGCCATCCGGTGGGTGGACACTCTCATCCCCGACGGCCGCGTGACTGCGCAGAAACTGGTTCGCGACCGCCAGCTCTCCGCTCACCCGTGCGGCCTCGCGACGCGTGTCCTGTACCTCGCCCTCGGCCGCCCTCAACCTCTCGCGTGCTTGCTCAGCCAACTCATCGGCCAGCGCGCGTGCCGCGCTTGCCTGCTCGACCTCCCCCTCCAGTTCGCTCACGCGCACTGCCTCGCGCTCGCGCGCGGCTTCCAAGCCCTCGATCTCCCGCTCGATCTCGCTCTCGCGCTGCTGCTCGATCTCCTTCAGCTCACCCTCAAGCGCCTCGATCCGTTTCCCGCTCGCGCCCGCAGCCCCGCCGTGCTCGGTACCCGCCCCCATGCCCGCGTCCGGCCCATCGATTCCGCGCTCGCTCAGCGCGCTCTGCTCGAGCTCTACTCGCTCGATCCGCCGGGCCAGCGCTCGCGCATTCGCGCCGGCCTGCTCCTCGCGCAACCTAAGCCGCTCGCGCGCGGAGCGGGCTTCATACACGCGGCTCGCAAGCGCATCGTGGCGCTCCGCCCGCTCAGCGAGCGCCCGCTCGGCCTTCCCCCGCCGCTGCACCACCGACTGCAGCCGCGCCTCGATCTCCTCGCGCGCTGCGCGCGCCTGACGCACCTCAGCCTCAGCCCCCTCCAGCTGCACTCCGCGTGCCCGCAACGACTCGCGCGCCAGCTCCCAGCGTGCTTGGCGCATCTGGCGCTCCAAGCGCTCGTGCAACTCGGCCGCCTCCGCCTGACGCTTCAGGGGACGCAGGCGGGTGCGCGCCTCGCGCTCCACGTCGAGCGCGCGGTCGAGGTTCTCCTGGGTGCGCTCCAGCTTCAGCTGCGCGCGGCGACGACGCTTGCGGTGCTTACCGAGCCCCGCCGCCTCCTCGATCAGCAGCCTGCGCTCGCGCGGCTTGGAGGTCACGATCGCCTCTACCCGCCCCTGCGAGACGACCGAGTGCGTCTCCTTGCCGAGACCCGTATCCGACAGCACCTCGATCACGTCCGTCAACCGGCAGCGGGCGCCGTTCAGCCGATAGCCGCCCTCGCCCGCGCGGTCCAAGCGCCGCACGATCGAGATCTCGCTCAGCGGCAGATCGACGGTCCCGTCGGAGTTGTCCAGCACGATCTCAACCTCGGCCGCACTACGCGCCTGCACGCCGCGACCGCCGCCGAAGATCACGTCCTGCATCGACTGACCCCGCACCGCGAGCGGCGACTGCTCGCCCATCGCCCACAGAACCGCATCAGTCACGTTCGACTTGCCCGAACCGTTCGGCCCGACCACGACACTCACGCCGGGGCCGAAGTCCAGGTGCGTGCGGTCGGGAAAGGACTTGAAGCCCTTCACTGTGAGTGACTTCAGGCGCATTTGGTTCCCGATCTCATTCGCTGGCCAATCCGTCCACGGCCTCTCGCGCGGCCTCCTGCTCGGCGTGCTTCTTGCTCCGGCCGCTTCCCTCGCCCAGCATTCGCCCGTCCACCTTCGCCGCCACCGCGAATGTCCGATCGTGCGGCGGGCCCGTTTCGCCGATGATCTCGTAGCTCACCTCGGCCCCGCGCCGCGCCAGCAGCTCCTGCAGCGCGGACTTGAAGTCCAGCGGGTGCTCCAGCGCCTGCTCGATCTCCGGCCCGAACGCCTCGACCACTGCCGCCGCCGTGCGCTCGTAGCCCGCGTCCAGGTAGCAGGCCCCGATCACGGCCTCGATCACCGATGCCAGCACCCGCTCGGTCTCCACGAGCGCTGCGGCCGCGTTCGCCTCCACCCCCGCCGGCGCGGCCGCCTGCATACGCCGCGGTACCTCCAAGCGCTCCGCCACCACCCTGCACGACGCACCCGATACCGCCTGCGCGCGGATCTTCGTCAGCCTGCCCGCCCCGAACCGCTCCGCCTCCAGACGCGGGTAGAGGTGCGTCGTCACGGCCAGCGCCAGCACGCTGTCGCCGAGGAACGCCAGGCGCGTGTACGAATCGCTCGAGCGCTCGCTCCACGACGCGTGCGTGAAGACCTGTCGCTGTAGCTCCTCGGGCAGCGCGTCGAGCAGTTCGTTGAGCAGTTTCATTCCACATCCGCCTCATCGCGCATCAGCCGTCGGACTCGGCATGGGTCAACACAAAATCGACCGCCTGGCCCACCGTCAGGATCTTCGCCGCCTGCTCGTCGCTCATCTCCACGCCGTAGGTGTCCTCCAGCTCCTGCACGAGCGTATAAAGATCTAGCGAATCGGCCTCCAAGTCCTCCTTGAAGCGTGTCTCGCTGTCGATTTTGCCCGGATCTATGTCCAGCTCGTCGGCGAGATGGACCTGGATCAGGGTGAGGACTTGCTCGCGGGTCATCTCGCCTGCGGCAGGCTAGCGGCCGGGGCGGATGATGGCCCGCTCACCCTGCTGCGCAGCGCCCCGGCCTGCTCGAGCACGATCTGGGTCCGTCCCACGAGGTCCTCGCTCGCACCGCGCTGCGCTCTCAAAATCGCCTGTGCGAAGCCCCTCCGCGTAAAGCGCCCATGGGGAACGACTCCCAAGCTGCGCAACCCCAGCAAATAGGCTCCACCATGCTCCTCCGGGTCGAGCTCGTCGCGTACCTCCCGCAGCGCGGGGCGGAGCAGGACACCCCCCAACTTCGCCCGCGTCGAGGTCATCGCGGCATCCCTGACCGCGCCGAGCAACGTCTGTGAGACCCCCTCCATCAGCTTCAGCGCGATGTTCCCTATCAACCCGTCCGTCACGATCACATCCGCCACGCCGCTCACCACATCATCCCCCTCGACGTTCCCGACGAACTCCAGCGCGTCTCCGATCCGCGCCTTCTCGGCCAGCTCCGCGCCGGCCTCCACGATCAGCCGGCTGCCGCGCGCGGCCTCCTTGCCGTTGGACAGCAGCCCCACACGCGGGCGTTCCACTCCGAGCACCGTCCGAGCCAGCGCCGCGCCCATGAACGCGAACTGCACGAGGTGCTCGCGCCTGGCCTCGGCGTTCGCGCCCACGTCCAGCAGGATGACGGTGTCCCCGCCCGCCCGGCTGGGCACCGGCAGCGGGATCGCCAGCGCCGGGCGGTAGATGCCCCTTGCGCGTTTGACGTTGAACAGCCCTGCCGCGAGCGCCGCGCCGGTGCCGCCCGCGCATACCAGCGCCTGCGCCCTGCCCTCGGCGACGGCGCGCGCGGCCTGCACGATCGAGGCCTCGGGTGCTCTCCGCATCGCGCTCACGGGATCGGCGCTCTTGGCGATCGAGATCGGCGCGTCCACAACCTCGATCTCTCGCAGCAGGGTGGAGGCGATCTCTAGCTCCTCCGCCGGGCCGAACAGCAGGACCCTTGCACCTTGCTCCGCGGCCAGCCTTGCGCCGGCCGCGACCTCGGCCGGACCCAGGTCGGCGCCGTTGCAATCGACCGCGACGACCGGCGTGATCACCGGCGCTTACTCGTGGTCGTGATCGTGCTCGCTGTGGTCGTGCGTGCTCTGCACGACGACTTCCTTGCCCGCGTACGTCCCGCACACCGGGCACACCCTGTGCGGCCTTCTCGGGCTGTGGCATTTCGGGCAGGCGTTCACCGTGGGCGTGCCGATCTTGTGCTGCGCGCGGCGCTTGGCGGTGCGGCTGTGCGATTGCTTTTTCTTGGGGACGGCCATCGGTCGAGAAGGGTATCAGCCCCACCCTGGATGTCATCCCCGCCTATTCCAGCTTCAGCTCGCTCAGCTTTGCCCACCTCGGATCTCTCTCCTGCTCGTGGTGATGCTCCGGGCGGGCGGGGTCCAAATCGTTTAGATCCGCCGCGCACACCGGGCACAGCCCCGCACAGTCCTCCTTGCAGAGCACCTTCACAGGCGCCGCCAGCGCGAACGCGTCGTGTGCCCACGCCGCCAGATCGAGCTTTTCGCTTGCCACATATGGGCTTTCCAGCTCCTCTCCCCCGCCCGGCCGGTCGACCTCGCGCGCCTCCACCTCGACCTTGGGGCCCGCCGCCTTCAGACAGCGCATGCATTGACCTGTCAGCGCCGCCTGTAATCGCAGCCTCAGCGCGTACCCGCTGCCGGTCATCCGCGACACCTCTAGTTGCAGCGGCACCCTTTCCGGCTCGATCTCGTATCGCTTACCACCCAGCACCAGCGGGTCGATCGGTACGCTCAGCTCGATTCGCCGCCCCTCGCCGACGCTCAGCCGCAGACCCCCAAGGTCGAATTCGTCAGCTCTCACGGTCACCCTCCCCAGGCTAGCGTGGGCTGGCGGGACCTTTCAGTGTTCCTTCAGCTCACGCTTGAGCACCTTGCCGGTCGCATTCCGCGGCAGCTCCTTCAGGAACACCACCTCGCGCGGCACCTTGTAGCGGGCAAGATTCTCCTTCACATAGCCCTTCACCGTCTCCTCGCTCAACTTCGTCCCGTTTCTTGCCACGACGAACGCCTTCAGCCGCTGCCCCCACTCGTCGTCATCGACGCCTATCACAGCGGCCTCCTCAATCTCTGAGTGATCAGCCAACAGGTCCTCGACCTCGCGCGGGAACACATTCTCGCCGCCGGAGACGATCATCTCATCGTCGCGCCCGTCGACGAACAGCCGGCCGGCCGCGTCGAAGTGCCCGACATCGCCGGTGCTCATCAGGCCCCCGACGATCTCCTTGCCACCACCGCCGGTATAGCCTTCGAACACCAGCTCGTTCGCGACGAAGATCCTGCCTCCCTCGCCCGGCCTGGCCTCGCGCCCCTCCGCGTCCAGCAGCTTTACGATCGTCCCCAGCGGTGGCCGTCCCGCGGTCCCCGGTGCCGCGCGCAGATCCGCTGGCGTGGCGATCGTCGCCCACGCGACCTCGGTCGAGCCGTACAGGTTGTAGATGACGTCGCCGAACACGTCCATCGCGCGGGTCGCCAGCTCGCCGGGCAGCGCCGAGCCGCTGACCGCGATCACCTTCAGCGCGTGCGTGTCGTACCGGGCGATCGTCTCCTTCGGCAGCTCGAGAATCCTCTGCAGCATCACCGGCACGACTGCCAGCGCGCTCGCACGGTGCTGTGCGATCGCTCGCAGCGTGTCCTCGGGGTCGAATCGCCGGCGCAGCACCAAGGTGCTCGCCAGTGGCAGCGCGAGCGTGAAGTGCGCAAACCCCCACGAGTGGAACATCGGCGCGGCAATCATCGTCGTCTCCCGCGCCTTCAGCGGGATCTTCGAGAACAGCGCCGCGGCGGGGTCCAGCGACTCGGGCTGTTTTCTGGCAGCGCCCTTTGGCGTCCCAGTCGTGCCCGAGGTCAGGATCACGACGCGTCCCTTCTCGCTCGGCGGCTGCAGTTCGGCGTCGGTCTCTGTCGCGATCAGCTCCTCCAGCAGCGGCGCAGACGGCGCTTCGCCAGGGTCCCGCCAGGCGACGAAGCATTTCCGTCCCACGCATCCCTCGCTCACGAGGTCGGCGAACTCCTCGTCGTAGATCAGCACCTTCGGATCCTCGCGCCTGAGGACGTCGGCGATCTGCGGGCCCGCGAATGCTGTATTCAGATACAGCGAGTTCGCGCCCAGCTTCGAGCACGCGATCGTTGCGTCGATGAACCCACGATGGTTGCGGCACATGATCGCCACCCCGTCGCCCTCTTCCACTCCCTCCGCCTTCAGCCCCCACGCGAGCGCGTTCGTGCGCCGCTGCACCTCGTCGAATGTCAGCGTTCCCCGCTCGTCGACGATCGCCGCGCGGTTTGGATAGCGCGCGGCCGAGCCCGTGTACGCGGCCGCCGGCGTCGGCCCCCAACGGCGGAGTGCCCCGATCGAGCGCACGGCCCTGTCCGGGCGCGTCGGCTGGATCATGCCCGTGCCGAGCAGCGTCTTGACGACCAGCAGCTTGTGCTTCACCTCCGGAGCGTTCACGCGCTGACCCTACTCAAAGCCCGTGTTTGGCGCGCCCGCGACGGGAGCTAACTAACTTCAGCCGGCTCGTCCTTACCCTGCAGCCGCTCGCGGCCGCGTTGCACTGCGGCGATGAACTTCGAAAGGTTGACCTCGAGCGTATTGAGGATCTCATCCGCGTAGTCCTCCGCACCCAGCCTAATCTCACGCTCGCGTGTGCGGGCGTCCTCGACGATGTCCTCGGCGGCGCGCTCGGCCTGCTTGGTGACCTCCTCCTCGCCCACCAGCTTCTCCTGACGCTCGCGCGCGTCCTTGACGATCCGCTCGGCCTCCTTCTTGGCCTCCGCGAGCATCTCCTGGCGCTCCTTTACGATCCACCGCGCCTGCTTGATCTCCTCGGGGATCGTCGCGCGCATCTGGTCGAGGATGTCGTAGATCTCCTCCTTGTCGACCCTGACCTGGTCGGTCATCGGCACAGATTTGGCGTTGTGCACCAAGTCGTCCAGCTTGTCTATGAGTACTAAGACATCCATTGCGTCTCCAAGTTCGTCAGCGTTTCAGCTCTTCCTGCAACCTTCTGGCGACCTCGCCGGGGACGAGATCGTCGATCCTGCCCCCGAAGGTGGCGAGCTCCTTCACGCCACTTGAGGAAAGAAAACTGTACTGCGGGCTGGCCATCAGGTACACCGACTCTATCTCTGGATCCTGCCGGCGGTTGAGCTGGTTCATCTCCAGCTCGTACTCGAAGTCCGAGATCGCGCGCAATCCCTTCACGATCGCCTTCGCCCCCACATGCCGCGCGAATTCGACCACGAGCGTGCTGAACGGCTCGGCGCGCACCCCGTCCAGATTCGCGATCGCGTGCTCGATGAAGCCCATCCGCTCGTCAATCCCGAACAGCGCCTTGTCCTTGCGCACCGAGCGATTGACGACCGCCACAACGACTTCGTCGTACAGCGCCGCGGCTCTGAAGATCACATCCAGGTGGCCGTTCGTGATCGGGTCATACGAGCCCGGACACACGACGATCGACTTCTCCCGTGCCGTCATCGCTCACCCACGCAGGTCATTGAGGTCACTGGTACCTGTGGATTGTGATCGATGTATCGCCATAGCGCCGCTCCTTTTCGATCTCCCAAGGCAGCTGCAGCGGCGCCCTGCGATCACTCTCGACGACCACGCGCGCCTGCGGCTCGAGCAGCGACTCAAGGACCAGCACCAGCTCGCCTCCCAAGTCGCTCGCCCGCCTGTACGGGGGGTCGATCAGCACCAGATCGTACGTCTCTGAGTGCTTCCGTGCACCGCGCAGCGCGCCGAGCGCCTCCGCGCGGCGCACCTCCGCCTCGCTCTCCCGGAGCCCAAGGCCCTCCAGATTGGCCCTCAGCGCCACCAGCGCGGCGGCGTCGCGCTCGACGAACACGGCCCGCTTCGCCCCCCTCGACAACGCCTCGATCCCCAGCGCGCCCGTACCCGCGAACAGGTCGAGCACGCGCTCGCTCTCCACCGTGCCGAGCATCGAGAAGAGGGCCTCCTTCACCCGATCGGCTGTCGGCCGGGTGGTGGCTCTGCCCTTTGGCGCCTGCAGGAGCCTGCCGCCCCAGCGCCCGGCGATCACCCTCACGCGGAGATCGGCTCCGACGCCCCCGCGCCGAAGGCGTGCTCGAGTGCTTCGCCCAGCAGTGCGTGCTCAGGCGCCTCCAACCCGGGGTCAGTCGCGACGATCACCTCGGCCCGCGCGCGTGCACGCTCCAGCAGAGCCGCATCCCCGGGTAGGCACGCGATCTCGAACTGACGCAGTCCCGATTGACGGGTGCCGACCAACTCCCCCTCGCTACGCAGCTCCAGATCGATCTCCGCCAGCCTGAAGCCGTCGGAGTGCTCCACCATCGCGCACAGCCGCCGCGCGCCGGGCGGTCCCATCAGCAGGCAGCTTGAACGGTGCTCGCCGCGGCCGATCCGCCCCCTCAGCTGGTGTAGCTGCGACAGCCCGAAGCGCTCCGCGTTCTCCACCAGCATCACGGTCGCATTCGGCACGTCGATCCCGACCTCGATCACCGTCGTCGCTACCAGCACATCCGCCTTGCCGGAGGCAAACCTGGCCATCGCCTCCTGCTTCTCGGCCGGTCGCATCCCACCGTGCAGCAACTCCAGCTCGAATCCCTCAAGCTCCTCCTTCGCCAATCGCTCGTACTCCGCTCTTGCCGCTCTCACCTCGACCTCTCCGCCTGCGCCCGCGCCAGAGGGGCCCCGGTCGGCCGGGTCGGATTCCTCGACCAACGGGCACACGACGAATGCCTGTCTGCCTTCACCGCACTGCTCGCGCAGTTCCTCATAAGCACGCTCACGCGCGTGCTCGCCCGCGACGATCCGCGTCTCGATCGCCTCCCGCCCCCTCGGCAGCTCGCGCAGGGCACTCACGTCGAGGTCCCCGTAGCGCGCCAGTGCCAGCGTGCGCGGGATCGGTGTGGCGGTCATGTGCAGTACGTGCGGCGCCGGCCGAGCTCCGATCGGTCCCTCGCCTCCCACCGCCTTCGCTCCCTTCTCCTCCAGCGCCGAGCGTTGGCGCACACCGAAGCGATGCTGCTCGTCGACCACCCCCACCGCCAGCGCCCGGAAGCGAACATCCGGCTCGATCAACGCATGTGTGCCGACTATCAGCCCCAGCTCGCCGCTCTCGAGCTTGCCCAGGATGTCTGTCCGGCGGCGTCCCGGGGTCGAGCCGGTCAGCAGTGCGACAGGCACCAGCTCGATGCCGATCAGTCGCTGCAAGGTCGCAAAGTGCTGCTCGGCCAGCGTCTCCGTCGGTGCCATCAGCGCGGCCTGCATCCCGTGCTCGACCGCACGCAGCATCGCGTACAGAGCCACGACCGTCTTGCCGCTGCCCACCTCCCCCATTAGCAGCCGCTG
The DNA here is from genome assembly GCA_963748895.1 of uncultured Solirubrobacterales bacterium. Classification (GTDB taxonomy): domain Bacteria; phylum Actinomycetota; class Thermoleophilia; order Solirubrobacterales; family Solirubrobacteraceae; genus Palsa-744. The sequence continues at coordinate 243,613 of CAVVKF010000003.1, read as the reverse complement.
CATCGGGCGGATGCTCGCCAGCTCTTTGCGGATCGTCTCCACCGCCCTCTGCTGATCTCCAGTCAGCGTGAACGGCAACCCCTCCTTCAACCAGCGCTCGCTCAGCCCCGGCCGCTCGTCCAACCGGTGTGCCATCGTGCTCTCTCGCCGCCGCTCGCGTCTTCTCAGGAACAACAACTGTGCCAACAACAGCTCTTCGAATGCCAGTCGCTCACGGCCCTTCTCGCGATCCTCCGCATCGCGCGGGAAGTGCATTGCCGCGAGCGCGCCCCCACGATCTGAGAGCCCCTCGCTCACCCTCGTCGCCGCTCCCAGCGTCTCGGGTACATCCTGCAGAACGCCCCTCACGCCCTGCACAAGCGCCAGGATCTGCGTCGAGCTCACGCCCTCAGTCGCCAGATAGTGGGCGACCTCGCCAGACGCATCCGGGGTCGAGTGGGCATTCGCCAGGTGGGCATTCAAGTCCCCTCCCGGCGCGTGGTGCGCGACGTTGAACGTTCCCCGCTCAGTCATCTTGCCGTGCAACACCAGCCGCGTTCCCGGCTCGTAGCGTTGCGCCAGCCACGGTTGGTTGAAGAACATCGCGTGCATGCTCCCTGTCTCGTCGAACACGGTCGCTTCGACCAGCGGCTTCATCCCGCGTCTTCGCACCGCACGCGTGCCGATCCTTCGCACCTGTACCGCGACGGTCGCCTGCTCGCTGGCCTTCAGCGCAGCCACCGTACGCGCCTCGCGGCTGTTCCTGGGCAGGTGCTCCAGCAGTGCGCCAACGCTCGTCAATCCCAGTGCTCGCAAACCTTCGGCCAGCCTGCCTGCTTGCGGCACGTCCAGCGGGGCTTGCAGCCGCGACGGCCGCGGCCAGCGCACCGGCGCCTCCAACATCTCGAACCAATCCAGACATCTCGTTGATCCAAACGCCGGCGGGCCACCTGAGACGGAACGCCGGGCATCTGCGATCAGGTCATCGTGGTTCCTCGTGACTGTCGCGGCTATGGACATCTTCTTCATCCATCATGCCTCGCTCGGCGGTCGTCACTCCGCGGCCAGCAGCCACCAGTAGGCGGGCTGACCGCCGTCGTGCAGTTCTAGCTCGACCCCACCATTGACCAGTTCGGCGACGTCCCCAGACTCCAGTGGAGCGTTCTGACCCGCGAGCACGCTGATCAGCTCCGCGCCGTCGGCGAGCGTCTCCAGGACCGCCCGCAGGGTCTCGCGAGGCTCCCCCCATGCGACCACCTCGTCCGCCACGAACCCCACCGCCTCCCCCCGACCGAAGCGTCCCTGCGCGTCGTCGCGCGCGGCCTGCGCAACCGCACCCGTGCGCAGGTGGGCGAGCGCCTCGTCCAGTGCCTGTGCGTTCTCCTCCACAGTGCGATCGGACTCCAGCGCGACCGCGGCGGTGAGACCGGCCTGCTGGCTGGTTGTGGGCGCCACGAGCACCTGCTTATCCGACAGCTCGGCCGCGTGCTCGGCGGCCATGATCACGTTCGCCGAGTTCGGCAGCACCACCACCTCCTCGGCCTGCACCTCGTGGATCGCCGCCAGCAGATCGTAGGTGGAGGGGTTGAGCGTCGGGCCGCCGTCGATCGTGTGCACACCCAGCTGCTCGAACATAGCCGCCAGACCGTCGCCGCTGACGACCGCCACCGCCCCGCAACGCACGCGCGGACCATCGACGGAGGCCCGGCCGTCGGTCTCTGCCCTACCGTGGCCTCTGCCCTCGGCATCGATGCCGACACTATCGTCTCTCAGCCGCTGTTCGCGCTCGCTCACCTGCAGACGCATGTCCGCGACGTCCAGGCGCGATACCTCCCCCACCTGCGCGAATACCGCGGTTGCCCGCTCGGGCTCGTCCGTGTGCACGTGCACCTTCAGCGTCGTCGTGTCGCCGACGACCAGCACCGAGTCCCCGAGCTGCTCCAGCGGCGCGATGAAGCTCCCCGAGCTCAGCCCGGTGCCGGTGACGGCGAAGTTCGTGCAGAAGCGGTACGTGCTCGAATGATGCTCGGGATGGCTGATGCGCGCAGGCGCGTAGTGATCGAGCTCCGGCGGGTCGTCGCCGCGTAGCGCCGCAACGACGCCCGCGAAGATGATCGTCAGCCCGTAGCCGCCCGCGTCGACCACGCCGGCATCGCGCAGCGCCGCCAGCAGCTCGGGGCCACGCTTGACCGACTCCTGCCCTGTCGTCACCGCGCGCTCCAGTGCAGCGGCGATCGCCGCATCCTGCAGCCGCGGCTCCGCGTCGGGGTCCAGGCGGGGACTCTCCGGACTGTGCGCGAGGTCGGTCACGATCTGGTGGGCCATCTCGCGCGCCACGGTCAGGATCGTGCCCTCCGCCGGCTCGCGCACCGAGGAGTAAGCACGGTCGGCCGCGTTGGCCAGTGCCGCGCCGATCAGCGTGGCGTCGATCAGCTCTCCGGGACGGCTGACCAGCTCCTCGGCGGCGCCTCGAATCAGCTGAGAGAGGATCACGCCCGAGTTGCCGCGCGCACCCAGCAGCGCCGCGCGGGCCACCGACTGCACGATCTCCTCACGTCCGATCTCGTCGATCGTGCGCGCCTCGTTACTCCCCTGCAAGCGGTCGAGCTCGGCTAGCACCGCACGCAGCGTGAGCGCCATGTTGTCGCCTGTATCGCCGTCGGCGACCGGGAACACGTTGAGGTCGTTGACCTCCTCGCGGCGCGATTCCAAGTGCGCCAGCGCTCCCGCCACCGCGGCGCGGAAGCGGACCAGATTCGTATCGGTCACGTTATTACCTCTATCACCTTCCGCGGGCGCTCTGCCCGAACAGTCCTGTCTCGCGGCTCCCTGTTGGGCCGCTGGGCAAGTCAGGACGCAAGAAGCGTGGCGCGTGGCGTGAACTACGCGCGAGCGACCGAGGACGCCGTATGGCACCGCCCAGCGGCCCTACAGGGCCTTTGTGACCTTGCCGGCTTTCAGGCAGCGGGTACACACGTAAACACGCTTTGGCGCCTTGCCCACGAAGATCCGCACCTTCTGCAGGTTCGGGTCGAAACGCCTCTTGGTCGCGACCATCGAGTGGCTGCGGCTCTGGCCGAACGCTGGACCCTTCCCGCAGCTATGACACACCTTTGCCATGCGCGGCAGTCTAGAGCCTTTCTCAAAAAAAGACTCTCAGCCGCTTGAAAGCTCGCGGCGCAGCGCCGCCATCCGCAGCACCGCCTCGGCAGCGTGAGCGCCCTGATCGCGCTTGCCGCCGCCGGCGCGCGCCAGTGCCTGCTCCATCGTCGCGCAGGTCAACACGCCGAACGCGCATGGCACGCCCGTCTGCAGCTGCACCTGCATCACTCCGCGCGCGGTCTCGGCGCAGACGAAGTCGTAGTGGTCGGTCTCGCCCTTGATCACCGCGCCCAAACACGCCACCCCCGCAAACTGTCCGGACGTCGCCGCGTAGCTCGCGGCGATCGGCAGCTCGAACGCACCAGGTACGTCGAACACCCCTACCTCCTCATGACCCGCCTCCGCGAATGCCTTCCTCGCCCCGTCGAGCAGGCGCTCGGCCAGATGTTCATAGAAGCGCCCGATGACGATCGCGTAACGCTCGCTCACGACTCTCGCCGATCCGTGGTGCGACGCTCAGCACTGCGGCGATCTTGAGCACGATCTTCCTTCCGCTCGGAGTGCAGCAGCTCCTCGTCGAGGTTCAGGCCCTGGTGGTGTAGGGTGTGTCCCATGCGCCGTGCCTTCGTGCGCATGTACTGCGCGTTGTGCTCGTTCGGGGCATGCTCAATCGGGATCTGGGCGCTCACCGATAGCCCATAGCCCTCCAGGCCCCTGATCTTCTTCGGATTGTTCGTGAGGATCCTGATCGAGGAGAGCCCGAGATCGGCGAGGATCTGCGCGCCGATCCCGTAGTCGCGCAGGTCCGCGGGCAGCCCGAGCTCGAGGTTTGCTTCCACTGTGTCCATTCCCTCCTCCTGCAGGCGGTAGGCCTTCAGCTTGTTCAGCAGGCCGATGCCCCTGCCCTCCTGGGCGAGGTACAGCAGCACCCCCTCGCCCTCCGCCTCGATCATCCCTAGCGCCGACTCGAGCTGCTCCCCACAGTCGCAGCGCAGGGAGTGGAACACATCGCCGGTGAGACACTCCGAATGCACGCGCACGAGCACGTCGCTGCACCCGGCCACATTACCCTTGACAAGCGCAACATGGTGCTTCTCGTCGAGCAGCGCGCGATAGCCGACGACCTCGAACTCCCCGAATGCCGTCGGCAGCTTCGCCTCCGCGACGCGTTCGACGAGCTTGTCGTGACGCCGGCGGTAGGCGATCAGGTCGGCGATTGTGATCATCTTCAGCTCGTGCCGCGCGCAGTAGCCGGCAAGATCGTCCACGCGGGCCATCGTCCCATCGTCGTTCATCACCTCGCAGATCACCCCCGCGGGGTTCAGCCCGGCCAAGCGCGCCAGATCGACCGCCGCCTCGGTCTGTCCGGTGCGCTCGAGCACGCCTCCGGCACGCGACTTCAGCGGGAAGATGTGCCCCGGCTGGACGAGGTCACGAGGGTTGGTCTCAGGGTCGATCGCCACCTGGATTGTCCGCGCGCGATCGTGTGCGGAGATTCCCGTGGTCACCCCGTCGCGTGCCTCGATCGACACCGTGAACGGCGTCTCGAACGACGATTCGTTCTTCGCTGCCATCAGCTCCAGGCCCAGCTCCTCACAGCGCTCGGGGGTCAACGACAGACAGATCAGCCCACGACCCTCTTTCGCCATGAAGTTGATCGCCTCAGGAGTCGCGAACTGCGCCGCCAACGTCAGATCGCCCTCGTTCTCACGATTCTCGTCGTCGCACACGACGATCATCCGGCCCTCGCGGATCTCCTCGAGCGCCTCCTCGATCGTCGCGAACGGTGTAGTCGTGCGGGTGTCGCTCATGATCTGGCCTCCAAAAGACGCTCCACGTGCTTTGCCAGCACATCCACCTCCAGGTTGACCTTATCTCCGACGACCACCGCTCCCAGGTTGGTTCGTTGCAACGTCTCCGAGATCAGCGAGACCTCGAAACCATCGTCGTGCAGCGCGCTGACAGTGAGGCTCACGCCGTTCACGGCGATCGACCCCTTCTCGACCAGGTAACGCCCTAAGCCCGGCTCCCCCTCGTCGATTCTCAGCACTCGCGCAAAGCCCTGCTCGTTGATATCGCCCACCGTGCCGGTACCGTCGACGTGACCCTGCACAACATGGCCGCCCAAGCGATCGGCGGCACGCAAGGGCAGCTCGAGGTTCACCCGCGCGCCGAGCACCAGTGCTCCCAGCGCGGAGCGATCGAGCGTCTCACGCATCGCCTGCGCCGCAAAGCTATCGCCCTGTACCTCGGTGGCGGTCAGGCACACGCCGTCGACAGCGATCGAGTCGCCCTCGCCGAGTTCGCTCGCCAGGCGCGTGGCGATCTGCAGCGTCGCGCCCTCCCCGTCCTCCTCCAGCGCGGTCACCTCTCCCATGTCGGCGATCAGGCCAGTGAACATGCCCTGCTCACCACTCGCGCAGGCGCGCGGAGATCAAGAGATCCTCGCCGACGCGCTCGCAGTCGAAGGTGAGTGCGCGCAGTGCCTCGGAGATCCGCTCGACTCCCTTTCCCTCCAAAGGATCGCGGGCCGCGCTTCCGCCTAACAGCAGCGGCGCTAGGAACAGGCGGATCTCGTCGATCTCGCCCGCGTCCAGGAATGCCCCGGCGAGATGTGGGCCGCCCTCCAGCAGTATGGCGGTGACACCCAGAGCACCCAATTGCTCGAGCCCCGAGCGGACCCGTGCCGGCTCGTTCTCACCGGTTGCCAGCACCACCTGTGCGCCGGCCGCCTCCAGCGCGTCTGTGTCCGCCCGGGCCGCCGCCCGCGAGACGACGACCGTTAGTGGTATCTCCGCCGCCGCGGCCACCAGCTGGGAGGTGGGCGGCAGACGCGCGAGCGAATCGAACACCACGCGTCGCGGCTGTGGTGGCAGGTCCGCGACCAGGCCCTCCGGCCGTGCCGTCAGCCGCGGGTCGTCCGCCAGCGCCGTGCCGATGCCCACGACCACCGCATCGACCGACGCACGCCAGCGGTGGGCCAGCTCGCGGCTGTCCTCCCCGCTGATCCACTGGGAGTCGCCGGTGCGGGTCGCGACCTTCCCGTCGAGCGTCATCGCGGACTTGAACAGCACCCACGGTCGCCCGACGCGGGCGTGCTTGCGAAAAGCCTGGTTGAGCAAACGAGCACGCGCGGCGAGCTCGCTGTCGGCGAGCAGCACCTCGACGCCCTCATCGCGCAGGATCCCCAGGCCGCGCCCCGAGGCCTTCTCGGTGGGATCGTCGGAAGCTACGACCACCCGCTTGATCCCCGCCTGCAGGATCGCGTCGGTGCACGGAGGCGTCTTGCCCTCGTGGCAGCACGGCTCCAGCGACACATACAGCGTCGCCCCACTCAGGTCCGCCACGCCGCACGCCTCGATCGCGTTGACCTCCGCGTGCACACCACCGAACTGTTCGTGCCAACCCTCACCCAGCACCTCGCCGTCGCGGGCGACCACGGCGCCCACCACCGGGTTGGGCTTGACCGCACCCAACCCGTTGCCGGCGAGCTCGATCGCGCGCTCCAGATGCTTCCGGTCGGTGTCGGTGCAGGTGGTCATAGCCTTTCAGGATATCCCCGGGCGATTCCCGCACCGGCCACCGTGCAGCCGATACACCGTCATTTCCGGCCCCGGCCGGTAGTAGGCAAGGGGGTAGTAGTCAAAACTCCAGTCGAAGTCAAACGCCACCCGATTCCGTCCGTGCGAATACGGTGAGGCGCGATAGACCACTTTGCCCTGCTTGGCCAGCGCCGTGTAGTAGGCAATCGCCTGCGGCACCGCCTTTGGGTCGGCGAACGCGCGCCCGGACTGCGTGGTGCCACTGATCACCCAGCAGTAGGAGTGACGCTCGTAGTAGCCGATCAGAGCAGGGCTGAGCGTGCGCACGTAATCCTCGATTTCGACTTTCCTCAGGAGACTCGAAGCCGGTTCGAGCGCGCCGTCGGCAGAGATCCTCGACAGCAGCGAGGGATACTTCGGCCAACGGTAGGGATTACCCGCGGTCGATGTTCCGGGTCTTACTTCGCGCGCCCATTCGTCGGGCGAGACGGGCTCGGCCACGATCAGCGCGCCCTTAGGCACGTTCGCGACCATCCACGCGCGCGTCAGGTTGCGCGTGTCGGCGCGCGAGAGCACCAGGCCGGAATGAACGCTGTAGACGAGCCCCTGTGCCAGCAGTGCCGTGACCACCAGCGCGACCACGCCGAGCTTTCGCACCGGGCGCCCGGTAGCCCTCGACGAGGCACGGTCTGCGTCGTCGCTTGGTCCGGATACCCCGACAGTGCGAGCACGCTGCCTGCTCGCCAGACGAACGATTTCCTCCACGAGCCGCAAGGAGAAGAACGCCGCGAGCAGGCACAGGATCGGGAAGATCGGCAGCAGCCAGCGCCCGAAATAGCGCCCCTGCAGACCCATGAACGCGAGAAACAAGAGCGGTGCGGGCACCAGCATGAAGCCAAGCCGCCGCTCCTTGCGCCACACCGCGAACATCCCGCCGAGCGCCGCCAGCGCCGGCACCCAGCCGAGACCCCACGTGAGCGACCATAGGTAGTAGAGCAAGCCACCCTCTTGCGGCGCGCCGAGCTTGCCCTGGGCTTCGGCGGAGAGCGTCGACTGGTGCACCAGTTCGGAGTGGAAGTCCTGATAGTCGAGCACGGCGTAGGGGTTCGCGATCAGGAAGGCGAGGAGCGCGGCGATCCCCGCGAGCGCGAGGCCGACCACTGCGCGGCGACCGATCACATACGCCTGGGCGCCGGGCTCGACGTCCAGGTAGCGCGTCACGGCCGCCGCCAGCAGCGGCAGCAGGACGATCCCGGCGGTGTACTTGCTCGCGCAGGCGAGCCCGAGTCCGAGGCCCGCCAGCAGGTAGTCGCGGCGGCGGCCTTTTCTCAGCACCCCCGCGCTCCCCAACAGCGACAGTGTCAGCGGGAATAAGGTGGGCACGTCGTTCAGCGCGAGGTGCGCGTAGAAGGCGGGCAGGAACGCGACCGCCTCGATCGCCGCCGCGAGCAGGCCGACAGCACGGTTGAACAGTCGAGCGCCCGTGACGTACAGCAGCCACAGCGCCCCCGTGCCGAGTAGCGCGGCGGCCACGCGGGCAAGGGTGTAGACCTCGTCAGGGTGCAGCGCGAGCGCGTGTACCGTCCCGGACGCACCCCCATACCACAGCCCGAACAGGAAGTGCAGCAGGTACGTGAACGCGGGCGGATTCGCAAAGTAGTGCGGGTTGAGTGTGCCTTTCTGGAACATCTCGACCGCGCGCGGCACGAAATGCTCGGCTTCGTCGACGTTGTACGCGTAGGGCAGCCCCTGCCTCACACCCCACAGGCGCAGCGTAAGGCCGCCTCCGAGCACGACGGCCAGCCCCGGCCAGACCCAGCGACGAGTCCGATCGACTCCCGCACGCCTCGTCGACGACGGCTCGGCGCCCGCCTCCAGCGAGGGCTCAGCAGTTGCCATAGACCGCGTAGTAGCGACTCGTAAAGATCCGTTTGAAGTGAGCGAGCGGAATCTGGTCGCGCGGGTCATCGCCGACGTCGACGATCGCCTCGAAGAACACCGCGCTGCCCAGCGGGTAGACCGCGACACTGCCAGCGCGAATCCGATCCTCCAGCGCGGGCACGCCTTTGTCGGCGTCGGCGCGGGCCTCGCTGCGGGCGACGATGTTACGCTGTCCCGTGCTGTCGAGGATCCAGCGGGCGTCCGGGATCAGCTTGTTGTCCGGCAGCGAGACCAGCGGGCAGCGCCTGAGCTCTGCCTTCACCGCCGGGTCCGCGAGCGCAACCGCCAGCCCCTTATGGAAGTCCTCATGGTAGGCCAGGGTCGTGCGCAGGCTGGAGAGGCTCAGCGTGGTGGCAGCGAGAACCGCTCCGAAGAGCACCAGCGCCGCGGCCGCGACCATCCACACACGACGCAGCTTCGATCCGCGCTCGAGCATCGCCCAGCCGCCGATCGCGACCGCGCAGAAGATCAGCAGCACCGTCGCGGCGCCCATCAGGTAGCGGTCGATCACCGAGGCGCCGACAGCGCCCTCCGCGACGAACACGAACACGAGCAGGACCAGCACCGCGAGCGGCACGAGCACCCGCCGCGGGACCAGCCACACCGCGATCGGCACCCCGATCAAACCGCCGAGCACGACCGGCAGCTTGTCGATCCGCACCGAGTACGTCCATACCGAGGTCAACACGCTGGAGAATCCCTGCGTGCGCCCGAGTTCCTGAGCAAGGCCGGCGGTTGAGTGCAGGGAATACAGCGGGTTCCCGGTGACGATCGCGTCAGTGCCGACCCACAGCAACGGCGCGATCGCCACTAGGGCCAGATACTGAAGACGCGTCCGATTGCTCGTGCCTCTCGGCCAGGCGCACCACAGCCAGTAGGCCCCGCTCAAAACCCACGCGTCGGGGCGCAGCAGGCCGGCAGCCGCGAGGATCAGGAACACCAGCGTGCCCCGCCGGGGCTTTTCGACCTCGAGCGCGACCGCCCAGACGAGCAGGGCGATGTAGGAGATGTCCAGGTAGCCCTGCGCGGCGAGGTTCTCGTCGAAGAAGCGGCTGAGCATCAACAGCGCAGCGAACATCCCGACGACCGGCCCGAAGCAAAGCCGCCCGAGTCGGTACACACCCGCCACGAGCGCGACGAACGAGGCGATCGACCCGAACACCATCAGCCGCGCGCCGCCTTGGCCAAACAGCGAGCACAGCACACCGAAGGCGATCGCCAAAGGATGCTCGGTAGGACCGCGGTAGACCTTGAAGTCGGGCAGGTGCAGGTGCAGCAGGTCGCGACCCCAGAGCAGCGCGTAGAAGGAGTCGTAAGTTGGATACGTCGGGAACGTGAAGTACCCGATCAGGGCCAGCACACAGAGCAGCGCGAACGCGAGCTTCGCCCACGTCGAGGCATCCACCGCGCGCAACCGCTGCAGCGGGGAGTCCTGCCGCGGCTTGCTGAGGGTGGCGCCGGCCATGGGGCGTAGAGCCTATCCGGGCGGCGGCGCGCCGCTCCACGTGGGACCTGACGCTCCACGCGTGGCTCCACAGGGATCCACGGGGTAGGCTGCAGGCAATGAAGCTCATCATTCAAATCCCCTGCTTCAACGAGGCAGATCAGCTCCCGCAGACGCTCGCGGACCTACCCGGCGAAGTCGAGGGCTTCGACGTCGTCGAGCGGCTGGTGATCGACGACGGCTCGACCGACGAGACGATCGCGGTCGCGCGTGCGGCTGGCGTCGACCACATCGTGCGCCTGACGAACAACAAGGGCCTCGCGGCAGGATTCCAGGCGGGCCTGGACGCCTGCTTGAAGCTCGGTGCCGATGTGATCGTCAACACCGACGCCGACAACCAGTACTACGGCCCTGACATCGCAAGGCTCGTGGTGCCGATCCTCGCCGGCCGCGCCGACATGGTCGTCGGCGACCGCGAGGTCACAGGCATCGAGCATTTCTCACCGCTGAAGAAGTCCCTCCAGCGTCTCGGCTCGTGGGTCGTGCGCCAGGCCTCCTCCACATCGGTGCCGGATACCACCTCCGGCTTCAGGGCCTATAACCGCGAGGCGGCAATCCAGCTGCTCGTGGTCTCGAAGTTCACCTACACCCTGGAGACGATCATCCAGGCCGGCAAGCAACTAGTCGCGATCGATCACGTCCCAGTGCGCACCAACCCGAAGACGCGCGAGTCGCGCCTGTTCCCCTCGATGGGCGCTTACGTGCGACGCAACGCCGTGTCGATCTTCCGCATCTACGCCCAGTACGAGCCGCTGCGCGTGTTCTGGAGCCTGGCGGCGCTAATTGGGGTCGTCTCGCTCGCGGTCTGGATCCGCTTCGTCGTCGCCTACGCCGACGGCAGCGGCAAGGGACACGTGCAGTCGCTGATCCTTGGCGCCGTGCTGTTCATTGCCGCGGTCGTGCTATGGGCGCTGGGCGTGATCGGTGATCTGCTCGCCGCTCAGCGGGTGATGACTCAGAAGACCTTCGAGCGAGTGCGGCGGATCGAGCTGGAGCTGAATGTGGCACCTTCGCATTATGAGCAGGGTCTTCCGATCGAGGATCCGGACGAAGAGAGAAACCCAGACAAGAACGACCCAGACCCGGCACTCAGAGCGCCAGATGAGAACGTCCCCGACCCAGCGACGAGGCGAACGGGGACCGAGGAGCACGAGGCGGTGCGCTCATGAGCGGCGCCGTCACCGTTTCTGAGGAAGGGATCGTCACCGGAAACACCTACGACAAGTACGGCTCCACCAACCCCGTCGTGCGTCGTCTGATGAGCGCCTTCGAGCGCACGCTCGATGAATTGTTCACGCACGCCGAGCCCCGCTCGCTGCTCGACGTCGGCTGTGGCGAGGGGGTGCTCGTGCACAAGTGGGCGCAGCGGCTGGGCAAGCGGCGCGTGGTCGGGATCGATCTCGAAGAGGAATCGATCCAGGCAGGTTGGGCTGAGCGGAAGGCGCCCAACCTCGAATACCACGTGATGCACGCTGAGAACCTGCCGTTCGCGGAGAACGAGTTTGACCTGGCCTGTGCGATCGAGGTGCTCGAGCACGTCCCCGACCCCGAACATACCCTCGCCGAGATGGCGCGCTGCGCCGAGCGCCACCTGCTCGTGTCGGTCCCCCGCGAGCCCCTGTGGCGGATGCTAAACATGGCCCGCGGCGCCTATTGGCCGGCGCTCGGCAACACGCCGGGGCACCTAAATCATTGGTCGCGGCGCTCGTTCGTGCGACTGCTCTCCCGCTACGGCCAGGTCGCCGAGGTCCGCTCGCCGTTCCCTTGGACGATGCTGCTTGTCCGGCTCTAACCGCTCGCCGCGCTCCTATGGGAGTGGCGCGAGGATCCTGTCAATCGGGATCGCCTCCACGGGCCTGCTGACGTTCGCGTTCTTCTCGATCGCGAGCCATGTCCTGGGAGAAGAATCGGCCCAGCGCCTGGACGTGCTGTGGTCGGTGATGTTCGTCGTGATCTCCGTGATCTACCGGCCGATCGAACAGCTGCTATCACGCACGATCGCCGACCGCCGCGCACGCGACCAGGCCGAGTACTCGCTGCGCGTGCCGATCGCGATCCAGACAGGCTTTGCGCTCACCTTCCTGGCGGTCGCGCTCGCCTTCAAAGAAGAGCTCGTGAACCACGTGTTCGACGGATACAGCGCGCTGTACGACGTGCTGGTCGTGGGCACGCTCGCCTACGCGGCGAGTTACTTCGCGCGAGGCTGGCTGGCTGGGCACAAGTACTTCGCCCTGTACGGCGGGTTGGTGCTGATGGAGTCGGTCTCGCGAATCTGCTTCGCGATCGCCGCGGCGCTGGGCATCACCAGCGGCCAGACGGCGGTCGCGCTCGGGATCGCCGCCGCGCCGTTCGTCTCGCTGGTCGTCGTCCCCGCCGCCTTCGCCCGCAGCGGCGGGGAACGGCATCGACACGCGAGCTCCGCTTCCGCTACCGGAACGACCTCCGCCGCCGGAACCATCGACCAGACCGACGAAGCGCTCATAGCCGGGGTGCGTGAGGGTCTCATGACCGTGGACGAGGCCGACGCGGCCCTGGCCGGCCCAGGGGCGGAGGGCGTCCAGGAGACCGCCGCCCACGATGAGGGGCTCTCCCTGCGCCGGGGCTCCGGGTTCGCGCTGGCCGTATCGGGGATCATGCTCTCCGAGCAAACGATCCTGAACGCCGCCGTGTTGACGGTCGACGCCACCTCGACCAACCTCGCACTCGCGGGGATCGTGTTCAACGTGCTGCTGATCGCACGCGCCCCGCTCCAGCTGTTCCAGGCGATCCAAACCTCACTGCTGCCCCATCTGACGGGTCTGGAGGCGACCGCGGGCCATGACGCCTTCGCCCACGCGATCCGCGTGACCGTACGCGCGATCACGGCATTCGCTGCGGCGGTCGCGCTCGGGCTGTTGGCGATCGGCCCGTTCGTGATGGAGCACCTGTTCGGACAGCACTTCGCCTACAACCGCTTCGGCCTGGCCCTGATCGGACTCGGAATGGGCATGCACCTGACCTCGGGAGCACTCAACCAGGCCGTCCTGGCCCGCGACCGAGCGCGTACGGCAGCCGTCTGCTGGGCGGTTGCGGCCGTCATTTTCGTCGCGTGGATGCTGGCGCCGATCGTCAGCGAAGAACTGTTGCGGACCGAGATCGGCTACCTCGGCGCAACGAGCCTGCTCGCGCTGATGCTGAGCGTCGTCTACAAACGCGGCGCGCCGGTCGCTCAGTCGGCGCCGGCAGCCGCGGCGATCGCCCGATAAGCATCACCCGGGTCAGACGATGAGAAGATCGCCGAACCGGCCACGAACACGCTCGCGCCCGCCTGCCTGCACCTGGGCGCGGTGGCGGGATCGATGCCCCCGTCTACCTCGACAGCCACACCTCCACCGACGATTGCGCGGACGCGCTCGATCTTTTGCGATGAATGCGCGATGAACGGCTGCCCTCCCCAGCCGGGGTTGACGGTCATGCACAAAGCCATGTCGAGCAGCTCCACCACCTCTGCCAGCGCGCCGACCGGCGTGGCCGGGTTGATCGCCACGCCGACTCCCGCCCCAACCTGTCGAATCAGGTCCGCGGTATAGGCCACGTGGGGTGTGGCCTCGGCGTGGAACGTGATCGAGTCCGCACCCGCCTTTGCGAAGTCGGCCACGTGCCGCTCAGGGCGCTCGACCATCAGGTGCACGTCGAGCATCGCGCCGGCTTGGCTGACCTGCTCGTGCAGCGCCGCGACGACCAGCGGACCGACGGTGATCGGGGGCACAAAGTGTCCGTCCATCACGTCCACATGGATGATCCGCGCGCCCGCGTTCAACACCTCGCCGACCTGCTCGCGCAGCTGCGCGAAGTCGGCGGACAGGATCGACGGCGCGACGCGCACGCCCTTCAGTAACTCAAGACTCATATCGGCTGGAGCATTGAATCGCCGCAGTTATTGCATTTGACGAGCGCCGTGGAGGACATGCGCACGATCGTCGAATGCTCGCCGCAGTTGGGACATACGGAGGTGAGCTCGAAGCGGTGCAAGCAATACACGCAGCGATAGCGTCCCGGCAGGTTGGTCGGACGCAGCCACGGCTCACCGCAGTTAGGACATTTCGGCCCGAGATCGACCGGCGCGCTGCTGGAGGCTCCTGGGTCGTTCGCCATCACACCAGCTCAGCCCCGGCACAGCCGTGCGATGAAAAACCCGGCCGTGTGGTCACGGTGCGGGAGTGTCATCATGAGATCATCGCGGCTGAAGTCGGGATGGACATCCAAGAAAGCGGCGATCTGGATGCTCGTTCTCGGTCGGGGAGATCGTGCACGTAGAGTAGACCAGCACGCCGCCCGGACGGACAGCGGCGGCGCCTGCCGCGAGGATCGATGCCTGGATAGGGGTCATCTCGCGGACGTTCTCAGAAGTCACGCGCCAGCGCAGGTCGGCGCGCGCCTGCAGCGTGCCCAGACCAGAGCACGGCGGATCGACGAGCACGCGGTCGAATACCGCTCCCTCCGGACGCTTCACCGCGGCGTCGGCGACCTCAACACGGATGTTCGGGACCTGCAGTCGCTGCGCGGTGCGAATGAGCATGCCCGCCCGCCGCGCGTTGCGCTCGACCGCGACCACTTCGCCTTCGCCTCCCATCAACGCCGCCAGGTGGGTGCTCTTGCCCCCAGGCGCGGCGCAGAGATCGAGGACTCGCTCGCCCGGCTGCGGATCGAGCATCTGGGAAACGTGCATCGCCGCGCGCGACTGCGCCAGGAACGCTCCCGCGCGCCAGGCGGGCGAGTCATGAGCGTCGAACGGGCCCTCCAGCACCAACGCTTCCGCCAGATCCGGGTCGGCGTGGGTTGTGACCGGCAGCTCTCCAGCCAGCGTCATTGCGTCGGTGAGCAGCATGTTCACGCGCAGCGCCACCTCACCCGGCTCATTGTCGTAGGCCATCAGCGCGCGAGTGTCACTCGCCCCTAGCTCCTCCCACCATAGTCGCGCGATCCACTCCGGGTGGGAGTGCTTCACCGCCGCCTGCTCCGGCGTCTCATCGCTCAGCGCCTCCAGCAGCACGCGGCCCTCGCGCGCGCCCCGCCGGAGCACCGCGTTGACCAGGCCGTGACCGCCACGCGCGCCTCCCTTCGCCAGCTCCACCCCATCCGCCACGACTGCGTGGTCAGGCGCACCGCCCAGGTACAGCAGCTCATATAGCCCCAGCCTCAGCGCCGCCAGCAGCCGCGCATCAAGCCGCTCCGGGGGACGATCTGCGAGATGCTCGATCAGATAGTCGAGCGTGCCCTTGCGCTGCACGGTTCCATAGACGAGGCGCATCGCCAGCGCCCGGTCGCGCGCGTCAAGCTGCTTCGCCTCCCCGTGTAGGGCGCGGTCGGCGTAGGCACCGTCCTCGAAGACCCTGCGCAGCACCACGTAGGCGCAGCGGCGCGCGGGGGCGATTGTGGCTCTCGGCGGGCTGGGCATCGGAGGCATGATCGACTATCCGGTGCGACTGGATCGTGCCGGAAAGATCACCGAACTATTCTGGAACAGTGTCTGACACCACGGACTCATCCAACCCAACCTCTCCTCCTCCCTCCGATCGCGTCCGGCTGCGACGCAAGCGTGAGCGCGGCAGCCACGACCGTGCCGTCATCGATGAGATCCTCGATGAGGCTCTGATCGCCCATCTGGGGATCGTCGATGAGGACGGCCAGCCGTTTGTGATTCCCACGCTGCACGCTCGTCACGACGATCTCGTCTACCTACACGGATCGACCGCCAGTCGCACGTTGCGGGCGCTCGCGGTGGGTACGCCGGTGTGTCTGACCGTAACGCTGATCGACGGGCTCGTGCTCGCCCGCTCCGCCATGCACCACTCGGCGAACTACCGCTCGGTGATGCTCCTGGGAGAGGCCACCAGCGTAGAGCGGCCCGCAGAGAAGCTCGCTGCGTTCGAGGCGATCGTCGAGCACATCGTTCCGGGCCGTTGGCGGGACGTGCGGCCACCAACCGACAATGAGCTCAAGGCGACAGCGGTTCTTGCGATCCCGATTGATGAGGTCTCGGCAAAGATCCGTGTCGGGCAGCCGATGGATGACGAGGAGGACTACTCCCTGCCTGCCTGGGCAGGCCTCATCCCACTGGTCACCCAGGCGCTGGCGCCCCAACCCGACCCCGGTTTACGAACCGGCACCGTACCACCAACCTATGTGAGCGACTATCGGCGCACAGGAAGCCCACGGCCACGCAGATAGGCGGAGGCGTCCATCGCCCGCCCGCCTGGCGGCTGGACTTCGAGCAGCTCCAGCACACCCTTCCGGCAGCCGAGCAGCAGGCGGCCAGATTTCGCCGTTACGCCCACCTCCGGCTGATTGCGGTCGATTGTGCCCCCGTCGACAGGATCGCCGTCGCTCGGCGACACGATGCGCGCGCGGTGGACGCCGAGCAGCGTCCCGTCCGCGAGCGCGACCCGCGCGCCGATGTGTGGCTGCAGGGCGCGCACGACGCGCTCCAGCTCGCTCGCCGGCCTGATCGGATCGAGCATGCGGTCCTCGGGGCCGATCTTCTCCGCGTAGGTGACACCCGCCTCGTCCTGCTCGGCAAACGTCGGCGACGCGCCCGCCGCGGTCAGGTCCAGCGCTCGCACAAGCAGCTCGCCGCCAATCTTCGCAAGGCGCGTGGCGAGCGATCCGTAGGTGTCCTCCAAGGTGATCGGCTCGGCGGCAGTCAGGCACACCGGTCCACTGTCGAGTCCCGCGGTAAGACGCATGATCGACACGCCAGTGTGCTCGTCGCCGGCGATGATCGCACGCTCGATCGGCGCCGCTCCGCGCCAGCGTGGCAGCAGCGATGGGTGCACGTTCAGTAGCTCGTGCTCAGACAGCAGCGGCTCCTTGATCAGCGCCCCGAAGGCGCACACCACCAGCACCTGCGGCTGAGCCTCAGCGATCAGTGCCCTGGCCAGCGGCTCGTTCACGCTCTCGGGCTGCACCAGTGCGAGCCCCAGCGCGAGCGCCCGCTCGACGACCGGTGGCGCGGCCACTCGGCGGCCACGACCTCGCGGGCGATCGGGGCGGCTCAACACCAGTGCCGGACGGTGATCGCTCGCGGCCAGCCGCTCGAGCACGGTGGCGGCGAACTCAGACGTGCCGAGGAAGACCGTTCGCAAGATCGAGACCCTGCCGCGAGCCGCCGCTAGGCGGGACTCGCGTCCGAGGCAGTCCCGGCGGCGGCGGAGTGCATCTCATTCGGGTCGGAAGATCGCGTCGCCCCCGGTCCGAACCACTCGATCCACGCCGCTGCCCGCCTCGCTCCCCGCTTGCTGCGCCTCGCGCATCGCGCGCATCGCCTCCTTGCGCTCCTCGCGCGAGATCCGGTCGATCATCAGGACGCCGTCGAGGTGGTCCATCTCGTGCTGGATCACCCTCGCGGTCAACCCGACTCCCCTGCACCTCTAGCTCCACACCGTACCCGTCCCGCGCGCGTACCCGCACTTCGGCCGGGACGCTCCACGTCGACATGCACGAAGGGAATGCTCAAGCACCCCTCGCTCGCGTCTCGGTCTCCTCACTGGACCACTCCAAGACCGGGTTGACGAGCACCGTCAGCGGATCCTCGGGGTTTGCGCGGTAGACGAGCACACGGTGCAGCACGCCGATCTGGGTGGCCGCCAGCCCGATCCCGAGCGCGTCCCCCATCAGCTCGCCCATGCGCTCGATCTCGACGCGCAGCGTCTCGTCGAAGCGATCGACCGGGAGCGCGCTAGCGCGCAGCACCGGGTCGCCGAGCTTGCGCACGTGGCTCAGCGCCGCATCGCGACGCGCGCGGGTCTCGGAATCGAGCTCCTCGACCAGCCCTCGCCTCCAGCTCCTCAGGGGGCGACTCCGCGTCCCGCTCGGCACTCCACCAGCTCCTCTGTCTCGGCCATGACGACTTAAGTTTATTGCGGGTCGACGTCGACGCTGAAGCTCACGCCCGCGTGCTCCCGCGCGGCCGCCACCCGCCGCACGGCCTCCCCGACCGCATGCACGGCAGGACGGCGCTCGGCGGTCTTCACCACCAGCACCTGGCGTTCGCGCCCCCTTAGCCGAAACAGCGAGGCAGGACCATGCACGCTCGAATCGGGGCCGGGGGGCAAAGACCGCAGGCGCTCGCGCAGCGCGTCTGCCGCCGCGCGCGCCGGGGTTGGATCTACGGCGGCGCAGACGATCCTGATCAGGTGCGAGAAAGGCGGATAGCGAAGCGCCTCGCGCCGCTCCAGCTCGCCGGCGAGGAAGCCGTCGCTGTCGTGGCGCGCGGCGTGCACGATCGAGCGGGCTTCCGGAGCGATGCTCTGCACCAGCACGCGGCCCTCGCCGCCGCGCCCGACGCGGCCGGCGAGCTGTGCGATCAGCGCGAACGTGCGCTCCTCCGCGCGGAAGTCGGGGAAGCGCAGGGTGGCGTCGGCGTCGAGCACCACCCCGAGCGTCACATCGCGGAAGTCGTGGCCCTTGGCGACCATCTGGGTGCCGATCAGGACCCCCGAGGGCGGCCGCCTCGAAGCGGCGCAGCACCGCGCCCACGCCATCCTCGTCCCCTCCCGCACCGGCCACGTCCGCGTCCAGGCGGAACACGGGGAAGCTCCCGTCGTCGAGCGTGGCCGCGAGTTCGTGCTGCACGCGCTCGGTGCCCGCGCCGTGGCGCGCCACGGCCGTCGAGCCACAGTCGCCGCAGCGCGCCGGCGCGGGCTCACGGTGTCCGCAGTGGTGACATGCCACGTAGCCTTCGGCGCGGTGCAGCACGAGCGCCACGTCACAGTCCGGGCAGCTCCACACCCGCCCGCAGGAGCGGCACGACAGGAAGTTCGACCAGCCGCGGCGGTTGAGCAGCACCATCGCCTTGCCACCCGTGCTGCGCACCTCTGCGAGTGCGCGGGCGGTCTGCGGGTGCAGTCCCTGCGCCTCCCCGCGCATGTCGAGGATCTCGACCTCCGGCAGCGGGCGGCCGTCCACGCGGCCGGGCAGCCGCAGTGGGCTGGGCACCGCGCGCATGCTCTCCGGCCGCGGGGTGGCGCTGCCCAGCAGCAGCAGCGCTCCACAGCGCTTGGCGCGCTCGCGCGGCGACGTCGCGGGCGTCGTAGCGCGGGTCGCCTTCGTGCTTGTATGAGGCGTCGTGCTCCTCGTCGACGACGATCAGACCGAGGTCCTCGATCGGCGCGAACACGGCCGAGCGCGGACCGACGCAGACCCGCGCCTCGCCTGAGCGCAGACGCCGCCACTCCTCGTAGCGCTCGGCCGGGCGCAATTGCGAGTGCAGCACCGCGACGGTGTCGCCGAAGCGTTCGACGAAACGTCCCACGATCTGCGGGGTCAAGGCGATCTCCGGGACGAGCACGATCGCGCCGCGTCCCTGCTGTAGCGCGATCGCGGCGGCGCGCAGGTAGATCTCCGTCTTGCCGGAGCCCGTCACCCCGTGCAGCAGCCGCCGCGCGGCCTCGCGCGTAGTGAGCGCCGCCGTCAACGACTCGAGCACATCGCGCTGCTCGGCGGTCAACGCCGGGGGCTCGGGACTGCGCGCTGCCGACGGGCAGATGCACGCGGCGGGTGACGGCTCGGCGTTTGCGCCCGCTCAAGCGGCGCGCGGCGCCGGGTGGCAGCACGAGGCCCAGCGCGCGTGAGATCGTCGAGCAGTACTCCGCAGCGATCCACTCGGCCAGCGCGACCAGATCGCCGGGCACGCCGAGCTCATCAGCGCGCGCAGCGGGGCGAGCAGCTTCTCCTCGGCGACCTCGCTGCGCTCGGCCAGGCCGACGACCACCCCCAGCACCTCGCGCCGGCCGAAGGGCACCACAAGCATCGAGCCGACGCTCGACATCGCCGCCGCGCAGCTCCACTGGCAGCCGGTAGTCAAACGGCCCGCGCAGCGCACGGGCCGTCGTCATTGGCTCGACCTGGGCGATGATCGACGCCGCACCAACTTCAGCTATTTGACCGTCGAGGAGGGCGATGGCGGACACCGCGTCAGGTTAGACCCGCCCTCGGTCAGTTGCTCACCTCTGCGTTCCTAAACGGGCGGGCGGGCGTCTGTTTCACAGGCCGGCGGCGGAGCGCAGCGCGCCCGCCTTGTCGGTCCGCTCCCACGTGAAGTCATCGTCGTCGCGGCCGAAGTGCCCGTAGGCGGCGGTCTTCTGGTAGATCGGCCGGTGCAGTTTGAGCTCCTCGCGGAAGGCTCCGGGGCGCAGGTCGAAGTGCTCGTCGACGAGCTTTGCGATCTGGCCACGGCCGATCCGCTCGGTGCCGAACGTCTCGACCATCACCGACACGGGTGCGCGACGCCGATCGCATAGGCGACCTGCACCTCCGCGCGGTCGGCGAGGCCCGCGGCGACGATGTTCTTGGCGACCCAGCGCGCCGCGTAGGCGGCGGAGCGGTCGACCTTCGAGGGGTCCTTGCCCGAGAACGCTCCGCCGCCGTGGCGGGCCATGCCGCCGTAGGTGTCGACGATGATCTTCCGTCCTGTCAGGCCGCAGTCGCCGACCGGCCCGCCGATCACGAAGCGGCCGGTCGGGTTGACGAGGAAGTCTCGGCGGAGCGTGTCGGCGTCGAGCATGCTCGGCTGGCAGCACCGGTAGCGACGACATGCTCCCACAGGTCGTCGGTTATCTGCTTCTGCGTCGCGTGCTCGGCGTGCTGGGTGGAGATCAGCAGCTTCTCGATCCCCACCGGCTTGCCGTCGACGTAACGGACCGAGACCTGGGTCTTGCCGTCCGGGCGCAGGTAGTCGAGCGAGCCATCGCTGGCGCACGGCGGCGAGCGCTTTGCGAGCCGATGGGCGAGCGAGATCGGCAGTGGCATCAGCGACGGTGTCTCGTTGCTCGCGTAGCCGAACATCATGCCCTGGTCGCCGGCGCCGGCGACATCGAGCTTGTCGTCGTCGGTCGCATCGGTGCGCGTCTCGTATGCCTGCGTCGACGCCCTGCGCGATGTCCGGCGACTGCTTGTCGATCGCGTTCAGCACGGCGCAGGAGTCGGCCGAGAAGCCGAGCTCTGCGTCGGTGTAGCCGATCTTGCGAACCGTCTCGCGGGCGATCTCCTGGATGTCGACGTAGGTGTCAGTCGAGATCTCCCCAGAGACTACGATCAGCCCGGTGTTGACGAGCGTCTCGCAGGCAACGCGGCCGTAGGGGTCGTCTCTGCAGCACGGCGTCGAGCACGCCATCGGAGATCTGGTCGGCGATCTTGTCAGGATGCCCCTCCGTGACCGACTCGGAAGTGAACAGGTACTCGTTGTCAGGAAGCTGGCTCATGGGTTTGGGATCGCTCCAGTGGTCGCAGGCGAAAGTCGGTAGAGAATAGGTGAGTTAGGAGCTCGGGGAGCTTCGGCTCAGAAAATAAATGATACGTATAGCTATGGTATCAACGCAATCTAAAAGAATAATATCTCTCTGCCCGCTTTAAGCAGAGCGACTCTCCGCGCCTCGCGTGCTCGTATGAGCACGTCTCAGCGCACCCTCGCTCCCCGGGGCCTCGCGGCCGCGCTTACCGCGCTCGACGAAGTCGATCACGAGCGGGACACCGTCCATCCCGTAGCGGGCGCGCAGACGGTTCTCTACGAAGTAGGCGTAGTCGCGGGTGACGCGCGCGCGGGAGTTGATCTGGATCGCAAAGCGCGGCGGGCGCTCGCCGATCTGGGCCATGTAGATCAGCTTCAGCCGGTGCTGGCTGGAGCCTCGGCGGGTCCCCACGGGGGGCTGGCGCGCCTGGACGGTCTCGCCGAGAAAGCGGTTGAGCTCGGCCGTGGGGATGCGCCCGGACATGCGGTCGCCGAGCGCCAGGGCCTCGGTCAACAAGCGCGCGACGTGACGGCCAGTCAGCGCGCTGACGGTCAGGACGCGCGGGCGTAGGCGCAGCTTTGCGGCCACGCGCGCGCGCTCGTGGTCGAGGTCATCCTCCGAGCCGTCGTGGACATCCCACTTGTTCAGCACGATCGCGGTCGCGCAGCCAGCCTTCATCGCCAGCTCCGCAATCCGCAGATCCTGGGCCGTGACGCCTTCGCGCGCGTCGCACACGACTAGCGCCACATCCGCCCGTTCGGCGGCGCGCTTCGAGCGCAGCGCCGTGTAGTACTCGACCGAGTCCGCGACCTTCGACTGGCGGCGCATTCCTGCGGTGTCGACGAGGATCAGCTTGCGCTCGCCGACGATCAGCGGCATATCGATCGCGTCGCGTGTCGTGCCCGCGACCTCGGAGACGATCACGCGCTCCTCGCCGAGGAAGCGGTTGACCAGCGAGGACTTGCCCACATTCGGGCGGCCGATCAGCGCGAGGCGCACGGTG
Source organism: uncultured Solirubrobacterales bacterium (assembly GCA_963748895.1). Lineage (GTDB taxonomy): Bacteria > Actinomycetota > Thermoleophilia > Solirubrobacterales > Solirubrobacteraceae > Palsa-744. Next base: position 221,275 of record CAVVKF010000003.1, on the reverse strand, counting down.
TCCCTGTAGGGCTCGTTGTCTCCTGCGGGCAACAACTCGACGATCCGATCCAGCAGATCGCCCGTGCCGAGGCCCTGGGATGCAGAGACGGGGATCGGCGCCCCGAGGCCGAGACGATGGAACTCCGAGGCCAGCGGAATATCCGCGACGCCGTCGCACTTGTTCGCCGCCACGATCAACGGCAGCTGCGAGCGGCGCAGCAGATCCGCCATCTCCTCGTCTCCTGGCCGCACGCCGGCGCGCGAGTCGACGACGAGCACCGCCACCTGTGCATCCGCGAGACCTGCTCGCGCCTGGTCGCGGATCGAGCCGGCGAGCGGATCCTCGTCCTGAAAGTCCACGCCGCCGGTGTCGATCAGCATGAAGCGCGCCCGTTCCACTCGCACTCGAGCTCCTTGCGGTCGCGCGTGATGCCGGGGCGCTCGTGCACGACCGTCTCGCGCGTGCCCGTGAGGCGGTTGATCAGCGAGGACTTCCCCACGTTCGGATAGCCGACAACGGCGACCTTCAGCATCTGCTCAGTATGACCGGGCCGGAGCGAGGCCCGGTCGAGCAGAGCAGAAAGTCCAACCCGGAGGATGACGTTTAATCAAAATGGGGTCCGCGCAGCGAAGGGCGTGACCAGATCAAACAGACGAGGAGGCAGTGGCGGCGAGCGTCGCAATCCGCTCGACCACGTCCTCGATCGCCAGCCCGCTAGTGTCGAGCAGCACCGCCCCCGGGGCGGCCGCGAGCGGGCTGTGCTCACGCGTGGCGTCACGCTCGTCGCGCAGAGCCTGTTCGGCGAGCACCGTGTGAGCATCGGCGCCCAGCTCGGCGGCACGGCGTCGAGCGCGCTCCTCGGGCGAGGCAGTGAGGAACACCTTCAGCTCAGCATCGGGAGCGACGACCGTGCCGATGTCACGGCCCTCGGCCACCCAGTCGCCGCCAGCGATCAGGGCACGCTGCGAGGACACGAGCGCCGCGCGCACCCCCTCCTCGGCGGCCACGCGCGAAGCCTCCTCGGAGACCTCCGGCGAGCGAATCTCCTCGCTCACATCGCGACCGTCGAGCAACACGCGCGCGCCCAGCTCGATCCGCGCCGCGCCGGCCAGCTCAGCCGGCACAGCACCCGGCGAGGCGAGCAAGAGCAGCGCCACACAGCGATACATCGCGCCGCTGTCCAGGTAGGTGAACCCGAGCCGGCGTGCGAGGGCACGCGCGACGGTCGACTTGCCGGCCCCGGCGGGGCCGTCGATCGCGATCAGCATCGTGGCCGGCTACGTAGCTCGCGGCGGGGGCGACATGTCCTCGAGCGCACCGCCACCACCGCGTGGTGGCGGTGCGCTACCCGCCGTCTGCTCGGCGAAGTGCTTGCTCAACATCGTCAGCTGTCCCTGGTAGTTGGAGCCGATGTCCCTGCCATAGAGCACGTCGGGCTCCTCGGCCATCCGCTCGAAGGCGAGCTTGCATACCGGCTGGCCATGCTCGACCATGAAGGACACATCGCGCGCGCGCACCTCGAGTGCCGCGCGACTACCCGGCGTGGTCTGGTCGCGATGGAATCCGAACCCGGGGTCGAAGAAGCCCGCATAGTGTGTGCGCAGCTCTCCCGCGGTGGGATCGTAGGCGAGCATCTCGGCGGCATAGGAAGGGGGAATGCTGGCCCCCTCCGATGAGAGCAGCAGATAGAAGACCTCCGGCTCGAGCACGATGCGCCCCCCTCGCTCGGGGTGCACCGGATCCCAATAGTCACGCCAATTCAGCGCGCCCACCTTCGTCAGGTCGATCGGCAGGCTGTTCTTCTTGGCGCGGTAGCCCACGATGCTCTCAGCCGAGCCCGAGACGTCAAGGCTGAGGAACAACCCGTCGGCAATCGAGATCTCCGAGATGGGGACGGGGCTGCGATCGCGGTAGAGCAGCGGTGAGCGCTCGTGCAGCGAGAGGAGCTCCGTGTCACTCAGGCGCGCGTCGCCGGCCATCAGACGTACCTGGTTGAGGGCGAGGCCGGTTTTCACGCGGATCGCAAACGTGCGTGGAACCACCTCCAGATAGAGCTTGCCGTTGTAGCCGCCGGAGATCTCGTCGAAGCGGTGATTGCGATCAGTTAGCACGCGCGTGAACACGTCCAGGCGGCCGGTCGAGCTCTTTGGGTTCGCCTTGGCACGGATCGCCTCGGGGAGATGCAGCTCCTCGATCAGCGGCACCAAATAGGGGCGGTCACGCTCGAGCGTGGCCCCATCGCGCAGATCGATCCGTTCGAAGGCGATGTCCTCGATCTTCTCCTCGACACTCGAGTCGCTGTTGGGCAGAAAGCTGCAGCGCAGCGCCCATGCATGCTCGCCGAGCCGCAAATCCACGCTGGCGGGCTGGATCGACTCCGCCGGAATGCGCCAGTCCCCGGCGGTGACCCATCCGCCCGCGACGGCCTCGCGCAGCTGCTGGGATGCCAGCACACCGGGCGCATGAGCCACGTCAGCCGGCTCAGCCGCCGGTCGGGGCGCGGTGGCCGCGGCGCGCTCGGAAGTGCTCATGGGGGAAGTGAAGCACGAGGCGAACCCAAGCGCGAGCACGAGGTTTATCCGAGCGCCGCGAGGTCCGCGACGAACCCCGGATAGGACACCGCAGCGGCCTCCATCCCCAGCACCTCGACTCCCTCGCGCGAGGCGAGGCCGGCGACGGCGCCGAGCATCGCCAGGCGGTGGTCCCCGCGGGCGTCGATCACACCGCCGCGCAGGCCTCCCGCGCCGCCGCCTTGCACCGCGAAGCCATCGTCGGTCGCCTCGATCTCGGCGCCGAGGCCGCGCAGGCCCTCGACCACGTCGGCGATCCGGTCGGACTCCTTCACACGCAGCTCCTGAGCGCCGTGCACGACCGTCTCGCCCTCGGCGAAGCAGCCGAGCAGCGCGACCAACGGCAGCTCGTCGATCGCCAGCGGCACCTCCTCCGCCTCGACGACCGTGCCCTCGAGCGCGCCGTGGGCGACGTCGAGGTCGCTGACCGGCTCTTCGGAGGAGAGCTCGCCCGACTCGTCCTCGAGGTCGCCGAGCACGATCCCCTGCATGCGACGGAGGATCCGCAGAAAGCCGGTGCGCGTCCAGTTGACGCCGACGTCACCGAGCAGCAGGCGCGAGCCGGGGACGAGCACGCCGGCGGCGATCATGAACGCTGCCGAGCTGAGGTCGCCGGGGATGCGCACGCGCTCGAGCACGAGCTCGTCGGCGTTTACGACGGTCACGTGGCGGCCGTTGCGGTGGACGTTGACCCCGGCGCACAAGAGCATCCGCTCGGTGTGGTCGCGGCTGCGCGCAGGCTCGCCGATCGTCGTGGCGCCGTCTGCGGCGAGCGCCGCGAGCAGCACGCATGACTTGACCTGCGCGCTGGCGACCGGCAGCTCGTAGGAGATACAGCGCAGCCGCGCGCCGCGAACCTCGAAGGGTGGGAAGCGCCCGTCCGTGGCCCTCAGCTCCGCGCCCATCATCCGCAGCGGCTCGGCGACGCGGTCGACCGGGCGGCGGCGGATCGAGTCGTCGCCGTCGAGCGTGAAGCTGCGCCCCTCCTGCGCGGCCAGCCAGCCCGGCAGCAGGCGCAGCAGGGTACCGGCGTTGCCCACGTCGATCGGCCCGTCGGGCTCGCGAGCCTCGCGCAGGCCGGTTCCGCGGATCACCACTTCGCCCTCGCGAATCTCCACGAGCGCGCCGAGCGCGCGTACGGCCTCGAGCGTCGAAGTAGTGTCCGCGGCGTGCAGGTAGTTCTCGATCCGCACCGGCTCAGAGGCCATCGCCCCGAGCAGCGCCGCACGGTGGGAGAGCGACTTGTCCGCCGGTGCGGTCAGCCTCCCGTGCAGGCCGCCTGAGGGCTCGAAGCGTAGGTTCATTGGGCGACAGTATGACCGTGCCGCGCTCACCTCAAGCCCGCGCGACCGGAAAGCCGAGGCCCGCGATCAGCTCCTGCGCGTGGGCGGCATGGGGCTCGCCTGCAGACCCACAGCGCAATCACACCCTGGCGGTTGTCCTCCGACGGGGACAGCGCCATGTCGAGGATGTTCACGCCGGCTCCGCCCAGTGCCAGGGCCAGCTCGGCGATCACGCCCGGGCGGTTCGGCACCGAGGCGCGCAGCTCGATGACCTCCTCCCCACCCACCCCACCGACCAGCCCGGCGCCGAGCAGCGCCTCGCGGTCTGAGCGCGCGCGCTCGTTCCACTCCGACACCGCCGCCGCGTCGCCCCGTTGCAGCACCGCCCGCACGTCGCCTAGACGCTCGGTCAGCCCGTCGATCCCGGCGATCAGGGCATCCCTGTTCGACAGGTAGATGTCCGTCCAGATCGCGGTGTTCGCGCCCGCGACGCGCGTCGCGTCGCGGAAGCTCGGACCGACCGCCGGCAAGCGTTGCTCGTCCTCACCCCCGAGCACGCTCGCGGCCTGGGCGACGAGCAGGTTGGCGAGCACGTGCGGCAGGTGCGAGACGGACGCCATCAGGCGGTCGTGCGTGTCGGCGTCGATCGCCGCGGGCTGCGCGCCGAAGCTCGTCAGAAGGCGATGCAGCCGCTCATATAACACCCCCGCGGTACTGCCGCGCGCGGGCGTCAGGTACCAAACGGCGCCCTCGAACAGGTCGGCGCGCGCGTGCTCCACGCCTGCCGTCTCAGCCCCGGCGAGGGGATGACCGCCGATGAAACGCTCGTCCGCGACGCCGGCCTCGGCGACGACGCGCTTGGTCGAACCGACATCCGTAACCACGGTGTCGGGACCCGCGCCGACGAGCGCCGCGCGCACGGTCTCTGCGAGCGCCCCCACCGGCGCGGCCACGAACACCACGTCCGCACCATGTACGGTGCCGGCGATATCCGCCGCCTGCTCGTCGATCGCGCCGAGCTCGAGGGCCGACCCACACACGCGCGGATCGAGGTCATAGCCACACACCTCGGCACCCGCCCGCCCGCGCGCGGCCAGGCCGATCGATCCACCGATCAGCCCGAGCCCGAGAACCGCGACCCTCACGCTCGGGTCCAGAGGTCCATCAGACGGCGCTGAGCGCCTTGCCGGCCAGCGCCGCGGCGCGCTCCACCGCGAGCGGTGTACTCGGCGAAGTCCGTCCGCGCGTAGCGCCTGCGGCCCGTCGCAGACGGCCTCCTCAGGTTTGGGGTGTGTCTCAACGATGATCCCGTCCGCGCCGACGGCCGCGGCCGCCAAAGACAGCGGCAGCACCAGGGCGCGCCGTCCGGCCGCGTGGCTGGGGTCGACAATCACCGGCAGGTGCGAGAGCTCCTTCAAGATCGGGACCGCCATCAGATCAAGGGTGACCCGACGGTGGTCTGTCTCGAACGTGCGAATGCCGCGCTCGCAGAGCATCACGGAAGGATTGCCTTCCTTGAGGATGTACTCCGCCGCCATCAACAGCTCATCAAGCGGCGCAGACAGGCCCCGCTTGAGCAGCGCCGGGCGACCGGAGCGGCCGATCTCGGCGAGCAGGGGGTAGTTCTGCATGTTGCGCGCACCGATCTGAATCACGTCGGCGACCTCCAGAACAGCGTCGAGGTCGCGGATGTCCATCAGCTCGGTGACGATCGGCAGGCCAGTCTCGGCCTTGGCCTCGGCGAGCAGCCGCAACCCCTCCTGGCCGAGGCCCTGGAAGGCATAGGGGGAGGTGCGCGGCTTGTAGGCGCCGCCGCGGAACAGCGTGGCGCCGGCATCGCGCACGACGCGCGCGGTCTCCAGGACCTGCTCGCGCGACTCGACGGTGCACGGTCCCGCGATCAGCGCGAAGTTGTCCCCCCCGACCTTGCGACCATCGATGTCGAGCACCGTGCGCTCGCCGTGAGTGATCTGCAGTGAGGCGAGCTTGTAGGGCTTGAGGATCGGCACGACACGGTCGACGCCGGGCTGACCCTCGAGGCCGAGTCCCTCGACGGAGACGTCCTGCTCGACGTCGCCGATCGCGCCGATCACGGTCACGCGCGCGCCCTGCGAGCGATGGGCGAGCGCGCCGGCTCGCTCGATCTTGGCTACGACCGCGTCGATCTCCTCGGCGCTCGCGGTCTCTTTCATGACGATCATCATCGATTCATCCTTTCTACTGCCTGAAAGCTTATGGCCTGGGAACGTGAGAAGGGCGTGGACGCCCGGGAGGGGCGGCACTCGGTCCTGATGGACCCGAAGCGGCCTGCTGGTCCCGCTCACGAACGGGAGGCCGGAGCGCCTAGCTAAATCGCCAGGTGCGATGAAGACGACCATGTGGCACGCGCGGGGATGTGAAGGCAGGTCGATGCGGGTGCGGAGGTGATCATCACATGCAGTTGTAGCACCTTCAAAGCACCTCGGCAAGTGCCTCCAGGAAGCGTTCGTTTTCCTCGGGGGTGCCGTAGGTGACGCGCAGCGCACCCGCGCGGCCGAGCGCCCCGCCGCCGCGCACGAGCACGCCGCGTTCTTGCAAGGCCGCGCATCACCTCGGCCTCGTCGCGGTCCTCGCCGAGCGCGAACCAGCAGAAGTTGGTCTGCGACAGCGCCGGGTCGAGGCCCAGCGCGCGCAGCCGCTCGTCGACCGACAGGCGCTCGGCGATCGTGCGGGTCACGCGCTCGGTGACCGCGTCCTGATGGGCGAGCGCCTCGACCGCTGCGGCCTGGGCGAGCGCGTTGCAGAAGAACGGCTGGCGCACCTGGTCGAGCGCGCGCGGCAGATCCTCCGAGCCGCACAGCGCGAAGCCGACGCGAAGCCCGCAGAGGCCGTAGACCTTGGAGAAGGTGCGCAGCAGCACGAGGTTCGGGTGGCGGTCGAGCATCTCCAGCGAGGCGTCGGGGTCATCGAGCAGGTTGAACTCGCAGTAGGCCTCGTCGACGATCACGCACACGTGCGGCGGAACCTCGGCCACGAACGCGGCGATGTCCGCGAGCGGCAGCGCGGTCGAGGTCGGGTTGTTGGGGTTGCACACGATCGTAAGCCGCGTCGCGACTGTGATCTCGCGCAGCATCGCCTGCAGGTCGTGGCGCTCCTCGGAGTCGAGCGGGACCGTCACCGCGCGCGCGCCGGAGGCGGCGGACTGAGGTGGGGGTAGATCGAGAACGATGGCCACGCGTAGACGAGCTCGGCGCCGGGCTCGAGCAGCGCCTCGCCGGCGGCGAGCAGGATGTCGCAGGAGCCGTTGCCGATCGCGATCCGCGTGGCGGGCACCCCATAGCGATCGGACAGGCGTGCGCGCAGGATCGAGTTGGTCGGGTCGGGATAGCGGTTGAGCGTCCCGAGCGCGTGCTCGATCGCTTCGCGCACCTCCGCGCAGCGGCGGGTAGGGCGACTCGTTGCTGGCCAGGCGCACGAGCGGCTCCTGCTGGGCGTAGCCGCCGGCCGCCGGGTAGACGGGGATGCGCGCGATCCGCTCTGTGAACTCGAGGGTCATCTTGGCGCCTATTGTGCCGCCTCGAGATCCGCGCGCAGCACGCTTGCCTCACCGAGGTATACATGCCGGGACTCGTGGTCCTCCTCGGCGTAGTAATGGATCAACACCCTGATCACGCGCGGCAGCGCGCGCGGCACGGGGATCTCGCGGGCGCACAGCAGCGGCACGCGGTCAAAACCCAGCGCCCGAGCGGCGACGGCGGGGAACTCCGCGTTGAGGTCGTTCGTGGCGGTGAAGATGCAACTCACCACGTGCTCCGGCACGAGCGTGTTGCGCTCCATGATCGCCTTCATCAGCTCGGTCGTCGCATCGAGGATGTCCTGCGCGTCGTTGCGATTCACGCTGATGGCGCCACGTAGGGCGAAGAGACGGGATGGTGGCACGAAGCGCGATTGTGTCAGAGCGCGCGCAAGCGCTCGGTCTCCCGCTCGCTCAGGCGCCGATGCGCACCGGCCGCGAGTCCATCCAGTTCGCAGCGGGCCGAACGCGACACGTTCCAGCGCCAGCACCGGGTGGCGGACCGCCTCGCACATACGACGCACCTGGCGGTTGCGACCCTCGTGGATCGTCAGCTCGATCAGATTCGAGCTCACCCAGACGGCGGGCGCGCGCGGGGGCGGTCGGGCCGTCGTCTAGCTCCACGCCGCGGCGCAGCGCGCGCAGGGCGCCATCTCTGATCGGCCCGCCGCCGAGCTTCGCGCGGTAGGTCTTCGGCACTTCGAAGCTCGGGTGGGTCAGCCGGTTGGCCAGCTCGCCGTCGTTCGTGAGCAAGATCAGCCCGCTGGTGTCGACATCGAGGCGTCCGACGGGGTACAGGCGCGGGCGGGCGGAGTCCGTATTTACGAGCTCAACGACCGTCGGGCGACCGTGGGTGTCGCGCGCGGTAGACACCACACCGAGCGGCTTGTTCACGAGCATAGACGACGCGTGCCTCGATTCCGTTCAAGCTTCCGGCCATCGACCGTCACGCGGCTGCTCATCGCCAACATCGCGGGCCGGGTCCAGCACGATCTCGCCGTCGACGCTCACGCGTCCACCCGCGATCACCTTCTCGGCTGCGCGCCGCGAGGCGACGCCCGCGTGGGCCAGGTACTTGGCTAGCCGCATCGGCTGAAGTCGGTGACGAGGCTCATCGGATCGGGTCCCTGGCTAAACGCATCGGCTGCCACCATAGGGGCCATGGATCTGCGACTACTCGATCAGACGCTCGCCGCCAGCGGTGAGCCCCGCTTTCGCGCCAGGCAGATCTGGGCGTGGGCGGCCAAGGGCGTGCAGGGGTACGAGCAGATGACGAACCTCCCGAGCGCCCTGCGCGAGACGCTCGCGCGCGAGCTGCCCTTCTCCAGCCTCACCCTCTCCGAGGAGGCCCGATCGAGCGACGGCACGATCAAGGCGCTGTTCCAGACCGTCGACAGTCGTCCATTGGAGGCGGTGCTGATGCGCTATCGCGACAAGCGGCGCTCGATCTGCGTCTCCTCGCAGTCCGGCTGTCCGCTGACGTGCACGTTCTGCGCCACCGGGCAGATGAAGTTCGCGCGCAACCTGACCGCCTCGGAGATCCTCGACCAGGCGCTTCACTTCCGCCGGATCGAGCCGCTCGACCACTGCGTGTTCATGGGCATGGGCGAGCCGATGCTGAACCTCGACAACGTGCTCGGCGCCTGCGAGCGGCTGCCTGAGATCGGCATCACCCACCGGCGCACCGCGATCTCCACCGTCGGCTGGATCCCCGGGATCGAACGGCTCGCCGAGCAGCCGATGCCGCTGCGCCTCGCGCTGTCGCTGCACGCGGCCGACGAGGCGCTGCGCTCGGAGCTGATGCCCGTCAACGAGCGCTATCCGCTGAGAGGACGTGCTCGAGGCGTGCCGCGCGTTCTACGCGCGCAAGCATCGCCGCGTGTTCGTCGAGTACGTGATGCTCGCGGGCGTCAACGACCGCTACCGGCAGGCGCTCGCACTCGCCCGCGCTCTGTCCGGCCCGCGTGAGGGAGAGCCTTCGATCTTCAAGGTCAACCTGATCCCCTTCAACCCCACCGACTCGCCCTACGAAGGTTCCTCGCGCGAGTCGATCGCCGCGTTCCGCGCCGCGCTGGAATCCCGCAACATCCCCGTGACTGTCCGCCTGACGCGCGGGCGCGACATCGACGCCGCCTGCGGCCAGCTCGCCGCCAAGGCAAACTGAGCGTTACTCCGTCGCGGGACCACCTCCTGCGCGGGCCTCACCGGCGCGTAGCAACCGCTCGCGCAGCGTCGCCTGCTCCTCCGGGCGTCGGGTCCCAGCGAGCGACATCCGGGCAGGTCATCAAGCGTGCGCAGGCCGAACAGCTTCAGGAACTGCGTGCCCGTGCGGTAGAGCACGGCGCCGAACTGGGAGCGGCCGCCCTCCTCGATCAGGCCCCGCTCCAGCAGCGTCGCGGTCGCCGAGTCGGCGCTCACGCCGCGGATGCGCGTGATCTCCGGGCGAGAGATCGGCTGCAGGTAGGCGACGATCGCCAGCGTCTCCGCCTGCGCAGGGCTGAGCGTCGCCACACGCTTGCGGCTGAACAGGCGCCGGGCCGCGTCCTCGGCCGAGGGGTCGCTCGCCAGCGTCCAGCCGCCGCCCAGCTCGCGCAGGGCTGATCCCCCGCCGGCCCGCGCGCGTACTGCTCGGCGAGTGCGCTCAACGCGACCTGCACCTCGTGCGCATCGACCTCCGTCGCTTCGGCCAGCTCCTGCTCGCTCAGCGGATCGGGGGCGAGGAACAACAGCGCCTCGACCGTGCGCTCAAGCGTTGGCGTCTCCCCGGACACCTCACCGGCGCGCTCCTCCAACGAGCCAACCCGCTCCGGCGGCAGGCGCCGCTCCTGAGAATGACTTCGCTGCAGCTCGGTCGCGTCCATCACGTCCATTGTCCCGCTCCCGCTCATCCGGCAATGCTCTCGGCGTAGCTCTCCACCCGCTGTGCACGTGCGTGGACAGCGATCTCGCCGAAGCTCTCCTCCTGCTCCCAGTCGGCCTCGCCGTGCTTGTAAAGCTCGAGCAGCGCGAACAGCGTGACCGCGACGGTCATCCGATCGGCACCCTGCACAGCCTCGTCGAAGCTGAAGCGCCCGCGCCGCAGCAGGCCGCGCAGGTGGGCCAAGCGCTCCGCGACCGTGATCCTCGGCACGCCGATGTGGCGCAGGCTGATCGCCGGTGGCATCCGCAGCAGCCGTCCGAGCGCCTCGCCGAGGAGATCCGGGCTCTGTGAGCCGTCAGCTCGGCTGGGTGACCGTCTTGCGCAGGCTCGCCGGCAGCGGCGCCTCGCGGAAGCGCACGCCTTCCTCACGCTGTAGCAACTCGCCCAGGTGTCCCGCCGCCGCACGGTAGCGCCGGGCCTCCAGCATCCGTTCCAGCAGCTCCTCCGCCGCCTGCGCCGGCTCGATGTCGAGCAGCTCGTCATCGTCCTCGCCGCTCAGCATCAGCCGCGACTTCAGCTCCAGCAGCGCGGCGATCAGCACGATGAACTCGGTCGCGGTCTCCAGGTCCAGCGTCGCCCTGCGCCTCGAGGTGGTCGAGGTACGCGAGCACCACGTCGGCCAGCGCCAGCTCGAGCAGGTCGACCTCTTCGCGCAGAATCAGCGTCAACAGCAGGTCGAACGGACCGCTGAAGAGATCCAGATCCAGCTCGAGCGTGGCGATGCTCATCCGTTCACCGTACCGGTCAGGCAAGATGACCACCCCGCCCGGCCGCGCCGACGCCCATACGCTCGCGCACGTCCGCCAGCGTCTCGCCGGCGATCTTCCTAGCCCGTTCGGCGCCGTCCTCGAGGATCGCCTCGAGCTTGCCCTCATCCGCGCGCAGGTCGGTATAGCGCTCGCGCACGGGCGCCAGGTAGTTGATCACCGCAGCCGCGACCGCCCCCTTCAGTTCGCCGTACCGTGCGTCCTTCAGCTCCTCCTCGACCTCCCCCGGGGCTTGTCCGCGTACGGCCGTCGAGGATCTCGATCAGGTTGCTCACGCCCGGCTTCTCCGGCGCGCGGCGCACATCATTGCCGGAGTCGGTCACCGCGCTCTTGAACTTCTTCTCGATCACCGTCGGCTCGTCGAGCACGTAGACGGTGCCCTGCTCGAGCCGCCCGTCGTCGACATCTTGCTCGTCGGGTCCTGGAGGTCCATGATCCGCGCCCCGACCTCCGGGATCCGGTGCTCGGGCACGACCAGCACCTCCTCGCGGTCGCCGAAGCGCGCGTTGAAGCGCCGCGCGACGTCGCGCATCAGCTCCAGGTGCTCGCGCTGGTCTTCGCCGACCGGCACCTCCTGCGCGCGGTAGGCGAGCACGTCGGCCGCCTGCAGCACCGGGTAGAGGAGCAGACCGGCGGACACAAGCTCGCGCTGCGTCGTCGACTTGTCACGGAACTGGTGCATCCGCTGGAGCCGTCCGAGCTCGGTCACGCTTGACAGCAGCCAGCGTCAGCTCGGTGTGCTCGCGCACGTCGCTCTGGCGAAACAGGATGCAGCGCTCGCGGATCAAGCCCGGCGGCGAGCAGGATCGCGGTCAGTGTCGTACAGACGCTTACGCAACTCGGCCGGCTCGTAGGCAACAGTCGATCGCGTGCAGGTCGACGATGCAGAAGATTCCCTCGCCGCGCTCCTGGCCGACTACGTACTGAGTGATCGCCCCGATGTAGTTGCCCAGGTGCTTACGGCCGGTGGGCTGGATGCCGGAGAAGATGCGCATTCGCGGCAGGCTAACGGAGGGACGAAGCCATCGGCCGCTTCATTGCCATCGCTCCCGTGGCGCCTGATTCAGGAAAGCACTTGACGAATGACCGGGTGCTTTGCGGCGGCGACCTCGTCGAGTCGACGCACAGGGGTGGTATACGGAGCGTTCTGCGCGACCTCGGGCCCGTCCATCGCGGCCTCGCGCAGGATCGCGGCGATCGCGTCGGCGAACGCGTCCAGCGTCTCCTTCGTCTCGGTCTCGGTCGGCTCGATCATCAGAGCCTCCTCGACGAGCAGCGGGAAGTAGACGGTCGGCGGGTGAAAGCCGAAGTCGAGCAGTCGCTTGGCCAGGTCGAGCGTCTTGATCTGGAGCGTCTTCTTCATCGGACCGCCGGAAAGCACGAACTCGTGCAGGCACAGATCGCCGTAGGCCAGCGGCAGATACTCGCTACTCCGTGCTCCTTCAACCGTGCCAGCAGGTAGTTGGCGTTCAGAACGGCCATCTCCGAGGCGTCCTTCAGCCCGTCTCCGCCGAGTGAGCAGATGTATGCATACGAGCGCACGAAGCAGCCGTAGTTGCCCTGGAAGCCGCGCAGCCTACCGATCGACTGCTCGCGGTCGAAGTCGAGGTCGAAGTTGCCCTCCTCACCGACGTACACCAACGGACGCGGCAGGAATGGGGCGATGCGCTCGAGACAGCGATCGGCCCCGAGCCCGGGCCGCCGCCGCCGTGGGGTTGCGTGAAGGACTTGTGCAGGTTGAAGTGCACGATGTCAAAACCCATGTCCCCGGGCCGGGAGAGGCCCATCACCGCGTTCAGGTTCGCGCCGTCGTAGTACAGCGTCGCGCCGACCCCGTGCACGATCGCGGCGATCTCCTGGATGTTCTGATCGAACAGGCCGAGCGTGTTCGGATTCGTCAGCATCAGGCACGCCACGTCGCCGTCGGCCTTCGCGCGCAGGTCGTCCAGATCGACGCCGCCGTCGGGATTGGTGGCGACCTTCACGACCTCCAGGCCCGCCATCGTGACCGTCGCGGGGTTCGTCCCGTGGGAGGTGTCGGGCGTCAGCACCTTGTGGCGCTGCTCGCCCCGCGCCTCGTGGTAGGCGCGGGTCAACAGCACCCCCGCCAGCTCGCCGTGCGAGCCCGCCGACGGTTGCAGCGAGACATGGGGCAGGCCCGAGATCTCCGCGAGCGCCTGCTGCAGGTTCCACATCAGCTCGAGCGCGCCCTGCGCGCGCTCGGGGTCCTGCAGCGGGTGCAGCCGCGCGTGCCCTGGTAGCGCCGCGACCCGCTCGTGCAGGCGCGGGTTGTGCTTCATCGTGCACGAGCCGAGCGGGTAAAAGCCCGAGTCGAGATCGAAGTTCCGCTTCGACAGCCCGACGTAGTGGCGCACGATCTCGGGCTCGGAGACCTCCGGCAGCCGCGGCGGCTCGGTGCGGCGGAAACGCTCCGGCAGCAGCTCCTGCGCGTCCACGCGCGGCACATCCCACTCGGGGCACATGAAGGCGCGGCGCCCGGCTGCGCCCTTCTCGAAGATCGTCCTCGCGCGCTCGCGCTGCAGCGGAAGCTCGAGTCACGCGGTGTCATCGCCGGCACCGTCCATGCCGATCGGCGGCATTGGTCCAGCTCAGCGCCGCCACTGCTCGGCTCCCAGCGACTCTGCCAAGACGGTCGATGTCGGCACGTGAGCGTTGCTCGGTGATCGCCACGAGCAGCCCGCCGCGATCCTCCTCGCGCCCGGTCAGCGCGTCCAAGTCGACGCCCGGGTTGACGCCCTCGGCGGCGCAGCGGCGCTTGACCGCGGCGACATCCGCCGTCGAGGCGCAGCGCGAACTCGCGGATCACCGGCTGGGTGTGCAGTGGCTCGACTCCATCCAGCGCGGAGAGCATCTCGCGCGCGTAGTGCGTGCGCGCCAGCAGCAGCTCGCCCAGCTCGACGATCCCGCTGCGGCCGAGCCACGTCAGGTAGACGACGCCCCCGAGCGCGTTCGAGGCCTGCGCGGTGCAGATGTTCGAGGTGGCCTTCTCGCGGCGGATGTGCTGCTCGCGGGTCTGCAGCGTCAGCACGAACCCGCGCCGGCCATCCACGTCGCTTGTTTCCCCGGCGATCCGCCCGGGCATCCGCCGCAGGTACTCCTCGCGCGCGGCGAAGAAGCCGAATGATGGCCCGCCGAAGTCCAGGCGGTTGCCGAGCGGCTGGCCCTCGCCGACGGCCACGTCGACGCCGCACTCACCGGGTGCAGCGAGGATGCCGAGCGTGATCGGGTCGACCTGGGCGATCACGACCGGATTGCCAGACTCCTTGGCGGCCGTGCTCAGCGCCGCGGCGTCCTCGACCGCGCCGTAGAAGTTCGGCTGGGCGAAGATCGCCGCGCTCGTGTCACCGTCGATCGCCTGCGCCCACGCATCGGGGTCGGTCAGGCCGCCGGCGGCGCCAGAGGTCAACGGCACCTCGACGACCTCCATCCCGTAGCCGTGGGCGTGGGTGCGCAGCGTCTCGATCGAGTGCGGGTGCAGCCCGGCGCTGACGACAAAGCGCTTGCCGCCGTTGTGCAGCTTCGCCAGGTAGCCCGCCGCCGCGACCGCCGAGGGTCCCTCGTAGACCGAGGCGTTGGCGACCGGCAGCGCGGTCAGCTCTGAGATCGCGGTCTGATACTCGAACATCACCTGCAGCCCGCCCTGGGAGATCTCCGGCTGGTAGGGGGTGTAGGGGGTGAGGAACTCCGAGCGCTACATCAGCATGTCGATCAGCGCCGGCACGTAATGGTCGTACATGCCCGCCCCGAGAAAGCTCAGCTCGTCTTCGGCGGAGACGTTCTTTGCGGCCAATTCGCGCAAATGCGCGAAGACGTCCTGCTCGGGCCTGCCCGACGGGAGCTCCAGCGGACGGCGCAGGCGCACGGCCTCGGGGATCTGACGGTCGAACAGCGCCTCGACCGAGGTCACGCCGATCGCGCCGAGCATCGCGTCGAGATCCTGCGGGGTGATGGAGGTGTAGCGGCTCAAGTTCTCGCTGTCAGCTTAGGACGCGTTCCGGAACGTCCGGCCGAAGTCCACTAGCCACCGAGCATGGCCGCGTAGGCGGCGGCGTCCAGCAGCGCATCGCGCTCGGCCGGGTCGGCCAGCCTGATCTTCACCAGCCAGCCCTCACCGTAGGGGTCCTCGTTGATCGCTCCGGGGTCTCAGCGAGGTCGCCGTTGACCTCGACGATCTCCCCCGACAGTGGCGCGAGCACGTCGGAGACCGCCTTCACCGACTCGACCTCGGCGTAGGGCTCGTCCTTGGCGAGCGTCGTCGCCGATCGCCGGCGGATCGAAGAACACGACCTCGCCGAGCGCGTCCTGCGCGTACCAGGTGATGCCGAGCGTGGCGACGATCGTCTTCGACGCGCGCCCAGTCGTGCTCGGGGTGGTACAGCAGATCTGCGGGGTAGTTCGCCTCGGCCATCAACACGCCCTTTCGGTAAAGCGGCTTCTCCTTCACCGACAGCCGGGCGGATCTTGCCACGAACGTCAATTTCCAGGCGCGTCGCCGACCGCGGCGCTCGCGCGGCGGGGACATAGGCCAAGCCGATTCCGACCCCAAGGCTCGGCGAGAGCGTGCCGCTCGTAACCTCACCGCCGCCGAGGACCGGTTGCCCTGCCGCGCGATCCCGGGGCCCTCGATCGCGAACGCGACGAGCTTCTCCGCCGGACCAGCCTCGCGCACGGCCGCACGGCCTCGGCGCCGATGAACCCCGTCTCCTCGCGGCAGCACCAGCCGAGCCCCGCTTCGATCGGGCCGCGCTTCCGTCGACAGATCGTTGCCGTAGAGGTGAAAGCAGGCCTCCAGGCGCAGCGTGTCGCGCGCGGCCAAGCCCGCGGGGATGGCGCCGCGTCGCAAGAGCTCGTCCCACAACATGGGGGCATCGCGGGGCGAGGCGAGCAGCTCGACGCCGTCCTCGCCAGTGTAACCGGTGCCGCAGACCAGTACATCTGCACCCCTCAGGTGTCGTGTAGCCGCGGTCATCCGGGCGGGTAGCGGCGCGTCGGAGATCGCCTGCACGAGCTCTCGTGCGCGCGGCCCCTGGACGGCGAGCATCGCGTAGTCATCCAGTCGGTCTGTCACCTGAACATCGTCGAAATCCTCCGCGGGCTGCTGAAACCAGGCGAGGTCGCGCTCGTGGTTGGCCGCGTTCGTCACCGTCAGATAGCGATCGGGCTCCAACCGATAGGTGAACAGGTCGTCGAGCACGCCGCCGTCCTCGCGGCACAGCACGGAATATTGAGCGCCGCCGATCGGGATCGCCGCTATGTCGTTCGAGAGCAATCTCTGCAGCAGTGCGAGCGCGTCGGGGCCCGAGGTCTCGATCTCGCCCATGTGCGACACGTCGAACACGCCGACGTCCTCACGCACCGCCATGTGCTCATGGCGGACTCCCTCGTATTGAATCGGCATCTCCCACCCGGCGAACTCGACGAACTTCGCGCCGGCCGCTACGTGGCGGTCGTATAGGGCGGTTCGGCGAGAGGTGGTGACGACATCGAGGCCGCAGCCTAGCGGTCCATGCCCAACAGTCAGCGCTCGTACTTGCTCTCTCCTCCTGATGGATCGATGGCAGCTTCGAGGCCTCGGGAGGCGACGGCGACTCGAGCGCTCCCTGTCGGCGCGCATTCGACGCAGAGAATCTTGTAGCCCCGCGGCGCGTCGGGGTCGTGGACCTTGACGCCCTCGCCTGCGCGCACATGCGCACGACACTCGTAGCAGTGACCATCCCAATCGTTCGACTTTGCCATCTGCTCCGAAGGTTGTCAACCCTCAGCGCAGTGGCAAGCGTCTAGCGCAAGAACGGCGGCACGTCGATGTCGTCGTCGGAGATCTCAAGCGAGGAACGCTGACGATCATCGATCCGGGGATTGCGGTCCGGACGTCCGGCGCGGCTTCGCGGCGCGCGGAGCGGCCGGGACGGTGGTCGAAGCCGGTGCCGATCACGGTGACACGGACCTCGTCACCCATCGCCTCGTCGATCACGGCGCCGAAGATGATGTTCGCGTTCGGGTCGGCCGCGTTCTGGATGATCTCCGCGGCGTCGTTGACCTCGAACAGGCCGAGGTCCTTGCCGCCGGTGATGTTCAGCAGGATGCCGGTGGCACCGTCGACGGACTCTTCGAGCAGTGGCGAGGAGATCGCGGCCTTCGCGGCGTCGGCGCAGCGGTTCTCGCCGCCGGCCGTGCCGATCCCCATCAGCGCCGAGCCGGCGTCCTGCATGATCGTGCGCACGTCGGCGAAGTCGAGGTTGATCAGGCCGGGGATCGTGATCAGGTCGGTGATCCCCTGCACGCCCTGGCGCAACACGTTGTCGGCCTCGCGGAACGCGTCGAGCATCGAGGTGCGCCGCTCGACGACGGCGAGCAGCTTCTCGTTCGGGATCACGATCAGCGTGTCCACGACCTCGCGCAGTCGCTCGATGCCCTCACTCGCCTGGCGCCCGCGCTGGGAGCCCTCGAAGTCGAACGGACGTGTGACGACGCCGACGGTCAGCGCGCCGATCTCGTTCTTCGCGATCTCGGCGATCACAGGCGCGGCGCCGGTGCCCGTGCCTCCGCCCTCGCCCGCGGTGACGAACACCATGTCCGCGCCCTTCAGCGTCTCCTTGATGTCGTCGCGCGACTCCGAAGCCGCCCCCAGGCCGACGTCGGGGTTGGCGCCCGCGCCGAGACCCTTCGTCGACTCGTGGCCGATGTTCAGCTTCACGTCGGCGTCGCACATCGCGAGCGCCTGGGCGTCGGTGTTGGCGGCGATGAACTCCACACCTCGCAGACCCGCGTCAACCATGCGGCTGACCGCGTTGGTGCCGCCGCCGCCGACACCCACGACCTTGATTACCGCCAAGTAGCTTCCGCCGCCGCTCTCCATGAGTTCTATCCGAAGCCTTCAGTAGTTGTTAAGGGTTGGGCAGCCTACCTCATCTGAGACGCCCAGATCAGCACGTTATGCAGGGATCTTCGCCCTGTCAACGCTGTTCACCAATCTCGCAAGATTCGTTGCAGATCGCCGAACTCTCAACCACTGCCCGAGAATTGCTCTTTCCCAAGACTAAACCTTGAGTTGAGCCTTACCGCTGGGAAGGGACGCATCTTGTCCCTCTCATCGTCCTCGGCCGGCCGGTTTCAGCCGCCCGGCGCCGCCGCCGGTGGTTCCGGTTCGCTCGCCGCCGCCGTCCCCGCCGTGCCCGATGTCGATTCCGCTTCCGCAGCCGCGGCCGGTGCGGCTCCCGTCGTCGAGGTTGATCCGCTTGAAGGCGCCGTCGTCGAAGACGTCGTTGGTTCCCCGTTGGTGTTGTGGGTCAAGGCATCCGCGAGTGCCGCGACGGTCGATTCCGGCGTGGTCGCCCGCTCCCGCCGATGTCATCGATTCGTTCAGGGCGCCGCCGGAGGAGAAGCCCGCGGCGGGGCGTTCGGGCACGCGCACGTCGATGTAGGTGGCGCCGGCCGAGGTCGGGTCCGCCAATACCCGCGCGAGCGACAGCCACTTCGCGTGCGGCCGCGCGGCGTCGCCGAAGTAGACGAGTAGGCCATTGCGCATCGCGACCGTCAAACCCTGTCCCTTGAGAGACGTGAACACGTGTGTCACGAACCGCGTCAGCGGTCGAGGAGCCGCGCCCAGCATGGTCAGCTCGGCGAGCAGGCTCTGGCCCTGTACGCGCTGCCCCGGCTGGGGTGATGTCGCGCCCTGTGGCTCGCTGAGCGCCGGCAGCGAGCTGGACAGCAGCGCAGGGCCGAGCACGACCCCGTCGGCTGCGACCGCGGTGCGCGTCCCCACGACCGTGAGCGCCGCCACCGGCAGCTGCTCGCTCACCTCGATCCGCAGGCCATGCGGAAAGCTCGGGATTGCGCGGACCGAGCGCACGACGGGGAACGAGGCGACCGCCGCGCGCAGCGCAGCGGTGTGTACGTCGAGCGTGCTCATGTGGCTCGCGGCGCCGTTCAGGGCTGCTTCGATCGCCTGCGCCTGCTGCCCGTGCAGGCCACTCACCTGCACGTGCTCCACCGCTGTGAACGAGGACTTCCGCAGCAGCAGCCATCCCCCGGCGAGCAGCGGCAGCGCCACGAGCATCGTCAGGAGCGCAGTGCGCAAGCGGCGGTGGCGGGCGATCGCCTGGAACGAGCCTCGCGCCAGGCCGGCGAGCGCTTCGAACGGGCGCCAGAGGATGTCTGGTGTGGAGATCGGAGAGCGAGCGGCGATGGAGCGTTCCATTCACTGGGTCTTCGACCCCGGGGCACAAACCCCTACCAGGGAAAGCGCACGTCGCCGAGCGTCTGCACCTCGGGCTCCAACTCCACGCCAAAGCGCTCCTTGACACGGCGGCGGCCCTCCGACATCACCGCGATCACGTCCGCGGTCGTAGCCGAGCCGGTGTTCTCGATGAAGTTCGCGTGCTTCTCGGCGAAGCGCGCGCCGCCCACCGCCAGGCCGTTGCAACCGGCCTCGGCGAGCAGCAGTCCGGCGGAGCGGCCCTCAGCGCGGGTGTCGTTCGGATTCTTGAACGTCGAGCCGAACGTCTTGATCCCCTGCGGTTGAGCCGCGTGGCGGCGCTCGCGCATCTCTGCGAGCGTGGCCTTGACGGTGGCGGTCTGCGCCGGCGTCAGCACGAACGAGGCCCGTGCGACGATCTCCCCCGCGGCCAGGTTCGAGTGGCGATAGCCGAACCCCAACTCGGCCGGCACGCGGCGCTGCGCCCCCTCGGCGGTAACGACCTCGACCCACTCCAGCGCCTTTGCCAGCTCGCCGCCGTAGGCGTTCGCGTTCATCCGCACCGCGCCGCCGACAGTGCCGGGGATATTCACCCCGAACTCGATCCCCGCCAACCCCGCCTGCGCCGCGCGCGCGGCGACCGACGGCAACCGCGCGCCGCCGCCGCACACGATTCGCTCGCCTTCATGCTTGATCAGCGCGAGCTTGCGATCGAGCTTCACCACCAGGCCCCTCACGCCCGCGTCGGCGATCAGTAGGTTCGAGCCAGACCCCACTACGGCGAACTGGGCGCCGACCATCTTCGCCCACGCGAGCAGCTCGCGCAGCTGGGCGTTGCTACCGGCGCGCGCGAAGTACTCGGCCTCCCCGCCGGTCCGCACCGTGGCCATGCGATCGAGCGGGAAATCCCGCTGCACGGTCGATGGTGTGGTCGTGGGCGAGTTCCTGGACGTCATCGATCCTCTCCGGTCGCAGATCGACTCCCGCGAGAGCACTGCCGGTTTCCGTCACTGCCCATCGGTCGCCACCAGTCCTCGTCCGAGCGCGTCAATGTCCCCGGCACCCATCACGAGACAGATATCGCCCTTACCAAGCATCCCCCCAAGGACAACCTCCGCTTCCGCAAAGCGCGGCAACCAGTACACGGGTTTCCCCCCCACAGCGTCCGCCGCGGCCTCGGCGATCAGCAATCCGCTTACTCCCGGATGGTCCTCAGCGCGCTCGCGGGCAGGATATACATTGAGCACCGCCACCACGTCTGCAAGCGCCAGGGCAACCCCGAACTCGCGTGCCAGCAACGCTGTACGCGAGTAGAGGTGTGGCTGGAACACTCCCACCAGTCGTTTGTGCTCCAAGGTGCGTGCCGCAAGCAAAGTGGCCGCGACCTCGGTCGGATGGTGAGCGTAGTCGTCGTACACGACCGCCCCGCCCGCGGTCTCGCCCAGCCGCTGGAAGCGCCGCCCGGCGCCCGCGAAGCCGGCGAGACCATCGATCGCGTCGTTCGCATCGGCGCCCGCGAGCCGGGCGGCCTCGAGCGCGGCGGTCGCGTTCAGCGCGTTATGCACACCGGGCACTTTCAGTTCGACCTCGTGCCCGCGCCACCGGAAGTGTTGACCGATCTTCGATCCATCCCCTGGCTCAAGCATTAGATCGGAAACGTCGTAAGGAATGACCTCCACGCCCGCGGCATCCTCGCCGGTCAGCGCAAGCAGCTCGGGCCGATCCCATACCACGACAGCTTTTTCGGCATGGCTCAGGAACGTGCGAAACGCTGCTTCCAGCTCCGCCAGCGAGCCGAAGCTCGCGTGGTGGTCGAGCTCGACGTTCGTCAGCACACCGATCTCGACCTTCAAGCTCAACATCGAGCGATCTGACTCGTCGGCCTCGACAACAAGCCACTCACCCTCGCCCCATTCCGCATTCGGCAGGCCACCGCCGACCGGCGCGCCGACGAGCCATCCCGGCTGTAGGCCGGCGGCGCTCAGCGCATGCACGATCATCGATGCAGTGGTCGTCTTTCCGTGTGTGCCCGCCACGGCGATCGTGCGCTTCATCCCGGTGAACTCCGCCAGCAGCTCGGCGCGCGGACGCTCCTTCAAGTCCCGCTCGCGTGCGGCCTCGCGTTCGGAATTGTCAGCGGGCACCGCGCTCGAATAGATCACCTCCACGTCATCGCCCGCGGGCACGTTGGCGGCATCGTGGCCGACCTTCACCTCCAGCACACCATCCGCCCGCAACCTTTCCGCATATGAGGAAAGTGCGCCGTCGGAGCCCGTAACCTCGGCGCCCAGCGCGTGCGCCGCACGCGCGTAGCCGCTCATCCCGGCGCCGCCGACGCCGACGAAGTGCAGGCGCCGCACACTCCATGGTCCGTTCGGCGCGCTCACGCTCGTGCTGCCATCAAAAGTTCATCGGCAATGTCCTTAGCCGCATCCGGTCTGGCCAGTCCCCGCGAGGCCTGCGCCATCGCCGCCAAGCGCTCCTTGTCAGCCAACAGCTCAGCCACCTCTTGCGCCAGACGCGACGCGTCAAGCTCGCCATCGGGGATCACCGCCGCCGCGCCCGCATCGGCCATCCAGCGCGCATTCGCCATCTGGTGATCGGCCGAGGCATGCGGATACGGCACGAGGATCGCCGGGGTGCCGCTCGCGGCGATCTCGAACACCGAGCCCCCTGCCCGGGCCACGACCAGGTCGGCGGCGGCCAGCGCATCGCCGAAGGCCTCCAGCCCAAGGTACTCGCGCAGGTTATATCTCGGTGGCAGGTCCCGCACCGACAGCGCGGGATAGTCGCGGCGGCCGGCCACATGCAGCACATCGAACGGCGCGGACACCTCGTCGGCGAAAGCCTCGACTGCAGCCATGTTGATTGAGTGCGCACCGAGCGAACCGCCGAACACGAGCACGCAATCACGTTCCGGAATCAGCCCGAGCCGCTCCCGTGCGCCCGCGCGGTCCTCCTGTGCCGGCGGTCCCGGCCGGCCCGTCACCCGATAGCGCGCGCCCTCCCGCCCGGCCAGCGGGAACGCCAGGCAAACGCGCCGCGCCGCGCGCGCCAACACGCGGTTCGTTAGCCCGAGATGGCTGTCAGCCTCGGTCAGCACCAGTGGTATCCGCATCGTCACCGCGGCCAAACCCACCGGCCCGGCGACGTAGCCGCCGCCGCCCATTACTGCGTCGGGCTTCAGCTCCTTCAGCAGAGAACGCGCGCGCAGGAAGGCATCCCCCGCGCGCCCCAGTGCACGGGCGGCGCGCAGCGGGTTGGTCCTGCTCATCCCTTCGACCGCGATCTGCCTCAGCTCGTATCCGGCCTGCGGCACCAGCTCGGCCTCCGCACGCTCGCCGCCGATGAAGGCGACCTGCGCCCCCTCAGCCCGCAGCGCGCCGGCCACCGCCAGCGCCGGTACCACGTGCCCGGCGGTCCCCCCTGCGGCGATCACGATCTTCGTCTCTCTGCTCACGGTCCCATCGTGCCGGTTCGCGGCCCTTGGCGTCGGCTGAACCTCCGACGGTTGAACGCCCTCCGTTTGAACGTGCCTGGGTTGCACCCCGTTTGCGCGCCGGCGCCACTGCCCGCACATGCGCGGTCCCGCCGGCGGCGACGTTCATCAGCAGGCCCATCGCCGCGAGCATCACGATCAGGCTGCTCGACCCGTAAGAGACAAACGGCAGCGGCACACCCGTCAACGGCGCCAACCCGAGCACGGCGAAAACATTCAGGATCGCCTGCGAGACGATCAGCGAGGTCACACCGACCGCGATCAGGGCGCTGTAGAGGCTGCGCGCCCCCTTCGCCGCGCGCAGGCCCGCGTAGGCGATCAATCCATACAGAAACAGCAGCCCGAATACGCCGACCACGCCGAGCTCCTCGCCGATCACAGCGAGGATGAAGTCGGTGGGGGCCTCGGGCAGATAGAAGATCTTCTGCACCGACTGCCCCGGCCCGGCCCCGAACAGCCCGCCCGAGCCGATCGCGATCTGCCCCTGCACCGCCTGAAAGCCGCTGCCCGAGGCGTGTGCCCAGGGGTCGATAAACGAGGTCAGCCGCGCGCGCTCGTACGGCCTCGCGAGCGCGTACAGAAACACCACCCCGAGCGTCACGCCGGCAATGATCGCCAGGTTGCGCATCGGGATCCCCGCCGCGATCAGCAGCGCGCAGATCGTGAACGCGATCACCATCGCCGTGCCGAGATCTGGCTGCGTGACGACCAGCAGGCAGGCCCCGCCGACGACGAACAGCAGCGGTTTCATCAGATCGCGCAGGTCGTTCACGCGTCCCGGGCGCTTGGCCAGCAGCGTCGCCGCATACAGCACGAGCGCCAGCTTCATCAGCTCCGAAGGCTGGAACTGGAGCTGGCTGGGCCCGATCCAGCGCCGCGCGCCGTTGACGCTCACGCCGATGTGGGGCACGTGGGTGGCCAGCACGAGCACGAACGAGACCGCCAGCAGGGGGCCGGTGATGCTCTGGACTTTCGCCACGCCATCGCGTGCGAGCACACGCATCAGCACGAGCCCGACCGCCCCGTACAGCACGTACTTGACCAGGTCTCCCGTGCCGTTCCCTTGGCCCTGCAGCAGGCTCGTCGCCGAGGAGGCGCTGTAGACCATCACCGCGCCGAACGCCAGCAGGCACATCGTCGCCGTCAAGAGGATCCGCTGCTCGAGCGGCTGGCTCGCCTGCGCGGACCTACCCTGCTCACCGGCGCGCGCGATCCGTTTGCCTTTTCTCCCCAGCAGGGATACGCGCTGTGCGGCTGACGCCATCCCCGCCCTCTTCGACATCGCCCCCGCGAAGCCTTCTATCCCCGGACCAGCTCCCGAAAGCGCTCCCCACGGGCTTCGTAGTCGGCGAACTGGTCAAAGCTCGCACAGGCCGGCGAAAGCAGCACCGCATCTCCCTCACCGGCAACCTCGCGCGCCCTGCTGACGGCCCGCTCCAAGTCACCGCATTCATACACCGGCACTCCCTCCTCCGACAGCGCCGTCGCGATTACAGGCGCGTCTTCGCCGATCAAATACACCGCCCGGCAGTACCTCTGCACCGGATCGCGCAGCGCTGAGAAGTCCTGCCCCTTGCCCTGCCCACCGAGGATCAGGTAGACCGTGCCGGCTCCGAACGCGTCCAGCGCGACCAAGGTGCTCGCGACGTTCGTCGCCTTCGAGTCGTTCACCCATTTCACGCCGTCATGCAGCGCAACCTGCTCGAGGCGGTGCGGCACCCCCGCGAACGAGCGCAGCCCCGCGCGCACCGCGTCGGCGTCGATCCCGCGCGCCAGGCAGACAGCCGCGGCCGCCATCGCGTTCTCCACGTTGTGGCGCCCCGGCAGGCGCAGCTCATCGACCCGCAGCAGCGCCCGCTCCTCCCACCACAGCTCGCCGGCACTCAGCGACAGCGCCGCGCCCGCACCCTCACCGAAGCACACTCGCTGCGCGCAGCCGCCGAGGTCCTCGATGCCAAGCCCCAGAGGCGCGACCGCGATGTCCTCGTTGCCCTGCCGCGCAAAGATCTCGAGCTTCGCCGCGCGGTAGGCGTCAAACGTGCCGTGCCGGTCGAGGTGGTCAGGGGTGATGTTCAGCAGCACCGCCGCCTCCGGCGCGAACGCCAGCGTGTCCTCGAGCTGGAACGAGGAGACCTCGCACACGACCGTCGTGTCCTCGTCGATGTTGCCCACCAAGCCGCTCACCGCGGCGCCGACGTTGCCCGCGACCGCCACCGGCAGTCCCGCCTCGCGGTGGATGTGCCCGATCAGCTCGACCGTCGTGGTCTTCCCGTTCGTGCCCGTCACCGCCACGAACTCGTTCGCGAGCATCCGCCAGCCGAGCTCCAGCTCGCCCAATACCTCCTTGCCCGCAGCGCGGGCGGCGGCGATCACCGGCGCCTGCGCCGGGACACCCGGGCTCTTCACTACCACTCGCACCCGCTCCAGAAGCGCCACACCGCCCTGGTCGGAGTACAGCTGCACGCCCGCCTCCGCCAGTTCCTCCATACCCTGGGGCATACCCGCGTCCAACCCAAACACCTGCTCCCCCTTCGCCCTCAGCGCCAGCGCAGCCGCGACGCCAGAGCGCGCCAGCCCCACGACGAGATAGGGACCGCAAGGGAGCTGCGGCCGCGGCTTCACCCGCCCCTGCTCTGGCGGTAGATTGTGAAGCCGATCGCGCAGCAGATCGAGGCGACGATCCAGAAGCGCAGGATGATCTTCGTCTCAGACCACGCCTTCAGCTCGAAGTGGTGGTGGATCGGCGCCATCAGGAACACGCGTTTGCGCATCGTCTGAAACGAGATCACCTGGATCACGACCGACAGCGCCTCGATCACGAAGATCCCGCCTAGCAATATCAGCAGCACCTCGGTCTTCGTCATCACCGCCAGGCCCGCGATCGCACCGCCCAGGCCGAGCGAGCCGGTGTCGCCCATGAAGATCGTCGCTGGGAACGCGTTGAACCACAGAAAGCCGACACACGCCCCCACCAGGCAACCCGCGAGCATCGCCATGTCGAGGTCCGCTCCGGTTATAAACGTGATCCCGATGTAGGCGAGCAGCACGATCGCCGCGCAGCCCGCAGCGAGGCCGTCCAGCCCGTCCGTCAGGTTCACCGCGCTCGTCGTGCCAGCCACGACGAAGTAGATCAGCACCGGATAGAAGATTCCGAGATCGATCTGGTAGTCGACGAACCGCAACCGCAACGTCGGCGCGAGGTGCGCCTCCTGTTCGGCGACGTACCACAGCGCGAGCGAGATCGCGATCGTCACGACAAGCTTCGTCCGCGCGCGCAACCCGAGCGATCGGCGCCGGACGAGCTTGATGTAGTCGTCGGCGAAGCCCAGCAGCGCGCACGCGATCGCCACGCCGAAGACTCCGATCGAGCGCCATTCGTAGTCGCTCAGGATCAAAAACGGCACTGAGACCGCCAGGAAGATCAGCACGCCGCCCATCGTCGGTGTGCCCGCCTTGATGTGATGCCCCTCCGGGCCGTCCTCGCGGATCTGCTGTCCGAACTCGCGCTCTCGCAAAAACGCGATGAACTTCGGGCTCAGGAAAATGCAGATCAACAGCGCCGCCGTCCCCCCGATCAGAATACGGCCCATTCAGCGCCTTCCCGCCGGATGATTGGAGCCCCGCTCGCCCCGATCCACGGCCTGCCCGCGCTGCTCCTGACCTGGGCCACCCGCGTGCGCCTCGCCTTCAGCTTCGAGCATCTGAGCCACGCGCTCCAGCCCGACGGCGCGCGAGCCCTTCACGAGCACCGTGTCACCCTCGCGCAGCAGCCCTCCGAGAAGTTCGCCGGCCGCCTGCGCGTCGGGCACACAGTGCGCCTCGCCGCCGAACGCCCCCGCCATCTCGGCGGCCAAGGGCCCGACCGTCACGAGCAGATCGACGCCGTGCATGCTCGCGTAC
Organism: uncultured Solirubrobacterales bacterium; assembly: GCA_963748895.1. Classification (GTDB taxonomy): domain Bacteria; phylum Actinomycetota; class Thermoleophilia; order Solirubrobacterales; family Solirubrobacteraceae; genus Palsa-744. The sequence goes on along the minus strand of CAVVKF010000003.1, from coordinate 194,586 downwards.
GCGCCCACCTCGCGGTGCAGGCCAGGCCCTGCCTCGCGGCCAAGCTCGAGCATGTCTCCCAGCACGGCCACCCGGCGCGCCGTTGCGGTTTTCGTCAAGTCCTCGATCGCGGCGCGCATGGACATCGGGTTGGCGTTGTAGCAGTCGTTGACCAAAACGATCCCGCCTGGAAGCACAATCCGCTCGCCGCGCAGGGCCGAGAAGCGCACCTCGAGGCTCCCCTCCGGGGTGACGCCGAGCGCCCGCGCGGCGGCGACCGCGGCGAGTAGGTTGCTCAGGTTGTGAGCCTGCGTAAACGATGGCCGCAGCATCATCCGCTGCGTTTCGTGGCGAATCGTAACCTCCCCGTAAGCGTAGCCGTCAGCGCCTATCTCCGCGTTCTCTTTCGCGCCGCCCGGCACCGTTGCGCCGACTCCCATCCCCCCGAGCCGGGCCTGCTCCTCCAGCACCACGTCGCCGCCCTCGCCGAACGTAACCGTGCGCAGATCCGCGCGGCGGTGTTGCTCGAGTAGCGGCTCTCTCGCCGGAATCACCACCGTGGCACCACTGGCGATGCCGGCGATCAGCTCCGCCTTCGCCGCCGCGATCGCCTCAATCGAGCCCAGCATCTCCAGGTGCACGGGCCCCACGTTCACGATCACACCGACATCGGGCTCGGCGATCGCCGTCAGCTCCGCAATCTGCCCCGCGCCACGCATCGCCAGCTCCAGCACCAGCACCTCGGTGTCCCCGGGCGCCGTGAGCACCGACAGTGGCAGCCCGATCTCCGTGTTCAGGTTCTCGCTGCTCGCCACGGTCCGCCTCTGAGCACCCAGCACCGCCGCCAGGATGTCCTTCGTCGAGGTCTTTCCGGTCGAGCCTGTGACCGCCACGACCTGCGCTCCTCGCACTCCCAACTCTCGCCGCCATTCGCGGGCGAGCGCCTGCAGGCCCCGCAACGGATCGGGATGTACGAGCACCGCCCCGCCCGGCCCGACCAGAGCCGCCGCCAGTGCCCGCTCGGCGTGCTCATCCGCCACCAGCACCCCCCACGCGCCCGCGGCCAACGCCTGCGCTCCGTACTCGCCCCCGTCTTGCCGCTCGCCGCGCAGACCGACGAATAGATCGCCCCGCGCCACCGCGCGGGAGTCGATCACCACCCGTCTCGGCCCCGGCGTGGACGATGCCGCACCGGGGGATGGTTCCGCTATCAGCCTTGCGCCAGCCGCCTGCGCGATACGCGCGGGGTTCCATTCCCTCACTTGCCCGCTCCAGTCGGCGCATCGGCGGGCGGATAGGAGTAGATGTCCTCGGTGTTGAACCTGACGCGAAGCGCGTCCCGGGCGACATCCACATCATCGAACGGCAGCTTGTGGCCATCCGCGAACTCCTGGCCCTGCTCGTGGCCCTTGCCCGCGATCACCACGACGTCTCCCGTCGTGGCGCCCGTGATCGCTCGGAAGATCGCATCCCTGCGGTCGGGGATCGACGCGATCGACTGTGCGCCCTCCGGTCCGACCGCTCCCGCAGTCCCCGCAAAGATCTCGGCGATGATCGCGTCCGGGTCCTCCGAGCGTGGGTTGTCGGAGGTGATGAGCAGAACGTCCGCCAAGCGTGTACCGATCGCGCCCATCAGCGGCCGCTTGCCACGATCGCGGTCGCCCCCGGCGCCGAACACGCACACAACACGCCCTTTCCCGTGCTCGCCCGTGCTCGTCAGCTCGCGGGCCGCGCTGAGCACGTTCTCCAGCGAGTCGGGCGTATGCGCGTAGTCCACGAGCACCGCGAAGTCCTGGCCCTCGTCCACCGACTCCATCCGCCCGGGAACGCTAACCCCCCGCTCCAGCGCTCTGGCCAATACGTTCAGATCGCCCCCCAGCGCGTGCACGGCCGCCAGTGCGGCGAGGGCATTGGCTACATTGAAGCGCCCCGGCATCGGCAGCGCGACCTTGAGCTCGCCGGCGGGCGTGTGCAACACGAAGCGGCACCCCTTGATATCGCAGCACAGATCCGTGGCGCGGTAGTCGGCCTCGCCCTCCACCGCGAAGGTGACTGCCCGATCGATCTCCCGCGCAAGCCGCCGCCCGTACTGATCGCCGACATTTACGACGCTAACCCCGGGGTGAGCGTCGAATAGCCGCCGCTTGGCCTGGAAGTAGTCCTCCATGCTCGCGTGGAAGTCCAAGTGGTCCTGCGTAAGGTTCGTGAAGATCGCCGCCGCGAAGTGGATGCCCTCGGCGCGGTGAAGCTCCAGCGCGTGCGAGGAGACCTCGATCGCACAGGCCCCGTCGCCACCGTCGAGCATCGCGCGGAAATCCGCCTGCAGGTCGATCGCCTCGGGAGTGGTCCGGCTGACAGAGCACTCCACCCCGCCGATCACCGACTTGACGGTCCCCAGCAGCCCGCAAGAGCCCGGATCGACCGCCTCCAACAGCGCCTTCAAAAGGAACGCCGTCGTCGTCTTCCCGTTCGTCCCCGTCACACCCACGACCCTCAGTGCGGCGCTCGGATCTCCGTAAAAGCGAACCGCCGCCGTGCCCATCGCGGCGCGCGCGGAGCAGACCAACATCTCGGGCACACCGAGGCCCAGGGGACGCTCGACGACGAGCGCCGCCGCCCCGCGCGCCACCGCCTGCGCGGCGAAGTCGTGCCCGTCGCTCTGAAAGCCCTTCACGCAGAAGAACAGGCTCCCGGGACGCACCGCGCGGCTGTCGTAGGCGAGGCTTGTGATCTCGACCGCGGCGGCCTCGCCCTGGATGCCCCGAACCTCGCCCGGCGCGTCCCGAACCCCACCTTCGCCCGTGGCGATCACCTCGTCGAGCCTCATCGATGAATCCCCCGCGGTAGCACCCACCCAGTCTAGTTTCTGCCCCGGGCGGCCCTCCCGCAAACCGCTGCGCCAGGATTCAGGACACGCAAAGCCCGTAGCAGAAGTCGAGCAGGAACTGCGCGACGCCGTTGCTCTCCCGCAACCAGATCCTGTGCAGACGTTAGGCAGGCTTGGGCGCTCGCACCAAAGCTGGTGCGATATCGGTGGCGCAGCTTTCGAGGAACGCCTCGGTCGCGGCTACGTCGAGGGGTCGCGCGAACAGGAAGCCCTGTCCGCTGTCGCATCGCTCGTCGCGGAGCAGTGAGAGCTCCTGTGTTTGCTCGATACCCTCGGCGAGCGTCTCGATCGACAGCGCCTTGCCGAGCTGCACGAGCGTATGGATGAGGGCCTCGCCCTCTCCCTTGTTGGTGAGACCGGAGATGAACGAGCGATCGATCTTCAGCGCATCCACCGGGAACTTCTGTAGGTGAGCCAACGATGAGTAGCCCGTCCCGAAGTCGTCGATCGCAATCCGCACGCCGAGCTCCTTGATCGTGGTGAGCCGGCGAGCGGTCTCGTCAGCGTTGCGCATCAGGGTCGTCTCGGTGATCTCGATCGTCAGCGCCTCTGGGGCCAGGCCGCTGTGGGAGAGCGCGCTCTCGATGTCGCCGATCAGCTGATCGGTGTCGAGCTGTCGTGCGGAGACGTTGACGGCCATCCCGATCGTATGCCCGGCCGCTCTCCATGCGGCGCCCTGCCTGCAGGCCTCCTCGAGGACCCATTTGCCGATCTGTGTGATCAGGCCGGTCTCCTCCAGCAGCGGGATGAAGTCGTCTGGCTGGACGGTTCCTCGCGTAGGACTGTTCCAGCGGATCAGGGCCTCGACCCCGGTGGGACTCATGTCGCTCAGGTCGAATGTGGGCTGGTAGACAAGCGAGAACTCTTCGTTCTCCAGTGCGACGCGTAGGTCCATCTCGAGCTCCATCCGGGTCTGCACCGCGTCCTGCATGCCGCTCTCGAAGACAACGTAACGGTTCTTGCCGTCCCACTTAGCCCTGTACATCGCGATGTCCGCATCGCGCAGGAGGTCTGCCGGCGCCGCCCGGTCACCGGAGGCGATCCCGATGCTCGCCGTCACCGTCAAACGAGTCTCTTCCTTGACTCCGAGCTTGAATGGCTCTTTGAGCGCTTCGATCAGCCGCTCCGCGATCAGCTCGGGGCCCGCCGACAGCGACAGTTCCTCGGAGACCACGACGAACTCGTCGCCCCCGAGACGGCCGAATGCGTCGGTTGCGCGCACGACGCCGTCCAGCCTTGCGGCGACCGCTCGCAGCAGTTCGTCGCCGACCTCGTGACCGAGCGTGTCGTTGATCGACTTGAAGTTGTCGAGATCGACGAACAGCGCCGCCACCGGTGTCTGTTTACGACGCGAGCGCGCGAGCATCTGCTCGACGCGATCCAGGATCAGAGTGCGGTTCGGGAGCCCGGTCAGCGGGTCGTGGGTGGCCAGGAACGCGAGCTCCTCCTGGCGGTGTTCGAGCTGCTCGTCCGCGAGCTTGCGCTCGCTGTCGAAGGACTCGCACATCCGCACGAGCGTCACGTTGAGGCTGCGCTGCAACATCGCCAGCGCTTGGAGCAGAATCTCTGGCGGAGTCTCGAGTGACGCGGCGCTTTCACGCACGACTTCGCTCGCGGCGTCACACCATCGCAGACAACGCTTGGTGACCTCGTTCAGCGCGGCGGCGCGCTGTACGGCGAGCTGACCAAAGATCTGCCAAGACTCCTTACCAACCTCGCGGGCCACCTCCGGCGGCTCGCCTGCCATCCACCGTGCAACCGCGATCGTGGAGACCGTACCGACCCGCGCGAATGAGTCCTCGACCATCGCGTCGAGCGTTTGGCCCGAAGCGACGTTGCGCGCAAGAATCTTCTCCAGAACATCCTCCGTGCGCTCGTTGAGCGCCTCGCCGAGTCGACGAAGATCCTCCGCTGGATCCTCGTCAGCCGCCTGCGGATCGCTGCGAGCCGCCTGTGGCTGCGCAGGGTATGACTCGCCGTTGTTCGTGCTCGACCCCGACATCATCCCCGAGCATCGGCCGCCAACGGCAATTGCATAAGCGCCGACTCGGCGCTGGCGCGCCGCGAACGCATCGACTGGGCCACTGCGCTCCTCTGGCAAGCACTTCGACAGGATCGGCCGTCGCCCAAAGCTCGAGCAGGCATACTCACGTGCTTGTTGCGACTCGTCACGCTTCCGATCAGTCACTACTGCGAAAAGGCACGATGGGCGCTCGAGCGAGCAGGGATTCCCTATCGCGAGGAGCGCCATGTTCAGGGTGTCCACCAGGTCGCGGCGCGGCGTGCTGGTGGCGGGATAACCGTTCCCGTGCTCGTGACATCCGACGAAGCAATCGGGGATTCGGCGGACATTCTTGCGTGGGTCGACGAGCGCACACCGCCACAGCGGCGGCTGTTTCCCGCAGAGGTGGGCGAGCGGCGTGAGGTGGAGCGTCTATGCCTACGTCTGGATGAGGGCCTTGGGCCGCGGGGACGGCGGCTCATGTATATCCACATGTTCGCGCAGCCCAAGCTCGCGCTGCGCTTCAACAACCACGGCGTACCGGGCTGGGAGGACCGCGTGATCCGCTACGGATGGCCGCTCGCCAAGCGCTATGTCAGCCGCTCGCTCGAGATCCAGCCCGGGATCGAGGTCGAGGACGAGGCGGCGGTCTGGCGCGAGCTCGACCACGTCGCAGGCCTGCGGGCGGACGGCCGTCCCTACCTATGCGGCGAGCACTTCAGCGCGGCCGACCTGACGTTCGCAGCGTTGTCCGCTCCAATCATCGTTCCACCCGTGTATGGCGTTCCCCTGCCACAGCCCGACGTACTGTCGCCGGCTATGGCAGGACTCGTCGAGCGAGCACGCGAGCACCCCGCCGGGCGCTACGCCCTCACGCTCTTCACCGAGCACCGGCGAGCAACCGTCCGATAAAGCCGGCATCCAGCCCATCGGCGAACCGTGCAATCCCGACCTGCCAGGCATGTTTGCACTTTTGTTTGCACCCCCGCCATTTTGTGATCGCCATGCTCCCCGGAACGCAGAAAAGCCCCGTGTTATCGTGACTGTTCAGGTCGTTGCTTGGGGTTAGGGTCCGGCGGTGGCGGGGAGCCATGGCTGGTGTTTGGCGAGTCGTGCGAGGGCGTCGATTGTGTCGCGGCTTTGCTTTCGGGTGGTGCTGATGTAGGCGCGTAGGGCGAGGAACCTGTCGGCCCCGGCTGTGGTTCGCCAGCAGCCTGAGATCTTCTGCTGGATCTTGATCATGCGCAGGTCGCGCTCGGCGAGGTTGTTATCGAACGGCACTTGGAAGTCGTGCGCGAAACGCAGGACTTGCTCGCGGTCGCGGTCTAAGCGGACGAGCAGGTTGCGGGCGGGGGTCTGCTTGATCACGCCGCGTTTGCCGGTAGGGATCGTGCCGGGCGGGCTCTGTTGATGGCCGAGGACGATGATCTGTTCGTAGGCGGCGCGGTAGCCGGCGAGCGTCCAGGGATCAAGCGACTGCTCGCCGACGGCCTTGGCCTGTTCGACAGTGGCGTGTAGTGCGCGCAGCAGCACGTCGATCTTGGCGGCCCAGGACTGTCTCTCGTGGTCTTGCTCGATGATCGCCAGCAGCTCGCGTAGGTGATGAGCGTTGCAGAGAGCATGTGTGGCGTGCGTGTAGGCGCGGTATTGGGGCCACCCGTCGTGGACCGCGATCCCTTCGAAATGGGGCAGCACCCCGGCATGATCGATGCCTTCGGTGCCGCGGCGATCATGCAGCGCATAGAAGGTCAGCGTCCGTGTGCTGGAGCTGTGCAGCCAGCGCCCGCGTCCGCCGGCGCGAACGCCCGTCTCGTCGAAATGCACGACCGGCGAGCAGGTGAGCTGCTCGTGCACCCTGTCAAGGAACTCGTCCAGATCATCGGCGCCATCCTTAACGAACGCCATCAGCGTCCCGGTTGACAGAGGCGCACCGAGCCAGTCTGAGAGCAGTCCGGTGGCGCGCTTATAGGGCAAATGCTGAGCAGCAATCAGGTAGATCCCAAGGGCCCGCATCCGCGGCCCATACTGGGTAGGGGCGCTTACCCCCGCTGGGAACACGGCGCTCGTGACGTGTCCGCACGCGCAGCGCCGCCGCGCAGCGCGATGCTCACAGACCGCCAAACGTACCGGCGGCAGATCGAACACCTGCCGTGCCTCTTCGCCCTCAAGCTCGCCGTCTGAGAGATCGCCACCGCAATCCTCACAGCGCGATGGGACATGGCGGACGACCTCATCCGGGTGCTCCACCCGCTGCAGATGACGACCCTCATGACCCCGCTGCCCGCCCGGCTTACGGCCAGAGGAGCGGCGCAGGCTTTTCGGCGCAGGCGGCTTGGCGAGCCCATCAGAGGACGGCGGCCGCGACGAATTCCGGGAGTTCTGCGCAAGCCGACGCTCCAGCTCGGTGACCTTCGCTTTCAACCCCGCGACCTCACCACGCAACTCCTCAATCACCGCGGCCTGCTCGACCACCAAGACCGCGAGCTGCTCATAAGACGGCCGACCCAGGCTCACACAACCAAATTCGCCGCCCAGCCACCAACACCTACCCCACCTGAACAGTCACGTGTTATCAGGGCTTTTCTGAGGGTGAGCGACGGGGATCGAACCCGCGACCGCCGGAACCACAATCCGGAGCTCTACCAGCTGAGCTACGCCCACCACGGGCGTCCCGGAGTTTAGCGTCGGCTCAGCGCTCGCTCGCGTCCAGCGACTTCAGGGTCGCTTCGGCCAGCGCGAGCGACTCGCTCGGCGCGAGCTCGGGCCGGCGCTCGGCGGCCAGGCGCCAGGCTGCGAGCAGCGCCGCGGGGTCGGCGCCGAGTAGCGCCAGCAGCTGATCGGTGAGCCCACCGGCCGGCGGCGCAGGCGCGGTCTGCGGAGCCATCTCGGGTTGCGAGGCCTGCTTGGCCTGCGCCAGCACGCGCTCGGTCACGTCCTCGCCCTCGTGCTGTGCCTTGGGCCAACCGCGACCGACCGACAGCTGCTCGACGGGAATCTCCGGTCCCTCCAGCACCGTCAGCTTGGCCTGGTGCGGGTTCCATTTGCGTTCGCCCACCTCGATCCACTGCCCCCGAGCCCAGCCCTCGACCACGGCATCGAGGAGCTCCCGCTCGGTCATGTTGAAGTGGCACATGTTGTTCGGAAACTGCCTCAGCTGGATGTGGTACATCGCTCAAAGGCTCCCACGTCGGCGCCCGCGACGCCCCCGCAGGCGGAAGAGACACATCGCGGGCGCCGCCCACTCGCCCAGCGTCGCGAGGATCTCGGCTCTGGCGGGAGCGCCGTCGGGAGCGGACGCCTGCGGCTGGGAGAGGTAGAAGCTCGCCATCGCGGCGAGAATCAGCCTGTGCTGGCGGCCGTTGGGGAGCCCCTCGCTCGTGCGCATCGCCTCGGCCGAGATCGCCTGCAGGCGGACGGCCAGTTCCCGCGGTGAGGCATAGTGATCGACGAGGCTGTAGCGGCCGCTCCCGATGTCGTCTGCTTTATCGATCAGGCTGTCGAGCAGCAGGTGCAGCGCGCCGATCCAGGGGAAGTAAGCCAGCGCGATCGCGCTGGCGTCCTCCTCGCTCACGCTCGGCTGGGCCGCGGCGGCGATCAGCGCCAACACCAGCAGCGAGGAAGCCGCGCCCGCCGCCGTCTCCCACCAAAGCAACCCGCTGCCCTGTGGGGTCTGGGCATCCGCCCAGTCAGAGAACTCCCGCCACGCGTCCTCGTGCCCATCCTCGCCGTCGTGAGCGAGACCCTGAAAGGCGATGATGCGCTGCACCGCGCCCTGCGCCGGCGCCGTGAGCGAGGCATGTGAAGGCAGGGCTCCAAACGCTCTCCTGCAGGCATCGATCAGCTCCCCCAGGTAGCCGCCATCCTCTTTGTGGAGGCTATGCAGGTAGTAGTCGGGCCGTCCCGTGTCGGGCCCTATCGTGTCGGGCGGTCCCGGATCGGGCTGTCCCGTGCCGGGATCGAGCGCGCTCAGCAGCGCGCGATGCAACTGCCGTCCGTTCTCGACCGGATCCGCGCTCGGCTGCTCGGCGAGCGTGTCCACGTAGTCGTAGATCGCCTGGAACGCGACCACCGCACGCACCACGCGCGCGCGCTGCGGACGCGGCGCCAGCACCGCGAACGCCGCGGCGCCTTCGAGATTGCCCCGCTCCTGGCGCTGCGTGCTCAGGGCCAGGCGGCGCAGCGCCGCGTCGGGGACCTGCTCGGCGCGGCCCCGCCAGTGGCGCGCCTCGCGCAGGACGTGGGGGTAGACGCTCATCCAGTAGCGCGCGGCGGCGGCGGCGAACGTCACCGCGAGCGCCGCTCGCTCTGAGGGGCGCAAGCCGGTCGTGGGCCTGGCGCCCGAGCCACTCGCAGGGCTGCCGTTCGTGGCGGACGCAGGCTCGGCGCTCGCAGGCCCGGCGCCCGGATCGATCGCGGGTTTACCCAAGACGGACACGCATCATCTGTACGGCCTCGGGGTTGGAGTCGATCAACACATACCGCCGCCCGAGCCGTGTGGCGACCGCGCCCAGCGTGCCGCTACCGGCGAAGAAATCCAGACACCAGTCGCCCTCCCTCGTCGAGGCCTGCACCATGCGGCGCACGATTCCCTCCGGCTTCTGCGTCGGGTAGCCGGTCTTCTCGCGGCCGTTCGTCGGCACGATCGTGTGCCACCACACATCCGTCGGCAGCTTCCCCCGGGCGACCTTCTCCGCGGTCACGAGCCCGGGGGCCATGTACGGCTCGCGATCGACCTCTTCGGAATCGAAGAAGTACTTCTTCGGATCCTTCACGTAGACCAGGATCGTGTCGTGCTTCCTGGGCCAGCTCCGTTTCGCTCTCGCCCCGTAGTCGTACGCCCAAACGATCTCATTTAAAAATCTCTCTCTCCCAAAAATCTCATCCAACAGCAGCTTGCAGTAATGCGCCTCCCGGTAGTCGATGTGGAAGTACAGGGTCCCCGTGTTCTTCAACAGCCGGTGGGCTTCTTCCAGACGCGGCTGCAGGAACGCGAGGTAGTCGTCGAATTGGTCGCGATAGGAGGACTGCTCGAGCAGGCGCGTCCTGTAGCGACGGCCCTTGAACCCCGTCCTGTCGCCGTCCTCGTCCGGAGTCGTTTGCAATGTCTTCTTGGTCTGCTCCCTACCGGTGTTGAACGGCGGGTCGATGTAGATCAGCTGAAAAGCCTCATCCGCGAAGCCCGGGAGCAGATCGAGGTTGTCGCCGAGCAGGATCTCGTCGGTGCTCGGTGCGCTCGGGCTCGGCTGCATCGACCCAGACTAGATGTTGGCGCTCCTCACTCAGTCTCCAGGCTGGCTGGGAGTTCCCGCGATCGCGTCGGACATTCGGCGGCGACGGCGGCGCACTCGCGCAAAGCGCGCCTGCGCTCGCTGAAGCTTCCGAGACTCGGGTGAATAGCGACGGCGCGCCCAGGGCGATGTGGGGGTGGCGAGACGGACCGCGCCGATCAGCGAGGCGAGCGGGATGAACACGCCCGTGAGGCCGAGAATCGGCTTGCCCTTGAGGATCGCAAGGATGCACAGCGCCACGTCGAGTGCGACCACGACCAGGATCGACGCGATCGCGGAGGACTGATCGGCCAGTTCGAACGGGGCGAGGCCGAGCACGATCAGCCCTCCGAGCAGCGCCGCGACGACGACGGCGTCGAGCGAGGCGCGGCCCTGCTCGGCCCAGTAGACGTCCTCGAGATGCACCCACAGCGCGAACTCGTCGAGCGTCAACCCGGCGCCGATCCCGAACAGCGCCGCGAGCACGTCCAACCACACACCGGTCGGCCCGAGCGCGAAATTGAGAAAGCCCGACAGCAGCAGGAGCACGATCCCCCACACGAGGTGGTGCAGGTGCAGGCCACCGCTGGTCGTCACGCTGCCGGGCCACCAGCTCACGCGCGGGCTGCGGATCAGGCGCGCGCTCGTGCGGATGAACAGGAACGAAGCGAGAAACGCACCGAGCAGGATGAAGCCCGCGCGCTGCGCGGGTTCGTCGAGGAAGTGCTGTGAGATTTCGAAGTGCAGTCCCATCGTGGTCTTCCCTACAGCTTGCCAGGGGATGGCGCCCCACTCCAGCTCGCTGGGATTGCGAGAATCGGCGGATGGCATCGGCAAAAGTGGATCTTGGACCGGCGAGCCGTGCCCGCGTAGTTGTGCTGGGTGGTGGCTTCGGCGGCGTCTACACCGCGCTTTACCTCGAACGCTTGGCCGCCAAGGGCGCGCCGGTCGACGTCTCGCTGGTCAACCGCGAGAACTACCTCGTCTTCCAACCGATGCTGGCGGAGGTGATTGCAGGCGACGTCGGCATCCTCGACACCGTCAGCCCGCTGCGCCAGCTGTTGCCGCGCACCGACCTATTCGTGCGGGAGATCGAGGGCATCGACTTCGAGCGACGCATCGTCACCCTCGGCGCGGGACTCACACCCCAGACACACGAGCTGGCGTTCGACCATCTCGTGCTCGCGCTCGGCAACGTGACGGATTTCCGCGGCATCCCCGGCCTGCCCGAGCACGCGTTGCCGTTCAAGACGCTCGCCGACGCGGTCCGCATCCGCAACCACGTGATCCACGTCCTCGAGCAGGCCTCAGTCATCAGCGATCCCGAGGTGCGGCGCACGATGCTCACGTTTGTGATCGCCGGCGGTGGGTTCTCGGGCACCGAGATGGCGGCCGCACTCAATGACTTCGTACGGGGAGCCGCTCAGCACTACAGCTCGATCCCACGCGAGGATGTTCGCATCGTCCTCGTGCACAGCGGCACGAGCGTGCTGGAGCGGGAGCTCACGCCGCACTTGGCGAAGTATGCGACCACCGCGCTCGCCGAGCAAGGTATCGAGCTGCTGCTCGGCCAGCGTCTAGTGGCGGCGAGCCCGCAGAGCGCGGTGCTCGCGGACGGGCGGCGGATCGCCACGCACACGCTGATCTCGACGGTGCCCTCCTCGCCAAACCCGCTCGTCGAGGCGCTCGGGCTACCGACCGAGCGCGGGAGGCTGCGATGCGATGCCACCACCGCGGTTACCGGGCATGACGGCATCTGGGCCGTCGGGGACTGCGGGCTGATCCCAATGCCCGGTGGCGAGCCGAGCCCACCCACCGCACAGCACGCGATTCGCCAGGCGAAGGTGCTCGCGGCGAACATCGTCGCGACTCACACGCACACGCCGCTGCGCTCGTTCGCGTTCACCGGCCTCGGCAAGCTCGGGGCGCTCGGCCATCACAGAGCAGTCGCCGAGCTGCCCGGCGGGATCACGGTGGAGGGCTTGCCGGCCTGGCTGATGTGGCGCGGCATCTACTGGTCAAAGCTCCCGGGAGCCGCGCGCAAGGCGCGTGTCGCGATCTCGTGGCTGAGCGACATGATGCTCCCGGCGCACCCCGTGCAACTCAATCTCGGCGCCGGCCGCGGCGCCACCCAGGCCCACTACGAGCCGGGAGAGATCGTCTTCAGCGAGGGAGACACCGGCGACAGCCTGTTCATGATTCTCTCCGGACAGGTGGAGGTGCTCAAGCTCGTCGGCTCTGAGACGCAAGTTGTGAGCACGCTCGGGCCGGGTGAATACTTCGGTGAGATGGCGCTGCTCGGGCGCCGTCCGCGCAGCGCCGGCATGCGAGCGCTGACGCCACTCGATTTGCTGGTGCTTCCCGGCTCGGACTTCTCGGCGCTCGCCGACAGCCTCACCGAGTTCCGTGGCGAGTTCGAGCAGATCGCGCGCGCCCGGGCCGAGGCGGACGCGGCGCGCGCGGGCTCAGAGCCGGGTTCCGCTTAGGCTCCGATTCGTCTCCGTGCCCGCGCCGCAGAACCCGCATGGGCTGGTGTGAGTACACATTTTGCGAAATCTAGGGCTGTTTCCCGTCAGATCGTCGCCTACCCCGGGTCGGCCATCGCCATCAGCCCGTGAATGAACACCTCAAACATCTTTCCGTACAACGCGGGATCGAGCTCGGGGTCGATGAGCTGGTCGAGCAGGAAGCCGTCGGCCATGAAGAACGTCATCGCGGCCACGTCCTCGGACGGGACGGGCGGGGTAACCCCCAGGTCCGAGGCCCAGCGCGTGAACACGGCAGCCATCCGCTCGCGCAGATCGCGCTGGCGCGCGGCGAACTCGGCGCGGAAGGCATCGTGGCGGGCGGCGTGGGTGGCGAGCTCCTGGTAGAGACGGCGCCACTCAGGGTCGGAGTCGATGTGCTCGAGGAAGTCCTCGGCCGCGGCGCGAGTCTCCTCGGCGGGGTCGCCGGTACCGGTCAGCACCGCGTCCAGGCGCGCGAGCTCGGTCGCGAAATGCTCGTCGAGCATCGTCAGGAACAGATCCTCCTTGGAGGCGAAGTGCGCGTAGAACGCGCCCTTCGTATACCCAGCGTCGGCGGCGATGCGATCGATCGAGGCACCGTGCATGCCCAGCTCGCAGATCGTGCGCGAGGCCGAGCGCAGCAGCGCGGCGCGCGTCTGCACGCTGCGCTGCATTCTGCTTGGGGCGCCGCGCCGGCCGGCGCGGACGGCGGTGGCGCTCAAACCGGGGTCGCCTCTGGGATGGCCTCGCGCCCGGTAGCGACATCAGCCTCAGTCTCGACCTGAAGTTCAGTCTCAGGCTTGTAAGCCGCCGGGCAGCCAGCGGGTGGACGTCCGATCAAAACCTCGGCGCCGCGGCGCGGGGTCTCGGTGATCGCGCGGCGGTAGTTGCGCTCGGACTCGGGCCGCGACGGGGCCAGCGTGCGCCGTGAGACAAGCTCGCGTAGGACGACCTCCATCTCGAACTGGGCGAACGCGGCGCCGAGACAGCGGCGGATGCCACCGCCGAACGGGATCCACGTGTACGTCCCCGGCGCCCGGCCGCCCTCGGCCTCGATGAAGCGCTCGGGGCGGAACTCGTTCGGTTCGGGATAGATGTCCGCGCGACGGTGGACGAGGTGGATCGAGGGCACGATCGAGGCCCCGGCCGGCAGCAGCCGCCCGCCCAGCTCCATCGGCTCCTGCAGACGGCGCAGCACGATCGAGATCACCGGACGCAGGCGCAAGGTCTCCTGGATCGTGGCCTGCAGGTACGCGTCCTCGCCGGCGCGCACCTCCTCGGTCAGGCGCTCCATCCGCTCCGGATGGCGGCACAGCCGCTCGACCGCCCAGGAGAGCGCGTTGGCGGTCGTCTCGTGGCCAGCCACGAGCAGCGTAAGGAGCTCGTCGCGCAACTCCGAGTCGCCCATCGGGCTGCCGTCTTCGTGCGTGGCCTGCAGCAGCAGCGACATGATGTCATCGCGCTCGGCGAGGTCTGCGGCGGTGCGACGCTCTGCAATCTCCGCGTAGATCGGACCGTTGACGCGTTCGAGTTCCCGCCGGAAGGCCGGTATCCGCGTGATCCGATCGGCTCCCAGCGCCAGCATCGCGATGCCCTTGAAGGGGTCGGTGACAGCGTCCAACAGCCCACGCAGCTCGCGGCGCAGCTCGTCCATACGCGGGCCCTCGGAGACGCCGAACACGGCGCGCAGGACGATCTCCATCGTCATCGCCTGCATGCGCGGGCGCAGCGGATGGGGCTCGCCGAGCGGCCAGCGCTCGATCTCTTGCGCGGCGACGTCGGCCATCAGCGCGCCGTAGCGCTGCATTCGCTCGCCATGGAATGCGGGTAACAGCAGCCGGCGCTGGCGCAGGTGAGGCGCGTCGTCGAGCAGCAGCACCGAATCTGGCCCGAGCACGGGCAAGAGGATGCGGTTCGCCTCCCCCGCGTGCAACAGGCCCGAGTCGCCGGTGAACACCTGCTTGATCGTGTCCGGATCGGACGTGATCACCCAGGTGCCTTCGTTGGCGATCTTCAGCGTGAACATATCGCCGAACCGCGCCTGGCATTGGTCCATCAACCACTGTGCGCTGCGGTACCAGATCACCGACTGCGCGACGCGCGGCATCCTCGGTCCGGGAGGCAGGCCGACGGATGTGTGGGTGATGGACTCGGTTCTCAAAGGCCCCCTTTGTCTGCGGTTCGCTTTGTCTGCAGTTCGCATACCGGACGGTATCCCATCACATACCAACAAGTATGTCAAGCGTATGATGCCCCCGGCTGGATTCGAACCAGCGACCTGCGGATTAGAAATCCGCTGCTCTATCCGGCTGAGCTACGGGGGCGGGTAATCCGGCGCGCTACTTAGATCACTTAACCAGGCTTCAGTAAAAACGTGTAGAAAGAGGACCCATGAGCTCGGGAGCGGGAGACGACGAGGGCGACCTCACACGCAAGCAGCGTCGCGAGCAGGCCCGCGGCGAACGCAAAGCGCTGGAGCAGGCCGAGGTCGCCCGTGCGAAACGGCGCGCGCGCCTGACGCAACTCGGGATCGTCGTCGCGGTCGTGGTGATCGTGATCGTCGGGATCGCGATCGCCTCCGGTGGAGGCGGCGGGAAAAAGACCGTCAGCGTTGGCAGTCACGAATCCAACGCGACGGTTGCGGAAGTCAAGACGCTAATCGATGGCATCCCCCAGAGCGGGAACACGCTCGGGGACCCGAACGCGCCGGTGACGATGAAGTACTACGGCGACCTGGAGTGCCCGATCTGCAAGGAGTTCACGCTCCAGGTGCTGCCGACGCTGATCGCGAAGTACGTGCGCACGGGGAAGCTGCGGATCGAGTACCACGCGCTGGAGACGGCCACGCGTGAACCGGAAACCTTCAAAGATCAGCAGGTCGCCGCCTACGCCGCCGGCAAGCAGAACCTCGGCTGGTACTTCATCGAGACCTTCTACCACGAGCAGGGCGAAGAGGACTCGGGCTACGTGAACGAAAGCTACCTGCAGGGGATCGCTTCGCAGGTTCCTCACCTGAACCTCGCCGACTGGACCGCCGCGCGCAGCGAACCGACCTACTCCAACCTCCTCGCCGCCGACGCCCAGGCCGCCAGCCAGGCCGGCTTCACCGGCACACCGTCTTTCGAACTCGGCAAAACCGGCGGCACCTTGGAAAAGTTCGAACCGGGCACGTTCACCGAACCGGCGCCGTATGAAGCGGCGATCGAAAAGCAGCTCCACGGCTAGCTCGGGCCGGCTCGGAGAGGATAGGCCAGTCATGACCTCGAGCGCCAGTGTCGGGACACCGGGCCGGTCATGATCGCGAGCACCGGCATCGAGACGCGAGGCCGGCCGTCGTGAGCTCGAGCGCGCTCCGCAAGACGATGATCGTCCTGACGGCGATCGGCCTCTGCCTGGCCGCCTACCTCACCTACGTCCACTACTCCGGCGTCACCCCCCCCTGCTCGATCAAGGGCAACCCCTGCAGCCAGGTTCAGAAATCGCAGTACTCGCTGCTCGCCGGCGTGCCGGTCGCGCTGATCGGGCTGCTCGGGTACATCGCGATCCTCGGCTCGCTGTTTGTTCCCGACGGCGAACGGGCCCGGTTCGTGACGGCGGCGCTGGTGCTCGGCGGGTTTGGCTTCAGCCTCTATCTGACCTATCGCGAGCTGTTCACGCTGCACAAAATCTGCGAGTGGTGCGTCTCCAGCGCGGTGATCATGACCGTGCTCGCGTGCCTTTCGGTGTGGCGCTTTTTGCGCGGGGACGATCTCCTTGCGGACGCCGCTGCCGGTGCGGCCACACCGGGGCCAGACGAACCTCCCGAGCCGGCGGCGCCGCTCGGCGCGGCCCATTCTTGAGCGACCCATGGTGCGCTGAATCGGGCCAGTAGGAATGCGTGACCCACCCGGCGGAATATCGAACCCGTCGGGAATAAAGCCGTAGTAGATCCGTCCAACCCCGGGCAAGCTGCCCGAGCAACGCCACCAGGCCGCCGAGTGATGAGCAGGATCATGCGCTCGCACCCGACGACGACCGATCTCCCGGCCAGCACCAAGGGGGTCGAGGAGGTCCCCGGCCTGGGTTCCGGCGTGGTCGATGTGGACTCCGGCGCAGCCGCCGTCCTGAGCTCCAGCTCGACCGGTGTCAGCCCCAGCGCGGCCGTGACCTACCCCGCGCTGCCCGGCGAGGCGCAGATCTCACGGCTGTTCGAGATGACCAGTGATCTGCTCGCCGCGATCTCGCTCGACGGGCGCTTCACGTTGCTGAACCCGGCCTGGGAGCAACTGCTGGGCTGGTCGATCGAGGAGCTCAAAGCGCACCCAATGCAGGAGCTCGTGCATCCCGACGACCTCGAGCAGACGCTCGCGCTCACGCTCGCCGGACACCACCGGGCCGCGCAGTTCGTGAACTTCACCAACCGCTACCGCCACCGCGACGGGTCCTGGCGCTGGCTTTTGTGGAGCGCGCGCTGCGACGGCGAGGCCTGGTACGCGGCCGCGAAGGACGTGACCGACCGCATGTGGCTGGAGCGCCAGGCGCTGCACGACCCGCTGACGAAGCTGCCCAACCGCCTGCTCTTGATGGACCGCGCGCGCCAGGCCCTCGCGCGGCTGCGCCGCTCAAACGGGCCGATCGCGCTGTTGTTCATCGACCTCGACCGCTTCAAGGCGATCAACGACAGCCTCGGCCACGCCGTCGGCGACCACCTGCTGATCTCGGTCTCAGAGCGCCTGGCCGAGATGCTGCGCGACTCAGACACGGTCGCACGGCTGGGCGGTGACGAGTTCGTGATCCTGGCCGAGGATCTCGAGTCAGACGCCGAGGCGCTCGCGGTCGCCGAGCGCGTGCTGCACGCGCTGGAGGAGCCGTTCCAGGTGGGCTCGGCCGAGGTCTCGATGCTCGCGTCGGTGGGCGTATCGATCACGCACAACCCGGGGGCCGAGCCCGAGGACCTGCTGCGCGAGGCCGACGTGGCGATGTACCGGGCGAAGGGCGCGGGCGGGCACAACCTGGAGCTGTTCGACGAGGATCTGCGCCGCGAGGCCTCGGCGCGGCTGGAGCTCGAGGACCGCCTCGACCACGCTCTGCCCCGGCACGAGCTGCTGCTCGAGTACCAGCCGTTGCTGCCGCTCGACGGCGGGCGACCGGTCGGCTGCGAGGCGCTCGTCCGCTGGCATCCCCACGGCGGTGAGTCGACGGCGCCGCTGCGCTTCCTGTCGCTGGCCGAGGAAGGCGAGCTGATCGTGCAGATCGGCGACTGGGTGCTTCACACCGCCTGCGCCCAGGCGGCCGCGTGGCGCCGCGACGGGATCGGGATCCCGGTCTCGGTGAACATCTCCGCGCGTGAGCTGACCGGGTCCGACCTCGCCGAGCGGGTGCATGAGGCGCTGCTGTACTGCCGGCTGCCGGGGAATGCCCTGTGCGTAGAGGTGAGCGAGGAGGTGGTCCTGCGCGACCCCGCCCGCGCGCGCGCGGTACTGAAGGAGGTCAGGAGCCTCGGCGTGGCCGTCGCGCTCGATAACTTCGGCGCGCGCCAGTCCACGCTCAGCCTGCCGGGGAGCCTGCCCTTGAACATGATGAAGCTCGACCGTTCTTTGATCCATGGCTTCGAGCGCCACAAGGACAGGCGCGCGATGGTCGTCGCGGCGCTCGCGCTCGCCCGCGAGAGCGGCCTGACCGCGATCGCCGTGGGAATCGAGACCAACCGCCAGCTGGCGCTCGCGCGCGAGCTGCACTGCGCGGTGGGACAGGGCTTCCTGCTACACCGGCCGGACGCGCCCGAGCGGCTGCGCCTCAGAGAGCCGGCCGGGGCGATACGCTCGCCCCCACCATGGCGCCCGATCGTGCGACTGCGCGGCACCAGCCGCCACTGAGCGAGCGCTTCAAGCTCGCAGTCGCGCAGGCCGCGGCCGCGATGGTAAAGGATGGCATGCGCGTCGGTCTGGGCACCGGTTCGACCGTCGCATATCTGCTGCCCGCGTTGTCCGAGAGAGGCCTGCGCGGATTGCGCTGCGCGGCCACCTCGCCGGCCACCGAGCAGGCGGCGCGCGCGCTCGGCTTGACCGTGGAAGACCTCGACGCGGTGGGCGAGCTGGACATCGCGATCGACGGAGCCGACCAGGTCGACCCGAATGGATGGCTCGTGAAGGGCGGGGGCGCCGCGCAGACACGCGAGAAGATCGTCGCGGCGGCGGCGCGGCAGTTCGTGGTGATCGTCTCGGCCGAGAAGGTCCTCCCGGCGCTCGGGGCGCCGGTGCCGCTGGAGTTGCTGCGCTTCGGTGTGGAGCACACGCTCACAGAGGTGGGTGAGGCGCGGCTGCGGGCGAACCTGGAGAGCCCAGATGGCAATCTGATCGCCGACTACTTCGGCCCGATCGGCGATCCCGCGAGCCTGGCGAGCCGGCTGAGCGCGACCCCCGGCGTGGTCGAGCACGGACTGTTCGCGCCGCAGATGGTCAGCTGCATCCTGATCGCGGGCGAGAGCGGCGTCGAACGCCGCGCGGGTGGCAAGCCGGATATGCCGGGCGCGAGCCCTCTCGATTAGGAACGGGGCCCCCGGTTAGGGAACGGCGGGAGACACAGCCAGCGGCCGCAGCTCCTCCTCGGGCGCGACCGAGTGACGCTCGAGCACGCCGTCCTCGCCCACAACGTACGCGCCCATCCGCGCGAGCGGTGGTGAATAGACGTGCAGCGTGACGGCCGGGTGCTCGCCCGTGTGGCGCACACGGTGGATGTCGGCGGCTGAGAAGTGAAAGCTCTGGGTGGGCCCAAAAATACGATCGCGTGTCGGTCCGTCGATCGCGAGGCGCTCCTCGCGCACACGTCCTCCCACCACGGCGACGGCGCCCGCGGAGATGTCGTGGTCGTGAAAGCCGGTGTCGTGGTCGTCCATCCAGCAGATCAGCCAGGCGGTCAGGTGCGCGTCGGAGAGCAGCTCCTCGTAGACGCGCTGGGTATGGTCGTGACGGACGCGGTGGATCCACAGCTCCGGCCGCTCGGCGAGCTCGGCGACGAAGGCCTGCAGCTCGGGGCCGGTCAGATCCCGCCCGCGCGGACGTGGGACGGAGGCAAGCGAGGGTCTCATCGAACGGCCCCCACTTGCGCAGGGACCCCGCCGAGCGCACGCGTCGCGGCGTCGGCGAGCAGATCCCAGTCGAGCGCCGCGGACTCCTCCAGCAAGGTGGGCTCGACGACGGGGCGATCGGATCCGTACAGGAGCTGGCCCGGTGAGCCGATCGCCTCTGTGAAGGCGCCGATCGCGGCTCCTCCGTAGGAAGAGGTGTCGTAGAAGGTGAGCGGGTCGTACTCCCGGCCGGGCTCCGAGCGATCGGGACCGCCGCGTGCGGCCAGGCGCTCGGCGTGCAGCGGCGCCAGCCCGGCGAGCATCGCAAAGACGATCTTCAGCTCGGGGTGCTCGGAGCGGCCGGCGTGCATGAACGCGAGCCAGGCCGCGTGCATGTCGGCCACGTAGCGCGTGAGCGCAGGCCACCAGAGCGGGTCGCCGAGTGACGTCACCCCGGCTCCGGGTGCGGTGGCTGCTCCGGGGTGGACGAACAACGGCGCGCCGAGCGAGGAAAGGCGCGCGAGCAGCGGCTGCACGCGCGCGAGCTGATCGACACCGGCGAGCGCGCCCGCGGGCAGTGAGACGCCGACGCAACCGCGGTGAAGCGCCTCCTTGACGTCGTCCGGGTCGGGGTCCTGAGCGCGATCGCGCCCCACACGCCGAAGGGCTCGCCGAGCGCAAGCGCGCCCTCGTGGTAGGCGTCGAGCAACGGTTGCGCCTGCGCGCGGGGCAGCGACTCGATCCCCACGGGGCTTGACAGGCACAGCAGGGCTGTGTCGAGGCCATCGCGCTTGACGAGCGCGGCCCGACGCGCGGGCGCCTCGCTTGCCAGGTCGATCACGTAGGGCCGCTCGCCGGCTCCGAACAGCACGGTCAGCCCGTGCTCGTGGCGGACGAAGGGCAGCTCACGCCGTTGGGCGAGCGCTTGCACGAGCGGCTCGGTCCAGAGATGTTGGTGGATATCGGTCTTCATCGGGCTCTCTTCATCGCTCTCGCGCAGTGTTCTCGGTGCTCTCTGCATCTCTCGCCGCATCGTTCTCGGTTGCTCTCTTGCTCTCTATCGACATATTGTATAGATTTTCTATCAGTTTTATGGACTTTAGCATATCGGTCATTTGTCGAAATACGTACACAGCCCGGATAGGCATCCCTATTTACGCCCGATCAAAGACCCGAGAGCGCATGTGCGCATCTTGGTAACCAAACGAGATCGCCATGTCAGACGACACGACACCCCAAACCAATCCCAACCCCGGCCCCGACCCACAAGCCGAGCCCGTCCCCGGGCAGGGAATCGAGTCCGTCGAGGCCGCCGCATCAGCCGAGGCTGAGCAAGTTGCGGAGCCTGGACAGGCCGCCGGCGACGAGGGAGCGGCCGATCGCGGCAATCGCCGCAGGGGTATGTGGGCCGCGGCGGCCGTGGTCTGCGTCCTCGCCGGAAGCGCCGCCTCGGTGCTCGGCGCGCGCGCTGTGGCGCACCATGATGCGGCGAAGACGGAAACGAGCTTCCAGCAGGGCTCGCGGGCAATCGCCTCGACGTTGAAGCTGGCGATCCAGCGCCAGGAAGAGCTCACCGTCGCGGCCTCGACCTTCTTCGCCGGCAATCCGAAGGCGACCGCCCGCCGAATTCGCCCGCTGGGTCACGTGGGCGCGCACACGGCGTCGCTATCCCGGAGCTCGACGCGCTCGGCCTGCTGCCGGCGCCCCCAAAGCCCGCGCCCGTCAAGGCCTCCGCTACGCCCGTCAAAGCCTCCCCCACCCCAACGCCCGTCAAGGTCTCCCCCTCCCCCGCGCCCGTCCACGTCCCGCCCGCGCTGCTGCTGCAGTCGAAACACCGGGCTGAGCATCTATCACCCCATCTCGGCCGGGAAACGACAGGCGCTGGCGATCGACGACGCCCGTGTATCGAGGCAATGTGACCCCGCACACCGTGTTCGGCCGCACCGCGGCATCGGTCGGATGGCTGCGCGAGGTGCTCGTGCCCGGAGCCCTGCTGGGACAGGTGCTGGTGGGCCATCCCGGCTATGCGCTGAGCGCTCACGCTACCGGGCCCCTCCGCGAACCGGGCCGGCTCGCGCCTCGTATTCACGAGCGGCGCCCCGCCGTCAGACGCGCAGAGCACGACGATCGACCTGCACGACGGCTGGACCGTCACGAGCTTCGCGCCCGCGGCCGGCGCGAACGTGTTCAATGACGGAGACGCGCTCGCGCTGCTGATCGGCGGGATCCTGGCTGAGCGTGCTGCTCGGCCTGCTGGTGTTCCTGCTCGGCGCCGCTCGCTGGTCAACGCCGGCAACGGCGCCGGCGGAGGACGAGGCAAAGGCCGGCGCCGAGGCCAAGGCCAGCGCCGACGCGCAAGACGGCGCGCTGCCCGACAAGTATCTCTACGAGCCCTGACCGGGCTCCCCAACCGCGAGCTCACGCTGGACCGCGCCGAGCGCATGGTCGCGCGGGCGGGACGCGACTCGGGGATGCTGGCGGGCGCGCTGTTCGTCGACATCGACCAGCTCAGCGAGGTCAACGAGAAGCTCGGGCTGACCGCCGGCGATCAGCTGCTGAAGATCGTCGGGGAACGACTCGAGGACGTGGTGCGCGCTGGAGATACGGTGGGCCGGCTCGACGGAGACGAGTTCGTCGTGCTGGTCGAATCGGCTGCCCGCGGAGTGCGCCTGGACTCCCTCGCCCAGCGTATGATCGAGGCGCTGCACAAACCGGTCGAGCTCGACGCTTTCGGGCCGAGCTTCGTCCTGACCGCGAGCATCGGCGTCGCCTTCGGCCGCTACGCGACGCCCGATGACCTGCTGCGCGACGCGCACCTGGCCCTGGTCTCGGCCAAGACCGCGGGCAAGGACCGCTACACGCTCTTCAACGCGAACATGCGCACCGTGATCGAGGGCCGCGCGGTGCTCGAGGCCGAGCTGAACACGGCGCTTGGCGGAGAACCAGTTCTTCCTGCTCTATCAGCCGATCTACGATCTGCACACCCGCAAGGTGGCCAGCCTGGAGGCGCTGATCCGCTGGCGGCATCCCACGCAGGGCGTGCTGGCGCCCGACGCGCTTCATCCCGCTGGCCGAGGAAACCGGGCTGATCGTGCCGATCGGTCGCTTCATGCTCGAAGAGGCCTGCGGCCGCGCCGCGGCCTGGGAGGTGGCGGGGCGCCGCCGCCGAGCGGTCCTCGCGTCGGCGTCTCGGTGAAGGTCTCGCCGCATCAGCTGAATCGAGACGGCTTCGTCGACCGACGTGCAGCGCGCCCTGCAGCAGTCGGGGATCGAGCCGTCGCTGCTCACGCTCGAGATCCCCGAGACCGCCGTGATGCGCGACATCGCCGCGGCCGCCGAGCGCCTGCGTGAGATCAAGCAGCCTGGGCGTGAGCATCGCGATCGACGACTTCGGCGGCAGCGGCTACGCCCACCAAGCCGACCTGCGCCAGCTGCCGCTCGACTCCCTGCGGGTCGACCGCAGCTCGCTCGCCGCCTCCGAGGACGAGGACTACCGCAGCTGGCTGCTCGAGGCGATCCTGCTCGTCGGGCGTGAACTCTCGCTGACCGTGGTCGCCACGGGAATCGAGACGCACGAGCAGATGGCCACGCTCCAGGCGATCGGCTGCACGATGGCCCAGGGCGCCCTGACGGGCTCCCCCGCCCCCGTGGACGCCGTTGTCAGCCTGTTCAACGTCGAGCTCCCCGCCGTGGCAAGCGTCGTTGACCCGAGCATGCCTCGGGATTTGGCTTTGTAGAGCCGACGGGGGACCCAGGAATCGAACCTGGCGTTACGGTTTTGGAGACCGTCGTGTTACCGATACACCAGTCCCCCGGGCGGCTCCGGATTGTAGGGGCTCGAGGGCGGTGGGACATAGATGCGCGCGGCGGGCTTCCTGCTAAAGGCGGGGCTTCGGAATGCCGAAAACGTCTATAGCCCAACCCCCTCTTGTGATGATACGCACTTTCTCTGCCAGGCTGCGAGTCCTTGACCGATCTTCGATCGGGGGTCGGCGCGGGCCGACGCATGCGACTCTAGGAACCCACGCGTCGCACGTAGATCCTTGGCCTCGGAGGCGGGCGACACGCTGATCGAGGTGCTGATCAGCGCCATGCTCGTGGGCCTGATCGTGGTCGGCACGCTCACCGGGTTCAACGCCGTAAACCGCACTTCGACAGATCAGCGCCAGCACAATGAGGCGGCCCTGCTCGCCGCCCAATCCCAGGAGCAGCTGCGCACCGTCCCCGCGAGCACGCTGGGGATCCTTGAAAAAACTCCCCACCTATACGCCCAGACGATCGGCGGGACCGTCTACAAAATTCTGCAGCAGACCGAACTTCAGCCCGCCAGCGGGTCGGGAGCGGGCTGCAGCGTGACCGAAACCAAACGCCAGAGTGGCAACGCCTTCAGGATCACCTCGACCGTCACCTGGCCGACGCTGGGGGGCTCCAAAAAAATCAACTCCGACGTCGCCTCGAGCATCGTGACCCCACCGACCGGCTCGGCGCTCGAGGTCGACGCGGGCAACGCTCCGGAACCGACCTCCGGGGTCGCCGGCATCACGGCGATCGTCAAGTACACCCCCGCCGTCGGCGGCGGACTGGTCACGCTCGAACAGACGACCGGCGCCGAAGGCTGCGTCGTCTTCGCCGGGATCCCCGCCACCACCGCGACCGTCGAAATCCGCGAACTCGCCGGTTACGTCACCCGCAGCGGCGCCCCCGAATTCCCGCCCAAGGAAGTCAAGATCGCCCCCAACTACACCACCCACTACCCCGTGACGTACAACCGCGGCGGGGCGATCAAGGGCGAATTCGCCTACGAAGGCAAAACGACACGCACCCACAAAAACAACGAAGGCACCGGCAACGTCGAAGAAGCGGTCACGGGCGACACCTTCTTGGCCTTCAACGCGAAGATGGAAGCGAAACCCGACTACGAGGTGGCCAGCACGCGCTACATCAAACCCACCACCGTCGGGGTCTACAACCCCGTCTCCGCCACCTCCTCCTCCACCTACGAAACCTTCGGCGAATCCCCCAGCGACCTCTTCCCCTTCACCGAAGCCGAAAAATCTCCCTGGTCGGTATATGCGGGCGACTGCGTTGAAAACAACCCCGAAAAAATCACCGGGGGGGTCGTCAAACCCTCCACCGTCTACGTCACCCCCGGCGGGGTCCCCTCCGTCCTGGTACCGACGAGCTACGTCACGCTTAACCTCTACAAAGAATCCGAAAAAGTCGTCAACGAACACGCCAGCGAAAAGTGGAACTACCTCGAAACCACGAATTCGCACCTGGCCACGATTACCAACCCCAAGTGCGGCGCCGGCGCGATACCTAACAACGAGTCGGCGCCCTCCACCAAACACGTTCAGGCAACGACCATCAACGCGAGCAGTCCGAACAACGGCGGGCATCTCGCCGATCCCTTCCAGCCGTTTGGCACAGAATTTGAACTTTGCGTGGTCGGCTCGACACAGATCTACAGGGTCAAATACGAAAACAAAGCGCTGCTCGGCGGCAACGTATCGATATACCTGGCTCAGCGCCCTACGGCTGAAGTCGAAAAAGAACGCGGAGTAAAGGAAATCGAATACAAAGCCAAGGAAGCCGAATACAAAGCCAAGGAAGCCGAATACAAAGCCAAGGAAGCCTACAAAACCAAGAAGGCCGAATCCGAAACAAAGAAAACGGCATACGAAACCGAAAAAGCCAAGTACACCACCGAAAAAAGCAAATACGAAACCGAAAAAACGAAGTACGAAACCGAAAAAGCCAAGTACACCACCGAAAAAAGCAAATACGAAACCGAAAAAACGAAGTACACAACCGAAAAAACTAACTACGAAAACTACAAAAAAGAATACGAAAAAACCAAAAAAGTCGAATACAAAACCAAATACGAAGCGGCACAAACCGCGTACAAAGCAGCCGAAACCGCGTACAAAGCAGCCGAAATCGCGTACAAAGCAGCCGAAATCGCGTACAAAGCAGCCGAAATCGCGTACAAAGCAGCCGAAACTGAATACAAAAAGTACGAAACGGAATACAAAAAAGACAAATCCGAATACGAAACCGACTTGCAGGAGGCGGCTGAATACGAAACGCCCAAAGCCGAAGCCGAAGCCGACTACAAAGAATACCTAAAAGACGAAGAAGCCTATAAAAAAGCAAAGGCTGAAGAAGAAGAAGCAAGCAAAGACAAAGTGACCGTGGAAGTGGGAACCACATGTCCGTGAGCTCCCACACAACGCGGCGCCTCGTGCGCGACGCACGCGGCTTCACGCTGATCGAGGTGCTCATCGCGATGCTCACCAGCGTCGTCGTGACCGGTGCCCTGTTTGCGATCCTGCTCGTCACGCTGCACCAAGCCTCGCGGATCACCGACCGGGTCCAGGCCAGCCAGCTCGGCCGCACCGCGATGACGAAGATGGTCGACGAGCTGCACTCGGCCTGCCTGGCCCACGAACTCTCGCCCGTGCAGGCGGAAAGCACCCCCAGCCAACTCCGCTTCGAAACGGGCTTCAGCGAAAAAGCCGTGATCGAATACAAAGAAGCATCCGAACACCGGCTCGTATGGACCGGGACCTACCCCAAATCTGGCAACCTGATCGACAAGACCTACAACGCGAAAAGTACAAGCACATGGCCGAAATTCGAATTTGAAAAAGAAGCCGCGAGCGAAGTCCTGCTCGCCGAACACGTCTACGCGCAGACCAGGGAAGCCAAAGAAGTGCCGATCTTCCGATACTACAAGTACTCCGAAACAACGAGTGCCGGCAGCGAAACGACACCTACGGGGACACTCGAAGAAGTGAAACCTCCCGAAAAAGGGTTTACCGCCAAAGAAGCAAATGAAATCGCCGCCGTCCAGGTGAGTTTTTCCCAGGCGCCATCCGATAACAATCTCACTCCCGGCCGGCCTGTCGAATTCTCGAGCCTCAACACCTTTGCGTTCGCCGCGCCCAACGCCGAAGCCAAGATCACGGACGGACCATGTCAATAGACACCCACACTCACATTCGCCGCGCCCATCCCAAGCTTGGGGACCAAGCCGGGTTTACGATGATCATCGCGCTGCTGGTGATGCTCGTGACGAGCCTGATGCTGGTCGCCGCCTTCACCGCCGCCAACGGGGACGTGCAGCAGTCGCATACTGACCTCACGCAGAAGCAGGCATACTACGCCGCGCTCGCCGGGGTGCAAGAATACCAGTACCAGCTGGAGGCCAATCCGGACATCTGGGAGACGTGTCCCAAACCCGAACGCGAAGTTCCCGGGGAAAAAGGCGAGAGCTACAAGGTGACGACGCTTGCGGCCAGCACATCCAAAGAAGCGAGCTGCAACTCGTTGAAACCGTTCGAATCGATCATCGAGTCCAAAGGGGCCCTGGCTAACACCTTCCGGATCAAGTCGGTCGGCAAGGCGGGCAAGAGCACGCGCTCAATCGTGGCGAACTTCCAGGTGGCGGGCTTCCTCAACTACATCTACTTCACCCAGTACGAGGACCAGGATCCGAGGGCACGAAATGGGACGCCCGAAGAACAGGAAGAATGCGAAAACTACCGTCCCGTGCGGGAAAAACTTGGCGTGCTGGGGAAATGCGGGTCGATCGTCTTCGGCCCGGAAGACACCGAGAACGGTCCGCTGCACACCGACGATACGGCCGTGGTCTGTGGCGGCGCTGAATTTGGCCGTGCGGGGCACGAACCCCCGGACTCGATCGAAATGCTCGGGGGCGCGATCTCGGGCGGATGCGGATCGGGCGGCGCCATATACAACACCGTCAATGGAAAACCGAGCACGATCGGTCCGGAACTGGTGGCGCCCGAAAGCGACAGCAGCCTGCACGTCTTCGTCGAACACAGCCCGCAGGAAAACGAATTCAAAGGCCGCACCTACCTGGAACTTGAAGGTAAAACAAACGAAATCAAGGTCACCACCTGGCCCGAACCAAAAAAAGAAGCAACGGTCACAAAAATCGAATGGCCGAAAAACGGGCTGATCTACGTTCGGAAAAATGAAGGGGTCTGCGAATACACAGAATTCGAACAGAAGAGCACGGATACGCCGGAAACCTATAAAGAAGAAGAAAACTGCGGTAGCGTGTACGTCAAGGGCACCTTCAGCAAGTCGCTGACGGTCTCCGCGGAAACCGACGTCATCGTCAACGGCAACATCACCCCCTACGGCGTCACTCCGCCCGCCGCGCCCTCCTCTTCGAGCACCGCGACGGTCGGCCTGATCGCGAGCCGCTTCGTCCGGATCTACCACCCCTGCTCGGGCGGCAACAAC
Source organism: uncultured Solirubrobacterales bacterium (assembly GCA_963748895.1). GTDB lineage: Bacteria > Actinomycetota > Thermoleophilia > Solirubrobacterales > Solirubrobacteraceae > Palsa-744. Next base: position 166,622 of record CAVVKF010000003.1, on the reverse strand, counting down.
GGCAGCGGCGCGGCCGGCAGCTCCCTGGAAAACCCCTGGATCTACGCCGCGATCCTGTCGACCGACAACTCGTTCCTGGTCGACAACTTCAACTGCGGTAACCCACTCGGGAACCTCAACATCTATGGCGCGATCGGACAGAAGTTCCGCGGGATCGTGGGACTGGTCGGCGGCAGCGGCTACGTCAAGGAATACATCTACGACGAACGCCTGGCGACCGACGAGCCCCCCTACTTCCTGGCCCCGCTGAAGGCCGGCTGGAAGATCGCACGCGAGACGGCGCCCGAAAAGGGCTAGTGCGGGCGAAGGGACTCGAACCCCCAAGGGCTTGCGCCCACTGGCTCCTAAGGCCAGCGTGTCTACCAATTCCACCACGCCCGCTCGGCCCGTCCGCGCCGCTTGCGCACACGGGGACCGCTTCAGATTGTATGGTTTCCCACGATGTCATCTGCCCTTCGTAGCCGCGAGGAAGCGGACCGCCGCGCGCGCGGCGTGATCGTCACGCACCCCAACCGCGACAAGCCGATCGCGCAGACCACGCGCGCGATCGTCGTCGCGCTGCTGCTCGTGACCGTCGCGCTGCTGCTGATCAACACGATCGGTGGCTGGAGCCTGCTCGAGGGGGCGCTACCGATCCAGCTCGCCTTCATCCTCGTCTACCTGCTGATGGCTTACTACGTGAGCCGCTGGAGCCGGGGCGTGCTGCCGCTCGGGGCGGGGCTCGCCGTGCTGCTCGGGATCTTCGCGCTCGTGGCCGCGCCCAGCTGGTTCGATCGCGACCACGCCGGCTTCACCCAGCCCGCTCTGAACTCCGGGCTGCTCGGCGTGATCACGCTGCTGATCGTCCCCGTGCAGATCCTGCTCGTGGCGTTTGCGATGCGCGGCTTCAACCAGGGCTGGAACGTCGAGCTCGAGCGGCGCGACCCGGCGGCCGGCGCTCCCACCGGCGCAAGCGACTATCCCGCCGCGCCGCTCCTCCCGGCCTAAGTCAGGGAATCGATGCGGCGGGTGGGAGTCGAACCCACACGCCCTTGCGGACAGAGGCTTTTGAGGCCTCCGCGTCTACCGTTCCGCCACCGCCGCACGTGTGCAACCAATATATGCGTCTCTACGCAGGGCCTCCAACCAGCTTCAGCAGTTGCTCGGCGATCGCCGGCGGGGCGGCGAGGATTCCGTAGGGCAGATCCGCGTGCTCGGGCAGGTCGAGCACGCGCAGGCCGGCGCGTTCGCAGATCAGGGAGCCGGCGGCGATGTCCCAGGGCTTGACCGTGCGCTCGAAGTAGGCGTCGAAGCGCCCGACGGCCGTCCATGCGAGATCGAGCGCGGCGCTGCCGAAGCGGCGGATGTCGCGCACCTCTCCGACGGCGCGGGCGAGCACCCGCGCCTGCGCCGCCCGCACCTTTGCGTCGTAGGCCAGGCCCGTCGCGACCATCGCGCTCGCCAGCTGCTCGCGCTCCGATCCCCTCAGCTCGGCCTTCCCCTCAGGCCCGCTCATCCTCGCTCCACCGTCGCGCTTCGCCGTGAACAGCTCGTCCCGATTCGGGTCGTACACCGCACCCGCCACAGTACCCTCGTCGTCCTTCACCGCGACGCTCACGCACCACTGCGGGATCCCGAACAGGAAGTTCACGGTCCCGTCGAGCGGATCGACCACCCAGTCCAGGCCGCTGCAGCCCTGCTCGGAGCCGCCCTCCTCCCCCACGAAGCCGTCGTCCGGCCGTCGCTCGGCAAGCAATGCCTTGATCGCGCGCTCGGACGCGAGGTCGGCCTCGCTGACGAGGTCTGTGGGAGTGCTCTTGCTGCTCACCTCGAGCTCGCGGCCGGCGCGCGCGCGCTCCAACAACAAACCCCCGGCCATCCGCGCGGCCTCGACAGCGACGTCCAACAACTCGGCGTTGGCCGGCGTCCCTGCACCCGCCGCCCACACTCGACGCTCGCCGCCGCCCCCGCTCACGAGAAGCCGGGCGGGCGATCCTGCGCCCACGGGCGCTCGGCCTCGATCTGCGCGGCCAGCGCCACGAGCGTCGCCTCGTCGTTCGGCCTGGCGATCAGCTGCACCGAGCGCGGCAGGCCGTCGGCGTCAAAGCCGGCAGGGACCGAGCACGCGGGCTGTCCGGTCAGGTTCCAGCAGGCCGCGTGGGCGACCATCGCCGACGCCGCGACCGTCGTCGCCAGCCAGCCCTTGCCCTCGTTGGCGCCGATCTTCGGCGGACGGCCCGGGGTCAACGGCGTCAGCAGCACGTCGTGGTCGGCCAGCGGCTCGTTCAGCCGCGCGGCATATGCCGCTCTGCGACCGAGCGCCCAGTCGACCGCGCCCGGCGGGAGCATGCCCCCGAGGCGGGCGAGCGCGCGGATGCGCCGTTCCAGGCGCTCGGGGTGGGCGAACGTCGCCGCCTCCTCGTGGATGCTGCGCAGGTAGATCGCGGTGAACTCGGGCGAGGGCGCGAGCGGCCCGTGGTCGAGCTCGCACACGTTCACCTCGTGGCCGAGCTTCCTCAGCAGCGCGACCGTCTCGTCGAGCGCCGCGCGGTTCTCGGGGTGCAGCTTCGTCAGCGGCGACGGCGGCAGCTTGCTCGACACCGCGATCTTCAGGGGGCCGGCCTGCCCGAGCGCCTCCAGGAACGAGCTCGGCGGGACCTCGTCCGCACTGGGGTCGGGTGGCCCGTCGGCGATCGCGTCGTAGAAAAAGGCCGTGTCGCGCACCGAGCGCGCCAGCACGCCGTTGACGACCAGGCCGTGCCACGCACCCAGGTGCGGCGCGAGCGGCACCCGACCGCGCTGAGTCTTCAGACCGAACAGGCCGCAGTAGGAGGACGGAAAGCGGATCGAGCCCCCGCCGTCGCCCGCGAACGCGGCGCCGACCAGGCCGGCGGCGATCGCGACCGCGCTGCCGCCACTGGAGCCGCCGGGGCTGTGGGCGAGCTCCCACGGGTTGCGCGTCACGCCCCAGGTCGGCGACTCGGTCCATGGGAACGCGCCCAGCTCGGGCATGTGCGTCTTGCCGATCACCACGGCCCCCGCCGCGCGCGCGCGTCTGACGATCTCCGCGTCCGCCTTCGCGGGCTCGCCGTAGGCGTTCGTGCCGCACGTCGTCACCTCGCCGGCGACGTCCTGCTCGTCCTTGACCGCGATCGGCACGCCCAGCAGCGGGCGCTGACTCGACTCCCCACCCGCCCCGCGCCGGGCGTCGGCCTGGTCGGCCTCCATCCGCGCGCGCTGCTCGAACACGACCCTGAACGCGTTGAGGGCTGGGTTGAAGCGCTCGATCCGCTCCAGATACATGTCGACCAGCTCACGTGAGCTCACCTCGCCCGTGGCGATCAGCTCCGCCTGCTTGGCGATCCCGGCGTAGGCGAGGTCGATTGCGTCCACGCGCGGAATCTAGACGATCCGCACGGCCGTGGGCGACACGGCCGTGCGGATAAAAAAATCGACACATCCGCCGCCAGCCGCCTTAGGATGAGTTTCGCTTCTCGGATTCGCTCGCCGTCGCTGCGCCTCTCAACAGCCGCGGCAGGAGCGGTGCGGCGCCAACATCGATCAAGGGGGAAGCTCATGTCGTCCTATCCCGTCACCTTCGAAGCCGACTACATAGAGCACCGCAACCGGCTCACGACGTTCTTCCGCCTGATCCTGATGATCCCGCTGGCGATCTGGCTGTACATCTATGCGATCGTGGCTGGGATCGTGCTCGTGATCGCGTGGTTCGCGATCGTGATCACCGGCCACTACCCGCGCGGCCTGTACGACTTCGTCGCGGGCTACACGCGCTTCATCACGCGTGCCACCGCCTACGGCGCGCTGCTGTGCGACCCCTACCCGTCTTTCGGCGGCTCGCCCGACCCCGCCTACCCGATCCGGATGGAGTTCGAGCCGCTCGATCACTACAGCCGGCTGAAGACCCTCGTCCGCATCATCCTCGCGATCCCGATCGTGATCATGCGCTACATCATCGGCCTGCTTTTGGAGGTCGGCGCGATCGCGGCCTGGTTCGTGATCCTCTTCACAGGCAAGATGCCGCGCGGCCTGTACGACCTGATGGTGTTCGCCAACTCCTACACCGCGCGTAGCGACGCCTACATCTTTCTACTCACCGAGACCTACCCCCCTTTCGAGGCAGATCACCCCCTGGACGCGGGCACCCCCGCGCCGATATGAACTAAACCGGCGTCACGGGGTTGCGCTTGACCGGCCAGTCGCGGCGCTTGCTCGTTGCCTGCGCGAAGCGGCGGATCAGCTCACCGCGCAGATCCTGCGGCTCGATCACCGCGTCGATCACCAATTCTGAGGCCAGGTGCAGGATGTCGATGTCCTCGCCGTACTCCTTGCGCAGCTCCTCCGTCTTCGTCGCGCGCTCGGCATCGTCCTCGATCGCCTGGAGCTGGTTGTAGAACACGGCGTTGATCGCGGCCTGCGGCCCCATCACCGCGATCGATGCGCTCGGCAGCGCGATGCAACCGTCTGGGTCGAACGCCGGTCCGGCCATCGCGTACAGCCCCGCCCCGTATGCCTTGCGCACGATCACGGAGATCTTCGGCACGGTCGCTTCGCTGACCGCGCTGATCATCTTCGCGCCGTGTCTGATGATGCCTTCGCGCTCGACCTGCGTGCCGATCATGAAACCGGGCACGTCCGCCAGGAACAGCAGCGGAATGTTGAACGCGTTGCACGTCCAGATGAAGCGCGCGGCCTTGTCGGCCGAGTCGCCGAACAGCACGCCGCCCTTGTGCTTGGGCTGATTGGCGACGATCCCGACCGCCTGCCCGTCCAGGCGCGCGTAGCCGACGATCAGCTCCTTCGCCCAGCGTGGGTGGATCTCCAGCAGCGAATCCCCGTCGACGAGCGCCGCGATCAGCAGCTTCATGTCAAACGGCTTGTTCTCGTCCTCCGGGATCAACTCGGCGATCGGCGTTTTCGACGCGGGCTCCGCCGACCCCGCCGGCGGCGGGGACTCGGGCGGGTGGGTTTCCCAATTTTGGGGCATATATCCCAAATACCGCTTGGCAAGTGCGATCCCATCTTCATCGCTCTCCACCAACTGATGCCCGCACCCGCTCACCCCCGTGTGCATCCGCGCGCCGCCCATCTCCTCCAGGCTCACCTGCTCCCCAATCACCATCTCCGCCATCCTTGGCGAGCCCAAGTACATCGACGCGTTCCCCTCGCGCATGATCACCAGGTCGCAGAACGCCGGTATGTATGCCCCACCCGCGGCGCTCGGACCGAACAGCACGCATACCTGGGGCACAACCCCAGACATCTGCACCTCGTTGTAAAAGATCCTCCCCGCCCCCCGCCGGCCCGGGAACATCTGCACCTGCTCGGTGATCCGCGCCCCCGCCGAATCGACGAGGTAGACCATCGGGATCCTCAGGCTCAATGCGCGTTCTTGGATGCGCAGGATCTTCTCGACCGTCTTCGGCCCCCATGACCCCGCCTTGACGGTCGGGTCGTTCGCCATCAGCGCCGCGGGCCGGCCGTCGATCTCTCCCACCCCCGTCACGACGCCGTCGGCGCCGAGCCCGTCCTGCTCCCAGTTCGCCAGCAGCGCTTCCTCGGCGAACGAGCCCTCGTCGAGCAGCAGCGCCACGCGCTCGCGCACGGACAGCTTGCCCTGCTCGTGCGCCTTTTCGTGATGGCGCTCCGGGCCGCCGCCGAGCGCGCGGTTGTTGGCCTTGCTCAGATCGGTCAACTTGCCTATCGTCTCTCAGGTATCGGGTCTCGGACCGTGACTCAGATCCCCGGGTTCTCGGCCGGCGCCTCGCCGGAGTAGTCATAGAAGCCGATCCCCGACTTGCGCCCGAACCAGCCCGCGCTCAGCATCTTGCGCAGCACCGGAGGCTGGGCGAAGCGCCGCTCGCGGAACTCGTCGAACAGCACGTCGCAGATCGAGCCGAGCGTGTCGAGGCCGACGAAGTCCGCCAGCGTCAGCGGCCCCATCGGGTGCCCCGCGCCGGCCTTCATCGCCTCGTCGATCTCGCCAACCGAGCCAACCCCTTCTTCGTAGGCGCGCATCGCGTCGAGCATGTACGGCACGAGCAGCCGGTTGACGATGAAGCCCGCGCGATCCTTGGTTCCGATCGCGAGCTTGCCCTCGGACTTCGCGAACTCCAGCGCCGTCTCGAACGCCGCGTCCGTGCTCGTCACGCAGCGCACGACCTCGACCAGCTTCATCACCTGCGCCGGGTTGAAGTAGTGCAAGCCGACGAACTGCCCCGGCCGGCCGGTGGACGCCGCCTGGTCGATCACCGACAGCGAGGACGTGTTCGTCGCGAACACCGCCTCTGCCTTGACGATCTGATCGACCTCCTTCCACATCTCGAGCTTCAGGGGAAGGCTCTCGGTGATCGCCTCGATCACCAGGTCGCAGTCGGCCAGGTCGCTTGTAGTCGGTCGTGCCGTTGATGCGCCCGCGCACCGCGTCGGCGTCCTGTCTGGGAGGACTTGCCCTTCTCGACCGCGCGCGCGAGCTGCTTCTCGATCTTGCCGATGCCCTTCGCCAGAGTCGCGTCGTCGACCTCACGCAGCACCACCTCGTAGCCGGCCTGTGCCGCCACCTGCGCGATCCCGTGCCCCATCAGCCCGGCCCCGAGCACGCCCACCTGCTTGATCTGCTGCTGCGCCATACACCCTCCGTTTGGTCTCCGGTTTGATCGGAGCCTATTACGCGCTTGTGGGGCACGCCCTTGGAGCGCGCTGAGCAGGACGGCTTCGGCGGACTCGCCCGGCTCACGGTAGCCTCCGTTGGGTGAGCACCGAGGAGACCTTCGACCTCTCCGCGGCGGGGCTGCGCGCCGACGGCACGGACCTGCGCATCTCGGTCGAGGTACTCGCTGCGAAGCTCGAGTCCTCGCTGCCCAGCCGCACGCGCGTGGAGCGCCGCGGCGGCGGCCTGCTCGGCCGCGGCGAGAAGCACGTGCGCCAGATCCAGGTCGATCTCGGCTCCGAGACCGGGACGCGCTACCAGCTGACGATCGACGGCGACCGCATCGAAGGCTTCCGCGAGCGCAAATCGGGCGGTATCGCGATCAAGCGCGAGCCGCTTGACCCCGACCAATGGATCGCGGGCGCTGACGGCCGAGCTGCAGTCAGAGGCGCAGCGCAGCGCCGAGGCGCGCACGGCGCTGGAAGGGCTGGTTCGCTGAGATGGGCGAACCTGATGAGGACGCCGCCCAGCAGCGCGAGCAGGAAGAATCGCTCGCGCGGATCGAGGCGGGCGGCATTCCCATCTCGGCCGAGCGGCGCCTGAGCGAGCTGCGCGGGACACGGGGCGAAGATGGCGGGCGCGGCGGTTCGTTCACCTCCGACCTGTCCGTGAACGGCTTCGCGCTCTGCCACCAGCTCGGGCTCGAAGCCGCTCTCGCAGGTGATGGGCAGCTCGATCTACCAGATGGGCTACCAGGCGCGTGGGGGGCGACGAGCTTCGGCGGCAGCGCGCTTGTCGAGCTCGACTCGCTGTCGCAGGCGCTCAACGAGGTTCGCGGACGAGCACTCGGCCGGCTCGCCGAGGAGGCGCGTCAGATCGGCGCCGACGCCGTCGTCGGCGTGGAAACGCGTGCGGGCGAATCCGAACTGGGCTCCGGCGCCGGCGGCGGTCAGCTCGCGCTGGAGCACATGGTGCTCGGCACCGCCGTGCGCCGCGAGAACACCCACACCGAGCAGCCGGTGATGACCGAGCTGTCGGTCGCCGACTACGCGCTGCTGCTGCGTGCGGGGATCGAGCCGGCCGGGATCGTCGCGTGGAGCTCGGTGTTCTTCGCGAGCTACGCCTACAGCGGCATGCTCGGCATGGGACCGGGCGCGATGGGGTCGATGCAGCCCTACGAGCTGAGCGAATTCACCCAGGCGCTCTACAGCGCGCGCGAGCGAACGATGGGCCAGATCACACAGCAGGCCGCCGCGCTCGGCGCCTCCGGCGTCGTCGGCGTACGGATCGGCCACACGATCCAGCCGCGCACGCTGGGCGCCGGCATGGGCGGCGCCGTCGGCGGGTTCGGCGCTCGCGAGCTACGCGGGATGATGGTCACCTTCAACGCCGTCGGCACCGCGATCCACCAGCACGCCGATGCCGAGATCCAGGCCCCCGAACCCGTAATCGACCTATTCGCATGAGAAGGAGCACGACATGACCGAGGAGCGCGAGACCGCATACGACCCATCCTCCCTGGAGGGCGTCCCCGAGGCGGGCCGCGCCCGCCTGCAGCAGAACAAGGCGGGCCTGTTCACATCAGATTTATCGGTCAACGAGTTCCTGCTCGTCAAGCAGGCCGGCTTCGAGCCTCTGGGCCTGGTCGTCGGCAGCTCGATCTACCACATCGGCATCCAGCTGTCGGGCTGGAAGAAAAGCCAGGAGATGACGGTCCTCTCCGAAGCGATGTACGGCGCGCGCCAGCTCGCGATGACGCGGATGGAGGAGGAGGCCGACCAGCTCGGCGCCGATGGCGTCGTCGGCGTGCGCCTGGACATCGGCCGCTATGAGTGGGGCCAGGACATGGCCGAGTTCATCGCGATCGGCACCGCCGTGAAGCACCGCGACGGCGTGCTCCATCGCGCCCCCTCGGGCCGACCGTTCACCAGCGATCTGTCCGGCCAGGACTTCTGGACGCTGCTGCGCACCGGGCACCGCCCCGTGGGGATGGTGATGGGCAGCTGCGTCTACCACGTCGCCCACCGCGGGATGCTGCAGTCGATGGCCCAGACCGGTCGCAACGTCGAGCTCTCGAACTTCACCCAGGCGCTATATGACGCGCGCGAGCTGGCGATGGAGCGGATGCAGTCCGAGGCCCAGGAAATCGGCGCCGAGGGGATCGTCGGCGTCGATCTGCAGGAGAAGAGCCACGGCTGGGGCAGCCACACGATCGAGTTCTTCGCCGTCGGCACCGCGATCGTGCCGCGCGAGGGGCACGACGAGGAGATTCAGGCGCCGACGACCGTGCTGGATCTGAGTTGAGCCCAGGCATGCGACTGAAAGGACGTCCCAGATGAGCCTCGTCACCACCGAAGACCGCGGCGCCGTCCGGCACGTCGTGCTGAACCGCCCCGAGAAGCGCAACGCGATGAGCCAGGCGTTGCTCGTCGAGCTGGGCGAGGCCCTGCGCGCGGCCACGAACGACGCGTCGGCGCACTGCGTCGTGCTGCGCGGCGAAGGCCCGGTCTTCTCCGCGGGCGTCGACCTCGGCGAGCTGATGTCCCTCGCCGGCGACCCCGACGTCCTGCGCCCCTTCCGCAACGTGTTCCTCGACTGCGCGAACCTCTGCGAAGCGATGCCGAAGCCGGTCGTCTGCCAGATCCACCGCGCCTGCTTCGGCGGCGCCCTGGAGGTCGCGCTCGGCTGCGACCTGCGGATCGCCGCCGACGACGCCCAGCTCGGCCTGCCCGAGGTCAAGTTCGGGATCATCCCCGACGTCGGCGGCTCCTCGCGCCTGCCAGCGGTCGTCGGGCTCGGCCGCGCGAAGGAGCTGATCATGACCGCGCAGACGATCGACGCCGCCGAGGCGCACCGCATCGGGCTCGTCAACCGCGTCGTCGGAGCCGCGGAGCTCGAGGCGGCCACGCAGGCGCTTGGTCGATGAGCTGCTCGCCAACTCTCCCGTCGCCGTCGGCCGCGCCAAGCGCGTGATGGACGCCTCCGCGCGCCCCGCGCTCGCGACGACGCTGGAGATGGAGGTCGCGGTTCAGGAGTACTGCGTCGCGGCGATGCGGGAGAGCGCGCGGAAGGCGGAGGGCGCCGCCGAGACCGAAACCGTCGCGGCAGGTTAGGGTTCGTCAAAGAAAAATAAGAGAAAATTGAGGATCGAGGCGCCGTTTCGCTACGTCGGACGCCATCTATCCATAGCCTCAATTTTCTCTTATTTTTCTTTGACGAACCCCTTTAGCCCCACTCCACTCAGGGCACCCACTCGACCGGACCGGCCACCAGCGTGTGGCTGCCCAGGGACCGGCCGAGGATCTCGCGAACGCGGCCGGCGCACTCAAGCAGCGCATCCAGGTCAATCCCGGTCTCGATCCCCATCTCGTGCAGCATCGAGACGAGATCCTCGGTCGCGATGTTCCCGGTCGCGCCCGCCGGCACCGGACAGCCGCCGAGCTCGCCGAAGCTCGACTCGAAGCTGTCTACCCCAGCCTCCAGGGCCGCGAGCACGTTTGCGAGGCCCTGTCCGCGCGTGTTGTGGAAGTGAGCGGTCAGCTGGACTCCGTCCGCTGGGCTTTTCAGATGTTGACGAATTGCGGTGAAGAACTCGCCCACCTGACGCGGGTTGGCCATCCCAGTGGTGTCGCCGAAGCCGATCTCGTGCGCACCCGCAAAGTGCAGACTCTGCGCGAGGTGGAGCACGCTCTTGGGCGAAACGCGGCCCTCGTAAGGGCAACCGAACGCCGTCGAGATCACCGCCTCGCAGCGCAGTCCCGCCTCGCGGGCCCGTCCCAAAACGGCCACTAGGCCGGCGAGCGACTCCTTGATCGAGCGGTTTACGTTCTTCTGGTTGTGCGTTTCTGAAGCGGACAGGAACACGTTGATCTCGTCGAACGCCTGCCTGCCGCCGCTCGCCCGCGACTTCTCCAGCAGCGCGAGCGCGTTATCCAGGCCGCGCTCGTTCGGCACGAGCACGCTGAGCGCCACATCCTCGGGCACGTCGATCCCCCCAAGCACCTCGGCGGCGTCGGCGAGCTGCGGGATCACGTCCGGCCGCACGAAGCTCGTGACCTCCAAGCGCTTGACGCCCGTGCGCGAGAGCCCGTCGATCAGCTCGATCTTTTGAGCGGTCGGGATCGTCTCGGGCTCGTTCTGAAAGCCGTCGCGCGGGCCGACCTCGCGAATGCCGACTTTGCTCGGCAAATTCACCACATCGACAGGCCGCCGCTGACGTTCAGCGTCTGGCCGGTGACGTATGACGCGTCCTCGCTCGCCAGGAACGCAATCGCGGCGGCGACCTCCTCGGGCTCGCCCGCGCGGCCCATCACGGTCGCATTGACCATGCCCCGCTGCAGACGCTCGCCGATCTCCCCCAGAACCTGCGGTGCAGAGTCGAACAGTGGCGTCTCGATCGGCCCCGGGGCGACGGCGTTGCAGCGCACGTGGTAGCGCGCGGACTCGCGGGCAATCGCCTTCGTGAAGCCGATCACGCCGGCCTTCGCGGCCGAGTAGACGACCGAGCCCTGCGAGCCGACGCGACCGGCCTCGCTGGCGACGTTCACGATCGCGCCCGTGCGGCGCTCCTGCATCTGCGGCAGGACCGCGTGCGTGACCGCGAGCACGCCGCGCAGATTGACACCGAGCACGAAGTCCCATAGCTCCTCGTCGGAGTTCACGAAGAACGAGAACCGGTCGGTGCCGGCGTTGTTGACGAGCACGTCGATCTCGCCGAGCGCATCTCTGATCGCCGCGACCCCGGCGCGCACCGAGCCCGTGTCGGTCACGTCGAGCGCGCACCCAAAACCGTCCAGCTCGCCGGCGACCGATTTGGCGCCGTCCTCGTTGACGTCACCGATCGCCACCCTCGCGCCCTCGGCCGCCAGCCGCCGCGCGGTCGCCGCGCCGATCCCGGAGGCACCCCCGGTGACGAGCGCGGTCTTTCCTTCCAATCTCATCATCCGTGAAGCCTATACTCACCCGCCGTGCCACCCTCCACGATCGACCCGGTCGCCATCGTCGGAGCCTCGGGCGCGCTGGGGTTCGGCCTCGCTGTGCGCCTCGCCCGTGCCGGGGTGCCGATCGCGATCGGCTCGCGCGACGCGGACCGCGCCTGCGAAGCCGCCGAGCGCGCGCGGGCGATTGTCCCCGACGGCTCCTTCTCCGGCCACGACAACGCCGATGCCGTCCGTGCGGCGGACATCGTGATCCTCTCCGTCCCGTTCCGCAACCAGTCCGAGACGCTCGCCAACCTCAAGGAGGCGCTCACGTCCGGCCAGCTCTTGATCGACGCGACCGTGCCGCTGGCGGCCGCCGTCAGTGGCAAGGCGACGCGCATGCTCGGCGTGTGGCAGGGCTCCGCCGCCCAGCAAGCCGCGGAGATGGCGCCCGCGGGCGTGCGCGTGGTCTCGGCCCTGCACACCGTCAGCGCCGCCTCGCTCGCCGACCTGCACCATCCACTCGAACAGGACGTGCTCCTGTGCGGGGACGCGCACGCGGACAAGCGCGACGCGGCGCTCCTGATCGAGCGGATCGCGGGCCTGCGCTGCGTCGACTGCGGCAAGCTGGAGATGGCGCGCATCACCGAGTCGCTCACGGCGATGCTGATCTCCGTGAACTCGCACTACAAGGCCCACGCGGGGATTCGGTTGGCGGGCCTGCCTGACGTACCCTGGGATTGATGGACACAGATATCGTCGTGCTCGCCGGCGGCACCGGCGGCGCGAAGCTCGCTCGGGGCATGCTCGACGTCGTCGACGATCCCGCCCGCCTCACGGTGATTGCGAACACCGGCGATGACATCGAGATCTACGGCGCCCACGTCTCGCCCGACCCGGACCTCGTCTCCTTCTGGCTGGCCGATCTGATCGACGAGCGTGGCTGGGGCTTGCGTGAGGACACGTTTGAGGTGATGGACGCATTGCGCGCACTCGGGCGCGACGTGTGGTTCAACCTCGGCGACCGCGACCTCGCGTGGTGCGTGGAGCGCGCGCGGCTACGCGACGAGGACGGCCGGGGGCCGACGGCGGCGCTCGCGCGCCTGAACGAGACGATCGGCGTACACGCGCGCGTGCTACCGATGAGCGACGACCCCGTCCGCACCTGGATCCGCACGACCATCGGCTGGCGACCGTTCCAGGAGTTCATGATTCGCCAGCGAGCCGAGGGCCTCGTCGAGGGTCTGGAGTTCCGCGGCGCCGAGCAGGCTAAACCCAGCGCGGAGGTGCTCGCGGCGATCGCGGGCGCTCACGCGATTGTGATCGGCCCATCCAATCCCCTCGCCTCGATCGCCCCAATCCTCGCCGTCCCCGGCATCCACGACGCCCTGATCGCCGCGCCAGCGCCGGTCGTGGCCGTCAGCCCGATCGTCGGCGGCGAGGTTCTCAAGGGCCCTACGGCCGCATTTATGGCGTTCGCCGCGCTGGAGCTCAGCGCCGACGGGGTGGCGGACTTCTACGGCGAGTTGCTCGACGGGATCGTCGCGGACGAAAGCGTCGGGCGGCTGCCGACCCTTCAGACCGACACCCGGATGGGTAACCCCGCCGCTCGCGCCCACGTCGCCCGGCAGACCCTCGACTTCGCCACAGCGCTGGCGGGTGGCGGACAGTGACCGGCCGGACAGGTGAAAAAGTCCATAAGGACAGTAGCTTCTCGTCGGCGGGCGCCGGCCTTCCAGCTATCGTTGAACGAGACTTCGCTGTTTCGACGGGTCAGGCTAAGCCTCGCAGGTTCGACGGATCAGCTCGACCGACCAGCTTCCAATGCCCACCTCGACAGCCAGGGAGTCCCGATTGTGAACACCGCGGTAACCGGCCCGATCTCGACCGTAGAGCTGCGGGAGCACGTCCCCCCGTCCGTCCATCGCGGCCCGCGGATCGCCGCTCTGGCGGTTGCCGACTCGGAGACCGTCCTCTCCCAGGCGCAGGTCCTGGAGCGTCTCGGGTTGGCGGGCGACGAGTTCGCCGAGGGCATCTTCGCCCGCTGTGGTGTGCAGCGCCGCCACCTCGAACTGAGCGACGAGTTCCTTGTGCGACCGCTGCAGGACCGCACTCCACAGGTCGAGCGGGAACTGCTGGAGCGCTCCATCAGGGCGGTCGACGCGCTCGAGATCGATCCACGCGAGATCGGCACCGTCATCAGCGCGAGCCTCTACTCGCTTGGCGTCCCCACGCTGGCGCACCGTTTGATCGACCACTACGCGATGGACCCCACGACCGACAAGTACCACATCACCGGCGTGGGCTGTGCGAGCGGGGTGCCGCTGATGAAGCTCGCCTCTCAGACGCTGCACGATCACCCCGAGCGCAAGACGCTGGTGGTGGCCGCCGAGAGCATGAGTAGCACGCTCACGCGCGCCACCCCGGATGACCCGAAAGCGAAGACCGTCGGCTCGGCGATCTTCGGGGACGGCTGCGCCGCCGCGCTGCTCTCGCGCGACCCCCGCGCCGTGGGACCGGCGATCCTCGCCTCCCAGGTCCACCAGATCGGGGGCACCCAGGGCGCCGTCAGCCTCTATTTCTCAGACGAGCACAGCTACCTGCATCTCGCTCGCGAGCTGCCCGAGGTGGCGGGGGCAAACCTCCTGGCGGTCGTCGAGCGGTTTCTGCGCCGCAACCACCTCGAGCGCTCGGACATCGACCACTGGATCGTGCATCCGGGCGGCAGGCGCATCATCGAGAACGTCCAGACGGCGCTCGGGCTCTCCACCGAGGATGTCGCGACGAGCTGGAGTGCACTGGCCGATCACGGCAACGTCGGCACGCCCTCGATCCTGTACGTGCTCAAGGACACGATCGAGCGCTACGAGCCCGAGCCGGGCAGGCGCGGCCTGATGGTGACGATCGGCCCCGGGGTCACGGTCGGCCTCATGCTCCTGGGTTGGTGAACTGAACAGGAGGCCAGCCGGAGGTGGGTCTCTGGATACCCTCTGTCGGTGCGCACCGCCGCGATCCTGCCCGTCAAGCGCTTCGCCCAGGCCAAGCAGCGCCTCGGCGCGAGCGTCGCCGATCCCCTGCGTCTGGAGCTGGCACGCGCAATGGTCGGCGACGTGCTCGCGGCACTCGCCGAGACGGCGGCAATCGAGCTGACGATCGTCGTCACCGGCGAGCCCTCTGTGGCCGATACGGCACGCACGCAGGGGGCGATCGTGATCGACGACACCGCGCAAGCCGGTCAAAGTGCCGCTGTCGCACTCGGCATCGAACGCGCGCTCAGCGAGAAGATGCAGCGCGCGCTCTGTGTCCCCGGTGACTGCCCCGCGCTAGATCCCGCGGAGCTGGAGGCGCTTTTGAGTCCATCCGCAGGCGATCGGCCCGAAGTCGTGATCGTTCCCGACCGCCACGGCACCGGCACCAACGGCCTCCTACTTGCGCCACCCAACGCCATCCCCCCCAGCTTCGGCCCCGACAGCTGTGAGCGCCACCTCGCACTCGCACTCGCCGCGAGTGTTCGGTGGCGTATCGAGCGACCCCCGTCGCTGCTTCTGGACATCGATACCGGCAATGACCTCTCCGTGCTGCGCACGCGCCTGGTTGGAGATCGGACATCGGGCGAGCACCGCGTCAGGTGCCCACGGACGCGCGCCTTGCTCGACCGGATCGCAGGCGTGGATCGACCCGCCATCACGATCCCTGCCTGAGACTGGTCCGATCGTGGCGAGCCTCTCCGCGCGTGCCCTCAGTGGGCTATCCGAGATACGCGCCGGCGACGACCTCGCCGCGCTGATCACGCAGGCCTCGATCGCCGAGCAGCCGGCGTCACCGCTGCATGACGGGCAGGTCGTGGTGATCGCGCACAAGGTCGTCTCCAAGGCCGAGGGCGCCGTGGTCGACCTGTCCACGGTGACGCCCGGTGAGCGCGCTCTGGCGCTGGCCGCCGCACAGGGCAAGGACCCGCGCGCGGTACAGGTCGTGTTCGACCAGTCGACGGAGATCCTGCGCGCGGCCAATGGCGTGCTGATCAGCCGCACCCACCATGGCTTCGTCTGCGCCAACGCCGGGGTCGACGCCTCCAATACGACCGCGGAGGACGGGACCGAGACACTGATCGTGCTCCCCCGCGACCCCGATGCCTCCGCGCGAGCGCTCTACGGGCGCGCCTGCGCGAGCTGTCCGGGGCATCGCCCGCGGTGCTGATCACCGACAGCTTCGGGCGCGCCTGGCGCCACGGGCAGTGCGACGTGGCGATCGGCTGCGCGGGGATGACGCTCCTGGATGACTGGCACGGACGCACGGACAGCGTCGGCCTGGAGCTGCGCGCCACCTGGCTGGCTGTGGCCGACGCCGCGGCCGCCACAGCCGACCTCGCCCGCGCCAAGGACTCGCGCGAGCCGGTCGTACTGATCGACGGCATGCAGCGGTTCGTCACCGCGGAGGACGGGCCCGGTGCTGTGGAGCTGCTGAGGCCCTTGGAGGAAGATCTGTTTCGGTGATGTCGCTCCAGCGCGACAGCGCCCGATCAGGCCGGCGAGCGGACGCCCAGCTGCTTGCGCAGAAACGGAAGCACAGTCTGCGTCACGCGCTGAGGATCGTCCTGGAACGGCCAGTGTCCGCTCTCCTGCAGGATCGCCACGTCCTCCACCTCGAAGAACTCCCGCTGGCGCTCGGCGAACTCAACCGCGATGAAAGGGTCCTTGGCGCCCCATATGACCAGCGCGGGCTTGTGCAACTCGGCCATCGCCGCGCCGAGCTCAACCGCCGTGCTGCCGGGGTCCGGCGTTGCCCGGTAGAGCTTGAGCACCGCTCGGCGCGTAGCGTGGTCGTAGTCGTCGTACATCTTGTCCACGAACTCCGCCGGCAGTCCCTTCGGGTTGGCTTTTTGCATCGCCCGCCGCCAACCGGCACGTGGAATCCAGGCCTGTGTCAGCTCGCCGAGCACGGGCGTACGCCAGCGCCTGGCCATCGTGTGCCATTCGTAACCCGGCATGACGCCGATGTTGATCAGCACGACGCTAGCCCACGCCTGCGGATGCTGGAGGCCCCAGAACAGGCCGAACGGGCCGCCGAAGTCGTGCAGGACGAGATGCACCCGCTCGATCTGAAGCTCCATCAGCGCGCCCTGTAAGAAGTCAGCGTAGGCGGACACCTGATAGTCGAAGTCTCGCGGCTTGTCGGCTTTGCCGAAACCCGGCATGTCCATCGCGACGGCCCGTCCCAGCTCGCCGGTCGCGTCCACGAGCGCGGTCCAGTCGGTCGAGGAACCGGGATTGCCATGCACGAACACGACCGCCTCGCGCTCGTCCTGCGGCCCTGCTTCGATGACCGGCGAGCCCAGGCCGCCGACCGTGATCCTCCGTGCGCGCGGCATCTCAGGCGCTCCCCGACTCCGCCGGGCGAACCGGCTGGGAAGCGCGCCGAGAAAGTGCGTGGCGCGCGTTTACGTACGCCGCGCGCGGGATCCCCGAGACCAACATCCGCGCCGGCCCGATGTTGCGTGATCCGAACGCCTCGAAGGTCCGGGCCAACCGCTCGTCGCGCGTAGCGGCGGAGAACAGCAGTCCGCTCACCGAGATTGAGCTTGCGGCCGCTGGAATAGTCGGTGATCATCGCGGTGTGGCCGCGCAGGCGGCGGGTGTAACGGCGGCGGTAGCGCTCCAGACCCTGCTCCAGGGACTCGGCCCCGGCCAGCGCCGGGGCGACGCTGTCGGCGAGCCATTCGGCGGACTGGAAGGCGAAGCCGCAGCCGATGCCCCACAGCGGGTCAAGCGCCCCCGCGGCGTCACCGGCGAGCGCGAGACCGGGGGCCGTGGGAGTGTGGGTGACGGTGGTCATGTCGATCTTGCCCGTGACCTCTCCGACCAGGCGCGAGGCGAGGATCGGCGGGGCCTCCGGCACGGAGGAGACCAGTGCCTTCAGCGCCGCCTCGGGGTCGGCGCGGAATTCCGGCAGGCGCTCCTTGGCTCGGCATCACGGCGTAGAAGACCAGGTCGCTGTCGGTGGGGAACGCCGCGGCCATGTCCGGGTCGAGCAGCCACAGCAGCCGGGTCGGGGTAGCGTGACCGGCCGGGGTCCTTCGAAGTAGCCGCCGTAGGCGAAGCGCCCGTGGCGCTTGGTCCTCGTGGGCACCTCCGCTAGCTTGGCCACGCGCGAGTCGCGGCCGTCGGCCCCGACGACCAGGCGCGCGCGCAGCGTCAGCGTCTCACCCTGGGGGTCTCGCGCCTTCACGCCGCAGACCGCCCCCTCCTCGCGCACGAGCTCACGTACGGTGTGGCCGAGGATCAGCTCGCACTCCGGGGGTCTCGGCCGCCAGTTGGCGAATCAGCGGGTCCAGGCGCTCGCGGCGCAGGTTGACCCCCATCGGAACCGAGCTCCTCGCGGGCGGTTCGATCCAGCCCCAGCGGGTCCGCAGGCGCGCGCGCCCTCGCAGCGCGCCCACCTCCATCATCCGCTCCAGCAGCCCGAGCCGTTCCAGCGTGGGCACGGCGGAGGACTGGATGTAGTGGGTGCAGATCCGCTTGAACGCATTGGCGTCCGGGCGCTGCTCGATCAGCGCCACGCGCGCACCGGCCCTGGCGAGCAGGATCGCGGTGGTGCAGCCGGCGAGGCTGGCGCCGACGATCGCAGCGTCGTAGTCGCATGCGCCTGCGCCGTGCCCTCGCGTCTCGACGGTGCTCGCCGCGACGGGGTCCGCGACAGCAGCGATGATGCCCTCCGCCTGTGCTGAATCGGCCATCTCAATCAGCTCCTTCCGGTCGCGTCCGCCGAGGGGGTGGCGCGCACACTCTATAGTTCGGGGCGAACTATACAGGACGAACTATGAAAAGCAAGCCGATCCGCCTCACCACAACCTCCTATGCCGTGATGAGCCTGCTGAAGATGCTCGGCGAGGCCACTCCATATGACCTCAAGCAGGCGTTGGAACGCTCGATCGAAAACTTCTGGCCAGTGCCGCACACCACCTTCTACGACGAGCCGGCGCGCCTGGCGCAGGCCGGCTACCTCTCGCAACGCCAGGAGTCCGGCGGGCGCCGGCGCAAGCGCTACGCGCTGACCGACAGCGGCCGCGAGGCGTTGCGTGCCTGGGCCGACACCCCCGGCGCGGGACCGCCGCAGTATCGCGACGAGGGCATGCTGAAGGTCTTCGCGGGCGCCGACCCGCAGGCGGTCTACGCCGGCCGCGGCGACTGGCACCGCGCCAAGCTGGCCGAGCTCGAGGGCTACCTGGAGAGCCTGCGCGCCGTACCCCAGAAGCTGCGCGCGGAGGAGTGGCGTGGGGCAGAAGCGACGCTGGTGGCCGGAATCGACTACCAGCACCAGATGATCGACACGATCGAACGCCTGATCGAGCGCCCGTCTCCTCAATGATGCCGCAGCGGTATCTGCGCGTCACCCGGACAGGTCAGGCGGCCGCCGGCACCCCGCCCACATCCCTCAGCGGATAACGACGCCTGATCTCATACAGCGTCGTGCGCTCAGCCGCCGGCCTGCCGGCCTCGTGCGCGGCGGCGACGAGCTGATCGGGGTCCAGGCGGGTGCCGTGGTAGGAGCCCGCGAGGCGGCTGATCGACTCCTCCATCAGCGTGCCTCCCAGATCGTTCACGCCCCAGCGCAGCGACTCGGTGGCCGCGTCGATGCCCATCTTCACCCAGCTCGCCTGCAGGCTCGGAATCGTGCGTCCGAGCGCCAGGCGGAAGACGGCCGTGTGCTTGAGGTTCTCCTCGCGTGAGATCTCCTCCACCCCGTGCGTGCGCCCGAGCAGCGTCTGGAACGGGATGAACGACAGCGGCACGAACTCGGTGATCCCGCCGGTGCGTTCCTGCAGCTCGCGGATCACCCGCATGTGCTCGGCCAGCTCCCAGGGCTCCTCGATGTGGCCGAACATCACCGTCGAGGTCGATCTCAGCCCAGCGTCGTGCGAGGCCTCGATGATCTCCACCCAGCGCGCCACGGGCAGCTTGTTCGGGCTGATGCGCTCTCTGACGCCGTCGTGCAGCACCTCCGCTGCCGTGCCCGGTGTCGAGCCGAGACCGGCGTCTTTCAGCTGGGCGAAGACCTCGCTTGGCGGCAGGCCGGAGATGTCGCACATGTGCGCGATCTCCATCGGGCTGTACGCGTGCAGGTGCAGGTCTGTCCCGGCCGCGCGCGCGGTTTGCTTGGCGAACCTCAGCCAGCCGAGGTAGTCCTCGAGGCTCCAATCCGGATGGATGCCCGATTGGATGCACAGCTCGCTCGCGCCGTAGTCGATCGCCTCGAGCACCCGGCGGGCGAACTCCTGCTCGTCATGCTCGTAGGCGTCCGGCGAGCGCTTGCCCTGACCGAAGCCGCAGAACGCGCAGCCCACTGTGCAGACGTTCGAAACGTTGATGTTGCGGTTGACGACGAACGTCACCGTCTCCCCCGCCAGTTCCTCGCGCAGCTCGTCGGCGGCCTCACGGATCTCCTCGATCGCCTCTCCCCTCGTCTCCGCGAACAGCGCCGTCAGCTCGTCGGGGCTGAGGGTAACGCCATCGCGGCCCTTCGCGATCGCGCCTGCCACCAGGTCGGGCCTGATCGGCGCCGGGGGATCTGTGCGCCCGGATCCACGCCGTGGGATGAAGCTCCAGTACTTCAGCTTGATCGTGTCAATCACGCCCTGTGCGACCCAGTCCTGATCGATGTACTGCGGGTACACGCACAGCCGCTCGGTCAGCGCGTACCCTTCCTTCTGCAGCTGCTTGCGCACCTGGTGCGGCGAAGGGAAAGGGTGCTCGGGGGAGATGTGATCGCCGTTCGCGCTCAGGCCACCGAGGTCGGTCGCGCCGGCCCTCACGAGCTCGCCCCACCAGTCGGCGAGGTTCGGCGGGATCTGAATGCCGACCTCGGGCATCAGCCGCCTGGTCTCGGCGATCAACCGCTTCATGTCCTCGATGCTCACCGCGCAGGACCAGTCGGGCAGCGGCAGGCTCGGGCGAGAGGGGGCCTGCTCGCCGACGCCCGTCTGCCAGTACTCGCGCGCGGCCGCGTCGGCGATCTCGGCCGGGCTCTTCCCCGTAGTAGCTCTGGTGGGGAACGAAGTTCTGCAGGATCACCTCTTGTATGTGGCCGTGTCGGGCGTGCGCGGCGGCGAGCGCCTCGATCGATTCGATCCGCTCCTCCTCGGTCTCGCCGATCCCGACGAGGATCCCGCTCGTGAACGGGATCTTCAGCTCGCCGGCCGCCTCGATCGTCTCCAGGCGCCTGGCGGGATGCTTCGTCGGCGAGCCGGCGTGGACGGTCTGCATCAGCCGCTCCGCGACCGACTCCAGCATCAGCCCTTGCGAGGCCGTCACCTCACGCAGGCGCGCGAGATCCTCGCGAGAGAGCACACCCAGGTTCGTGTGCGGCAACAGGCCACGCTCCAGCGCTCGTTCGCAAGTCCATACGACGTACGCGGTGAAGTCCTCGTGCCCGTACTCGCTCAGCCGCACGCACACCTCGGGGTTGACCTCGGGATGCTCGCCGGTGAGCACGAGCAGCTCCTTGACCTGACGCTTGGAGGCACCGTCGAGTATTTCGGTGACCTCATCGGGGGCGTACAGATGCGCCTTGTGCGTCGCGAAAGCGCAGTACTTGCAGTAGCAGCGGCAAGTCCGCGACAGCGACAGCGTCAGGTTGCGCGAGAAGGTGACTCTGCGGCGCATCGTGCTGAGTCTAGAGGCCACCGATCCGTCCGACGGGACTCCTAGATTCCGTCCATGTCCGAAGACACCCTACGTCGGGCGGTAGCCGAGATGATCGGCGCCTTCACGCTCACCTTCGTCGGCGCCGGAGCGGCCGCGGCCGCCGGCGTCGTGAACGACACCACCCTGATCGGCGTGGCGATCGCTAACGGGCTCGCGATCGGCGTGATGGTCTGCGCGCTCGGCTACATCTCGGGCGGGCACTTCAATCCGGCGATCACGTTCGGCTTCCTGATCACCCGCCGGATCAAGCCGGCGCTCGCGGGCGTCTACTGGGTCGCGCAATTCGGTGGCGCTGCGCTCGCCGCACTGCTCGTCAAGGAGCTGCTCCCGCGCGCTACGACCGAAGCTGTGAATCTCGGCGTGCCCGCGCTCGGCCACGGCGTGGACGCCAGCTCCGGGTTTCTGCTCGAGGCGGTACTCACGTTCTTTCTCGTGCTCGTCGTGTTCGGCGCGGCCGTCGACACACGCGGCCCCTTCAACGCCGTCGCCGGACTGGCGATCGGCCTGACGATCTCGATCGACGTGCTCTTCGGAGGGCCGTTCACCGGGGCCGCGATGAACCCCTCGCGCGCGTTCGGACCACAGCTCGTGGGCGACCACTGGGCCAACGGCTGGGTTTGGTACGTAGGGCCGGTGTTGGGCGCTGTGGTCGCGGCGCTGCTCTACGAGTTCCTGTATCTGCGTCCATCCGCATCCGAGCCGGCCGGTCCACCCGAGACGGGCGTGCTCGAGCCCGGCGTCAGCGACCCCGGCTAGGATGCCCGCTGGGCGGCGCTATGCGGCGTCCTCAATCGCTCGCGTGCATATAGCACGCCACGCTCACTGCGTCCTTGCCTAGCTTGCCCATCGAGCCTCCTAGCAACGTAAGATTGTCCGGCGAGCGAGTTCCGGGTACGGGCAAGGGTGTCTACCTCGCCCGTCACGGCCAGACCACCTACAACCTAGAGGGTCGCTTTCAGGGCCAGCAGCCGATTCCGCTCGACGACACCGGTCGCGAGCAGGCCACCGAGCTGGCCGAGCGCGCCGCCGGCTACGGGTTCGCGGCGCTGTGGTGCAGCCCGCTGCTGCGCGCCCGCGAAACCGCGGAATTCGTCTCCGCGAGGATCGGCCTCCAGGCGCGAGAGGACCCGAGACTGATGGAGACCGACGCCGGCGACTGGACCAACCGCTCGTTCGCCGACGTCCAGGCGAAAGCGCCCGAGCTGTTCGAGGAATTCTTCACCGGCGATCCCTCCTTCGCCTTCCCGGGCGGGGAGTCGTTCGCGCAGCAGGAGGTTCGCGTCGACGCGGCGCTTTGCGACATCGAAGCGGGCGCGCTGCCCGCGCTCGTCGTCTGCCACGGGATGGTGATCCGGGCCGCGCTCTCGGTGCGCGCCGGGGAATGGCTGCCGAACGGCCAGCGCGTGAAGAACGGCGCGATCGTGCCGCTCGATCCCGCCGCATCTGGACAGCGCGCCGACCGCGGTGACGAGGACGCGACGGTGGCGAGCTAAGCGCCCGCAACTAGGCCTGTGACCAGCGCAGCGCCTTCGCGGGCCATACGCGAACGAGGGACGACAAGGTCGAAACCGGCTCGCTCGGCTCGCTCACGTGCAGGCGCGTCCACATGCGAATAGAAGCCCAGGGTGCACGTCTGACCCAACAGGCCCTCCGCCGTGAGAGATTCCACGAGCGCCGCACCGTCGAGATCCTGATCCACCAAGTCGACAACGAGCACCGCCGGTGCATCCGCCAGGCGCTCCCGTGTCCGGTCGGCGTTCCCGACCACCTCTACCTCGTGACCGCCCGCCGTGAGCGCGCCCTGCACCTGCGAGCCGAACAGCAGGTCGGGGACCAGCGCCACCACGCGAGCCATCGAAGCGCCTACTGCGCGCGCAGGCGGCGAAAGTCTTCGCGCACCGACTGCGGGCGACCCCAACCCTGCGTGACCTCGACGCGTCCCGCGCGCACCTCGCGCAGGATCAGCTCGCCCTCGATGCCGGCATCGTCGAGCAGACCGAGCGTGCCGTGGACCGTGGGCGCCGAGGCGGCGTGGCCGAAGCGATGGGCGACAAGCAGCCGCCAGTGCCAGTCGTGGTGGGAGTAGGGCTGCGCGTTGCAGGTCGTCAGGTAGACGGCGGCGTCGACGTAGAGCGACTCGTCCGCGAGCCGCAGGTCGAGCTCGAGGTCGGTCCAGTCGTCGGGGAGCGAGTCGACGATCGTCTGGAATGTGTCGGCCAAGCCCATCGCTGGAAGCGTAGACGACAGCACGCGGTCAGCCCGCCTCGACCGCCGTCTTGATCGCCTGTGCGAACCCGTCCGCGCCCTTGCGCGCAGAGCGCAGCGCCAAGCCCGCGAAGAGCACTCCCGGACCATGCCCTTCGAGCACGTTGAAGAAGGTCACGCTCGTACCCTCGCCCACCGCAGCGAGGTCGTAGCCTCCCTCGGGAGCCGTGACCAGGTTCTTGGAGGTCTCCGCCCAACGGATTGTCGTCGGCGCCTGGAACTCGGTTAGCTTGAACTCACGCTTGGTCTTCATCCCTGCGTCCTTCACCGTACTCGCGTAGATCGTCCCGACACCTGGAGGCCCGTTGGTCGTCTTCGCGATCTCTAGGACCCGCGAGCTGAACTTTGGATCGTTCTCGCCGTCGGCCAAGAACGCGAACACCCGATCGATCGGGCGATCGATCACAACCGTGGCCCCGAACCGTCCCGCCATGCTGCCTCCTCCGGTGGATTGGCGTCAAAGCTCCGACGCGTGCCGATTGATTATCTCAGGGCGGCGCCCCCGCGCGGACGTCGAGGATCAGGCCGCGAGAATGGGCCGATCGTGCTGCTCCGCCGGGCTATCCTCGATTTGATGGTCGCCACCGACACATCCCGTCTGCAAGTCGAGTACCGGGCGCTCACCGAAGGCTGTGGCCTCCTCGACCGCTCCGAACGGGGCAAGCTCGCCCTGACCGGCTCCGGCGCGAAGGAGTTTCTCGCCGGGCAGGTGACCAACGACACTGAGGCCCTCTCCCCCGGGAGCGGCTGCTACGCGGCGTTTCTCACGCCGAAGGGAAAGATGCTCGGTGATCTCCGCGTCCTCGACCTCACCGACGAGCTGTTCCTCGACACCGAGCGCACGGCGCTCCAGGCCCTGTTCGACATGATCCGTCGCTTCAAGATCGGCTACGATGTGCAGCTGCACAAGCGTACCGTCGAGTGCTCGTTGCTCTCCTTGATCGGTCCCCAAGCCACACGGATCTCGGGCGCCGAGGAGCTTGCCGACACCGAACACGCCAACATCTCGAAGGCGATCAACGGCATCACCACCATCCTCGTACGCACCGACGTCGGGGTGGACCTCATCTGTGACGCCTCCGCCGACGCGACCGTGAGCGAGGCGCTAATGAGCGCGGGAGCCCAGCCGGTGAGCGAGGCGGCCACGGAGATCGTCCGCGTCGAGCGCGGCCGGCCCCGCTACGGGATCGACCTGGACGAGACCGTCATTCCCCAGGAGGCAGGCTTGAACGAGCGGGCCGTGAGCTTCACCAAGGGCTGCTACGTCGGTCAGGAGACCGTCGCGCGTCTGTACTACAAGGGCAAGCCCAACCGCCACCTGCGCGGCGTGCGCCTGACCGCGCCTGCCGAGCCCGGCGCGGAGCTGCGCTTGGGCGAGCGCGTCGTCGGGCACCTCTCGAGCTCGGTCCTCTCCCCCGTCCACGGCCCGATCGGCCTGGCGCTCGTGCGCCGCGAGGCCGAGCCGGGAGCAGTCATCGCCGTCGGCGAGCACGGCGCCGGCGCCGAGGTGATCGAGCTGCCGTTCGCGGCCCGGTAAGCCTCCAAAGGGCCGCCCCGGATAGGATTACCGGTGTTCCCCGATCCCGACACGCGAGGTCCAAATCACCGTGGCAATCGATCTGCAACAAGTCTCCGAGGTTCTCGTCGAACCCGGCGAGCTGCCCCGGACAATGGCCGCCTGGGTGATCCGCGAGGAGCGCTTCGGCGAGCCGAAGGACGCCTTCCAGCTTGAGGAGGTCGAGGTGCCCGAGCCGGGCGCGTTCGAGGTGATCGTGCGCGTGATGGCCGCCGGCGTGAACTACAACAACGTGTGGGCCGCGCTCGGCGAGCCCGTCTCGGTGATGCGCTACGGCGACCATCCCGAGTTCGGCCACCACATCGGCGGCTCCGACGCATCGGGGATCGTCTGGAAGGTCGGCGCGGGCGTCACGCGCTGGAAGGTCGGCGACGAGGTCGTCGTGCACTGCAACCAGGCCTCCTACGAGGACCCGGAGGTCCACGGCCTCGATCCGATGGCGGCACCTTCGCAGAAGATCTGGGGCTATGAGACGACCTGGGGCTCGTTCGCCCAGTTCACGAAGGTACAGGCCCAACAGTTGCTGTCAAAGCCGGCGGCGCTCACCTGGGAGGAGTCGGCCTCCTACGGTCTCGTCTACTTCACCGCTTACCGCATGCTCCTCACGCGCTGCAAACTGCAGGCCGGCCAGAAGGTGCTGATCTGGGGCGCCGCCGGCGGGCTCGGTGTGTTCGCCACGCAGATCTGCGCCGCCGCCGGCGCGCATTGCGTCGGCGTCGTCTCTTCCGCCGAGAAGGGCGAGCTCGTCAAGCGCCTCGGCGCCGTGGACTACATCGACCGCGCCGAGTTCGCCGGGATGATGCGCAAGGGCGGGGAGAGCGAGGAGGAGGAGGCCGTGCGCTTCAAGGTCTCGCGAGCGTTCGCCAAGCGCGTCAAGGAGCTCCTCGGCGACGCGCCCGACATCGTCTTTGAGCACGTCGGCAAAGCGACCTTCCCGACCTCCGTGTTCACGGTCAAGGCATTCGGCAAAGTCGTAATCTGCGCTGGCACCACGGGCCTTGACCTCGACTTCAACGTCGCCTACCTATGGATGCGCCAGAAGGAGATCCTCGGCTCGCACTTCGCCAACGCATACGAGTGCACCAAGGCCAACGAGCTGATCGAGTCAGGCCAGATCCGCCCGGTGCTGTGGCGCACGCTCGGCTTCGAGGGCGTCGCCGAAGCGCACCAACTGATGCTCGAAAACAAGCACCTGGGCAAGATCTCGATTCTGGTCGGCGCGACCCAGGAGGGCCTTGGTAAGACAGCGGACGGTCCCGGAGCGATCCACGCGGAGGTGGGCGCCTGATGGCCGGCACGGTGATCATCCCCTGGTACGCGACGGGCTTCCGCGGCGCTGACCTGGAGACCGCGCTGAACGAGGTCGCCGCCACGGCGCTGCGTTACGGCGCCAGCTCCTACGCGGTCTACCGCGCCCGCGACGATCGCTACAAATTCCAGCAGCTCGCCGTCTTCGAGGAGAAACTCGACTGGGAGCGGTATTGGGCCGGACCGGAGATGACCGACTTCCGCGTGACCCACTCCAGCTGGTACCAGGTCCCCGTGCTCTACGGCTGGTGGGACCTGACCGCAGGCGGCGCGCTTGTCACGCCCCCGACTACCAATGGCCACGGCAACGGCGCCGGCAACGGCTCCCGTACGGTCGAAGGCGAGAGCGCTTAACAACCCCGATGACCGCGAGCTCGCCGAGGAAACGATCCTCGCCGCGGCAGTGAAGCCCGATCGTCACTGCGTGCCGCTTGGCTGCACACAACGCTTGCCTACTCGAGGGAAATCGGCTCACGGAACGAGCTCTGCGAGCCGACTGGTTGAGGTGATGTCGGTTCCAGTCCCGAGCAGGCGGGTTGATGACGCGGCAGTGCCGCCAGTGCCGGGGGCTCCGGTGGAGCTCGCGGAGGATCTCTGTCACCTCGGCGAGGCGCTGAACGCTCGCGCCACGGATGTGCTCGCTGGAACGGTCGCTCGAACCCGAGCATCGAAGCATGTTCTCGACGCGACCGTCGAGGAAAGCTTCGAACGTATATGTATGGCCTCCACCGCGGCTGTCGCCAGCTGGATGGCGGGGCAAGGCCTGGAGGCGGCTCGCCGGGTCGGGATGGAGACGTGGCACATCTTTGGCCAGCTCGCCGCTGACCGGGTCACGCCGCTGCACGAGGTCCTCAAGCGTTGTTTGCGCTGGCGCGATGCCGCGGCTGATGTGCTGCACGAGAGCGCGAAAGAGCTGGGCGTCGGAGCGGAGGTGCTCTCGCTGGCGCTCGCCGCGTTGCAGCGCACCCTGGACATCACGCTGATCCAGGTGGGCGAGTTCTTCGAGTCAGAGCGCCATCGCGCAGATGAGGAGCTCGCGTTCATGGCGACCCACGACGCGCTGACGGGACTTCCGAACAGGACGTTGATCCTGGACCGCACCGAGCAGATGCTCGTGCGCTCACGCCGCAACCAGTCGCCAGTGGCAGCTCTGTTCATCGATCTCGACAACTTCAAGAGCATCAACGACACCCTCGGCCACGGCGCCGGGGATGAGCTCCTACAGGCGGTCGCCGCTCGACTGGACGGGGTCGTACGGGCCACCGACGCGCTCGGGCGCCTCGGGGGCGACGAGTTCGTCGTGATCGCCGAAGAGCTATCGCTCGCGGCTGGCCCTGAGTTGATCGCCGAGCGACTGCTGGAAGCACTCAAGCAGCCGTTCAAGCTCGGAGAGCCCGATGACGCGACCAGCTTGACGGTGACGGCGAGTGTCGGGATCGCGGTGGGCGACCGGCTCTCGGCCGGGGATCTGCTGCGTGACGCGGATATCGCGATGTACCGCGCGAAGTGGGACGGCAAGAACCGCTATGTCGTGTTCGAGTCCGTGATGCAGGACGCGGTCCAGGGCCGGATGGAGCTCGAGATGGACCTGCGCGTCGCGCTGGAGAACGATGAGTTCTTCCTCGTCTACCAGCCGACGTTCGACCTGCGGGACATGAGCCCCACCGGCGTCGAGGCCCTGATCCGGTGGAACAGCCCGACACGAGGAGTCGTCCAACCCGATGACTTCATCCCGCTGCTGGAGGAGACCGGCCTGATCACAGACGTCGGCAAGTGGGTGCTCCTAGAGGCCTGCCAACAGGGCGCCGCATGGCGTAAGGCCGGGTATCCCATCGGTATGGCCGTCAACGTCTCCGCGCGCCAGCTCGACACCGACAAGCTCGTGAACGAGGTTCGCGACGCGCTCTCTAGTAGCCGCCTCGACCCGAGTGCGCTCACCCTCGAGATCACCGAGACAACGCTGATGCGCAACGCCGATGAGACCGCGCGCCGGCTGGCTGCGATCAAGCAGCTCGGCGTACGCGTCGCGATCGATGACTTCGGCACCGGATACTCATCTCTCGCCCACCTTCAACGCTTCCCGGTCGACGCACTGAAGATCGACGGCTCGTTCATCTCAGGACTGAGCGAGAACCAGGAGGGTGAGACCCTCATCCATGCCCTCGTACAGCTCGGCAAGGCTCTCTCGATCGAGACGCTCGCCGAGGGCATCGAGGAGCCTCGGGAGCTGTCGCTCCTGCAAGCCGAGCAGTGCGACTCAGGCCAGGGCTTCCTCTTCGCCCGACCCCTCGACGCAGCGGCCACCGAGGCGTTCCTGCGGGACTCGGCCAGCACCGCCACCCCAACCCCAGCGCAAACGCCACGGCGCGCGTAGAGACGGGTTGAGGCTGGGCTCCCCTAATGGCGATGTGGATGGCCACGTACCGTGCGCCGATGATCGAAACGAGGGCCCGGCATGCTTGGCCCTCACTTGTGCTCCGCGGGCGCGGGCGCGGGCTCGCTGAGCGCGACTGACTCATTCACCGTATTCCCACCCGTCACGGACGCACTGGCCTTGGCTGACAGCTTGTGGTGCTTGGACTTGGGGCCGCCTCAGTGTTCCAAGGGGGCCATCGTCAAACCCGCGCCCTTCAGCTGCTCCCAATAGTGCTCCGCCGTCTCCTGATGGCCGCTATAAACGATCGCCTGTCCGGAGCTGTGGATCACCTTCGCGAGCTCGTGCCCGCGCTGCAACGTCGTCGCGGGGATGTACCGCGCGAGCGTGCGGGCGACGTGGTCGAAGGTGTTGTGATTGTCGTTTCGCACGATCACCCGCCACGAGTCGCCCAGGCCGCTCCCCGGCGATCCGATCCGCGGCAGCTCGGTCGTCTGGCCCGTCATCACGTGGCAGGATAAACGTCCAGCCCTACAATTGTCGGTATGAGCGGCGACCAAGCCCCCCGGCTGGAGAAGCCCGACCGGCCTTGGATGATGCGCACCTACGCCGGGCACTCGACGGCGCAGGCCTCAAACGAGCTGTACCGGGGCAACCTCGCGAAGGGACAGACGGGCCTGTCGGTCGCCTTCGACCTGCCGACCCAGACGGGATACGACCCCGACGACGAGCTCGCGCGGGGCGAGGTCGGCAAGGTCGGCGTGCCCGTGGTCCATCGCGGCGACATGGCCACTTTGATGGACGGCATCCCGCTCGGGGAGATGAACACCTCGATGACGATCAACGCCACCGCCGCCTGGCTGCTTGGCGCTGTACATCGTCGCCGCGGAGGAGCAGGGCGTCGCCCAGGCAGCAGCTCCAGGGACGACCCAGAACGACATCATCAAGGAGTTCCTCGCGCGCGGCACCTATGCCTTCCCGCCCGCGCCCTCGATGCGCCTGATCGCCGACATGATCGCCTACACGGTCGAGCACGTCCCCAAGTGGAACCCGATCAACATCTGCTCCTACCACCTGCAGGAGGCCGGAGCCACGCCGGTGCAGGAGATCGCCTACGCGATGTCCAACGCGATCACGGTGCTCGACGCAGCGCGCGAACGCGTGGAGGAGGCCCACACAGGCGAGGAGGCGGCCGCACGGGAGCTGATGGGACAGGTGTTCGGGCGGATCTCGTTCTTCGTCAACGCCGGCGTGCGCTTCATCGAGGAGCACGCCAAGCTGCGCGCGATGTCGATCCTGTGGGAGGAGCTCGGCCGCGAGCGCTACGGCGTCACCGACCCCAAGCATCTGCGCTTTCGCTATGGCGTCCAGGTCAACTCCCTGGGCCTGACCGAGGCCCAGCCGGAGAACAACGTCCAGCGCATCGTCCTGGAGACGCTCGCCGTCACGCTCGGCCGCGACGCCCGCGCCCGCGCGATCCAGCTGCCGGCCTGGAACGAGGCGCTCGGCCTCCCCCGCCCCTGGGATCAGCAGTGGTCGCTGCGCATCCAGCAGGTGATGGCCTACGAGACCGACCTGCTCGAGTACCCCGACATCTTCGAGGGCTCGGATGTGATGGACGGGCTCGTCGCCGAGCTGCTGGACGGCGCCCGCGCCGAGATGGCCGTCGTCGCCGACCACGGCGGCGCCGTGGAGGCGGTCCCCTACATGAAGGGCGCTTTGGTCGACTCCCATCGGCAGCGCATCCACCGGATCGAGTCCGGCGAGCAGGTCGTCGTCGGGCAGAACCGCTTCGCCGAGACGGCCGTCTCGCCGCTGACCGACGACGCCGAGGGCGGCATCCTCGTCGTCGATCCGGCGGTCGAGGCCGAGCAGATCGAGGCGGTGCGCCGCTGGCGCTCCGAGCGCGATCAGGCGGTCGTTGACGCGGCCCTGGCCGAGCTGGCGCATGTCGCCGCGGGAGAAGACGATCCCGCCCGCCCGCGCGAGAACCTGATGATCCCGACGATCGCCGCCGCGCGGGCGGGCGCGACGACCGGCGAGTGGGCGCGCACGCTGCGCGAGGTGTTCGGTTCAGCTACCGCGCCCCCACCGGCGTCGGCGAGGCCAGCGGGCACGAAACGCCCGACGCGGAGCTGACGGAGCTGCGCGAGGAGGTCTCGCGGCTGCAGGAGCGGCTCGGCCGCCGGCCGAAGATCCTCGTCGGCAAGCCCGGCCTCGACGGGCACTCCAACGGCGCCGAGCAGATCGCCGTGCGCGCGCGCGACGCGGGCATGGACGTCGTCTACGAAGGCATCCGCCTGACCCCCGCCCAGATCGCCGCCTCGGCGCTGCAGGAGGGCGTGCACGTGATCGGGCTGTCGATCCTCTCCGGCTCCCATCGCGAGCTGATCCCCGCCGTGATCGATGCGCTGCGCGAGGCCGGCGTCACCGCGCCCGTCGTCGTCGGCGGGATCATTCCCGACCAGGACGTCGAGCCGCTGAAGCGCGCCGGGGTGGCCTGCGTGTACACGCCGAAGGACTTCGATCTGACGCGGATCATGCGCGACATCGTGGAGCTGGTGGGCAACGGCGTCGATGTCGGCAACGGCACCTCCGCCGGTAACGGCATCCCCGTCGGAAGCGGCAACGGCTCCGCACCGAGCGGCTCAGCGCTCAAGGCGTGAGCGACGATGGCGCTGCTCTCGGCGCGCGCCTGCGCGAGCGCGACCTGAGCGCGGCGCCAGCAGCGCTGAACCTGCTGGAGAGCGCCACGTCAGCCGATCGCGAGCAATCCGCAGCGCTGCTGCGCGAGGTCTCACCGCAGGCGCTTGGCGGCGAGGCGCCGGGCCACGTGATCGGGATCACCGGGCCCCCCGGCGCCGGCAAGTCGACGCTGCTCTCGGCCCTGCTCCACGCCTGGCGCGCACAGGACCGGACGGTCGCGATGCTGGCCGTCGACCCCAGCTCCCGTCGCTCCGGCGGGGCGCTGCTCGGCGACCGCGCGCGGATCGAGTTCGACGCCGCCGATCGAGGGGTCCTGATCCGCTCGACCGCCGCCGGTGAGCGCCTCGGCGGCCTGGCCTGGCCGACCCGCGCGGCGGCCCACGCGCTGGCGGCGGCATTCGACGTAGTCGTCGATCGAGACCGTCGGCGTCGGGCAGGCCGAGACGGAGATCGTCGATGTCGCCGACACCGTCGCCGTGGTCGTGCAGCCCGGCAGCGGCGACGCGCTGCAGTTCCTGAAGTCCGGGATCATGGAGATCCCCGACGTGCTCGTCGTCACGAAGGCCGACCTCGGGCAGCTGGCTGTACGCACGCGGCGCGATCTGAGCGCGGCGCTGCGCTCGCTCGGCTCGCGCTCCACCCCCGTGCTCGCGGTCTCCTCGCTTCCGCCCGCCCAGGGGATCGACGAGCTGGTCGCGGCGCTGGAGGAGCACCGCGCCGGTCTCGATCTCGCCGGGCGACGACTGCGACGCCCGGCGGGCCGGGCGCTTTGACGGACTTCGTCGCGCGAGCATGGCGAGCGCGGGCTGCGCGCGCTGGGCGGCCGTCAGGCCGCAGTGGACCTGCTGTCAGAGCAGGATCCGGGCCTGGGCGTGCCCGCGCTCGTGGCGGTTCTGGAGGACAGCATCGGGGCTGACGATGGCGCGTGACCTGCTGATGATCATCGGCGCGTTCGTCGTCGCGAGCCTGCTCGCGGGCGCGCTCGGCGCCACCAACCTCGGTACCGCGCTCGCTTTCGGCCAGATGGCGCTCGCGGCGACAACCGTCTATGTGCTGCTGAAGCGCTGACGCCCATGCCGGCGGCTCCAGGAATGTCAGGCATCCGTTCGGAGTCCTAGAGCGTAAGGAAGCCTGAGCCGGCTTCCTGAGCCGGCTTCGCGTCTTAACCGGCTTCTGTTCGCTTAAGGAAGCTGCACTAGCTTCTCCCCGCCCTCCCATGCTGATCCTGATCCTCTTTGCCATCCTCGCCGGAGCGGGGACCGCCCTGTCCCCGTGCGTGCTGCCGGTGCTGCCCGCGCTGCTCGCCTCCGGCGGCGTCGGCGGCCGGCGACGTCCGCTGGGGGTCGTGCTCGGGCTGACGATCACATTCACCGTCGACGATCGTCGGAATCGCGAAGGTCGTCGGCGGCGTCGGCCTCGGCTCGGACCCGCTGCGCGACGTGGCCGTGGTCGTGCTGCTCGCCTCCGGCGTGGTGTTGCTCGTGCCGGCGATCGGCGATCGGCTGGAGGCGCGGCTCTCACGTTTGGCTGCGTTCGGTCCGAGCTCGACGCGGGGACGGATTCCGCTCGGGGCTGCTCGTGGGCGCCGCGCTCGGGTTCGTCTACACGCCCTGCGCCGGCCCGATCCTCGCGGCCGTGATCTCGGTCAGCGCCGCCAGCGGGCGCACGATCGCAGTGGCGATCGCCTACGCGTTCGGCTCCGGAGTCGTGCTGCTCGGGCTGACGCTCGGTGGTCGTGCGCTGTTCGACCGTGTGCGCCGGGCCGGTCGCGGGCCGCTGCTGCAGCGCACGCTCGGCGTGATCATGATCCTCACGGCGCTTGCGATCGTCACCAACCTCGACGTCCGCTTCGACCAGCAGGTCGCGGAACGGATCCCCGACGTCAACCTCACCGCGAGCCTCGAGAAATCCCACGCGGTCGAAAGCCGCCTGCACGAGATCACCGGCCACGAAGCCAAGTTCAAGCCGAGCGTCTCCACCCCCACCGCCTCGCACAGCGCCAGCCAGGCGAGCCTGCTCGCGATCGCCGCACGGTCTGAAAAACGTCGGCACCGCGCCCGAATTCACCGACACCGAGGACTGGTTCAACACGCCCGGCAAAGCGCCGCTGACGCTCGCCTCGCTTGCGCGGGCGCGTCGTGCTGATCGACTTCTGGACCTACACCTGCATCAACTGCATCCGCACGCTGCCCTACCTGAAGGCGTGGGACGCGACCTACCGCGGCCAGGGGCTGACGATCGTCGGCGTCGAGACGCCCGAGTTCGCCTTCGAGCGCGACGCCTCCAACGTCGCCGACGCGATCACCCAGTTCGGGATCCGCTACCCGGTCGTCCAGGACAACGAAATGGGCACCTGGAACGCCTACGGCAACCAGTACTGGCCGGCCGACTACCTGATCGACGCGAAGGGCCAGGTGCGCTACGCCACCTTCGGCGAGGGCGACTACTCCAAGACCGAAACCGCGATCCGCGCGCTGCTCGCCGAAGCGGGGCACGACGTCGCCGGCCACAGCCATCCGACCGATGTGATCGTGCCGAGCCAGGAAGCCACACCGGAGACCTACCTCGGGACGGCGCGTGGCCAGGGCTGGGTCACCGGCCCCGTCGCCGGTGTACACGACTACGGCGCCGGGCACCCAGGGCCCCTGGAAGTCAACGAATTCGCCTTCAGCGGCACCTGGAACACCGCCGCCCAACCGGTCATCGCCGTCTCCGACGCGGGTATCGACGTGGAGTTCCAGGCCAAGAACGTCTACCTCGTGCTCAGCTCGGCCGGGAACGTGCCGCAGACAGTGCAGGTGCTGCTCGACGGCCGGCCGATCTCCGCCGTGGACGCGGGGTCCGACGTGCACGGCGGGGTCGTCACGGTCAAGGGCGAGCGCCTCTACACGCTCGTCTCGCTTCCCCATGACGAACGCCACCGGCTGTCCCTGCGCTTCGCGTCGGGGGTCACGGGGTATGCGTTCACGTTTGGGTAGGCCAACGTGCGCTTCGGCATGACGTGTACGTCATGGACGTATGACATCAACGTCATAGATGCGCGGCTCGGGTAGACGCCCTCCTTATCGATCCTTTAGGATCCTCGGTCACGAATGAGCTTGCGTTCAACCACGCTGGGAGATCGATGAACTTTCTAGGAAATGGACTCCGGAACAGCCTTTCGCACCGCTACCTGTCTCTGCTCGGGGCGATGGCAACGCTGCTCGCGATCGGCTTTGGGCCAACCGTCGCGTCGGCCGGCGCGGAAACGCCGGCGCATACCGACGTGATGTTGGTCTTCGACACGAGTGGATCGATGGAAGGCCAGCTGGAAGAAGCGAAGGAAGAAATCCAGGAAGTGATCGCGCACGTCAACGCGACGCTGCCCGACGTGCAGTACGGCGTCGCGGAGGTCAAAGACTTCGCGAATGCCTACGGCAACGGGCCGGAAGAAATCCCTTGGAAACTGGACCAGGCTCTGACCTCAAACGCAGCGGCCATCTCCAGCGCGATCGCCCCCTTGAAAGCATTTGGCGGCGGCGACGGGCCGGAAGCCTACGGCCGCGCCCTGTGGGAGACCGACACCAACCCCAACGTCGGCTGGCGCTCGGATGCCCGCCACATCATCATCCTGATCGCCGACAACGTGCCGCATGACAACAATCTGGACGAAGGGATTCCGGAAAGCGAGTGGGCCGAAGAAGGCAAGCCCGCACCATGGAACACGGGCGAAGAACTTCCTGGGACCCAGAACATCCCGGGCAGCGTCTGGGGCCCGGGCGTGAGCACCGATTTCCAGACGACGCTGGGCCAGCTCAACACCGATGGCAAGACGCTCGGCATGGTCGACTTCAGAGGGACCGAATCCGGCTACCTCCCCTACTGGGAATACTGGGCCGGGCTCACGGGCGGGCAGGCCCTGCTGGGCGGCACCAAAGAACTCGCGAGCAAGGTCACCACGCTGATCGAGACGCGCGCGACGACAACCCTCCCGCCCTGTCCGGCCGGGCAGGTGCGCAACGCGGGCGGCGTGTGTGTCCCGCAACACCCCAGCGTCACCCAGGTGATCTGCAACCTCGTGATCGCCACCGCATCGGACACCTGTACGGCGACGGTCGCCGACGGGGCGGCGACGGAAGCGAGCAACCCGACCGGAACAGTCGCGTTCACCAGCTCGAGCGGCGGCGTCTTCAGCGCCGGTAACACCTGCGCGCTCGTATCGACGCCGATGTCGAGCAACGTGTCGAGCTGCTCGGTCCAGTTCCTACCGCCGAGCGCTCCCAGCACGTTGCCGGCGATCACGGCCGCATACTCGGGCGACAGCCTGCGTGCGCCCAGCAGCGGCCAGACCCACTACGGCGCGGCGGGCGAATTGATCGGCGACGTGACGCTGTCCACGACCGGCACGATCAATCCGGACGGCACCGTGACGGTGCCGGTCTCGTGCGGCTTCCCGTGCGAGACCTCGGGCGGGCTCGACACCCTCCCGGGCCTGGCCTCGCTCGCATCGGTCTCGCCGCTCGGCGTCCAACCGGCTGTGCTCACCGCGACCGCAGCCAAGCACGGCAAAAAGAAGAAAAAGAAGAAGCCCAAGCCGGTGCTGCTCGGCACGGGCCAGCTGAAGCTGAGCGCACCCGGCAAGGGCACGCTGATCATCAAGCTCTCGTCCAAGGGCAAGCGTGCCCTGCGCCAGGTGGGGCACAAGGGCGTACATCTGACCATCAAGCTCACGATCAACACGCTCAACGGCACGCTGGTCGGGGTCAAGTCGGAGGGCATCGCGCTGCAGCCGAAGAAGAAGAGCAAGGGGCACGGCAAAGGCAAGAAGGGCAAGAAGTAGACCGAGGGTCGTTGACCACGGGGCGCCCACGGGCGCCCCGTCCGCGTGTTACGGACGCGACAGGCGAACCCATCGGAGGCGACGGTGCCAATTCGTCCAGCGCAGCCAAGTCGGCCCTCTGACCGGGTAGTCTGTGCGGCTCGGAGACGGTCACTGGCGAGTCGTGATGTCCTCGAAGGCCATCACGCAAGGAGGTTGGACATGCGTGCTATCAGAACCGACACGATGAGCTTGTCCACAACGCTGCGGCGCGCGTGCCTGGTCGCGGGCCTGGCGCTCAGCCTTGTGCTCGCGTTCGCTGCCGGCGCATCGGCCAGTGGCCCCACGGTCAATGTCGGCACGCCATACGAGATCGGCGGGCTGTCGGTAGCCGTCAACAATGCGGGCGACGCCGTGCTCGCCTGGGCAAACACCAAGGACCTGCCTCCTGTCACCACCGACATCGTTCAGTACTGCGTGTTGCCGGTGGGTGCGGTTGGATGCTCACAATCAGGCAACCTGATACCCGCCGACAGCGCTTCACACGTCGACCACGTCCAGGTGTTGAACGAGGGCTCAACGCTCGTCGTGCTTGCCGACGTTTACGGTGCCAGCGGCGCCCATGCCCAGGAATACGAACCTGAGCAGGAGTGGCAGTCCACCGACGGCGGCGCTACGTTCAGCATCGTCGATGGGGGCAAGTCCGTTACAAGCGGCGTATTGAGTGCAGATACACAGCCGTTGAGCGCGGTTACCCTCCCCGGGACGGGTGTACTCGGGTACGGCTGGGATACGGCTGGTGAAAGTCCGCCGACATTCAACGCGTTCCCGTTGACTTCGCCTCCAGAGTGCTCAGTCAAGGAATGCGCAGCCGGATTCGCGTCATTGGAGCCGAACACCAACCCTGATCAGCTCAGCAACGAGGAAGGCCAGTTCGCGTCGCAGCTCGGCGCGAACGCTGGGGTGATGGGCGTATTCGAGTCCCTCTTCAGCAACGGACCATTGGGATGCGCGGCGAGCTTTGGCACCGCGTTTGTATATGGCAGCGGCAATCAGAGCTCGACCAACAACTACAACATCTCTCCCGGAACAGCCGGCAGCGCATGGAAGGTGGCGCTCACCCAGGCCGACTGCAGCACCGAGTACCCGGCCGTTGCGGGCGGCCCGAGCGGGTTCGGCGTGCTGGAGGACAACCTTGCGACCGGCCAGACCGTCTATCACCGCTTCGATCAGGGCACACTGAAGTTCGACACTCCGCTCGTGACGATCGCCGGCGAAGGTGAGCTCGACCCAGCGGTCTCTCAGGATGGTGCGGGCGGCGTGTACGCGACATTTCTTGGCGGCGGCGATGGCGGTCTGATCCGCCTCGCCTACAGCGCCGACGGCGGCGACACATGGTCGGCGAACACGCTCAACCCGGACAGCGACGGGGGCGACGGGAACGTGACAAGCAACCTCAACGCCGCCGGGCAGGGATGGGCAACCTGGACCGACAACGGCTCGGTATACGCGCAGTCATTCCAGGCAGCCGACGCGATTTCCCCGGCGATTTCGCCGCCTGCGCCCACCCCGGCCGCCACCACCCTCGCAACCACCCAGACCTCCGGCACCATCACGGGCACAACTCTGACGATCCCGGCCGGCACCCTCGGCGAGACCGACCGGGCGACTGTCACCGGAGCCAAAGCCGCGAGCGCGACCGGTACCGTGAGCTACAGCCTCTACTCGTCCTCGTCCTGCGCCTCCGCCACCAGGGTGTCCAGCAGCAGCACCGCCGTCACGAGTGGCGTCGCGGCCCCCTCGGAGGTCACCGCCGCGCTCCCCCCGGGCACCTACTACTGGGAGGCGAGCTACAGCGGGGACGCCAACAACCTCCCCAGCTCAAGCGCCTGCGGCTCGGAGGTGCTGACCGTCGCCGGCCCTCCGAAATCGGGTGGGAGCGGTACCAGCACCGAATCGACGGTGACGGTCAACGTGAGCTGCGCCACATTCCCGTGCACGATCACGCTCACCCTCACCGCCCCCGAGACGGTCGTGGTCCACGCGGCGCGGGCGGCCAAGAAGAAAAAGAGCAAGGCCAAGACGATCGTCCTGGCCAAGGGCACGTTCACGATCCTCGGGCCCAAGAAGCTGACCCTGCATCTGACGAAGAATGGTAGGAAGATCTTCGCCGCCCACCATGGTCGCCTGAAGGCATCCCTGTTGTTGTCAGAGAAGCTCGACGGCCACACGATTCAGAGCCTCGAGACGATCAAGATCACCCCGGCCAAACCGAAGCACAAGAGGTGATCTGAACGAGGCATGCGACATGATCCGGGGACCCTCGGGCGGGATTTGAGGACATGGGGGCCGGGATCTGAGGACCTAGTGGGGGATCTGAGGACCTCCGGGCGGACAACACCCCCGGATTGCGCGCCCGCGCGCATACAATGACCCCATGGAGGGTTCGATGGCCGAGACGAGCGCGCGCAGCTGGCTGCGCTGCTACCGCTGCTGGTCGCAGGATCTGGAGGTCCAGGTCCACTACGAGGGGATCCACAAAATCGACCCCGACACGGGCGAGCGCTCGGAGGTCGTCGACGAGCTCCAGGAGGCGGTCGTGCAGTGCCTGGACTGCATGCACGACCAGCCCCACCTGGGCTTCGCCAACGGCCGCGTCGAGCCGATCGAGGATCGCTGGGAACGGATGATCGCCGGGACCCCCTGGGTCGCCTCCTGCACCGTCTCCGTCGACGCCGAAGACGTCGAGAGCTGCTCCGGACCGGAGGCCGGCGACGCGCTCTCGTACGCCGCCTTCGGCGACCACGGCGTGCGCGAGTTCTTCACCCACGTGCGCTTCCACAAGCACGAAGACGACGCCTCGATCATCGTCCACCTGCTCGTCGAGCTGTACGCGCGCTCGCTGGAGGAGGCCACCGAGGTGCTCGAGTCATCCGCGCGCGGCCTCCTGACGATCACCTCACTCGCCGAGGAGTCACGGCCGCCGGCCGCGGCCGGCGAGTCCCACGGTCTTCACGACTAGCGGTCGCTGGTCAAACCCCACGAGTCGGGGTGCGGCTCACAAGTCGGGTGCGGTTCAGTTCAGCCCAAACGGGCTTCGAGTGCGTCGAGCTGCGCGTTCAGCTCCGCCGGCAGGTTGTCGAATTTCGCGAGGTACTCGCGGAACTGCGGCAGCTGGGTCTTCCACTCCTCGACATCCACGCGCAAGCAGCTCGGCCATGTCCTCGGCGGAGACGTCCAGGCCGCGCGTGTCGATGCCCTCGCCGTCGACCGGAGGGATCAGGCCGATCGGGGTCTCGTTCGCCGCGCCGTGGCCCGCGCAGCGTGCGAACACCCAGCTCAGCACGCGCGAGTTCTCGCCGAAGCCCGGCCACAGAAAGCGCCCGTCCTCGTCCTTGCGGAACCAGTTCACGTAGAAGATCTTCGGCAGCTTGCGCCGCGTCGGCTTTGCGGCCGATCTCGAGCCAGTGGGCGAAGTAGTCGGCCATGTTGTAGCCGCAGAACGGCAGCATCGCGAACGGGTCGAAGCGCAGTTCGCCGACCGTGCCGGCCGCTGCCGCGGTCTTCTCCGAGCTCATCACCGAGCCGAGGAACACGCCGTGCTCCCAGTCCAGCGCCTCGGTCACCAGCGGCACGACCGTCGAGCGCCGCCCGCCGAACAGCATCGCGTCGATCGGCACGCCCGCCGGGTCCTCCCACTCCGGCGCGATCGCCGGGTCCTGCGACGCCGGGGTCGTGAAGCGCGCGTTCGGGTGCGCCGCGGCGGCGGTGTCCGTCTCCGGCGTCCAGTCGTTGCCGTGCCAGTCGATCAGGTGTGCGGGCTTCTCCTTGGTCATGCCCTCCCACCAGATGTCGCCGTCGTCGGTCTTCGCGCAGTTGGTGAAGATCGAGTTGCGCTCGATCGTGCGGATCGCGTTCGGGTTGGTCTCCTCGCCCGTCCCCGGCGCCACGCCGAAGAAGCCGTACTCGGGGTTGATCGCGTACAGCCGGCCGTCCTCGCCGAACTTCATCCACGCGATGTCGTCGCCGATCGTCTCCACCGTCCAGCCCTCGAGCGTCGGGATCAGCATCGCCAGGTTCGTCTTCCCGCAGGCGCTCGGGAACGCGCCGGTGATGTACTTGACCTCGCCCTCCGGCGAGGTCAGCTTGAGGATCAGCATGTGCTCGGCCATCCAGCCCTCGTCGCGCGCCATCACCGAGGCGATCCGCAGCGCGAAGCACTTCTTGCCGAGCAGCGCGTTGCCGCCGTAGCCCGAGCCGTAGGAGGTGATCTCGCGCGTCTCGGGGAAGTGCACGATGTACTTGTTCTCGGCGTTACACGGCCACGGCACGTCCTCGACGCCGTCGTCCAAGGGCATGCCCACCGAGTGCAGGCAGGGCACGAACTCGCCTTCCGAGCCCAGCGTGTCCAGCGCGCCCTGGCCCATCCGCGTCATGATCCGCATGCTCACCGCCACGTACGTCGAGTCGGTCAGCTGCACGCCGATGTGGCTCTTGTCCGAGCCGAGCGGCCCCATCGAGAACGGGACCACGTACATCGTCCGGCCCTTCATGCACCGGCGAACAGCTCGTTCAGCTGCTCGCGCATCTCCTGCGGGTCGCGCCAGTTGTTCGTCGGGCCGGCTTCCTCCTCCGTCGCCGAGCAGATGTACGTCCGGTCCTCCACGCGCGCCACGTCGCCGGGGTCCGACAGGGCCAGATAGGAGTTCGGCCGCTTCGCGTCGGACAGCTTCTCGAAGGTCCCCGCCTCGACGAGCTCACCGCAGAGCCGGTCGTACTCCTCGGCGGACCCGTCGCACCAGACGATCTTCTCGGGTTCGGTCTGCGACGCCACCTCCCCGACCCAGGCCAGCAGGCGCTCGTTCTTGGTGGGGGCTGGAGCGGTGGTGTTCATGCGTCGAAGCAACTCCTCCGTGTCGCGGTCGTGATCGGCGCGCCGCGTCGTGCGCAGCTGCCGGGGCCGAGATTGGCTCCGGAAACGGAAAAACGCCCATCCGGGGCGTCCAGAGAGCGTATCGCACACGCCCAGCGCGGGTATACGTGCGGATCCCGCCCACCCTTCGCGGTCTTCTACGGACGCTCGCCGCCCCGTGCTCTGCTACTCGACGTTGCCCTCGGCCGAGTCCGCTGAGCCGGGATTCTTCCGCGGGACGAGCACCAGTCGCTTGAACTCCGCCACGAGCACCCCGTCCTGATTGAAGACCCGCGTGTGCACCCTGACGGTGCCCCGGTCGGGCTTCGACTGCGACTCCTTCTTCTCCAGCACCTCCGACTCGCAGAACAGCGTGTCGCCGTGGAACACGGGCGCGGGGTGCTTGAGCTCTTCGGTCGCGAGGTTCGCGATCGCCTTGCCGCTCACGTCGGAGACCGACATGCCCAGCGCCAGCGAGTACACCAGCGGGCCCACGACGACGTTGCGTCCCTGCTGCGATTTCGCCGCGTACACGTCGTTCAGGTGCAGCGGGTGGTGGTTCATCGTGATCAGGCAGAACAGGTGGTCGTCTGACTCGGTCACCGTCTTCGCCGGCCAGTGCTTGTACACGGCGCCGACCTCGAACTCCTCCAGGTAGCGGCCATACGGGTGGGCGCCGCTGGCCTCGCGGGCGGCCTGCTCTGTCTCGACGGTCTGGGTGGCGGTCTCGCTCATGGGTCGCGGGGTCTCCTGTAGCTCTGCTCGACGTTGACGTTGCCCTGAACACTAGTGACGAGCGCTCAGGCGATACGGTTCAGGCTCCGACGACGATCCCCCGACAGGAGACGAACCCGACTTGCGCAACCCCCGCGACTTCTTCAAACCCCTCGCGATCGACGCCCCCGAGCCCGCACGCGAGATCCCGTTCAAGCCGTCCCGGATGATCCACTTCATGGACTTCTCGAACCCGAAAATGGTCGAGAAGACGCCGGATCTCGCGCCGAAGGTCGACATCCTGCTCGGCAACCTCGAGGACGCCGTCCCG
Organism: uncultured Solirubrobacterales bacterium; assembly: GCA_963748895.1. GTDB lineage: Bacteria > Actinomycetota > Thermoleophilia > Solirubrobacterales > Solirubrobacteraceae > Palsa-744. The sequence continues at coordinate 124,372 of CAVVKF010000003.1, read as the reverse complement.
CTCGAAAAGAAGGAGGCCGCGCGCGCCGGTCTGATCACGGTCGGGCGTGAGATGGATCTTGGCGACACCGCGCTGTGGACACGTGTCAACGAGCTCGCCTCGCCCTACTTCCTCGACGACATCACCCAGCTCGTGGCTGAGATCGGGCACAGGCTGGAGGTGATCATGATTCCCAAGGTCGAGGGTCCGTGGGACATCCACTACGCCGACCGCCTGCTCGCCCAGCTCGAGGCGAAGGCGGGCCTGCAGCGCCCGATCCTGTTGCATTGCGTGCTCGAGACCGCCCAGGGCGTGGCCAACCTCGAGGAGATCGCCTGCGCCTCCCCGCGCATCCAGGGCATGTCCTTCGGTCCCGCCGACCTCGCCGCCTCGCGCCGCATGAAGACCACCCGAGTCGGCGGCGGTCACCCCGGCTACCGCACGATCGCCGACCCCGACCCGGACGATCCGGACGCGCCCCGCGCCAGCTACCAGCAGGACCCCTGGCACTACTCGATCGCGCGCATGGTCGACGCCTGCACGTCGGTCGGCGCGCTGCCGTTCTACGGCCCGTACGGCGACATCAGCGACGCGGAGGGCTGCGAGACGCAGTTCCGCGCCTCCTTCCTGCTCGGCTGCGTCGGCGCCTGGTCGCTGCACCCCGGCCAGATCGCGATCGCCAAGAAGGTCTACTCCCCCGACCCCGACGAGGTCGCGTTCGCGAAGAAGGTGATCGAGGCGATCCCCGACGGGCGCGGCGTGCACATGATCGACGGCAAGATGCAGGACGACGCGACCTGGAAGCAGTGCAAGGTGATGGTCAACCTCGCGGAAATGCTCGCGCGCAAGGACCCGGAGCTGGCGGAGGCTTACGGGTTCGTTCCGGCGGCCGTCGTATAGGCTTCCGCGCCGCATGAGATTCTTCGAGTTCGAGGCGCGCGAGATCGTCAAGCGCGCCGGCATCCCCGTCACCGACTACGGCTTCACGACCGATCCTGCCGAGGCGGCGCAGATCGCCGAGCGGATCGGCGGGCCGACCGTGATCAAGTCGCAGGTGCTCGCCGGCGGGCGCATGAAGGCCGGTGGCGTCAAGTTCGCCGACACGCCCGCTGAAGCCGAGGCCTACGCGCGGGACATCCTCCAGCTGGAGATCGGCGGGCACATGCCGCGCGGGGTCCTGGTCGACCCGAAGGCCGAGGTCGAGCAGGAGTACTACGCCGGCGTCGTCTGGGACGGCACCGCCAAGAAGCCGCTGATGCTCTTCAGCGACATGGGCGGCATCGACATCGAGCAGGTCGCCGAAGAGCACCCCGACCACGTCGGCCGCGGCCACTTCTCCACGCTCCAGCCCTTCTCCGACTTCCAGGCCAAGCAGGTCATCGCCGCCGCCGGCGTCACCGGCAGGGCCCTCCAGCGTGCCACCCCGGTGCTCGCTCGCCTGGCCCAGCTGTTCCTCGATGCCGACATGACACTCGCCGAGATCAACCCGCTGGCGCAACTGAAGGACGGCTCGTTCGTCGCGCTCGACGCGCACATGGAGATGGAGAACGAGGGCATGCCGCGTCAGAAAGGCCTGCTCAAGGCGCTGGGCATCAGCGCGGAGGAGGGCACCCGCGAGGACCACACGCCAACCGCGTTCGAAGAGGCCGTCAAGGCGATCGACGCCGCCGATCATCGTGGCGTCATCCAGGGCAAGGACACCGGCTTCAACGGCAACATCGGCCTCGTGATCGGCGCGGGGGGCGGCTCGCTTACGCTCACCGACGCCGTGCGCCAGCAGGGCGGTAAGCCCGCCAACTACTCCGAGATCGGCGGCAATCCGTCCGTCGCCAAGGCCTGCGGTCTGGCCAAGGAGGTCCTCCAGAAAGACGGGGTGGAGAAGATCGCGGTGATGATGTCGATCGTCTCGAACACGCGCGTGGACATCGTCGCGCGCGGCGTGATCAAGGCCTGCCTGGAGCTCGGTAGGGACCCCGCCGAGACGGTCGCGATCTTCCGCATCCCCGGCGCCTGGGAGGAGGAGGGCTTCAAGATCCTCGACAAGTACGGGATCGAGTACTGCGACCGCTCGGTTTCCCTGTGGGAGGCCGCCGGCCGCGCGGTCGCCAAGATTGAACCCGACCCACTCGCGGCGGCCTAGCCATGTCCATCCTGATCAACCAAGACACGACGTTCATCATCCAGGGCATCACCGGCCGCGAGGCCGTCAACCTCACACGTGAGTGCCTGGACTACGGCTCGAAGATCGTCGGCGGCGTAACCCCCGGCCGCAAGGGCCGCGAGGTCCACGGTGTGCCGGTGTTCGACACGGTCGAGCAGGTCGTCGAGCACAACGGTGGCGTCGTGCCCGACGGCTCGGTCGTCACGGTCCCGCCCGCGGGCACGCGCGACGCCGTCTTCGAGGCGCTGCACGCCGGCATCAGGACGATCGTGATCGTCACCGAGCGGATCCCGCGCCGCGACGTCGCGATGATGGTCGAGCTGGCCGACGCCAAGGGCGCGCGGATCATCGGCCCCAACTGCCTCGGTGTGATCGTCCCGGGCGTAGCCAAGATGGGCGGGATAGGCGGCCCGGCGCGCAACGCCGCCGTGGCCTACCAGCCCGGCACGGTCGGCGTGATGAGTCGCTCCGGCGGCATGACCACGGAGATCTCCTCCACGCTGACAGCCGCGGGGCTGGGCGTCTCTACGGCGGTCTCGATCGGCGGCGATGCGATCATCGGCTCCACCTACGCCGAGCTGATGCCGTACTTCGAGGCGGACGAGCAGACCCAGGCGATCGTGATCTACACCGAGCCCGGCGGCCGCATGGAGGCCCAGTTAGCGGAGTGGGTCAAGGAGCAGCACTCACGCCTGCCGATCATCGCCTTTATGGCCGGCAAGTTCATGGACGACGAGGAGATGCAGGGCATGTCCTTCGGGCACGCCGGCACGATCGTCGAGGGCAAGGAGGACAGCGCGACGGAGAAGATCGCCCGCCTCCAGGAGGCCGGCATCCCTGTCGTGCAGCGGATCGACGAGATTCCCGATCTGGTCAAGGCCAAGATCGCCGAGCGGAGCGCGGTGTGAGAAAGGACGCCCTCTTCATCGCGGTCGATGTCGATGACCAGGCGGCTGCCGACACCGAGCTCGCGCGCCGCCTGACCGAGGCCTGCCCGGTTGACATCTTTGCCCAGAAGCCTGACGGCAGCTTGGAGATCGTGGAGCAGAACCTCGACGAGTGCGTCCTCTGCAGGCTATGTCTGGACGCTTCGCCGGAGGGCGCCGTGAAGATCGTCAAGCTCTACGACGACTCCGCCGTCCTCGCCTGAGCCACATCGGCCGTGCGGTGGACTAAAGTGGTATTGAGTCCATGAACGAAAACTTCTCCCTGATCGTGATGTGCCTGTGCCTGCTCGCCTCGCTGATCTTCTTGGCCCAGCAGATCTCCGCCTACCACTGACGGGCGCTGTTACTCGTCGTGCTTGCGCGCGGGGCGCAGGTTCTGACGTTCCTGCTGGCGCTCGACGACATTCCTGATCAGCTTCAAGAACTGATCCGGGCCCGAGGCCTTCGCCTGGCCGTAAGTAAACGCCTCGATCCAGTCCGGCACCTTCGCCTCGTGGGCCATCACGTTGAAGAACTCACGCCTCATTTCCACCCGTACACGCGCATCCGTCGGGGGGATCTTCGTGACCTTGACACCCGGCATCTCCAAGCGGAAATGCTGCACATCGCCGCGCCCGCGCAGCTCGACCGCCACCACCAGCTTCATCGGCTCCAGGGCCGGCACCTCCTCGAGGAACCTGTTGACCGCGAGCTCGATCAGGGTTTTCGCGTCCTCTGACATCAGATCTTGTGCCGTTGCAGCAGCTTCTTGCCGATCACCATCCGCTGGATCTCCGAGGTCCCCTCGCCGATCAACAGCAGCGGGGCGTCGCGGTACAGGCGCTCGATCTCGTACTCCTTTGAATAGCCGTAGCCGCCGTGGATCCGGAACGACTCCTCAACACAAAAGCGACCCGCCTCTGACGCGAACAGCTTAGCCATCCCCGCCTCCAAATCCGAGCGCTCGCCGGCGTCCTTCAACCGTGCGGCGCGGAGCGTCAACAGGCGCGCGGCCTCGACCTGGGTGCCCATGTCGGCGAGCTTGAACTGGATCGCCTGGTGCTCTGCGATCGGCTTGCCGAAGGTCTTGCGCTCCTGCGAGTAGCGCAGCGCCAGCTCGAGCGCGCGCTGTGCGATGCCGACACCACGGGCCGCGACGTTGACGCGTCCGACCTCGAGTGCGTCCATCATCTGCACGAAGCCCTTGTTGAGGCCGGCGTCCTCGCCGCCGAGGATGTTCTCGGCCGGACACCTGTATCCGTCGAACACCAGCTCGGTCGACTCGACGCCCTTGTAGCCCATCTTGCGCAACTGCGGTGGGACCGTGAGGCCGGCGTAGGCGCCGGTGTTCTCGCCGACGCCGCCCTCCTTCTCGGCGATGAAGCAGGTCATGCCCTTGTAAGCCTTCTCGGCGTTCGGGTCGGTCTTGACGAGCACGAACACGAGGTCCGAGCGCAGGCCGTTGGTGACCCACATCTTCTGGCCGTTGATCTCATAGGCGCCGTCGTCGGTCTTCTTCGCGGAGGTTTTGATCGCCTGCACATCGGAGCCGAGCTCGGGCTCGGACAGCGAGAACGCGGCGCGAATCTCGCCGGTGGCCATGCGCGGCAGGTAGTTCTGCCTCTGCTCCTCGTTGCCGAACTTCATGAGCAGGTAGGAGCCGATGAAGTGCGTGTTGATCACGCCCGAGATCGAGATCCAGCCGCGCGAGAGCTCCTCAACGATCATCGCGTAGGTGGTGAGGTCCAACCCCATCCCACCGTACTCCTCGGGGATCGTCACCCCGAACAGGCCGAGCTCCTTCATCTGCTCGACGATCGCTTCGGGGAACTCGTCCTCGTGGTCGAAGTGCTCGGCGTTCGGCAGTATCTGCTCGTCGGCGAACTGCCGCACCATCTCGGTGATCGCCTGCTGATCGTCAGGGTCGGTCGGCGTTGTAGCGGTGGCTACTGCCATGCGTGGCACTCCAAAGGTCGTTTTCGGTTGATTAAGAGGGCGAGGGGCCCGGCTCGCCGGCCTACGGCCGGCTGTGCCACCCTCTTAGCAAGAGAGAATACCGGCATGAACTTCGCCAGCGACGTCCTCGACCGACTGCCCCCGTCGGGGCTCGCGCTCGTGGAGCTTTCGAGCGACGGCTCCCGGCGCGAGTGGAGCTTTGGCGAGGTGAGCAAACGCAGCGCCGCTCTTGCCGGGACGCTGCGGGCGCGCGGGATCGGCCACGGCGACGTGGTGATGACGCTGATCGGCAACCGTCCGGAGTGGGTGTTCGCGATGTGCGCCTGCTTTCGCATCGGCGCGGTCGTTTTGCCATGCACCGAGCAGCTGCGGGCGAAGGACCTGCGCCTGCGGCTGGCCGTGGCGCGGCCCTCGCTGATCGTCGCCGACGAGCGCAACCGCGCTCAGCTGGAGGCGGCTGGGCCGGACTGTCCGGTGCTGTTCGTGCCCGACGAGACCCTGTTCGTCGCCGAGGCCGCCGCATCGGTCGAGCTGGCGCCGAATGACCCGTGCTTGATCACTTTCACGAGCGGCACCTCGGGCGAGCCAAAGGCGGTCCTGCACGGGCAGCGCTACCTCGACGGCCAGCGCCTGCAGGCGACCCACTGGCTGGGCGCGCAACCCGGAGAGCTGGTCTGGTGCACAGCCGCGTCGGGCTGGTCGAAGTCCGCGCGCAATGTGTTCATCGCGCCCTGGCTCTCGGGGGCGAGTGCGCTGTTGCACGACGCGCGCTTCGACCCCGCCGAGCGTTTGGACCTACTCGCTAGCGAGCGCGTGAACGTGCTGTGCATGGCGCCGACCGAGTACCGCGTGATCGCCGCTCGAGCTGGCCTGCGCGCGTTGGGAGACCTGCGCGCGATGGTTGCCGCGGGCGAGGCGCTCAATCCGGAGGTCCTGCACGCCTGGCGCGAGGCGACAGGCCTGGAGATCCGCGACGGGTATGGCCAGACCGAGACTGGCCAGCTGACGGGGATGCCGTTGGGCGAGGCCGCGCGGCCGGGCTCGATGGGCAAGGCGCTGCCGGGAGTGCAGCTCACCGCTCAGGACGGCGAGCTGGTCGCCTACCCGGCGAGCGTACCGACCTTCTTCCTTGGCTACCTCGGCGAGGGCGTCGAGCGCCGCGAGGACGGGACATGGCGGGTTGAGGACCGTGCCGCGCACGGGAGGGACGATCCCTGGCACACCGGCGACCGCGTCGGCGAAGACGACGAGGGCTACCTGTGGTTCGAAGGCCGCTCCGATGACGTGATCGTCTCCGCGGGCTACCGGATCGGGCCCTTCGAGGTCGAGTCCGCGCTCGTCGCCCACCACGCCGTGGCCGAGGCCGCCGCCGTGGCCGCGCCCGACTCAGAGCGCGGCGCGGTCGTGCGCGCGGTGGTTGTGTTACGCGACGGCAACGTCCCCTCCCCCGCACTGGCCAAGGAGCTACAGGAGCACGTCAAGCGCGAAACCGCGCCCTACAAGTACCCCCGGATTCTCGACTTCGCGCAGGAACTGCCGAAGACCGCGAGCGGGAAGGTCAGGCGGGCCGCGCTACGGGGTGAGGCGTAGCGCGGCCCGCCGTCAGAGGAGCTGTGTCGGCGGGTTAGGCCGGCACGGGCTCCGGCGTGAAGCTCGCGAGCTCCTGCTCCACATCCTCGGTCACCTGCGGGACCTTCCCCGCGGGCGGGCGCAGGGTCAGGAACGCGGCGAGGATCCCGAGCCCGACACAGCTCGCGGCGACGAGATAGGCGAGGTGGTAGCCGCCGGTGAGCGCGCTCGGGAGCGCGTGCCCAGCTTCGGTGAGCGCTTTCGTGTGGTCGGTCGCGATCGTGCCGAGCGTTGCCAGGCCGATCGCGCCGAACAGCTGTACGGAGACGTTGATGATCCCCGACGCGAGCCCCGCGTCCTGCGGCGGCGCGTCGGCCATCCCCATCGTCAGCAGCGGCAGGAACGAGGCGCCCGCGCCGAGCCCGAGCACGAGGAACGCGAGGAACAGGCCGGGGAAGTAGCTCGCGTGTACGCCCTGGGTCGCGAGCAGCAGCAGGCCGGTGGCGATCCCGGCGAGGCCGGCCGCGAGCGTGTTCAACGGACCGAAGCGACCGACCGCCTTCGCCGCGAGCCCCATCGACAGCGCGGCGATCGAGATCGTCAGCGGCATAAATGCCAGCCCGGTGTCGATCGCGTCATAGCCGAGCACACGCTCCAGGTACAGCGCGCCGAGGAAGAAGGCCGAGAACATTCCCGTCACGAGCAGGCCGCGGACGAGGCTCGAACCCATCAGCATCCGCAGGCGCAGGATCCGCAGCGGCATGATCGGGTTGGCGATGCGCGACTCCAGCACGAAGAAGGCGCCGAGCAGCACCAGCGCAGCCCCGCCGACGCCGAGCGTGCGGGCGGAGAGCAGGCCGTATTCGGTCGACTTGACGATCGCGAAGGCGCCGAGCATCGTCGCCACCGTGATCAGGATCGAGCCGGCGACATCGACGCCGCCGGCGAGGCCGATGCCCCGGTTCTCCTCGATCAGCGCCGAGCCGAGCACGAACGCGATCACGCCGATCGGCACGTTCACGAAGAAGATCCAGTGCCAGCTCAGCGACTGTGTGAGCACGCCCCCGGCGAGCAGCCCGATCGAGCCGCCGCCGGCGGAGACGAACGCGTACATGCCCATCGCCTTCGCCTGCTCGACTTTCTCGGGGAACTCGGTGACGATGATCGCGAGGATCACCGCAGAGGCGACGGCGCCGCCGATCCCCTGCACGAAGCGACCGGCGATCAGCATCGCCTGGCTCGTAGGAGGCGCCGCAGAATACCGACGCGGCAATGAACAGGACGAGCCCGGCGAGGAACACTTTCTTGCGCCCGACCAGATCACCCATCCGGCCGGCGAGCAGCAGGAACCCGCCGAAGGTGATCAGGTAGGCGTCGATCACCCACGTCAGGTTGCCCTGGGAGAAGTGCAGGTCGTGCTGGATCGAGGGCAGCGCGACGTTCACGATCGTCGCGTCGAGCACCATCATCAGCTGGCCGAGGCACAGCACCCCGAGCGCGATCCAGCGGCGGCGCTCGCGTTTGTGCTCGGCGTCTGCCCTGGTGGTGGTGGCCTGCTCGGCTTGGTCGGTGACGGCGATCTGACTCATGGGGCTCCTTCCTGGTGGCGAAGTAGCACACCATAGCAACTATCATCCATATAGCAAGGATGATCTACATAAAATTAACAATCGCTGATAATGTGATGATTGGTGCATTGATGATGTATAGACTTCCGAACATGGCTGAACGTAACTGTGCCCCCGGCTCGGCGGTGCTGTTGAGCCGCCTCGCCAAGCAGGTCTACCGGCGCTCCAACGAGGAGCAGCTGGGCATGCACCTGCGCCACCTCGTCGCGCTCAGCTACGTCTCAGACCACGACGGATGCCCGCAGCAGGACCTCGCCGACGCCTTCTGCATGGACGCCAACAACGTGGTCCTGCTCCTCAACGAGCTCGAGCAGCTCGGCTACAGCACCCGCCTGCGCGATCCCAGCGACCGGCGACGCCATCTCGTCCAGATCACGCCCTCAGGCCGCGACGCCCTGAGCGTCGCCGAACGCGCCCAGGTGGCGATCGAGGACGACGTGCTCGCGGCGCTCGACGCGGACGAGCGCCGGACCCTGCGCGAGCTGCTCAACCGGGCGCTGCGCAGCGTCGAGCCGACCGACGAGGCCCTCTACAGCGCGACGATCGCGTCGATCTCGACCTGAGCGCCCTTCGGCAGCTGCGCCACGCCGACCGTCACTCGCGCGGGAGGCTCGTCGTCGAAGAAGCCGTCATAGAGCTCGTTGACCTCAGCGAAGGCCACGAGGTCGGTCATGTAGATCGTCACGCGCACGGCGCGTTGCAACGTGGTGCCGGCGGCCTCGCACACAGCGCTCAGGTTCTCCAGGCAGCGACGCGCCTGTTCGGCGGGCGTATCCCCCACCAACTCGCCGGTGGCGGGGTCGAGCGGGATCTGGCCCGAGCAGAACAGCAGCCCCGCGGCGGATACCGCATGGCTGTAGGGGCCGATCGCGGCGGGGGCGCCGGGGGCCTGCACGATCTCACGAGAGGAGGCCATTGATGACGCGAGACTAACGTGTGGGAGCAGTTATGGCGCGTCTGTGAACCTCAGCAGATAGATTCCGAAAAATGCAACTCTCGAGGTTCGTCGGCGTCCTGTCGGCGGTGTGCCTGTGTGCGGCGGCATCGGCCGCACAAGCCCAGGCCCAGATCGCGTGGGCACCGTGCGGGGACAGCAACGACTTTGCCTGTGGCCATCTCAACGTTCCACTGGACCCGAGCGGGGCGCACGCCCGGGACGATCACGCTCGCGATCCGCCGCCATCGCGCCCCGGTCGGCGAAGCGAAGGATGCGATCGTCGCGCTCGCGGGCGGCCCCGGGCAGGCGGCGATCCCGTTCACCGAACAGTTCGCCCGGGTGCTCGGCCCGATCGCGGACACGCGCGATCTGATCGTGTTCGACCAGCGCGGCATCGGCCTCTCCGGGCCGCTGTCATGCCACCGCTTCGAACTCAGCGCCAACACGCCTCCGGGCCCGACGATCGCCGAATGCGCCGCGCAGCTCGGGCCGACGCGCAGTTTCTACGCAACGGCCGACACCGTCGCCGACATCGAGGCGTTGCGCGTGGCCGAGGGCTACGAAAAGCTCGTGCTGTACGGGACCTCCTACGGCACGAAGGTCGCCGAGGACTACGCGCAGGAGTACCCGGGCCATGTGGAGGCTCTGGTGCTCGACTCGGTCGTGCCCCCCCACGGCCCCGAACCGCTCAACCGCGCGACACTCGCGGCGGTCCCCCGCATCCTGCGCCAGCTGTGCGCCACGCGCGCCTGCGCGCGCATCACCCCCAACCCCGTCGGCGACCTCGCGCGACTAGTACGGCGATTGGCGCGCAGACCGCTGCGCGGCCGTGTGATCGACGATCACGGCGTCGCCCACACGGTGCGCATCTCCTCCGACGGTCTCCTCGAGACCCTGATCGAGGGCGATCTGGAACCGATCCTGCGCAGCGAATTCCCGGCGGCGGTCCGCTCGGCGGCGGATGGCGACACGGCCGCGCTGGCTCGTTTGGAGGAGCGCGCCGCAAGCGGCGAAGCGAGCGAAGCGGAAAGCCCGAGCGAGAGCTTCGACAACCCCCTTTACTATGCGACGAGCTGCGAAGACGAGCCGTTCCCGTGGAACCGCGCCGCCAGCCCAGCGACGCGTCTGGCCGAAGCGAAGGCCCGGATCGGAGCGTTGCCCGCAAATCAGATCGCACCGTTCACTCGAGCGAACGTGTTCGACTTCAGCGACGTGCCGGCATGCGCCTACTGGCCGTACACGACGCCTGCGCTCGCGTCCGCCGACGCCCCCCTTCCGAGCGTCCCGACGCTGATCCTGAGCGGCGCCGACGACCTGCGTACGCCGACCTCCGACGCGCACCAAGTCGCCGCGCAGATCCCCGGATCGCACCTGCTGGTGGTGCCGAACACCGGACACTCCGTACTCGGATCCGACCCCACCCACTGCGCAAGCGACGCCCTGCAGGCCCTGTTCGCAAGACAGGCCAATCAAGCGCTGCGCGGCCACACCGCCAACGCCGATCCTGCGCCTGACGCCGCTCGCGCCGAGAAGCTTGGCGGACCTCGCCCCGGCGCCGGGCAGCCACGGGCTGCCCGGACGCACGCTGCGAGGCGGTCGTACTGCACTGAGGGACTTCTCCCGTCAGCTGGCGCTCCAGCTCGTCAAGCAGCTCGAATCGGGCGAGCTCGGGGGCTCGCTGTCGCTGCGCATCGGCGGCCTGCGCGCAGGCTGGGCGGGACTCGCAGGAGCAACGCTGACGTTCGACCGCTACTCCTACGTGCCGGGTGTGACCGTCTCCGGCGAGCTCACCGCACAGGCGAGCGAGCTCCGCATTGGTGGATCCGCGGCCGCGCACGGCATTCTGCGGCTCGGTCCCGCACAAGCTGCTGACCGGGGTGCTGGGTGGCGAGCATGCCCAGACGACGGACGCCGAAGCCCAGACGGCCAGCGCGCAAATGGCGCGTTTCCGTGGCAGCTACCGCTAACGTCTGCGGCAATGCCCAGGCGCTCGCCGATCACTCTGTTCGCGGCGGCGCTGATCGCCGGCATGCTCGCCCTCGCGCAGGCCCCCGCGGCCGGCGCGCTGACGTTCGTCCCCTGTGCCGAGCAGCGCGGCGTTCTCCTGCACGACGGTCCCCGTTCCACTCACCCGGACGGGTCTTGCGTCCGGCACGATCTCGCTGAGCGTCGAGCGCAAACAGGCGGGCGCCGTCCAGTCAAAGACAGCTGTCATCGCGCTGGCGGGCGGCCCTGGCCAGGCGGCGCTGGGACTCGGCGAATTCATCGCCAAGGCGCTTGCCCCGGCGCTGGGCACGCGCGACCTGCTGGTCTTCGACCAGCGCGGCACCGGCGCGTCGGACCCGCTGAGCTGCGGCGCGCTGAGCAGCCTCAGCGGCGACCAGCGCAAGCCAGGTGTTCGAACGCTGCGCGCTTGAAATCGGACCGGCTCGCGGCGGCTACACGACCCAGGAATCGGTCGAAGACATCGAGGCGATCCGGCAAGCGGCGGGCTATGAAAAGCTCGTCCTGTACGGCACCTCCTACGGCACGAAGGTCGCTGAGGAGTACGCCGAACGCTACCCGCAGCACGTGGAATCGCTGGTGCTCGACTCGGTCGTGCCGCCGAACGGGCCGGAACCGTTCTCGATCCCGACCTTCCAGGCGATCGGATCGGTGCTCGGCGAGCTGTGCTCCAACAACGCCTGCGCGGGCATCACCACCAACCCCGTGGCGGACATCGCGACGCCTGACGGCGCAATTGCGCACGCGCCCCCTCAGCGGCTCGGTGTACGACGGCTCGGGTCACCGCCACAACTGTCACGCTGAGCGAGTCGGGCGTGCTCGGCATCCTGCAGGCGGGCGACCTGAACCCGGCCCTGCGCGCGCTGCTGCCGGCGGCGGTGCGCTCGGCGCTGCGCAACTACCCAGATCCGCTGCTGCGCCTGCAGCTGCTCGCCGAGGGACTGATCCCGAACGTGCCGGGCGGTCACCCGGTCGAAGAAGCTCCGAGCGGATCGACGAAGCGCTGTTCGTGACGACGACCTGCGAGGAGCTGCCGTTCCCCTGGCAGCGCTCGGCGCCGGCGACGACGCGGCTCGCGGAAGCCACCGGCGCCCTGAACGCGCTGCCGAGCGCCGACTTCTATCCGTTCGACGCCGCCACCGCGCTCGACAGCAGCCTGATCACGGCCTGCGCCGGCTGGCCGGACGCGTCGGCGGCGAGCGTCGTGCCGGGCGTGCTGCCGAACGTGCCGACGCTGATCCTCTCCGGCGCCCAGGATCTGCGCACCCCGACCTCGAACGCGCGGCTCGTCGCGGCGCTGATTCCCGACGCGCAACTGCTCGTCGTGCCCTACACGGGCCATTCGGTGATCGGCAGCGACTTCAGCGACTGCGCCGCGCTGGCGGTCTGCGGCGTTCTTCGCCGGCGGGGTGGGCGGGCATCCAATCCTCCCGTGCGCGGCGCGCCCCAACATGTTCGCCCCCACGCCGCTCACGCCGACGAAGCTCGCCTACGTGCACCCGGCCCCGGGGCTGAGCGGCAAGCCGAGCCTGACGCTCACCGCGGTGCTCGACACGATCGTCGATCTCAACCGCCAGGTGGTCGGCGCCACGCTGCAGGCCGACGCGCAGCTTCCCAGCGGATCGAGCTTCGGCGGGCTGCGCGGCGGCTACGCGAAGCTGAGCCCCTCGAAGCTTGCAGCTGACTAGCTTCACGTTCGTCCCGGGCGTCGAACTGAGCGGGACCTTCCCGGTGAAGAAAGGCCAACTGCAGAGCACGACCCTGCGCGTCACGGGTCGACGCCGCCGCCGGCGGCACGGTGCGCGTGGGCTCGGGCAAGCAGGTCACGGGCGACTTTGGGAGGCAAGCGCTTCAACGTGAACATCGCCAAGGTCAAGCTCTCGCGCGCGGGCGCGGACGACGCCGAATGGCCCGCTGCGCCCGTCACCCTCCCGTTGCCGGAGCTGGTCAAAGATCAGCCGGCGCGTCTGCCCTGACGCGAAAGCCGAGCCAAGGCCACTCCCGGCCGGTGGGTACGCTGGCCTGAATGCCCAACGCGCTCGCGCGCCGAGACCTCCCCGTACCTGCGCCAGCACGCGCACAACCCGGTCGACTGGCTGCCCTGGGGGCCGGTCGCGCTCGCGCGCGCCCGTGACGAGGACAAGCCGCTGCTCGTCTCGATCGGCTACTCCTCCTGCCACTGGTGCCACGTGATGGAGCGCGAGTCCTTCGAGGACGAGCGCACGGCCGCGCTGATGAACGATGGCTTCGTCTGCGTGAAGGTCGACCGCGAGGAGCGCCCGGACGTCGACGCGCTGTACATGGAGGCGGTCCAGGGCGATGACCGGCCACGGCGGCTGGCCGTTGAACGTGTTCCTCACCCCCGAGCAGCTGCCGTTCTACGGCGGCACCTACTTCCCGCCCGAGCCGCGCCACGGGATGCCCGCGTGGACGCAGGTGCTGCAGGCGATCGGCGAGGCGTGGTCGGAGCGGCGCGAGGAGATTCGTGCCGGCGGCGAGGGCCTGCGCGAGCGGCTGTCCGGCGGCGCGCTGCTGAAGCCCTCCCCCGAGCCGATCGACAGCGGGCGCGCTCGACGCGGCGGTGGCGGGGCTGCGGGAGTCCTTCGATCCGGTCAACGGCGGATTTGGAGGCCCGCCCTCCCACGCGCCGAAGTTCCCGCCAGGCCTCGGTGATCGAGTTTCTGCTGTAGCCGGGGCGAGCGGGACATGGCCCTGCAGCACCCTGCGCGCGATGGCCAGCGGCGGCATCCACGACCAGGTCGGCGGCGGGTTCGCGCGCTACAGCGTCGATGCGACCTGGACGGTGCCGCACTTCGAGAAGATGCTCTACGACAACGCTCTGCTCGCCCGCGCCTACCTGCACGGATGGCAGCTCTCCGGCGAGACCCGGCTGGAGGAGGTCTGCCGCGACACGCTCGACTGGGCCCTGCGCGAGATGCGTGGGCCCGAGGGCGGGTTCTACTCCGCGCTCGACGCCGACTCGGAGGGCGTCGAGGGACGCTTCTACGTGTGGACTCTCGCCGAGCTGCGGGAGCGCGCTCGGCGAGGACGCGGAGGCGGCGATCGCATGGTTCGTCGCCACCGAGGAGGGCAACTTCGTCGACGGGGCAGGTGGGCCTCAATTCCCCGCGTCGGGGCTCGAACGTGCTGGAGGACCGTGGGCAACGCCCGGACGAGACCACGCAGGCGCGAATTCGCGCCCGCCTGCTGGAGGTACGCGAACGCCGCGTGCGCCCTGGGCTGGACGACAAGCGCTTGACCTCCTGGAACGCGCTGATGATCGCCGCCCTGGCCGAGGCCGGCGCCGCGCTTTCGGGTGAGTGCGGATCGATACCTCGAGGCGGCCGTCGCCTGCGCGGAGTTCATCCTGCGTGACCTGCGCGACTCGGACGGGCGGCTGTTACGCACCTACAACGACGGTCACGCCAAGATCGACGGCTACCTCGAGGACCACGCCTTCCTGCTGGAGGCCCTTCTAGCGCTGTTCGAAGCAACCTGCGAAGAGCGCTGGTTCATCGAGGCACGTGCTCTGGCAGACACCCTGATCGCACGCTTCGCGGACCCGGAGAACGGCGGCTTCTTCTCGACCGCCGCAGAGGGCGAAGCGCTGATCGCCCGGCGCAAGGACCTGGAGGACTCGCCGATCCCGGCCGGGGGCTCGAGCGCGGCGATGGGCCTGCTGCGCCTGTCAGAGCTCACCGGCGATGCCGAGTACGAGCGTCAGGCACTCGGCGTGCTGGCACTCCTGCGCGACATCGCGCCGCGCCATCCGACGTCCTTCGGCCACCTGCTGCAGGTGCTTCACTGGCACCTCGTCCCCTGCCCGACCGATCGCCTGCGCGGTGCCTACAAAATCGAGAGGTAGCGGTCCAGCTCCCATTGGGTCACATGCACGCGGTAGTCATCCCACTCCTGGCGCTTGATCTCGACGTAGCGATTGAACATGTGCTCGCCGAGGGTTCTCAAGCACCAGCTCGGACTCCGCTGTCAGCTCGATCGCCTCGCCGAGGCTCTCCGGCAGCTGCTCGACGCCCAGGCGCTTGCGCTCCTCGCCCGAGAGGTGGTAGAGGTTCTTCTCCATCGGCTCCGGCAGCTCGTAGCCCTTCTCGATCCCCTCCAACCCCGCCTGCAGCAAGCACCGCGAAGGTCAGGTACGGGTTGCACGCCGGGTCCGGGCAGCGCAGCTCCATGCGCGTCGCCTTCTCCGCGACCCGGGTGATACAGCGGCACGCGCACCAGCGCTGAGCGGTTGCGACGCGACCACGCGACGTACACCGGCGCCTCGAAGCCCGGTACGAGGCGCTTGTAGGAGTTGACCCATTGCGCAAAGATCGAGCAGATCTCGCGCGCGTGCTTGAGCTGGCCGGCGATGAACGCCTTGCCGACGTCTGAGAGGAAATACTGATCGTCTGGGTCGTAGAACGCGTTCTTCCCGTCCGCGAACAGCGACTGGTGGGTGTGCATGCCCGAGCCGTTCTCGCCGAACAGCGGCTTCGGCATGAACGTCGCGTGCCAGCCGTACTTCATCGCGTACTCCTTCACCGTGATCCGGTACGTCATGCAGTCGTCGGCCATCTTCATCACGTCCGCGTAGCGCATGTCGATCTCGTGCTGTGAGCGGCCCGACCTCGTGGTGGGTGTACTCGACGTGGATCCCGAGCTGCTCCAGCGCGAGCACCGTCTCGCGGCGCACGTCCGAGCCCGCGTCGAGCGTCGTCAGGTCGAAGTAGCCGCCTTTGTCGAGCACCTCCGTCGATCTGGAGTCCTTGAACAGGAAGTACTCGAGCTCTGGTCCCACGTTGAACGTGTCGAAGCCCATCGCATTGCGCACGCTCCAGCGCGCGGCGCAGCACGTGCCGCGGGTCGCCCTCGTACGGCGTGCGCTCGGGCGTGACGACGTCGCAGAACATCCGCCCCACGCCCTGCTCCTCCGGGCGCCACGGCAGCACCGCGAACGTGCTCGGGTCGGGCATCGCGATCATGTCGGACTCCTCGATCGCGTTGAAGCCGGTGATCGAGGATCCGTCGAAGCCCATCCCCGCTTCGAACGCGTCGTCGAGCTCGGCCGCGTTGATCGAGAACGACTTCAGCTGGCCCGAGGATGTCAGTGAACCAGAACCGAATGAAGCGGATCTCGTGCTCGGCCACGAGCGCCTTCACGTCATCCGCGGTCTTCGGCTGCTCCTCTGTCGGCTGCATCGCCATCGTCGCTGACCTTAGTCGATGGCTTTCAGTCCCGCTATCGACGGTTGGCTAAACCGCTCGAGCGGCGATCCCGTCAGCGCGCTCAGTGCCCGCGACGGCAGCTACGAACGCTGCGACCTCTTCGGCTTCCTTGCCCTGGTACAGCATCGCCGGCATCTGCCCCAGGCCACGGGCGCGGCCTTCGGCGATCGCGTTTTCCACGAGCGCCTTGCGCGCGGCTGGGGTCGAGAGTTCCTCACCGACCCTCACGTCGAGGTTCGGGTCCGATCCGGCCGACCGACTTGACCGCGGCCAGCGTGTGGCAGACGTTGCAGGTGTGGGAGAACAGTTCGCGGCCCTTGACCTCTTCGGCGTTCAGGTGCACCCCACCGATCGCCTCGCTCGCCTTGCTTCTCAGCGTTGTGTGTCAGCACAAGCGCTGGCACGATCAGGCCGAAGGCGAACGTCAGCACGATCGCGAGCGTGACCAAGCGCTGGCTGGCCTTCGATTCGGTCTGCAGGGGCTGCGTAGAGGTGCATCTAAGGCGGGGACAATATCGTCTGCCGCGGCCGGGCGACCCCGAGGCGCTTGATGAGAGCTTTCCCACCTTTAGGCAGCCCAAAGCTACAGCGCTACCCTGGGAGTCAGTCCCAGTTAGTCAGGCGTCTCGACATGGACCTCCAGTCGTGAACATCTTCCGCCGTCTCCCTCTCTCCCGTCTGTTGTTGCTCTGCGGACTCGTCGTCGTCGCTCGGCGTCTCCGCGACCGCACTCGCCTCCGCCCTCGGCACGGGGCCGAGGCCGCCGTCCGAAGTCGCTCGCTGACGCGATCCACGACGCCCTCGCCGGTGCGGCCGGACAACCGGTTCAGGGCGTCAGCGCGAACATCCAGCTGACCGATCATCTGCTCGAAGGCGCCAGCCTCGCCAGCGGAGGGGACGGCAGCACCACGAGCCAGCTTACCTCCAGCCCACTCGTGACCGGCGCCTCCGGGCGCATGTGGATCGCCAAGGAAGGCCGCGTGCGCCTCGAATTGCAGTCCGAAAAGGGCGACACGCAGGTGCTCTACGACGGACACACCATGTCGATCTACGACGCTTCCTCGAACACGCTCTATCGCTACACGGTGCCGGCTGATGAAGGTACATCCAGCGATGGCTCAGGCTCAGACACCACAAACGCCCTCCACGAAGCTCCCTCGGTCGCGAAGATCGAAGAAGCGATCTCCCACCTCGACCACGTGAACGTCTCCGGCGCAACGCCGACCGACATCGCCGGCCAGGCCGCCTACACCGTGCGGGTGTCCCCCAAGGAAAGCGGTAGCCTGATCGGCGGCGGCGAGCTTTCCTGGGATGCCGCCAACGGAGTTCCGCTGCGCGCGGCGATCTACTCCTCGACGAGCTCTTCCCCGACGATCGAACTGACCGCCACCTCGATCTCCTATGGGCCGGTCGCGGCGTCGGTGTTCGAATTCACGCCCCCGGCGGATGCGAAGGTCGAAGAAGTCGTGCTTCCCAAGAAGGACGGTTCGTCCGCCGATTCCTCCTCGCCCAGTGGCGATCATCCCCATGTCACGACCAGTGGCCAGGGCATCACCTCGGTCGCTGTCCTCGAAAGCAAGACAAAGGAAGGCGCGGACGCCAAGCGGATCTCGTCCGCGACCGAAGCAGGCCTGCGAGAAGGTCAAGATCAACGGCATCGAAGCCTCCGAGCTGCCCACAGCGCTCGGCACGCTGCTCAGCTTCGAGCGCTCCGGCGTGCGCTACCTGCTGATTGGCGCCGTCTCCCCCGGTGCCGTCGAAACCGTCGCCAAGGGCCTGTAGCCGTGACCGAAGCCCCGCCGGTTAAGGCGCGGGGGCTGGTCAAGCGCTACAAGGAGGTACTGGCGGTCGATCACATCGACCTGAACGTCAACGTCGGCGACGTCTACGGGTTCCTCGGACCGAACGGCGCGGGCAAGACGACGACGCTGCGGATGGCCCTCGGGCTGATCGTTCCCACTGAGGGCACGGTCGAACTGTTCGGACATGACCCGCTGCGCGAGGGCGCGCGGGCGCTGGAGGGTGTCGCCGGGTTCGTGGAGGGGCCGCGCTTCTACCCATACCTCCCCGCGCGTAAGAACCTCGAACTGCTGGCCGCGCTGGACGGGAACGGTGCGAAGGAGCGCATCGACGAGGTCCTCGAGATCGTCGAGTTGACCGCGCGCGCCGCCCATCGCGTGGGTGGCTTCTCGCACGGGATGCGCCAGCGCCTTGGGATCGCCGCCGCGCTGCTGCGCCGCCCGCGCCTGCTGATACTCGACGAGCCCGCGACCGGCCTCGATCCGGGCGGGATGCGCGACATGCGCGCGCTGATCCACCGGCTCGCCGACGAAGGCATCACTGTGCTGCTCTCCAGCCACCAGCTGCCGGAGGTGCAGGAGCTGTGCGGTCGCGTGGCAATCGTCGACTCCGGACGCGTCGTCTACGAGGGCGCACTCTCAGACCTGCGCCGCCAGGGCGGGGCCGGCTACCGCCTGCGCACGACCGACGACGCGCGCGCACTGGAACTGGCGCGCGCACAGCAAGGCATTGAGCACGCGACAAGCAATGAGCATGGCTTGGGCTTTCAAGCCGAGGAGCGGAACGTAGGCGCGCTGTCGCTGACCCTCGCCCAGGCGGACATCGGGATCCTGGCGCTCACCCCAGAGCTCGCGACGCTCGAGGATCTGTTCTTCCGGCTGACCGAGGGCAACAACGCCGCCGGCTCGGCGCAGGTCAGCGCCGCCGGACAAGAGAACGCCGCCGCCGGACCGAAGGGCGCCGGTGGATCGCCAGGTACAGACGCCCTCCCCGAGAACGCCGGCGAGCGGCTGGAGCAGGTGCAGTGAGCAGCGTCGCGGCCGCCCCCACCACGCCGGCCGCCGGCGGCGGCCTACACGCCCGGCGGCGGCCCTCAACGCTCACCGCCTACCGCTGGGAGCTGCGCAAGCTGGTTTCGCAGAAGCGTACGTACCTCGGCCTCGCGCTGGCCGTCGCTCTGCCGTTGATCTTCGTACTGGTTCAGAACCTGCACAACGGCCACGGCCACGACCAGGGCAACATCTTCGCCTCGCACATCACCCAGTCGGGGCTCGCGACGCCGGTGCTTATGCTGCTGTTCCTGTCCGTCTTCATGCTGCCCCTGATCGCCGCGCTGGTTGCCGGGGACATCGTCGCGGCCGAGGACGGCAACGGCACGCTGAAGACGATCCTCACGCGCTCGGTCGACCGCGGCCAGGTGTTCACAGCGAAGGCGCTCGCGGCGATGACCTACGCGACGATCGCGGTGTTCCTCTCAGCATCCGTGGCGACGATCGCTGGCGTCGCGTCTTGGGGTTTCAACCATGTCATCACCTTCTCGGGCACCGTCGTCTCGGCGCCGGAAGGCCTGCTGCTGGTGTTCGCGGCCAACGCCGTCTATCTGATCCCGCTGCTGACCGTGGCGGCGATCGGCGTGCTGCTGTCGACCGCGACCCGCAACAGCGCTGCGGCCGTCGTCGGCACCGTGGGTCTCGTGATCCTGCTGTACATCGTCTCGGGAATCCCTGGCATCGAAGGACTCAAGCCCTACCTGCTCACCGAACAGTTCGAGAATTGGCACGGCCTGCTGCGGACCCCGACCGACTGGACGCCGATCTGGCACTCGGCGTGGGTCTGCGCGCTGTACGCAGTCCCTTCGCTGTTCGCGGCTTACCTAGTGTTCTTGCGGCGGGACGTCACAGGGGGCTGAGGCGGCCGAGGCGCTTCACGGATTCGGTCGGTCCTCTCACGGTTTGTTCATCAGTTCGGGGACTCCGATCAGGGCCTCCGATACGTTACGAGCGTCAAGCCCTTTGCCACCGTTGCGTCTTTGAGCTCGCTCCGCACGAGCGCCGGGTTGAACCCTGTTTTCAACCCGAACCTGCGGCTGAGCGCATAGAGGAGGAACGCGATGTGATGCACCTGACCCCTCGCGCCGCAGATCCCTCCCCAGCGCGCCTCCCCGGCGCTGTCTAGCCCGACGACCGCCCGATCGGGCAGCCTGCCGGCGGCGATCCCGTGCGAGCTCGGCCGCAGTCCGCCCACGGCCCACTGGATCGCGCCCATGCTCCCGCCATTCAGGTCGATCGCCAGCAGCAGCAGTTCAGCCGTGCCCGCAGGCACGTTTCGCCAGCGCAGCGGCGGCGAGACGCCAGCGCCGTCACAGGTGTAGCGCACCGGCATCGCGCCGCCGGGCCTGAAGGCGGAACTACCCAGGACGATCGTCCCGATCGCCGACTGGACGGTGCCGTAGGACGGCGGTGTCGTCTGGTCGGGGGGACTCTCGGCCGAGTTGCCGGCGCCGCCCCCACAGCCCGCGATCGCAAGCGCGACAATCAACGTCACGAGGAGTAGCGGTCTACCGGCAAACGGCGCGCCACCGGCGAGCGGCGGTCTGCGCCTGGAGATCCTCAGCTCAGCCCACCTCGGCGGGCAGCTCGATCGCGGAGAGCTCGACATCGCCCATCAGGCGGCGCGCCTCGCGCGGGTCGATTAGGCCCGCGCCCAGCCTGGCGGTGGACTCCGCCCCGCAGGCCACGCCGAAGCGCAGGCACTGGTCGGGCGAGCGGCCCTCGTAGCGCGCGGCGATGTAGCCGGCCAGGAAAGCGTCGCCGGAGCCGCGCTTGGCGATCGACTCGCGCACCTCGACGCTCACGCGCCGCATGCATGGCTGGCCGTCGACGAGCACCTGGGCAAAGCAGCCGTCGGGGAGCGTCATGATCGCCTCGTGAGGACCGAGCGCGGCGATCTCGCGCACCCCGAGCGAGCGCTCCTGCTCGCTTGCGAACTCGTGCCCCACGAGCTCCTCGGCCTCAATCACATTCGGTGAGACGACATCGGGCTCGGCGCGGACCGCCTGGTACAGGGGCTCGCCCTCGGTGTCGATCACCGTCGTGACCCCCGTCCGCTCCAGCTCGCGGATCAGCATCGCGTAGAAGTCGGGCTCCAGGCCGCGCGGGAGCGAGCCGGCGAACACGACGATCGCGGCCCCGCGAGCGAGGTAGAGCAGCTTCTCGCGGAACAGCTCAACCTCGTGCTGGGATACCGACGGACCGCGTTCGTTGATCTCCGTCTGCTCCCCGGTCGTTGGGTCAAGGACCGAAGTGTTCGTGCGCGACTCATCGCGGATACGCACGAAGTCGTTCAGGATCGCCTCCTCGGTTAGCTGCTCGACGATGTGTGTGCCCGTGATGCCGCCCGCGAAACCGGTTGCGATCACTGGCTGGCCGAGTGTCTTCAGCGTGCGAGCGATGTTCACGCCCTTGCCGCCGGCCATTGTGCGCTGCTCGACGGTGCGATGACGCCGGCCCAGCCGGAAGTTCGGCACCGAGAGGGACTTGTCGATCGCCGCGTTCAGCGTGACCGTAATGATCATCTCTGTCTCTTTACCCACATTCCGGCACTTCGAACGGCGGGTGATGCCGTGGAGCGCACACCCAGAGGCTAGCGAACCTGCCTGGAGCCCGAGATCCGATATCCGGCTACCCCAACGCCCATGTCTGCGCGCGCAGACGCTCAGCCTCGGCGCGGGCAGCCTTCGCCGGCTCCTCGCCGGTGTCGAGGTAAGCGTTGGCGATGCTGCGGGAGGCGCTCACGAGTCCGCCCGCTCGGCCCGGGGCGAAGGCGGGGGCGAGATCCTCAACCCGTCCCCCCTGCGCGCCGACCCCGGGCAGCAGGAACGTCGCGTGCGGCATCAACTTACGGGCTCGCGCCAGATGACCTGGGGCAGTCGCCCCGATCACCGCCCCCATATCGCTCAAGCCCGACTCGCCCACGCCGGGCCCGCCCAGCTCATCGACGATGCCCGCAAGTCGCTCCCACACGGTTCCTCCGCCGCCCAGCTCGAGGTCCTCGACGTCAGCCGCACCCGGGTTTGACGTTCGCACCAGCGCCAGCACCCCGGCGCCCGCGGCGCGCGCGGCGCTCACAAACGGCTCGATGGCGTCCGCCCCCATCAGCGGATTGACCGTCACCATGTCCGCACCGAGCCCCGCCACCGCTCCGAACGGTGTCTCGATCCCGCCGATCAGAGCCTGTGCATACGCGGAGGCGCTCACCGAGATGTCGCCCCGCTTGCCGTCGGCGATCACGAGCAGCCCCCGCGCCCGCGCGTGTTCGACGACCGCCGCCAGAGCGCTCCAGCCTGGGGCGCCCAGCCGCTCGAAGCAGGCGAGCTGTGGCTTCGTCGCCACGCACGCGTCTGCCGTCGCGTCGATCAACGCCTTGCAGTGGTCGAGCACCGCGCTCGCGGCGCGCTCCGCGGAGGAGCCCTCAGCGGATATGCCCGGCGCGACCCCGCCCGGCGTCGGCCACAGCAGGCTCGGGTCCGGATCGAGGCCGAGCACGATCTGCGACCGGCGCGCCTGCACACGCGCCGTGAGTGTGTCTCCGAATCCTGGAAACAGGTTCAGCGACCCTTCACCGCGCTCTTGAGTCCACTGCCCGCGGTAAAGCGAGGAACTCGCGAAGCGGCGATCTGGATGCGCTCGCCCGTGCGCGGGTTGACGCCCTGGCGCGCGCCGCGCTCGCCGACGTGAAACTTGCCGAATCCCGACACCGTCACCTCACTGCCCCTGCGCAATGCGTCCTCCACGGTGGCCAGCATCGCATCCACCGCGCGTCCCGCATCCTGCTTGGTCAGATCGGCGCGATCCGCCACCTGGTCGACCAACTCGGACTTCGTCACTTCGTCCTCCTCGCTCGTGAACCGTTACTCCGAAGCTAACACCGCGCGCGGACGGCCGCCTCCGCCACGACATCCGCGACAATGGCGAGATGACCTTCGAACGCGTCGCCTGGAGCATAACCGTGCTCGTCGCGCTGATCACCGCGCTGCTGCTGTTGCTCTCCGGCTACAACGGCTACGCCGGCCTCGGCCTCGCGGTCGCGATCTCCGCGGCGATCAACTTGCTCTGAGCCACTCGAGCAGCTCACGCGCCGCACGGCCGCGGTGGCTGATCGCGTCCTTCTGCGCGTCGCTGAGCTCCGCCATCGTGCTCGTGCTTCCCGCCCGGGCGGGTGGGCTTTCATCCCTCCCATTCGGCCCGCTCTCGTCCAGCGGGCTCTCGTCAGGTAGAAACGCGGGGTCGTAGCCAAACCCGCCCGCTCCACGGGGCTCGGCCGCCAAACGTCCCTCGCAGCGGCCCTCGAACACGCGCTCCTCGCCCGGCGTCCGCGGATCGACGTACACGAGCGCGCACACATACTCGAGCGCGCTGTGAGCCGGCGCCTCGCGCAGCAGCTTCGCCAGGTTCTCCTCGTCCGATGCCGTCTCTCCCGCGTACCGCGCCGAGCGCACACCCGGCGCGCCGCCGAGCGCCGCCGCCTCGATCCCCGAATCGTCGGCAATGCAGATCCTCCCCGTCGCCCGCGCGGCGGCCCGGGCCTTGCCGAGCGCGTTCTCCACGAACGTCTCCCCCTCCTCCGGTGGCAGCGTCACGTCCGCGGGCAACAGCTCCACCTCGTGGCCTTCCAGCAGGCGTGCGAGCTCGCGGCGCTTGTGCTCGTTGTGGGTGGCCAGCAGCAACTTCATCGTTCAGGCCCACTTTGGCCAGCCAGCTCAGCGCGTTGACGATCCTCGCGCGCAGACATTGCGGCAAAGCCCATCAGCCGGTGGCGATCGCCCGCTCCTGCGCTGCGCGCAGCCGCTCGATCCCTGCGCCGGCGAGCGCCAGCAGCTCGTCCAGGTGCGCGCGCGAGAGGGGCGTGCGCTCGGCGGTGGCCTGCACCTCGATCAGACCACCCTCGCCGGTCATAACGACATTCGCGTCGACCTCCGCGGTGGAGTCCTCGGAGTAGTCGAGATCCAGCAGGGCGGTTCCATCGACCATCCCGCAGGAGACAGCCGCGACCGAGGCGGTCAGTGGGGAGCCCGCCAGCTTGCCGTCGGCCTGCAGGCGCGCGCACGCCAGCGACAGCGCCACATACGCGCCCGTGATCGACGCGCAGCGAGTCCCCCCGTCGGCCTGCAGCACATCGCAGTCGAGGTAGACCGTGCGTTCGCCCAACTTCGACAAGTCGATCACCCCGCGCAGCGAGCGTCCGATCAGGCGCTGGATCTCGACGGTCCGCCCGTCCTGGCGTCCCCGCGTGGCGTCGCGCTGCTTGCGCTCGCCAGTCGACGCCGGCAGCATCCCGTACTCGGCCGTTAGCCAGCCCCTGCCCTTGCCCGCCATCCAGCGGGGAACGCTCTCCTGCGCGGAGGCGGTGCAGATCACGCGGGTCTCCCCGGCTGAGATCAAGGCCGAGCCGGTGGCGGTGCGCATGAATCCGGGCTCGATCGCGATCGGCCGCAGATCGCCGTGCCCGCGCCCGTAGCTGCGCTCGGCGCCGCTCACGCCGTCACCTCGACCGGTACGAGCTCGACGTGCTCGACCGGACCCAATGGCATCTGCAGGAAACGGGTCCCCGCCTGCTCGAAGGCCTCGGTGTCGCCCGTGCACAGAAAGCGGTACTCACCTTCATCCTCTCGCGGGTTCTGCAGATCGCGTGTGCTCAGCGCGTGCTCCACTTGGCGCGCAAGCGCCGCTCCGGAGGAGACGAGCGTCACCCGCGGGCCGAGCATCCGCTGGAGCATCGGCTGGATCAATGGATAATGAGTGCAGCCGAGGATCACCGTGTCGACGTCGGCCTGCTTCAGCGGTGCGCAGACCTCGCGTACGGTCTGCACGGCGCGCTCGTCGAACTGCTCGCCGGCCTGGATGATCGCCGCCAACGTGGGGCACGGCACCGCGTGCAGCGTCACGTGTGCGTCGATCGCGCCGACGGCCTCCTCGTAAGCGCGACTTGCGACCGTCGTCGGGGTGGCCAGCAACCCGATCCGACCCGTGCGCGTGGCGGCAACTGCTCGCAGCGCCTCGGGACGCACGACGCCGAGCACATCAATTCCGAGCGTCGTCTCCATCATTCGCCGGCGCAATGCGGGTAGGGCGGCGGCGGTGGCGGAGTTGCACGCCACCACCAGCAACTTCGCGCCGCGCCCGGCGAGCTCCTCGGTGATCTCCGCAGCGAACTGCGTGAGCTCTTCTGGCGAGCGTTCGCCATAGGGAAAGCGTGCGGTGTCGCCGAGATACAAGAAGTCCTCCCGTGGCAGCCTCACCAGCAGCTCGTGCAGCACGGTCAGCCCGCCCACGCCCGAGTCGAAAACGCCGATCGGCCGTCCACGCGGATCGCCGTTCGATCTCTCCGATGTATTCATGGGCACGTTCGACATGCAAGCCATCATTCCATAGGGTCCGTCAAGAAATATCTGGCGGCCCCGGCCCCCTCGACCCGCCATCTCGTCCTTGACGAACCCAGAGCGCTACGGTCGGGGGATCGTGCGCGCGCTCGTGCTCTCAAACATGCGGCCCGACGCCGCACACCCCGAGCGTGGAACCTTCGTCCGCGACCAGGTCGCCGATTTGCGGCGCCTTCAGGGTCTCGAGATCGAGCTGTACGAGTTCGCACCCGGCGGACGGTCGCTCGCACGCGCGGCGCTTGATCTGCGGCGCCGCTATGGTGGGCCGTCGACGCTCACTCGCCGGCCCGCCCGCTCGCCTCACGACATCGTGCACGCCCACTACGGCCTCACCGCCTGGCCGGCGCTCGCGGTCCCGGCGCGCGTTCGCGCGCTGACCGTTCACGGCAACGACATGCGTCACCCGCGCACGCGGATGATCACCGGCGCCGTGCTCAGCCAGATCGACCTCCTGGCCGCCGTGTCGAGCTCGCTGGCGCAGGAACTGCCCGGCCGCTGGGCACGGGCGAGGGCACAGGTGCTGCCCTGCGGCGTCGACCTCAAGCGCTTCTACCCGATCCCCCGGACACAGGCGCGCATCGAGCTGGGCCTCGATCCCGAGAAGCCCTACCTGCTGTTCGCCGCCGACCCAGCCCGTGCGATCAAGCGCTACGACCTAGCGCTCGAGCTGGCGCGCGCGGTCGACGTCGAGCTGCTCGCGCTGGGCGGCGTCGACCCCGCGCGCGCGCCCCTTTGGGTCAACGCGGTCAACGCAGTGCTAATGCCCTCCGGGCACGAGGGCTTCGGCTTGGCCGTGCTCGAGGCGCTTGCCTGCGATGTGCCCGTGCTCGCAACACCCGTCGGTATCCATCCCGATGCGCTGCGCGGCGTCGCGGGAACGCTGTGCGCGCCGTTCGAGCTCGGTGCCTGGCGCAACGCGCTCGAGCCCCACCTACGTGCGATCGAGTCACGTGTGCAGGGGCGAGCCCACGCTGAGCCGTTCTCCGGTCCGCGCATGGCCGAACGTGTCGTCGCGGCCTGGAGTGCGGCGCTGGAGAATGTCGAGAACCCGCGGGTTCACCCCGAAATACGGAGAACCAATCCCGATAGTTGACGCGCACACGGTGGAAAAGAGTCCTAAGCAGCGGGTAGCATGGGACGACGGTGGAGCAAAGCGCACCTGCAACGGCCACTCACGCCGCCCCTGTTCAGGCGCCCGGCGACAGTCCGGCGGTCGCGGCCCCTACGCCTGGTAAGGGCCCGGCGGTCGACATCCCTGCGCCCGCCGGCTCGCCGGGCTTCAGCGAGCGCGGGCGCATGCGCCGTCGCGCGCGTTTCCTGCGCAAGGCACGCGAGCTCGCCTACCGCGACCTCGGCGGGCTGGTCTTCAACCTGCACCGCTTCGGCCAGCGCAACGACGCGCTCGTAATCGCGAAGCTTTCAACGCTCGGCCAGATCGACACCGAGCTGCGAACGCTCGAAGGCGCTCTCGCCGAGCATCAGCCGGTGACCGTGCTGCGCGACGCCGGCATCGCGGCCTGCCCACGCTGCGCGGCGATTCACAGCAGCGAGGATCGCTTCTGTCCCAACTGCGGGCTCGCGATGGACCGCCACGCGGAGCGGCCCGTCGCCGGGCCGTCCCAGTCGGGCGCCGCACTAAGCCAACCCGCAGCCGTCGCACCCGCACCTGCCCCCGTGTCCCCCGCGCCTGCACCCAGCCCAGCACCGGCCCCGGCGGCGCCCGCACCAAGTCCGGCTTCCCCCACCCCCGCCACTCGAGCCTCCGCATCGGACCCCGACCCCAAGCAGGCCCCAGAATCCACGCTGGCCCCCGCCGCCCCTACTGAGCAGACCACGATCGATCGACCCACCGCCGCGCCCGAGGCGCCCACGCCAACATCGGCCGCCGCGCCCTCTCCGACCACTCCACCGACGCGGCCCGCCAACCCGGACCAGCCCACCGTGATCGTCCGTCCTTCCGGCCCTGACGCGTGAGCGTCGCCCAACCCCCCTCCCCAGTCCCCAACGCAGCTCCGCCGCCCGCCGGCGAAGCGTGTCCCTTGTGCGGCGGGGCGCTCGATCCCGAGCAGGAGTGGTGCCTGCGCTGCGGCGCCGCCGCCCGCACGCGCCTGGCCGCATCCCCCGCCTGGAAGGCGCCGGTGATCGCGCTCGCGGTCATCGCCGCGCTCTCACTCGGAGTGCTCGCCGCCGCGCTCGTCACGCTCGCCGGTGGCTCGGGACACTCGACGACAGCTCCCGCGACCGTAATCGTCACGACCGCGCCCGCCACGGCACCGACGGCGACCGTACCTCCCACCACCACGACGACGACCGTCCCGAGCACGAGCACCCCGAGCGCCGGCCGCCCCGACACGAGCACCTCGGGCGTCACCACGCCCGGCACCACGACGGCGCCCGGGCTCACAACCCCAAGCACCGTTACCGCCACCATCCCGACCACGCCTAGCAGCGTCACAAAAGCTCCAAAACAGTGAGCTCCGAGTGAGCTCCACTCAGGCCGGTCCAGTCTTCGAGGCCGAGATCGCGGTGGTGGGTGCGGGCGCCGCGGGGCTCTACGCGGCGCTCTGCGCGGCGCGCGAGGGTGCGAGCGTCGTGCTGATCTCCGCTACGCCGCTGGCCCAAACAGCCTCCTACTGGGCCCAGGGCGGCCTCGCAGCGGCGCTCGCCGCCGATGACAGCTTCGAGCTGCACCTCACCGACACCGAGCGCGCCGGACGCGCACTCGTCAGACGCTCGGCGGCGGAGATCCTCGTGCGCGAGGCGCCCGCCCGGGTGGAAGACCTGCAGGCGCTGGGCGTCCGCTTTGACGGCGACCGCTCCGGGCGCCTGGCGCTCGGCCTGGAGGGTGGGCACTCAGTCAGGCGCGTCGTCCACGCCGGGGGCTCGGCGACCGGCCGCCGTGTCGTCCGCCAGCTGTCTGCGCTTGTCGCCGAGGAGCCTTTAATCAGCGTGTTCGAGCGCGCGCGGGCGCGCGCACTGTGGACCGATGGGAACCCAACCCAACCCGGTTTTGACGGGGCCTCCTCCCACACCGCCGATTCCCGCACTGACATGGACCCCACCCCACCCCGCTGTCGCGGCCTGATCTGCGACGACGGGCGGATCGTCTCCGCGCGCGCAGTCGTGCTCGGCACCGGCGGCGCCGCTGCGCTGTGGGCACGTACCACCAACCCGCCCGGCTCCCAGGGAATCGGCCTGCTGCTCGCCCACGCCGCCGGCGCGTCACTGGCGGACCTCGAGCTGCTCCAGTTTCATCCCACCGCCGTGATCGGGCTCGCCGGGCGCGAGGGCTTTCTGATCACCGAGGCGATCCGCGGCGAAGGCGCCACCCTGCACGACTCCACCGGTGAGCGCTTCGTCGAGGAGCTCGCCCCCCGCGACGAGGTCTCACGCGCGATCGCAGCTACGCCTCCAGGAGTCCGGCGAGCGCTCGGTCGGGCTGGACATGCGCGCGATCGACCCCGCTCACTTCCCCAACGTGGTCGCCGCACTGCGCGAGGCCGGCCTGGACCCGATGCGCGAGCTGGTCCCGGTCGCCCCGGCGGCCCACTACATGATGG
The DNA here is from genome assembly GCA_963748895.1 of uncultured Solirubrobacterales bacterium. Taxonomy (GTDB): domain Bacteria; phylum Actinomycetota; class Thermoleophilia; order Solirubrobacterales; family Solirubrobacteraceae; genus Palsa-744. The sequence continues at coordinate 95,188 of CAVVKF010000003.1, read as the reverse complement.
GCGGGATCGTCGCCGACCTGCACGCGCGCTCGACCCTGCCTGGGCTGTATGCCGTCGGCGAGTCCTCCTGCACCGGTCTGCACGGCGCCAACCGCCTCGCCTCGAACTCGCTCAGCGAGTGCTTCGTCTTCTCCCGCCGCGCCGTCCTGCATGCCCTCTCCGAGGAGCCTTCGCCGTCCGCATCGCCCGCGGAGCTCGAGGCGCTTCGGGCGCTCCCCTCGCCCTCCCTGAGCACTCCCGTCACGCGCGACGCGCTGTGGCGCGACGCCGGCATCGTCCGCTGCGCCGAGGGTCTTCGCCGCCTGCTCGACGATCCCCACCCGCTTGGCTCGCCTGCTCGCCCGCAGCGCGCTCGCGCGCACCGAGAGCCGGGGCGCCCATCAGCGCTCTCGACCATCCCGAGCCGATCCCACGCTGGATCAACATCATTTCGTGCTCTCGCCGGCGACGGGGACGGCGCCTGGGAGACCTGGGCTTGAAATTCTCATAAAGATCTTTAAATCTTCGCTTCCCTTCGGGAAATCTCGATCCTTTCTTCGAGGCCACGTGTTTTCGTTCGTGGAATGTCTTTTCACGGCCGGGTTTGGGCGGACAGCCAAACCGGTTCGGATCGAGAAAGAGGGTGAGGGGTCGCCATGTACCAGTTCAGTCGGGCCATCTACCGGGAGCTTGCTCCCCACCTCCTGGCTCCCAAGCCGGACATCGCCGTCAACGCCAACCACGAGCATCTGCTGCAGGCGTGTGAGGCGGTCGTCGAGCGGATGGCCGTCGAACATCTCTTCTTCGCGCGTCCCGAGCGCACGCTGTTCTGCGACATCCGCTCGCTGTTCCCGATGAGCGAGCAGGGCCACGTCCACCGCGTCGTCTCCCGCTACATCGCCCTGGCAGAGCAGTTCCTGATCGAGAACCCGCTCGCGGGCTACGCCTCGATCAGCGGCGAACCGCCGCAGTGCCGCGCGACCACGCGCAAAGGCGCCGCCTGCCAGCGCGTGCCGCTATCGCACAACGGCTACTGCCCTTCTCATCAGCACCTGGCCGATACTGAGGATCGGGAGCTCGCGGGCGGCCTGAGAGCGCTCGAAGTCGTATGCCTGGCCGGAGCGATGTGACCTGAGCGACCGAATCGGCTTCCTCGGCCTCGGGATCATGGGCTCGCGGATGGCCGCGCGGGTCGCGCAGGCCGGCTTTCCGCTGACGGTCTGGACGCACACGCCCGGCAAGGCCGCCGCCTGGGCCGCCGCGCACGAGTCGGTCGTCGCAGTCGACACGCCGGCCGAGGTCGCGCAGCAGGAGCGACATCGTCGTGAGCATGGTCGTCGACGGCGAGCAGGTCGCCTCGGTGCTGCTGGGTGAGGGCGGCGTGATCGAGGCCGCACGCGCGGATCTGCTGTGCGTGGACATGTCCACGATCTCGCCCCGCGACAGCCGCCGGATCGCGGCGCAACTGAGCGCGCGCGGGGTGCGGATGCTCGACGCGCCTGTCACCGGCTCCTCGCCGCGTGCCGAAGCGGGCACGCTCACGATCATGGCCGGTGGCGAGCGCGGAGGACTTCGCCCGCGCGGAGCCGCTGCTGGCGAGCATGGGCGAGGTGATCGTGCACGTCGGCGAGCTCGGCCAGGGCGAGATGCTCAAGCTGATCAACAACTCGCTCGGCGCGGCCAACGCAGCGGCGCTCGCCGAGGCGCTGCTGCTCGCGCGGGCGACGGGCGTGAACCTCGACGCATTCGTCCAGGTCACCTCCGCTGGATCGGGCGCCTCGGCCCAGCTGGCGTTGAAGGCGACGCCGATGCGCGAGCACGACTACACGACGCTGTTCAAGACCGAGCACATGCTCAAGGATGTGCGCCTGTGCCTCGAGGAAGCCCAGGCCGCCGGCATCCCGTTCCCGTCCGCCGCGCACGCACGCGACCTGCTCACAGCCACGCTCGGCCGCGGCCATGGCGAGGACGATTACGCCGCGATCATCGAGGCCGCCGAGGGACTCGCCGGACGGCGGTTGTAGCGATTTAGCCCAAAAAAAGATGTCTATTTGCAGGGGATTTGGGATTTCCGCCTGGGTTTCGTATCTTTAAGGGGTCGGGCTCGCCTTTCGGTCGCTTCGGATGGCGTTCAGAGTCCGCAGGATTTATCGAGACTTTCCTTACTCCTGCTTTCGTCTTTCTTTCGTTCTTCCCATGCCAATTGCTTTCAAAGAATGGGCGGTCACCGTCCGTGCTCTCGCCGAAGGCGAGCAGCTGATAACCCTGCGTAAGGGCGGAATCCGCGAACCCGGCAAGCCGTTCCGGCTCGCCCACGAGCGCTTCTTCCTGTACCCCACCTTCGATCACCAGCCGGGCGAGTTTGTGCGCGAATCCCATCAGCCCGAGCTGCGCCGCGCGCTCGAGGAGGGCGTCTGGAGCGACGGCGAGCCACCGCTGCACGCCTTCGCCGCCGGCGGCATCCAGCAGCCCGACCGCGTGCGCATCCGCGCCTGGGCCGAAGTCGCCGGACACTTCACGATCGCCGACCCGCGCTGCGTCGACGCGCTCTCCCCCTTCTATGTGTGGACGACCGACTACGCCGAGAAGCGCCTCGGCTGGCGCCGCCATCAGCCGCTGCACGTCCTGCTCCTGCGCACCTACCGCATCCCGCGGCCGGTCACCGTGAAGGTCAAGGACGAGTACTCCGCCGCCCAGGCCTGGGTCGAGCTGCAGCGCGACCTGCCGTTCGAGGGCACCCCCGTGCTCTCCGACGCCGAGTTCGAGCGCGCCTCCGAAGAGATCGCCGAGATCACGCGCAGCGCCGGTCAGCCCGTCTTGGCCTAAGGCACCCTCCCAGGCGAGCGCTTCGCGAGCCGCTTCGGCGCCCGACTCGGGAACCAGGATGTCGCGGCGTGCCGATCGACCAGGAATTCCGGCACGTCGGTCGCCAGCGCGCGCGAGCATGCTGGGGATCCCCTCCTCCAGCAGCATCGCCTGCGATCATCTCGGCCTCGGATCTGTTCTCGGCGCGGGCCACCTTCACGAGCTTTCCTTCGCTGTACTGCGGCTTGATCTTGCGCGCCTCCCTGCCGACGCTCGCTGGGGGCCGCCTCAGCGTTGCGTGGCATGGATCAGCGGCATCCCGCACGCCTCGCAGAAGCGCTCGTTCAGGGGATGCTCCCGCCCGCACTGAGGGGCAGAGGAGGCTGTCGGCGCCGGTCACCCCACCTCCAGCGCTACCTCCCGCACCCGCCCGGCCTCGATCAGGTAGGAGCGCACCTCGGGATCGCCTCTCGTCAGCAAGCCCCACGATCACCCACTCGATCCTGCCGGTGCCAGCGCCGCGAAGAGATGTCTGTCTGTGATGGCTTCGGCTCGCTGCGCACGTGTGAGTGATAGATCGCACCGATCTCCCAACCCTGATCTTCAATCGCTGTGGTGAGCTCGAGCTGTTCGATTGGATCGATCTCGAACTTGAGCGCGCTAGCGTGAATGTTGTTGCGCCCTGTAGATGCACGTCGCTGTCTGCGTGTCGTCTGACCCCGGCTCAGATTGGCGATCAGGCCACAGCACTCGATCGTCGGATCCTCCAGCGCGTGCGCGATCACCTCGTCGAGAAGGTCGGTGCTGATGTTCATGCTGTTGAGGTCTCTCGATGAATCACCGCGAACGCGGCTACCAGAGCCACCGCGAACTCGGCTACCACCAGACGGTGGAGTCGAGGTTCTCGACCTCGTCGACCGGCAGCGTGTAGATGCCGCTCGACAGGTACTTCCAGCCGTCGTCGCAGACGACGAAGACGACGTTACCCTCGTCCAGCTCGCCCGCGATCCGCACGGCGATGCTGGCGATCGCGCCGCTGGAGACGCCAGCGAACAGGCCCTCCTCGTCGAGCAGCTTGCGCGTCCAGACGATCGCGTCGTGGTTGGTCACGAAGATCTTCCGGTCCAGCAGCGAGATGTCGATGATCGGCGGGATGAAGCCGTCGTCCAGCGAGCGCAGGCCCTGCACTGGCTCGCCCTGCATCGGCTCTGCGGCGACGATCTTGACCGCCTCGCCGAAGGTCTCCTTCAGGCGCCGGCCGTTGCCCATCAGCGTGCCGCCGGTGCCGAGCCCCGCGACGAACGCGCTCACCTCGTCGAGCTCCTCGAGGATCTCCAGCGCCGTGCCGTTGTAGTGGGCGTTCGGGTTGGCCTGGTTGCCGTACTGGTAGGGCATGTAGCACCGAGGAGTCCTCTGCCGCCATCGCAAGGGCCTTCTCGACCGCGCCGTTTGAGCCCAGCGAGCCCTCGGAGTAGACGATCTCCGCGCCGTACATCTTCAGCAGCTGCGTACGCTCCGGCGTCACGTTCTCCGGCATCACGACCTTCAGCCTGTAGCCCTTCAGCGAGCAGATCATCGCCAGCGAGATGCCAGTGTTGCCCGAGGTCGGTTCGAGGATCGTCTGCCCGGCCGCGACCGCGCCCTTCTCCTCGGCGTCCTCGATCAGCGCCTTCGCCACCCGGTCCTTGACCGATCCGGTCGGGTTGCGCGACTCGAGCTTGGCCCAGATCCTTACGCCGGGCTTGGGCGAAAGACGCGGCAGCTCGACCAGCGGCGTGTTGCCGATCGACTGCACGATGTCCCCGTACCTACCTCCGCAGGGCTTGTTTCTCAGCGGCTGGACAGCCATTACTTCACGGAATATAGCGGGGTCCGGTCGCTATTCGGATCGGTATGTCTGACAAGTAGCTACTTGCAAAAATTGTAAGGGCGGTGTCAACCGGTGGGCGCAACGGATCCTGTGAGATGACCCAGGAACCGATACCGGAGGTTGTGGATGCGTGGGCACCTGAGCGACGAGCAGAAGCAGCGATCCATCGAACGTCACGCGCTTTGCGCGCAATCCGCGAATCGCGCGCGTCTGTGCCGATCTTCGTTTCGGACAGGAGCTCGGCGAGGGGATCAGGCGCATGTTCGAGGAGATGCGCCAAGCGGGACTGAACGACCCAATTTACCGGCAGGGCTCGGGTGGAGTGCAGCTGAGCCTGCTTGGTGACCCTGTCGAACGCGCCCTGGATGCGCAGCTAACCGACAGAGGGCGCGGGATCATGGCGATGCTACGCCAAACCGAGCGGCTGAGCACTGGAGAGATCGCTGAGGCTTTGGAGGATTCTCGTCCGGTCGTACAGCGAGAACTCAAGGCGCTACAGGATGCTGGTTTGATCGAATGGATCGGACGTTCCCCGCGCGACCCCCGCGCCTACTGGCGTCTCCCAGCTTGAGTTTGTCCACAGATTTTAAGCCTTGATTGCAAATACTTTCGAGTAGACGACTCGAAGGCAACCCGAGGAACTCGCAAAACGGAGTGCGCGACTGCCTCGCCCGCGGATGCGCTCGCCGAACTGCCACGCTAGCCACCACTGCGGCGATCTGGCCAAACAGCCAGTCAGGCACTAAGATCGATCCTGCGTACCACACAAGCTGAGGAGGCCTGCCGGCATGGATACATCGAGAGGTAGCTTCGACTTCGACTGGCTGGTGATCGGCTCCGGCTTCGGCGGCAGCGTCTCAGCGCTGCGCCTCTCCGAGAAAGGCCACTCGGTCGGTGTGCTCGAGTGCGGGCGGCGCTTTGCCGACCACGAGCTGCCCAGCTCGACCGCCGATCTGAAGCGCTACTTCTGGAACCCCTTCCTCGGCATGAAGGGCATCTTCCGGCTGACCACCTTCAAAGACGTCTCAGTCGTCTCCGGCTGCGGCGTCGGCGGCGGCAGCCTCGGCTACGCGAACACGCTCTACGTCCCCCCGACGAAGTTCTTCGAGGACCGCCAGTGGGCGGACATGAACGACTGGGAGTCGGCGCTCGCCCCCCACTACGCCGAGGCGCAGCGGATGCTCGGCGTCGTGCAGACACCGACCGACGACCCTGCCGACCAGCTGCTGCGCGAGCTCGGCGAGGAGCTGGGCGTCGGCGACACCTACAAAAAGACGCCCGTCGGCGTCTTCTTCGGCGGGCCGGACGGGGCCGGTAAGACCGTCCCTGACCCGTTCTTCGGCGGCGAGGGGCCCGAGCGCACCGGCTGCAGAGAATGCGGTCGCTGCATGGTCGGCTGCCCGCACGGGTCGAAGAACACGCTCGTCAAGAACTACCTCTACCTGGCCGAGAAGCGCGGCGCGCGCGTGATGGCCGAACGCACGGTCGTGGACGTACGCCCGCTCGGCGACGGCTCCGGAAAAGACGGCTACGAGGTCGAAAGCGTCCGCTCCGGCGCCTGGCTGCGCAAGGAACGCCAGGTCCAGCGCGCGCGCGGCGTCGTCGTCTCGGCCGGGCCGCTGGGCACGAACAAGCTGCTGCAGCGCTGCCGTCTGAACGGATCGCTCGGGCAGGATCTCCGCGCGCCTCGGTGAGCTGGTGCGGACCAACTCAGAGTCGATCCTCACGGTCACCGTGCCCGAGGACTACCCCGACGACCTGATCAAGCGTGTCGCGATCACCTCCTCGATCTACCCCGACCCGAACACCCACATCGAGACCGTCACCTACGGCGACGACGGCGACTCGATGCACCGCCTCTACACGCTGCTCGTCGGCGACGGCACGCGCCTGACCCGTCCCCTGAAGCTGCTCGCCCAGGTCCTGCTGCACCCGCAGCCGTCTCGCGCAGGTGCTGTTCCCCAAGCACTGGTCGCGGCGCACGATCATCGTGCTCGTGATGCAGACGCTCGACAACGCGATCGCGCTGCGCCCCCGCGAGGGCCCGTTCGGCTCGTTCTGGCTGAAGACCGAACAGGACCCCGAGAAGCCGATCCCGACGTTCATCCCGGTCGCCAACCAGGCGGCGGAATGGCTCGCCAAGCGCACCGGTGGGATCGCCCAGAGCTCCGTCACCGAGGCGCTGTTCAACATCCCCACGACCGCCCACATCCTCGGCGGCGCGGTGATCGCCCCCGACCCCTCCGGCGGCGTGATCGACGCCCAGCCAGCGCGTCTACGGCTACGAGAACCTGCTCGTCTGCGACGGCTCGGCGATCCCCGCCAACGTCGGCGTCAACCCCTCGCTCACGATCACGGCGCTGGCCGAGCACGCGATGAGCCATGTGCCGGCGGCCGGCGCACCCCCTACCGGGCAGGCGGATATCGAGTCCGTGCCCGCCGCCGCATCCCTTTAGCAGCGGCGTAGGACCCTACGCTTTGTAGGGGTCGATCACCTTGTGGGCGCAGCCCACGAGCTTCCACGGCCGGTTCTGTGGCAGGAAGCGCATCACCAGCGTCTTCAAACCGGGTCCGTTACAGAACACGGTGCCGTAGCCATACACGAGCGCGACGTGGTCGTCGCCCGCGCCGGTCCAGATCTCGTTGTAGCCGTGGCTGGCATAGAGCCAATCTACGCCCGGCCCGCCGTGCAGGAAGTCGCGCTGGGAGGTGGGCTGACCCCCGGGGTGTGAATCGCCCCAGATCACGTCGCCTTCGTTGCCGGCCCAGATCGTGTCGTTGCCGTCTCCCCCTAGCAGCATGTTATGCACGCCGTCCTGCCCGCGCATCGTCCCGCTTTCGTTGTTCGGATGCCCCTCGTGATGGCCGATCTGCGGCCAGCCTTCGTGATTGGCCTCGGCGAGCGCGGTCCCGGCGCAGGCGAGCACGGCGCAGCTCGTCAACGAAAGCAGTCGGGCGGGCCGGGGGATTTGGCGTAGCGATCTCATCTGCCGGATCACCCTATCGGCAAGCAGGCGCCGGGACGCCACTTGCACAGCGCAGATGGACGATCAGCAATTGAATTCCAAACCAGGGCTCACGATCGAAGCTCACAACGGGCTTCTCCCTCGAGGCACAACCGAGGATGCGCTGCTGAGCGTTCCGCTCTCCAGACGCAATCGCACGGCGCCGCGAAGTGAGACGAGCACGTTGAGGACACCGCTGTGGTCGGCGTGCAGGCGGGCGACCGTGTGCCAGACGCGCACATGTCCCTGGCGTTGCAGCAGAACAAGCTGCCCGGAACGTTCGAGCAGCGCCCATACGCGAACACGCCTGCGGTTGACACGCAGAGAATCGAAGGGCAACGTAAAGCCGCGCAGGAATGGCTTTGGTTGGGCGCTTTCCGGATTGCCGTCGACACCGGCGCTGTAGAGCCCCGCCGGCCGCTGGTATTCGACGGTCCCGCCCGTCGGGGTGTCCGCGCGCACGGCGGGATAGGGGTCGATCAGGAACTGCCAGTCGACGAGCCCCACGCCGGCGATCCACAGCCGGTGCAGCGCGCGCGAGATCCATTGGGCCTGCAGGCGGTCGGGTGCGCCGCGGAGCGCCGGTGGGGCGCTTTCCCAATTCAGCTCCGTCACCCACACGGGCTTCGCGCCCGCCGGCAGCGCGGTATGCAGGTGCTCGGCCTGCCGCAACAGCCCCGTGATCTTCGAAGCGTCGGAGATCGAGACGTCCAGCGAGGACTCGGCCGGCAGATCGGGGTCGCCGACCGACAGCGGGTGAAAGGCCAGCACGTCGAAATGCGGGGGGTCTGGGCAGCGGACGTGGGTTTGCAGACACAGCATTTCTCGCAGAAACGTCAGCGGCGCGATGCGTCCCTCGCCGGCGGGTTCTCCATTGGGCGCCACGCCGGCCGCGACCACCACATCGGCCGGCTGTACGGACTTGACGCCAGCGTAGAAAGCGTTTAGCAGCTGGCGGTAGAGCAGCGGCGAAAAGGCTCTCCAGCGGCCACCCGCGGCGACCCACTGAGGCTCCAGGTAGCGCGCCAGGTTGGGCTCGTTCCAGGCCTGGAACAGCCTCACCCGCGGCAGCGCACTACCGGGCGTCGCGGGGTCGGGAAAAGAGCCGTCGTAGCGCCGGGCGAGCGTGGCGGCGAATTCTTCCAGCGCCGTTGGGTTTGGGGCCCAGCTGCCGAGGTAGGCGTAGGGCCAGCGATGCGGCGCTTCGGCGAAGGCGGGCGCGTGAGCGACGACGAGCAGCGGTTCGAGACCGGCGGCCGCGACGCTCTTCACGGAGGCGTCGAGCCGCGCGAACCGATACGGAGGGCTTGCGGGGTCGCGCGCCTGAAAACCCGGAGGCGGCGAGGCGGCCACGAATTCGCGCCAGCTGACCGGGATGCGTGCGGTCCTCGCCCCGATGTCGCGGATGCGCGTGAGCTCCAGTTCGCGCACACTCGCTTCTTCGCTCAGGAGCGGTATGCCGTCGGAGACTCCGCGCGTCAGGCCGTCACGCGGAAACGGGCCGAACAGCAGCGCGCGGTTCTGCGTGCGCACCAGACCGCGGTCGGTGGGCGCGGGCTGAGCGCCGGGCGGGGGCTCGGCGCCAAACGGTCGCGGCGGACCTTCAGCGCCACTGCGGGAGGGGATCGGCAGGACGGGTGGAGGCTGCAGCCAGACGGTCGCGCCTGCCATTCGCGGGCCGATCAGGGTGCTCAGCGTCCCGGCGGCGAGTAATGCGAGGAACGCCGCCGTCCGGGCTTGAGTCCGCACCGAGATGTGGCTCTAGCGCTTGAGCGTGACCGAACGGCGCGCCAGGTTCAGCTTGGCGCCGGTGTTGCTGTGCAGTGTCGTCACCAGCACCAGCCGCACCTGGCCGCGGTGACGAAGCAGGCTACGACCCTTCGCGGTCACGCGGATCAGGACGCTGACCGTGCCAGGGGCTTTGGCCGTCGCCGATCCGCGCGCCACGAGCTGGGCCGGTGAGATCTTGCGACGGTGGTGCTTGCCCTTGCTGCTGGCGAACGCCGGCAGTTTGCCGTCCTGTAGGTAAAGGTCCTGGATCACCATTCCTGGTTGGTTGATCGTCACTTCGTCCAGCCAGCCCGATTTCAGGAACCTGTGGATCGAGGTCCGCGCAAGCTTGAAGATCGAACCTTGCAGGGCCAGCGGTGGTGGTGGCGGAGGTGGCGGAGGCGGCGGCGCGGGACACGCACCCACCGGGCGATCGGTCTCACTCGAGTAACTGAAGATCGCTCCGCTGGCGAGTGTTGTCCTTACGAACTCCGTTGCTTGGACCGTTTCTCCAAGCGCCAAGGGCATGAGAAAGTTGCCGCTGAAAGACGAGCCGACCAAGCTGGTGACCTGTGCATGACCCTTTCCGTGTGTCGCAACGTAGTTGGGATGCTGCACCACCAGGTAATGTTCTCCTTCGACTTCCAGCGCCCCGGAGCGCTGGCCGGAGAAGTTCGTCGATCCCGCACATACGGTCGGATCCATGGAAGGCAGGCCGTCGTAGGTGATTGCTTGAACCGTCGATCCGACGGGCGATTCCAGCGTCACCAAGTCACCCACCTGTGGCACTTGTGATATCCAAGCGCCTTCGGTACCGGTGCTCCTCGCCACAACTACACCGCCGCGAATGATCGATACGGCAACCGAGGCCCCGGGTGGGGCCTCGCCGCTAGTGTGGGCGATTGAGTATTCGGGGAGCGTCGTCTCCCCCTCGACGATCCCGAGAGAGTATTCAGGTGCATGTGTAGCCGACGCGGCAGCTGGCACGACGAACGAAACGCCAGCGCAGAGCGCGAGCAGCACGAGGCGGAAGACGAAACCGGATAGGAAAAAACGGCGTACTCTCATTGAACGCGGTCCAATCGTTCGGCGGGGCGAAAAGATTGAGTCCAGGTGGAAAACCTGGACGTGAAGCCTAAAGAGAGCCCCGGCGGAAGAAGTGTCCTACAGCCCGCCGGCCATCGCCGGCAGGATCACCAAAGTGTCGCTCTCCCCCACCGCCGTATCCAACCCGTCCAACACGCGCACGTCCTCGTCGTTCAGGTAAACGTTCACATAGCGGTTGAGTGCCCCGTCGGCCCCGAACAGCTGGTCCTGGGTCGCGGGATGGCTGGCGGCAAGTGCGCGCAGAACCTCTCCGATGTTCGCGCCGTCCGCTTGCACCTGCTTCTCGTTGCCGACGCTCGCGCGCAGGACCGGTGGGATCTTGATCGTCGCCATTGCCGGGAGGCTACCCGGACGCCGCGCAGAACGCCTCGTAGTCGGGGAACACGCCCAGCTCCTCGTCGCCGATCTCCTCCGGCGGGCGCGAGCAGATCGGGCACTCAGGGTCGCGGTGGACCTTGACCTCGGTCAGCGTCGCCCCGAGCGCGTCGTACAGGAGCAGCCGTCCGATCGCGGGCTCGCCGATGTCGAGGATCAGCTTGATCACCTCGGTCGCCTGCAACAGGCCCATCGTCCCGGGCAGCACGCCGAGCACGCCGTTGGCGCCGCAGGAGGGCGCGAGCTCGGCCGGGGGCGGCTCGCGGAACAGGCAGCGATAGCACGGACCCTCATACGGCTTGAACACGGACAATTGCCCATCGAAGCCCAGGATCGAGGCCGAGACGACCGGAATCTGCAAGCGTACCGTAGCGTCATTGAGTAGATACCTGGTCGGGAAGTTGTCGACCCCGTCGACGATCACGTCGTAGCCCTCGATGATCTCGACGATGTTCGAAGCGTCGATCCGCACGGGGTACTTCACGACATTCACGTCGGGGTTCAGCGCCTTGATCGCCTCCTCGGCGGAGTCCACCTTCGGCACGCCGACGCGATCGGTCGTGTGGATCACCTGACGCTGCAGGTTCGACAGGTCGACAACGTCGTCGTCGACGATCCCGAGCGTGCCGACACCGGCCGCCGCCAGGTACAACGCAGTGGGCGAGCCGAGGCCGCCGGCGCCGAGCAGCAGCACCTTGGCGTCGAGCAGCTTCTGCTGCCCCTCGGCGCCGATCTCTCCGATCAGCGTATGGCGCGAGTAGCGCTCGCGCTGTTCGGGGGTCAGCACGCGCGGGATCTGCACCTCGTAGCCGCGGTCCTTCCACAGCGTGATCCCGCCCTTCATCGAGGAGACGTTCGTGTAGCCGAGATCCTGTTCGAGCGTGCTCGCGCCGTACGCCGAGCGGTTGCCGGAGGCGCAGTACAGGATCACGTGCGCGTCGCGGTCGGGCACGACGCCCTCGATCCGCGACTCCAGGTAGCCGCGCGGGACGTGCTTTGCGCCGGGGAGATGACCAGCGGCGACCTCGTCGGTCTCGCGCACGTCGATCAGCGCGACGCCCTCGTCGATCAGCTCGTTGACCTCGCTGGGGTCGACCTCATCGATCTGTGACTTGACTTGGCGTAGAAGCTCAGCGCTGGAGATGCTCATCGTAAAACTCCTAAATCAGGGGCGGGATTCATGGAGACTTTACAAAGTATAGCGCCTGATCCGACCGTCCTGCCCTCAGGAGACAAGCAGATACGAGAAGCCGACCGCACTGGGACTCGATGTGCGCGAGCCCCCGTAGGTGGCCTTCGCTCGCCAGCGACCGACGGCGGGCGGGACGAACGGGACGCTTACGGCCCCTTCGCTGACGAAAGCGGTTTCCTGCCGGTAGAACTGCCAGCCGAAGACGGGGTCGAAGCGTTCGATCTCGACCACGACGGGGCCGGATGCGTCGGGTGAGACCTTGACGTTGATGCCCAGTCCTTCGCCCGGCGAGGCCTTCGAGGAGGAGAACGAGAGCGAGCTCGAGGTGATCGTGCGAGACTCGCGTATGAGCGTGAAATTGCCGGCGGTCGCGTCGCGGACGGAGACGACCGCGTAGTAGCGGCCGGGGACCAGCTGGTGCTGGAGGGTCTGCGAGCCGCTGCCGCCGCACTGGCATTCGATCACGTTGCCGTTCTGGTTGCGCAACTGCAGGTTGAAGTCGGCGGAGCCGGGGGCGATCAGCTTGAGGGTGAGGTTCGAGTGGCTGGTGACGTCGAGGCGGTACAGGCGCAGCACGCGCACGCCACGGCCGTCCAGGCGCCCGTGCGCGTGGGCGTAGTTGCCCAGCACAAGCCCGGGAGCCGTTTCGGCGGGGCCCGCAGGGGCGACCTGCAGATGAAAGCGCTGGATGCCGCGGTGGGAGGTGCGCGGGGTGACCTCGAAGCTGTAGCGGCCGCCTTCGCCCGGGCCGGGGGTGAACAGCCGGTAGCCGCCGCAGCCGATGTGCAGCAGCGCGGAGCCCGATTCTTCTTCTTCCCCTCCGAAGGATCTCGTGCCGGGAGCGAACAGCGCGCCGCTCACGCACGCCCCTTCGGTCTTGTTGGCGAGGTTGATCAGGTAGCTGACGCCCGCGCGCATCGTGAACGAGTAGGCGGCGTTGATGTTCTGGATGCGATCGACCTGCCCGTTGACTCCGCCGGAGGGCAGCGGCGCGCCCGGGTGGCCCGATCGCGGGGGTCGGCAGGAACACTTCGAGCGAGAAGTTCGCCAGCTGCGAGCTTGCAAGCGCGGCCACGCGGATCAGATAGAGACCGTTCTTGGAGGCCTTGAACGTGAGCGAGGCCTTGCCGTGGGAATCCGTCTGCTGGCAGCCCACGGACTCGAGCTGTGAGCGCACCGCGTGGTAGACGTCGATCGTGCCGTCGAGCTCGCCGCCGGCCGCCAGGTCGAGTCGCGATCCGCTGGGCGCTCGAGGGGCGCAGGCTGTACCAGACCGAGCTGGCCGTCTGCATACCGCACGCGGATTCGCGTTCGCCCGGTTCGACCGTGGCGCCCACCGTCGTGCCATTGATCGTAGCGGGCAGGCTGTGGATCGACTGCGCATTGGCCCGTTCGTCGTTCGCCGGAGCCGGCACGGCGGGAGCGACCGGCGTGCCCGGTGCGGCCTGCGCAAGCGAGGGCGGGGACAACCCGATGGTTTCAGCGGAGGCCCCAACCGCGGGCGCCACCGCAAGCGCAATGGCGAGTCCGAGCGCGAGCGCAGCGGCCTTCAAGGCCTTTCGATCGAGGGACATCGGTCGTAAGTACGCCGTCGGGCCCTCGATTTCCTTCTATCCGAGCCCTCTCTATTCCAGTTTCGGCTGCGCGAGCGCCACAAACCCTTTCGGTGGTGATTTGGGCGCCCCTCCGGGACGCTGTGCCACGCTATCCCCCGCCATGGGCCCGCGCTCTCGCATCCTCCTGCTCGGCCTCGCGACCGCGGTCGTGCTCGCCTTCGCGCTCGTCCTGATCCTCGATCGGCCGGCCACGCGACCGCAGGCTGGCGCCTCCGCAACAGCGACCGGCCCGGTGGCCGCCGACGCCTCCTCGGGCTTCGACGGCGCGCTGCTGCCGGGCGCGGTCAGCGCTCCCAACTTCACGCTCACCGACCAGCACGGGAGGCGCGTGTCGTTGGGTCAGTACCGCGGCCGGGTCACGATCCTGACCTTCCTCTCCCCCGCCTGCCAGCCCACCTGCCCGCTGATCGCCCAGCAGATCCGCGGCGCGCTCGACGAATTGGGTGCCCACCCCACCCCGGCGCTGATCGTGAGCGCCGACCCAGCCGCCGACACGCGCGCGGCCGTGCGCCGCTTCCTCGGCGAAGCCGCCCTGTCGGGCCGCGTCGAGTACCTGGACGGCACACTTTCAGAACTGCGGCCGGTCTGGCGCGCCTACGGGATCGTTCCTTCGCTGCTCGGCGAAGCCGACTCGCCGCACGCCGCGTCGGTGCTGCTGATCGACCGCTCCGGGCAGAAGCGGGATCTGTTCCAAGTGGAAGAGCTCACACCGGAAGGGCTGGCGCACGATGTGCGCAAGCTCGAAGGCGAGGCGTAGCCGATCGACACGGCCCGCGGAGGATGAGAGGCGCCCGCGCCGTCCGCCACGCGCGCCTCTCATGAAATCCTGGATCCCCGCTGCTCGCTGATACCCTAGCTGGCAGGTAGGAAATGCCACGATGATGTTCTCAACCAAGGCCGAGTACGGCGTACGCGTGATGGTCGAGCTGGCTCGGCGAGCCGGCGAGAATCCGATCCCGCTCGCGGAGATCGCCGGCGCACGACGGGCTGCCGCTCGCCTACCTCGAGCACCTCGTCGCGCGCTTGCGCAAGGCCGGGCTGGTCGACTCGCGGCGCGGCTCGCGCGGGGGCTACCTGCTCGCGCGCTCGCCGACGGAGATCACGATGGCCGAGGTCGTCGAGGCGCTGGAGGGGTCGATCGCGCCGATCGAGTGCATCTCCCAGGCTTCCGACGGCTCGATCGTCTGCTCGCGTGAGTCCGATCCCGCGCATGTGTGTCCGACGAAGCTCTTGTGGACGCGCGTGCGCTTTGCGATCGTGCGCACCCTGCAGGAAACGACGCTCGCCGACCTCGTGCTCGCACCCGCCCTCTTGAATGGAATTGAACCCGAACCTATGACAACTGGAGCTTGACGACAAACATGGCCGACCTAGAGATCAGAGACCTGCACGTACGCATCGAGGAGCGCGAGATCCTCCGAGGCGTCGACCTCGACGTCTCGCGCGGCGAGGTCCACGCGCTGATGGGCCCGAACGGCTCGGGCAAGTCGACGCTCGCGAACACGCTGCTCGGGCATCCCTCGTATGAGATCACCGAGGGGACGATCGTCTTCAAGGGCGAGGACATCACCGAGGCCGAACCGCACGAGCGCGCCAAGGCGGGACTGTTTCTCGCCTTCCAGTACCCCGTGTCGATCCCCGGCGTGTCGGTCGCGAACTTCCTGCGCATGGCGATCAACGCCAAGCGCGACGGAGCCGATCCAGGTGAAGGAGTTCCGCACCCAGCTGCAGCACGCGATCGAGCTGCTCGACGTCGACAAAGCCTTCACCTCGCGCCACCTCAACGACGGCTTCTCCGGCGGCGAGAAGAAGCGCGCGGAGATCCTGCAGATGGCGATGCTCGCGCCCGACGTGGCGATCCTCGACGAGACCGACTCGGGCCTTGACATCGACGCGCTGCGCACGGTCGCCGAGGGCGTCCAGCGGCTGCACGACGAGCAGGGCCTCGGCGCGCTGATCATCACCCACTACCAGCGCATCCTCCACTACGTCAAGCCCCAGTTCGTGCACATCCTGATGGACGGCCGGATCGTGCTGCAGGGCGGCGTCGAGCTGGTCGAGCGCCTGGAGCGCGAGGGCTATGACCAGATCCGCCAGGAGGTCGGCGCCAGTGCCTGAGGTGGTGGCGAACGGCGCAACGCCCGTCCAGGTCAAGCCCGGCCGCCACCGCGAGGCGACGCCTCTACCACGCGCTCGCCGGCGCCGGAGCGGGCAACGGGCGCACGCTCGAGCAGCTGCGCGAGGCCGCGCTGAAGTCGTATGAGACCTCTGAGCTGCCCGTCTGGCGACGCTCGGGGTTCTGGACGACGAGCCTGCAGACCCTCGACCTCGACGCGCTGGAGACCTACCCCCTGGGATCGGTGGCCGGCGCGGACGTCGGGACAGGGCAGGGCGAGATTCCCGAGGTCGTCACGCGCACGCTGCCCGACCGTCCGCACGCCGGCCGGATCGTGCAGAGCGCCGGCTCGGTCGTCCACGTCGAGCTCGACCCCGCGCTGGCAGAGCGCGGTGTGATCCTGTGCTCGCTGGAGGACGCCTTCCACGATCACCGCGAGCTGGCCGAGCGCTGGTACTCCAAGCGCCTGACGATCGACCGCCACAAGCTGGAGGCCGCGAACGCGGCGTTCTGGACCGGCGGCGCCTTCCTGCACGTGCCCGAGGGCGTCGTCGTCGAGGATCCGTTCGAGATCGTCTACGCGATCGATAGCCCCGGCGTCGCCCAGTACGCGCGCACGCTCGTGATCGGCGGACAGACGCAGCGAGTTCAGCGTGCACGAGTACGACCTCGCGGAGGACTTCGCCGGCCAGGCGCTGCACGCGGGCGCGTTCGAGCTGTACCTGGAAGACGGCGCGCGCTGCCGCCTGGCGCAGCTCCAGGACTGGGGCACCGGCGAGGTGTACGACGTCTCGACGCGCTTCGTCGGCGTCGGCCGCGACGCCTACTGCCACTGGCTGCCGGCGCTGCTGGGCGGGCACCTGGTGCGCCAGCACCTCGAGCTGGCGGTCTCAGAGCCCGGCGGCGACATGGCCTTTCGCGGCCTGTTCTTCACCGAGGAGCACGAGCACCTCGACGTGTTCGCCGTCGACCTGCACGAGACCGGACCCTCCGGCGGCGACGTCCACTGGCGCGGCGCCGCCACCGGCGAGAGCCGCGCGAGCTTCGAGGGTCTGATCCAGATCGACCCGGGCGCCCAGCAGACGCACACCTACCTGCAGATCCACTCGATGATGCTCTCGCCGAAGGCGCGCGTGGACGCGATCCCCTCGGTGCTCGTGTCCGCCGACGACGTCTCCGCCTCCCACGGCGGCACGGTCGGCGAGCTGGACGAGTCCGCGATCTTCTACATGCAGACGCGCGGCCTGGACCGCCCGGCGGCGGTGCGCGTGATCGTCGAGGGCTTCTTCGAGCCGCTGATCGCCGAGCTGGCCGACGAGCCGCTGGAGGAGCTCGTGCGCGCGAAGATCGCGCGCCAAGCTGGCCGCGGCGCGCGAGGACATCGAGGCCTATGCCACCAGTCGCTGAGCGTGCCCTCGGGGTCAAGTCAGACTTCCCGATCTTCGCCCGCGGCTTCGACGGGCGCCCGCTGATCTACCTCGACTCGGGCGCGACCTCGCAGAAGCCCGAGGTCGTGATCGAGGCGGTCGCCGAACCACCTGCGCGAGCACAACGCGAACGTCCACCGCGGCGTCTACGCGCTGGCGCAGGAGGCCGACGCGGCCTACGACGGAGCGCGGCAGACAGGTCGCCGCGTTCGTCGGCGCACAACCGGCAGACGACGATCTTCACGAAGAACGTCACCGAGGCGATCAACCTCGTCGCCTACGCCTGGGGACGCGCCAACATCGGCGCCGGCGACGCGGTGCTGATCACGCAGATGGAGCACCACGCGAACATCGTTCCCTGGCAGGTGCTCTGCCGCGAGCGCGGCGCGGAGCTGCGCTACCTGGAGGTCGACGAGCGCGGCGAGCTCTCGCTCGAGCAGCTCGACGCGGAGCTGGCGCGCGGCGACGTGCGGATGGTGGCGTTCACCCACGTCTCGAACGTGCTCGGCACGATCATCCCGGTCGCGGAGATCGTCGCGCGCGCGCGCGCCGCCGGCGCGGTGTCGCTGGTGGACGGCGCCCAGGCGGTGCCGCACATGCCGGTCGACGTCGATGCGATCGGCGCCGACTTCTACGCGTGGACCGGCCACAAGGCGCTCGGGCCGACCGGCATCGGCGTGCTGCACGGCCGGCGCGAGATCCTCGAGGCGATGGAGCCGTTCCTGACCGGCGGCGACATGATCGCCTCGGTCGACTTCCAGTCGGCCACCTGGAACGAGCTTCCCTACAAGTTCGAGGCCGGCACGCCCCCGATCGCCGAGGCCGTCGGGCTGGGCGCGGCCGTCGACTACCTGCAGTAGCTCGGGATGGACCGCGTGCGCGCGCACGAGCGCGCGCTGACCGGCTACATGCTCGAGCGCCTCGGCGAGGTGCCCGGCCTGCGCGTCGTCGGGCCCCCGGAGGCGGAGACGCGGGGTGGGTTGGTGTCGTTCACGATCGAGGGCATGCACCCCCACGACATCGCCGAGCTGGCAGACCGCGGTGGCGTGTGCATCCGCGCCGGCCACCACTGCGCGCAGCCGCTGATGCGCTGCCTCGGCGTGAGCGCGACCGCCCGCGCGAGCATCGGCGTGTACAACGAGCCGGCGGACATCGACGCGCTCGTCGAGGCGCTGCTGGCGGGGCGCGAGGTGTTCGGGCTGTGAGGGTCCGCGAGGAGCGCTGATGGACGACCTCTACCGCGACTACATCCTCGATCACTACAAGCAGCCCGCGGAACTTCGGCGAGCTGGAGCCCCACGACCTCGAGGCGCTCGAGCACAACCCGCTGTGCGGCGACGAGCTGGGGGTGCACATCCGCGTGAAGGACGGCCGCATCGAGGACCTGCGCTTCCACGGCCACGGCTGCGCGATCTCCCAGGCCTCGGCGTCGATCGCCTCGGAGGAGCTGAAGGGCATGGCGCTCGAGGAGGTCGGCGAGCTGGGCGCCGACTGGATGATCGAGCTGCTCGGCATCCCCGTCTCGGCGACGCGGCGCAAGTGCGCGCTGCTCAACCTGAAGGTCGTGCGCGGCGCGGTGACCGGCGACCACGCCTGGCCCGCCTGAGGCAGGGGATTGCCCAGCGCCGCCTGACGCCCGCGATACAATTCCTACTTCAGAGCACAGGATTCAGCGCACAACCGCAGCGAGGAGCCAGATGGCCACGACTGACAGCACCAAGATCGCCAAACCGAGCCCGATCGTCGAAGACGATCAGGGCCAGCTGCTGCGCCCGCCAGGGCATCTCCCGCGAGGTCGTGAGCGAGCTCTCGAAGATCAAGGGCGAGCCCGACTGGATGGCCGAGAAACGGCTGAAGTCGCTGGAGATCTTCGAACGCAAGCCGATCCCGACCTGGGGCCCGGACCTGAGCGGCCTGAACCTCGACGACCTCGTGCTCTACTCGCCCCCCGACCGCCGGGCGCTTCAACAGCTGGGACGACGTCCCCGCGGAGATGAAGCAGACCTACGAGGATCTCGGCATCCCCCAGGCCGAGCGCGAGCACCTCGCCGGCGTCGTCGGCGTGTGGCGCCAGGAGCCGGTGTACGAGGGCCTGAAGGAGGAGTACGCCAAGCAGGGGATCCTGTTCTGCTCGATGGACACCGCGATCACCGAGTACCCAGAGCTGGTGCAGAAATACTTCATGAACAAGTGCGTCCCCGCGCAGGACAACAAGTTCTCGGCGCTGCACGGCGCCGTCTGGTCCGGTGGAGCCTTCTGTTACATCCCCAAGGGCGTCAAGTGCGACCTGCCGCTGCAGTCCTACTTCCGCATGGAGGGCGCCGGCGAGGGCACCTTCGAGCACACGCTGATCGTCGCCGACGAGGGCTCGGAGGTGAACTACATCGAGGGCTGCACCGCGCAGACCTACTGCGTCAACTCGATGCACTCCGCGGTCGTCGAGATCTTCGTCCACGACGGCGCGAAGGCCCGCTACACGACCGTCCAGAACTGGTCCAAGGACGTCTACAACCTCAACACCAAGCGCGCCGTCGTCGACGCCAACGGCACCGTCGAGTGGGTCGGCGGCTCGATGGGCGCGAAGTACGTGATGCTCTACCCGGGCTCGTTCCTGATGGGCGAGGGCGCGCGCGCCGACCACCTCAACGTCGGCGTGGCCGGCAAAGGCGTGCACAAGGACACCGGCGCGAAGGTCGTGCACCTCGCGCCGAACACGACCTCGAACATCCTCGCCAAGTCGATCTCCAAGGACGGCGGCATCATGGGCTACCGCGGCCTCGTGAAGATGGGCCACAACTCCCAGGGTTCGAAGTCGCGCGTGCAGTGCGACGGTCTGATGATGGACGGCGAATCGAAATCTGACACCTGGCCCGACATCCAGATCCAGAACCCTCACGTGACCGTCGCCCACGAGGCGACCGTCGGGCGCATCTCCGACGACCAGCTCTTCTACATGGGCTCGCGCGGCTTCACCGAGGACGAGGCCGCGGCGATGATCGTCAACGGCTTCATCGAGCCGGTGACCAAGGAGCTGCCGATGGAGTACGCGGTCGAGCTCAACCGCCTGATTCAGCTGGAGATGGTCGGCTCAATAGGCTGAGACGCGCTCCGTTTTGAGGGTGCCCACAGACACGATCGTTGCGCCGCTGTTCCCGACGGGGCTTCCCTGGGTAAACGTGTTCGGGCGCGAGGCGAGCATCATCCAGCGCGGCAAGCCGCTGCTGATCGAGTTCTGGGACTTCTGCCGCCCGAACTCAGTCCGCACGTTGCCCTATCTAAGGCCTGGCACGAGCGCTACGCGCAGGACGGCCTGCGCACTGTCGGCGTGCACTCACCCGGCTTTCCACCCGCGCGCGAGGAGGACGCGGTCAGGGCGGCGGTGACACGCCTGGGAATCGAGTACCCCGTGCTGATCGACAGCGAGCTCGAGCTGTGGCGAGACTACGAGAACCAGGGCTGGCCGGCACGCTACCTGTTCGACGGCCGCGCGCGCCTATTCGAGTACCACTACGGTGAGGGCGCCTACGAGGAGACCGAGCTGGCGATCCAGGAGCTTTTAGGAGTCGAGCGCGAGCCCCTGGCGCCGCTGCGCCCGGAAGACGCGCCGGACGCCGCGCTGATGGCTCAGACCGAGGACCAAGAGGGCGCCTACTCCGGCCCGTATGAGGCCGGCGGCGTGTGGGCGGTGCTGGACGGGTCGGGGACGGTGCGCGTCAACGGTAGCGAGCACGAGGTCACCCACCCGGGCGCCTATCCGTTGATCGAGCACGATCGCCACACCGCCGCCCTGCTGGAGCTGGAGATCGGCCCGGGCGTGCAGTGTTACGCGACCTGCTTCACGCCGGGCTTGGCGTAGGGCTGTCGGCTGGCGCCGGCGCCAGCTCGGCATGGGAGCGATCGAGCAGCAGGCGCTTCAGCAGCGGTGAAATTGACGGGTCGTCCTCGACGAGCACACAGCTGCCCGGCCAGTAGGGGGTCTCACCAGCGCCGCGGCCGAGAAACACGAGGTCGTACGTCCAGCAGCCGCAGTTCATCAACCGCGCACCACCACGCCCGCGCCACTCGGACTCGCTATCGCCCGGGAGTGGCCCGGCGCGGTGCGTGTGGCCGAAGATCACGTACGCGTCGTCCAGGCGGAGACGCTCGGCCACCTCGCCCATCGCGCGCAGCCCCGCGCGACGCAACTCCTCGGTCGAGATGTCGGTCCGCAACGGCCCCAGCCCGGCGCGGTTGAGCGCCGCGACGGCGAGCCGGAACGCGCCCGCGAGCGCGAGCCCGCGCAGCTTGCGCACCCGCGAAGAGCCGCCTCCGTCGCCTGAGAGCGCTCGCCACGCGCGGATCGTGTCGACCTTCGAGACGTGGCCAATACGGGCTTCCCTGGCGACGGTGTCTCGCCATGCGAACACCGGCGCCCCCACCGCCTCGTAGTCCTCGACTCGGCTGAAGGACGCGGCCGGGAGCCCCAGCACGCGACTCATCGCGGCGACGCTCAGGCGCTCGATCGTGGGTACCGTCAGATGGCAGTCGAGGTAATGGCCGTGGGTGGCGTATACATCGGGGCGCACCCACAGGCCCGGATAGGCGACGCTCATCTGTGCCGGCGCCGCCCACTCGGCGAGCCTGGCGAGCATCGGCGAGGCCCGCTCCGGGAGCAGGCGCTGTTCGAGTCCGAGCTGCTCCGGCGCCTGCAGCGCGCGCTCGCCGAGCCACGACTCGATCAGCAGATGGTCGTGGTTGCCGGCGCTGAGGACGATCTCGCGGCCGGAGAGCGCCTGCCCGAGATCTTCGAAGAACGGCCGCGCGGCGGCCATCGCGTAGCGCGGTGGGCGGTGGCGCAACTCGAGCACGTCGCCGAGCAGCACGAGGCGATCGACATCCTCCAGGGCCTCCAGCAACGCCCCGCGCGGCCCGGGACGACTCAGCACATCCGAGCCCAGACCGCTGCCGAGGTGCAGGTCAGAGACGATTAATGTGCTCAGGACGCCTCGCCCGCGACGACGGCCTCGCGCACCTGCTTGGGCAGCATGAAGCGGACGTCCTCTTTGACCGCGTCCACCTCGGAGATGTCTGCGACGCCCCGCTCGCGGAAGAAGTCGACCAGCTCTCCCACGAGGTTCTCGGGCGCGCTGGCGCCGGAGGAGATGCCCACGACGCGCTTGTTCGTCAGCCACTCCTCGCGCACCTCACTCGCGCTGTCGATCAGGTGTGCGTCGGCACCGAAATCGCGCGCGACCTCGACGAGCCGCACCGAATTCGACGAGTTGCGAGAGCCGATCACGAGCATCAGATCGCAGCTTCCGGCGAGCTGCTTGACGGCCGTCTGACGGTTGGTGGTCGCGTAGCAGATGTCGTCGGTGCGGGGACCGACGAGCGCCGGGAAGCGCTCCTTCAGTCGCGCGAGGATCGAGCTCGTTTCATCGACGGAAAGCGTGGTCTGCGTGACGTAGGCGATCCGCTCGGGGTCCTCGACCTGCAGCTCGTCGACATCCCGCTCGCTCTGCACGAGCAAAATCCGCTCCGGGGCCTCGCCCATCGTGCCTTCGACCTCCTCGTGGCCATCGTGACCGACGAGCACGATCGTGTAGCCCTCCTCGGCGAAGCGCAGCGCCTCGCGGTGGACCTTCGTCACGAGCGGGCAGGTCGCGTCGATCGTCTGCAGTTCACGTGCCTTCGCGTTGGCATGCACGCTGGGGGCGACGCCGTGCGCGGAGAACACGCACACCGACCCCTCCGGCACGTCGGTCTCGCGCTCGACGAAGATCACGCCACGCTCGCGCAGTCGCTGCACGACGTGCTTGTTGTGCACGATCTCCTTGCGCACGTACACGGGCGGACCGTGAATCTCGAGCGTCCGTTCGACCGTCTGCACGGCGCGATCGACCCCCGCGCAGTACCCGCGCGGGGCGGCGAGCAGGACCTTTTCGACGGTGTTTGCCATTCCAGCATTGTAGAGGTGCTCCAGGTACGCTAAGCCCGATGGCGCAACGTCACCTCGACAGGCTCACGCCGGTGGACGCCTCCTTTCTGCATCAAGAGGGACCGACCTCGCACATGCACGTCGGCGGGCTGACGATCGTCGAAGGACCGCCTCCCTCGATGAACGAGTTTCTCGAGCAGATCCGCCGGCGGTTGCACCTCGTTCCGCGCTACCGCCACAAGCTCGCCCATACCGCACTGGACAGTGGCCGGCCGGTGTGGGTCGACGATCCGAGCTTCAACCTCGAGTACCACATCCGGCACGCCGCGCTGCCGACCCCGGGAGGCTGGGAGCAGCTGCAGGGCCTGACCGCCTGGATCTTCTCCCAGCAGCTCGACCGCTCCAAGCCGCTGTGGGAGATGTGGCTGATCGAGGGCCTGCAAGATGATCGTTTCGCGCTGATCTCAAAGAGCCACCATGCGTTGATCGACGGGATCGCCGGCATCGACCTGGCGACGGTGCTGTTCGACCTCTCCCCGGATCCGCCACCGCTGCGCCACTCCGGGCGCCCCTGGCAGCCGCACCCAGAGCCCGGCGTCGCCGAGCTTCTGACCGCCGGCCTGCTCGGCGCCGTGCGCACCGGGATCGCGCTCGCGGAGGGCGCGCTCGACGCGCTCTCGCATCCCGAGCACGCGCTTGCCCGCGCGCGCGAGGCGGCCGAGGGCATCGGCGAGATCGTCTGGGCCGGGCTGAACCCCGCGCCCGAGACGCCTCTGAACGTCGACATCGGCCCCCACCGGCGCTTCGTCGGCGTCGGCAGCTCGCTGCAGGACTTCAAGCTCGTCAAGAATGCTTTCGGCGGGACCGTCAACGACGTCGTGCTGGCCGTCGTCGCCGGGGCGCTGCGCTCGTTTCTGATCTCGCGCGGGGTGCGCACCGAGGGCATGGAGATGCGCGCGCTCGTACCCGTGTCGGTCCGCGCCGAGGACGAGCACGGCGCGGGCGGCAACCGGATCGTCGTGATGCGCGGGCCCCTGCCCGTGTACATCGCCGACCCCGTTCAGCGCCTGCGCTTCGTCTCCTCCGCGATGGACGGCCTGAAGGAGTCAAAGCAGGCCTTGGGCGCCGAGGTGATCGCGGGCGTGCAGAACTTCGCGCCGCCGACGATCCTCGCCCAAGCCTCACGCCTGAACTTCTCCACGCGCCTGTTCAACCTGCTCGTCACGAACGTGCCCGGCCCGCAGTTCCCGCTGTACGTGCTCGGGCGCGAGATGCTCGAGGCCTACCCGGTCGCCTTCCTCCCCCAGCACCATGCTCTGGCGATCGCGATCATGTCCTACAACGGCCAGATGAACTTCGGCCTGCTCGGGGACTTCGACGCGCTGCCGGACATCGACTCAATTGGCGAGAGCATCGCCGAGGAACTGGCGACGCTGGTGTCGTTGGCCCGCAAGGCTGTTACGACGCCTGCCTGAGCTGGTGTTCGGGCTCAGTAGCCCAGAGCGAACTTCGCGTCCTCGGACATCTTCTCCGGCGACCACGGGGGCGTGAAGACCATCTCGGACTCGATCGTCCGCACATCGTCCAGTTCGCCCACGAACTCATCGATCTGCTCAGTCACCTGCGGTCCGATCGGACAGCCCGGTGTGGTCAGAGTGAAGGTGACGTGCACATTCCCGTCATCGACCTCCACCCCGTAGATCAAACCCAACTCGACGAAATCCAACCCTAGCTCAGGGTCGATCACGTTGGAGAGGGCGTCCATTACCTCATCGACAGTGGGGGCGGGCATGCTCCGAGTCTAGCTGGCTGGTGCGTATCCGGTTGATTCCGTTTGGGTTTAGGCGGCTTGGTGGGTGATCTGGTGGTAGGTCGTGGGTGGGTGGACGGCGCCGAGCCCGAGGAGGGTCCGGAATGCTGCCATCGGAGTGCCGCGACGGTTGTGGCGAAAGACGTACTCGCTCGATGGGCGCGCGGCAAGAGCTGCTCGCCAGGCGCGGTGGTTCCCTGAGGCCGGCGTCGGTGGTCGTAGCCGTGCTTGGCCAGGACGCGGTAGGACTGCAGCCCGTCTGTGTGGACGATCGCGCCTTGCTCGGTGATGGTGACGGTGAAGTCGCGTAGCGTCGGCCCGGAGGAGTCGGGTAGCGTCGCCAGGCGCAGGCGCCCCGAGCCGGCCCCGCGGACCTCGATCGCGACCCCGACGAGCGCCTTCTTGCCGCGCTGGCGGCTGCCCTTGAGGCCCTCCTCATAGCCACCGAGCCAAAACTCGTCGATCTCGACCTCTCCCTTCAACAGCTCGCGCTCGGGGGCGACCATCGCACGACGCAGCTTCTGAAGGATCAAGCACGCGGTCTCGTAGCGCGACAGACCGAGCTGGCGCTGGAGTTGCCTGGCGGAGATCCCCGGATGGTGTGTGGCGACCAGATAGGCAGCCCAGAACCACGTCCGCAGCGGCGTATGTGTCCCGTGCATCACCGTCCCCGCCGTCGCTGAGGTCTGCTGAGCGCAGTCCTTGCACTGCCACAGCAGCCGGCGGCGGTGCATCACGCCCGCCCGCGCTGACCCACACGCCGGACAGACGAACCCGTCCGGCCAGCGCGAGGCGAACAGATACTTCCGACACGCCTCCTCAGTCGCGAACCGCTCCTGGAACTCCAAGATGCTCAGAGGATACGAAGGCCGAGACACCTCGCGAAATTACAACCCACCCCAGACGGAACAAACCGGATACGCACCAGCTGGCTAGTTGTCGCAGCCTAATCTGTCCCACATATACAGCTGGATACACTCGGTCGCCAGCTCGACCGCCCGCTCACGCGAGAGGCGGGGCAGCACTGTGTCCAAAGCCTGGTCCTCCGAGACGCCCGCCTGAAAGGCTTCCTCGCCGCGGAAGCCCGCCGCGATCTTCAAAGCCTCGCGCCGGTTCTCGCCCAGGCTCGCGAACACCCCGACGAGGAACTCCGTGTTGGGAATCGGCTGACCGACCTCCAGCGAAGCGTGCCAGGCCGCGAGCAGGTGCAGGTCGTCCTCGTCGAGATCGGCGATCGCCTTGGCGTAGTGGATCGACAGCTCCTGGTCGGGAATATCGTCCACCCACGCGCGCACCACCTCGCCCACCAACTGTCTGCGGGCCTCACGGCCGACCGACTCGGCGATCACGCGAATGGCGTCTTGGGGCTCGATGAAGCAGAGCGGCATTACGCAGACTGTAGGTGGCGGTGTGGACGGCATTTTTCTACAGCTCAAATGCCTCCCGGCTGCACTCGAGCGTATGTTGATCGCACATCTCACGCCGTACTCCGAGCGTCGCCCGTGACCCAGAGCCCCAGTTCGCGAGCGCCAGGTCAAGCGTTTCAATCGGCACCGAGATCGCCTCGGCGAGCGCGCGAGCGCGGCGCTCGAGCAGTAGCGGATCGCCGATCGCGAACACCCGCTTGGCGGCCAGTGTGGTGAGGTCGCCGGAGTGTGCCTCGCTTGCGCTCGTCAGGTGCAACGAGTCGGCGCGCAGCTCGTACAGGCCGAGACATCCCAGCGTCTCGAGCAGGTCATAGCGCCCCATGCGGCCGAAGCCGGGCAGCGCGAGGCGCTCGAAGCCGCGCTCAAAGCGCCGCTGTGGGCTCCATGTTGGATCGCCTTCGAACGCGCGCGCCGCGACGCCGTCACGGGCCGCCGCGACATTCACATCGCCGGTTGGCGCGCGGCCATCCCCGGCCACGGCGCCCCCCGCGCGCTCAGCCCAGTGACGGTAGGCGAGCAGCGTACTCGCCCCGCGCGCTGGATCATGGGAGGTGCGCGGACCGAGCGGGATCTCGTCGAGGTCGCCCAGCCGGCCTAGGTCGCAGGCGCCACCATCGCGGGTGGCGGCCAGAGCTATGCGGATGCCGGCGAAGGGATCCTCGCCCTCCAGCGGCGACAGGTAGGCGATCAGGAAGCACGCCCACGTCGCCCGGGCGATGTCCTGCTCGGCCAGCGCGCGGACCTCGCCGTACAGGTCGGGGGGCGCCTCGCCGAGCGTAAGCAGACGACCGTGCGCGAAGGCGATCTCCTGCGCCAGCGCCTCGGCGTCGCGAGAAGCGCGCAGGCCGGGCAGCAACCCTGAGCGATAGCCGTCGTCGCCAGCGCGATTCTCGTGCTTGACGCGCACCTCCTTGCCGCCGGCGCGTAGCCGCGGGTGACGCGGACGCCCAGGAGCGCCTTTCGTGACGGCGCGCCTGGGTTTCGTGCTCGACTTGCCGGCCGGAGTATTGCCAACCAGCGCCTTGCTGCAGATCGGGCAGCGCTCGATGAAGCGGTTGTGGCGGCAGAAGGTTGGCACTCACTTCAGTCTAGGAGCGCTTGGCGTGCCCGGCGGCGCGTGCGCGGTGGCGCGCGGGGTCGCACTGAGGGTTCGGGCCATCCGGGACCGGACCCTCAACCGTTGTCAGTTCGACGTCAGTACGCCGATGGCTACTTCGCACTCATGACCTCAGAAGGACGCCAGCACATCAACGGCCACGCCGCTAACCGAGGCCTGCGCCCCTCGATCGCATCGACAGCCAAGCCGTCCTCCGATTCCCAACGCCGGCGTACGAGCGGGGTCAGCAGCGCGAAACGCCACGGCCACCAGCCGTCTCCTCGCCCCTCTCGGCTCGCTACCCGGCTTCGATCCCCGGTCCGACATGCTGCGGCGGGCCCTCGGGACCCGCGTCCGCGTCTTCGTGCCCCGCCAAGCCGTCGTCTTGGTGTAACTCCCCTGCCAAGGCGCCGTCGCCGTTCAGCTTCCCCGCCAGGTAGCGGTCGACCATCCGCGCGCACTGACGGCCCTCGTTGATCGCCCACACGATCAGCGACTGTCCCCGACGAGCGTCGCCGGCCGCGAACACGCCTTCAACGGACGTCGTGTACGGCTTGACCGCCTTGACGTTTCCGCGCTGGTCCTTCTCCACGCCGAGCTCCTCGAGCAGCGCCTGCTCGGGTCCGAGGAAGCCCATCGCCAGCAGCACGAGCTGCGCGGGCAGCTCTTTCTCGGTGCCCGCCACCGGCGCGAACGGGGGCGCCGGCGCAGCCTGGGCGATCTGCAGGGACGCCACGGCCCCGGCGCCGTCGTCGCTGAAGCGGACCGTCGTGGCAGAGTAGTCCTGCTCGCCCAGATCGAGCTCCTTCGCCTCCTCCATCGCGTAGCTGAGCCGGTACTTCTGTGGCCACTCAGGCCACGGGGTGCGGTCGTCTATGCGCTTGGGCGGCGGCTCGGGGAGCAGCTCCAGCTGGACAATCGAGCGCGCGCCCTCGCGCAGCGCGTTGCCCACGCAGTCAGCGCCGGTATCGCCGCCGCCAATTACGACCACGTCCTTGTCCTTAGCCGTGATCTCCCTCGCGGGGGCGGGTTGATCGGCAGTCGGCTCTGCGGTGGCTAGAGGGATGGTGGGCGGGGGACCAAATTCCCGTGCGACCCAGCGGTTGCGCTGGTACAGATAGTCCATCGCGAAGTGCACGCCGGCGAGCTCGCGGCCCGGTACCGGCAGATCGCGCGGCACGCGCGAGCCGGTCGCCAGCACAACGGCGTCGAAGCTTCCCTTCAGTTCCTCGACGGTGACGTCGCAGCCGACCTCCACCCCGCAGCGCAACTCGACGCCCTCCGCGAGGAGCTGCTCGACGCGCCGTTGCACGACGGTCTTCTCGATCTTGAAGTCCGGCACCCCGAAGCGCACCAACCCACCGGCCGACTCGTCGCGCTCGAACAACGTCACACGATGGCCCGCGCGACGAAGCTGCTGAGCGGCAGCCATGCCCGCCGGCCCGGACCCGACCACGGCGACGCCCTGCCCGGTCTCGCGCCGCGGCGGGCGGGGCGTCACCCAACCCTCCTCCCAGGCGCGGCCAATGATCGAGTGCTCGATCTGTTTGATCGTCACCGCATCGCCCTCGCGGATCTCCAGCACGCACGCTGCCTCACACGGTGCGGGGCAGAGACGGCCGGTGAACTCGGGAAAGTTGTTCGTCGCGTGCAGCTCCACGATCGCGTCCTCGAAGCTGTCGTTGTAGACGAGGTCGTTCCAGTCGGGGATCAGGTTCCCGAGGGGACAGCCGTTGTGGCAAAACGGCACGCCGCAGTCCATGCAACGACCACCCTGCTCGCGCAGCTCCTCCACCGGCCGCGTGAGTAGGAACTCGCTGTAGTCGTGCGCGCGCTCGCGCGGGTCCCGCTGGGGTATCCCGCGGCGCTCGATCTGAAGGAACCCCCCCAACTTGCCCATCAGGCCGGCTCCTCCTCGGGATCGCCCATCAGGTGCGAGGCACCCACCGTGTCCGTGGTCTGGGTGCCACGTACGAAGGTGCGCATGCCGCCGTTGCTCGATGCCTCATCGCTCCCAGCGGCCTCCCGGGCTGTCAACTCGCGCAGGACGCGCTTGTAGTCGTGGGGCATCACCTTTACAAACGCTCCACGCCCCAGCAGACCGTCCCAACCTCCTAATACGCGCGCCGCGACCGGTGAGCCCGTGCGCCGGCCGTGCTCCTCGATCATCGCCCGCAGCTCGATCGCGTCGGCCTCTTCCAGCCCGTCGAGGCCGACCATGCCCATGTTGCAGCGCTCGGCGAAGCCACCGTCCTCGTCGAGCACGTATGCGACGCCGCCGCTCATCCCCGCAGCGAAGTTGCGTCCCGTTGGCCCGAGCACGACCACGCGCCCGCCGGTCATGTACTCGCAGCCGTGATCGCCCACGCCCTCGACCACCGCGCTCGCGCCCGAGTTGCGCACCGCGAAGCGCTCGCCCGCCAGGCCGCGGAAGAACGCCCGGCCGGCGGTCGCACCGTACAGCACGGTGTTGCCGACGATCACGTTCTGCTCGGCGACGAAATCCTCGCCCATGCCCGCCCGCGGGCTGACTGAGAGCACTCCGCCCGAGAGCCCCTTGCCGGCATAATCGTTCGCGTCGCCGCGCAACGTGAAGTCAACCCCGGGCGCCAGCCAGCCGCCGAAGCTCTGGCCGGCCGAGCCTTCGAAGTCGACCACGATCGAGTCCGCGGGCAGACCCTCCGCCCCGCACGCGCGCGCGATGTGACTTGACAGGATCCCCCCGACGCAGCGGTTGCGGTTGCGGATCGGAAGAGTGATTCGCACCTGCTCCTCGCCTCCGAGCGCACCCCTCGGCTGACTCACGACTGGCTGACCGTTCCCGACGATATCGGCGCCGCTGCGCTCCAGCAGCGGGCGCGCCCGCTCGACGAGTTGCCAATCAAGCGCGTCCTCCAGCACAGCCGGGGGCGCTTCCACCCGATGAAGAGACCCGCCCTCGGTGATCTCGATCGACCGCAGTACGTGGGTCAGGTCGACCCCGCGCGCCTTCCAGTGGTCGATCGCCTCGCGCGTGCCGAGCAGATCGACGCGGCCGATCGCTTCGTCGAGCGAGCGCAGGCCCAGCGAGGCGAGAATCTCGCGCACCTCCTCGGCGACGAAGAAGAAGAAGTTCACGACGTGCTCGGGGGTGCCCTTGAAGCGCTTGCGCAACTCCGGGTCCTGCGTGGCGATCCCCACCGGGCAGGTGTTCAGGTGGCAGGCGCGCATCATGATGCAACCCGTAGCGATCAGCGGCCCCGTGGAGAAGCCCATCTCATCCGCGCCGAGCAGCGCCGCGATCACGACGTCGCGGCCGGTCTTCAGCTGGCCGTCGGTCTGCACGACGATTCGCGAACGCAAATCATTCAACAGAAGCGTCTGCTGAGTCTCGGCCAGGCCGATCTCCCAGGGCACGCCCGCCGCCTGGATCGAGGACAGCGGCGAGGCGCCGGTGCCGCCGTCGTGGCCCGAGATCAGCACGCGGTCGGCGTTCGCCTTCGACACGCCCGCCGCGACCGTGCCGACGCCCACCTCTGACACGAGCTTCACCGACACTTGCGCCTGCGGGTTCGCGCAGCGCAGGTCGTAGATCAGCTGCTTGAGATCCTCGATCGAGTAGATGTCGTGGTGCGGCGGCGGCGAGATCAGGCCGACACCAGGGGTGGTGTGGCGGATCGAGCCGATGTACTCGTCGACCTTGTGCCCGGGCAGCTGGCCACCCTCGCCGGGCTTGGCGCCCTGCGCCATCTTGATCTGCAGCTCGTCGGCGTTCACGAGGTAATGGATCGTCACGCCGAACCTTCCCGAGGCGACCTGCTTGATCGCAGAGCGGCGGCGGTCGCCGTTCTTGTCCGGTGTGAAGCGCGCCGGGTCCTCCCCGCCCTCGCCCGTGTTCGAGCGCCCGCCGAGGCGGTTCATCGCGATCGCGAGCGTCTCGTGGGCCTCGCGCGAGATCGAGCCGAGGCTCATCGCCCCGGTGCAGAAGCGCTTGACGATCTCCTTCGCGGGCTCGACCTCATCGAGTGGGATCGCCTGCGCGCCGATCCCGCCCCCCTCCGCTCCCTTCGCGCCGGTCGTGGCGGTCGCGCCGGACTCACCGTCGCCCGTCTCGCCGGCAAGCGACCCGCCGGTCTCCCCGCCGATCCGGAGCAGCCCCCGCAGCGTGGCTTTGCGCGCTGCGTCCTCGTTCACCGCCCACGCGTACTCGCGGTACCGCTCGTACGCCGCGCTCCCGCGCACCGTCTCGAGCGCCTCGGAGTCGCCCTGCAGCGCCGCGCGCACGTCGCCATTTGCAGCGCGCACGGCGTGCTGCACGAGCGCGATCGTCTCCGGGTTCCAGATGTGGTGCTCGCCGTCGCGCCGCCACGCGTAGACCCCACCGACGGGCAGCAGCCCGCTCGTGTCGACACCGTCCCCCGAGGTCGGCGTCGGCCAAGCGCGCGCGTGGCGCTCCAGCGCCTCGATCGCCAGCACCTCCAGGCCAACCCCGCCGATCCGTGAGGCCGTGCCGGTGAAATGCCTGTCGATCAGCGCCGGCTCGAGGCCGACCGCCTCGAAGATCTGCGCGCCGCAGTAGGACTGGATCGTGGAGATGCCCATCTTCGAGATCGTCTTCAGCAGCCCTTTGCCGAGCGCCTTGATCGTGTTCTGGGCCGCTTCCTCGGGGGTCAACGAGACCTCGCGGCCGCCCTCCCCAACACGTGTGATCCGTCCGTCGAAGACCAGCCGGTCGAGCGTCTCGAGCATCAGATACGGGTTGATCGCGCTCGCACCGTAGCCGAGCAGCGTCGCGAAGTGGTGCACCTCGCGCGGCTCGCCGGACTCGAGGATGATCCCGGCGCGCAGGCGCGTGCCCGCGCGCACCAGGTGATGGTGGACGGAGGCGACCGCCAGCAGCGATGGGATCGGCGCGCGGCTCGGGCCCATCTTCCGGTCGGACAGGACGATGATGTTCACGCCCTCGGCGATCGCGTCGTGCGCTTCGGCGCAGACGCGCGCGAGTGATCCCTCGATCCCTATGGCTCCCTCTGTCACAGGCCAGGTGATGTCGATCGTGCGCGCCGCGAACTCCTCGTAGGAGACGTGGCGCAGGGTCTCCAGCTCGCGGTTGAGCAGGATCGGCTGGTCGAGCACCAGCTTGTGCGCGTGCTCGGGCGTCTCACCGAACAGGTTGCGCTCGGTGCCGAGGCTCGTCGCGAGGCTCATCACGACTTCCTCGCGGATCGGGTCGATCGGCGGGTTGGTGACCTGGGCGAACAGCTGCTTGAAGTAGGAGAACAGCGGCGGCGCCTGATCGGAGAGCACCGCGAGGGACTGGTCGTTGCCCATCGAGCCGATCGGCTCGGCCCCGTCGCGCGCCATCGGCGTGAGCAGCACGCGCAGGTCCTCGAGTGAATAGCCGAATGCTCGCTGGCGCAGCTGTATGGGTTGTTCAGAGAGTGTCACCTGGTCGGAGGGCGGCAGCTGCGAGAAGGGAACGGCGTTGCGCGCGTACCACTCGCCATATGGCCTGCGGGTCGCGACCTCCTGCTTGACGTCGCTGTCCTCGACGATGCAGCCCCGCTGCAAGTCGACCAGGAACAACTTGCCCGGCTGTAGACGGCCCAGGCGCCGTATCTGCTCGGCGGGGATGTCCAGCAGACCGGCCTCCGAGCCGAGCACGACGTGCCCGTCGGTCGTCTCCACCCAGCGTCCCGGCCGCAGCCCATTGCGGTCGAGCGTCGCCCCGACGACCCGCCCGTCGGTGAACGCGACCGACGCTGGCCCGTCCCACGGCTCCATCAGGCAGGAGTGGAAGGCGTAGAAGCCCTTCAGATCCTCCGGCAGATCCTCGCGGTCGCGGTAGGCCTCGGGAATCATCATCATCACCGCGTGCGGTAGCGAGCGCCCCGCGAGCATCAGCAGCTCGAGCACGTTGTCGAACGTCGCCGAGTCCGAGTTGCCCTGGGTGACGACCGGAAGGATCTTGTGCAGGTCCTCGCCGAACAGCTCGTTCTGCAGCTCCGACTCGCGCGCGCGCATCCAGTTGACGTTGCCCATCACCGTGTTGATCTCGCCGTTGTGGCAGATCACCCGGTAGGGATGCGCAAGCTCCCAGCTAGGGAAGGTATTGGTGGAGAAGCGCGAGTGCACGAGCGCGAGCGCGCTCTTGGCGCGCTGATCGCGCAGGTCGGGGTAGAAGGCTCCCAGCTGGAAGCTGATCAGCATGCCCTTGTAGTTGAGCGTGCGCGAGGAGCTCGATGTCACGTACAGGCCCTTTCCGTCCGGGCTGAGGTCGCAGATGCGGCGAATCACGTACAGCTTGCGCTCGAACGCGTCCTGGTCCTCCTGCTCAGCGGCGCCGGCGCCGACGAACAGCTGACGGATCACCGGGCGGCAGGCGCCGGCCGTCGTGCCAGTGTGCTCCGGACAGACCGGCACATCGCGCCAGCCGAGCACCTGCTGGCCCTCCGCGCTCACGATCCGCTCGAGCAGATCCTCGATCCTCGCGCGGGCGGCGGGGTCGGTCGGGAGGAAGCACATCATCACCCCATAGCGGCCGGGCTGGGGCAGCTCGAAGCCGGCCACCGCGCGCAGCAGCTCGTCGGGCATCTGCATCAGGATCCCGGCGCCGTCGCCCGTGCGCGGGTCCGCGCCGGAGGCGCCGCGGTGCTCGAGGTTCTCGAGCGCGGTCAGCGCCCGTGAGAGGACCTCGTGCGTCGGCTGATTGTCCAGGCGCGCGACCATGCCCACGCCGCACGCATCGTGCTCGAAGCGAGGGTCGTAGAGTCCGACGGCCTTTGGCGGCTGCATGGTGTGCGATGTCATGGAAGTGCTCCCTGGGAGCGGTGCATCCCGTGCGAGTGGGCACGTCCCGGACGGGTATAGGCGGGCACCTGAGGCGGAGCCAGAAAGCGTAGCAGCGCGGAGGCTCCGCGAGAGGACGCGTCGAGGTCTTTCCCGCGGATTTCAGAGGTGGCTCTGGCGTATGCTCCGGCACAGTGGCGTACCAGTTCGCAAAGCCCTACCGGCTGCTCTCGACCGCTCGGCGAGCGGGGATCGTGACCGACTTGGGGCGGAGTTAATGATCGGCCCTCGATGTTCGATGTGTGAAAACCGCCCGCGCAGGGCACCATCAACGAGGACGAGAGTTCGTCACGGACCCAGGGAGCCAAGATAATGACGGCCACGACGACGCCGGACATGGAGCTGGTGCTACCCGCGCGAGCCACGAATATCGCAGTCGTACGCCACGCCTTCGGGGCGCTCGGCGAGGCGTTCGCCCTCGACCAGGAGATCCTCTTCAACATCCGGCTTGCGGTCACCGAGGCGTGCACGAACGTCGTCGTCCACGCCTACCCGGACGAGCACGAGGGGCTGCTCGAGGTAGCCGCCACCCTGCAGGCAGATAAGCTGGAGGTCGTCGTGCGCGACGAAGGCCCGGGGATCGGACCGCGACCGGACAGTCCCGGCCTCGGACTCGGGCTGCCGCTGATCGCGTCGCTGACGGAGTCTGTGCAGCTCGGCCGCGACGAGGACGAGCGCACCGAGGTGCGCATGACCTTTCCACTCTTCGCCGCGAGCTCGTGACCCAAGTGCTCCCGCATCGCCGGTCTGCTCCACATCAAGAGCTCGTGACGGCAAGCTCGTGACGAATACGCCAGTCAAGCAGGGTCCGACAGCGGAGAACTCCGTGTCCCTGCGCCTGGCGAACGGGCCTCTGGCCGCCCCCGTGCTCGGTCGCGTGATCTCAATGGTGCTCGCGCGAGCCGACTGCCCCATAAATCGGCTCGACGACGCAATGATTCTCTGCGACGCCCTGTCCGCGCACGCACCGGCGCACGCACGCAACGGCCATCTCGCCTTCACAATCGAGACCGACGGGCAGGGGATCGAAATGCGCGTCGGCGAGCTCGCGGAGCAGGGCGCCACCAAGCTGCTCGCCGACGCGGCTGTCCCTGGCGTCGGCAACGTGCTGGAGCGGCTGTCTGACGAGCTGCGGATTGAGCCCTCTTCAGCTGGTGAGCAGCGCGAGGAGCTGGTCCTCGCGCTGCGCTTCGGCTGAGCGCGTCGCGGGCTCTATCGAGCGTGCCATGAAGATAAAGGCGGCGTGATTGATGTTCTACTTTTTATAATGCGTATAACTATAGTTATATGCACTCTATTTTGTAAGTGTCACCTCGGGCGGTCTTTTATCTATTTTCCGTCACACTTCCGTCGCAGGTTCACCGGCTCGCTCGCTCGGCGGTGGCGCCCTACTCGGGCGTCGGCTCATCTCGCGGCGGGGACTGATCGCGTGGCAAAGGCTCGGCCAGGTCGGCGCGCAGACGGATGAGCGCTTGGCGGATCAGGCGGGAGACCTGCATCTGGGAGACGCCGATCCGCTCGCCGATCTCCGCCTGGGTCATGTCCTCGCCAAAGCGCAGCCTCAGCACCAGGCGTTCGCGGGAGGAGACATGCGCGAGCAGCGGCGCCAAGGTCGCGCGCTGCTCGGCTCGCTCGAAACCGTCCTCCCACACGCCAAGCGTGTCGGCCAGACTCTCTCCGGACCCCTCCGCGTCGGCCCGCCCGGGACGGGGCGCATCCAGCGAGCCGGCGTGGTAGGCGCCCGCGGCCCGCAGCGCCTCGAGCACCTGCTCCTCGGTGGTGTGCAGGGCCTCGGCGAGCTCGGCGACGGTCGGCGCGCGGTGTTTGTCCAAAGACAGCTCCGCCGCCGTTCGATCCACCCGTAGCGCCAGCTCCTGGAGGTCGCGGGGCACGCGCACCGACCACGTGCGGTCGCGGAAGTGGCGCTTGATCTCGCCGAGAATCGTCGGCACGGCAAAGCTCGAGAAGGCCACCTTGCGGCCGGCGTCAAAGCGGTCGATCGCCTTGAGCAGGCCGAGCGAGGCGACCTGCTCAAGATCGTCGAGCGGCTCCTCGCTGCGCTGGTAGCGACGGGCGAGCCGGCGGGCGAGCGGCAGATAGCGCTCAGCCAGCCGCTCGCGTGCGTGCGCGTCGCCGGCGCGAGCGCGCGCGAACAGCTCCCCATCCGAATCCAAGGAATCCCCCGTCAAGATCCTATGCTCTCGCTCACGGAGCGTGTCGGAGTCGCCCCACGAGCACAGCCCCGAACGTCCCGGGCAGGTCAAGCACAGACCGCGATGTGGATTTTGACTGACTATGAACGGGTGTGCGCGCGCGTCCTTGACCAACTGAGCGATCGTATCCTCTAACCGCTGCTTATCCGCCGCAGCGAACACGGCCCCGATCGGCTCGGAGGGACGGTGCAGGAACCAGTGGACGATCTCCACGCGCGGCGCACCGTCTGAGAGCACGGCGAGGGCGTAGAGCAGGCGCTGGATCGAGTACTCGCGCTCGACCACCGCCTCCAAATCCTCGTCGGGAGCGACGCGGTCACTCTTGTAGTCCACTACCAATAGGCCGCCGTCGGGCTCGCGAAGCGAGAATGTCGAGCACGCCGGTGAGCAGTGGCTCACCGGCGTGCAGCGAGAAGGCGAACGGATGCTCCCGGCGCGCGCCGGGAGCGGCGACCGAAAGACGCGCCGCAAGGGGCGTGGCGAGCGCTGAGCCAAGCAGCATCGCGAGCTCCTCGCGCTCAGCGGGCGCGACGCGCACGCCCAGCTCGCCTGCGATGTGGGCCACGTCATCAGCGGAAGGGGCGGCGCCGGGAAGGAAGTCGAGCGACTCGAGCAGCCGGTGGACGATGGTGCCGCGCACGCGTGCGTCCAAGCTATCCTCGGGGGACTCACCCTCCGCGCGCGCGGGCGGAGGCTGCTCAGGCAAGCCGATGACTCGTTCGAGGTAGAAGCGATAGGAGCAGCGAGCGAGCTCGGTGAGGGTTGTGTAACTGAGCGTGTCCAGACGCGCCGGATCACCGAGCGGCGCGGAGCCTTCAGGGCGCGAATGATCACCGGGACACGCGAGATCTCCTGCCGGCGGATGACCCCCAGCTCGTGCCTCGTTTCCGGCCACGCGAATGGGGGATTGGGAAGATCGTTGTTCTTCTTTTCCGTCGATCGCAATCGCATGTGCGTGAGTCAGAGACGAAGAAAGATCACCGTCACCCGCGCTCGGGAGGCCGTCGAGATGCAGCACCGAGCCAACCGTCTCGGGAGCGTTCAGGCGCAAGCCCACACGTACCTGCGTCCCATCGCTCGCACCGACGAGGAGCTCCCGCACCGGCGGGTCCAACCTCTGCACATCCCCGGGCAGCTCCGCCGAAAGCGCCGGGCCGAGCCAGGAGATCGCAGGGGCGCCGAGCCGCGGCTCCGGCCAGCGTTCGAAGTCGACCGCCCCACTCAACAGCAGTCGCTCGCGCGCGCGGGTCATCGCGACGTAGAGGATCCGGTCCTCCTCCTCGGCCTGCGCCAGACGGCGCTTCTCGGAAAGCTCCGCCCACGCCAAGGACGGAGTCGCCTCCGAGGAGTCCAGGCGCGCCAAGCGCAGGCCAACCCGGTCGCCGTCCACGAGCAGGTCTCCCACGCCCAGGTTCTGCGCGCGTCCAAGGTCGGTGACGCAAACCACGCCGAACTCCAGGCCCTTCGCCGCGTGAATGCTCATCAGCCGCACCGCGTCGGTCTCGCCATCGGCCACGGGCGCGTCCGGCTCGGCGCCGCTGAGCCCGTCCTGATGGTGGGCGACGTGGTCGAGGAAGCCGCGCAACTCACGCCCCTCGCTCGCTTCATAACGGCGGGCCACCCGCAGCAGCTTGTGCACGTTCGCCAGCCGTCGCTCGGGCCAGCTCAGCGTGAGCACGTGCTCGGCATAACCGCTCTGATCGAGCGCACGCTCGATCAGCTGTGAGAGCGTCCGTCGCCCCGCGGCAGCGCGCTCGGCCCGAAGGCGCGCGCAAAACCCCACGAGCCGTTCACGGTCGACGGCGGGCAGGCGGTGCTCCAAAAGCTCCTCCCCGACGCGCTCGATCGTCTCCCACACACTGCGCCTGCTCGCTTGCGCGGCACGCGCCAGCAGCGCGAGCCCATCACTCGACACGCCGACCAGCGGCGAGGCGAGCGTGCCGTAGAGAGCCAGCTCGTCCAACGGGTTGGCCAGCGTGCGCAGGTACGCCAGCAGGTCGCCCACCTGCTGGCCGCCCCAAAAGCCTCCGACCGTCGCGAGCGTGCTCAGGCCGCGGTCCTGCAGCGCCCGCTCATACACCTCCAGGTCGCCGACCGCGCGCAGCAGCACCGCCACGTCCCCCGCCTTCGTGGCGCCGCTCTCCACGAGCTCCGCCACGCGCCGGGCCAGCAGCCGCGCTTCGGCCTGGCGCCAGCGCGGTGCATGCGGGAGCTCGCCCGCGATCCACCTGGCCAGATCCTCGTCCTCGTCCCACCCCAATTTGTGGGTCAACAGCAGCTCGACGATCGGCTCTTCGGGCCCCGCCTCGTCCACGCGGCCCGCCTCGAGCGGCGTATAACCATCCCCAAAACGCTCTCCAAACACCGTGTTCACCACATCGAGCAGCGGCCTGCGACCGCGGAAGTTACGCGTCAGCGAGAGGCTTGAGCCACACTCGGCGAGCTCGTCGCGGCGGGCGCGGAACAGGGTGACGTCGGCGTGGCGAAAGCCATAGATCGCCTGGAGCTCATCACCCACCGTGAACAGGTTCCCGCGCTCCAGCGCCTCAAGGATCGCGAGCTGGCGAGAGTTGGTGTCCTGAAACTCGTCGACCATCATCAACTCGAACCGCTCCGCCCAGGCCCCGCGCACGTTCTCGTGCTCTTCCAAGCAGCGCGCTCGCGCCGAGCTCCAAATCGTCGAAGTCGACAGCGCCGCGCCTGCTCTTCTGCAGCTCGTACTCGCGGCCGAAGATCGCCAATAGCTGCCCCAGCAGCACACAGGCACGCGCGCCTTGCGCATCGACCTCCTCCGGATTCCCCGCTGGGAGCTCATCACGGTAGGTATACCCATGCTCGAAGTGCCTCTCTCCAGCGCTCTCCTCGGACAGCGCTGCCTCAGAGGCCATCGGTTGGAGAGCCAGCGAGGGCAGCGTCGGCTGAAAGACCAAGGTGGGCAGCTTCGGCAGACGCTCGCCTCTGCTGCGCAGCTCCGCGTACGTGCCCGCCACCATCGCGCGCACGCGATCGGCGCCCCACGCCGCCACCAGGTCGACCGCGTCGTCGCGCTCGCCCTCCAGGAATCCCCTCAACGCAGCTGTCCACGCCTGCCCACGTAAGCGCGCGGCCAAGCCTTCGTCGAGGATCTCAAAGTCGGGGTCGAGTCCTGCCGCCAGGGGATGCACGCGCAGCAGGCGCGCGCAGAACCCGTGAAACGTGCTCACGAACGCCGCCTCGGTATCGCGTGCCGCCTCGCGCTCGCCCAGCGCCACGAAGCGCGCGCGCACCCGTTCGCGCAGCTCGCCCGCGGCGCGCTCGGTGAACGTGATCGCGAGGATCCGCCCGGGCGCCACGCCATCCTCGCGCACTGCACGTACGAACCGCTCGACCAGCACGGATGTCTTCCCGCTGCCCGCTCCGGCAGCCAGCAACAGTGGCTCCCTCCGGCGCTCGACCGCCTGCTCCTGCGCTTCGGTGAGCATCCGCGTCGTGGGATCAGCTCTGTCGAGGCCGAGCCGCGGCGGCGCGCGTTCGTCGAAGCTCAGCTGGGTCATGCCTCGCACCGGCAGA
Organism: uncultured Solirubrobacterales bacterium; assembly: GCA_963748895.1. Lineage (GTDB taxonomy): Bacteria > Actinomycetota > Thermoleophilia > Solirubrobacterales > Solirubrobacteraceae > Palsa-744. The sequence goes on along the minus strand of CAVVKF010000003.1, from coordinate 55,086 downwards.
TCGTCGGATACATACAACCGCCCCGATACGCGCACGTGCGCGGGCGAGGCTCCAGTTCGCCGCGGCCCGCCTGCGCCGCCGCCGCGCGTGCCGTTGCGAGGGCCTGCGCCAGCAGCTCCCTCACCTCCGCGTGCTCACGCACCTCGCCCCTCACGCACTCGATCTCCACGCCACTCTCCCCGTCGAGCACGCCCCGCGCGCGCAGGTCTGAGCCACTCAGCGGTTGGTAGAAGCCGCCCGCGGCCTCCAACCCGAGCAGATCCTCGACGGCCCGCATGTACAGCGCCACCTGCACGTTCCCCTGCTCGGTCCACTTCGCCGCCGCCGGCGCGAGTCGCCCCTTGTAGTCGTACACGACCCCCTGCCCCCCACCCGCGGCAACGTCCACCCGGTCGATCCGCCCACGCAGCCTGAGCCCATCGCCGAGGTCAAGCGCCGGCAGCTCGGCTTGGGAGGGGAGGACAGGCGGTGTGGAGTCCGCGGAGGGCCCGGGATCAGCATCCCGCGCTTGCTCCCCGAACCCGAATCCCAGCTCCAAATACTTCGGCTCGAGCGGGCTCTCGCGCTCGGCGGCGTGCTCCAGATAGCGCTCTAGATCGACCTGGAGCCGGCGGCGCAAGCCCGGCCGGCGCTCCAGCGCCGCCGACAGCGGGAACTCAGCCTCGCGCCCACCCAGCGCCTGGCGCAAAAGCTCCTTCGCGAGCCCCAACCGCGCCCGGGTCAGGCGTGCCGAGCCGGTCCGCTCGCGCAGGCCTTCGAGCGTGTCCTTCAGCGCCGCGTGCGCCAGACTTCCGCGCGCGAGTGGCTCGGGCTCCGGGTCGAGGTCCTCGGCGCGGAGCATCCGCGCCACGAACCACTTCACCGGGCACCCAGCCCATACTTCGAGCGACGAGGCCGACCAGACGTGCTCTCTCAGCTCCGCCGTCACCTCCTCCTCGCGCAATGGGCCGAGTGGGGTTGGGCTGGGCGAGCGCGAGCGATCGCCGGATGTGGGCGCGAGGGATGTGGGTGCGAGCTCATCGGATACCGCGACGGCGGCTATCGGACCTCGCGGCTCCCGCTCCGCGGTAGACATGAAATCTCCAGGCCGAGAAAGTCCGACCGCCCCCAGCGGCCGGCGCGCGCGTCGCTCTTCCAATCCCTGCTCGAATAGGTCGACGACGTCGTCTACGAACAGTGACCTCGCCTCCGCCACGCCGTCGTCATCTCCCGCGTGCCAGCTCAGCACCAGCAGCTCCTCCGGACGCGACACCGCCGCATACAGGGCATACCGCTCTCCCGCCAGCGCATCCACCTGCCGACCTCCCCCCAACCGCAACCCCGACGTTTCCGCCAACCGCCTACGTTCCTCTTCGGCCAGCAGCGGCTCGGGCCGAGCGCTCGCTGGGAACACGCCCTCCCGCAGACCACACAGGAACAGCGCCCGCACCCGCCGCGCCCTCAGCGCGAGCGGGTCGACGACCGCCACCCTTCCTTCCCCCGCCCGCTCACCGCTGAGGATCTCCAACCCTCCAAGCACCCTCGCGAGCTCCGCCGCGTCGAGCACCAGCTCGAGATCACCGCGCGCCAGCCCGCTCAACTCCGCCAGCGCGCGCCTGCCCACCGCCAGGGCGCGCGCCTCATCCAGCTCATCGCTCTCGAGCAGCGCCGCACTCCCGCGCCGGGGGGCGTTGAACAGCCACTCCAGCTCGCGCCCCGCACGCTCGCTCAGCGCCTTCCCGCCGCGCCGGGCCGCTTCGCTCAAGCGATCGAGCGCCTCCAGCCGCCAATGCTCCTCTTCCCAGATCGCTCGCGCCCGCGCCGCACTGCTCACCCCTTCGCGCCTCGCCCTGGCCTCCAGCCTGTCGGCCAGCTCGGGGCGCGTCAGGAGACCCGGCGCTCGCAACCAGGCCAGCAGGTCCCCCACTTCGCCCTCGTCCGTAGTGCTACGCAGCGCCCCGACGAGCGCTCCGCCCGTCGCGGTGTTCGCGAATCCCACCCGCCGCTCCAGCGCATACGGGATCCCCTGCGCCCCGAACACCTCCCCGAGCAGCTCCGCCACAGCGCTCGGCGTCCGGTGCACCACCGCGATCTCCTCCTCCCTCATCCCCCCGTCCAGCAGCGCCCTCACCTCGCCCGCGACAAGCTCCAGCTCCGCACGCTCGCCTCCGCCCTCCAGCAGCCGCACCGCCCCGGCCGCGTCAATGCGCTCGGAACCTGGCTCGAACAGCGAACGCTCCAGATGATGCAGCGCCACCCGCGCGCTGGGCGCGTAGTACTCGGCGCGTGGCTGTAGCCGCCGATGCTCCACCGCCAGCGGCCGCAGTGTCTCGAACGTGCCCGCACGCCCTGCGAACGCCGTCCGGCCAGGCTCGTACGTGAGCGTAACCGTCACACGCGCGTCCACCACCGCGCCGAGCGTCTCGATCGCGTCGATCTGTAAGGCGCCGAAATCGTCGAAGCCGTACACAACCACCGGCGTCCCTCCCCACAACGCCGGCTCACGCCGCAATGCATCCAGCGCCTGCACCGCGCGGCGCTCGGGATCGGTACGCTCGATCCGCCGCAACAGCTTCCGATACTCCCCGTACAGCCTCCCCAACTCCTCCGCACCTGGAACCGCGCCTGCCCCGTCGACGCTCGCCCACGCTTTCAGCGCCGCCTGCAACCGTGCCGGCGTCACACGTTGCACCTCCAGTTCCGCCACGGCGGCCGCCAACGCGCTCACGAACCCGGGCGTGCTCCGAAATCCACCGTCCCCACCCCCGGCGGCCAACACTGTCAGAACTCGTTCGCGAGCGACCCTCCCCAATACCGGCTCGCTCACCCCCGCACGCCTGGAGACCTCGCCGATCAGTCCCTCAAAGCGCTCCACCCACACGCCCAGCACCGCCCCCTCCAGCGCCAGCTCGCGCCGGTAGCGCTCCACGTCCGCCCGCGTCGGCACGACCAGCAGTGGCTGCACCCCGTGAGCCAGATGCCCGCGCACGGCGCCCAGCGCCTCGCGGGCCTTGCCCGCATTCGCGGGGCCGGTGATCAGCGTGATCGGCACGCTTTGAACTTAAGCAGCGCTACTGGCGGACACCTCGACAACGCTCTCGCTCTCCACGTCGACCTCCGGGGGCTTTGCGCCCTCCTTCGCCCACGCCTCGTCGAACTCCACGCGCCATTTGCCCTCCTCGGTCTGGCTCATCGCCAGGTGCGCACGGAAGCTGCGGCCGCTACGACCTTTGAAGCCCGTTATCGCACGGGAGGTGTAGCCGGTCTTGATCAGTTCGCGCGCGATCGGAATCGGCAGCGTCTTGCCCGCTTTGCTCTTCCAGATCACGAAGCCGCAGCCAGGGTCGGTCGCGAGCCCAGCAGGAGTAGCCCTTGCGGTTCTCCACGATCTCGTGCCCGCAGATCGGACACGGCCCTAGCTTTGCGCGGGGGATTTTCACGTCTTTCAGCGTCTCGTCGAGCTCGGTGATCGTCTCTTTCGCAAAGCCGGCGATATCGCCCATGAAGGCCTCACGCGAGTCCTCGCCGCGCTCGATCTTGCCCAGCCGGTGCTCCCAGTTGCCGGTCAGTTCGGGAGATGTGAGCGCGTGCTCGTTCAGCAGGCGGATCACGTTCAAGCCCTTCTCGCTCGCCACCAGCGAGCGCCCGTCACGCTCGACGTACGCCACTTGGATCAGCCGCTCGATGATCGCCGCACGCGTCGCCGGCGTGCCGATCCCTGAGTCCTTCATCGCCTCGCGCAGCTCCTCGTCGTCGACGAGCTTGCCCGCGGTCTCCATCGCGCCCAGCAGTGAGGCGTCGCTGTAGCGGCGGGGGGGTTTGGTTTCCTTGCGCGCGCTGCCGATCTTCCTGCGTCTCCACGTCCTCCCCCTGCTCCAGCCGCGGCAGCTGCTGAGCGGTGCCCTCGTCCTCCTCCCCGGCTTTCTCTTTTTCCGGTTTCGCCGCATCGGCCGCCTCCTCGCCGTACACCCCGCGCCAGCCGGGCTCGAGCAGCAGCTTCCCGTGTGTGCGGAACACATACCCACCGTCCTTCTCCGGCCCGGCCGGAACCGTCGTCTCGACTTTCGTGTTCTCGAACACCGCTTCGGGGTGAAACACGGCGAGGAAGCGCCTGACGGCCATGTCGTAGATCCGTTTGTCGTCGCTGCCCATCCGCTCGACGTTGTGCTCGGAGCGCGTCGGGATGATCGCGTGGTGGTCGGTCACCTTCGCGTTGTTCACTACCCGGCCCAGCGGCAGCTCCTCCAGTCCCCTCACGTACTCTGCGGCCTTGCGGTAGTCGGCCTGTCCTCCAACCAGCTCGGCGATCGGCTTGATCTCGCCGATCATGTCGGTCGTCAAATAGCGCGAGTTCGTCCGCGGGTATGTCAGCGCCTTGTGCTCCTCGTACAGCCGCTGCGCCGCCGACAGCGTGCGCCGCGCCGAGAACCCGTAGCGCGTGTTCGCCTCGCGCTGCAACGTCGTCAGGTCGTACAGCATCGGCGCGCGCTCTTTCTGCTTTTTCTTCTCCAGCTTGGTGATCTTCGCGTCCTTGCCCTCGCACGCCTCGACGATCGCCACGGCATCCGCCTCACTCCCGATCCGCGGCTTGGATCTCGCGTGGAAGCGGCCGACGTAGCTGCGCTCCGGGTTAACCGCGTCACCCGCCGGCGCGCCATTGTCCTGCGCCTGGGCGCCGTTCTCCGCAGCCTGGTCGCCATTCTCGGCCCCTTTGAGAGACCCTGCGGCAAACGTCGCGTCCACCAGCCAGTAAGGCTCGGGCTTGAACGCCCTGATCTCCTCCTCGCGCCGGGCGATGATCGCCAGCGTCGGCGTCTGCACCCGACCGAGCGAGACCGCGCCGTCGAAAGAGCTGCGCAGCCGGATCGTGGCCGCGCGCGTGGCGTTCATGCCGACGATCCAGTCGGCCTCTGAGCGCGAACGCGCCGCCTGCTCGAGTTTCACGAACTCCGCCGCCGGGCGCAGCTCTTTGAACGCCTCTTTCATCGCCGCGTTCGTCATCGAGTTCAGCCACAGCCGCCGCACGGGCTTCTTCGCTTTCGCCTTCTCGTACAGATACGCGAAGATCAGCTCCCCCTCGCGGCCGGCGTCGCAGGCGTTGACGACCTCATCGACATCATCGCGGCCGAGCTGTTTGGTGACGATGCTCATCTGTTTGCGCGAACGCTCGTCGCGGACGACGAGCTTGAACGTCTCAGGCACGATCGGCAGGTCTCCCATCCGCCAGGTCTTGAACTTCGGGTCGTACTCGTCCGGGTCGGCGAGCTGCACGAGGTGGCCCACCGCCCACGTTACGACGTGGTCCGGACCCTCCAGGACGCCCTCCTGTTTCTTGAACGGCCCCTTCAGCACGCGCGCCAAGTCCCCCCCCACGGAGGGCTTCTCGGCGATCACCAGGGTCTTCGACATGGCGCCAGCGTAGCGACTGGGGGCGGGGAGGGACCGCAAGCAACCGGATAGGAGCGGAACACCAGCTGAATCAGCCGGAGGTGCAGGGCCCCGTGCTCACCTGGGCGTCGGCGCCCGCTTCATCGGCCACGGCCAGCACATGTGCGACGGTGGAATTGGCGACTCCGTAGCCGCCGTGCGGACCGCCGCCGACGGTGCCCGCAAACACGGTGGTCAGGACATTCCCGGCGCCGTCGACCAGGGGACCGCCGGAGTTGCCGGGGCGCACGAGGCCGCGCAGCGGAGTCAACAGCCGCGAGACCGGCCCTTGGCCGTAGGCGTTCTGGGTGATCACCGTCTGCGTGCGTCCGATCCGGCCGGGCTGCACGTCGAAGGGTCCGTTCTCGGGATAGCCGAGGATCGCACCTGAGGTGCCCGAGCCCGGTTCGGAGACGAGGCTGAGGGCGGGCGCGGAGAGGTCGGGGACGCGCAGCAGAGCGATGTCGTCTGTCGGGTCGAACGCGACTGCGCGCGCGGGCAGGTTCGGCGAATTACCACCCGGCTCAACGGTCGTGTCCTGCTCGCCGGCGAGCACATGCGCATTGGTCACGACAATCCCTGGCTGTACCACCCAGCCCGAGCCCTCGATCGCCAGGCCGCAGGCGGTGCCGAGCACCCGCACGACGCTGCGCGAGGCGCTCCGCACACCCGGCTCGCGCGCGACGGCAGGCTGAGGTGCGGCGACATCCGGCGAGGGGCCGGCGACCTGGGGCAGGGGGTCCAGCCGCGCGAGCGCGTTCAGGATCGAGCCCGTCGGCGGCAGCATCTGGTTGAGCTCGCGCAGGACGGCGGAGCGCTGAATGTCCGCGCGCAGCTGGTTCTGGCCAGGCGTCTGCGCCGCCACGGCTGCGAGGATCCACACGATGCCCAGACCGAGGGCCGCACCGAGGGCCGCGCCGAGCAAGCCGTCGAGCAGGCCCAGGCCCGGGAGGAAGAGCGCGCGCCGCAATCTGAAGCCCAGACCCTCCAGCCCACTCGCGAGAATCGCGCCGGCCAGCAGCGCGCCGATCAGCCCGAAAGCTGGCGCGTACGGCGAGGAGGACCCACGGGGCAGCAGAAGAGGACCCAGGCGAGTTCCAAGGAATGCACCAAGCGCAAACCCGCCGAAGGAGAGCACTCCGACGATGAAGCCCCGCCGGAAGCCGAAAGCGGCCAGGATGGCCGCAAACGCGACGATGAACCAGTCGAGCTCCGTCATCTCCCATGTTCTACCGTTCGGAGAGGTGGATGTCCGCATCGGGGTAGGACCGTGAGCAATACGCCCTCCCGGAGCCGGCCCCCCCGGCCATCGTCGGGCGGCCGGCGAGAGGATGTCCAACGACGGCGCCGGCTGGCGCAAGCAGTGATCGCCCTGGCCGCTGTGGCGTTCCTGATCGGCGCGATAGCCGGCGCGAGCCATTCCCCCTCCTACGCGCACACGCTCGCTGAACGGTTCACCGCCGCTTGGACGAGGAGCGACTACGCGAGTATGTACGCCGACATCGATGCCCAATCCCAGCGCGAGTTGACGCCGAGCGAGTTCGCAAGCTCCTACCGCGGCGCGCTCACCACCGCCACGGCGACCGGCATGCGTGTGACCGGCAAGCCCCGCGGCGCGACTGGCGGCATGGAGGTGCCGGTGCACGTGCAGACGCGCCTGTTCGGAGTGCTCTCAAGCGATTTCATGCTGCCCATGCAGGGAAGCGGCTCAGGGACGCGGATCGCCTGGTCGCGCTCGCTCGTGTTCCCAGGCCTGCGTCCCGGCGAGCGGCTGAGCCGCCACACTACGCTGCCACGCCGCGCGACGTTGCTGGCCCGTGACGGAACGGTCCTGGCCGAAGGCACAGCGCTCGAAGCGGGGCAGCGCACATCGCCACTCGGCTCGGTCGCGAGCGCGGTCGTCGGCACGGTCGGCCCAATCCCAGCCGCCAACCTCCATACATTGGAGGCAGAAGGCGTGCCGACGAACGCAATCGTCGGCGTGAGCGGGCTGGAGCTGGCGCTGGACTCGAGCCTGCGCGGCACCCCCGGGGGCGCACTGCTCGCCGTCGACGCACAGTCGGGCGCGAGCACTCGCTTGCTCGCCACCGCGACCCCCAAGGCGGCGGGCGCCGTGCGTACGACCGTCTCCCCGGCGGTGCAGAGCGCCGCGGTGAGCGCGCTCGGCGGACAGCTCGGCGGAATCGTCGCGATGGTGCCCGCCACGGGGCAGATCCTTGCCGTCGCCGGGATCGGCCTCGACGACCTCCAGCCACCGGGCTCTACGTTCAAGATGATCACGCTCACCGGCGTCCTTCAGGCCGGCCTGGCCAATCCGCATACCGTCTTCCCCTACGCGACCTACTCGACCCTCGACGGCGTCAAGCTGAACAACGCCAACGGCGAGGAATGCGGAGGCACGCTCGAGCTGGCATTCGCGGTCTCGTGCAACTCCGTGTTCGCGCCCCTCGGCGCGAAGCTCGGCGCGGCGCGGCTGGTGACCACCGCGGAAAGCTACGGCTTCAACCACAGCCCCGGCGTTCCGGGCGCGGTGGAAAGCACGCTGCCGCCCGCATCGCAGATTCAGGGTCAGCTCGATGTTGGCTCAACCGCGATCGGCCAGGGCGAGGTGCAGGCGAGCGCGCTGGAGATGGCGACGGTCGCCGCCACAATCGCCGACGGCGGCAAGCGACCCCAGCCGACTTTCAACCCCACCGCCGCTCCCGCCCCCGGTGGGGGCAAATTCGTGAGCAGCGCGGCGGTGGCACACATCGTGCGGCGTCTGATGATCGGCGTCGTGCGTGAAGGAACCGGAACCGCCGCCGCGATCCCGGGGGTGACAGTCGCCGGTAAGACGGGCACCGCCGAACTGAAGAGCGCGAGCACCTGCTCGGCCTCAGAATCCAACACGAGCTCGAAGGAAAAATCGGGCTCAGGGGAAACGAGCCCCGAAAGCTGCGAGTCGGCACAGAGCGAAGCGAGCAACACCGATGCCTGGTTCGCGACGTTCGCCCCGGCACTCGCGCCGCGGATCGTCGTGGGCGTGCTGCTCGTGCAGGACGGCGCCGGCGGGGCGACCGCGGCGCCTGTGGCACGTCAGGTGCTCGAAGCGGGACTACTAGCCAGCCGCTGACGAGCGGATCGTCGTTGCTGGCAAGGACGCAAGGCGAAGCCCTTGTTTGGGACAAAGGCGAGCCGAGGACGTCGCCAGGGACGACGAGGCACCGTCAGACGTCGAGCTCGGCCGACGCCGTTTGCGAAGCGTCGTTCGGAGCGACGATCTTCAGCTCCAGCGGACGGTTGTCGAGCGAGACGACCTGGATCTTGTAGAGCAGCACCGCGCCCCCGGTGGCGCCTGAGGCGGCGGGCGACTCCGGCAAGGGAAGTTCGCCCTTGGCCGGCACCGAGCCGCCGCGATAGGCGAATTCGTTTTCGGCTTCCGGCACGATCGGGGTGTAGACGTTGTTCTGGGTGTCTGAGATCGTCAAGTTCGTGGCCGCCGGCAGCGGGACTGAGGTGTGATTCCACACCTGGATGAACACCGCGAACCACTCCTGGCCGGGGGCGAGATGGGCCTCGGCGGGAGTGAGTCCTTTTAGGTAGGCGGCGTCTTCGATGTTGGCGGGGTTGAGCTCGCGCGAGAGCTGGACCTCGTAGACGAGCGGGCCGACGTTCAGGTAGGGGGCGTTCTTGCCGGACTCCCCGGCGTAGGTGCCGGTGGTGACCCTAGTGTGGGAGTCGCCGCAGGCGCCGAGCGCGAACACCGCCACGAGGGCGAGCACGACGAGGAGGATCTTGCGCGAGGGGCTGGACATGCGACGCGGCAGTTTATCCGGCGGCGACCGTGACGCGCCGTCCAGCGTCCTCGGCATAGGCGCCCCGGCCTTCGTCTGACTCGACTATCGAACGCAACCGGCGCATCGCCTTGCTGTTCTTACGCCTGCACCAGCTCCGTCCACCGAGCCCCTCGATCAAGCGATCGGCCAGCGTGGCGGGCTCGGTCTCGAGCGTGAACCGCACACGCGTGGCGCCGGGCGAGGCGGACGCGAGCTCGTAGACGCCGAGCGTGCGAATGCGATTGTTCTTGCCCATGCGGCCGGCCTCGACGATCCGAAATGGGGCCTGCACTTCGACGAACGTGACGTCACCCCAGCTGAAGCGGTTGCGGGGCGCCTTGATGCGAAAGCGCGCCCCGGCGCCGAGCCCGACCGAGTCGATCCGCGTGAGATGCCAGTCGACCAGATAGTGGTCGGTGAACTCCGGATGGTTGGCGATGTCCTGCAGATAGTCGAAGACCTGCTCACGGGGGGCGTCAACGATGATCGACACTGTCACGGGGTCCACGGGAACGCCAGTCTAGACGCCGCTCCCCTCAGACGCGGTTAGGCAGCGCGGGCGGTGAGGCGAACGGCGTGGCCGTGCTCTGAGTGGCGCACGATCTCCGTCGCCACCGGGGCCTCGCGGCGCAGTATCCGGCAGAGCTCGCAGACGATTCCCTGGGCGCGGGCGGGCGGGCTTCCATACAGGTGGATGTGCTCGCCGGTGAGGGGAGTGCGCCCGCAGTCGGTGCAGCGATGCCGATCGGCCTCCAACGCGCCGACGCCGCGACGAAGGAGAACGCGCTCGAGTTGCTCGACTTGGCGTTCGGTGGAGGCCATGGTCTGAAAGATTCGTCCTCGCAGGCGAGGTTCCTCCCGTTTTGGACAGCCGAACGATGGGTAGGAGCTGAAAGTGCAAGAATGGCTGCGTACCTAAGGGAGCAGAGATGGAGATGCTTACATCGGGAACCGTCACTGGGGCAGGCTCATTTCGCTGCCGCAACTGCGACTATGTGCTGACGCTCGTCGGCTCGGAAACCCTCACGGACTGCCCGCATTGCGGCGGGGAGGACTTTGCCCGCGCCTCGCTGTTCCGGGCCGGGCGAATGGACGCCGGTAGAGGTCCGAAGCGCGCGGACACGCTAGCCAGACGGCCTGGAAACGAGGAGACCCTGGCCGGTCACCGGCCGCCAGAGGACCTTTCCCAGTCCGAGCACGATTCGTTGCTGGCCGAAGCGAGAGAGCGTATCGAGCAGCCCGGGGAGTATCTCGTGTACGAGGAGAGCGGCGAGTGGCGCACGGTGGCGCTCACGCGCGAGTGGACACGCATCGGACGCTCGCTCGCGGCCGACGTGCGCTTCGACGACCCGACGGTCTCGCGCCGGCATGCGCTGATCGTGCGCCAGCCCGACGGCGTGCGAGTGCTCGACGATCGCAGCCTGAACGGCGTGTTCGTGAACGGCGCGAGGATCGAGGGGCAGACGCTCAAGGACGGCGATGAGATCCTCGTCGGGCGCTACCGGCTGAGCTTCCTCAGCATGGCCTCAGCGTAGGACGCGGCGCAGGGCAAGCCTCGGCAAACCGCGGATGAGCAGCGAGCCAAACCGCAGGCTGAAGGGTGTCACAACGCCCGGGAGGGTTCGCCGCGTAGTATCGCCGGCGCCATGGCGAAGACCACCACGATCGCCGTGCTCTCCCAGAAGGGGGGCACCGGCAAGACCACCACCGTGCGCACGCTCACGGACGCGCTGCGCCGCGCGGACGTGAGGACGCTGGCGGTGGACCTCGATCCGCAGGGGAACCTGTCCGACTACTTCGATGTCCCGCCCGACGCCGAGCCGACGATCGCCGACGTGCTGTCCGAGCGCGCGACGGCGGCCGAGACGATCCACGACGATCTGATCCCCGCCAACCTGAGCCTGGCCGAGGCCGAGCTGATGCTGGGCGGCAAGATGGGCCGGGAGATGACGTTGAGGCGCGCGCTCGCGAAGGCGCCGAAGGCGTACGAGGTGATCCTGATCGACTGCCCACCCTCGCTCGGCCTGTTGACGGTGAACGCGCTCGTGGCCGCCGATCGCGCGCTCGTGACCGCCGAGGCCCAGTACTTCGCGCTGCAGGGGGTCGAGCAGGCGATGGAGGTGGTGGAGCTCGCGCGGGACAGCCTGAACCCTAATCTCGAGCTGCTGGGCGTGCTGCTGAACCTCGCCGACATGCGCACTGTGCATTCGCGCGAGGCGCTCAGCTCGCTGAAGGAACGCTTCGGCGAGCAGGTATTCGACACCGTGATCCGCTCGTCGATCGCCTACGCCGAGTCGGCCGAGCGCGCGAAGTCGATCCTCGACCACCGCCCCGACCTCGGCGCCGACTACCTGGCGCTGACGGACGAAGTGCTGGAGCGACTGCCTGGGTTCGACACCGCCCGCGCCCGTCTCGCCGGCCTTTTGAATCAGAGCTCCCCGACGTAAGCGCCCTGCGGCTCGAACGGCGTCCGCAGCAAAGTCGCCCAGCCGTCGATCTCTCCGCGCAGCGCCTCGACGACGGCGCCGGTCTGCTCGTAGAAGCACCACACGAGCACGGTCGGCCCCGCGCCTGAAATCGTCGCGCCCAGGGCGCCCAGCTCGCGTGCGCGCAGCGCCAGCTCGTAGGAGCGAGGGAACAGCGACGCGCGGCGAGGCTCATGCAAGCGGTCGTGCAGGCCGCGCGCCACCAGGTCCCAATCGCCGCGGGCAAGGCCGAGCGTCAGCAGTGCTGTGTGAGCGACGTTGAACACGGCGTCCTCGAGCGGGACCTCCGCTGGCAGCGCCGTGCGCGCCTGGAGAGTGCGCACCGCCTGACCCGGCACAACTGCCAACGCCTCCAGGCCGGTCGGGGGCTCGAAGTGCACCGCCTCGCCGTCGGCGCAGACGACAAACCCGCCGCGCAACGCGGCGGCGACGTTGTCGGGGTGGCCCTCCAGCTCGGCGGCCTCCTTCAACAGTTCGGCGTCCAGCTCAAACAGGTGGTCGGCGGCCATCAGGCCCGCGACAATCGCCGCAGCGCTCGAGCCCAGTCCGCCGGATAGCGGGATCTGCGAGCGGATGCGGAAGGTAAATCCTTCCGCGGTGTGCAGCCGCTCGAACGCGCGCACGCACAGGTTCTCGCGCCCGCGTGGGACGGGCAGGTCGGTCTCTACGGCGAACTGCCCGGTCTCCTCGACCTCCAGCTCCAGGTGCAGCGCCAGCGCGGCGGCCATGCAGTCAAAGCCCGGACCGAGATTCGCCGAGGACGCCGGCACGCGCACGACGCGGCGGCGGATCATGCGCGAGTACCTGCCTGCCCCTGGGCGACCCGCGCCATGCAAACGACCCTACGGATCACCCAGCACCGCTTCCTCGATCGCCGACGTCTCGGCGACGCACTGGATCACCATGCCGTCGTTGTTCGCGATCGCCGTCTCCGGGTCCTTCAGGCCACGACCGGTCAGCACGCACGCGACCTGTTCGGCTCCGTCGGCGCCGTACTTGAGCAGGCCCGCGACCGACGCCGCAGAGGCAGGCTCACAGAACATGCCTTCCCTGGAGGCGAGCAGGCGGTAGGCCGAGAGGATCTCCGCGTCGCTCACCACCCTGATTGCGCCGCGCGAGTCCGTCGCGGCCGCCATCGCGTCCTCCCAGCGGACGGGGTTGCCGATCCTGATCGCCGAGGCGACCGTTTCCGGGTGCTCGATCACTTTGCCCTCCACCAGCGGCGCCGCGCCGGCGGCCTGGAAGCCGAACAGTTTCGGCGCAGCGCCCATCTCCTGGAAACCCCGCCAGTAGGAGGTGATGTTGCCCGCGTTACCGACAGGGATGCACAACGCTTCGAGGCCTCCGTCCAGGCCCTCGTGGATCTCGAAGGCGGCGGTCTTCTGGCCTTCGATGCGGTATTCGCTGACCGAGTTGACGAGCACGATCGGGTGCGTGTCGGTGAGCTCGCGCACGAGCGTCAAAGCCTGGTCGAAGTTGCCCTTCAGGGAGATCACCCGCGCGCCGTGCACGAGCGTCTGGGCCATCTTGCCCTGGGCGATCTTGCCCTCGGGGACGATCACCGCGCAGGTGATGCCCGCGCGCGCGGCGTAAGCCGCCGCGCTCGCCGCCGTGTTGCCGGTGGAGGCGCAGATCACCGCCTTGGCGCCATCGCGCACGGCCGCCGAGACCGCGCAGGTCATGCCGCGGTCCTTAAACGAGCCGGTCGGGTTGGCGCCCTCGAGCTTCAAACGCACCGTCGCGCCAACCAGCTCCGAGAGCACCGGCGCGCGCAGCAACGGCGTCGAGCCCTCCTGCAGGCTGACCAAAGGATCCCCCAGCTCGAACGGCAGCCGCTCGCGGTAGCGCTCGATCAGCGGTACGTGCGCTCCCGTCGGCGGGATGCCCTCCACCCTGGGGACCTTGACGATCGCCTGGTTCATACGAACTCCTCTTCGATCACTCTGATTGTGCGCGGAGTAGAGCGTATGAACTCGGATGCCTCAAGCAGCGTGATCGCCGAGCGCAGGCTCGACTCGGCCACCTGATGGGTGACCATCACCAACCGCGCATTCTCGCCGAGACCCCGCTGCACGACCGACTTGATTGACACGCCCTGCTCGCCCAGCACCTGCGTGACGGCAGCCAGCACACCCGGACGGTCCGCCACCTCCAGGTGCACGTAGAACGCGCTCGGGACGTCCTTGAGCAGGCGCAACTCCAGAGGCGGGGCCGGCGGCCGCGCGCCGCCGGTCATCACGCTCACGACATCGCCCAACACCGCGCTCGCGGTCTGCAGGCCGCCGGCGCCCGGGCCGGACATCGTGATCTCCGTGATCGCCTCCGATTCGACCGTCACCGCGTTGAACGGCCCCGACACAGAGGAGAGCGGGTGCCCGGCATAAAGGAACGCGGGATAGACGCGCACGGACAGCCCGCCGTCGCGGCGCTCGGCGGTCCCGATCAGCTTCAAGCCGAGGCCCAGCTCGCGGGCGTACTCGAGGTCGTCTGTTTGCAGGTGCTCGATCCCCTCGTAGGGCACGTCGTCCAAGTGCACAGGCGCGCCGAACGCCAGCCGCGCGAGGATCGCCATCTTCGCGGCCGCGTCACGGCCTGAGACGTCGTCGCTCGGGTCCACCTCCGCATAGCCGAGGCGCTGCGCCTCGGCGAGCGCCTGCGCGTAGGTGCTGCCGCGGGTCATCTCTGAGAGGATGAAGTTGGTCGTGCCGTTGACGATCCCGTGGATGCGCTCGATCGGCGTGGCGGCCAGCGACTCCTCCAGCAGACGCACGACCGGCACCGCCCCAGCGACTGCCGCCTCGAAGCGCAGGTGCACGTCGTGCTCGCGCGCAACGCCAAACAGCTCCTCGCCGTGCTGGGATAGCAGCTGCTTGTTGGCGCTCACCACATCCTTGCCGGCACGCATCGCCGCGAGCAGGTACTCCCGCGCGGGCTCGATCCCGCCCATCACCTCAACGATCAGCTCAGCGCCGTCGAGGATCTCCTCAAAGTCGCCCCGTGTGCGCGTCAGCACGCCGCAGATCACCGGCGCACGACCGTTGAAGCGTTCGATCTCGCCGGCTCGCTCCGCGAGCAGCGCGGCGAACGCCGACCCCACGGTGCCGTGGCCGAGCAGGCCGACTTTGAAAGGCTCAGAGGACATCGCGTGCCGTCAGATCCTCGAAGCTCTCGCGCCGCACAACGATCCTCGCGTCGCCGTCCTTGCAGAACACGACCGGCGGGCGCGTCAGGCCGTTGTAGTTAGACGCCATCGCGTACCCGTACGCGCCCGTCGCCGGCGTAACGATCACGTCGCCCGAGCGCGGGTCGTCAAGCAGCGCGTCGCGCACGATCACGTCGCCGGACTCGCAATGCTTGCCAGCGAGCACGCACGGGGTGGCGCCGTCGAAGCGATCCGCTACGTGCGCTTCGTAGGGCGCGCCGTAGAGCATCGGACGGAGATTGTCGGACATTCCACCGTCTACGGCGACCCAGATGGAGACGTTGCGCTTGACGCTCTCCACCGTGTACAGCGTCACGCCCGCGTTGGCCGTCAGCGCGCGCCCGGGCTCGATCAACATGCGCTTTCCGACCGCGTCCATCCCATGCCCGGCCGCCGCGCGCACGAGCGTGCCGACGTACTCCTCGATCGCGGGTGGGCTCCCCTGCTGCTCGGTGTAGGCGACCCCGAGACCGCCGCCAAGGTCCCAGACGGGGAAATCGCCGAGCTTTGCCAGCTCTGAAACCTCGCGGCGAAAGGGCTCCAACTCGAGTAACTGCGAACCGATGTGAGCATGCAAGCCGGCCAGGGCGAGCCCGTCGATGCCCTCGATCCGGGCGATCGCCGTGGGAGCGTCGGCGATCGAGAAGCCGAACTTCGAGTCCGCCTGGCCCGTGGAGATCTTCTCGTGCGTCTTGCCTCGCACGTCCGGCGTCACACGGATCAGCACCGGCTGGGATCCCCCTGCCGTCAGCCGCTCCAGGCGGTCGAGCTCATCGAAGTTGTCCACCACAATCAGCCCCGCGCGCTCCTCCAGCGCCGTCGTAAGCTCGGCTTCGGACTTGGCGTTGCCGTGCATCACGATCCGTGCGGGTGCAAACCCGGCGTTCAGGGCCAGGTGCAGCTCCCCACCGGAGGCCACGTCGCACCACAGGCCCTCCCGCGCGAACAGCGCGAGCACGGCCGTGCAGGGGAATGCCTTCGAGGCGAACACGACGTGGAAGTCCTCGTGGCCGGCATCGCGACCGGCCTGCACGAACGCACGTGCCCGTGCGCGCAGATCATCTTCGGCCACCACGTATGCGGGAGTTCCGAACTCACGCGCCAGCTCGACGGTGTCGCAGCCGCCGACCTCCAGGCGACCGCGCTCGTTTAGCCGGCTACCGAGCGGAAAGACCTTCAAAAGGCTCGTCTCTGTAGCCATCCCTGTGATTATCGCCTGCCGTTGAGGCCATCGTCGGGAGGCTCACTATGTGAAGCCGTGACCAACCGTGTCATCGGCCACGCGCGGGGTTGAAAGTAAAACGTCGTTCAAGCCGTCGTAGGGCGCGGGGCGCTCGTGTGAGCGCGCAGACCGCTCAGACCACTGCCGCGTGCCATCACCGCCAGCCACACGAGCCCGATCACGAACAGCACAATGCTCTCTAGCTGCGGTGAGGTCAGCCCGGCGAAGACCTCGCTGTTGCGGCGGATGAACTCGACGAGCAAGCGCTCCAACCCGCTCAGCACGAGATACAGCGCGAACACCACCCCCGGGCGCACACGATCGCGCAGGTGCCACAGCAGGTAGGCCACCAGACACATCGTCACGGTCTCGTAGATCGGCGTCGGCTGGACGGTCACGCCCGGCGTGGTCGGGACCGTCCCGTGGGGATAGCCCATCGCCCACGGCAGTTTTGATCTGATCCCGTAGTCGCCGTCGCCGGAGACCTGGCAGCCGATCCGCCCGATCGCGTAGCCGAGCGCGAGCGCGGTCGCGCACATGTCGAACATCCTCAACTCCATCGCGTCGCGCCAGCGCATCCACAGCAGCACGCCGATCGCGCCGCCGATCGCGCCGCCGTACCAGACGAGGCCCGACCCGGAGAAGAGCGATTCGAGCAGGTTGTGCTCGACCTGCGAGTAGTTCTGGATCACGTAGTACCCCCGCGCGCCGATCAGGCCGCCGATCAGCGCTGAGAACACGATCTCATACGACCAGTCGACCGGCTTGCCCAGCTCGCGTAACCGGCGCGCAACCAGCGCACCGCAGGCGAGGAAGCCGAGCGCGAACATCACGCCGAAGGTCTTGATCGAGATGCCCAGCAGGTGGATTTCGGGCTTCATCGTGATCGCTCTCTCAGGGACATCGCTCGCGCGCAACTTTAGGGCACGCGCATCTGCTTCTGCCACAATCCACGCCGTGTCACCCCGACGATCCAACTTTGGCAAAGACTCCGGCCTGCAAGCCCGGATGCTGTTGACACTGTTCCTGCTCGGGCTCGTCTACGCGGTGTTCATCGGAGTGCTGTTCGCCGTCGGAGCCGGCGCCGGCGTGATCGTGATCGTGGCGGTCGTGCTCTTGCTGGCACAGCTGTTCGCCTCCGACAAGATCGCCCTGGCCACGCTCGGCGCCAAAGAGGTCTCCCCCGCCGAGGCGCCGGAGCTGCACGGGATCATCGAGCGCCTGTGCGTGCAGGCCAACCTGCCCAAGCCGCGCGTCTGCGTGATGGACACCTCGATGCCCAACGCCTTCGCGATGGGTCGCTCGCAGAAGTCGGCCACCGTCTGCGCCACCAGCGGCATCCTCGAGCTGCTGGAGCCCGCCGAGCTCGAAGGCGTGATGGCTCATGAGCTCACCCACGTGATCAACCGCGACGTGATGGTGATGACGCTCGCCTCCTTCTTCGCCACGCTCGCCTCGACGATCGCGCAGTTCGCCCTGTTCTTCGGCGGCGGCTACGGCAACAGCGAAGAGGAGGAGGACATCATCGTCGTGGTGCTCGTCTCGGTCGCCGTCTACGCAGTCTCCTTCCTGCTTGCTTGCGAGCGCTCTCGCGCTACCGCGAGTTCGCCGCCGACCGCGGCTCTGCCGTGCTGACCGGCCGTCCCAGCGCGCTGGCCTCGGCGCTGTTGAAGATCAGCGGCACGATCGAGCGGTCCCCAGTCAGGATCTGCGCAAGGCCGAAGGAATGAGCGCCTTCTTCATCCTCCCCGCACGCACGAAGAAGTCGCTGATGAACATCTTCGCCGACCACCCTCCGCTCGAGCAGCGCTTGGCGGCGCTGGAGCGGCTGGAGTCCCAGCTGCAGGGCGCAAAGTAGAGGCATGGCGGCGGGGCACGACGTGCGTTTGGCGGGGCCGGCAACACCCGCTCAAGGACGCTAGCCCGTGGGCCTGCGCGACATCCTCACCGGGCGTCACTCGGTCGCCGGTCCCGCGACCGATCGCCTGTTCGCGATCTCCACCGCCTACATCGCGCTGCAGTCCGAGCACTCGATCGACCCCTCCGGCGCCGCCGCGATCGTCTTCCAGGCGCTGGCGACCGCCGAGTTCGAATCGACGCTCCGCGAAATGGAAGAAGTCGTGCGGGCCACCGGCGGGGACTCCGGAACGACCGTCTCTACCGAGGACGACTCCTTCGGCTACCGCTGGATGGTCCTGCACAACCCTCCCGCCGCGCCCAGCATCGAAGACCTCGCCGTCGGGATCAACGCGGTATCCGGCTCGATCGAGACCGCCGGCTACGGCGAGCGGCTGTTGTGCGCGGTGTTCGCGTTTGTGGACGCGCAGAAACGGCCGGTCTACTTCATCTACAACTACAAGCGCGGCTTCTGGTACCCGTTCGTGCCGGACGGTCCGGCGAGCGCCAACCAACGCTCGACCGAGCGCGAGCTGCAGCTGAAGGCCCAGATGTCCTCCGAACTGCCGATCGAGCCCGAACTAGAGCGCTGGTTCCCGCTCTGGGGAATCCCACTTTAGTCCGGGATCAGCCCGTGCGCGGAGAACTCGCTCTGTGCTTCCTCAAGCGTGATGTCCGGCGGCGGTAGGGTCAGATCCGAGCCGCGCAGGTCGTCGTCCTGGCAGCTCCTCACCCTCGTTGCGGATCAGCTCGAGCAGCTGCTCGTAGCAGCCGTGGAAACGCTCGCCGTCGCCTGCCTCCACAGCCGCCTGGCACGCATTGTCGAGCTCGTGCAGGCGCTCGAGCGCCTCGTCCTTCAGCTCGTACTGCCCCTCGGTGGAGACGCGCACGATCATGCCTGGCCATCCTCTGCCGGCTGGGCGTCGGCGGCCGCGGGTGCTGATTCGCTCGCCGCCCTCGGCTGGAGCCTCGATCTGCAGTGGGCGGGGCGGAGACGCCTTGGCCGAGTTCGCCCTTCATCTTCGCCAGCTCGTCGTCGACCGCCGGCTGGCTGGAGAGCTGCTTGAGCTGGCGGTCGATGTCGTCTTCGCCGGAGCCCAGCGCCGTCATGTCGTCGAACGTCCCCGCCGCTTCGAGCTCGGAGACGGCGTCGGCGCGCGCTTTCATGTTTTCGGTCTTGTCGACCGCGCGCTGCATCGCCAGGCCGACGTCGGCCATCTGCTCGCCCACCCCGGTCGCCGCCTCGGAGATCTTCACCTGGGCCTCCGCCGCGGAGTACTGCGCCTTGATGACCTCCTTCTTCGTGCGGAACGCCTCGATCTTCGCGCGCAGCTTCTGCTCGGAGTCGGTCAGCTTCTGCTGCTGGTCTTCCAGTTCGGTGACCTGCGTGTCGAGTCCCTGCAGCTCGGTCTGGGCGACGTTCTTGCGCTCGAGCGCCGTCCGTGCCAGATCCTCCTGACCGGCGGACACCGCCTGGCGGGCCTGCGTGTCGAGCTTGACCACGCTCTGCTTCAGCGTCGCCTCCTGCATCTGCAGGCGCTTCTTGGCAGTCACGACGTCCGCGATGCCCTTCTTGACGTTCTGCAGCTGTTCGACCTGCTTCTGGTAGCTGTAGTCCAGCGTCTCGGCGGGGTCTTCGGCTCGATCCAGCAGTTTCGAGACCTTCGCCTTCACGACGGTTGACATGCGCCCGGTCAGACCGGCCATCTGATCCTCCTATTGCTGTTCGTCGAACGGGCCCGTTGGGCCACCAGGCCCAAGCGTAGCCGACCAGGGGTTCGGCGCCGCTCAGAGGCCGAGCGGGTGGCGCACGACGAAGCCTTCGTTGGCCGGGCGCAGCGGGCGCCAGCGGGGGCCCTGCTGGTTGGACGGGTCGTCGGCGGCGCTCGTGTCCAGGCGCAGGCCGGCGACCGTCATGTAGGCGTGACCGGGGTTGGAGAAGATCGTGACCCAGCGTCCGGCGCCGTGCGAGCCCCAGACTTCGAATTCGGAGGAGTCCTCGGGCGTGGTCAGGAGGTCGGCGCCGTGCAGCGCGAAGGAGACGGTGCCCGAGCAGTCATATCCGGGCGAGCTGAACGAGGCGTGGCCGCCACCGAAGATGTAGGGCAGGCCGATGAGTCTGGTTGCCAGCCCAGACGATCTCCTGCACGGCTCGCGGGCACCGACATCGGGGCCGCCGCGAGCCCGTCCACGTAGCGGGCGATCGTGCCGGGCACGAGCAGCTGCGGCTTGGTGTCGGCCGCCACCCCGACGGGGCTGCCGCCGGTGGTGCCGTTGACCTGACCCGCGGGCGCCGGGTGGTACGTACGGGACGACCTGGCCGGTCACGGTCTTCTCGTAGACCGGACCCGTGTAGGCGATGTTCGAGGTGGGCGCCGTGACGGAGTCCGTGTGCACCGGCTTCGCCGGGTTTCGCCGGCGTGGAGGGTCGAGCCTCCGCTCGCGGCCGGAGTGGGCGAGACGGCGGCGACGCCGCCGGTCTTCGAGGCTGCCAAAGCGGGCGTGGCCGCCACGGCGAGGATCGTCAAGCTGCAGAAAACCGTGCTGCTGAGGGTTCGCACCCGCACAACCACAACCTCTTTCGTCGGCCTGCGGGGTTAGCTGACGGGCTAGCGCTGAAAGAGCCTGCGCTTCTCACGGATTCACCGTGGGATTCGCCCCAACAATTTGGGTCCCCCGTTCCCTGACATCTAGTCAAGGATTCGGCGTTCGGGCGGCAGACTAGCAAAGTGCAATGACGCTTGCACGGGTTGCACCTGATTTCGCAGGTTTATCCCGCAAATGTCGGGCTTTGGGCTTTGGCGAGATCATCGATTCCTGCGTCGCGCTTCTGATGGCGACCACGCCCGTGAGACGCTGGTGATCCCGCCAGAGCATCGTTCTCGTGCGCTGGAGCGCCCGATAGTGTCCTCATCGATGAACGCTTCGGCATCCCGCCTCGCCTGCTGATAGCCGTGCTCGCCGGCGCGGCGCTCGCGGGCTGCGGCAAGTCCGCGCCGTCGGCGCCGGCGGGCTCCTCCGGCGCGCCGATCGCCCAGGTGAGCACCCAGGGCGCGGGGGGCCTGGCGACGAAGAACACCACGCGGCTCGGCGGCTCCGATCCGGCGACCGACGCGGCGGCGGTGGCGCGCGCGGTGTACCCCGGCCTGACGGCCGCGCACGCGGCCGCAGGCGGTCGTGCTGGTGGACGAACACGACTGGCCGGCGGCGCTGGCCGCCTCCGCGCTCGCGAGCGCGCCGCTCGGCGCGCCGCTGCTGTACAGCGACGGCTCCACCCTGCCCGCGGTGAGCTCCCAGGCGCTTGCGGCGATGCACCCCACCGGCGCCGCCGCAGGCGAGCGGAGCACAGGTGATCCGGATCGGGACCGCCACCGCCGCGCCGGCCGGCTATCGCACATCCACGCTCGCGGCGAGCGAACCCGCCGCGCTGGCCGCCGAAGTGGCGCAGCTCGGAGAGCCGCGCCCGCGGCGTCGCTCCCCGGCAGGTGATCGTGCTCGCCGACGACGCTCCGCCCGCGCTTGTGATGCCCGCCGCCGGCCTCTCCGCCGAGAGCGGCGCGCCGATCCTGCTCGTCGCCTCCACGAGCGTCCCCGCGGCGACGAGCGCGGAGCTGACGGGCCTGCACCGACCGACGATCTACGTGGTCGGCCCGTCGGCCGTCAACAGCCACGTGCTCGCCGAGCTCGCCCACCTCGGGCCCGTCAAGCCGATCGGCGGCGGCTCGGGCGAAGAAACCAGGGCGGGCGGGAACCCGATCGAAAACGCGATCGCCGTCGCGCGCTTCGCCGACGGCGCGTTCGGCTGGGGCATCCACGAACCGGGCCACGGCCTCGTGTTCGCGAACCTCTCCCGGCCGCTCGACGCGCCCGCCGCCGCGCTCGCTCTCCGCCAGCGGCGACTTCGGCCCGCTGCTCCTGCTCGACGGGGTCGAGCTTCCGGTCCGGGCGCCGGGCTTCGATTCCCCCCGCGCTGGCCGGCTACCTCAGCGACATCAAACCCGCCTACTCCCCCCAGGTCCCGCCGGTCCGCGGCGTCTACAATCACGGCTGGCTGATCGGCGACGAACAGGCGATCTCGACGGTCACCCAGGCCGAAATCGACACGCTGCTCGAGACCTCGCCGCGCGCCGCCGCCACCGAAGAACCTTCCCTCCCGCTCGCCGAATGACCGACCCCAGATGACCACATGAGCCAAGCCGAGGACCCCAACCGCCTCGCCCGCAGCGAGGGCGAGCCACGCAGGTGACCGTCGAGGACGTGCGCCAGCTGATGGGCGCCTCCACCCCCCACTTCGCGCTGCAGCTGCGCAACCGCATCGCCGCCCTGATCGCGGACCTCCCGCCCGAGCACCCGGCGCGAATCGAAGGCGAGCGCGAGATCGTGCGCCTGGAGCGCCTCGGCTTCGAGGGCGAGACCCGCGGCGAGGGACGCGAGCTGGGCGAGCGCCCGCTCCCCTCGCTCGACCTCCGCCTAGCGCAAGACTCGAGATCAAAAATCCGGCGATTGCGTGGTTGGTGGTCGTGGACGCCGGAGGGCTTGCTTGACTGGGAGGATGCTCGATTCGCGCTCAAAACCTACTGGCGAGGCGCACTGCCCGTTCGACGACGTGCGACGGCAGCGGCTTTCTGGTCGATGAGGCGACGAACACGGCCCGAGATTGCGCCTGCAGGGCCCAGCGGATCGCAAACGCCCGCGCCCACCGACTCCGCGACCGTGTCCCACGGCGTTACATGGACCTCTCGTGGGAGCGCTACCCGCTCACGCAGATCGCCCAGGATCCGAACGCCGACTCCGTCCGCGTCGTCAAGCGCTTCTGCACCGACATCCAGCGCAATCTCGCGGTGGGCAAAGGCATGTGGCTGATGGGTCACACCGGTACCGGCAAGACGACCCTGGGCTATATGGTCGCCGCCGCGGCGGCCCGCTCCCAGCACTCGGTCCTGAGCTTCAACGCGGTCGCGCTCCTGAATCGCATCCGCGCGACGTTCGACTCCGACAGCCGCGAAACCACCGACGAGGTGATCGAGACGCTCGCAAACGTCGATCTCCTACACATCGAGGATCTTCGCGTCGTGCGGCCAACCGAGTGGGTGCTCGAGCAGCTCTACCTGATCGTCAACGCCCGCTATGAGGGCCAGCGTTCGATCGTCTTCAGCACCGACATCGACTCCGACGCCGATGGACCGCTCGCACCGGAACCCTGGAAATTGGAGGAGCACGTCGGCAAACGCACCTTCTCGCGGCTGATGGAGATCTGCGACACGCCGATTGTGATCGCCGGCCACGACAATCGGCTGGAGAGCCCTGACAAACGCCTGGATCGCGACGCGCGAACGCCGCCCTCATCGCTCGATATCTTCTCCGCCACGCCGGCCTGAGTGCGGCTCAGCCCCTGCCCGCGAACGTGCGCTCGCGTCTCGCGTCCACGTAACGCGCGCGCAGCAGCCTGAACAGGATCGTACCCAGCACCACGTCGACGAGCAGCAGCCCCACGTTCAGCGTCTTCGGCACCGTGGTCAGCGAGGACACGATCAGGATCACGGCCGAGTGGAACACGAGCAGCAGCAGCAGCGTCAGGATCAGGGTGTGCGAGCGGTACCCGCTCAGGTGCTCGCGCAGCGTCACCTCGACCGTGCCGATCAACACCGCCGCGATCCCCGCGAACAGCGCCGGGCCGCCATTCGAGATCCCCCCATGTTGCAAGCGATCCAGACCGAGCACCGTGCTGACCGCTCCGACCAGGATCAGCAGCTCGGACAGCGGCAGCGGATGCCACGGCGCCTGGGGACGCGCGCCCACGGACAGTGGATCTCGCCAACCGCCTCCGCTGCGCTCGGCTGGCGCCCCGCGGACGCGTCCGCTTGGCCTTCCGCGCCGCAGCGGAGGTTTTTTGCTCGCTGGGAGCTTTCCGCCCCGGCGCCGACTCTGTCGTGTTTGCGAGCGTTCCCGAACCCTCTCCGGCTACCTCCGCTCCCTGACGCTCCCCGGCGGCGTTCGGACGTCGCTTGCGCGAGCGTCCAGCACGGCCCCTGTTGCGATTCGCCACGGCTTAGGAACTATCCGAAAACCCCGAGATTCCTCCTCGGCGGGTGCTGAGACACAAGCTGAGGGGTTTTCGGATAGACACTCATACGCCAGGTCGGGAGTCGCTGCTCCACATCTCTCCGTCGATCCTAGCGCCTATGCTGGACTTCGATGTCTCCATCCTTGCCACTCGCCTTGCCACTCGCGCCGGGAGCCACACCCGCCGACCCGGGCATTCCCGGCAGCGGCCTCGCCGGGCCGTTCCCGGTCGGGGAGTACGCCGCCGCGCTGCGCCGGCAGCTGCGCTCGTTCACCCATGTGCAGCTCGTCGGCGAGCTCGTCAACCTGCGCGCGGCCCGCGCGCGGGTCTACTTCGAGCTACGCGACTCCTCGGGCGCGATTCCATGCGCGGTATGGCAGAAGGACTGGGACTCGATCCTCGCGCGCGCGGGCGATGAGGCGCCCGCCGAGGGCATGCAGGTGGTGATCGCGGGCGGCTGCGACTTCTACCCCGGCAGCGCCACCTCCTCGCCCAGCTTCTCGTTCTCCGTAGCCGACCTGCGCGTGGCCGGGGAGGGAGACCTGCTCGCGCGGATCGACCGTCTGCGCAAGATGCTCGACGCCGAGGGGCTGCTCGAGCGCCAGCAGCGCCTGCAGCTGCCGCTGCTTCCCCGCACGATCGGTGTGATCACGGGCGAGAGCGGCAAGGCGCGCGATGACATCATGGCCGCACTCGCGCGTCGCGGCTGGGCCGGGCGGCTCGTCTGGGGCTTCGCCCCCGTGCAGGATCGCCACGCGGCGCCCACGATCGTCCGCGCCCTGGGGGACCTCGCCGCCGTGGGCGCGGTCGAGGTGGCGATCGTCGCCCGCGGCGGCGGCTCGCTGGCCGACCTGCTCTGCTTCTGCGACGAGACCCTCTGCCGCACGGTCGCGTTGCTCGGGGTGCCGGTGATCGCCTCGGTCGGCCACCACACCGACCGTACGCTGCTCGACGACGTCGCCGCCGTCAGCTGCTCCACACCCACACACGCGGCGGAGGCCGCTGTCGGCGTCGACTGCCAGCGCGCCCGCGCCGAGACCGCCGCGACGGCTGCGCGGCTGCGCGAGCACGGACGACGAGCGATCCTGCCGCGGGCGAGCCTGCCGGTCGCGGCCTCGCGCCTACGCGAGCACGGGCGCCGGGCGGTGCTTTCGCGCGCGCGACTGCTCGCGACGCTCTCCCGTGCCCCCGCCGATCACCTCGCGCGTCAGGGCACTCGCCTGCACCAGCAGCTGCGCGAGACCCGCGCCGGCTCGCGCCGGCGCCTGCAGGCCGAGCGCGGCCTCACCGAACAGCGCGCGCTCGTGCTCCAGCGCAAGGCACAATCCTCGCTGCAGGACTGCCGGCGGCGTCACCCCAACGAGCTCAACCAGCTTGCCCTCACGCTGGCCGCCCATGACCCTCAGCGCACGCTCGAGCGTGGCTACGCGCTCGTCCAATCTCCGTCGGGCGAGCCAATCTCCACGGCCGCGCTCGCGCGCGAGACCGCGAACGTGCGGCTGCGCTTTGCCGACGCCACCGTCTCCGCGAAGGTCCTGCAATGACCGATCCCCAGTCCGTGGGCGACTCACAGCCCATGACCTACGAGACAGCCGCCGCGCGCGTCGAGGAGATAATCCGTCGCCTCGACTCGGGGGAGGCCAGCCTCAACGAGACGCTTGCCCTCGTCCAGGAGGGTAAGACCCTGATCGAACTCTGCGCAGGGGAGCTCGAGGCCGTCGGCGCGGCGCTGGAGGAGCTGCGCCTCGACGAGCTGGTCGCGCGCCTGGAAGGCGAAAATGGGACCGGGACTCCGTGAGCACTTACGAGCTGCTCGCCGAGCTGCCCGTCGTGATCGACAGTTACGAGCTCGAGGGCCATGAGGCCGCCCTCTCCAGCGAGTTCGTGCGCAAGACCACCGTCATTCGGCTGCTCGGCTCGGGTGAGGAGGGCCTCGGCGAGGACGTCACCTACGCGGCCGAGGACCAGGAGGCGCTGCAGCGCGCCGGCGCAAACGCGCCGCTGGCGGACACTTGGACGCTCGAGTCGTTTGCCGAGCACCTGCGAACGCTTGACCTCTTCCCGCAGCCCTCCGACCGCCCGGAGTTTCGCCTCTATCGCAACTGGGCGTTTGAGTCCGCCGCTCTCGACCTTTCCCTGCGCCAGGCCGGGACGACGTTGCACGCGGCCCTGGGGCGCGACTGTGAGCCGCTGCGCTTCGTCGCCTCGCAACGCCTGGGCGAGCCACCGTCGTTGGAGCCTTTGCTACGGCGTCTGGAGATCGCCCCGGAGCTGCGCTTCAAGCTCGATCCCGACGCCCTCCTGGGATGACGAGCTGATCGCGCGACTCGTCGCGCTGGGAGCGGTCGACTCGGTCGATCTCAAGGGGCAGTACGAGGGCACGATCGTCGACAACCCCGCCGACCCCGCGCTCTACCGCCGCGTCGTCGAGGCCTTTCCCGACGCCTGGATCGAGGATCCGAAGCTCACTCCCGAGACCGAAGTGCTCCTGCGCCCCCATCGCGCCCGCATCACCTGGGACGCGCCCCTGCACTCGGTCGCGGACATCGAAGCGCTGCCCTGGGCACCACGCACGATCAACGTCAAGCCCTCGCGTTTCGGCGGCCTGCAAACGCTGCTCGACGTCTACGACCACTGCGCAGCGCACGAAATCGGCTGCTACGGCGGCGGGCAGTCGGAGCTGAGCGTCGGCCGCGGCCAGATCCAGTATCTCGCCTCGCTGTTCCATGCCGACGCCCCCAACGACGTCGCCCCCGCCGGCTTCAACCTGCCCGAGCCGCCCGCAGACCTGCCCTCCAGCCCGCTCGCGCCTTCGCCCTCCGCGTTAGGCTTTCGCTGGGACTAGCAGGCAAGTCGTGAGCGTATAGCCATCGTTATTACGGGGTGGCTCAAGACAAATGGGCAGCACGATGCGTAACACTGACTGACGCAACTTCTCTGCCGCTGTTCGGTTTGTTCAGGCACAGCGGCTAAGGTCGATGGCCGCCGGTTCGAGGCAACCTGGTTTTCCGGCGCGGAGGGACTTTCTTGTTGGCGAATGGCGCCCCTGAGCGATCCATGTCTTACCTCGCAGCAGTCGCTTTTGCGCTGCTGTGCTGTCTGCTCGGGTGCTCCCTGGTAGGCCTGCCGGCGCCGGCCGGCGCAGCCAACCCGGGCGGCACCGCGCCCACAGGCTCCACCAAGGCTCCCGCCAGCGCGACCGGCAAGAGCCCCCCGGCGCACAAGACCGCCCCCAAGCAGGCCTCCACCAGCCCGCATGTCCTCACGGTGCGGATCACGAGCGTCAGCTGCATGCCGACCGCCAGATGCAACACCAACGCACACGAGGTCTCCACCCACGGGACCCTACTGCTGGGCGGCAAAGGACTGACGAGGGGCATGATCGTGGCCTTTCCCGCCGCGCCCGGCGCGCGGATCGGCCACACCTCACCCCACGCACACCTGCGCACCTCGGCGCAGGGCCTGATCTTGACGGTCCCCAGCAAGGCCCACTCCGGGCACATCATGGTGCTGCTCAGCCACGGACGCCACACCAGCTCCTACGGGCCGATCACCGTCGTGCGCTACACGCTGCACCCACCCGCACCGCCGAAAATCACACCGGCGGCGCCCCCGACCGCCACCGCGGCCAGCGGAACGGCGTTCGAAGGCCAGGGCATGTGGATCTGGTACCTGAGCGCCTCCGACGGTGGCAACCTCGCCTCGATCGTCGCCCAGGCGCATGCGGCTGACATAACCACCGTGTTCGTCAAGAGCTCCGACGGGTCGAGCAACTACTGGAGTCAGTTCAGCCCCGAATTAGTCGCCCAGCTACACGCGAACGGCCTGAAAGTATGCGCGTGGCAGTTCGTCTACGGGACCAACCCCGCGGGCGAGGCGAACCTCGGCGCCGAGGCGGTCGCCAACGGGGCGGACTGCCTCGTGATCGACGCCGAGGGCGAATACGAAGGCCGCTATGGCGCAGCCCAGACCTACATCGTCGACCTGCGCGCGAAGATAGGGGTCACTTACCCCCTCGGCCTCGCATCGTTCCCCTACGTCTACGATCACCCCTCCTTCCCCTACTCCGTGTTACTCGGGCCAAACGGGGCGCAGTTCAACGCGCCGCAGATGTACTGGAAGGACATCGGCAACTCGGTCGACACCGCCTACGCGAACACCTACATCTCAAATCGCGTCTACGGCCGGCCGATCTATCCACTCGGGCAGACCTACAGCCACCCCTCGAACGCCGAACTCGTGCGCTTCCGCGAGGAGGCCGTCGACTACGGCGCGACCGGCTTGTCCTGGTGGGACTGGCAGGAAACCCCCGCGAGCGAGTGGACCGCGCTGGCGGAACCGCTCGCGCCGCTGAGCAGCGTTGTGCCGAACCCGGGCTACACAGAACTGACGCAGGGCAATCGCGGCGATCCGGTGCTGTGGATGCAGGAGCACCTTGCTGATGCGATCCCCGCCCAGGCGACCACCGGCATCTTCGACGCGACCACTGCCGCCAACCTCGCCGCATTGCAGTCCGCGCACGGAATCGCCCCCACCGGCAAGACCGAAGCGGCTACATGGCAGGTACTGCTGGCCCTCCCGCCGGTCGCTGTCAACTGGACCGGCGGAGGACCCTCTGGCGCGTGAGCCGGCGCGACGCGGCGTCCTCGGTCGCTCGCGTGCGTAGCACGCCACGCTCCCTGCGTCCTTGCCTCGCTTGGCTCACGCGCCAGAGACGCTTGGATGAATGAGTATCTAGACCCGCTGAATCAGCGTGCCGGTGCCGAGGCCGCCGCCGCAGCACATCGTCACGAAACCGATCTCCTTGTCGGAGCGCTCGAGCTCGTGCAGCAGCGTCGTGATCAGCCGCGCGCCCGTTGACCCGAGCGGATGCCCGAGCGCCATCGCGCCGCCGTTGACGTTCACGCGGTCCATGTCCGGGTTGTGCTCCCGCCGCCAGGCCGCCACCACGGGGGCGAAGGCCTCGTTGATCTCGATCAGGTCGATGTCGTCGATCTTCATCCCGTTGCGATCGAGGATCTTGCGCGTCGCGGGGATCGGCCCCTCGAGCATTTTCACCGGGTCACAGCCGACGGTCGTCTGGTCGACGATCCGCGCACGCGGGGTCAGCCCCAGCTCCTTGGCCTTCTCGGCGCTCATCAGCAGCACCGCCGCGGCGCCGTCGGAGATCTGCGAGGCGTTGCCCGCGGTGATCTTCCCGTCCGGCTTGAACGCCGGCTTGAGCTGCGACAGCGTCTCCAGACTGGTGTCTGGACGGATGCCCTGGTCGGCCACGAGCTCCTGCCCGTCGACCGTCATCGGCACGATCTCGCGCTCGAAGCGGCCCTCCTCGGTGGCTTGGTTGGCCAACCGGTGCGAGCGCACCGCGAGCTCGTCGAGCTCGGAACGTGAGATCTCCCACTGATCGGCGATCATCTCGGCGCCGAGGCCCTGACCGACGATGTTGTGCTTGGCCATCAGCTCCGGCGTGAAGGCGAAGCCGAAGTCTTCCTGCGTCTTCATCCCGGCGGAGAACGGGAAGTGCCCCATGTGCTCCACGCCCGAGCCGATCATCGCGTCGTGCACACCCGCGGCGATCAGCGCCGCGGAGAAGTTCACGGCCTGCTGCGCGGAGCCGCACTGGCGGTCGACCGTGGTGCCGGGCGTCTCGATCGGCAGCCCCTCCTGCAGCCAGGCGTTGCGCGCGATGTTGAAGCCCTGCTCGCCGAACTGCTGCACGCAACCGGCGATCACATCCTCGACCTCTGACGCCTCGATGCCCGAGCGCTCGATGACCTCCGTGTAGACCTTGCCGAGCAGAGCATTGGGATGGGTGTCCTTGTAGTAGCCCTTCTCCTTGTGCCCACGGCCAATCGGCGTACGCACTGCCTCGACGATCACGACCTCGCGGCCCTCTGTTTGTCTCATTTGGAAGTCCTCCTAAGGTCTTGCGCGGCATGTTGATGGGGTATCCCTTACTCTATCGCGCCGCGATCAAAACTAGATTGACCAGTCAGTCAACAGACCGAGAACCGCCGAGACAATCCGTCGACAGAACCACGGGGGCGGAGAAGAGGGAGACATAGGCAAAGTGCAGGAACGTCTCGCAATCGTCGGCAGCGGCGCGATCGCCTGCGGCCTGGCCGCGACCGCCGCCCACCACGGCCCGGTGCTGCTGCTCGCCCGCTCGCGGGATTCGGCCGAACGTGCCAGCGCCACCGTCGAGCGAACCCTTTGCCGCCTGGGCGCCGATGTGGATCCTGAGCACGTGCAGATCATCACCGACCCGCAAGCCCTCGCGCAGGCCACCTTCGTGGTCGAGGCGGTGGTCGAGGATCACGAGATCAAGGCCGGGCTGCTGGCCGAGCTGGACCTGATCGTCGGCCCGGCCTCGCTGCTGGCCAGCACAACCTCATCCCTGTCCGTCCAGCGCCTGGCCGACGCCAGCGGACGCCCCGAGCGGTTCGTCGGCCTGCACGTGTTCAACCCCGTCACGAAGATGCAGCTGGTTGAGCTGATCTTCCCCGCCGCCACCACCGAGGACACACGACGGCGGGCGCTCGCGCTGTGCGAGACCTTCGAGAAGACTCCCGTCGAGGTCCCCGACATCCCCGGCTTCGTGGTCAACCGCCTGCTCTTCCCCTATCTCTTCAACGCGGTCTCGCTTGCTCGAAGAGACCGGTATGGATCCGCAGGCCATCGACACCTGCATGCAGCTCGGGGCCGGCCACCCGATGGGTCCGCTGGCGCTGCTCGATTTGATCGGCCTCGACGTGTCGAAAGCGATCGGCGAGACGATCGGCGAGAGGATCCCCAACCGCATCGAGACGCTGGTCGCCGAAGGCGCGCTCGGGCGCAAGAGCAAGCGCGGATTTCACGCCTATTGAGCGTGTTGCCCCGCTTTTCGTGAGAATTTATTTGGGAGCTTCATGACTTTTAGCTCGCCTTCATCAAGCTCGCGATACTGGTAGCCGCGACGTAGTAGTCGCACGCACACCGCCTCCTCCCAGTGCGCACGCTCCGGCCCGCTCCCCCCGCGGGCCGGGCGTGTGTCTGGGGCGGTTCCCTCAGGAGCTGTCCGAAAACCCCGGGATCTCTCCTTGGCGGCCATTGGGACGCGAGCCGAGGGGTTTTCGGACAGATACTCAGTCCTCGCGCTCGCGCACCTCGCGCGGGGGCATCGGCCGGCGCTCGCGGATGCGCACCGCCTCGATCCGGTTCTCTCGCACCGACTCGACCCTGATCGAGAAGCCGTCCGCGGTCACGGTGTCGCCGCGCTGGGGTAAGCGCCCGAGCTCGGCGAACACGAAGCCACCGACGGAGTTGTACGCGTCGCTGTCCACCGGCAGATCCAGGCCATAGTCGGCCAGATCGGTCACCGCCACGTGACCGCGCACGAACCAGTCGCCGCCCGCGAGCTGGCGAACCTCACCGGCAGCAGGGTCGGTTTCGTCGGTGATCTCGCCCACAACCTCCTCAATGATGTCCTCGACCGTCACGATCCCCACCACCCGGCCGTACTCGTCCACCACCACCGCGAGCGAGGTCCGCTGACGCTGCAGGTCGGCGAGCAGGTCATCCAGCGGCTTGGTCTCGGGCACGATCGGGGCGTCGTGCACCAGCGGCTCGAGCGTCGCATGCGGGCCCTCCTCCATCAGCGAGCGAGCAAGCGAGTTGGCGTGCACCAGACCG
The DNA here is from genome assembly GCA_963748895.1 of uncultured Solirubrobacterales bacterium. Lineage (GTDB taxonomy): Bacteria > Actinomycetota > Thermoleophilia > Solirubrobacterales > Solirubrobacteraceae > Palsa-744. The sequence goes on along the minus strand of CAVVKF010000003.1, from coordinate 23,324 downwards.
CGCACTCGATCGCGATTCTCCTCCTCGGTGACGACCAGCCGCGTGTGGCCTGAGGAGATGCACAGTTTCAACGCGCTCTCCACATCCTGGGACACATCCACAGTGACCACCGCCGGAATCGGGGTCATCACCTGACGGGCCTCCTGCTCATGCAAGTGGAACACGCCAGTCAGCATCCCCGCCTCGCCCGGGTCGATATGTCCGCCGGCATGCGACTCGGCGATCAGGCGCTTGAGCTCATCGGGCGAACCGCCCTCCCGCTCGCGGGTCATGTCGACCCCGAGTAGTCGCAGAATGCGATTGGAGAGCGCCGTGAGCACGACGATCACCGGATGGAACAGAACCCTGAACGCCTGCAGCGGGCGTGCCACCCGCCGCGCCACGGCCTCGGCGCGGTCGATCGCGTAGAACTTAGGCACCATCTCGCCGGCGACCAGCTGTACGGAAGTCACGATCAGGTAGGCGAGAATCACCGAGATCGCCACGGACACGCCGTGGCTGATCGTGGCGCCGAACGCTTCCTTCAGGATCTCCGCGAGCGCTGGGGCTCCCAGGGCCCCAATCGCGATCGAGGTCATCGTGACCCCGATCTGGACGGCCGAGATGTAGTCGTTGATGCTCTCCAGCTGTTCCAACGCCAGCGCCGCGCCCCGCGCGCCCTCCTCTTGCATCACTTCCAGGCGCGCGCGTTTGGAGCGCACGAGCGCGTACTCGGCGATCACAAAGAACGCGTTCACCGCGACCAGCACGACCGCGAAGATGAGCTTCAAGCCGTTCACGCGAGCGTGTCGATGCGTGCTGCCATGCCGAAGTCGGCCTCGGTCAGGCCTCCCTGCGAGTGCGTGCTCAGCTCCAGACGCACCTTGTTCCAGCCGTGCACCATGATGTCCGGATGATGGTTCGCAGCCTCGGCGGCCTCGGCCACCCGGTTGACAAACGCAATCGCCTGCGCGAAGTCCGCGAACGTCCACTCACGCACGATCGCCGGCCCGTCTTTGCGCCACTCGCCGCCCGCAAGGCGTTCTTCTACTTCCTGGTCGGCCAGCGTCATCGGGATAAGAGTAGGCCCTTCAGACGATGCCTTCCTCGGCGGAGCGTCGCCGGACGTCACTGACCCGGTTCGATGAGTTGGGGCGTCGGCGTCGATTCGACCTCGCTCGCCTTGGAGATCGCGATCGATCCGGCGAACGCCGCGACGCCGATCGCGGCGCAGCCGGCCAGCGCGAGCGCCTGCTGGCGGTGGCGGGCGCCGAGCTGGAGTACGAGCATCGCCAGCGCCCCACCGATCAAGCCGCCGATGTGCCCGCCCCAGGAGATCCCGGGCAGCGCGAAGCTGATCACCAGGTTGAGCAGGATCAGACCACCCACGCCGCTCTGCATGACCGGGATCTGCCTGGCCCGCATCTCCACGGCGGCCGCGCCCATCAGACCGAACACCGCTCCCGAGGCGCCGACCGTCGGTGAGTGGGGCGTCACGAGCAACGCCCCGAAGGAGCCCGCTCAGCAGCGACACCGCGTAGATCGTCCCGAACTTCAACCGTCCCAGTGCCGGCTCGAGCATCTGGCCGAGGATGTAGAGCACGTACATGTTGAAGCCGATGTGGATCAGGTTCTCGTGCATGAAGCCGCTCGTAACGATCCGCCACCACTGTCCATGAGCCACACCTAGCGTGGGGAGTCCCGTGATGGCTGCCGAACAGCGCGCCTTCTTCGTAGATCTTGCTCGTCGGCTGACCGCTCACCGTGAAGCTGCCCTCGGTCAAGAACACCACCACGTTGATCACGATCAGCGCGATCGTGACCTCGGGACGGCGCTGCGGTGTTGCGCAGCGTCTTCACCTGCGTCTTCTGTCGCGCGCACTCCGGGCAGCGCATTCCCACGGGGTGGTAGTCATGCAGTCGGGGCAGATCGGCCGCCCGCAGTTCGAGCACGAGACCCCCGTCTCGCGCGAGGGGTGGCGATAGCAGGTGGCCATTGTCCGGGCAGAGCCTATCTCGGCTCCGTCTGACTGCACGCCGAGCACCATGCGGGGTCGCATACCCGCACTCGGAGCCCGCGGAGCAGCGGAACCTTCGCCTGACTTCTACACCGAGGCGACGATCACTGGGCTGTGCGTCGGCTTGAGGCTGCCGCCAGCCGGCTCTTCGGTGACCATCACTTTGCTGACGCCTTTCAGATCGCCCGGCACACCGACCGTGCCGTCGCCCTGAGCCGGTGACCGAGAACAGCGCGTCGGTCGGCTGGGGCGCCCGCGAGCCGTCTTTCAGCCACACCTCATAGATCCGCCCCAGCGCCGGCGCGGGCATGCCCGTCACCTGGAGCTGCACGTGCGAGCCGACTTTGCGCAGCGCCGCCGTGGCGTCGTGACCGGCGGCGGGAGGCAGGATCTGCGCCTGGATCACGCGCGTCTGCTGGCGTCGAGTGAGTGTTGAGCGCCAGCGCGCCGATCAGCACCCCCGCGGCCAGGGCGCCCGTGGCCGCCAGCACCGGGAACACACGCCAGCGCCAAGCCGGACGTGCGCGCGGGGGACGATCGGCCTCGTGGCCGGCTGCTCGCAGAAGCTCAGCCTCGCCGCGCACGACTGCCATCAACCGCCCACGCAACTCGGCCGGCGCCTGGGCGCGGGGCACGGCGATCGCCAGCGAGTCGGTCACCCCTTGTAGCTGTGAGAGCTCCGCGCGACACTCCGCGCAGGTCTCGAGATGCTCCCGGAAGGGCTCGACCTCGTGCTCGTCGAGCGCGCCGAGCGACATATGCGCCGACATCGACGCCTCGCTCGCACTGATTCTCGCTCGTCGTACTCATGACAGCACCTGCATGGGACCGAGCTGCAATCGCAGCTTTTGTAGGCCGAGTCGCATACGACCCTTGATGGTTCCGATCGGTGTATCGAGCATCGTCGCGATCTCGCTGTGGCTGAAGCCGCCATAGTAGGCGAGCTCGATCACATGGCTCTGCTCGGCGGGGAGACTCGTCCAGAGCCACCCGGATCTCGCGGGCCTCGTCGCGCCGGCCGACCTCCTCGTCGGTGCGCTCAGGCGCCTCCAGGCGCTCCTCGATGCCTTCGTCGCTGACCCTGCCACGGTCGTGGACCATGCCCCGGCGTAACGCGTCAATCGCCCGGTTGTGGACGATTCCGAGCACCCACGTACGCACGCTGCCGCGCGTGCGGTCATAGCGCGCGCCGCTGCGCCAGGCGGAGAGGAACGCCTCCTGGACGACCTCTTCGGCGACCTGACGCTTGCCGCACATGCGAAAGGCCAGCGAGAACGCGACATTCGTGTGGCGCTCGTACAGGATCGCGAACGCGGCGTCATCATTCTCCGCCACGAGCTGCATCAAGATCCTCGTCAGCGAGCCGCCTCAGAGCAGTCGAAGCGGACTCGGCGGAGCGCTTGTATCGGATCATCTCGGACATAGATACGCACGCCGGTGACGTCGCGGATCATTGAGCGATACCCCGTGCCGTGAACATTCAACCACCGGTTCCGGACGACCTTTCCGTCATTCCGAACGATTCAAGAATCGTCGGTCTCCGTCAGCGGTCGCCGAGCAGCTTGCGTGTCTCGCGGCGGAGATCGCGCACGGTGCGCTCGGCGCTCTCGCGTGCGCCGCTGAGACCCCCCGACGATGAGCCATGCGCCCGCCGGCGAGCACGCAGCAGCACCAGCGCGACCCCCGCGCCGCCGCCGGCCACGAGCGCCGCCGCCGGTCGCAGCCCAGTTGCGTGGGTCGCGCATCGCCGAAAGCTCCCACTCCTGGAGCTCGTCAGCTGCCATCTCGGTGATGCTCTCCAGCGTGCTCTCCAGGCGCAGCGCCAGATCCTCGGGCGGCTCCACGGGCGCAAGCGCTTCGCGCAGCAGCCCCTCGAAGTTGTTTCCCAACGCCTCACTCATCGGGGTCCTCCTCCCCGTCGGGCTCGTTCACGAGCCCCTCCAGCTGCTTGATCGCGCGATGGATCAGCACCTTCGTCGCGCCGTCGGAGCGTCCCAGCGCGCGAGCGATCTCGCGGTTGTCCATGCCGAGCGCAAAGCGCATGATCAGCGCCTCGCGCCGATCCTCCGGCAGCCGTTGCACCCCGGCGAGCACGCGGGTCAGCTCCTCGCGCCCCTCGACCAGCTGCTCGGTCGTGTGCGGCGCGATCAGCGTGGTGCGTCTCGTCGATCGGCGTCGCCGGCTTGCGGGCACGGTCGCGGTAGAGGTTGGCCGCAAGGTTGTGCGCGATCCGGATCAACCACGGCCGCAGCGGCCGGCCATCGTGACTCGCGCTGCGCGCGCTCGAAGTGACGGTAGGCCTGCAGGAATGTCTGCTCGGTCAGATCCTCCGCGTCGTGATGATTGCCGATCCGGTAGTACGCATAGCTGTACACGTCGCGCAGGTGCGCGCGATAGAGATCGGAGAACTCCGCGTCGAGCTGCGCCTTGGACTTCTCGCCTCTGACCTGCTCGTCCACTCATCGCACCCTATCCCTCGCGCCTCGACCGCGCCCGCCCGACGCTCAGGCGGCGCGCGATATCTCGCGCCGTGGAGCCTCGTGGATGAGCTCGGTCGGAGGAGCCTTCGCGCCGCCCAGCCAGTCCCACTGCAGGCTGACGCACGCCCAGATGCGCTCGGTGACGCCGGCGGCGAGCGTAGGCGAGGGCAGTGCTCGACTGTCGGGAAGCAGCAGCGGCCGGCCCACGCGGATGCGGACCTTGCGCGGACGGATGCGCCAGCCTCTGCGCACGGCGTCGGTGCCGATCACCGCGACGGGAGCCACCGGCGCGCCGGTCTCGAGCGCCAGGCGCCCGACGCCACGCCGCGGTGCGCCCAGCGGCCCCGGGCGCACGCGCGTGCCCTCGGGGAACACCACCACGCAGTCACCCCGCTCGAGGATCGCGCGGGCGGTACTCCATCGCGTCGCGGTCACCGGCGCCGCGATCGACGGGGAAGGCGCCGAGCGCGTTCAGCAGCCATGCCTGCCAGCGCTTCTCGAACAGCTCGCGCTTGGCCATGTAGTAGACGGGACGGCGCACGAGCGTGCCGATCACGAACGGGTCGAGGAAGCTGCGGTGGTTGGAGGCCAGCAGCAGCGGGCCGGTGCGCGGCAGATGCTCGCGGCCGATGCGCTGCCAGGCGGAAGTAGACGCAGGAAGAACGGCACCAGGATCGCCCGCAGCGTCCAGTACAGGATCGGGTTCACGCCGCGCGTCAGAGCGTGCTCGCGAAAGGAGCTCAGGCTTGCCGCTCGCTCCTCCGATTGGACCCGCTCTGGCTCCTGCGGCTGGGGCTCGCTCTGTGTGCAGAGGATCCATACCTTGGGATACACCGCGCGCGGGGACCCCGTTACAGTTGACCGACGATGGCAATCGATTACTCAAAGACGCTCCGGGGAGCGATCGCGGGCGCCCTCGCCGCCGGCGTGTGGGCGGCGCAGATGCCGCTCGACAAGCGTGCCTTCGGATCGGACTTCGACGACGTCGCGCTGCTCGGCAAGGGACTCACGCGCGGAGAGGCGTGGCCAGCTCGCCGGCTGGGCGCTGCACCTGCAGAACGGAGCGCTCTTCGGCGCTGCCTACGCCAACCTCGCGCCGCGCCTGCCTTTGCCCTCGTGGGCGCGCGGCCCGGTGGCGGCGAGCGCGGAGAATCTCCTCACCTGGCCGCTCACGGCCCTCAGCGATCGCCTGCACCCCGCGCGCAAGGAGCTGCCGGACCTGTTCGCGAACCCTCGCGCCTTCGCCCAGTCCGCCTGGCGCCATCTGCTCTTCGGCGTGCTGCTCGGCGAGATCGAGCGGCGCCTGAACGCGCAGGAGCCGGTCGCTGCGCCACCGTCGCTACGTTGCCACCGCCTCCACCAACGGCCACGGCACGCTCGCGCACGCGATCCCCGCGGGCTGAGCGCACGGCGCCGGCGAGCGCTCAGCCCGACCCCTGCTCCCGCTACCCTCGGCTTGGAATCGCGCCGGGATAGCTCAGCTGGTAGAGCGCCTGTTTTGTAAACAGGGGGTCAGGGGTTCGAGTCCCCTTCCCGGCTCTCACACACCCGCACCCACCCGGGCGATGCCGGAGCGTTCGAGCGCGGGACGGCGCGGCGTGAGCATCAGCCGGGCAACCTTCGGTGACACCAAGGGCTCACTCGCAGGCACACTTGCAGGCACACTCGCAGGGCGGAACAGGGTGCTGATTGGCCGGGCGTCCTGCGGCGAGACCGCAACTGTACGCGTGGGCTTGCGTGCGGCCGGAAAGCAAAGGACAACCCCCGACGGGTCGGGGTCAACATTCAGCGCCGCTGCCGGCTCGGGCTCAACGGGCGGCTCCCGATTGATGTCCGGGGCCGCGGGCGGCTCGGGGACGACAGGCGGCTCGGATTCGACGGGCGGCTCGACAGGTGGCTCGGGAACAACGGGCGGCTCGGGGATTGCCTCCAGCGCCTCGAGATCGGCCTGCAGCCGGTCGCACTCGTCGACCGCCGGATACAGCTCCTCCATGCGCTCATACAGCTCTTGCTCGATTCTGCTCAAAAGATCTTCAACCATCGGACTGCCTTTCTTTCTCATCTCGGGGGTCTAAACAGCACGACAGAAACGCTACGCCGCGCTTGTGACGGCACAGTTTTGTGTCCCGTTCAACCCCCCTCGTCGGAGTGGGAGGAGGATGAGCACTTCTGCTTGGGCCACCTGGTTGGCGATCGTGTCACTCGCCCTGTGCGGGTGCTCGATACCCGCCGCCAACGACACGAGCGAGGGCGGCAGCGGGGGCGAGGGCGGTATGACCGTCCGTAGCCAAGGGCTGTCGCTGATCACCGAGCCCGGTCCTGGTGACACGCCGTTTATTTCGCTGATCGACAGCGCCCGACACAGCGTCGAGGTCACGATGTATGAGCTCACCGACGAACTGGTCGAGCAGGCACTCGTCGCCGCCGCGGCCAGGGGCGTGCACGTCGCGGTGCTGCTCGACCCCGGCCAGTACGGCGCCGGGCAACCGCTCAACGACGCCGCCTATCGCTACCTATCCACCCACAACGTGAGCGTAGCCTGGGCGCCCGCCTACTTCGCGCTCACCCACCAGAAGTCCCTGCTGATCGACCGGCGCGTGGCGGCGATCATGACCCTCAACCTGACCCCCGCCTACTACTCCAGCTCGCGCGACTTCGCGGTGCTCGACTACCGCCCCGCCGACATCGCTCAGGTCGCGCAGACGTTCACCGCCGACCTGTACCACCAGCAGATCACCCCCGGCGCCGGCAGCGGTGACCTGGTGTGGAGCCCCGGCGCGCAGGCGCCGCTCGGCGCGCTGATCGTTCATGCTCGGCGCAGCCTGCAGATAGAGAGCGAGGAGATGGACGATCCGGCGATGACTGACGATCTTTGCCAGGCGGCGCGGCGCGGCGTGCACGTGCAGGTCCTGATGACCTACCAGTCCGCCTGGCGGTCCGCGCTCACCTACCTAACCCGCTGCGGCGCCCAGGTGCGCACCTACCCACCGAGTGCTTCAGGCGCTGCGCTCTACATCCACGCCAAGCTCGTTCGCGTCGATTCCAGCACCATATTCATCGGCTCTCAAAACCTCTCCCATCAAAGCCTCACCGACAATCGTGAGCTGGGCATCGTCACTCACAGCCCCCAGATCGTCGCGAGCACCGGACAGACCTTCAGCAGCGACTTCGCCGCCGCTCAGGCTTATCAGCCCTGAAGGTGCTCCTGTGGTCAGGCCATGCTCCCAGAGGGATCAATGGGTCAGGATTCGTGACAGGAAGGCCGTGAGTCGCTGTTCGTATAGCCCCGGATCGACGTTCCATGCCTCGGTGTGTCCGGCCTTTGGCACGCGGTAGTAGGTGACCCAGCCGTGTAGCTCTTTGGCGAACTGATCGCTGGTCGCGATCGGCACCAGCATGTCTTCGGTGCCGTGAAACAGCAGGATCGGCAAATGGAAGTCGTCGGGGTGCTTCAGCGCGTCGAGGTTGCTCCAATCGGGGTCGATCCGCACATCGATCGCCCACTCGACCGGGTCCGCGGCGAATGACGGAAGCCCCATCTCACTGGCGTTGAACGACAAGATCACCACGACAACGATCAGCACACCCGCTACAGCCGCGAGGATCGTCCCCCGCCGGTGCCGGCGCAGCCATGAAGGAGTCCCACCAGTCGCAACCATCACAGGGCGTCGCAGCCTAGCGGTAGGGGAGAACAGCAGCCTGGCGGTACAGGTGGCGAGAACCCCCTGCTATCCGGGTGACGGTAACCTCCTGCCATCCGGTCAGATCGCGGCTCAGGCGACCACCGCCAGCGGCTTGCCTGAGAGTGGCTCGTCTGAGGGCGGCTCGTCTGAGGGCAGCGGGGACTCGGTTTCGTCCCGATCGTGCTCGATCGGACTCGCCCGCCTCACGCCAATTCCGACCGCCGTGTAGACCTCCTCTTCGATTTTCTCCGCGATCGTGCGATGCTCGTCCAGGAACGCCTTGGCCTGCTCGCGGCCCTGACCGAGACGGTCCTGACCGTAGGAGTAATGCGTGCCCGACTTTGACACCACCTTGTACCGCACAGCGAGATCGAGCAGACAGCCCGACGTGGAGATGCCCTGGCCGTACTCGATATCGAACTCGGCCTGCCTGAACGGCGCGGCCACCTTGTTCTTTACGACCTTCACACGCACACGGTTACCGACAGCCTCGCCACCGCCATTCTTGAGCGTCTGGATACGGCGAATGTCCAATCGCTGGGAGGCATAGAACTTCAACGCACGCCCACCCGGCTGCGTCTCCGGCGAGCCATATATCACACCGACCTTTTCACGGATCTGGTTGGTAAAGAGGCACAACGTCTGCGTACGATTGAGGTTACCCGCGAGCTTGCGCATCGCCAGCGACATCATCCGCGCCTGCAACCCAACCGTCGTATCGCCCATCTGCCCCTCGAGCTCCTTGCGCGGCGTCAGCGCCGCGACAGAGTCGATCGCGACCACGTCCACCGCCCCCGAGCGCACCAACACGTCAGCGACCTCCAACGCCTGCTCGCCATAGTCGGGCTGAGAGACGAGCAGCTGATCGATATCGACCCCGATCTCACCCGCATACAGCGGGTCCATCGAGTGCTCGGCGTCGATGAAGGCACACACTCCCCCCAACGCTTGAGCCTGCGCCAGCACGTGATAGACGAGCGTCGTCTTACCCGAGGACTCCGGACCGTAGACCTCCACGATCCGCCCCCGTGGCACCCCGCCGATCCCAAGCGCCAGATCCAGCGACAACGCACCCGTGGGGATCGCTTCACATTGCACCTGCGCGCCGGCGTCGCCCATACGCATCAGCGTGCCCTTGCCAAACTCTCGCTCGATGTGCTGGAGCGCGCCCCGCAGGGCGACCTGCTGGGCGATGGCGGCGTTCTGCCGGTCGGTGAGTGATGTAGCAGCGGACATTGTGATCCTCCTTCGGTCATGGATGGACCGAACAAGCTAGGCCGCGCTTGAGACGAAACGCTTCGGCGCATACCCCCAGAACTGTCAAAAGCCAATAAACACGGGGCTCAACCCAAAAAAACTTGGCTCGAAAACATCATTGCCCGAGGAGCATCGACTTCAGTGTTTCCTGTTCGGATTGCGAGAGCAGCGAAAGGCCCGCTTCGCCTTTTTCGCCGGGTTCGCCCGGTTTGCCTTCGGGGCCCGGGACGCCTTTTTCGCCGGTTTCGCCCTTTTCGCCGCGCACACCCTGCTCACCGGGTTTGCCTTCCGTTCCTTCCTTTCCCTGAACGCCTTCTGTACCCGGCGCCCCTGATGCGCCGGATAGTCCTGGCGGTCCCTGCGATCCGGGAGAACCGGTTGCGCCGGGCACACCGGTTTTGCCCGCGGGCCCCGCGGGTCCTGTCCTCTCAGTGGCCTTCAGCTCCGCTTGCACGCGCGGGTCGATCTGACCGATCGAGGTGATCAGGTAGCTGAACTCCTTTGATTTGGTTGGGGCCGTGAACTCTTTTGATTTGGCTTTGGCCGGTGAGGCGAACTGGTCCGCGGCAAGCGCGCTGCCGCCCATCGCGAATGCGAGCGCCATCGTCGCAACCACGTTCGCGTAGGTCAGATGCCTGCGGATGAACGAGGTCATGCTCGAAACCCCACCTCACACTCTGGTCTGTCGCCGCTGCTGCCTCGGAGGAGACTCATGAGGAGCACCATAGGCATCCCCTGCGAAGAAACGCTCGCTCGCAAGCTCGATCGCGGGCTCAACCCCCGGTTTATTGGGCATAAACCCAAAAACTTGGCGCGAGATCGCTCTTGGCGGGCATGCTACCCCTCGCCGTGCTACAGGGTGCACAACTCGCCGTGCTACAGGGTGCACAGTATGACGCGCGCGCGAGAAGAAACCGTCAGCCGCTGCGCCCGCTCGAGCTACGCGTCGGCGCTCGTCAGGCGCTGGTAGAACTCCCCGACGCTCACCTCGTCTTGGCCGACCATCGCGCGAGCTACCCGCTGGGTGTCCTCATCCAGCCAGCGTTGACGTTCCTCGATGTACTCATCGATCTCCTGCCCTCGTGAGTCGAATTCTTCGGCCATTTCCTGTCCGACCCAGCCCGGCATCAATCCCCTTCGCCGCAGCGCGAGCTCCCGGCGCTGCGACTTGAGCTTGCCGATCATCTCGCGGTGCCCGACGATCCGCACTTCCACGCGTTGCACGTACTCGCTCTGGCGGCCACGGCGGTCCTCGGCGGTCGCGTTGTACATCGCCTGTCTGGCATTGACGAACTGGGTCCACAGCTCGTTCTCGTGAGGCCCGGCGTGCCCGGTCTCGCGCCAGCGAACCATGATGTCGGAGAACTGACCCTTGGCGAGCTCGTAGTCGCTGATCGAGCTCAGTTTCTCCGCCTCGGCGATCAGCTTCTGCTTCGCGGTGGCTTTCGCCTGGGCGATCCGGGCGAGCTCGGCAAAATGCTTGGTCCGGCGCTGGTGAAACTGATCCGCTGCCGCCTTGAAGCTCTGCCACAGCTTCTCGTCGTAAGCGCGACCGGCTGAGCCGGCGGCCTTCCAGCGCCGGAAAAGGACGGCGAACTGTTCTCCGGCATCCCGCCAGTCTTCAGAGCGGGCGAGGAGCTTGGCGTCGCGGACGATGGTCTTCTTCTGCCGCAGAGCGCGCTTCTGGAGGCGTTCGTGACCGTCCGCGACGGAGCGCTGCGAGACGCCGACATACGTCATTCCTCGCCGTGCGCCCCCGGTGCGACTCAGGTGTACCTGTGGCAAACCAGCCCCTCTCCCGTCAAGACCCTATGGCCTGAAGTATATCTCGCGAGGGGGCGGTCTGTCGAGGTCGCCTGGGACCCTCGGCCCTGGCTGTTCGCGGGTGCGGTCCAAGCTCCCCTGCGGCGTCGCGCGTTGGCGGCAGCTAGATTTCGCTGTGCTTTAGATGGTGCGTTTAGGTTCGCCCACAGGATGGCAAAGAGGGCGGACAGGCGCCGCAGGGAAATCGAGCGGTTCCGAGCGTCGAACGAGCCAGAGGAGGGCACAGCTCTCGAGAGCACCACGAAGCCCTCGATACCCGGCAAGGCAAGCGAACAGCCGCGAGCAGCCGGCGCGAAGACACGCACGAAGAAGACCGCGAAGCATCCGAAATCGCTGGCCGCATCGCTCATCGAGCTCGCCGCGATCGTGACGGTCGCGATCCTCCTGGCGCTGCTCATCCAAGCGTTCATCGTCAAGCCTTACAGGATTCCCTCGGGCTCGATGGAACCGACGCTTCGGATTGGTCAGCGAGTGCTCGTCAACCGCATCAGCGCCGATTTCAGCGGACCACATGTTGGCGAGATCGCCGTCTTTCACCCGCCGATAGACGCCGAGGAGCCGATCTGCGGCCCGTCGCCACACAGGGTCATATCCGGTCGCACGGCTTGCAGTCAGGCTATCTCCACCGAGGATAAGAGCGTGAACTTCATCAAGCGGATCGTCGCGGGTCCAGGCGATGAAATCTATATATCTGGAGGCCACGCTTATCGCAAGGCGGCGGGCACAAAGATCTTTGTGAAAGAGAAGGATCCCTATATCGCGCCCTGCGAACCCGTGTCTCTCCCAGAATGTAACTTCCCGAACCCGATCAAGATCCCGGCTGGTCATTGGTTCATGATGGGCGACAACCGAGGGCACTCCGATGACAGCCGCTTCTGGGGATCGGTGCCCACAAGCTGGATTATCGGTGGAGCTGTCGCTACCTACTGGCCACCAGACCGGATCGGAATACTTTAGAAGGAGCCAATTCCTAAAGTCCCAATCAAAGGGTGGATGTTGTCTCCCCCGGTTGCGTATCAGCCGAGCAGGGTCAGTAGGTCCTCGCGGGTGGGGCCCGGTAGCACCATGCGCTCATGCTCGCCGGCCAGCTCGATGGTTCGCTCGGCCACGCCCTCCTGGGCGAAGGTCTCACCCAGCGGTTTCAGGACGCCGCGGGAGTCCAGGAAGGCCCTGAAGAGCTCGGGATCGTGCAGCATCGCCGTGAGCAGCGCTCCCCGCAGGACCGATGACTCATCGCTCGGCGGTGCGGGCTCCAAGCCGTTGCGCAGCGCCTCGATTTCACGCAGCCGATCGCGGTCCTCCTCGACCGTCTCCCGATACCAGGGGGTCAGCTTCGCCTCGGTAACCGCATCCCACGCGTGCGCGAACTCCAATGGATCCTCCAGATGTGAGCCGACCACCTCGCGGAGACACCTCGTGTGCAGCAGCCCCAGCGATATCCCGCGACCCAGCGAGGGGTTCGTGCAGGCCCAGGCATCCCCCAGCAGCGCAATACCGGTGAGCAACGGCCGCCCATCGGTGACCGGACGGCGGTAGCGGTCGGTCAGCCCGCCCATCGCCTCGAGCTCGCCGATCGGCTCGCCCTGGAGCCAGTGCGCATGCAGCGGGCAGGCCTCCAGGACGGCCCTCCACAGGTCGGGGTCGCGCACCCGCTTGAGCACCTGGTCGCCGCTGGAGGTAACGATGGCCACCGCCCACGTGCCGTTATCCGAAGGGAGAGTCAAGAGCGAGAAGGTCCCGATCGGCGCCAGCAGAGGGCCAAAGGGCTGCGGCGTCGTCCCGTCCGCCGAGCGGAAGAAGCGGCCGTAGTAGATGAACCCGGAATCCTCGGACTCCTCGTGCAGGGTCCCGATGTTCGCATCGCCGCACCAGCGCGGCAGCTGCGAGCGCCTGCCCATCGCGTCGACCACGAGGTCGGCCTGCAGCGTCTCGCCCGAATCGAGCCGGACGCCGCTCACGTGCGGCGTCCCGTTGCCGACCACCATGGTCAGCTCCTTCACACCCGCGCCGCGACGCACCTCGACCCCCCGCTCCCCCGCTGCCGCCTTGCCGAGGACCTGCTCGAAGGTGCTGCGACGAGCCGTGTACGTCACGAACCGCTCATCGCCGGCCCGGGGACCGCCTTCGGTCAGGTTGGGAGGAGCCAGTCCGAGCATGTCCAGGCGCATAGCCCCTGCCGAGACGAGCCCCGCAAAGACATCGGGGAGCTCCTCCTCCAGCACCGCACGGCCCGCGGGCTGCAGAAAGTGGGCCATGCGAAACTGGGTGACGCCATCGCGCGACCACTGCTCCCACGCCTCCTCGACAGACTCCGGCACGGGAGCCGCGTCGCGCTCGAGCACCGTTATCTCGTGCCCGTCGCGCGCCAGCATCATCCCCGCCGACAGCCCGCACACCCCGCCACCCATAACGACGATCCTGGCCATGCCTGCTCCGATCCGCCTACTCGACCAGCGAGAGGACGTTGGCGGTCTGGGGGGCGACGCGACCCTCGAGTACATCCAAGTAGACGCGCTGCACCGCCTCGAAGCCCTGCTCCTCGACGACCTCGAGCCAACCCCCCACCCACTCGCAGAACGGGTGCCAAGCGCCGGCTACCCTGCTCTGCAGCTCGCCTCGCCCCCACTCCTCCGAGCGTTTGGCAACGCGATCGGGGGCGAAGAACAACGTAGGCGATGGGCCCGGCAGCTCGCCCTCGCCGGCGGCGCCCAGCTCCTCCCAGTGGGTGATCCCCACCGTCATGCTGTGGATCAGCTCATCGCCATAGTGCGAATGGACGGCTCGGCGCACCCCACCGTCTCCCGCGACATCGACGAACGTGGCTGCTCCCCGCTGCAGCGACTCGATCGCGTCATAGCCGACGGTGCTCCCGTAGATCCCGAGGCCCTCGACGAACTCGACGCTCCGCGGCGAGGTCAGCCCCACCAGCTCGACTCCCTCGCGCTGCGCCAGCAGAAACGCCGCGGCGATCGCGGTCTTGCTCGAGGCGCTCGAGATCACGATCGGCCCCCGCGCCGCCAGCCCCTCGTCTACGAGCTGATCGTCGATCAGAAACGAGGTCATGAACAGCGGACGCAACAGCATCTGCAGCTCCTCGGTATCCGCCCGGTAGAAAGGGTCTGTATCGGTCGCCGCGTAGCTCTGGTAGACCGAGGGCAGCGCCGCGCGCTGCGGCGATCCGTCGACGAACCCGCCCCCACCGGCGTGGGCGGGCGTCACGAGGAGGTAAGAAGAAGGGGGTAAATATCCATATACACGTATGCCAGACTCGACACCCTCAGCCTCACTTCGCTCCACCTCTGCAAAACCCCACATCGGGACCCGGCCCCATCCCTCCTGCGCCGGAAAGAAGTCCCAGTAGGACATGATCTGGCCCAACACCGCATACGTGACGTTGTTCGCCGTCAGCCCGAAGCGCTCGACCCGCAGCAGCGCCTGGCCCTGCTCGAGCTCGGGCACCTCCGACTCGGCGATCCGGCACTCGCGCAGGTCCTCGCGCTTGACCAGGAAGTCGCTCATTGGGGGGATCTTGTCATGGTTGGGGTTGTGGCGGGGGCTAGCACGGACAACAGTGGGCCGCCTCTACGACGGAACGCTCGACTCGACCCAAGAAATTTTTGAGCCCGGTTCGTGGCTCATTACAGTAAGTCTGTTAGAATCGTCGATCATTACAAGGTGTCTGTAATGACTGATGCTTCGGGCAAGAACCCCTACCGGCCGGGCGTGGGCGTGCGCCCGCTGTATCTCGCGGGCCGCGACGCACCGCTGCGGCGCTTTGACGCGATGCTGCGCGCGGCGCCCGAGCAGCAGGCGAACATGCGCGTGACGGGCCTGCGCGGTCTTCGTTCATACTGCACCTCTGTAGTTACTCGTTGATCATTCGGTCTAATTGGGCGCCAGGGACCTCGATTCTGAGGCCTTTTCGGCGTCCGTTGGTGACGTGAAGTGCGCGTAGCTCGCCGCGTTGGACCTTGTGCAACACGGTTTGGCGGGCGCATCCGAGTACTCGCGCGGCCTCAGCGAGCGGCACGTATCCGTCGGGCACATCGGCGCTGCGAAACGACGCGATGGGCCAAGAGCGACCACCCGCTCCCGCGCACACCAACGCAAACTCGATTGGCCAGTTTAGTCCTGCGACGGGATCGCTCCATGCGTTTGCAGTTTCTCTTGCTGCAACTGAGCGGGCGCGCCGCTCAGGTATTGCACGTGCGCGCCTTCGATCGTGCCATTGAATTTGAAGGGGGCCTGATCGTAGTACTCAATCCCGACCGGAGAGCCGAGATCGATGCCGAAGTCGAGGCAATCGTTGGCCGTAAAGATCAGTGGGGCGCTAACTGGCACCACGCCCGACGCGACTTCGTTGCCATTGACTTTCAGCACCACCTTGAGAGGACCGGCTGGCTTGCGCTCGACATAGGTCGTCTGGACTTCGATCTTCACCTTGCCGGTAGGCAGTTTGTCCTTGGCCTTGATGTGGGTACGCATAATCTCGAACAGATTGTATTCATACGACAGCACGCCGTCCTTGACGTACAACGCGAGGCCGCCGGAAAAACCGCCGAGCGCATAGAGCACGCCGTTGGCATTGGCCGGCACGTCGACATCCATGCTGACGAGGTTCTCTTTATTGCCGAGAGCGGGCGCAGCGACTTCAGGCATCCTCGTGATTGCGCCCGGGAAGGTCCACGATGTGTACGGGGGTACCAGGCGCAGTTCAGGATGGAGAACGGGAATCCATAGGCCGCCGCCGATTGGCAAGCCTTTGTTCTTGGTGAACTCGATCAGAAACAGGTCCTTCATATCGGCGACCTTCGCGGGCATGTTGCCGGCGAGGTCGTCAGCCTGCGTCCAGTCTTTGCTGAGATCGTAGAGTTCCCACTTGTCCTTGTCGGGCGTCCATTCCTTGATGCCTGGGGGCAAGCCAGCGACCCATGGTATGCGCGGACCAAAGGCCGACGCGATCCACCCGTCGTGATAAATGGCCCGGCTTCCCATGACTTCGAAATACTGCGTGTGTTTCACCTCCTCGGCCTTTGCATCGTTGAAGGTGCTGGCAAAGCTGACGCCGTCAAACTGATCTTGCGGAATGCCGTTGACCACGCGCGGCGGTGTGATGCCTACGATGTCGTAGATGGTCGGAACCACGTCATTCACGTGCAGGAATTGCGCGCGGGGCGTGGCATCGGGCTTGATCTTTGCGGGCCAACGGACGGCCAGCGGATTGCGGATGCCGCCGAAATGCGAGGCGATGAGCTTGGTCGCCTGATAAGGCGTACTGCCCGCCCAAGCCCAGCCGGCATGATACATAGGGTCGGTTTTAGGCGAGCCGAGCGCGTCGAGACCGCCAAGCGTGTTGAGCGCCGCAATCTGCTGTTTGGTCGTGGTGGGAATGCCATTCTGCGCCAGAAGCTCGCTGATCGTGCCGTTTTGACCCTCAGCCGAGGCGCCGTTGTCACCCCAGATATAAAGGATCAGCGTGTTGTCGCCGTAGCCGAGCCGATCGATTTCATCGACGATGCGACCGATCTGGACGTCGACGTGTTCGGTAAATCCGGCGAACACCTCCATGAGACGGCGCTGGAAGGGCTTCTCGTCGTCGGGGATCGAGTCCCAGGAAGCCAGCGTCGCCGGCCTGCGGCGTCAGTTGCGCATCCGGCGGTATCCAGCCCATTTGTTTTTCGCGCTGGAAGGCACGCTCGCGGTATTTGTCCCAGCCATCGTCGAACTTGCCCTTGTACTTGTCGGCCCATTCTTTCGGGACGTGAAACGGACCATGCGAGGCGCCGGGCGCCCAATACATGAAGAATGGCTTGTCGGGCGCCAGCGCTTTTTGCTTGCGCAACCAGCCGATCGCGTCGTCGGCAAGGTCTTCGCTCAAATGATAGTAATCGTGGCCGCCTGAGGTGTGCGGATGTTCGACGTACGCCGTATTGCGGACGAGTTGCGGTTCCCACTGCGACGCCTCGCCGCCGAGAAAGCCGTAGAAATACTGAAAGCCGTAGCCGGCAGGCCAGTTATCGAACGGACCGGCGGCAGTCGTTTGTTCGGGAGGCGTATTGTGCCACTTCCCCCAAGCAGCGGTGCTGTAGCCGTAGTCCTTGAGCACCTCGGCGACGGTGGCGCTGCTCTTAGGGATGGCGCCCGAGTATCCATCCCAATCGTTCGCCAACTCGCCGATCTGACCGTTGCCGACACGATGATGATTGCGACCCGTCAGCAAGGCTGCGCGTGTGGGCGAACACATCGCGGTCGTATGAAACCGGTTGTAGGAGATTCCTTCCTGGGCGATCTTGCTCAGCGTCGGCGTGTGGATTTCGCCGCCGTAAGTGTCGGTTTGGGCAGGCCCCACATCATCGATAAGCACGATGAGAATGTTAGGCGCATCCTTCGGCAGATGGCTCACGGGTGGCAGCGGACTGTAAACTGACTCCTGCATGGTCCGCCCGGCGGTGCTGCCGGAAGGTTTGGGCGGAAACGGCAAAACCTCCTGGGTTGCGGCCGGAATCGCAAATCCGGCGCCTAGCGTCATGGTGAGTAGTCCGGCGACCAGCTTCAAGCTCATCGGAGGCTCCTTCGAGCGCGAATAGTGAAATTCAGATTTAGCAATGTGGTCTTCATGACCAGCCTGCTCACACGTCATGGCAACGTGCGAAGAGATCGCTGCTCGCGGATTTTCGGCCGTGATTGCGACGCTCGCAAGGCGGTGCCCTGAGCCAACGGCAAATGTCGCATTTGGAATATTTTCAACCGGGGCGAGGCCGGCCGTGGTTCCCGCCATGTCGGCTAGGCTCCGAGAGCGGACGCGAAATCAGAGCATTGGCGTCTAAGCTCGATGGGCCTTTCCACGACCTAGTCCGCCTTGATGTTGGCGGCGCGGATCACCCTGCCCCATTTCTCGGTCTGCTCGACGACGAGCTTGTCGAGCTCGGCCGGCGAAGCGACAAAGGCGGTGGCGCCAAAGTCGGCGAGCCGCGCCAGGATTTTCGGATCGGCGAGCCCGGCATTGATCTCGGTATTGAGCTTGTCGACGATGTCGCGCGGCGTCGCTTTCGGCACCGCGATCGCGGCCCAGGCGCTGGCCTCGAAACCCGGCAGGAAATCGGCCACCGTCGGCAGGTCGGGCAACGCCGGCGAACGCGTCGGCCGTCGTCACCGCCAGCGCGCGCAGCCGGCCGGCGCGGATATGCTCGATGGACGGCGGCATGTTGTCGAAGGCGACCTGCACCTGGCCGCCGAGGAGATCGACCACCAACGGCGCCGAGCCGCGATAGGGCACGTGCACCATGTCGGTGCCGGTCGTCATCTTGAACATTTCGCCGGCGATGTGGGAAATGCTGCCCGTGCCGAACGAGCCGATGGCGAGCTTGCCGGGATTGGCCTTGGCATAGGCGATCAGCTCCGGCACGGATTTGACCGGCACCGCCGGATTGACCTCGAGCACCAGCGGCGTGCGCAAAATGCCGCCGACCATGGCGAGGTCGCGGATGAAATTGAAATTGAGATTTGGGTAGAGCGCCGGATTGATGGTGTTGGTGCCGACCGCGACCAGAAGCGTATAGCCGTCGGGCGCGGCGCGGGCGACCGCCTCGGTCGCGAGATTGGCGGCGGCGCCGGGCCGGCTCTCGATGACGAACGGTTGGCCGAGCCGGTCCGACAGCCACTGCCCGATCAGGCGCGCGGCGATATCGGTGGCGCCGCCCGGCGGAAAGCCGATGATCATGTGCACCGGCCGCGCCGGATAGGTTTCGGCGCGCGCAACACGCGGCAGCGCCGCAGCAGCAACGGCCAAAGACAGAAATTCTCTACGCCCAAATCGCCGACAACGACTCATTGGATCATGCGAGCCGATACAGTGCGCTCGCGTTGTCGCGCAAAATGCCGGCGCGTTGCGCTTCGGTCATCTTGAAGCTGAGCGCCTGCCGCGGATCGTCATAGTCCCAGTGCGGATAGTCGCTGGAGAACATCAGCCGGTCCCAGCCGATCCAGTCGAGCACGTCGTAAAGATGCGCGGGCTCTTCCGGCTCCTCCATCGGCTGGGTGCAGAACCAGAAATGCTCGCGCAAATATTCCGACGGCGGGCGCTTGAGATGCGGCGTTTCCTTGCGCATGTGCGCCCACTGCTTGTCCATGCGCCAGCCGAGCGACGGCGCCCAGGAGAAGCCGGATTCGATCAGCGCCACTTTCAGGTTCGGGAAAGCGCTCGAACACGCCTTCGGTGATCAGGCTGACGACATTGCCGGAGATGCTGGTGCCGAACGTGTAATGCTCCTGCATGTAATAAGTGCCCCAGCCGGTGCCGCTTGAGGGATGTCCGCCCGGCGCGCCGGCCGGATGCAGGCCGAGCACGAGATTGTTGCGCGCGATGGCTTCGTAGATCGGCCAATATTTGCGCCGGCCGAGCGGCTCGCTCGAGCGCGGCGAGATGATCACCTGGCGGAAGGCTTCGTTCTCCGCGGCGCGGGCGTCGATCTCGCGCACGGCGAATTCGGGATATTCCTGCGGCACCACGATGCCGGCTTTCAGGCGGCGATCCTTCGCGACCCAATCGTGGATCTGCCAGTCGTTGACCGCGTGCGCCAGCGCGGCGCCGAATTCGAGATTGCGCTCCTCCATGCCGCCGCGCGACAGGCACACCATCATGCCGGTGTCGCAGCCGTTGAGATCGAGATGCTGGCGCTGCATCAGTTCGAGATCGCAGCCGGGCGGCCCGCCGTTGGAGGGATAGGCGTCGGCGCGCATGCCGCTTGCCATCATGCGCGGAAACGACAATTGCCCGCTCAAGCCCTGGCAGAGATGGCCGCCGAAAGTTTCGCTGTGCTCGCGCCAGCGCGCCTCGAGATAAGGATAAAGATCCTTCGGCGTGCGCTGCACCGGATGAATGTCGCAATCGACGAAACCCAGCCGCTGCGCGGCCTTGGTCTCGCGTTCAGGCACCGGCTTGTTCATCGCGCCATCTCCTCGCGCATCGGCAGCTTTTTGATCCGCTTCGACCGCCGCGCGCAGGCGCGGATAGGTCGAAAGCGGATTGTCGATCAGAATCTTGCGCAGCATGGCATCGGAAAGCCCGTCCGGCAACGCGTCCTCGCCGTCGAACTGCCAATGCGGATAGTCGGTCGAGAACACGATCAGCTCATCGGAACGCACATGATCGATAATGCGGTTGAGCACGTCGCCGTTCGGCACGTCGAACGGCTGCAAGGTAAAACGCACGTGATCGCGCACGATCTCGGCCGGCGGCCGGTCGATCCACGGCACCTCGGTGCGCACGCCGCGCCAGCTGCGGTTGGTGCGCCACAACAGCGTCGGCAGCCAGGCGAAGCCGGATTCCATCAGCACCAATTTGGTGCCGGGAAATTTTTGCAACACGCCTTCGGCCAGGAAACTCACCAGCGTGTCCTCGAAGGCGGAAGCCTGCAGCACGCTGTCCTCGAGATGGTAGGACGGCCAGCCGGAGCCGGTCGGCGCGTGGCGGAAGGTGGAGCCGGCGTGAATGCCGATCGGCAGGCCGTGCTTTTCGGCGGCGCGATAGATCGGCCAAAAACTGCGATGGCCGAGCGGGCGGTCGCCCATCACCAACAGCAGCACCTGCACGAAGCGCGGATCGGGCGCGCAGCGCTCGATCTCGGCAACGGCAAGCTCGACGTCTTGCGGCGGCACCAGGATCGACGCGCGCAGCCGCGGCTCGCGATCGAGCCATTCGCGCGCGATCCAGCAATTCACCGCCTTGCACAATGCCGCCGCCATGTCGGCGTTGTAGAGCGCCACCGCGCCGTGCAGCACGTTGGCGATCGCAAAGCGCGTGCCGAAAGCATCGAGCGCATCGCGGCGCAAAATAGCGAGATCGGCCCCCGGCACGCCCGCTTTCGGCCGCCAATCCGGCCGCGCCGATTGCGGCAAGTTCGTCGCGTAGCTCGCCAGCACGAACGGCGAGTGGTCGATATAGCGCTCGGTCAGATGCTCGCGCCAGAAATCGTCGAGATAAGGCATCAGCGCCGCGACGTCGGGCACGGCGGGATGCAGGTCGCAATCGATTGCGCCGGCAAAGGGAAGCTTCATCGCATGCCTTTTAGGCCGCTGCCTGATGAACGCCCGCCACTATACGCCGGAGTGCCGCTTGCACCAAACATGCTCTAAGCGTCGAGCGGCATCACGAATTTGCGGCGATCCCTGCGGCGCATGACGACGGTGAGCCCCGCGCTGGCGAAGCTTGGCGGCAATCCTTGGCCGCGCAGATAGTCGGGCAGCTCGAACTCCCGTTGCGGCGCCAGCGTAACCTCGGCGAGCTCGTAATCGTTGGCTTTGGCCAGGCGGTGAAAAAATTTCGGCTGATAGCCGAAGAAGCCGTGGTCGATGTGCCCATAGGCCGGCACCTGGTGCAGCATCATGCCGCCGGCGCGCACCAGATCGTGGATCGCCGCAAAGGCATTGCCCTGATTGGCGACATGCTCCGTCGTTCCGGTATTGACGGCGAGATCGAACGCGCCGCGATAGCGCCACGGCACGCGGCCTTGGTTGAGATCGATGTGGATATCGCCGCCGTCGATGTCGACGGATTTGGATTGCAGGCCGAGCGCCGACCACAACAGCTCGCCCGGCGGCGAGTTCGGCTTGATGCGTGGCGCGCCGACCGGCGTCAGCGCAGGCATGGTGCCGCCGAACAGCGCGACCGCCTCGTCGAGCTCGGGCGAGCCGATCATGCGATCGTTGATCTGCTGGCGGCCGATCTCGACGACGCGCCGATAGCCGTCCAACAGCCCGCGCCGCTTGAGCGCAATGAGGTGGCGCAAGAAGAAGGGACCGTAAGCCATGTAGGGGAAACCTAGACCAGGATCCAATTCAACTGAAGCCCGGCACCTAGGTATCGAGCACCTTTCGGACCGTCGCCGCCAGCTGTTCGCTGGTCAGCGGCTTTTGCAGCAGCTCGACGCCGGCATCGAGGCGGCCCTGATGCACGATGGCGTTGCGCGAATAGCCGGTCATGTACAGCACCTTCAAGGACGCCTGGCGCTGCCGCGCCGCGTCCGCGAGCTTGCGCCCGTTCTGCCCCGGCATGACGACGTCGGTCAGCAACAGACTGATGCTTTGGTGCCGGTCCATCAGCGCCAGCGCCTCCTCGGCCCCGGCCGCTTCGAGCACGTCGTAACCGAGCCCGCGCAGCGTCTCGACCACATAGGCGCGCACGTCGGTATCGTCTTCGACGACAAGAATGCATTCGCCCGGTTGGCCGCGGCGCGGTTCGCTCCTGGTTTCGGCCGATGGCGAAGCCTGTCCGGCATAGCGCGGCAGATACATTTTGATCGTGGTGCCCTCGCCGGCCTCGCTGTAGATCTTGACGTGGCCGCCGGACTGTTTGACGAAGCCGTAGACTTGGCTGAGCCCAAGCCCGGTGCCCTGCCCGGCCTGCTTGGTGGTGAAGAACGGCTCGAAGGCGCGGTCGATGATGGGCTTGGTCATTCCCGCGCCGGAGTCGGTGACGGAGACCTGCACGTATTGCCCCGGACGCACGTCGGGGTATCGGCGGCAATAGGCGTCGTCGAGATAGGCGTTGCCGGTTTCGATGGTCAATTTGCCGCCATCCGGCATCGCGTCGCGGGCATTGACGGCGAGATTGAGGATCGCGGCTTCGAGCTCCGCCGGATCGGCTTCGACCGGCCAGACCCCGCCGGCGCCGACGATTTCCAGCGACACGTCTTCGCCGAGCGCGCGGCGGAGAAAATCCGACAGCCCGTTGAGCAGCCGGTTGACGTCGATCGTGGTCGGATTGAGCGGCTGCTGCCGGGCGAACGCCAACAGCCGCTTGGTCAAGGTTGCCGCGCGCTCGGCGCCGTGCATCGCACTGGCAATGCGCTGGGCGAGCTTGCCGTGCACCGCATCGGTCCAGGATTCGAGCTGACGCTGCGCCGTCTCGAGATTGCCGATGATGATGGTGAGCAGGTTATTGAAGTCATGGGCGACGCCGCCGGTGAGATGGCCGATGGCGTCGAGTTTCTGCGATTGCCGAAGCGTTTCCTCCGCCGCGATCCGCTGGTCGGTCTCGGCATAGAGGCGCCGCGTCCGCCGCAACACCGCGAGCAATGTCAGGA
>CAVVKF010000002.1:0-1101850 GCA_963748895.1 uncultured Solirubrobacterales bacterium | reverse complement strand
CGCGGGAAGTGCTCTCCATTGAACCGGTACGAGAGCCTCGCGATCGAGGCCGAGGCGCGGCTCGCGCGGCTCGGCATCCTCAATGCCGGGGTCGTCTTTGGCGATGGCCTGGCGAGCTTGCCAGGGATAGGCCCCTTCGACCGGGTGATCGTCCAGGGTTTGCTTGCCGAGGTTCCTGAAAACCTCATTGCCGTGCTTGGCGAGGAAGGGCTTCTCGTCGCGGCGCGGCCAGATCCAGAAACTATGTCGCGCCAGCACATCGCACGGATCGCGCGCAACGGCACCGGAGGCATCGACGAGACCCCCGTTTCGCGTCCCGGCTGCAGGCGCTTTTGCCGGGAGAAGCATTGGCGCTTTGAATGAAACAGGACTCGTTTGCGAAGAAATATAATTTTGTCCATTTTTTCGTGAATATTTGTTCATCTTTAAACCGTCCCTTAACTTAATCCGCTCGTAATGGCTTTGAAAGACACTGCGCCGGTGGGGTTGCGTAATGAGTGATTTTGATTGTGTTTCCCGTGCACAATTCGCGGTTCGCCTAGCCATGAGCGGCGTAGCCGCGGGCTTACTTGCCGGGTGTTCGAATTCCGAGCGTTTGAGC
Source organism: uncultured Solirubrobacterales bacterium (assembly GCA_963748895.1). Classification (GTDB taxonomy): domain Bacteria; phylum Actinomycetota; class Thermoleophilia; order Solirubrobacterales; family Solirubrobacteraceae; genus Palsa-744. The sequence goes on along the minus strand of CAVVKF010000002.1, from coordinate 1,101,249 downwards.
GATCCTTGGTCCAATCCATTCCAGAGTTCGGCGAACGTCGCCAGCGAGGCGCCGGCGGCGGGTGTCACGGCTCCAGTGCAAAGGCGACCGCTTAGCGCGCCAACCGCAAGCGCTACGGCGCAATCAAACCCAAGGATCGCTGCCGCTGCGCCGCCGCAGGGGGCGCAAGGCGCCGCAGTGGTCGGCCAGGGAGGATCGCCGATCGTCGTGGCGCAAGGCGAAAACGCCCAAATTCTCGCAACCCGCTATGGCGTGCCGGTCGAAGCGCTCGTTTTGACAAATGGTCTTGGCTCGGCATCGCCGTGCCGGCCCGGCACTCACATCGTTATCCCCGGGTTTATAACGCGGCTTTGGCCGCTTCGAGCGGCGCTCGCGTGGCAGCGCATTCCGCGCCGGCAAAGCCAGCTCCGGCAAAGTTGCGGGTGCGCCGCCCTCGTACATTGGCCAGCCAGGCTGAAGCCGGAAAGCCAGCAAGACCGCACGCGCGCAACGAGGCTACCGGCGGTCCGGAAAACCGGCAAACGCCCAAAAGCGCAGACAAACGGCGACGAACACTGGCCACGCGCTACCAAACGAAACCAAGGCATACGCGCGCGAACCGGAACCTGTCCCGGCCACAGAGCCGAAAAAAACCGCCATGGCCACGGAGGCAGCCAACCCGGAATTCCACTGGCCCGCGCGGGGACGCGTCATCCAAGGGTTCGAGCCGGGCGGCAACGATGGGATCAATATCACGGTTCCGGAAGGAACCTCCGTGAAAGCGGCGGAAAGCGGCGTCGTCGCCTACGCCGGGAACGAGCTTAAAGGTTACGGCAATTTGATCTCTGATCCGGCATCCCAATGGCTTTGTTTCTGCCTATGCGAATAATGGGGCTATCGAAGTCAAGCGCGGCGAGACGGTCAAGCGCGGCCAGGCGATCGCGATATGCGGCAGAGCGGCAACGTCGCGTCGCCGCAGCTTCATTTCGAATTGCGCAAGGGCACAAAGCCGGTCGACCCAGCCCAATATCTTGCTGGGGCATAGGCTCACTCCGTCGAGCCCCGCGGCGAACGTGAGATAATCGGCGATTTCGCTAAGCTGCTGTGCGGCGCCCGCGACATCGCCGGTCTGGCCGCCGAGGTGTTTTCGAGCGAGCAGCACGACGGCGTAGGCCGCGCCTGTCGCCGCGGCAATGCCCACTAGCGTGCGAACTGGTGTTGCGCCTGCCACGACCGGAGCGAGGGCAACAACAACGGCGAGGCTGCCAGCGACGGCGAGCGCCGCGCGTTCCGGCTTTCCTGCAGCAAAACCAGCTCCGTTTTCCCGCGCGGGCGGAAGGAGGGCTAGGGGCATGAGCGAACCCGCGCGGGACAAGGCCGCCGCTCCAATTAACACCGTACAGGCGAGGCCTAGGCTTTCGTTTACGATGAGCGTAAGGCTCACCGCCCGCAAATAGAGGCTAAGCACGAGGGCCACGGCGCCAAACGTGCCTATCCTGCTGTCGGCCATGATTTCGAGCTTGCGCTCGCGTGTCGCGCCGCCAAGGAACCCGTCGGCGCAATCGGCAAGCCCATCTTCGTGCATTGCCCCGCTGACGAGTGCCAAAGCGCAGATCGCGAGCGGCGCCGCGAGGGGCGGCGGGAAATCCCAATAGGGAGGCCGCGGCAAGCGCGATCGCGGCCACGGCTCCGACGAGGCCGCCCGCCACGGGCAGCAAGCGGACCGCGCGGGGGAAATCGGTAAGGGCATGTTTGCCGGGCGATGCCGCCGAGGGAAGAGGGAGCCGCGTAAAAAAACGTAGGCAGAAGCAAAAATCGGCGAGGAGCGACGAGCCGGGGCGCATCGCTTCTCATCCGTGATTGCGCGGGTTTTGTCAGAGCCACGGGAAGCGCCTCGGTGAACGTCCGATCCTCCGAAACTCGAACTAAGGACTGGTTTCTCAGTTCACCGATGCAGGCACATGCTCAAGCTCACAGACCCAGCCTCGATAGAGGCTGCCGGGCGCGCCTTTTATTCCGCTATAGCAGTAGACACGGCGCTCAACGCTTGCCCCGGTCAAACCGGCCATGTGGACCGCGGGCACGATCTCGCGGGAATCAAACGCGGGCAAGGGGCCGGTCGTGGCAAAACCGAGCACTGTTGTTGCGATAACAATCCCGATTGCGATAAAGGAAATTTGGCTCTTCATGATGCCGGTCTCCAATCTGCTTTGATAACGTTAACTTTTCCTCCCAGCTTGCGATGGATCCTTACATAGGAAACTTAATGGTGCATTGCAATATCGCACATGCAGCAAAAGGCGAGACGGTTTGCCGCATGCCACTTACGGCTTCGGCCGCGCGGCATTAGAAGATACCCTTAATACTCCCCAGGTCGCGATGCCCGCCGCAAAACCGCCGTTTAACTCGATCCGCGATCTTATTGCCTCCATGCCCGGGGCCTCGGAGGCCGCCCGGCAGGCAGTCCGCGCGCGCCAGGCCGAGTTGACCAAACCGCTGGGGTCGCTCGGGCGGCTCGAGGAAATCGCCGAGTTCCTGGCCGCTTGGCAGGGGAAGCGCGTGCCGTCGATCGACAAACCTCTCGTCGCGGTGTTCGCCGGCAATCATGGCGTCGTGGAAAAAGGCGTGTCGGCCTATCCGGCCTCAGTCACCCACGCCATGGTCGACAATTTTCGTGCTGGAGGCGCCGCGATCAACCAGATCTGCGCGGCCCATGGGCTTGGCTTGAAGGTTTTCGATCTGGCGCTCGATATTCCGGCGAAGGACATTACCGAGGCGCCGGCTCTGGAGGAAAAGGAGGCCGCCGCGACGTTCGCTTTCGGGATGGAAGCGATCGCCGGCGGGATCGATCTTTTGTGCCTCGGTGAAATGGGCATCGGCAATACGACGATCGCGGCCGCCATCTATCATGGGCTTTACGGCGGCGCGGCGGCCGATTGGGTTGGGCGCGGTACCGGACTTGATGATCGCGGCTTAGTGCGAAAGATCGCGGCGGTGGAGGCAGCCGTCGCGCGGCACAAGGAATATCTCGCCGATCCGCTCGAGGTGATGCGCCGCCTCGGCGGGCGCGAGATCGCGGCGATGGCCGGCGCGATCGTCGCCGCGCGCATGGAACGCGTTCCGGTGATCCTCGATGGTTATGTGGTTTGTGCCGCCGCCGCCGTTCTTCATGCGGTCGATCCGCACGCGCTCGACCATTGCCTGGCGGCCCATGTTGCGGCCGAAGGCGCGCATCCGGATGTGCTGCGGCGGCTCGGCAAGAAGCCGCTGCTCGACCTAGGTCTCAGGCTCGGCGAAGGCTCCGGCGCCGCCTTGGCATTTGGAATTGTCAAGGCGGCGGTGGCCTGTCACACCGGCATGGCGACATTTGCGCAAGCTAAGGTCGCGGGCAGGGTCGAAGAATTCGCCCCGCATCAGCAACTTTTTGGGAAAATTGAAAATGGATTTCGGCAGTTTGAAGCGTCCGAGCGCGCATACCGCGCCTACCGACCCGATCGAGATTTTCAAGAGGACGCCAAATCTTGATGAGGCGCTCAACGATTTATGGGCAGGACAATCTGAGGCCCTGACAAAGTGGAATGCGCATCGGACCAGTTCTGATGTCCTCATCTCCCTGAATACGGGCGCTGGCAAATCAATAGTAGGTCTGCTTATTGCGCAAAGTCTAGTAAATGAAAGGGGCCCCAAGGTTGTGTACGTTTGCGCGACAAATAATCTAATTCAGCAGACGGAAAAAGAGGCGAAAAAGTTGGGCCTCAAATTTTCCGTTCGGATGGAGGGGTCATTTAGCAATGACTTATATGAAACGGAACGAGCGTTTTGTATAACAAACTACAGTTCTGTGTTTAACGCATTTACTCCATTTAGGGGCAATAAACAACCTACCGCTATCATTTTCGATGATGCTCACGTCGCAGAAAAATACGTGCGTGATGCTTTGACGGTGAGCATATCAAAGCGAATTCATCCCGAATTGTTTAGCAAGCTCATTGGAATTTTAGCACCCGCTTTCGACCAGGTTGGGCGAAAAATTACGCTTGAACAGACCCTCCAAGACGCGAATGCGGCACCTATCATGGTCCCAAATTTCGCAAGTGCTGAGTTTGCTTCTCAAATATCTGCAGAGTTGACTATTGCGACAAAAGGAAGGGATGCTGATATCGGGCTGAAATCAAGCTTTGTCGCATTAAAAGATTTAATTCAACATTGCTGCATTCTGATCTCTAAATCAACTGTTGAGCTAAGTCCGCCTTTTGTGCCGACGGCCGCTTTTCCGATCCTGCTCGAAGGAGCTACGCGTCGGATATACCTATCTGCAACACTCAAGTCGAAAGCTGATTTTGTATGCACGTTCGGACGAGAGCCGACTCGCACTATTGAACCGGAAAACGATGCCGGAAACGGGGAACGGCTTATATTGTTTCATAAGTTTCTGCCGCAAAACCTAACTGGCCCGGCTTTGGCTCAGATATTCGCGAGCCAGAACAAGATTTTGATTGCAGTTCCAGGCACGCGGGGTGCTCAAGTTTACAAGGATGTAGCGCCGCCACCTACGAGAGCTGAGTTTTCCAACAAGCTTGATACATTCCGGGCAGCTGATCACGGGGCGTTTGTCCTTGTGTACCGCGTCGATGGTATTGATTTGCCCCATAAGACATGCAGGATCATGCTAATCGATGGCCTGCCAACTGGATCATCGCTTCTTGAGCGCTATCAGTGGGCAGAGCTATCGATGCAGAACCTCTTTAATGGGCGTATTGCTAACCGACTTACGCAACTTTTCGGTCGAATAAACCGTGGAAGAAGTGACTACGGTGTTTTCTTGATCGTAGGCCGAGATATTAATACTTGGTTAGATACGGACAGGTTTATGAGCCTACTACCGGACCTCATTCACCGCCAAATTCTGTTGGGGAGGAACGCGGTCGAGTCCAATGTGCCCAAAAACTTTGTCGAGGTTGTAGGCGTTGTCAATGCAGTTCTGCGACGTGATGATGGTTGGCTCACCTACTACAGGGACTGGATCGATGGTGTCGAAATAAATGAAGGGGAGCGAGTTCGCGCAGCAACACTAGAAAGCGGCTTCGTTGCTCTTGCAAAAGCTGAGGTCGAATTCGCGAACAAGCTTTGGGCGGGCGATTTCGACGGAGCCAAGGATTCTTTCATCAGGGTTTCCGAATCCACTGCCATTCTTGATGCGAAGGTTGCCGGCTGGCATTCGCTCTGGATTGGCCATTGCTTTGATCTTGCGGGGCAATCGGAAGTGGCTCGAGAGTACTACGAGCAGGCTAAATCGAGACTATCACCTCGCCTGCCGATACGACGTTACAAGGTCCACAAGCACTCCGACGAGTCTGAGGGTGCCGAGACGTGTCTGGAATCGTTTATTTCCGAAAATCTCGAGCTCGGCATTCGCCATGTAAACGATGTGATTGCCAAGATTAGGGCAAATTCCACTCAGCTGCTCGAAGGCACTCTCACGTCTCGTCAGGCAGAGGAGGCTGTAAGAATGCTCGGCTCGTGCCTCGGATTTGAGGCTACTCGGCCGGATAATGAGCTCGGTAAAGGGCCAGACGTACTGTGGGTGGATACTCGGGCAAAAGTGGCAATTCCGTTGGAGCTAAAAACGGACAAGAAGGAGCCTGCCACGTATCGCAAGAAGGATGACATCGGGCAGGCTCATGATGGGCTCGAATGGCTAGCTGAACACTACAAAGACCATGATGTAGTAGGCTATATATTTCTTGGACCATTCGGCAAGTGCTCCAAAGACGCGCATCCGAGTGAAGAAATGTATCTTTGTTCGCCAAATAGGTTGTCTGAGCTATTCGATCGATATATCTCCGTGCTCGATGACATTAAGCTGAGACTGCCACTTGAAAGATCTGCTCATCTTACTGTATCCGGGAACATCTCCGAATCTGATAAGTCGTTTGTGATTCAAAGGAGGCGGCCTAATTCGAGGAGGGATCGCCGATGTGGACGGACAAGAATTGCGCACGCTATGACAGAAACCGCCTGCGTTATCCGAGCGATGTGACCGACGAAGAATGGGCGCTGATCGCGCCCCTTATTCCGCCGGCCCGGCGCGGGGGCAACAAGCGGACCGTGAATCTGCACGAGATCGTCAACGGACTTATGTACATTCTGAGCACCGGCTGCCAATGGCGGGCGATCCCGAAGGACCTGCCGCCGCGCTCGACGCTGCATGACTACTTCGATTTGTGGAACTGGGACGGCACGCTCGATCGCATCCATCACGCGCTTTATGTCGAATGTCGCGAAAGAGCAGAGTGCGAGGCATCGCCTTCCGCCGCGATCATCGACTCCCAGAGCGTGAAAAGCGCTGAAAAAGGGGGCCTTGCATCGACCCGCATGGCTATGACGCGGGCAAGAAGATCAAGGGCAAGAAGCGGCACATCCTCGTTGATACGCAGGGCCTCTTGATGCAAGCCATTGTGCATGCCGCCGATGTGCAGGATCGTGACGGCGGCGTGCTTTTGATGGCGAGCCTTTTTGGCCTCTATCCGTTCCTTCTGAAGCTCTATGCCGATGGCGGCTATCAGGGCGCAGAGATTCCAAGATGGACTGAAGAAAATCCTCTCGCGCGTGAACGTCGAGATCGTCAAGCGATCCGATCAGGCAAAACGCTTCGTCGTCCTGCCCAAACGCTGGATCGTCGAGCGCACCTTTGCTTGGCTCGGGCGATGCCGAAGGCTGGCCAAGGATTGGGAATGCCTCAATCGCAAAGCGCTCGCATTCGTCAAGCTCGCGTCCATTGTACAAGTTAGGACGTATCCGCTAAAGTGCCCGCGTCGTGTTCAAGACACTCCGCTTCATACCGGCGCTAGGCGCCGTTTTCTTTGCCTCGCTCGCCCTGACGGCGTGCGGCGGCGGGGGCATCCCCAGCAACGCGGTGGTGCAGGTCGGCGGCAACCCGATCACGAAAACGACGTTCGAACACTGGCTGGCGGTGGCCGCCTCCTCAAGCGCGGCCACGACACCCGGGAAAACCGCGCCCAAACCGGTTGTTCCCGACCCGCCGAACTTCACAAACTGCATCGCCCACCTGGAAGCGACCGCGCCGAAGCCCGCTAAGGGCCAGGCCAAGCCGACGTCGGCGCAGCTCAAGTCCGAGTGCCAGCAGCAGTACCAGTCGCTGCAGCAAGAGGTGCTCGGCTTCCTGATCTCCTCGGAGTGGGTGATCGGCGAAGGCTCCCATCTCGGCGTGAAGGTGTCCGATGCGGAAGTCAAGAAGGAATTCGAAAAAATCAAGAGCCAGCAGTTCCCCAAGCCGGCGGAATTCGAAAAATTCCTGGCGACCTCGGGTCAGACGGTCTCCGATCTGCTGCTGCGCGTCAAGCTGAACATGCTGTCTTCGAAAATTCAGAAGAAGATCGCGGCAGGCAAAGGCACCGCCAGCAAGGCCGAAATCGAAAAGTACTACAAGGAAAATTCGTCGCGCTTCGGTACGCCGGAAAAGCGCAACGTGTTGATCATCCTGACGAAGGGTGAAGCTGAAGCGAAGAAGGCCAAGCAGGAAATCGAATCCGGCAAGAGCTTCGCATCGGTGGCCAAGGCCACCTCGATCGACCCGACGAGCAAGGCCAAGGGTGGCCTGTTGACCGGGGTGGTCAAGGGCCAAGAGGAGGCGGCGCTGAACACCGCGATCTTCTCGGCGCCCCTGAACAAGTTGAGCGGTCCCGTGAAGACCCCGTTCGGCTACTACATCTACGAAGTCAAGAGCTCAACGCCCGGCACCCAGCAGACGCTCGCGCAAGTCGGAAGCGTCGATCAAGCAGCAGCTGACCGCCACCCAGCAGCAGGCGGCGCTGAGCAAGTTCGTCAAAGAATTCAAAAAAACGTGGACGGCCAAGACCGATATGCCGCACGGGCTACGTGGTGATGGACTGCAAATCCTACGTCGCGCCCAAGACGACGCACCACGGGCACGGGTACGGCAGTCCCGCAGACGGGCACGCCGGCGCAGACCACCACGGCGCCTACCACCACCAAATAGTCCACCCCGGTGGTGCCGGTGAAGCCGACTCGCAAAATCCTCCACGGCGGCGACGTTTCCCTCGGATGACCTCCCACGGTGGCGGGTCTCGTATGAGCTTCCACGGCGGCGCACCTCTCGGATGAGCCAGATCGAGCGCGTCCACGCCCGCCAGATCCTCGATAGTCGGGGCAATCCCACCGTCGAGGTCGAGGTGGAGCTGCGCTCGGGCGCGCACGGCCACGCCGCGGTGCCCTCAGGGGCATCGACGGGCGAGTTCGAGGCGAAGGAGCTGCGCGACGGCGGTGAGCGCTGGCAGGGCAAGGGCGTGACACGCGCGGTGGCGAACGTGAACGGCGAGATTGCGCAGGCGGTGATCGGCAGAGACGCATCCGAACAGCGTGGTCTCGACGAGGCTCTGATCGAGCTCGACGGCACCCCTGACAAGTCGCGGCTCGGCGCCAACGCGATCCTCGGCGTGTCGCTGGCGGCGGCGCATGCGCAGGCGGCCGAGGAGGGCCTTGCGCTGTGGCGCTACCTGGGCGGTGAGTCCGCACGGGTGCTGCCGGTGCCGATGATGAACGTGCTCAACGGCGGCGCGCACGCCGATAACAAGGTTGACTTTCAGGAGTTCATGGTGGTGCCGTGCGGCGCCGAGAGCTTCTCGGAGGGCCTGCGCATGGGCGCCGAGGTTTTCCACGCGCTGAAGGGCACCCTACGCGAGCGGGGACTGGGGACGACCGTAGGCGACGAGGGGGGCTTCGCCCCCGACCTGGACTCCAACGAGGATGCCCTGCGGATGCTGGTGGCGGGCATCGAGGCCGCCGGCTTACGGCCCGGGGTCGACGTGGCGATTGCGCTGGACCCGGCAACAAGCGAGATCTACCACGACGGCTCCTACGTGCTCGAGCACGAGGGCCGCACGCTGAGCGCCGGGGAGCTGGCCGACTACTGGGTCGACCTGGCGGCGCGCTATCCGATCGTCTCGATCGAGGACGGCATGGACGAGGAGGACTGGGACGGGTGGAAGGCCCTGACCGAGCGCCTGGGAAGCTCGGTGCAGCTGGTGGGGGACGATCTGTTCGTCACCAACACCGAGCGCCTGAGCCGGGGCATCGAGCTGGGTGTGGGCAACTCGATCCTGGTCAAGGTCAACCAGATCGGCACGCTGACGGAGACCCTGGCCGCGATCGCGATGGCGCGCGAGGCCGGGTATACGGCGGTGATGAGCCATCGCTCGGGTGAGACCGAGGACGTCACGATCGCCGACCTGGCGGTGGCCACCGGCTGCGGGCAGATCAAGACCGGAGCGCCGTCGCGCTCGGACAGGGTCGCGAAGTACAACCAGCTGCTGCGAATCGAGGAGCAGCTGGGAGCGGACGCGGAGTTTCCCGGGCGCTCGGTCTTTCGCCGCTGACAGGCAATCGACGTGCGTGTAACGATAGTTATACGCAGTCTTTAAAGTTGATCAACGTCCCCGTCTTTGCCCTGAGGAGGAAGCGGGCGCACGAGAGCGAATGCGAGGGGATGGCCTCCGCTTCTGCCATCTGCCCGCACTGCAGAGCCCCGCGCGCGCGCGTGCGCTGGGATCGGCTGGGCCGTGTGGCGATGCTGTGCGTGCTCGTCGTCCTCGCGTACCTGTACCTGAGTGCCGGAGTGCATCTGCTGAGCACGTGGCACGAGGCGCGCGGCGAGCAGCTCGAAGGTGGCGACGATGGAGCGCGAACACGGCACGCTTCAGCGCCAGCACGAAGCGCTGGGCAGCGCTGGTGCCGTGGAAGCGCAGGCGCGCAAGCTGGGCATGATGAGACACGACGAGCGGCCGTACATCATCAGCGACCTGCCCAACAACTAGCCTGCCCCGCGCTCGACCGCGCCAGGCGGTGCGGTACAGGCCCGCTAACCTCGGCGCGGATGTCCTTCGAGAACGCGATCTACCAGTGGCAGCAGGGCGAGCGTCGCCTGCGCGGCGCCCCGGCCGAGCGCGGGCCCTCTGCTGGAGCGGGTCACCGAAACGCTGGTCGCCGAGCTGCGCAGGCGCCTGGGCGGGAGGTTCTCGGCGGAGGAGCTCGTGGAGCTGTACGGGCGCGGCACCGCCTGGTGCCTGCAGGCGGCGATGAAGGAGGCCCCGGACGATCCGTGGGCATGGGACTCTGGCATCGTCGTCGACGCCGCCTTCGGGAGATACCTGCGCGAGGCCTCTGACTACGCCGGCGGCCGCCGGGAGATCAACGCCTAGTCGTCGCTGAGCGGTGCTGGCCGATCTCCGATCGGTCGGCACGCCACGCGGGTGAGCGAGGCCTTCTAACCTGCCTCGCTTGCTCTTCGACGCCTAGTCATCGTCAGAGCCGGTGCTGATGCGGCGGATGACGATCCGGTCTTCCTCGACGAGGACCTCGATCGAGCGGTGGCCGGCCCAGTGCTCGGCGTAGATCGGGTTGTCCTGGACGGCGGGGTCGAGCCACAGGCCGTAGCCCTCCTCGCCATGGTCGAAGGTGCCCTCGAGGGGACCGGCGTTGTTGCGCGCCGTGCGGCGACCGCGACCACCGCGACGGCTGCGACGACGACGGGGGGCGTCCTGCTGGTCCTCGGCCTCTGACTCCGTCCTCGTCCTCATCCTGCTCTCGGCGGAGCTTCCGCCTTCAGACGCTCGGCCTCGATCTCGGCCGCCTCCAGCTCGGCGGCGATCAGTGCGTCGTCCTCGGCACGAAGGTCGATCTCCTCATAGTCCGTGGCGCCCACGCTGGCGCCCACGGTGGCGTCCTCGTCGCTCGAGAGCTCGTTCTGGCGCTTGAATTGCTCGATGTCCTGCACGCTGACTTCCAGCTGGTGGGCGACCCAGGCGTCGGTACGGCCTTGCCGTACCCAGGTGCGGATCTGGTTCAAATGTGGGCGCAGGGATCTACGAGCCATGGACGGTCCGGGAGACTAGCGCATAGCGGCGGCGAGTACGTCGGGGCCGCTTTCTCCCGTCCCTCGGACTATGCTACGACCATCGGCTGCGGGGGCTAGCGGGCCGGTTGCCCGTAGGCAAAGAGGAAGGTGCACCGAATGCTGGTCCTGACGCGCAAGTCCAATCAGAGCATCATGATCGGGGACGATGTCGAGGTGTCGGTCCTGTCCGTGATGGGCGACAAGGTACGCATCGGTATCCAGGCCCCGCAGGAGGTCCCGGTGTTCCGCACTGAGATCTACCTGGAGATCCACCGCAAGGACGGCGAAGGTGCCGCGCCGAGCAGGACGTCCGCGGCGAGGTTGAACGAGGCCCTGCAGGAGTTGGGTGAGGGGCCTCAGCCGAGTAGCAAGTAGAGCGTACGGAACATCACCACGGTGACGATCACCGCGGTCGCGATCAGCGTGAGCACGAGCAGGACGAAGCGCACCGAGCCGCGCTTGTGACGGCGGTCCACCTCGCGCCTGAGCGCGCGCTTCTCGGTGCTCCGCTGCAGCGAGTCGCGGCGGTGGCGCTCGAGCGAGATCTCCTTGGCGAACGCCTTGCTCGAGCTCGCCCAGGCTCTGGCGCATCCTCACGGCGACGTCTTGGCCCGCTCGTAGACGGCGACGAAGCGCAGGTAGTTCTCGGCGATCTTGCGCGCGCCGGCGGCGCGGTCGATCTTGCCGTCGACGTAGGCCTTCAGCGGGTCCCACCAGATCGAGCGCCCGATCGCGAAGCCGATGAAGCCGTCGACGGGCGCGGCCTGCGTCAGCCAGTGGTCGACCTTAGCGTCGTCGGCGCCGCGGCCGAGGACGACGCAGACGACGCCATCGCGGCCGCCCGAGCGCGCCTGGGCGACGAGCATCTCGCAGTCGGAGCGCTCGTCGACGCCCTCGATCTTCCAGATGTCGACCTCGATCTTCGCGTCCTGGATCGCGGCGATCGTGCGGCGCATCAGCTCCGGGCGCAGCTCGGCGTCGTAGCGGTCGGAGTCGCCGTCCACCGCCTGCAGCTGGGCTTCCTCGGCGGGCACAAGCAGCTCGAACAGGAACTTGCGCTCGTGCTCGTGCAGCCAGTCCGACAGCCGCTTCAGCTTCTTCAGCTGCTCGCTGTTTTCGGCGACGTCGCCATCCGGGTTGTAGCGGACGAGCACCTTCGTGAAGTCGGGGTCGAAGCTCTCGATGTGCTTGCGGAAAATCCTCGCCGTACTGGAAGTCGAACATGTTCTGGCCCGAGCGCTCGGCGGGCATCGCCAGCTTCAGGCCCTGGGCGCGGGCTTCCTCGGGGACGCTGCCGCCGAACTGCTCGTCGACGAGCACGCCGGTCAGCCGCGGCGTCGGCGCCGGCGGCGACCGCCTGCTGGAGGCCCTCGAAGATCAGGTGCTTGGCGTCGGCGATCATCGCCGTCTGCTCGGGGTCGGGGTCGCCCTCGATGCCGAAGAACTTCTTCTGGAATGACCCGCGGTGGTCGAACGCGAGGATGTAGAGCTTCTGGTCGTAGCCTGGTTTCATCGCTTGAGTATTTCAAAGGCGTGCGGGCCGGGCGGGGCAGGCACTTGGGGGCCGGGAGAGATAGGTACTTGGGGGCCGGGAGGGATGGCACTTAGAATGGAGGAGCGATGTCCTCGGCTCCCGATCTGTTCGTGGTGTGCAAGCAGTGCGGATCGGAGGTCAGCCCGTACATCACGGAGTGCCCCTACTGCGGTCACCGCCTGCGCCGTCGCGCGCCCGACCTGCCGCGCGGGGAAAGGGTCCGGGCTCGGGGAGGCGCGCTCCGCGCCTGCGCCTGCCGCGCTTTGGCACGGTCCAGGCGCGCCGGCGACGGAGTCGGTGCTCGCTGCGCCCACGCACACGCGCGCGTCCGCCGCGAAGCGAGCCTGCGGCTCGATTCGCTGCCCTACGTAACGATCGCGCTCGTCGTGCTCGGCTGTGCGGGCTGGGTCGCTGCTTGCGCGGGGGCTACGTGGACATCGGCAAGCTGATGATCATCGGCCCCCTGAACGGCGACTGGTGGAAGCTCTTCAGCACCCAGTTCGCCTACCTGAACGGCCTGTATGCGTTCGTCACGCTGCTCGCCATCGCGATCTTCGGCTGGCTGCTCGAGCGCCGCCGAGGGCCGGCCGTCGCGCTCGCGGTGTTCCTCGGGGCGGGTGTGACCGGGGCGCTGGTGGCGAGTGCCGTCTACGCGGAGCCGTTCGTGAGCGGCGGCAACGGCGCGGCCCTCGGCCTGCTGGCCGCCTGGGCGGTCCCCGACCTGCAGGAAGCGCGGGCGGGCAACTACTACGAGGGCGATCTGCTCGGCGTCGCGGCGATCGCCGCGCTGCTGCTGGCGATGCCCTACGCGCGTCCGGAGGCGAGCTGGCTGGCGGGCGTCACGGGCGCGGTGGTCGGGCTGGTGCTGGGGCTCGGCATGTACCGTCTCGACTCTGCCAAGTCCTAGACGCAACGCTCCTATGATGGGGGCCACACGGAAACCGCAGCACACAGAAACCGTAGTACGTAACCGCCAGAAGCAGAGATCGCCAGAAGCAAAACCGCCGGGACACAGAGACCGCCGGACAGAAACGCCGACAAAGAAGGAGCACGAAGATGGAGATCCGCTTCCTTGGCCACGCGGCCTTCGAGCTGACCGACGGAGATACGACGGTGCTGATCGACCCGTTTCTCACGGGCAACCCAAAGGCGGCGGTCACAGCCGATGAGCTGAGCGCGGACGCGATCCTGCTCACGCACGGTCACGCCGACCACCTCGGCGACACGGTGGCGATCGCCAAGCGCACCGGCGCGGAGGTGGTGGCGATCGTGGAGATCGCCGACGAGCTGTCCGCAGGAAGGCCTGGAGAAGGTCCACGACCCCAACCTCGGGGGAACCGTCGAGCTCGGCTGGGGCTCGGTGAAGCTGGTGCCGGCCTGGCACACCTCGACGACGCCGAAAGGAACCGTCAACACCCCGGCCGGCCTGATCGTGAAGTTCGGCGGGAAGACCATCTACCACCTGGGCGACACGGCTCTGTTCTCCGACCTGGAGCTGATCGCCAGGCGCGCGGGTGAGATCGACGTCGCGCTGATGTGCATCGGCGGCCACTACACGATGGACCGCGTCGACGCGGTGGAGGCGGCGAAGCTGATCGGTGCGCGCGAGGTGATCCCGTGCCACTACGACACGTTCCCGCCGATCGAGACCGACGTGCAGGCGTTCAAGGCCGACGTCGAGGCGGACACCTCCTCGCAGGTGGTCGTGCTGGCGCCGGGGGAGACCCACTCGCCATGACGATGACCAACGCCGTCGTGCTGATCGAGGCCGAGCGCGACGCGCTCTCGACCCTGGGAGGCGCGCTGGCGGACGTCGAGGGCGTCGCGGAGGCCTATTCGGTGACGGGCGAGTGGGACTTCGTCGCGATCGTGCGCGTCCCCGACCACGAGCAGCTCGCCGATGTGGTGACCGCCGAGATCGGCGGGCTGGCGGGCGTGACGCGCACCCAGACGATGGTCGCCTTCGCGGCCTTCTCGCGGCACGATCTCGAGTCGCTGTTCTCCATCGGCGAATAGACCTCGCTTAGACTGCGTCGCCGATGACGACGATCCCCCTGAAGCCGCAGTACGGGCCGACGCTCGGCGCGGCTGCTCGCGCCCCGCTGGCACGCGGCGCCGAGGGCTGTCGCGGGGCATCGGTGATCGCGGCCGGGCGTGCGGGCTGGTGGTGCTCGCGATCGCGGCGACTCTCACGCTCTGGCCGGCCACCTATCTCCCACGGCGGCGCGGCGCCGTTTCACTTCAGCTACCGGGGCCTCTACCGGACGGCGCCCGCGCCCGGCGAGTACGTGCGGATCGAGCGTCGCGCGGACGGTCGGCTGGAGGACTCCTTCGCGGTCTGTCCGCTGCGGCTGCCGCCCTACACGTGGCGGGCTGAGCGGTGAGCTGCCGCTGTACGCGAGCGGCTACATCGACGCGGCTGCGCACGAAGTTCAGCGAGCTTCGTGCTGCGCGGCGAGGGCAAGACGCGGGTGAACACGGTTCCCGCCTACAACGTGCTTCTACACCGCGACGGATCGAAGGCCGCGAGATGTACGGGCGCGACGTGCTGCTGCTGCCGGAACGGTCAGGGGTGCGCGACGGGGTGGCGATCGAGATGCTGAGTCTGCCGAGCGCAGCCGCGGTCACCTCGCCGCTTGAAGTGGCGACCGCCGGCGTGCTGGAAAGGCCGCTGAAGACGTTCACGTTCGGCTAGGCGCTAGCGACTGGCGGAGTCGCCGACGGTCGAGCTAGCCGTAGTCGGTGTCGCTGAGCCTCTGTCGGGCTCAGGTCGCTTGCCGCGCGTGTGGTCATGGCGTCGTCGGCTGCGTTGCTCGGCGACGAGGGGGTCGTCGTGGCCCCGGCCGGTTCAGCTTCGCCGGTGCTCGGCGCTGTCGCTGGCAGCCGGTTCTTCGGTTGCCGGCGCGGTGGGTCGGCTCGACTTCTTCGCTGGGCGCCGGCGTGCTCACGGGCACCGCGGGCGTGCTCGGCTGTGGCTGTTCGGTGGCCGCGGTCGGAAGTTCGGTGGTCTCGGTCGTGACCTGCGTGACCGGCGTCGCTGTCGGTTTGACCGGCGCCGGCTTGACCGGCGGCGGGGACCACCGCGACGGGCACGATGTGCGCGGTGGAGGGGGTCACCGTAGGCGGCGTCACGGGCGGCTTGGCCTTGGCGCGCAACGGTGCGGCGCCTGGCGCGATGGGTGACAGCGGCGACTGAGACGACGGCGGCCGGCGGTGGAGCTGGGCGGCTGGGCCCTGTCGCGAACGACGACCGGCACCGCGACGGGGCTCGCCACGGATACGGCGGCGGTGCTGGCGGAGACTGTGTGATGGTGGCGCGCCTGCGTGGCCGGTGTGTTCGGCCGCGACTGCGCCCGCGGTGACGAGCGCGGCGGCGGCGAGTCCGGCGACCGCCTTGGTGGCCAGCGCGCCCGCTCCGGCGGTGAGGATGCCACCGGCGGCGCTCGCTCCCCCGGCCGCCCGCCGCGCCTGCGGCCGCGGTGCCCGCTGCCCGGCGGTTGCTCCGGCTCCCCCCGCCACGTGCGCGCTGCCCGCCGAGGCGGTCGAGCCGAGCTTGGTGAGGATCAGCTTTTTGAACATCAGCAGTGGGCCGACGGGGAAGATCGCGGCGAGCGCGTGGTTGTTGGCCTTGAGATGTTTCTTGAAGTCGTGGCAGCGTTCGCAGTCGCGCACATGTCGCCGCGCGGGTGCGCCCAGCTTGACCAGCCCTCGGCCACCTCGCCGAGCTCCAGGCGGACCTCCTCGCAGCTGAGCTTGCGCGCCTCGGCGGCCTCGGCCAGGGAGATGCGGGCGCGCACGAGCAGCGACTTGACCGACGGCACGGTGGTCTCCATCGCGTGGGCGATCTGCTCGTAGGAGAGCGCGTCGATCTCGCGCAGCAACAGCGCGGTGCGCTGCGTCTCGGGCAGCTGCTGGACGTCGGCGATCAGCTGGCGGAAGCTCTCGCGGCGGAGGACCTTCTCGCCGGTCGAGATGCCCCCCTCGGCGAAGTGGATGTCCATCGAGTCGACGCCGACGGCAGAGGCGCGGCGCAGGTGGTTGAGCGAGCGGTTGCGCGCGATCCGGTAGAGCCACGGGCGCACGTTGATCTCGCGCTCGTCGGCGAGGATCGCGTTGAAGGCGGCGGTGAAGACCTCCTGCAGTACGTCCTCGGCATCCTCCTTGGAGCTGAGCATGTGCCGGCAGAAGGAGAGCAGGCGTGACTGATAGCGCGAGAAGAGCGTCTCGAAGGCAGCATGCTGCCCGCGGCGGGTGAGTGCGACCAGCTTCTCGTCCGACTGAAGGCGCAGCAACGGTGAGGGCCTTGAAAGGCCTGGCACGCTGCTGTGTGTTAGTGCGGTGGCCTCCACGGTGGCTCCACTCCTCCTTTCTAACCCTATGTACACCGTAGCAAGGGAAAAGTTGCGCGTCGCGGGCTGAAATAGACTTGGCGCTGCCCCAGGCCCGGGTGGCGGAATCGGTATACGCAGCGGACTTAAAATCCGCGGCTCGCAAAAGGGTATGTGGGTTCGAGTCCCACCCCGGGCATCTATGCGCGCGAGAAGATAGAGTCGAGAAATGGCCACGGAAAGCGCACAGGAGACCCAGACCTTCCACGGGGGCAGGTTGATCGCCCGGCGCTTGAAGGCGCACGGCGTGAGCAGGCTGTTCACGCTATCGGGCGGGCATCTGTTCTCGATCTACGATGGGTGCAAGGAGGAGGGGATCGAGATCGTCGACGTGCGGCACGAGTCCACGGCGGCGTTTGCGGCCGAGGGCTGGGCGAAGGTGACGCGAGAGCCGGGGGTGTGCGCCCTGACGGCGGGACCGGGTGTGACGAACGGGATGAGCGCGATGGCGAGCGCACAGTCCAACCACTCGCCGATGGTCGTGCTCGGCGGGCGCGCTCCGGCAGGACGCTGGGGGATGGGTTCGCTGCAGGAGATCGACCACGTGCCGTTCGTGCGGCCGCTGACGAAGCTCGCGGCGACGCCGGACAGCACCGCGGAGATCCCGGGTCTCGTCGACGAGGCGTTCGCGGTCGCGATGACCCCGCATGGCGGGCCGACGTTCTTGGACTTCCCGATGGACTACGTGTTCATGGAGGCGCAGGAGCCCGAGGATGCGCTGGAGGGGTTGCCCGCGCGCTCGAGCAAAGGCGCGGACGGCGCGCAGATAGAACGCGCGGCCGAGCTGCTGAAGAGCGCCGAGCGGCCGGTGATCATGGCGGGGACCGACCTGTACTGGGGACACGGCGAGGATGCGTTGCTAGAGCTGGCGGAGACGCTGCGGATTCCCGTGTTCCTGAACGGCCTGGCGCGCGGATGCGTGCCTGCGGACCACGAGCTGTTCTTCTCCCGCGCGCGTGGCCAGGCGCTGAAGGGCGCGGACGTGGCGCTGGTGATGGGCGTGCCGATGGACTTCCGGCTGGGCTTCGGGGGATCGTTCGGGGATGAGACTGAGATCGTCGTGATCGACACGGCCGAGCCCGCGCGGCAGCATCCGCGCAAGGTGGCGGCGGAGTGCTACGGGGCGCTCGCGACGACGCTCGGTGACCTGCGGGCGGCGGCCGGGGAACAGGCGTTGAGGAGTGAGCCTTGGATCGCCGCCCTGCGGGCAGCGGAGACCGAGCGGCGCGAGGCCGAGAAGGTCGAGCTGGAAGACGACCGGGCGCCACTGCATCCGATGAGGTTGTACGCCGAGCTTCAGAAGGTGCTCGACCGCGACGCGATCGTGATCGGCGACGGCGGCGACTTCGTGTCGTATGCGGGGAAGATGATCGAAAGCTTCGAGCCGGGCTGCTGGCTGGACCCGGGGCCGTTCGGCTGTCTGGGCACCGGCGCGGGGTACGCGCTGGCGGCGAAGCTCGCGCACCCGGAGCGGCAGGTCGTGCTGATGCTCGGCGATGGGGCGTTTGGGTTCTCGGGGATGGAGTTCGACACGCTCGCGCGACACGGCGTGAACGTGGTCGGCGTGATGGGCAACAACGGGATCTGGGCGCTGGAGAAGCACCCGATGGAGTTCTTGTATGGGTATTCGGTGGCGGCCGATTTGCGACCGAAGACGCGCTACGACCAGGTCGTGGAGGCGCTCGGCGGATACGGCGAGTTGGTGGAGCGCCCCCAGGATCTGCAGCCCGCGTTGGAGCGCGCGTTCAGCGCGGGGAAGCCGGCTCTGGTGAACGTGTTGACCGACCCGACGGTCGTCTACCCGCGCAAATCGAACCTCGCCTGAGGGTCAGGCGACTCCCGCCAGACGCAGAGCCCCGCCGAAGAGGATGTCGTGCTCGGAGACCTCGACGCAGTCGAGCTCGAATGCGCGCAGGGCCTCGGAGAGGAGGATCATGCCGGCGACGATCGTGGGCGCGCGGTCGGGATGCAGGCCGACGACCGAGCGGCGCTGGGATTCGTCCATGTCGGCGAGGCGCGCGAGCAGCAGCTCAACGGTGGCGAGCATCAGGGGATAGCCCTGGACCCGGGCGGGATCGTAGGGGTCGAGCTCCTGATCGATCGACGCGGCCGAGGTGGCGGTGCCGGCGACGGCGATTCCGCGCGTGACGGGCGCGCGCTGCTCGGGGGGCAGCCCCTCGAGGAACACGGCGCGTGTGTCACGCGCGAGATCCTGCAGCTCCGAGGGGGCAGGCGGGTCGGAGTGGATGTGCCGCTCGCTCATGCGCACGACGCCGGCAGGCAGCGAGACGTGGAATCCGGCGAGGAGTCGTGACCGACGATGAACTCGGTGGACCCGCCGCCGATGTCGATCACGACGGTCGGCTCGGAGGTGCGGGCACGATCGTGCATCGCCCCGAGGAACGTGAGCTGCGCCTCTTCCTCCCCGGCGATCACGCGCGCGTCGAGCGAGTACTCGCGCCGGATCCGCTCGGCGAACTCGGCCCCGTTACCGGCGTCGCGCACGGCCGAAGTGAGCACTGCGAGGTTGGCGCTGCAGTCGTGCGAATCGATCTCCTCGGAGTAGGCCTCGAGTGTGCGAAACACGCGGTCGATCGCCTCAGTGGAGAGCGACCCCGAGGCATCGACCCCCGCGCCGAGCCGTGTGACGGTGGAGCGCCGAACGAGCGTGGAGACGGCGCCGGAGGGGGAGACGTCGGCGACGAGCAAACGGGTCGAGTTGGTGCCGATGTCGACGACGGCCACGCGGGTCATGCGCGGGGATGCTAGATGGATACGCAGGGGAGGGCGACCCTGCGCGGGAAAGATTTTGGGAGACAACACCACGAATGACCGGATAAAGGTCAGAGAGACCGGTCCCAACAGGAGCGGGACGAGCCGGAGGAGGAGGGGCGGGCCAAGGAGCCCTCCGAGGGCGCCGAGAGGCAGCTCGCGAGATCCGGGTCGGAGGTCGGAGAAAAAGACTCGTGAGGACACAAAAGGCCTCCCGAAGGAGACCCTGAGCGTTACGCGAGACGACATAGCGGGGGCGGGATTCGAACCCGCGACCTTCGGGTTATGAGCCCGACGAGCTACCAGACTGCTCCACCCCGCGCCGCAGCCTTTAGTTGTAGCAAAGAACCGCCTTCCTGGCTGCAACCGTGCTCATCCTGGTCAGACTCCGGGCGTAAAGGCGCTTGGCGCCGGCCTTGATGTGGATCGTCACGACTGGGTTCTCGTCAAGAACCCACTGGGGACGAGTTAGGGACATTCCCGATTGCGCGGCCGGCGCCGCGCCTGGACACTGTCCCCATGTTCAAGACCGTTCCCGATCGCGCAATCGCTGGTGAGGCAGCTGATGTCCAGCTCTGAGAGCGGACGTGAGGGGCGCCCACGCTTCGTTCGCACACGACGTGGGCGTTTGATCGGCGGCGTGTGCAGCGGCCTGGGGGCGCACTTCGATGTCGACCCGATCTTGTTTCGCATCGCGTTCGTCGGGCTTGCGATCTTCTCGGGGGTCGGGATTGCGCTGTATCTGGCGATCCTGTTGCTGGTTCCGGAGGAGGGGGCAAACCGGGCGCCGATCTACATTCGCCGCTCATCCTGGCGGATTGTCCTCGGCGTCGTTGTGGTGCTCGTGGCGGCGGGGATAGCGCTCCAAGCGGCCGGCCACGCGGGACACCGCGGTGCGTGGGGGTTCGGCGTAGGCGTTGGGTCGCTCGCGCTGGTGGCAAGCGTCGCCACGCTGGTCTGGTTGGGGTTGCGCACGCCCATCGGGGAGCACGGACACGCGAGCGCCGATCGGCGACTATTTCGTGCTCTCGCGCTCGGGACGGCCGTCGTGGTATGGGCAGTCCTGCTGGCGGTGACGGGCGCGTGGCTTGCGGGCACCAACGCGCACCTCGCCGCCTGGGCGGTGGTCGTGATCGGCGCAGTGCTGATCCTCACCGCGTTCACCGGCGGGGCGCGCTGGATCGTGCTGCCAGCTATCGCGTTTGCCCTGTCGGTGGCGGTGATCGCCGCCGCACACGTCGACCTGCACGGTGGCATCGGCGAACGGATCTATCGTCCGCACACCCTGAGTGAAGTGCGTGGCGGCTACCAGCTCGGTGCTGGCCGGCTCGAAGTCGACTTGCGTGAGATCGCGTTTCCACCGGGCGACACCCAGCTGTACGTGCGGCTGGGTGTGGGAGAGCTCGTCGTCCTGGTACCCCACGGCGTTTGCGTCGCGACCAGCGCACACATCGGCGGCGGCTATGTCGGGGCGCTCGAAAGTAGGTCCGGAGGACTCGACGTCAGATGGTCCGAACGTCCCTCCCCGCCGCCCCGCACGCCGCGTCTGGTGCTGGATGGGGACGTCGGGCTCGGCGCCCTGCTCGTGGCCGACCATCCCGTCGAACACGGCTGGAGGGGCTGGGGCGGTTGGAGCGGCGAAGGTGGCTGGTTTGGCAGTCACGTCCACCCAGCCGCGCTCGGCACCAACGAAGCTTGTCTTCCCTCGATGGGGGCGAGTCGATGACACGCCGACCGAACGTCACGGTCCTGTTGACGGGCATCGCCGTCCTCGCGCTGGGCGTGCTGCTTGTGCTCGATGCCAACGGCACCATCGACCTTCGTTTCGCGTACATGGCGCCCGTGCTCGTCGGTGCGCTGGGGGTGATTCTGCTCGCCAGCGGCCTCGCGAGCCGCAGCCGCGGCCGCGGCTGAGAACATGAGCGGCGATGTCCCACCCAGCGAACCACCCCGCGAACGAGCCGCGCGGCTCCTTTAGAATCGCGACCGGCGCGGGCCTGTTGGTCCTCAGCGGCCTGCTGTTTGTGCGCGCTGCGGGCCCTTGGCCGGGAGACGCGATCGTCTGGCCGGCCGCGGTCGCCGCTCTGGGAGCGTTGCTGATCTGGCGGGCGCCTGGTGTTGTGCCGCGGCGACGTCACGGCTGGGCCGCCCATCCCCCGGCTGAGCCTTCCCCGCCGCGCGAGTCATCCCTGCGGGTGCGTGCGCTCGGCCGGCCCGAGGTGAGCCGCGGCGGACTCGGCGTCGCGCTCGTGCTCGCCGGCGGATTTGCCTTCCTGTGGGCGAGCGGCGCGATGCGGCCGGCGGGCGAAACGGTGCTTGCGGGCCTCGCGGTGCTGATCGCTGTCGCCTTGATCTTTGCCCCCTCCTGGCGCCGCCTTGCCCGCAGCCTCGCGGCTGAGCGGACCGAGCGCGTCCGCTCTCAGGAGCGCGCCGATGTCGGGGCGCACTTGCACGACTCGGTGTTGCAAACGCTGGCGCTGATCCAACGAAGCGCAGAGGATCCGAAGCAGGTCGCGGTGCTCGCCCGCCGGCAGGAGCGCGAGCTGCGGGGCTGGCTGGCCGGCGGGGACTCGCATGAGCCCGGCGACATGCTCGCCGCCGCCCTGGACGCGGCGGCGGTCAGGGTGGAGGCGGCGGTGGGCGGCTCGGTCGAGGTCGTGGCGGTCGGCGACTGCCCGCTCGATGAGCGCGGTGGCGCCGTGGTCGCGGCTGCTCACGAGGCGATGCTCAATGCCGCGAAGTTCGCCGGCGGGGCGCCGGTCTCCGTCTACGCCGAGGTTTCCGACGAGTGCATCCAGGTCTTCGTCCGCGATCGCGGCGCCGGCTTCGATCCCACGGCTGTGCCGCGGGCGAGACGTGGCGTGCGAGAGTCGATCGTCGGGCGAATGCAGCGCGCCGGTGGCAGGGCGGCTGTGCGCGCCTTACCGGGCGGAGGCACAGAGGTCGAGATCACGATCGATCGCGCAGAGAGACCGTGAGCGACGGATCGGCGCCCCGGGTCGTGATCGTCGACGATCACGACCTCTTCCGCGCCGGTGTGCGCGCGAGCCTCGGCCAGGAGGTCGAGGTCGTAGCGGAGAGCGGCGACGTGGAGGGCGCCGTGCAGGCGATCGAGGAGCTCCAGCCAGACGTCGTCCTGCTCGACGTCCACATGCCGGGGGGCGGTGGGGTGGAGGTGATTCGGCGTGTTGGGAAGAGCCGGCCGTCAGTCAGCTTTCTAGCCCTCTCGGTCAGCGACGCCGCCGAAGACGTTATCGCGCTTATCCGCGCCGGTGCTCGCGGCTATGTGACCAAGACGATCTCCGGTCCCCAGCTCACCGACGCCGTGTGCCGCGTGCGCGAGGGTGACGCTGTCTTCTCACCCCGCCTGGCCGGCTTCGTGCTCGACGCGTTCGCTGGTGAGATCCCGGCCGCGCAGGTGGACCCGGAGTTGGACCTGCTCACGCCACGCGAGCGCGAGGTGCTCCAGCACATCGCGCGCGGATACATGTACAAGGAGATCGCCGCCCAGCTCGGCATCTCGGCGAAGACTGTCGAGGCGCACGTCTCCGCCGTGCTGCGCAAGCTCCAGCTCTCCAGCCGCCACGAGCTGACACGCTGGGCGGTGCACCGGCGGCTGATCGACGAGTAGGCTCACGGGTCACGCGGCCTGGAGACGGTTAGGGACATTCCCGATTGCGCGGGCGGCTGCGCTACACGAGACTATGTCGATGCTCCAGCTCCTCGTGTCCCCCGCCGGGCCGTGATCAAGCGATTCACGACGCTCGCCACGAGCCGCCCACGGCGCGTGCTGGCGGCGGCCGGCGTGCTGTTCGTGATCGCGGCTGTGCTCGGCGTGCCCGTGACCAAGATGCTTGGCTCCAACGGTGAAGACTTTCAGGACCCCGGGTCGCAGTACGAACGGACAAACGATGCCATCAAGGCGGCGACGGGACAGAGCCCGTACTTCGACGTGGCGATCCTGCTGCGCGGGCAGCGACTGCTCAGGACCGACCCGGCCGAGCAGCACGCGACGGTGACGATTGTGAGGCTGCTCGCCGCACAGCACGGATTTCAACGCGCGCTGGACTATGGTGGGGCGGGAACCGGTTCGCACTCGATCACGCTGCTCTCACGCGACGGGCACGAAACGGCGGTGCTCGCGGCGTTCGTGTCCGCGGACGACGCCACGAGCGCGATATCGCGTGTGCGAGACATGCTCGCGAAACCGCCGCTCCACGCGAAGCTCGCCGCGATGAGCGTGCGCTTCGGCGGGTACGCGCTGACCAACAAGGAACTGAACGAACGCACGACCAGCGACCTGGCGCGCGCCGAGCTGCTCGGCTTCCCGTTGCTCCTGCTGCTGTCGTTCTGGTTCTTCAGGGGCCTTGTCGCCGCGCTGTTGCCGCTCCTGGTTGGGGGCCTGGCGATATTGCTGACGTTCCTCGCGCTGCGCTTGGTCGACCAGGTCACCCCGATCTCGATCTTCGCGCTGAACCTCGTCAGTGGCATGGGCCTCGGCCTTGGGATCGACTACAGCTTGTTCGTGCTCTACCGCTACCGCGAGGAGCTCGCGGGCGGCGCTAGCACGCGCGCCGCGATCGAGCGCACGTTGCAGACCGTGGGTCGCACGGTGCTGTTCAGCTGCCTCACGGTCGCCGCGGCGATGACGAGCCTGCTCGTGTTCCCGCTGCGGTTTCTCTACTCGATGGGGATCGGCGGGGCGATCGTCACGCTGTGCGACGGCGCCGTCGCGCTGCTGCTGTTGCCCGCGCTGTTGATCGTTCTCGGAGCGCGTATCAACGCGCTGTCGCCCGCGTGGCTGCAGCGCCGCGCGGCGCGCACGGCACGAGCAACCCAAGCGGGCGGATGGTGGAGGCTCGCGAACGGCGTCGTGCGCCGGCCTGGCCCGGTTGCGCTCCTCAGCACGATCGTGCTGCTCGCCGCGGCGACACCCGCGCTGCGGGTGCTGTTCACCTCACCCGGCGCGAACCTGCTGCCAACCGTGGCGGAAAGTCGCGTGGTCGAAACAGCGCTCGCGAGCGACTTCCCGGACAACGCCGGTGAATCGACCGAAATCGTGATCAAAGGGCAAAGCTCCTCCGCGCGGCGCCTAGCGGCGGCGGCGGCAACAACCTCGGGCGACCTCCTGAGCGTCGCCCCCCCGCGCTACATCGGCCGCGGCACGTGGGCGATCACGCTGTTCCCGCACGGCTCCCCGTACTCGGACTCCCAGCAGCGGCTGCTGTCGAGGCTACGCACGCTCGCCCGCCCCTACGGTGCGCTCGTAGGCGGCGCGAGCGCGTTCTTCGCGGATCAGAAGAGCGCGATCGCATCGCACATTCCGCTCGCGCTCCTGATCTTGATTCCGCTGACCGCGGGCTTCCTGTTCTTGATGACCGGCTCGGTCGTGATCCCGGTGAAGGCGCTGGTGATGAACATGCTCAGCGTGAGCGTCGCGGTGGGGCTGCAAGTGCTGATCTTTCAGGACGGTCACCTGTCCGGTCCCCTCGGCTTCACGCCGATCGGGGGCCTTGAAGAGTCGAGCCTCGTGCTGATGCTGGTGGTCGCGTTCGCACTGGCGACCGACTACGAGGTGTTCGTGCTCGGCCGCATCAAGGAGGCCCACGACCGTGGCCTGCCAGACCGCGAGGCGATCGCGCTCGGGATCGAGCGCACGGGACGGATCGTCACAGCCGCCGCGCTGCTCTTCTGCGTAGCGATCGGAGCGCTCACCACTTCGGACCTGTTCTTCACCAAGCAGCTCGGGCTCGGCGCCGCGCTCGCGGTCGCGGTCGACGCGAGCATCGTCAGGGCGCTGCTCGTTCCCTCCGTGATGGCGCTGATGGGCAAGTGGAATTGGTGGGCGCCGCGATCGCTCAAGCGGCTGCACGCCCGCGTCGGGCTGGCCGAGGGTGACTTGGCCGAAGTGTCGAGCGCTTGACGGATGGCCTTACGGCTAGGCTGCCTGCCAAGCCACAACCAGGAGGACGAAGATGGCCGAGACCCCGACGCTCTTTGTTTGCCACGGCGACGAAGGCGGCCCGCGGATACATCCGTGCCGCCGCGTACAGGAAGCGCTGCACGCCGCAAATATCGAGTACGACAAGGTGATCGCCGCCCACGGCAGCCCGATCCCCTTTCTGCGCAAACGCTCGCGTGAGGAGCTGCGCAAGACGACCGGAGCGGAGAAGCTGCCGGTGTTGAAACTGGCGGATGGGACGGTGCTCACTCACTCGCGTGCGATCTTCTCCTGGATCGCCGAGCAGAAGTAGGGGCCGCGGGTGTGATGAACCTGGGCCCACCACGTAGTTAGGTGCATGAGCGCAAAAGTGCCCTCCGCTGACGACACCGGGCCGCGGGCAGCCACAGCGCCCGCACACGACCAACTCGACGACAAGGCTTTCGACGAGCTCTTCCGTGAAAGCGCCGCCGACGTGCACGCGTACGCCATCTCCCTGCTCGGCAACCGAGCCGCGGCCGAGGACGTGACCGCGCTCGCGTTCGAGCGGCTCTACCGGGCGCGGGTGCGCCTGGATCGTGGCCGCGGAGCTCCGCGGGCGTGGCTGTTCGCGATCGCGCGCAACGCGGCGCTCGACGAGCTGCGCCGCCGTCAACGCCAGCCGCAGAGCGAGCTGCCCGATGAGCTGCCCGGCGATCGAGATGTCGACGAGACGTTCGAGCAGCTCGCACGACGCGCGACGGTCCGCGATGCGCTCGCGGCACTGCCGCTGCGCGAGCGCGAGGTGGTGCTGCTCAAGTTCCACGGCCAGCTCTCCAACAGCGAGCTCGCGAAGGCGCTCGACGTGAGCGAGTCAAACGCCGGCACACGGCTGCACCGCGCGCTGACGCGCCTGCGCGAGCAGTGCGATGGGCTGGAACGAGAGGAGCGGATCGCATGAAGGTCATCCCCTTCCCGAGCCGTGGGGCAGAACGTCCCGACGAGGCCTGGCTGACCGAGCTCGAGGCCGCGCTGGACGGGTCCGCCGAGGATCCACGTGCGGATTCCTGGCGCGAGCTGCGCGAGGACGTGAGGGCACTCGTGCCGCCGATGAGTCCCGAGTTCGAGCGCGAGCTCGGCGAGCGGATCGCCGAGCGGAGGGCGCGTTCCGTATCGAAGCGTGTCGCACCCAAGGTCTCTGCGACCAAGCAGCCGCAGCGTCGACTGGGTTGGCTGCGCCGGCCCAATCGCCCCGCGCTTGCTGGTGTCTCGATGGCGTGTGCAGTGATCGCGGCGGTGCTGATCGCGGCGCCCTGGCGACCGGCCGGCCATGTGGTCGAGAGCTCCCCGAGATCGCCCTCGATCGCTGCCCATGCGGATAACGCCAGCCGGGCATCCGGCGCGGTTGCAAGCGCCCCGGCGGTGGCCGCAAACGCAGGCCGTGCCCTCGCGCCAGAAGACCTTGGACCATCCGGTGCTCCGGCCGCAGCACCCGGACGCGTGCAGCAACTCGGCGCCTCGATCAGACTGGCGGCGACGCCCAGCGAAGTGCAGTTGACCGCCGACCGCGTGTCCCAGCTCGCGGTGAGCGAGGGCGGTTTCGTGCAGAGCTCCCACGTAAACACGGGGGAAGGCGCGGGCGAAGCCAATCTGACGCTGAGCCTGCCGAGCGCAAAGCTGAGCGCCGCGCTCGCCTCCCTCGGAGCGCTCGCGCCGGTGCGCGCGGAGAGCCAAACGCTGCAGGACATCACCAACACCTACGACGCGGCCCGGCAGCGACTGCGCGACGCGACCGCCGAACGGCAGGCCCTGCTCCGTGCCCTGGCGAAGGCGAGCACCGAAGGAGAGATCGACAGCCTGCGCGAACGACTCGCGCAGAACCGCGGCGCGATCGCCCAGGCCCAGACGGCGCTCCGGGCGGTCTCACAGAAGGCGAGCACCAGCGAAGTCGAAGTGACCGTCATCGGCGATAAGAGTGTGGGAAGCGAAGGGCTGACAATCAACCGAGGGCTGCACGACGCGGGCAGGGTGCTCGTCGTGGCGCTCGCGGTTCTGCTGATCGCCGCGGCGGTGCTCCTGCCGCTGGCGCTGCTGGTCGCGGCGCTCGCGACCGGACGTCGCGCGTGGCGCCGGCACCAGCGCGAGCGCGTGCTCGACGCGCGGTAGGAATGCCCCGCTGAGGCCGGTCGACACCGGCCGAGGCCCGCCGGCACCCGATATGGTTGGTGCAGGGGAAATAGGCCCGGGTCAACCGCCGGGAGGAGCCTAAATGTACGAGCCAGTGCTGTTCCGGGATCGCCCGCGCCCCGCGCAGGTCGTGCTGGGCGGGGTCCTGCCCGCGATCTTCGGCGGGGTCGCCGGTGTGTTGATTGGAGTTTCCAGCGGCGGATACTGGGCATGGGGTGCCCTCGCCGCGATCGGCAGCTTCGTCGGGGGCTTCGAGCATCAGGACGGGTGGGGCGGAGCGGACCGCGGTCTGGTGGCCGGAGTGATCTACGGGATCGCGCTGCTGCTCGTGCACGCGATCGTCGGTACCCACGCGAAGGTCTCGCTCGGCAGCTTCCCGCCGTTTCTGGTCGTGATCACGGGGATCGCCGGCATGCTGTTGAGCGCGGCCGGCGGGCGGACCGGGCGAGTGTTGAGGGAGCGCGGAACCTCGCCGGCGGAGTGAGCAGTGGCCAGGGGTCCGTGCGCGGGTGTAGCGTTGTCGAGACGCGCGTCCCCGGCCAGAGGCCGAGAGCTGACGGGCAGGCGTCCTATCCGCGATCGATCTAGGGGGCAAAATGATTAGGCAAAGGTCCAGGTGGCTCGTGGTCGTGGTCATCGGGAGTGTGTTCATCGCCGGGTGCGGGAGCAGCTCCTCCTCCTCGACAAGCAGCCAGAGCAGTCCGCCCGCCGCGACCAGCGGGACGACGAGCTCGACTCCGTCGTCCACCGCGACTACCTCGAGCACCCCGAGCACCGCTCCAAACCCGGCGAGCTCGGCGGCCGTGGCGAACGCTGTGGCGGAGTGCAAGTCGGTGATCAAAGAGGCGCCGACGCTGGGAGCGAGCACAAAGGCGAAGGTCGAAGCGATCTGCAACAAAGCCGCCGCTGGCGACCTCGCGGGGGCACGTGCTGCCGCGAAAGAAGTGTGCGAGGAAGTCATCAACGCCTCGCCGATCCCCGCGGGGGCGGTGAAGGAACACGCACTGGCAGCGTGCAAAGCGGCCCAGTAGGAGTCAGGCGGGCCGTCGTCTAATTCGTGGCGGGGAGGTTGCGGAAGTTCGCCGTAACCTCCCGTCAAGGGGCCAGCCGAGTGTCGATGTATCGCTGCGCGAGGGGCTTGGGCGCGCGGGAAAGCCATGCCTCCACGATCACTTCGTCGAGCTCGGGCGAGGCAATCCGCTCCAGGCGCACGAGGATCGCCGGGTAGCCGTCGAAATGCGGGGTGGTGAAGAAGACGGCGGGATCGTCGGCGAGCAAAGCCTCCTTCGCCCCGAGGTGCTCGACGCGCGCCCCGAGAATCGGCCCATCGGGAGCGCCGTCTCCCAGGGTCTCGATTTCCGATCGGCGGAGCGGGCGCTCCCAGACGAACAGCTTGTCCTTGACTCGCCACTGACGCGTCTCACGTGAGAGACGCTCGGAGGTCTCGGGCAACGCGAGCGCGATTCGGCGCACATCGTCCCAGCCGGCCACGTCTCCAATCGACATGGCGACCGGCTACCCCTTCGGCGGCAATGATCGCGCGTAGGTGACGCTGCGAGCGACCCAGCGCTTGAGCTGGCGCTTGGTGTGAAGGCCCTCGGGGTCGATGCGCAGCCATCCATCCATGACGCGACCGCGCATCTCGAACGGGCCGGCGTGCGGCTTGCCACGCAGCGCCTCGGTCTCGGCCGGATCGCAGCGCAGCATCAGGCCGCCCCGCCCGCTGACGCTGACGGACATGTGGCCGCCGATCAGAAAGGCCAGGCCGCCGAACATGCGCTTCTCGGTGAGAGCGGGCTCCGTTGAGATCAGCTCGCGGATCCGGTTTGCGAGATCCTCGTCGTAGGCCATGAACGGATTATTGTGGATACGTGCCAATGCAGGGAGATGATCGCCGAGCAGCCGCTGAAAGAGACCTCGCACGCGCGGGGGTCCGTAATGGGCGTGTTGAGCTCGTCGAGTATGCCCCGGCATGGCCGGCTCTCTATGAGACCGAGCGCGAACGACTCGAGCCGTTGCTCGACGCCTTGGAGATCCATCACATCGGCTCCACTGCCGTCCCCGGGCTCCTAGCCAAGCCGATCATCGACATCGTCGCGCTCGTGGACGACCTCGATGCGCCGGTTGCTGCTCTCGTAGAAAGCGGCTACCAGTATCCATGGGCATTCAATGGGACCCTCACCCACCGGCGCTTTCTGTGCTACCCCAGGGCTTCGCATCGCACCCACCACCTCCATCTGGTGGATGACCGCGCGGAGCTCGAGCGTCGCCTGCGCTTCCGTGACCGGCTGCGCGCAGATCCAGCGCTGGCAGCAGAGTATGTGGCGCTGAAGCGCGCGCTCGCCGCGCGCTATCCCGAGGATCGGGAAGCCTACACCGAGGCCAAGGCCCCGTTCATCAGGCGCGTTGAGGGTGAGGCGCCTGTCTTACCCCGAGTCTGATTCTGCGCCGCCGAGCACGTAGCTCTCCCGCTCGGCGCAGGCCGGGCAGAGCGTCTTGTACCGGCAGGCGGGCGCGGGCGTGCGGTGCAGCCGGCCGGCCGCGCCGCAGAGCTCGCAGGTGACGGCCGCGCGGGCTTCAGCGGTGTGGATGAGCTTGTTGGCGAGCTCCACGCGCCGCTCCAAGTCGTCGTGGAGGTCCTCGCCGGACTCCCAGTAGTACCGAAGGCCACCAAACTTCTCCTTCACCTGGTGGATCACGTAGTTGGGCAGCAGTGCGCGCAACTGCTCGTCGAGCTCGACCAGCAGGGGATACCAACCGCGGCCGCAGGAGATCCAGCGTCCCCAGGCCTCGGGGATGCGGAGGAGCATCCCGCTCAGGGCCTCCGCGTGCTCGCCCGCGTCCTCGGGTACGTGCAGGGCGTTGAGGATCTGCTGGTGGTCGATGCCGCGTCTTACCTGTGCCATCGCGCCCAACGCGGCGTGGAAGCCCTCGGCGTCATCGGTCGCCGTCGCCACCTGCCTTGCCGCGTCCGCGCGCGTGTCCCAGCGTGCGTGCACATCGCGCGGCAGGGTTGCGGGGCCCGTTGCGGCCTCGTCTCTGGGGGCGCCCATTTTCATGAAAGCAGACAATACGCTACAGATGGGGCATGATGGGAGACAACGACACGAGTTGCCCGACCAGAGGTGGGATTTGACCGGTCTCAGGGGTGGGAGGGTCGAGCCGGGGGTGAGGGACGGGCCCTGTTCACATCGCCCATGCCAGCCATCTCAGGCCAGCGAGGGATTCCCGGGTCCCTGGAGCGTTGGTGGTGGGGCCGTCTTCACGAGATCCCGTCTGTGGGCTGTGGGGGACGGAGCATCAGTCGCAGCGGCGGGCTGCCGCCAACGCGCAGCTCGCGGGTGAGCTGGAAGCCGAGGCGCTCGTACAGCGCGGCGCTGCGCTCGCTCGATGCCTCCAGATAGGCTGGCAGGCCCTCGCGGTCGCAGTGCTCGAGCGTCGGGCGCAGCAGCGCGCTGCCGAGACCGTGGCCCTGCATGTCCGGCAGGACGCCGACGTCACGCACGTAGTAGTGCGGCCCGTGCACGTGGCGCCACTCGATTGCGGCGCCCAGCCGCGCGGCCCTGGAGAGGTGCACCCCGAAGGCGCTGCCCTCTAACAGGGTGACGCGCAGTGGTGAGCGCCACGCGCCGGGCGGCAGGCTCAGCGCGGCGCCGGCGAGATCGCTCGTCGTCCAGACGCGCCCGCGTGGCAGCGCCAGGTGGCGCAGCTCGATCGCGAAGTAGCGACGCAGGCGCGCCAGTCGCTTGCTGTCCTCGGGCATCAACCAGCCGAGGATCGGGTCCTCGAAGAAAGCCTCCGCGAGCACGGCCTTCAAAGGTCGGATGTCCTGCGTGCTCGCCCGGCGCAGCCCGGGGTCGGCGAGCGGGCGCGGTGGCGCCTCACGGCCGACGGTCGGCGAGATCTCACTCATGCTTGGCTCCTTTCTTTACGCGCGCTGGTTCCTGGAGGGCGCTCGTGCCGCCCGCGTCGGCGACGCCCAGGCTCTCGCGTGCGAGCGCGTCGAAGGCTTGGAGGATCAGCACGAGCATGTCGCCGTAGAGCGTGTCGGGAACGGCGTCGGGGGCGGCCAGCTTCTCCAACGCCAGGCCGTTGCCCAGCGCGTTGATGAGCATCCCCACGAGCTCGCCGGCCTCGGCGTTCGGTGGCAGGCTCTGGCGCTTCGCACCTTCTGAAACCAGGCGGGCACTGGCCGAGCGCAGCACCGCAAAGCGCCCGGCCAAGCGCTCCCGCAGCGCCGGTTTGCGGATCGCGTAGGCCCAGAACTCGATCAGCAGGGGGAAGTAGTTGGGGCGCTCGCGCAGGATCGCCATCCAGCGGTCCGCCGCCCCACGAGCCTGCTCCTCGATCGTCGCGCCCGCGGCGACGATCTGCGAGTAGTCGCCCACGTCGGCGGCAATTCGCTCCTCGAACAGCGCGAGGAACAGGTCCTCCTTGCCGGCGAAGTTCGAATACAGCGCCCCCGTGCTCGCCCCGGCCTCCCGCGCGACTTCCTCGACTGAGGCGCCGTGAAAGCCGCTTCGACCAAACACGGTTTCCCCGGCGTCGAGTAGCCGGCGACGAGTGAGCGCCTTCTGCTCATCGCGAAGGGATGTACGGTGAGCGACCTCTGACATAGTAAATAGTATCACAGATAATAAACGCTATGTCAAATGCTGTCACATCTTAGGTCGCAGGCGGCTGAGGTCGCCGATCGGCGATACTCAACGAAGTCGGGAGCAAGCGGAAAGGACGGCTCATGTCTGTACGCGTCGTTGTGCCAGCATCGCTGATCGCCGCGCTTGTTGTGGCGCTCGCGCCGGGCGTCGTCAGCGCCGCGCCGAAGCACAACCACGGCCTGACGATCAACGCTGTGCCAAAACCGATCATCAGCGGAGAGGGGGTGCTGATCTACGGCCAGCTGAAGGGGCCCCATGCCGGCGGCGAAAAGATCGTGCTGCATCAGCGAATCAACCCGGCGGGCAAGTTCACGATCGCGCAGAGCACACTCACCAACGCGACCGGTTTCTACGAGTTCACTCGCGCGGACGGTGTGGTCCTCACCAACCGGAGCTGGTTCGCGAGCTCGCCCGGACCTGGGCATGTCCACAGCCGCACGGTGCACGAGCTCGTCGCCGCCCTGCTGAGCTTCCAGGCGAGCTCGGAAAGCGGTGAAACGAACCATCCGTTGACGTTCACCGGCCAGATCATCCCGACGCGCGGTCACACAGGTGAGCCGGTGCTCCTGCAGGAACAGACGGGCGAAACCGGCAACGGCTGGAGAACGATCGGACGGGGCGTGATCGAAGCGAGCTCTGACTACTCGATCACGCATGACTTTCGCCGGCCGGGCGACTTCGATCTGCGGACCGTTTTCGCCGGCGACGCACGCAACACGCGCACGCAGTCCGATCCGCTCACGGTCGTGATCCAGCAGACCGAGCGCCCAGCGTTTACGATCAACGCGAGCGCGCCGACGATCGGCGTAGGCAGCCCCGTGACGATCTCCGGCGTGCTGTATGAGCCCGGCTCGAGCACCATTCCATTGCCCGCCAAGAGCGTGACCTTGTGGGGTCACGAACCGGGAGGCGCCTACGCGCCGCTCGCCTCGACCGTGACCGGCGCCGACGGCAGCTACAGCTTCACCCAGACACCGTCGCTGCACAACGAGGTCTACCAAGTACAGACCACCTCTATGGAGCGCATGACCGCGCAGGCGTTTGTGGGCGTCGCTGACGCGGTCACGATCAGCCCGAGCTCGACCACCTCGACGGTCGGGAAAACGGAGACGTTCACCGGCACGGTCACGCCTGAGGACGCGGGTCACACGATCTACCTCGAGCGACTCGGCAGCGACGCCAACTTCCACATTGTCAGCACCGGCGTCCTCACCGCCAGCTCGACGTACAGCTTCAAGACAACGCTCGGGACGCCCGGCACGAAGACCTTCCGAGTCCGTGTGCCTGGCGGCGAAGGGAACGTCAGCGGAGTATCCCCCGCGGTCGCTGTCACCGTGACGCTGCCGGAAGTGTCCTCACTCCCGCCTGCGTCCTGAGGTCGTGGCGGGCCGGTGGGTGCCCCGCATGCCCAACCCCGAGCCGCTCTTGCGCTCCGCCTACCGCGCGTTCAACGCCCGCGACATCGATGCGGCGCTCGAGCTGATGCATCCCGAGGTGGACTGGCCCAACGCCTGGAAGGGGGGTCGGGTGATCGGACACGCGGCGCTTCGCGATTACTGGAACAAGCAGTTCGCGGTGATCTCCAGCAACGTTGAGCCAAAGCGCTTCACAAAGGAGCCAGACGGCAGCATCATGGTGGACGTCCATCAGGTGGTTCACGACGCCGACACCGGCGAGCTCCTGTCGGACTCCAGCGTCCGTCATTCCTACCAGCTCGAGGACGGAATGATCGCGAGGATGGATGTGCTGGAGTAGAACAAAACAACCCCCTCGAGGCAAGCAGGACATATTGGGGTGGGACGGGATGAGATGGGTGGGATATATGGGAGACAACAACACAAGTCGCCCGAAACGGAGGTGAGTGTCGCCGGTCACAGAGCTGGGAGGGGTCGAGCCAGAGGATTAGGGATCGGCCGAGGAGTCCGCTGAGGACGCAGGCCGAGCATCGTCGCGACCGCACGCGCGGTGATCGGTGCTGGCGCGAGCAGCATCGGACGGCGCGACGACGTCCGCGAAGCCCTCGGGGCCGACGCTCTTGGGTTAGTCAGACTCGCCGAAGCTCTCAACGAGCCGGTAAGGATGAGCGTGGGCGTGTGCGATCTTGCGAAGCTCGCGGAGCGCTTTTTGAGCTTCAG
Source organism: uncultured Solirubrobacterales bacterium (assembly GCA_963748895.1). Taxonomy (GTDB): domain Bacteria; phylum Actinomycetota; class Thermoleophilia; order Solirubrobacterales; family Solirubrobacteraceae; genus Palsa-744. The sequence continues at coordinate 1,066,743 of CAVVKF010000002.1, read as the reverse complement.
GCGAGTCCGTGAGATGCTGGCGATCCTCGGCTGTTCGCATGCGCACGCTCAACATCACGACGCCCCCGTTGGCGCTTTCGTAGACCTGGGCGGAAACGAAACCCGGCTGCTCGAGGATTACATCCCGGACAGCGTCGGAGATCCCTCGAACAAGCTCGTCCTTCCGTGATGGGTCGACTGTCCAGGTATCGATCAGGATTGGGGATTCCATTGCACGATCCACTCCTTACTCGAGAGCAGTCACACCGCCTCCGGCTGCACCGAGACAAAGGTACCAGTACGCCCACCGTGCGAGCACGAGAGAACGGCGCAGATGAAGGCGGCGGTTATCTTCGGCGACCTGGCTCGTACTCCCATTGCTGACACGGCCCGCTGCGGTCGCAATAGGGCTGGTTCGATGACTGGCCACAGCGGCAGATGGTGGCACGGGTCTCCCTTTTCCCATCCAGTTCGAGGTCGTAAGTCACCTCGATGTGCTCGCCCTCGTAGCGCTTCACAAGCTGAACTGCTCCCTGTAGGTGTCTGGAACCAGCGCCTCGAACTCCCGATGACGTTCGATGAATGCTTTGACGAACGGACAGAACGGCAGCACCGCGAGACCTCGTGAGCGGGCGTCTTCCAGGGCAAACCGGATCAGCCGATCGCCGAGCCCGCGACCCTGGAGGCGCTCGTCGACCTCGGTGTGGATGAACGCGATCAGGCCGGGGCGTGCGCGATAGGCGGTGAAGCCAACCACCTCGCCGTCAATCGACAGCTCGTAGCGATCACGCTCAGGCGCGTCAGCCACCTCGATGGGCTCCGCCACAGCCATGCCCGGAACATTAGAACGCAAACGAGCGGCGTCGCCTAGAACCCGTGGACAGAGGCTCACCGGTACAACTACGAGATACGGTGTGCGAGCTGCGTGCGTGACTTCACGTCGAGCTTGCGGAATGCCTTGCGTAGGTGGTTCTCGAAAGTCCCCGCACCTGGTGGGTCCTTCAGTGCCGATGTGTTGGGGCCGTCACTGCTCGCCGCCTTCGGCCTCGGGTTCTCCTTCGTCTCGGTGACAATTGGCGCCGTGCTGGGGACCAAGCCGGGTGAGGCCGGCCTCACCTCGGGACTGATCAACACCTCCGAGCAGGTGGGCGGCGCGGTCGGCCTGGCGATCCTCGCCATGATCGCCAACAGCCGCACCCAGACGCTACTGCGTGGTGGCACGCACCCTTCCGTCGCGCTCACAAAAGGGTTCGACCGTGCCTTTCTCGTGGGGTCCGGGTTCGCGATCCTCGGCGCGATCCTCGCCGCCGTCCTGATCTCCCCACGTGACAGTCGCGAGCAGGCCGAGGCGGCGCGCCGCGGCGCACTCGACGCAGGCGCGCTCGCGACCGGAGACGCGTGACTCTCACCTGAGAGCGAAAGGCAGAACGCAAAGCTGTCCTCATAACCCAGATGTCGCGGGTTCGAACCAACACCGCGACGGAATCGAGCGATTGGATGAGCGAGATGCAAGGTAAGCAGCGAAGTGCGGTTGTGTTCGGAGTGCGCAATTTGGGTCGCGCGGTCATCGAGCTGCTGGTGAGCGACGGCTGGGCGGTGGCGGGGGTGGCGCGATCGTGGAGCACCCTGGATGGCGTCAGCGCGTCCGGTGCGCTCGGGCTGAAGGCGGACGTGATGCGATGCGGATCGTTCTCAACCATCTCACCCGCATGGACGCGCCACGGATCTGCATCGCAGGAATCGATCCTCGGGTCAATCGGCCTTGACACACATCCGCCCGATAACCGGGCATTCACCGATCGTCCCCTCGGCGACCCCTGAGGAGCTTGCCCTGGATCAGGTTGCGCTAGACGACGCTAGACCGGCTAGACGACGCTAGACGCGTGGAGCTCGTGTGGCTGGAAGATCTCCTGAGCGAAAGTGGGAATGGAATATGGGCGAAAGTGGGAGTGATGGATGCGCGAAAGTGGGAATATTCTGCAAATAGCCTTATTCTCAGGGTATGTCCGCACGCCCCTACGTTCCGCGACTCGCCGAGGCTCGCCTCGAGCAGCTCTTCGCGGGGCTGCCTGCGCTCTCGATAGTTGGCCCTCGTGCGACCGGCAAGACCACGATCGCGCGTCGCCTGTCGCGCAGTGTCGTCCAGCTCGACAATACCGTCGAGGCGAGCGCCTTCGAAGCCGATCCCGACGCGGCCTTGGCTGCGCTGCCTGAGCCGATCCTGCTCGATGAGTGGCAAGCGGTGCCGGGCGTCCTCGGCGCGGTCAAGCGGGCGGTCGATCGAGGGTCTGGCGCGGGCCGCTTCCTGCTCACGGGCAGCGTGCGCGCCAAGTTCACGGGCGCCACGTGGCCAGGCACCGGCAGGGTCGTCGACGTGCACATGTACGGCCTCACGGTGCGCGAGATCGTCGGCCAGCTCACCGGCGAGCCGTTTCTGTCAAGGCTTGCGCACGCGGACATCGACGCGTTTGCGGTGCCAGCCGATCCGCCCGATCTGCTCGGCTACATCGACCTGGCGCTGCGCGGAGGCTTTCCCGATGCGGCCCTCGACCCGTCCCCGGACACACGAGGCGCATGGCTGAGCGGCTATCTGGACCAGCTCCTCACCAGAGACCTCGAGACCCTGCAAGAGAATCGCGATCCACACCGCCTGAGGCTGTATTTCGAAGCTTTGGCCTTGAACACCGCTGGAATCATCCAAAGCAAGACGCTCTACGACGCGGCTGGAATCGACCACAAGACCGCCTCGGCCTACGAGCGCCTCCTCACCAACCTCCTCGTACTCGAGACCCTGCCCGCGTGGAGCACGAACAGGGTCTCACGGATGACGCGAACCGCCAAGCGCTACCTGGTGGACACCTCACTGGTGGCGGCGGCCCTGGACCTGGACGAGCGAGCCGTGCTTCGCGACGGCAATCTACTCGGGCGCATGATCGATACGTTCGTGCTCGCCCAGATTCGCCCCGAGGCGGCTCTCACTTCGTCCAGATCTCGCCTGTATCACCTACTCTCCAGAGACGCACGACACGAGATAGACCTGATCGCCGAGCTCTCGGGAGAGGACGTCGTCGCTGTCGAGATTCAAGTCCTCCTCGGCACCCAAGCGCAGTGACGCCAGACACCTGGAGTGGCTGCGCGAACAGCTCGGCGAGCGCTTCCTCGCCGGTGCGGTGCTCCACACGGGCCCACGGCCGTTTCGACTCGCCGAGCGGATCTACGCGCTGCCGATCTGCACACTATGGGGATGACCCCCACCGCCACCGTGTGCACACTGCTGCGCCAGCCCCATCCGAGCGTCGACCTACGGGGTCTGGAGATTGTGGACCGGAAACTCCTTCACGTCTGGCGGGCTGGGGAAGCCACGGTCGCCGAGGCTCTGTAGCCGTGGCATGAGTCGCTCGCCGACGAAATTGTCGAAGGCCTCGCGCGACTCCCAGAAGTCGATCACGCCCCATCCGCCCTCGACCGGGCCGGCTGCGTGAACGATCATTCCCGCGGGCGGGTTGGTGTCGATCTCCATGAGCGCGTGTGCTGCATCGTAGTTCTCCTGCGTTCCCCCAGCGAACTTGAGCCTTATGCTTACAGCCATTGTGCGTCCTCTCCTCGAGTATGTCGTGCGAGTATATGGTGGCCACACTGCCGGATCACCGCCGTCGAGTGGGACGAGCAGACTGCCGCTGCTCAGACGCCGGCGCGCCGCGACACCCATCTCTCTAGTCGCTCGGCCGCCAGCACGCAGCCCGCCGCGCAGACAAGCAGCAGCTCGTCAAGCGCCGTCTTCGTGAAGACAGTCTCCAACTCGCTCGGCACGATCCTCATCGACAGCCAGGGCATCAAAGACGTAGGCACCTGGAGTGTCGTCACGACCGGCTCCAGCAGCACCCCCGCGCCGAGCACGGCAGCTCCTCGGAATCCTCGAACGGTGGCGGCTACGGCTACTGAGCCCCTCCGGGAAGGATCTCTGCGCGCGGGAGTCTTTGGTGGATGACGGGCCGGGATGCCGCTGCGCCATGCACGGCGCCCAGCGACTGCCACGGGGACATACAGCATGAGAAAGGTGGGTTCACGATGAGACCGCGCACGCTTTTGCTTTTCGCCCTCGCTGCGCTGATGGGGGCGGCGGTGGCCGTGTTACCCGCGCTCGCTGCCGGCCCGTCCGAAGCGACGCTCGAAGTCAACGAAAACTGCGTCGAGGAAAACTGGCCGTGCTGGGCAACCCCCGGCTCAGGGTCGAAACCGGAACCCGCGAGCACAATCACGATCGCCGCGGGTGGCAAAGTCAAGTTCATCGACCACGGTAAGGAAGCGAACATCAAGTGGACGAGCACGCCGAGCGGGCAGCCCACCTGCTCCTCAGAAGTGCCCGTGAGCCCGATGCCGGCGAAGACCGGCTGGGAAGGTATGTGCGAATTCGGAGAACCTGGGACGTACGGGTTCGAAAGCTCGACCCTCTTCAAAGACGCATACGAGAACTACACCAAATACGAAATCGTGGTCGAAGGCGCCAGCACCGGCACTACCTCCACCACGACGACCACAACCACGACTCCGACGACTACAACGACGACCACCCCCACGACCACTACGCCGACCACACCGACGACTACAACGCCGACGACTACAACGCCGACGGCTACGACCTCCACCCAGCCCTCTGGCGGCGGGGCCCCCACGGCCACGACCTCCGGCTCGATCGAAACGCCTCCCCCGTCCGGCGGGGGCAGCCCCCTCGCGACGCTCGCGCTGGCGAACGCCCAGCACGGTGACGCCGTGCATGGCACGGTCCAGATCCCCGCCGTCGACGGCGGCGCGCGCCTGGAAGTGCAGTTGCTCGCCCAGGGCGCCTCGCTGGCGAAGGTCAAGCGATCGAGCAGCTCCCGCGTCGGGCGGCTCGTCCGTCCCTCGGCGCCCGCCGGCACGGTGTCGTTTACGGTCTCGCTCGACGCTCAGGCCAAGCGCGCGCTGCGCCAGCATCATAAGCTGGCGCTGACCGTGAAGATCGTGATCACACTCAAACACGGCGCGGCTGTGACCCTCACGCGAAGCGTGGTCGTACGATGAGACCGCGCATGCTTTCCAGGCCACGCGTGCTCGTGCTTTTCGCCCTCGCTGCGCTGATCGGGGCGGCGGTGGCCGTGCTGCCCGCGCTCGCCGCCGCGCCGTCCGAAGCGAAGCTCGAAGTGAACGAGAACTGCGTCGAGGAAAACTGGCCGTGCTGGACAGCCCCAGGGCCGAAACCGGAACCCGCGAGCAAGATCACGATCGCCGCCGGCGGCGAAGTCATGTTCACCGACCACGCGACCACCGCGGCGGCCGTTGTATGGCTGGGCTCTGCGCCGGCCTGCACCGGTGTGCCCGCGAGCGCCACGACCAACTGGGAAGGCAAGTGCAAGTTCGAACAACCAGGGACGTACAAGTTCGAAAGCTCGACCCTCTTCAACGGTGGGCCATCCTTGAACTACACCGAGTATGAAATCGTCGTCGAAGGCGCCGCCACGGGCACAACCCCCACCATGCCGACATCGCCCGGCGGTGGCGGCGGCACCACGACCTCCCCGACGAGCCCTGCCGGAGGATCGGGCCCCGGAGCCGCGCTCTCCTCGCCGCTGGTGGGAAGCGCTTCTGAAGCCGTCAAGCTCGCCAAAACCCAGCACGGCTCCTCGGTGCGTGGCTCCGTCAAGATCTCTCAGGCTGGCGTCGGAGGACGGCTGGAGGTCGACCTGCTGGCGAGCGGCGCATTGCTGGCCAAGGCGGGGCACTCGCCGCAGGTGCTCCTCGGGCGGCTGGTGCGCACGTCGTTGTACGCCGGCACGACATCCTTCACTGTGCCGCTGAGCGCGAAGGGCAAGGCCTCGTTGCGCCGCCACCGGCGCCTGACGCTGACGGTGAAGATCAAGCTCACACCCCTACACGGCGCGGCGGTGACGGTCACACGCGTCGTGATCGTGCGCGCCTGAGCGTAGACAGCGCCCCTTCGCTTCGCGGACGGTCCGCGGTGGCGAGCCGTCCCAAGCGCGGCGTAGCGTTGGACGCGTCATGAGTACGAGTTCTTATGAGGCGTCCGAGGCTGGTCGTCTGGCCCGAACCAATCCCCTCCGGAGGCTAACGTCCCCGATGATGGATCCTGACGCGTTCAGACCATTTGCCCATCTCGCGACACCGAATGTTGTGTCCTACAGGCAGATCATGGCAGAGTTCGTCGCCGCGAAGCGGCGGTTTGTGGTGCATCTGCGCGGCGAGGATCTCCACGAGGTGCTGGCACAGGACGCGGCGAGCCGCCACGTCTCCGAGGAGGCGCTGGCGGAGGCGCTCGGTCGGCTTGTGGAGTGGGGCAACCTGCGCGCTGACCCAGACACCAGCAGGGTCACGACAGTCGAGGACTTCCATCGCGCGCGCTTTCTCTATCAGCTGACGCACGCGGGCGAGGCCGCCGAGCGGGCGCTCGGCGTGTATGAGGAGCAGCTTGGCAAGCGCGGCGCTCTGCAGGCTGTCGCTCTGGCGGACATCGCCACTCAGCTGCGTGCCCTGCGCGAGCTGGCGGGCGAGGCCGATCCCGATCCCGCGCGCTTGGGCCTGCTGTTGCGCGGCCTTGTCGATCGCTCTGAAGATCTCGCCAACAACGCTCAGGCGTTTATGGGATCGCTGCGGCGCACGATCGAGCTCCACGACGCCGACGTGGACGCTTTCCGTGCATACAAGGACCAGCTGGTCAACTATTTGGAGCGCTTCATCGCGGATCTTCTCACGGTTGGCGCGGAAATATCGGGACTGCTGCTTGGTTTTGAGGATGCCGAGGTGACACGTCTGCTCAGGATCGTCGCGCACCGCGACGCCGAAGACGCCGCCCCGGGTGCCACCGCGGGGAGGGACAGCGCCGATGGGCCGGGCGGCGAGGACGACCGGCGCGAAGGCAAGCTCACGGGCGGTGACGACCCGCGCGAGGCTGCCTATCGCGCCGGCATCGCAATGTGGCAGGAGCGCTGGCAGGGACTGTGCCAGTGGTTTGTCTCCGAGCCCGGCCACCCTAGTCAGGCCAAGCTGTTGCGCAGCCGCGCGCGCCAGGCGATCCCCGATCTACTGGCGGTGGTTGCCACACTCAACGAACGCCGCTCGGGGCGCTCCGATCGCTCGGCCGACTTTCGCGCCCTGGCTCTCTGGTTCGCTGAGGCCCCCGACGATGGCGCTCGGCACCGGTTGTGGCGCGGCGCGTTCGGCCTGTACGGCTCGCGCCACCTGGTGCTCGATAGCGACACGCGCACAGCCCGCGAGGAGCAGCCGGTGCCGCCGTCCACATCCTGGCGCGACGCTCCGCCCCTGCACATCAGCCCGCGCCTGCGGCGCACAGGCAGCTATGAGCGTCGTGGCCGCGCCAACCGGATAACCGACCGCGAGGAGGGCCGTCGCCTGCTTGCGCGGCTTGCGGCCAAGCAGAGCGAGCAGACGGCGGCCGCGCGGGCGCGGCTTGCGACCGAGCGGCCCACCAAGCTGGGCGAGCTTGGCGAGCTTGATCCTGACGCTTTCGGCCTGTTCCTCTCACTGCTTGGCGACGCGCTGGCGGCGCGCCGACCCGACCGCCGCGAGGTCGCCACCACAACCGTCGACGGCACGCTGGCCGTGCGCTTGGTCGCACTCGCGGATGCCGTCCCCGTCGAGATTCAAACTCCCGCGGGCATATTCCGAGGCCCCGACCACGTGATCGAGATAACCGACCTCAGCCCACCGGCGAACGGATCCAGACCTGTCATGCCCGATGCACATTCGACTAACACAAGCGAGGACTCCTGGAGGGTGGCACCGACGTGACCCATGCGCTCGACAGCGCGCTAGAGGGTGCCAGAGAGGCGAACCTGCGGCGGGCCGTGCGCGCGCTGCTGCGCCAACCGTTGCTGCGAGCCGGTGGCGCCCAGGCCGAGGAGTTCAGGCTCGTGCGCCGCTACGGCGCCGAGCTGCGCTCGTGGTTTGACGCGAACACGGGTTGGCGCTTGATCGTCGACAGCGAGGTGGCGCGGCTGGTCAAGCTGACTCCCACGACCGACGACTTCACGCATCCGGCTCGCGATACACGCTCGCGCGCGCCGTTCAGCCGCCGGCGCTACGTGCTCACATGTCTGGCCCTGTCGGTACTGGAGCGCTCAGATGCACAGATCACGCTAGGACGCTTGGCCGAAGGGGTGAGGGTGGCCGCCGCAGACGAGCAGCTGACGAGCGCGGGTGTGACCTTCACGTTGAGCGGGCGCGAGGAGCGGGGCGACCTGGTTGCCGTCGTGCGCCTACTATTGGAGCTGGGTGTGCTGGGGAGGGTGGCGGGCGACGAGGACGCCTACATACGAGATGCCGGCGATGCCCTCTATGACGTGCAGCGACGAGTGTTGGCCGGCGTGCTTGCACCATCGCGTGGGCCGTCGACGATCACCACCCGCGAGCTCGACGAGCGACTCTCACAGCTCGCGGCCGATCCGCTGCCCGAAGCGCAGGACTTGCGCAATCGCGCGCTGCGCCACCACCTCACGCGGCGCCTGCTCGACGACCCGGTGCTCTACTACGATGAACTCGACGCCGACCAGCTGGCATACCTCACGGGCCAGCGCGCCGCCCTCACCAAGCGCGTCTCAGAGCTGACCGGGCTCGTCGCTGAGATTCGCGCGGAGGGCATCGCGATGGTCGACCCAGACGACGACCTCACCGACGTGCGGATGCCAGATACAGGCACCGACGGGCATGTGACGCTGCTTCTGGCCGAGTATTTGGCCGGCCGGCTCGGGGAGGGCACTGTGGCCGAACCTGGAGTTGGGGCAACCCCCAATGGACTGCAACCCGTCGAGGAGGAGCAGCTGCGTCGGTTCGTTCGAAGCTTGACTGAGGAGCACAAGTCCTACTGGCGTCGCGCCGCACAGGAGCCGGGCGCCGAGACGCTCCTGGTCGAAACCGCCCTCGAGCGGCTGACGGCGCTGCGGCTCGTGCGGCGTGGGCCGGCCGGCGTGACGCCGTTGCCCGCACTCGCCCGCTACGCACTCGCAGACCCGACGATCATGGAGAGCCGTGCACAGCTGGAGTTGGCGGGCTCCGAGCAGCCCGGCTCGGCACAGCCGGGGCCGAACAGGTTTGGACGGGCAGGGCGGAAGCAGTTGGGGCTTCCGGCGTGACCCCGCGAAGCCTCCCGCAACCAGGGCGCGAGCGTTGGCAACCGCTGCGCGCCGGCCTGGTGGACATCTTCTACTACGACCAGGAGGAGTTCCACTTTCGCGACGGGCGGCTCTTGCTGCGTGGCAACAACGGCACCGGAAAGTCCAAGGTGCTCGCCCTCACGCTCCCGTTCCTGCTCGACGGCGAGCTTGCTCCTCACCGTGTGGAGCCCGACGCCGACCCGAAGAAGCGCATGGACTGGAATCTGCTGCTCGGCGGCGAGCACCCCAATCCCGAACGTCTCGGTTACACGTGGCTTGAGTTCGGTCGGCTTGACGCCGAGCAGGGCGCACGGTTCTGCACGCTCGGCTGTGGCCTGAAGGCGATCAGCGGTCGAGGCATCTCCGAGCATTGGTTCTTCGTCAGCGACCAGCGAGTCGGCGAGGACTTGATGCTGGTTGACGGCACTCAACGCGCTCTCAAGCGAGATAGCCTGGAGGACGCGATCGGCGCGCATGGTGCTGTGCATCGAACCGCGCGCGCCTACCGCCGAGCGGTAGACGAGGCGCTGTTCGCCCTCGGTCAGCGCTACAGCGCCTTGATCGATCTGCTCATCGAAATCCGTGCCCCGCAGCTCTCCAAGCGCCCGAACGAGGCGACGCTTTCGAGGGCACTCACGAGAGCCCTGCCGCCACTCGACCAAGCCCTTATCGCCGATGTCGCCGAGGCCTTCCGTGGGCTGGAGGAGGATCGCGACGCACTCGCCGCGATGGTGCAAGCACGCGACGCCGCCATGGTTTATCTCGACACCTACCGCCACTACGCGCGCATCGCCTGCCGTCGCCGCGCTGCCCCGCCGCGTCGCTCCCAGACCGTCTTCGACCGCGTCAGCCGCGAGCTGGCCGAAGCCCAGGCGGCTTATGAGAAGGCGCGTGCCGAGCTGGCGCAGGCACAGGAGGCGCTGGCGGCGCTGCGCACGGAGCATGAGCGCTTGCGCGCGCGCGAACGTGCGCTGCAGGAGAGCCCGGAGGCGCGCAGTGCGCGCGAGCTACAGCGCGCCGCCGAGGACGCCCGCCGTGCCGCCGAGCACGCGGTGGGGGCGAGGTTGGCGCACGAGCAGGCGCTCACCAGGATGCAGCAACAGCAGCAGCGGCTCGCCGACGCCGATGCGCGCGCATTGCAGGCCCGCGAGGAGCTGGTCCGAGCGCGAGCCGCCGCCTCCGAACAGGCTTTGGCGGCCGGGATCGCCATGGCGTTCGCCGAGGCGGTGGACAGCGCGATCGATGCGTCAGCCGTGCGCGGAGTGGCTGAGCCCGGCGGGGGCGAGCGCGCTACGGGCGTGCGTTCCGATGCCGCGGGTGTCGCCGAGGCAGAGGCTGCGTCCCAAGCTGGTCGCTCCGAGCGCGCCACGGATGTGCCCGAGCTGCGCCGCCGCGCCGAGCAGCTCCTCAAGCGCCAACAGCGCGCCATCGACCATCTGACCACGCTGCTCGAGACGGCCGTCGATCGCCACCGTGAGCTGCTTGCCGCGCGCGAGCGCCAGGAGGAGCGCGCAAGCGAAGCCACGGTGCTTGCCGAGCGGCGCGAGCAAGCTGGCAAGCAAGTGGCCGAGGCCGGCCGCGAGCTGGGTAGGGCGGCGCGCCTGTATATGGAGAGGGCCACCGCCTTCGCCGTTGCAGAAGCGTCGGAGCCGCTCGCCGCGCTCGAGCTGTGGGTGGAGACGCTCAGCGGTCTCAACCCGCTGGCAGAGGTCGTAGGCGCCGCGGGCCGCCAGGCGAGCGCGGCGCTCGCGCGAGAGCAAACCGAGCTCGAAGCGGGGGAGCGGGAGGCGACTCAGCTGGCAAGCGAACTGGAAGCCTCGATCGAGCGGTCGCGCGCCGGCGAGCACGAGTTGCCGCCGGTCCCGCACACACGCGACCACGCCGCGCGCGAGGGACGGGCAGGCGCGCCCCTGTGGTTGCTGGTCGATTTTCGCTCGGACATGCCCGAGCAGCGGCGCGCCGGCATCGAGGCGGCGTTGGAGGCGTCGGGCATACTCGACGCCTGGGTGAGCCCCGACGGCGAGCTGCTTGCGCCAGGCAACGCAGACGTGCTGCTCGCCCCCGATGCGGGCGACGAGGGCGACGGCGCGCGTCTACAGGACGTGCTCGAACCGGCACTCGATCCGGAAGACCCCCAAGCGCGGGCGGTGGGCGAGGAGGCGGTGCGCCGCGTGCTCGCGGCAGTTTCGCTCGCACAGGACGATGGTCCGGTCTGGGTGACTCACGAGGGGGAGTTTCGCAACGGTGTGCTGCGTGGCACTTGGAGCAAGCCGGCGGCGGCGTTCATCGGTCGCGGCGCCCGCGACGCGGCGCGCCGGGCCAGACTCGCCGAGTTGGAGCGGCTCCTCGCCGAGGCGAAGCGACGTTTGCAGGAGCTGGCCGCCGATCGTGAGCGCCTGCGCGAGCGCGGCGAGGAGTTGGAGCGCCAGTTGCGCGCGATGCCAAGCGATGAGTCGTTGCGCGACGCACACGGCAAGCTCGCCGCCGTGGACGGCGAGCAACTGCGCCTGGCCGAGCACGTCGCGAAGGCGGCCGAGCAGTGCGAGCAGGCGCAGGCGGCCATGACCCGGGCGGAGAACGAAGTGCGCGAGAGCGCCGACGAGCTGGGCTTGCCCGAGGAGCGTGCGGCGCTCGAATGCGTGCGGGTCGGGTTGCAGTCCCTCGGGCTTGCCCTCGCCGGACTGTGGCCGGCGATCGCTGCGCTAGATCGTGCCCGTGAGGCGGCGGTCGATGTGGGCAGGGAGGTGGAGAGCGCAACGCGAGAGTCGCTGGAGCAGCACGAGCGTCGGGGGGTGGCAGAGCTTGAGGCGACCGAGCGCAAGGAGCGCCACGACACGCTCGCGCGGACGGTCGGAGCGGCGGTGGCCGAGTTGCAGCGTCAGCTTGCCGGTGTCGCGAGTGACTTGCGCGCAAACGGGCGCGGGCAGATTGAGGCGGATGAGCAGCGTTCGCGCGCGCAGCGCGAGGAGGGCAAGGAGGACGGTCGCCGCCAGCAGCTCGCTGTGCAGCTGGAGCAGGCAACCGAGCAGCGCTTGGCGGACGTGGACGCGCTGCGGCGCTTTGCAAGCACCGGTTTGATTACGGTTGCGCTCGGCGAGGTCGAGCTGCCCGAGGACGGCGAGGAGTGGAGCGTCACGGCCGGGCTGCGCGTCGCCCGCCTGATTGAGCAGGAGCTGGCCGACGCGCCCGACGACGAGCCCGCTTTGCGGCGTGCTTCCAGCCGCGTGACCGACGAGCTGAACACGCTCGGCGACGCGTTGCGTCGCCACGGCAACAACGCGTCGGCAACGATGCCCGAGGAAGGCATCGTTGTCGAGGTCGTCTTCCGCGGGCACTCAACGACGGTGCCCGAGCTTGTGAGCTCCCTGGCCGAGGAGGTCGGCGACCGCGAACGCTTGCTCGACGAGCGCGAGCGCGAGATCCTCGAGAACCATCTCGTTGGCGAGGTCGCGGGAACCTTGCAAGAACTGATCTCCGACGCCGAACAGCGCGTCAGCGAAGTCAACAGCGAGCTGGCCGATCGTCCGACGAGCACGGGCATGCGCTTGCGTCTGCGCTGGCGCGTCGCCGAGGACGGCCCGCAGGGCCTCGCTGAGGCACGCGAGCGCCTGCTGCGCCAGTCCGCCGACGCGTGGTCGGAGGGGGATCGCGCGGCGGTCGGGGCCTTCCTGCAGGCACAGATTCAGGAGGTGCGCTCGCGCGACGTGGCAGGAACCTGGATCGAGCAGCTGACCGAGGCGTTCGATTACCGCACCTGGCATCGCTTTGCGATCGAACGCCATCAGGGCGGCGCCTGGCGCAGCGCCACCGGCCCCGCCTCCGGCGGAGAGCGCGTGCTGACGGCGAGCGTGCCCCTGTTCGCGGCGGCGGCCTCTTACTACACCTCGGCGGGCAGTCCGCACGCGCCGCGCCTGGTGATGCTCGACGAGGCGTTCGCCGGCGTCGACGACGACTCGCGCGCTAAGTGCTTCGGCCTGCTCACCTCCTTCGACCTGGACGTCGTGATGACCAGCGAGCGCGAGTGGGGCTGTTACCGCGAGGTGCCGGGCCTTGCAATCGCACAGCTCGCGCGCATGGACGGCATCCCCGCCGTGCTCGTCAGCCATTGGGAGTGGGACGGCGCGACCCGCACGCGCGTCGAGCGCCCTGTTGCGGCGGACCCCGCCGATGGTTCCCTGCACGGCGTCAATGGCGTAGGGCAGTCGAGCGATGCCTCGCTGCTCGACGGGTATGTCGTAGAGAAGGCAAATGACGGCCAGCCACCCGGCGGGGAGGGTCGGTGGGGGACGCCGAGCACGAGCGGCTAAGCGGTTCCGCGATGGACCTCGAGCGGCTCGGCCGGCTGCTCGGTGATCCTGAGCTGCAATGGCTGCTTACGCGGGTGCGCCGGCGACTCGAGCTCGGACAGCCGCTTACAGGCTCTGTCAAGCTTGCGGATGCCTCACCCGCCCAGCGCCGTGCGGCGCAGCGCCTGCTCGGCCGGCGACCGCGTGCGGGGCGTGCGCTCAGCGTGCCGCTGGACGTGGTGGACGAGGTGGTGCGCCGTTCGCGCGTCAGCCAGGATGGCCTCGCAGCGGCGGTGATCGCGCTCACGGGGCCCGTGGTGGTGCGCGCCGAGGCGAGCGCGGCTGAGCGGCTTGCCTGGGAGCGGGCGTTCGCGCCGCTCGAGGATCTGGTTGGCAGGCGTTGCAAGATGGAGGCTGACGGCTCTGAGAAGTTGGCGAGCTGGCTCCAGCAGCTGCGCCGCTCGGGAGTCCTCAAGCGTATGAGGCCCGACCCGGGGGATGCTCGAATCCTGCTCGAGCGGCTTGCCACGGTTCTCACCGCGCTGCCGGCCGACGGCGAGCCGCTGGGCGGCTTCGCGGCACGTGCCGCCGGCGGCGCCCACGCGCTCGATGAGGGCGAGCCGCTTGCGACACTCGCGCTCGGCGCCGTGCGGGCGCTTGCGGGGCTCAATGCCCCCGGCCCTGACGAGTCGCCGTCGGAGTCGCGCCGGGAGGCGTGGGGCTCGGTCGGGTTGTTGTGCGACGAGCTCTCCAGCGTTGTGCTCACCCTTGGGCTGTCAGGTGACGAGGAGACAGGCTCTGGACGGATTCTGCGGGCCGCCCAGAGAACCGGTCAGCCTGTGTGGCTGACGCTGCGTCAACTCGTTCGCGATCCACCGGAATGGATGATCGCATCCCGCGCCGCACCCTCTGGATCGGCGGCTGTGTCCGGCGGCAGCTTCGCGGGGCAGATGGTGCACATCTGCGAGAACCCCGTCATCGTGGCGCTTGCGGCTGATCGTCTTGGAGCGGAGTGCCCGCCGCTGGTGTGCACGGGTGGTCAACCGGGCGCCGCCACGATGCTGCTCCTGCGCGCGCTCGTGGCAGCCGGCGCACGGCTGGCTCACCACGGGGACTTTGACTGGGGCGGGATACGCATCGGCAATGTCCTGCATGCTCGTCTGCCCCTCGTCCCCTGGCAGTTTGACACCGAGGCATACACACGCGCGGCGGACTCCATGACATCGCCTCAGCCGCTTGGTGGTGCCCCGGTAGTTGCAAGCTGGGATCCGCGTCTCAGTGACGCGATGCGCCACACAGGACGACGCATCGAGGAGGAGCTTGTTGTAGATCAACTGCTCGCCGATCTTATGGTCTGAGGAGCCAACGGTCTCTCCGGGTGGGTTCACACGGCTCGGTATCGCCGTTATCTCAGGCAGCGGTGTCCTCCTCGACCAGCGCGTCTAGCTGCGCCTCGCTCATCGCATCCAGCTCGTCATTGCTCACGGGCTGCCTGTATTCTGCCGGTCGGATGTAACGCCGAGAATGCCCAGGGAGAACGACAAGCGGATGGATCAGCGTGTCGCGCGCGTGGCCGAGGCGGCACTGGCGGAGCGCAAGTTCGTCACGTCGATCGATGTGCTGGTCGGCCTGGGCTGGCTGGCGCCCAGCCGTGTCGATGAGTGGCGCCAGGGACGGGTGAAGTATCTGGAGGCTGTAACGATTGCGAGTCTCGGCAAGATTTCCACTGCGATGCGGTCGTTTCGCCGCTGGGCACAACGCCGTGGGCTGAAGCCCAGTGAGACTGTCTACCTCGCGCGCGCCCGTGGCCGCCCGTCGCTGCGGTTCTCAAAGAGCGGTTCCCCGGCGATCGAGCGCGCCTATCGCACTCACTGGGTCTCTCCCAAGTGCTCTAAGCGCAAGCGCGCAGGGCTGGCCGAGCACCCGGGGTCAGGCCAGTCACCCTCAATCTCTTCTCAGGTCACCGACGAGGGCGTCTGAGGCGAGGGCTGCGCGACCCGAGCAGGGGAGCAGTGACCCATCCACGAAGCGGCCCCGTCTGCAGGGCGGCGTACCTTGAGGCCATGCAGTCTTCACCGGTTGTTCGGCGAGGAGGCGGCGTGGAGATCTACACGATCGGTTTCACACTGACGACGGCTGAGTACTTCTTCGGCCGCCTGAAGGCAGCCGGGACCACGAAACTGATTGGTTAGGTGGCCGCTTCTTCGCGAAGCGGTGAGCGACGCTCGACGAGCTCGGCGTGTCCTGTGTGCACGTCGTAGACGAGGCCGGTGACTGACAGCGAGGCGGGGATCAGCGGGCTGGCAGCGAGCCATTCGATGTCGGCGCGCACGGCTCCGTGGGGGTCTCCGACGGACTTGCTGTCCAGTTCGTCGGGGGTGCAGCCGAGGAACGCGGCGAGTCCATCGCGGTGCTCGGGACCCTGGAGGTGTGTGATGCCGCAGTCGGTGTGTGTCATCAGCACGAGCTCCAGGCCGGTGTTGCTCTGTCCGGTGGCAGCGCCGGCGGCTTGCAGGAACAGCAGCTGCTGCAGGACGATCGGGGAGATCCGCCCCGCCGCTGCCCTGACTACCGCGGCGTCGCCGAGCTCGATGCCGAGCACTTGGGCGGGATCCACTCGCGGATCTGGACACGTCACCACGCACATGCCCAGCCGTGGCAGGAGCGCGAGCTCGGTGTGGTCGCGCTCGGCGAAGCGGGCGTTGCGCGCAAGCAGTTCGTCTATAGCTGTGGTCGTCATCGGCCGGCTCCTCTAGGATGCTTTACGTAACGGGATTACGCATACTTTCATAATCACGTTACGTAAGTCAAATGGTCACCCAGAGCGAGCGCAGCCAAACCACCCGCGAAGCGCTGATCGAGGCGGGGCGGGCGCTATTTGCCCAGCGTGGCTACGCGGACGTCTCGGTCGGTGAGATAGCCGAGCGGGCCGGTGTCACTACTGGCGCGCTGTACCACCAGTTCGAGGGTAAGCAGGGGCTCTTCAAGGCGATCTACGCTGGCCTCGTCGAAGGCGTCTGGGCGCGTGTTGTGGAGGCCCGTGAGAGCGGCGAGCCGGCGAGCCTGCTCGCCGATTGCGAAGCCTTCTTCGAGGCCTCCGCCGATCCGGCTTTTGATCGCATCACCGTCGACGGACCCGCGGTGATCGGGTGGGATCAGATCCTCGACGAAGCCCAGTCGATGATCGCAGAGAGCCTCATCGCCGCCCGTGATCGCGGTGAGCTCGCCGACCCGCCGATCGCATCTCTCGCACGAATGCTGGCCGCGGCACTGAAGGAGGCGGGTGTGATGATCGCCACCGCCGAGGACCCCGCCCAGGCACGAGCGGATGCGAGCGAGAGCGCCCGGCGTCTCATCGGTGGCCTGCTCACATCTTGACCGATGGTGTCGTCTCCTCTGCGGCGAGTCTTTGGAGATTGTCCTGCCCGTAGCGTCCGCTGCAGAAAGGGCTGGTGACTTTTCCATTTGTATAGGTGCTCGATCGCGGCGAGATTCGTGAGCATCCCGCTGAAGCCGTGGGTAGCGCTGGTTGCCGAGGATTAGCGCACACGAGGCTTCTGGCATCCGGTATCTTGCGCCCATTGTCGACTGGTGGGGGAGGTGGCGCGGTGAAGCAAGGTGAGCGGATGAGCCTGATCGGAGTTGACGGAGCAAGGGTCCGCGGACGGGTCGCTCGTAGCTTGTGCGTGCCTGCTGTGCTCTTCATGATCGCGCTCTCGCTCGGCTTCGCGCCGGGCGCCCTGGCTGCGAGCACCGGGCAGATCGCTGGCACGGTGACGCGCGCTGCGGGTGGGACAGCGATCGAAGGGATCGAAGTCTGTGCGTTTGGGGCGGGCGCCGAAGAATTTCAGCGCTGAAAGCTATGGATGCGCCACGACGAGATCGAGCGGCGAATACACGATCACGGGGTTGGCGAGTGGCCAATACGATGTTGAATTCATCTCACCCTCGGAAAGCGAACCTGGCTACATCACCCAGTATTACGACGGCACGACTTCCTTCGAAGATGCGAAAGCGGTGCTAGTCAACGCGCCAGGTACCACGTCGGGCATCGATGCCGAGCTCGAAGAAGGCGGACGGATCACCGGCGAAGTGACGCGTGCCTCGGGTGGGGCACAGATCGAAGGCATCGCGGTGTGTGCGTCTGCGGTGCACGGTGAAGGCTTCGGGTGTGCGAAAACCAAATCCAACGGTGCCTACACGATCACGGGACTGGCGAGTGGCAATTATGATGTTGAGTTCTCCTCCCCCTTTGAAGGCGGCCTCGACTTTGTATCTCAGTACTGGGAATACAGATCATCCCGCTCAGAAGCAAATATGGTGCCGGTGGCCGCACCAGGCACAACACCGAATATTGACGGGAAACTCGAAGAAGGTGGACGCATTGAGGGCAGAGTGACGGATGCCTCGACAGGGGCAGCGCTGGGAGAAGTTTTTGTCTGTGCCAGCACGGGGAGCGGTGAAGGCTCGTTGGGGGCGTGCGCGCTTACCGGCTCAAACGGGGAATACACGATCTCAGGGCTGGCCAGCGGTGACTACAAAGTCGGGTTCGACGGGGGCAAAAATTACATCATCCAATACTACAACGGTAAATCCTCACTCTCTGAAGCGGAAGTCGTAGCGGTCATCGCACCGGCTACCAAGTCGGGGATCGATGCCGCAATGCAGTCGACCTCGACACTGCCCGCGAACACCACACTACCGGTGGTCTCTGGGACCCCCGCGCTCGGACGCGTTCTGCTGTGTGTGCCAGGTCTGTGGACGGGTAAGCCGGCGCCGACGTTCAGCTACCAGTGGCTGCGTAGCGGCGTTCCGATCGCCGGTGCGAACGCGACCAGCTATACGGTGCAGAGCGCCGATGTGGGGAACAGCCTCTCCTGTCAGGTCACCGCGAAGAATGCCAAGGGCGAAAAGAGCGCGAGGAGCGCCGGCGTGGCGATCCCCGCCATTGCAGTCATTTCCCCGCCGCCGGCCCCAAAGCCGCTGATCACGATCACGGGGTCGAAGGTCGTCGTGTCGGGCAAGTCGGCGACCGTGCACATCATGTGTAGCGACGCGGCCTGTGCCGGGTCGGCCGAGTTGTCGTTGCAGATCGTGGTCAAGCACCGCAAGGGCAAGAAGATGGTTCAGCGCAAGGAGACACTCGTGCTTGCCAAGGGGTCCTACTCGCTCGCCGTCGGCAAGAGTGGGACGCTCGTCCTGCGCTTGACCGCAGCCGGCAAGACGAGGCTTGCTCACGTCAAGCACCATCCTCTCACCGTCAAGCTCAGCGTTTCCGTCAAGGACGGCAAGACGACCGTTAAGTCGGTGCTCCTCAGTTGAGCTCCAGGGCGGCTCGCGCGCTGTGCGTGCTCGCGGCGAGCGGCTCGTTGTTGGTGCCCGCGGCGGTGGCTGGCGCGGCGCAAAGCCGAGGAGGCCTGCGTGCGCATCGAGATCGTGCTCATGTGGCGATCGTCGGCGGAGCTCCGATCTCGGTCGCGCTGGCTCCCTGGCAGGTGACGGTCGAGGCGGTGTTCCCGACTTCGAAATCGTCGTTTGAAAGCATCCTTTGCGGTGGCTCGGTCATCGACGCGAGCCACATCCTTACGGCCGCGCACTGTGTGTTCATCGCTGCACCCGATGAACGCATACCGCCCGGTGACTTCACCGTCCGGGCCGGGACTTCGAACCTCAAATCTCACGAAGCCGGGGAACTGCAGGACGCGGTCACAAGCGTGCGCGTGCACCCTTATTACACCTACATTCCCAACTCCGGTCACGTAAATCCCGACGACGTCGCCGTCCTTGAACTTGCGCAACCGCTTGCTCTCGGGCCGGCTGTGGCCCCGATCTCGCCGACGCCGTTGGGGGTCTACCCAGCCGAAGGCACAGCGGTCGACTTCACCGGCTTCGGCGAGGAGAATCCAAGCACCAAAGAACTCAATGGCGTGCTGTATTCACTTGGCATGAACGTCGGCTCGAGCACGCAGTGCGGAGGCGAAAAAGGCGAAGATAACGCTGTGCTGCTCTGCGCGAGTGCTCCCTCGGGATCTCCGTGCGATGGCGACAGTGGCAGCGCCCTGATCGCACCCGGATCGTCCCCAGCGCTGATCGGAGTCATGAACGATGACGCAGTCATCGCCGGGAAAGGATGCATGGCCGCTGCCAGCAGCACCTTCGCCAACGTCGCCGCGCCCGAGATCCAGGACTTCATCGACGGTAGCGAAGAACCGCCGCGGGCGCCGCGCGGAGGGGGTGCGAGCTGCACAGCGGCCAACCCAATCGTCGGGAGCTCGATGACGTGCCAGGCCGGCAACTGGAATAACGCTCCGACATACACCTACACGTTCATCGCCAGCTCGAGCGGGGAGGTTCTGCAGTCGGGTGCCTCGCCCGAATACAAGTTCTCCGCCGCGGCCGAGGGGAGCACCGTTGTAATGCGATTGCAGGCTACTAATGCGGGCGGTACGGGTATTGATCAAACTCCGCCTACGGGTCCCATCATGCCCGCTGCGCCAGCCGAACCCGAACCACCGCCGGCGCTCACCGGCCATGTGTCGCTCGCCCGCACGAGCATCGCGGTTCGCAGCGACGGCGAGGCGGCGGTCAAGCTTTCCTGCAAGGGCACGGGTACGTGCCACGGCAAGCTGACCTTGACGATCAAGCGCATGACCAAGAAGGGCAAGAAAAAGCAGACAAAGACGGAGACCATCGGGACGGCCGCCTTCTCCATCGCGCCGGGTAGGACCGCGACCATCGAGCTGAAGCTCAATCGGGGCGGCCGGGCGTTGCTCGGCGCGGATCATGGACGGTTGAGCGCGACTCTGAGCATCCTGAAGTCCTCTCCAGCTCCGGCGCAGGCGCACACCGGGAATGTGCGGCTCGTGCGCCAGCAGGCGGCCACGGCAAGAGGCGCCAAGCGCAGATAGCCAAGGGCAGTGTTGGAGCGTTGCCGTGGGGTCACGTCACCCGCCGCGGTGTTTAGGGCTGCTCGACCACCATTAGCGAGTGGCCGCTTGGATCCCGGAACCAGAACATTGGCGGCACGGGGTCGCCCATCCGTGAGATCTCGGCGTCGACGTCCACGCCGCGGGACTTCAGCTCGGCGTGAGTGGCGTCGATGTCGTCGCTCGTCAGGGTGATGCCGGTCTGCGTGGGGGTGAGGTCCTGTCCGGGTGGCGGGGGTGCCAGCGCGATCCCGGTGGTCCCCTCGGGCGGATAGACCTCCACCCAGCGGTAGGCGCCCCCAAACGGGATGTCGGTGCGCTTCTCAAAGCCGACCGACTCATAGAACTCGATCGCGCGGTCTTGATCGGATGTCGGAACGCATACGAGGTTGATCTGGCGGATTCCCGTTGCTGTGGTACTCATCCTGTTCCTCCTGAAGTTGTGGGTAGTAAGCCTAAGACTTGCGCATGGGCAAAAAGTAATCGGTCAGTCCAGCGGATCGCGCCCGCTCCCGCCATCGCGTCCCGATGCTCCTATCTGGGCAGCAGCATCTGCCGCTCACACCACGTGGGCGAGGTCATGCCCACCGTGCGTCGCCGCGATGTAGCTGAGACGGCCGAGCACGTCGGTGGTGGGTGCGACCTTCGCGTTCTCGTAGTCCGACAGCCGGGAAGCCGAGGTGCCTGCTGCCCGCGCGAACTGGCGGAGCGTCATCCCGGTCTGGGTGCGCCAGGTGCGGATCTGTGCTGCGTACTCGGCCCGTCCTTCTAGGGTGACGTCCTCGCGTGCGTGGCGAATCACGTTGATCATCAACGCATCGACGCCGTAGTGCTCGCCCCAGCCGGCCACTGTCTCGGCCGTGCGGGCGGCCGGTCCCCAGGGGTTGCTACGAATCGCCTCGGCGAGCTGACGCCAGTCCGACAGCGAGCCTCGATCGATGACTGTCTCGATCGCCTCGGCCGGCCACCGGTCCAGTGGCTGGGTGGTATCGAAGTCGAGGTTGCGAAATTGCGTGCTCACCGCGTCATCCTCTCCGGCGAGGTCCGCTTGTGTTATCAGATCCGAGAACAATACTCACATTGACCACGAGGGCAACGCAGCGACCGGGGGTATTTGAGAGGCTGGGGTTCGTGATTCTCGCGACCACCCTTGTCGGCTCGATCATTGCGCTCGCGCCGATCGTGGGGCTGCTCGGCCTCGGGGCGGTTGCGTGATGTTCTACATCGGTGACGCGAGTCCCTCCCCGGCGGGCCCCGTCGAGCTCGATGTGCAGCTGCGCGAGCCGCCGAGTGTCGCGCTGCCCCCGGCCTTGCAGACGCTGCGCTTCACCCAGCGCCAGATCCAGTTCGTGTTTCGCGCGCGGCGCGAGCTCGGCGACGTGTTCAAGATCCGCTTCGTTGTGATCCCCGGCGGGATCGTCATGACCAGTCATCCCGATCATGTCCGCTCGTTGTTCACCGCCAAGCCCGAGCTCGTGCCCTCGCTGACCGCCGAGTCGCCGTTGCGCCCGATCGTGGGTCCCAACTCGGTGTTGACCGCCAACGGGCCCAGCCACCTGCGCCAGCGCAAGCTGCTGCTGCCCCCGTTCCACGGCGAGGCGATCGAGCGCTACGCGCAGATGATCCGCGACGTCACCGAACGCGAACTCGACCGCTGGCCCGTTGCTCGCCCGTTTGCGCTTGCCCCCAGGATGCAGGCGATCACCCTCGACGTGATCATGTCGGGCATCTTCGGCATCGCAGGGCGCTCCGGCGCGGGGGACCGCCGAGCATCGCCTGCGTCGCACGATCAAGCAGCTCGCCGCCGCCTCGACCTCGCCGCTGGCGCATGCTTGGCGAACTCGCAAACGTTGGACGCGAAGAGCCCGTCCGGCCTCACACGTCTTGCCGTGGCGCTGCTCGACCGCGCCACCTACCCGGTGATCGAAGCCCGTCGGCGCGCCGCGGATCTGGGGGAGCGCGGCGACATCCTCTCGCTGCTGCTGCGCGCGAAGAGCGAGGACGGCGAGCAGCTCTCAGACCACGAGCTGCGCGACGAGCTGCTCACGCTCGTCCTCGCCGGCTTTGAGACGACCGCCAACTCGCTGGCATGGACGTGGGAGCGTCTGGTGCGCACTCCCGCGCGCGTATGAGCGCCTGCGCGATGCGGTGCGCTCCGATACCGAAGCCGAGGAGCACGTCGAGGCGGCGATCGTCGAGGGCATGCGCTCGCGTCCGGTGATCCCGATCGATCGGGCGCCGCGTGACCGTGCCGTGGCGGCTCGGCGACTACGTCGTTCCCGCGGGACAGGGCGTCAGCATGAGCATCCTGCTGGTGCACCATCGCGAGGATCTCTACCCCGATCCCTTCACCTATCGTCCCGAGCGCTGGCTCGGGCACAGTCCGGGAACGTATGAGTGGCTGCCCTTCGGCGGCGGCACCCGTCGCTGCCTCGGCGCGGCGCTGGCGATGGCCGAGCAGCGCGTCGTGCTCGAGGCGATGGTCAGACGGCTGGACCTCGAGGCCGACCGGCCCGAGCCCGAGCACGCCCAGCACCGCAACGTCACGATGATCCCCGCGCGCGGCGCCCGCGTGCTACTTCGCTCGCGCGTGTGCGGGTAAGCACCACTGCCGTCCACCACGCCGCCTCGGGCGCGGCCTCAAGGGACCATCACCCTGAACCGCCCAACCGTGTGACACGGCCAGATCCTGCGCCGCTCGCCGGAGGTGGGACAAGGGGGCGCACCGATCCATTCCCGCGTCGATTCCGTATACATCACCATGAGCGGTTTCCTGATCCTGCTCGTGGTGCTCGCAGTCCCCTACGTCGCACTGAACCTCCGCCGGCTACGTCGAGGCCGCTCGTGGTCCTTCACCTTCTGCTAGGTCGCGAAGGAGTGGGAGGAGCGCGACCGCGCAAAGCGACACGCCACCCGCGCCCGTCTACCCCTCGCCCCCGACGATCGCTAGTGCGAAGCCGTCGTGGCCCTTGCTGCCGACCGTCTGAATCGCGGTCGCGCTGACGCGTCGCTCGGCGGCGAGCTTCTCGAAGAAGAGTCGCACGCCTCGGATGCCCTCGTTGCCGAGTGTGGGATCGTCGGCGTTGGGGTCGAGGATCGCGCCGGCGCGGACGACGTTGTCGACGATGATTAAGGTGCCGGGTCTGGATAGCTGTAGCGCCCATTCGAAGTAGCCGGGGTTGTTCTTCTTGTCGGCGTCGATGAAGATCAGGTCGAACGGCCCCGCTCCCTCGGCGACGAGCTGGGGCAGGGTTTGGAGCGCCGGTCCGACGCGCAGCTCGACGGTCTGTGCGAGCCCGGCGCGGGCGATGTTCGCGCGGGCGATCTCCGCGTAGGCGGCCTCGGCCTCGAGCGTGAGGAGGCGCCCGCCTGTGGGTAGTGCCCGTGCCAGCCAGATCGTGCTGTAGCCCCCGAGCGTTCCCATCTCCAGGATCGTGCGCGCCCCCTGCAGGCGCGCGAGTAGCCCCAGCAGCTTGCCCTGGTTCGGCGTGACCGCGATCGGTGGCAGCCCCGCGGCGGCGCTGGCCTCCATGGCGGCCTCCAGCGCGTCCTCCTCGGGCACGAGCAGGTCGGTGATGTAGCGGTCCACGGCCGTCCAACGCTCCTGGGGAGTGGACTCGGTGTTCGTCTCCTCGCTCACAACGGCCACGCTATCCCATCAGCCCGCTTTCGTGGTGGTGCTTCCGTGGTCACCGCTGGAGAACGTTTTCGCGCCAACTTTGAGTAGCGAGGCCAGCCTCGGTGGAACCGGCCCGCTTCTCCCCGAGTGGTTCCGTAAGTTCTTCCGCCGCCGCTGCTAGCCCCGGTTTAGACCGGCACGGCCGCGGAGCGGCGCTGCGGCTCGCGCTGCTCGAGCCACGCCGTGTATGGGTCGGCGGGGACGATGCGTGCGGCGAGCGTCTGCTCATCGTGGCGGCTTGCCGTCTGCTCCCGTGCGTCTCGCACGGATAGTTCGATGTTCCATGGCTCTGGGATGGAGGCGGGTGACGAAACGTGTTGTGCTGAGTCTCTGGGCGCTTGCAGCGTTTGCATGTAACGGTCTCCTGACTGAGTGCTCGCTCGTTGGTGAGTGTGGCGATCGAAGAGGCAACGTTGCACCTTGGCGAGAGAATGTCCAGGGGTTCTGGACAAAAGATGTAGGTTATATCCGAAAGGCCATACAAACATGTCACCCACGGTGCCGTTGACCTGCCCAAATCAGGCAATTTGTGTCGTACTTTTGGGGAGAGGGTTAAGACAAAAGGAAGCGCAGGGCATTGCTGCTGGATGGGGCGATCGAGCGAACCGTCCCAAGCGCGGTCTACCGTTCCGTGCAGGATGTCCAGACCTTGAGAAAGGCAGTTCGATGATCAGTGTCAAGACGAAGTCCCAGAGCAGGCTGCCGGTACAGCAGGTACGCCGGCACACCACGTTCCAGGTCCTCTCTCGCGGGGCGCGAGGAGGATCGAAGGGGTGGATAACGCTTGCTGTGCCGAAGGCCGGCAAAGTCAGTGCTGCCGGCAGCGAGATCAAATATGCCAAGGTGGCCGCCGGCGAAGCGGGGCGCGTGACGCTCGAGGTGGAGCTGACGGCGGCTGCGAAGCGGGCCGTGAAGCGACACGGGCGTATTCGTGCCCATATCAGGTTGAGCTATGTGCCACGGGGCGGTCGAGCGATCACCAAGATGGTGCCGGTGATCTTTGGTCCTTAGATATATGGTCCTTAAATACAAAAAGAACAGCAGGGCCTCGCCACCCGAAGGTGACGAGGCCTCTTTTGCTGTTGGGATTGTCTACCGCTGTGCAGCAGGCATACCCGTGAGGCGGCGCTACGAAGTGCAGGTCGACTTCGAGCTGCAGATCGATCACCGCGATCTGATTCTCGCCCTGCCCGATCGCCCCCATGATCTGCCACATCGCCTTCGCCGATCCGCGTCCCTCATTGCACCAGCGCTCCAGCGATCCCTTGAGCTCCTGCTTGTGTCCCTTCACCAGAGCCACGATCTCGTCGCGTTGGTCCAACAACATTGCCCGCTCAATCCCGATCGTCTGCTCACCCTGAAGTACCGCTGTGTTGCTGATCATCATCTCTGCTCCTTGTGATTGTGCTTAACGAAAAATGGCCCCGTCACCCGAAGGTCACGAGGCCTCTTTGCTGCTGTCCTGCTTTCTTGTTTGTGCCTTTTGCCGCTGGGCGCTGCCGGTGCTACCTGCTGCTATCGCCCTTGCTCGACGAACTGCTCGCGCATGTACACAGCCCATCCAGCCGTCGCCGTGTCAAAGCTTTCGCGCTCCCTCCTTCCGCACTCGCCACACACCCAATCGACCCGATCGTGCAAGCCACAGCTCTCTTCCCAATCACGAACCGGCCTGCGCTGATCCGTGTCGTTACCGCATCGCTCACATTGACCCGGCTCACTCGCCTTGCCGGCGCACTCGTCGCACAGTCGCCACCATTCGGTGCCAAAGCTGTACGTCTCACCCTGCACGTGGCAAGTTGCAACGGCACCGCAGTCCTTACATCGTCCAGCGGCACCCTCGATTCGACATCCTGGCTGTGTCATCGTCTGCTCCTTTGTTTTTGATTTGTTGATTTGACTTAGAACGACAAAGAGGCCCCGCCACCCGAGGGTGTGACGAGGCCTCTTTTTGCTGCTGGGATTGACTCCTGACGTAAAGGAGGTACCCCCGTGATGCGGGGCTACGAAGTGCAGGTCGACTCGAGCTGCAGATCGATTACCGCGATCTGATCCTCGCCCTGTCCGATCGCCCTCATCGTCTGCCACATCGCTTTCACCGATCCGCGTCCCTCATTGCACCAGCGCTCCAGCGATCCCTTGAGCTCCTGCTTGTGTCCCTTCACCAGAGCCACGATCTCATCGCGCTGGTCCAACAACATCGCCCGCTCGAACCCGATCGTCTGCTCGCCCTGAAGTACCGCTGTGTTGCTGGTCATCATTTCTGCTCCTTGTGATTGTGCTTAACGAAAAATGGCCCCGTCACCCGAAGGTCACGAGGCCTGTTTGCTTGGCTTGTCTCATCAACAAGGCGGGAGCCACCCGTCTTGGACCCCACCGCCGCGAGTGGGGTTTCGACCTAGAACGACAAAAGGCCCCGCCACCCGGTGGTGACGAGGCCTCTTTTGCTGCTTTGCTGCCGGGTGCTACTCGTCGATCAGGGGGAATCCCGGCTGGGGCTTCAGGATCGCGCTCAAGGGGTTGACCACGATCTCGTCCTCCGCTTTCAACTCCTCGACCAGATCGAGCAGTTTCTCCTCGATCTTCCTCGTCTCGGCGAAGTACACCACCGCCTCGATCGTCCGGCACCGAGCCCACGCGCGGAGGTTCTCCACCAGCTCCTCCTTGGACTTACTCGTCAGCTCCACCTCGACCGCCACCGGCAACGGCGACGGCGCCTCAGGCGCGGGAGGTGGCCAGATCACGATGTCGGGCAAGTGCGATCGCCTCCTCCCGGCTCCCGCGATCTCCACGCTGGCCAGTCTCCGCCCCGCATCGTGCTCGTCTCGGCGCAGCTCGCGCTCGCCGATCACGCGGTGGTCGGGATAGCGGCGTTCCAAAGCCGCCGTCACGCCGGCGCAGGCGATCATGTGCCGAGCGTCCTTGATACCGACACGAGACACTCCGAGTCCTTTCGGACCGGTGTAGGAGCCGGCGTCCGCGTGCTTGCGGGCCAGTTGCCTCCCGTCGGCCGTCACCGTGTACAGCGCGGGATAGTCGACCAGCAACGAATGCTTGTCCATCAACCCCGAGCGGACGGCCTCATCCAACCGCTCACTTGCGCTCGCGATCGGTACCTGCTCGCGCTCGGCCAGTGCCTGCGGGGTGACGGCACCGAGTCCAGTGCTCCAGGCCAGCATCTGCGCTTCCTGTAGTTCCTGTTGTGGGACATAATTGGTAGTGGCAATACGCATGTGGCTGCTCCTGTTCGATTGGAAGTAAGAACCCAAATAGGTTCAGGTTGAGGTTGAGGCTCAGATTGCGGGCGGCCCGCTTTCCGCCAAATTCGCGGGCCGCCCCGTCCCGGCTATCGGTCCAGTGAGAAGATCCGCGTGATCCGGACCGGACGCTTGCCCGTTGGCACAATCACGACCGCGTGACCGCGGGGCAGGCTTTTGATCTCGTCGGGGTGGACCGTGTACTCGCGTCCTCGTGTGCGCATACGCCGGCCGTCGCTGTGCATGGTGCTGGTCCACGCGCCCTGGGTGCCCGCCACGTCGGCGATCAACGTGGCGCTGTCCGGGACCACCTGACGGTGGGAGATCAGGGACGTCAAACTGCCCATCACCTGCTCGAGCAGCAGCTCCCGTCCCGCCACGCGCAGGTCCGCGAACTCCTGCGTGCCCAGCAGGAGGCACATGCCGGCTCCGCGCGCGCGCCCGAACAAGCCCGCCACCCGCTCGGCGGCCAGCGCCGCGAACTCGTCGATCACCACTACGGTCGGTATCCGCTTGCCCTGCAGCGCCGCCTGCGTGCTAACCAGGTCCTGGACGATCGCGGCGCCCAGCATCTGCGCCAGCAGCGGTCTGCGATCGGCCTGGAGGCTGAAGTACACGACCGCCCGCTGCTGCACCATTTCCAGCAGATCGAACGACATGACCCCCGGCGTCTCCGGGTCCAACCACCGCCCGACGTCCGACTCGGCCATCACCGCGAGCCGGTCGCGGACGCCCGACAGACCCGTCTGCTGAGCTGCGCTCAGCGACTTCAGATAGGCCGCCACCTTCGCGACCCGCCGCTCGGGCAGGCTCCGCACCAGCGCCTCCAGCTCCCGCGAATCGAGGTAGCGCACGATGTTCTGAAGGCTCACGACGATCTCGGCCTCGCGCAAGGTACGCACCTCGTGGCCGATGTAGCGCTGCGCCTGGCGCAGGTAATGCGGCTCTGACCACTGCTCGCCGGCCAGCAGCTTGTCCGCTATCTCGGTCTCTGAGCCGTGCGCGTAGGGGTTGAACACAACCGATCCCTGCGGCGTCCAGTGCACGAACGGCCGTCCCTCACGCTCGGCCACATCGCGCGCCGCTTCCAACATGTCGGGGTCTTCCTTCGGGTCGACGAACACGGCGCCCATCCCGTGCTCGACCCCGTGCACGGCGATCCCGGTCATCGCGACCGTCTTGCCCGAGCCCGCAGCGCCCACAACGAGCGTATGCGTGCCCCCTGTCGCTCCGCCGAGCGGGATCCGGACGAGACTGGCGTCCTGCACGTCCTGGCCGATCAGCACTTCATCGCCCAGGAACCACGAGGCCCCATGGTTCAGCAGACGCCGCACCGCGGCCTTGGCGTTCAACCTACGCACAACGTCCAGCGGCCCCTGGAAGCTGCGAACGATCTGCGCCAGATCGCCGCCCGCCTCGATGTCTTCCCGCCGCCAGCGACGACCGCGACTCGCGGCGCAGAGCGCAGCGACGCCGAGCGTCAGGGCGAGGCCACCAAACAGCGGGCGCAGGATCAACCACACTCCGAACCCCACACCCGCCCAGCTCCAGCTCAGCTGCTGCGAGCGCATCAACCGCGCCACACCCCAACCCAACAGGACGCCGAGCGCCACGTGCAGCGCCGTACTTCCAATCCAATCCACCATCGACCCCAGCGGGGCGAACGGATCCGACCCCCCTGCGGGAGCTTCATAATTCGGGGACATTTGAGTCCCTCCTTTTCTTTTTCTCGGCCGCCTGGCGGCCTCGTTAACGTGAAACGGCGGGCCGAATGGCCCGCCGTTTGCTTCCTGCTTCGCGCTTCAGCGCGCCGTGGGGCGCGCTTTCCTTCAGTTACTGCTCCTTCGAGCCCCTAGAGATCGCGGCGGCCAACCGGTCGGCCATCACAATCCCCCGCTCGGCGGAGCCGAATACGACCTCCAGCCGCATCTGCCCGCGCGGCAACACGCCGACACGCACCTCCGTGCCCAGCACATCCCCCCATGCCTTCGCAAGCGAGAAAGCCTCCTCCTCGAGGTTGCTTTTGCGCTCCATGTGAGTCGATTTGGGCGCCCCCGCGGCGTCGTTACTCCGCTCGGCATGAATCCCGAGCTCCCGCGACGACCATCCTTTCTTCACCGCCTTCTGAGCCAGCGCTGCTCGTACCTCGGGATCCTGTGCCCTCAGCAGCGCCGATCCGTGGGCTCGATTGAGCTCCCCACGCTCGAGGAACCCGAGGATCTCCGCGGAGAGCTTCAGCAAGGGCATGCGTTTTGACACCTTGGGCCGCCCGAGCCCCGTGATCAGTCCCACTTCTGCATAGTCGAGACCGAAGTTCTCAACCAGCTCAGCGAGCGCACGGGCCTCCTCGACAGGATTGAGATCCTCGCGCACAATGTTCTCGACCAGGGCCGCCGCGAGCGCCTCGTCGTCCTCACGAGTGCGCACCAACCCGGGGATGCTCTGAAGGCCCACGAGCTTGGCTGCGCGCCAGCGTCGCTCTCCCGCCACCAGCTCATAGCAGCCATCCTTTCGGGGACGCACGAGCACCGGCTGCAGAACCCCGCACTCGCCGATCGATACCGCCAGCTCCTGCAGCCCCTCCTCGTCGAAGTGTCGTCGCGGCTGTGAGGGGTTGGGCACAACCAACTCCACCGGCAGCTCTCGTAGCTCCTGTGTGGCGTTCTGTCCGGCGTTATTGAATGTTGATGTTGATGAGAACATGCTTGCTCCTTTGACTGGTAAACAAAAAGACGGCAGCCAGATGGCCGCCGTCCCGGGTCGTGCTTATGTACTGCCGACGCGCCGCGGGCGCGCTTCGCTGCGGCTACCTGCCCGTCGAGCCTCCAGCGACCACGCTGGTCAACCGCTCGACTAACGCAAGTCCCTCCGAGGCGAAGTCGAACTCGACCTCGAGGCGCATCTGCTCCTTACGTATCGGGCGAACGTGAACCTCCGCGCCCAGCAGATCGCCCCACGCCCTGGCGACGTTCAGAGCCTCCAGATGCCGCGCTTGCTTTGGACTCTGCGCTTGCTCACCACGATCCTTCAGGGACCCGAGCACATCCACGTTGCTTGCACGGATTCGACCTTCGAGCACCCGCACTGGCCATCCCTCCTGCACCGCCGTACGAGCCAGCGCTCCACGCGCCTCGAGATCCTTTGCCATCAGCAGCGCGTGTCCGTGACTGGAGCTCAGCTGGCCACGCTCTAGGAGCTCGAGGATCTCCTGGGACAGTTGCAGCAGGCGTATCAGGTTTGACACCACGCTCATCTGGCGCCCCACGCGAATCCCGATCTGCCGATGGGTCAAGCCGAACTCCTGCGACAGCGTCGCGCATGCGCGTGCCTGCTCGACGGGGTTGAGGTCCGCGCGCACCATGTTCTCGATCAGCGCGATCTGCAGCGCCTCTGCATCGCCATACGCAGATACCAGCGCTGGGATCGTCTGCAGGCCCGCGATCTTCGCCGCGCGCCAGCGCCGCTCTCCCGCGACGAGCTCGTAGGAACCGTCGGGTACAGGACGCACGAGCACCGGCTGCAGGACACCTCGCTCATCGATCGAGCCCGCCAACTCCTGCAGCGTGTCCTGATCGAAGTGGCGCCGCGGCTGCGAAGGGTTGGGCGCCACTACATCAACCGGCAGTTCTCGTAACTCCTGCACGGCGTGATGTCCGGCGTTCTCGGATGTTGATGGTGCTTTGAACATGCTTGCTCCTTTGACTGGTTGATTGATTGGTTGACTTGCTGGCCACTCCTCGGCGGGGTGGACAACACGGACGCCGTCCATCTGGTCGGCGTCGGGGTGATCAGGCGCGACTCCCATGCAGGCGAGCCGAACCGGTTTGGATGAGAGGAGCCGTGGCTCGTCTCAAAGAGGGGTGTGAGGACCTATCGCCGAAGGGCGAAAGTCTGCTTCTGTGCTCGCGAGTGGCGGGCTATGAGGTGCTCGGCGGGGGCCGAATGGCTCAGGGAAGGGAAATAGAAGGAGTAGCGAGAGTAGCGCTCGGAGACGATCCGTCAAGCGACGGCGCGGCCCGTTTCGGTATGAGCCCTCACCAGCCCTTCCATGTCGATGCAGTTTGGCTCTACAGAGCCGAACTGCAGCCCTCCAGGGTGCAGTCGCCCAGTCTTTTCGAGGCCACGCAACTGCGCATTTCAGGCCCGTTAGAGGGGGGCGACTGCCTCCCGGCCGGGGGGCAACTGCGCATTTCCGCAGGCAAATGCATGGGCGTTTGCGCGCCAACTTCCTACCTGCCAGAGCTCCGCCCGAGAGAAACGTCTCAAGTGCGGCCTACGGTTTTGGCGAGTGATGTCCAGACCGCAAGAAAGGCAGTCCGATGACCGAGAGTGCGATGACCGAGAAGCCGACGACTGAGGACCTGAGGACCGAGGACCTCCTGACCGTGGACCTGACGACCGAGGCCCCGACGACTGAGGACCTCCTGACCAGAATCAAGCGAGAGACGAACGAGCGCCTGGAGGCGTTGCGCGGCGCGGTGGAAGAGCGCGATCGGCTGCAGGCCGATCTCCCGGTGGTTGATCCCCCTGTTGACGTCGATCCCGCATCGGAGGAAGCGGTCGACGAGGTCGACGCGCAGGCACAACTCTACGAGGGGTCGATCTGATCTCCGAAGCGGGCGGCAGGGTGGCGAGTCTCCCGGCATCGATCCTCGTGCGACAGATCTCCTCGCGGTCGGATGACGGGCACGTCTTTTTCAAGTTCATTCGCCCCGCACTGGATTGACGAGCGTTCCGAGCCCGTCGATCTCCACCTCGACGGTGTCCCCGTCTTTCAGGAAGCGTCCTTGTGCCACCCCAACCCCGGCCGGTGTCCCCGTGGCGATGATGTCCCCGGGCAGTAACGTCATCGTGCGCGAGAGCCACGCCACGACCTCGGCCGGGCCAAAGATCAGGTTGGCGGTCGCTCCCCTGCTGCAGTAGCTCCCCGTTGACCCGGGTGCGCAGTCCAAGCGCCCCCAGGTCGTCGATCTCGTCGAGCGTGACGAGCGCCGGGCCGCAGGGGGCGAAGGTGTCGATTGCCTTGCCGCTCGTCCACAGGGGGTTCTGCATCTGCAGGTCGCGGGCGGTCACGTCGTTGAAAGGCATCGCGCCGGCTATGTGAGAGAGCGCGTCCTCGGCGCTGACGTTCTTCGCGCGGCGACCGATGACGAGCGCGAGCTCGGCCTCGTAGTCGACGTACTCCGCGTGCGCGGCCGGCAGCACGACCTCTCCTGCCGCTGCCGATCAGCGAGTTCGCGAACTTGGCGAACCACATCGGGGCGGTCGGGATCTCCTGGCCGGTCTCTTCGGCGTGGTCGCGATAGTTGAGGCCGAGGCAGATGATCTTCTGCGGATCGGTGATCGGGGCGTGCAGGGTCACATCGGTGAGCGGGATTCGCGCGCCGGTGGCTGCTCGGTGCGTCTCTCTAACTCGCGCAACCCGTCGGCGTCGAGGGCCTCCAGCAGGCCTCGGACGGTCGTGGCGGGCGCGTCGTCCAGAGTGGAGACCGGCACGAGCAGATCTGCCCCGAACTGGACCGCGGCGGCCGGTCCGTCTTCGGTGTGGAAGCTGACGAGACGCATGGCTCGGTGAGCCTACCTGCCACGCTCTTGAACTATCATCGCGCCCGTGCTTGAGCCAATCGTGTCGGTGACGTTCGACAACCTCGGGGAGGCGGCCCAGCTCGAGCTCGGCATGTGGCCGGTGGAGGTGCCCGAAGGGCAGCACTTCACCGTCGTCGAAGTGCTACCGCGACTGCTCGACCTGCTCGCGACGCGAGGAGTGTGAAGGCGACGTTCTTCGTCGAGGGCCTGAACGCGGAGATGTACCCGCAGGCGCTGCACACGATCGTGGACGGCCGGCCACGAGGTCGCCGTTCACGCGTGGCGCCACGAGGAATGGGCGGCGCTCGATGCCGAGTCCGAGGTCAGCGCTGCTCGCGCGTGCCACCGACGCGATGCGTGCGATCGGGATCGAGCCACGCGGCTTTCGACCGCCCGGGGGCGGCTTGACAGAGCACACGCCCCAGTTGCTCGGCGAGCATGGCTACAGCTACGTCTCGCCCGCGGGTGAGCGGGAGGGCCTGCTAGAGGGTCTGGCGGTGCTGCCGTTCCGCTGGCCGCTCGTGGATGCCTACGCGTATCTACCGACGTTCGCTCCTCTGCGCGAACGCTACGGTGACGGCCCCGATCCCCTGACGCCTGAAGAAATGCAAGAGAGCGTGATCGCTGCGCTCAAGAACCATTCAGAGCAGGAAGAAGGTCACCTGGCCCTGCTCTTTCACCTGTTCTCCGTCGCCTTCACCGGCGACCCCGGCTGGGAAGCGCTCGACAGCGTGCTCGGTGAGACAGTACGTCTCGCGGAGACGGGAGCCATCACAATGATGCGCATGGACGAAACAGCCACGCAGATGCTAGAACGCCCCGTGGAGCTCAATCACCCGCCACGGCTCGACGAGGCCACCTGGATGACACAGTGAGCTTGCGTCCGCGCCGTCCCTTCACTGTTCTTACCGCCCTCGGCACGGCCGCCCACCACGCCTTCGAGGTGCGCGCGGGCGTCGGCCTGGTCTTCGAGCCGTTCATCGGCAGGCGCGGCGCCGTCGCGATGTGGGCCGGCGGCCTGCCCGCATGGGCGCTCGCGGGATGGGGAGGGGAGGGCGAGGCAAATCGAGAAGTGGATTGCCCTGAACAACGCCGCCGGCCTGGCGGGTGGCATCGTCCACTTCGTGCAGTGGCCCTGGGAGCGCCGTCACGGCATTCCCTACCTGACCGAAGCGGAGGGCATGACGACCGAGCAGCTCGCTCCATACAACAGGGTGCTTCACCTGTGGACGCTCGCGGGCTTTTTGGCCGTCGCGCTCGAGACTCCGCGCCACGCGCGGAAGTGGGCTCTGTTGGGTCTGCTGCTCGGTGAGCCACTGCGTCGCTCCGCCGTCCACCACTTCCGCTGGGCGCGCGAGCAGGCGGAACGCGATCCTGAGCACTGGAGCCCGGTGCTGCGGTCTTAAAGAAGCTTCGAGACCGGTGAGACCTGCGCGGGCTCGGTGGCAACAGTCGAAACCGCCCGCACGCGGCTTACACACTCAGGGTCGCTGGCACGCCGAGGTCCAGCCACTTCACGCGAGCCCCCAGATCGCCCGGCGCGCCCGCGAAGGCCTCCTCGGCGGCGGCGCGTCCCTCGCGAAAATGCTTCCAGCCCTCGTAGTGAATCGGCACGATCGTCCGCGGGTCGATCAGCCCGCAGAGCTCGGCCGCGTCCGCGGCGGTCATCGTGTAGCGCAGCGGGCCGGACACCGGGAAGCGCACTCCCCCGAGGTGCACGATCGCGGTCCCGACCTGTAGGCGCATGGGTACTTCGCGGACGCCGTCGTAGAGCACGGTGTCACCGGAGATCCAGAGCACGCCGTGCTCCTGACCCTCCCATTGCAACGCGAAGCCTGCCACTTCGCCGACCAGTGGACGGCTCAACGGCGGTCCATGGCGGCACGGCGTGGCAGTGATCGCGATCGGTGCACGGTCCTCGTGTTCGAGCGTCGTGCTCGCCCAGGCTGCTAGCCCGCGCGCGTTGCCACCGAGCCGCCGTGCGCCCGCCTCGGTGGTGATCACCGCGCCCGTCGAGGGCAGGAGCGCGCGTCCCGCGGGGTCGAGGTTGTCGTCGTGGTGATCGTGGCTGAGCAGCACCGCGTCGATCGGCCCGACCTCGGCGGCGGCGATCGCCGGCCCGGCGAGCTTGCGCGAGAACGTGCCCCAGCCGAAGTTGTAGCGCCGGCCCGGTGGATCGAAGGTCGGGTCCGTCAGCAGTCGCCAGCCGCCGATCTCGATTAAGACGGTCGGGCCGCCGATATGGGTGATGCGAACCTCGCTCATCCTGTGAAGCATCTCAGAAGCCGCTGGTTGAGGCCGAGTGTTCGAGCGGCAGGCGCGTCCAGCAGCCACAGCTTCGCGTCCACCAACTCGGCGCCGCCGCTCATGGCGAACAGTCGGCACATCTGAGACCGTCTCGGGGTTGAGGCCATCTTCTCGGCCCGCACACTACGCCCTGCTCGAACCTAGATCTCGCTCCCGCGTGCCGTTTGAGCGGTGCGTGCTCGAACCTAGATCTCGCTCCCGCGTGCTGCTGAGCCGTGCGTGCGAGACAATGGTTTACCGATGTACGTCAAGCCCGAATACGCCGAGCGCGAGCTGCTGGTCCTGCACGACACGATCGAGGCCGCTCGCTTCGGTCTGCTCGTGCTCTGCGCCGACGGTCCGCTCGCCGCTCACATTCCGTTCGTCCTGCATCGTGATGAGGGGCAGTTCGGGACACTGGCCGCGCATGTCGCGCGCGCCGACCCGCTCGCGCGCCATCTGGCTGACGGGCCCGAGGTGCTCGCGATCTTCAGTGGTCCCCGGGCCTACGTCTCGCCACGCTGGTATTCGGACGGCGGCCTGCCGACGTATAACTTCCTCGCCGTCCATGCTCTCGGCCGCACGCGCCCGTCGGAGGACCGCGACGCCGTGCTTGCCCACCTCGCCGAGCTCGTCGCCGTCCACGAGGTCGGATCTCCCTGGTCGCTTGCGTCCGCTCCTCAGAGTCGCGTCGCCGAACTGCTGCCGCACATTCTCGCGTTCACGCTCAAGATCTCCTCGATCCAGGGCAAGCGCAAGCTCAGTCAGAACCGCTCGCCCGAGGACCGTGTCGGTGTGATCCGCGGGCTGTCGGAGCGCGGGTTGGACGATGACCGGGCGATTGCCGAGGCGATGACGGATTATCTGGAGGCGATGACGGACCATCCACAGGCTTCACCAGGCTAAGGAACTATCCAAAAACCCCGAGATTCCTCCTCCTCCTCCTCCTCCTCCTCCTCCTCCTCCTCCTCCTCCTCCTCGGCGGCTGGAGGGTTTTCGGATAGACACCATGTCCCTCTCCTCACATCCAGTCCCGATACCCTTACCCGCGTGGCGAACTGGAAGAGTCCTGGGCGAGCGATCCGCGTCGTGATCTATGAGGAAGAGGGCGACCCTCATTACTACTGGCGCACCGAGGACGGCGAGGGGAACACCTCGTGGCGTAAAGACGCCCCGCGCGCCACGGAGAAGGCCTCGGCAGAGGACGGGCTGACGACGGCCGAGCTGCTCGAGGGGATCGAGGCATCGTTGACGGAGCGTCGCCGAGCGAGCCGTGGTCGCAAGCTTCGCATGCCGTTTCGGTAGTGAGCGGCACGAGGAACGTCGCTCATACCATCGACGGGGCTCTATACGCGACCTTGCCGGCGGATAGCCTCCAGTTGTGCGCGGGAAGATCTCGATTGGCCGGCTGCTTCTCTTCATCCTGCTGACCCTGGCCGTCACGGTAGTCGTGCTCAATTGGACATATGGCCGCCTGCCGGCGGAGCCCAAGCCGACCGGCTCGTTCATCCAGGTCGGCAAGCTGCGGATCCACTACATCGAACGTCCGGGCAGCGGCATACCGGTGGTGCTGATCCACGGCCTGCCAGGGACGGCCGAGGACTGGGAAGACGTCACACCCCTGCTCGCGGGCCATCGCACGGTCGCGATCGACCGTCCGGGCTTCGGCTACTCGACCGGCGGTTATGTCCCATTCAGCCGGCAGCTCGAAACGATTGACGTGCTGCTGCACAAGCTCCACATTGTGCGACCGATTCTCGTCGGTCACTCCTACGGCGGGACGATCTCGCTCGGGTTCGCCGAGCGCTACCCGAGCGAGGTGCGCGGCCTCGTGCTTGTTGACGCGGCCGCCGCGGGCACTCACCCCGACGGCTTCGCGCGGTTGCAGGCTCATTTCCTCCACGTCATGCAACTGCCTGTCGTCTGGCAGATCGCCAACGTGACCTTCTCGCAACTGCTGCGCAAGGTGTCAGCGGAACTGGCCGAGAGCGAAGCGTTTGATCCCCAACCCGTCGTCGCTGCCCACCGTCAGCGCGTGCTCGCCATCAGCATGACACGCGGCAATCTGCAAGCGCTCGCGGGGGAGTACCTGGCGGCCGACGACGCGATCGCCCAGGTCGATCGAGGTCTCGGCGCGATCAAGCTCCCGAGCGTCGTGATCCAGGGCAACGCCGACAAATTCGTCGAACCGATCTACGGTCGCCGTCTCGCGGCTGAGCTGCCCAACGCCCACTTGGTGATGGTCTACGGCGGGCACATGCAGCCCTACGACCATCCGGCCGCGATCGCCGCGGCGGTGGCGAGTCTGTCGGGCGCTGGCTCAAAGTCGCGCGCGAGCGCGAAGAGGCCGGCGTGACCGCTCACCGGCCAAATCCGACAGGTCTTTCAGACCCTGTCTCATATCCCTCTACGCGCGCGAAGAGGTTCGCGAGCGGCGCTGAAGCGCCGTCCCGGTCCTCGACTCCATGCTCGGCGAGCCAAGCGACCGCCTCCGCGGCCGGGAATGGCTCGAACTCCAGTCGTGCGGCGCACCGTCCCGGCCGTGCGACGGCGGGGTGCAGGCGCCGGAGCGGTTCGTTGGTAGTCACGAGCACGAGTACCCGTAGGCCCTGTCCGATGATCCCGTCGACGAGGTTGAGCAGCCGTGAGAGTCCTTGCCCCGTTCGCTCCTTCGCATCGGCAGCCAGCAGCTCGCCCGTGTCCTTGAGCACCAGCAGTCGCCATTTGCGCTCGCGCTGTCCTTCCTCATCGTCGTCATCGAAATGGAACGTGCTGTCCTGGCCCAGCACGACATCGAGCATGTAGTCGGCGCGCTGGCCGAAGAACACCTCAGGATCGATTACATAGTGCAACTCGCACCAGCTGCGCCACTCCCAGCCGAGCGCGCGCAGCGCATAGGTCTTGCCGGTGCCGGGTGCTCCGTGCCACAGGATCAGCTGCCCTCCCTCCGCCGGGCGGAAGTCCGGACCCAGCAGCCGTCCGAGTCGTTCTCTGGCCGCGAGCGGATAGTTATTGCGGACTTCGTCGAATCCTGGGACTGCGATCGTGCGCGAGACGGCTTTTGCGCCACGCGGTCCGCACGACCAAAAGCGCACGGGTATCTCGCGGCTCTCGGTTATCTGGGGCGCGGGGAAGCGGTCGCGAAGCCAGCGCTCGATATCGGTGATCCTCGCTCGCTCGGCGCTGGCTACTCGGCAATGGGCGCCCTCGCGCTGCAAGGTGAAAAGTGCGAATGAGCGCTCGCCGAAGAGCGGCTCCAAGTCGAGCAGCGCAGTCTGCGCCTGAGCGGAGCGCGAGGTGCTCAGCGCGTACTCCAGCACCTCGTCGAGCGAGGTCGAGGAGGTCTCCCACTGCGATTGTGTCGTGTGGGGGATCTCCTGCTCGAATACGAGCGCCGCGAACTGTGTTTTGAGGAGAGCCTCCAAGTTGACTTCGTCGATCACCGTCAACGATCGTCTTGACGCCGACCGGGTCGTGGGCCGGTGGCACTCATCTGTCGTTCTTACCGTCAAGGTTTCTTCTCCAGCCACTTCTCGATCATCGATATGCAGTCCCCTTACCCACCCTCGTCGTGAAGTCAGCGTCAGGTCATGCTCGGTTCCCAATGCTCGGTGCGCGTTGCGCCGTGCTGGGCTTACGGTGCATTTCTGCGCGTGCCCCGACGTCGCGACCGAGGATTTTCATTCCCGTAGTACGACCCTTTGGCCGGATCGCTGGCCTTGACGCTCGCCCTTCGCGGCTACCGACTGCTCGCTACTCCACCAGCTGAGTGCTCCAGTTGTGCTCTTGCAGTTGATTGTCGAGTTCGCGTCGCTCCCTGGCCAGCTTGTCGAGCAGGGTCTGGACGTCGCTGACACGGATCTGACGCACCATGCGGATCTCGGAGCGGCTATAGCGCGACAGGCCGATCCCCGTCGTTGCTGCGCCCACTGCCGCTCGCAGAGCGCCTCGGCGCAACGCCAGGACGTCGCGCCGGGCGATTCCTTCGGTCACGGTCTCCCCGCTCGTGAGCTTGGTGCTCGCGTTGGTGTGGTTGATGCAGGCGATCAGATGCTGAAGCTCATCGCAAAGCGAGCTCAGCTCCGCCAGCAGTTCCTCGGGCTTCTCGGGAGGCTCGTCGCCCTCCTGCACAACCACGCTCGTGCTCAGCCGGTCATGAAACTGTGCGATGCGCTTCTGTAGGTCCGACCTTCGATTCAGTGCCTCTCCAACAATCATGTCCCTCAGTATTGCATACTATGAGTAGCAAATGTCTTGTGCCTCGGTGGCGCATCGAGAGACAGTAGGATACTCATTGTCTGTGGACTCATAGGCTGCATCCTGGCAAGATGGATCGACGGTGAAGCCCAAGTCGCTGGAACATGTCGCGCTTGGGCGGGCGATCCGGGAGCTTCGGCGCAGCGCCGGCATCTCCCAAGAGGGTCTGGCTGACCGCTCTCGCCTGCATCGCACATATGTCGGCGGCATCGAGCGAGGTGAGCGCAACGTGAGCTTTGGGAATCTGCTGAAGCTCGCAAACGCGCTTGGCGTACGGCCGTCAGAGCTCCTCGCGCGCTCTGAAAGCTTCTTTTCGGCTAGCGATCAGGAGTGCAATCCGCCGGAACGGTAGCCCGCTGGACCACCTGCGCCGCAAGTTCGGCAAGCTCCTGGGCGCACCACTCGACCGTGCGCCAGTTTTGATCGGCCTCGCTCACCTCGTCGAGGATTAGCTCGGCAAGCTCGGCGGCTCGGGCGGTCGCGTCTTCGTTGCTCATTCGATCAGCCTTCGGGTCCGGAATCACTGTGCTGGAGCAGGTCTTTGGGTTGTGCCCCAGCACAGCGTGTCCGTAGGTCCGCTAACCCTCGGCGGCGACTGCCGCGATCACCTCCTCCTCGCCAACGTCCAGCGCCTCCTCCTCGCCTCCGGCGATGCCCTGCAGTGCACCCGTGCCGTAATCGCCGATGCCATTGGAGTCGCTCGGCGGGCTGCCGAGGAACTGCACCGTGTTGGCAATCACGCTGACAGCCTGGGCATTACGACCATCCGGGGTTTCCCACGAGCGCCAGTCCAGACGCCCATCGACCGCCACTGGGCGACCCTTGTACATGTACTTGGCGACGTTCTCGCCCGGGCCGCCAAACACGGTGACGTCGAAGAAGTTCGGCTTCTCGACCCACTCTCCCGCCGGGTCCCGGCGCCTGGCGTTCACCGCGATCCGCAGGTTGCAGACGCTGCTTCCTGACGGCAGGGTGCGCAGATCGGGATCGCTCGTGAGCCGCCCGGTGAGGACGACATGGTTGATGTTTGTGGACGACATTGCTGGCTCCTTATTCGCTTGGGATTGGGGCTCTCGAAGGCCCACACGTCCGCCGATGACCGAACCGGTCGCTCGGGTGCAAAGGCCTCCGTCCTCCTATCCGACGGGGCGCTCCAAACGGGACAGCGAGTTTTTCGTGGGATTGCTCGGCGATCTCCTCGATCGTGCACGCCGCGCGAGGATCTGTAGGTAAAGGGGCCTTGCGGACTCGCTTGAGGGGATGCGAGTTGGCTCAGCGACCGATCGGACCGCTAGGCCGCCGCATCCCCCACGCGCCTGGGCGGCGAATGCCGGGCCAGCACCGCGCCCCAGTCGGCGTCGTCGATCCTGCCGGGCTGGGTCTCTCCGATGAACTCGCGTAGCGCGTCGGAGAGTCCTTCGGCATCTTCGAGGTGAGGGAAGTGCGCGGCGCGGGGGAGCGTCTTGAAGTAGCTGTGCGGGATCGCCTCGTGGGCTTCGCGGCCATGCTGCAGGGGGATCGTGTTGTCGCGCTCGCCCCAGACGATCATCGTGGGCATCCGCTCGAGCAGATACAGCCTGTCGGTCGCGCTCACCCGCTGGCCGTGCACATCGATCACGGCACGCAGCGTCTGCAGGAATGCCTGACGCGCTTCACCGTTCTCCAGTGGACGTAACGCTCTGGCAAGCGCCTGCATGTATACGCCGAGACGAATCTCACGTTGGCTCAGGCGGCGGCCCGTGTTCCTCAGCGTGCCGGTCAGGCCCTGGTGAATCGTCAGTGACAGCAGTGCCGAGACGCCTGGCAGCGCGGCGGTGCGCAGCATCGGGCTGACCTCGTGGCCGAGCCCGCCACTCGAGATCAGCACGAGCCGCTCCGTTCGCTGGGGGAACTGGTAGAAGAACTGCATCGCCACGCCGCCTCCCAGCGAGTGGCCGACGATGCTCGCGCGGTCGATTCCGATCGCGGCGAGCAGGTCGCGGATGCTGGAGGCGTGGGCCCCCAACGAGTAGTCGCCGCGGGGCGCCGCCGAGTCGCCATGTCCGATCAGGTCGGGTGCGATCACCGTATGGTCGCTCGCCAGGTCCAGCGCCACCGATCGCCAGTGGCTCGATGAGTTGAGCATCCCGTGGATCAGCACCACGGGCGGTCCTGAGCCCGCCACTCGGTAGATCACGCGCCGTCCGTGCAGCTCGATCTGCCACTCGTCGAACTGCGGTGGCAGAGTGGACACGGGCGTTGGGCGCGGGAGATCCTGCGGACGATCCTGGCGCTCGGGTTTGGTCTCGTTTGCTGTCACGGCGCGGTTTCACGCCAGCCTAGACGATCTTCCGGCCACCGATTAGTTCTGTCCGCCCGCGCGGTCTATGGCCAAGAGAATCCGAGAGAAGAGCTGCTTAGATGAGCGCCGAGATGGCGATGGAGAGGAGCAAATCGTGACGAACGCCGAAAACGGAATCGCGGGCAACGCCGAGAACGGGATCGAGGTCGAAGGCCTGGTCAAGGACTTCAAGGGCGGCGTGCGCGCCGTCGACGGGATCGACCTGCAGGTGGCGCCGGGTGAGATCTACGGTTTTCTCGGCCCCAACGGCGCTGGCAAGTCGACGACGGTGCTCGTGCTCACGACGCTGCTGCCGCCCACTTCCGGTAAGGCCCGCGTGGCGGGCCTTGACGTGGTCACGCAGGGCGCGGAGGTGCGTGGTGCGATCGGCGCGTCGCTACAGGAGTCGGCGCTCGACCCGTTCCTGACCGGCCGCGAGCACATGCGCCTGCAGAGCGCGCTGCACGGCCTGGGCAAGGGCGAGCGCGAACAGCGCGGCAGCGAGCTGCTGGAGCGCGTCGGGTTGACCGACGCGGCCGATCGCAAGGTCGGCGGCTACTCGGGCGGGATGAAGCGCCGGCTCGATCTGGGCCTCGCGCTCGTGCATCGCCCGCGGCTGCTGTTCCTCGACGAGCCGACGACGGGCCTCGATCCGCAGAGTCGCGCGGCGCTGTGGGACGAGGTGCGGCGGCTGGCCGACGACGGCGTGACGGTGTTCCTGACGACGCAGTATCTGGAGGAGGCCGACGTGCTGGCCGACCGCGTCGGGATCATCGACCGCGGGACGATCGTCGCCGAGGGGACGCCGGCGGAGCTGAAGGCGGAGATCGGGCGCTCGAGCGTCGAGGTCGTTCCCCAGGATCCGGGCGACCGCGAGCGGCTGAAGGAGGTCCTGCAGCGCTTCGGCGAGGAGGGCGCGGCTGCGCCGAACAGCGTGGCGGCGCAGCTGCCCGAGGGCGTCAGCGACCTGGCGGAGATCGTGCGCACGCTCGACGCCGAGAACCTGCCGATCGCCGACCTGCGGCTGCACACGCCGACGCTCGACGACGTGTTCCTGGCAAAGACCGGCCGCTCGCTCGAGGGCGCGGGCGACGAGGAGGACGAGGAGGGCGGGCAGCTGGTGCCCGCAGCTGCCGGCGCATGAACAGTCTGCTCTCCACGCAGGTGAGCGTGCTGGCCCGGCGCTCGATGCGCAAGACACTGCGCCAGCCGTTCCAGCTGTTTCCGATCGTGTTCTTCCCGATCATCCTGCTGGCGGTCAACGCCAGCGGCCTGAAATCGGCGACGCTGCTGGCGGGCTTTCCCACGCACTCCTACGTGTCGTTCGCGATCGCGGTGGCGTTCCTGCAGGGGGCGATGTTCGCGCTGATCAACACCGGCACGAACCTGGCGGAGGACATTGAGAGCGGCTTCTTCAACCGCCTCGCGCTGACTCCCCTGAAGCGGGTGTCGCTGCTCGCGGGCCTGCTCGTGGGCGTGGCGGCGGTCGGCGCGCTGCAGTCGGCGGTCTACATCGGGATCGGCCTGA
Organism: uncultured Solirubrobacterales bacterium; assembly: GCA_963748895.1. GTDB lineage: Bacteria > Actinomycetota > Thermoleophilia > Solirubrobacterales > Solirubrobacteraceae > Palsa-744. The sequence goes on along the minus strand of CAVVKF010000002.1, from coordinate 1,023,478 downwards.
TCGCGGGGGCCCACATCGACGCGGGCTTCGGCGGCGCGCTGGTGGTGATCGCGCTGGGCTCGTTGACGACGTTGGCGTTCGGTGCGCTCGGCTGCGCGGCCGCCCTGTGGACGGGGTCGGGCGAAGCGGTGCAAGGCCTGTTCCCGCTGTTCTTCGTGTTCGTCTTCCTGTCCTCCAGCAACCTACCGCGCAACCTGCTCGGGACCGGCTGGTTTCACACGGTCGCCGACTGGAACCCGATCTCCTACCTGATCGAGGCCTTCCGCAGCCTGTACATCTACGGCTGGGACGCGACCGCGCTGTGGCGCGGCTTCGCCGTGGCGGCGGCACTCGGCTTGATCGCGCTGATCGCGGCGAGCTCGGCCTTGAGAACAAGGATGCAACGCACATGAGCGCGCAACCTCAGGGCACAGCAACGACGATCGCGCCGACAGCGCCGATAGGCGGTGGTGCGCCGGCGAGCGGTGGCGGCAAGGCGAGTCACGGCGGCCTGTGGCGCGTGGCCTGGACGATCGCGTGGCGGGGGATGCACACCTACATCCGACGGCCCGACCTGATCTTCCCTTCGCTGATCTTCCCGCTCGTGTTCTTCGCGAGCTTCGCCGGCGGCCTGTCGGCGCTCGGCAAAGTTCCGGGGTTCACGTTCCCCGCGGGCTATACGGCGTTTCAGTTCGTGTTCGTGATGTGCCAGTCGGCGATGTTCTCCGGCCTGTTCACGGGCTTCACGCTGGCATTCGACTTCGAAAGCGGCTTCGCCCGGCGGTTGATGCTGGCGGCGGAGGATCGGCGCGGGATCGCGCTCGGCTACGCGATCGTGGCGCTGTCGCGCGCGGCGATCACACTGAGCCTGGTGACGGTCGTGGCCTTGATCTCGGGGATGCAGATCACCGGTGATGGGGTCGACATCGTCGGCCTGTATGGCCTGGCGGCGCTGCTCGTGCTCGTCGGCTATGGCTGGGCGGGCGGCGTGGCGTTCCGCTTCCGCACGATCCAGGCCGGTCCGCTGATGCAGACACCGGTCTTCCTGATCCTGTTCCTCGCTCCCGTTTATGTGCCGCTGGAGCTACTGAAGGGCTGGATTCATGACGTAGCAAGCGTCAACCCCGCGACGGCCTTTCTCGACGCCGGGCGTGGCCTGATCTCCGGCGTGCACGACCACACCGGCCTCGCCTACGCGTGCGCGGCGGGCCTGATCTTCCTGTTCGCGATTTGGTTGCTCAGCGGCCTGCGCGCCGCAGAACGAGCTACTTAGCTGGCCGCCGTGAGGGGCGTTCGGTCCGCCCCGTGCGAGGACGCGCCGACGTGCCGCCGCAGGAAGTGCAGTTGGTCGGCGATCGCCTGCTCGAATGGCGCGCCTCGATAGATGTCGAAGTGCCCAATCGGATAGGTCCGCACCTCGGCTCGGCCGGTCGCGCGCCAGGCGGCGTTCTGGGCGGCCTTCGGTGGGGCGATTGCATCCTGGTCGGCGATCTGGATGAGAATCGGGCAGGGGAGGCGATCGGCCTGTAGGCCGGGGCGGTATGTGCCGGTGCTGAGCGCGACACGCGCGGTCGCTTCGTTGTGCCAGGTCGGCCCGGCGATTGCGTGGTAGCCGGGGTCGGCGTCGGGGCTGGTCATCGCGCCGAGGCTGCCGGGCGGGCCGACGAGCGGGATCATCACGGGCGGGCGCCCGCGCAGCGAGGCGGCGAGGTCGCGCAGCCCGGCGAGCACGAGCTTTGCGAGATGACCGAGGCCGGCGTAGCGCGCGAGGTTGAGCAGCGCCGCCATGCCGTCCATGTTCGGCACCTGCGAGATGACCGCCGCGACGTGGCCATCGGAGACGGCCACGGGGACGACGTGACCGCCGGAATAGGAGGAGCCCCACACGACGATCCGCTGCGGATCGACGCCGTCCAGCGAGCGCGCAAAGGCGATCGCCGCCGCGTAGTCCTCGAGCTGGCGGGGGGCGGAGAGCAGCTGTCGAGGCTCGCCGTCGCTCGCGCCGAAGTGGCGGTAGTCGAAGGCGAGCGCGTCAATGCCGGCGGCGGCAAAGCGCTCGGCGAAAGGGAGCAGCCCCGAGTCGACGGTGCCGCCGAGGCCGTGGCCCAGCACGACACAGGGTCGGCGACCGTCCTGGGCGGCGAAGGCATCGCCCTGCCCGGGTAGATGGACGCCCGCGCAACGCACTCCGCCGCTGTCGAAGGAGACGGCGCTCATGCCGGTAGCTCTGTGCCCTCAAGCGTTGCGACGCGGCCCGCCGAGGAGCGCCCGGTCGGCGCTCCGGCGCGCGCACGCGCCTGGCCGGCGGGGATCGAGCGCGTGTTGAGCTCGTGCTGGAAGCCGTACCACTCGAGCTGCATCGTGTGGCGGGGCTTGTTGATGAAGTGGCCGGTGTGAAAAGCGTCGTCGCGCACGATCTCCGCTTCCATCTCGGGCTGAGGCGGCGGCGCCCAGTCGCCGGAGAGCCAGCGCGCGGCGAGCTTTGACTGCAGCTCGGAAAACGGGAAGATCGTGGGAATCGGCTGGCCCAGGCCGATGAACGCGAGGTCGTCGAGGCCCGGCTTGAGCATGCGCTTGTAGAGCGGCAGCACGTTTTCGGGCGCGGAGAGGAACTCGGGATCGAAGAACGGGAAGTTGACGTTGTAGCCCGTCGCGTAGACGATCGCGTCGACGGGCTCGACGGAGCCATCGGCAAAGCGCACCCGGTCGCCGAGCAGCTCGGCTACGTCGCCCTTGGCCACAGCGTCGCCGGAGCCGAGGCGCCCGAGCAGCTCGCTGGAGACGGTGGGATGGGCGTCGAGGAACCGATGGTTGGGGGTCGGCAGGCCGAAGTCCTCCATGCGCCCGGAGAAGATGCGCGGCAGCACGCCGGCGAGGCGACGCTGCGGGCCGATGGGAACGCGCGGGTTCGTCTTGACGACCTGATCGGCGGGCTTGCCGAAGATGTACTTGGGGACGACGTAGGCGCTGGAGCGGGTCGAGAGGAAGACGGTGTCGGAGACGGCCTTGCGACCGAGCTCGGAGACGATGTCGACGGCGCTGTTGCCGATCCCGACGACCAGCACGCGCTTGCCGTAGAGATCAAGGGGGGTGCTCGGGTCGATGTAGTCATGCGAGTGGATCTGCGGCCCGTCGAAGGAGCCGGGGAAGTCGGGAAAGCGCGGGTCCCAGTGGTGCCCGTTACAGACGAGCAGCGCATCGAAGTACTCCTGCTCGCCATCCTCGAGCGTGATCTGCCACCCGCCGGCCGGGCCGCGCTCGGCGCGCTGGACGCGGGTGTTGAAGCGGATCCGATCGCGCAGGGCGAAGGCGTCGGCGTAGTCGCGCAGCCACTCGAAGATGTGCGTGTGATGTGGGTAGTCGGGGTAGCGATCCGGCATCGGGAAGTCGCGAAAGGAGATCGACGGCTTGGAGATGTCGATGTGCAGCGACCGATACGCCGAGGAGGTGCCGTTGGGGTTCTCGAAATACCAGTTCCCGCCGACCTCGTCCGAGGCCTCGAAGCAGGTGTGGGGCACCCCGAAGTCCGCGAGCGCCTTGCACGCGGTCAGCCCGCTGACGCCGGCTCCGATCACGCATACCGACGGAAGCTCACCCATATTCAGATCCTAACGCGCAGCTCGTTCATGGTTGCAGTCGACCCTGGCCTCGCTCGAGCTCGAGCAGCAGTCGCTTGCGCTCCAGTCCGCCGCCATAGCCGGTGAGCGTGCCGTCCGCGCCGATCACACGGTGGCAGGGGACGATCACGGCGATCGGGTTGCGTCCGTTGGCCGTTCCCACAGCGCGCGCCGCCGTCGGTTGGCCGACACGTCGTGCGATCTCGCCGTAGCTGACCGTCTCGCCGTAGGGGATCTCTTCCAGCGCGTGCCAGACCTCGCGTTCGAATGTGGCTCCCTCCGCGGCAAGTGGGACGTCGAAGGTCCTGCGATTGCCGGCGAAGTACTCCTCCAGTTGCGTCCTCACATCCGCGAAGGGGGCTGAGGACTCCTCCCAGCCCGTAGCGATCGTCTTGGGCTTCCGGCCGTCCTGCATATACAGGCCGCGCAGGGTGTCCCCGTCCCCCACCAGCAAGAGCCCTCCGATCGGGCTATCCATCGTCGTGTAAAGGATCTGTTCGGTAGATGTGGGCATTGGCTTAGTCACCTTTCTTACGCGGCGAGCCGCTCGGCATCGCTCTTTGGTGTCGTTGTGTTGCTTTTTTGTATTGCTCCCTTTGTTCCCTTTGCTTGCCTTGGTGGGTGAAGCGTTGCCCACAGATGCTGCAATGCGTATGCGCGGTAGGGGCGCCAGCGCTCTGCCATCCTCTCCGCCGCTGCCGGTCGTCCATCTCCTCCGAGCTGCTCCAGGGCATGGCGGACGCCGAGATCGCTCGGTAGGAAGGCGTCGGGGTCGCGCATCGCGCGCATCGCGATGTACTCCGTCGTCCACGGTCCGATCCCCGGCAGCTCGAGCAATCTTCTGCGCGCCTCGCCGCGATCGCTCCCGGTGTCGAGCGTCAGATCTCCGTTTGTCAGCGCCTCAGCGAGGCCGAGCAGGGCACGCCGACGCGCGGTCGGCATCGCGAGCCGCTCGGGGTCCGCCGCGGCAAGCGTCTCGATCGACGGGAAGAGGCGGGTCACCGCTCCGATCGGACACTCCAGCGGCTGCCCGTATTCGCTGACCAGACGTCCGGTGAGCGTTCTCGCGCCGCCGATCGACACCTGCTGGCCGAGCACCGCGCGGACGGCGAGCTCGTGGCCATCCACATGCCCAGCCACCCGCCGTCCCGGAGCGGCTCGCACGAGCGGGCCGAGCAGTGCGTCCTCGCCCAGCGCATCGACCACGCTGAGCGGATCGGAGTCGAGGTCGAGCAGCGCGCGTGAGCGCTGCATCGCCGCGGCGAGGTCGCGCAGATCGTCCAGCCAGTAGCGCGCATGCACGTACCCGTCCGCCGGACGCAGTTCGACGACCCCGCTCCCCTGCGGCAGGTGCAGGCTGCGCCGATAGGCCCCCTCGTGAACCTCCTCGATGCCGGGTACGGCGCGCAGACCCAGGAACGCGATCAAGCCGTCCCCATCCAGCGGAGATCGATAGGGGAGCCGCAGCGACAGCGCGCCGCTCTGGAGCGAGTGATCTCCTCGCCGCGCCCGTGCGCGCAGCTCGCGCGGGGTCAGCGCGAACACTTCCCGCACCGTCGCATTGAACTGCCGGACGCTCTGAAAGCCCGCGGCGAACGCCACGCCCGTGATCGGCACGACCGTCGTCTCGAGCAGGATGCGAGCAGTCTGCGCGCGCTGTGCGCGCGCCAACGCGAGTGGGCCGGCGCCGACCGTCGCCATCAGCTGGCGGTGGACATGGCGCTCGGTGTAACCCAATCGTCCGGCGAGACCGCCGACGCCCTCGCGGTCGACGACCCCGTCGGCGATCAAACGCATCGCCCGTCCGACGAGATCCGCGCGCAGGTCCCAATCCGGCGAGCCCGGCGTCGCGTCCGGGCGGCAGCGCTTACACGCGCGAAAGCCGGCCGCCTGCGCCGCCGCGGCGGTGGCGAAGAAGCGCACGTTCTCCCGTTTCGGCGTCCTCGCCGGACAGCTCGGCCGGCAGTAGATACCGGTCGTCTTCACCCCGCAGAACACCCATCCGTCAAACCGCGGGTCCTCGGCCTCGATCGCCTGCCAGGACCTGTCTGAGTCAAAGATCATGTCGACCACATTGGCATACGTGGCCGTCGGTATCTAGCGGGAATCGGACATGGCCATACATTGATGTCTGATACCCGCCAACGACGATCGGATGTCCTCTATAACTCGAAGCGATGTGAAGGTGGCTGCGCCGCGCTTGCCGCTCGGCCTCAACCGCCACCGAGCGCGAACAGCGGCCAGCGCCCGGGCACGCCCTTGAGCTCGTGAAAGCCACGCTCCTCGAACGCGAACGGACCGCCCACGACCGTTCCGAAGACCGTGCCCGAGACGAGCACTTCGCCGGGTCCCGCGAGCGCGCTCACGCGTGAAGCGATGTGGACGGCCATACCGCCGACATCCTCGCCGATCAGCTCACACTCACCAGTGTGCACTCCGACACGCACCTCGATCCCGAGCTCGCGTGCGGTGGCGGTGATCGCCAGGGCACAGCGCAAAGCCCGCGATGGCGGCCCCTCGAAGGTCACGAGGAAGCCGTCACCGACGGTCTTCACCTCATGGCCACCGAAGCGGGCGAGCTGCTCACGCACCAGTGAATCGTGATCCGCGAGCAGATCGCGCCAGCGACCGTCGCCCAGCCTGGCGGCGCGCGCTGTCGCATCCACGATGTCCGTAAACATCACCGTTAGCAGCGCCCGCGCGAGCTCCCCGCCGCTGCGCTCGCCGGTCAGAAACTCCTCGATCTCCTCGACGATCGCGTCGCTGTCGCCGATGAACGGGAAGGAGTCGATTCCGTTCAGCTCGACGTGGCGGGCGCCCGGAATGTGCTCGGCCAGGTAACGCGAGTGGCGTGGGTCCCAGGCGCTATCGCCGGATCGGTGCATGACGAGCGTGGGAACGCGAATGCGGGGCAGCGTGTCCCGTACGTCGAGCTCGGCCGCGGCCTTCAGCAGGATGCGGGCTTCGCTCGGGCTCGCCGCCAGGCGCTGCAGACGCGCGTACCACGTGGCGAGCGCCCGGTCATCGGCCATCGAGGGCGCCAGCACCGGAAGCCCCGGGCCATCGGCCTCACCCCAGGTGGACACGGTGCGCTCGGTCCACTCGGCGCGGTCCTCGGCGCTCATCGCCCATTCGTGATCCGGAGCCCACGACGTCCGCGCGATCGAGGCATACATGATCAGCGCGCCGATGCGCTCCGGGCGGTCGGCGGCGAGCAGGGCGCCGACGGGCCCTCCCAAGCCGTATGTGAGCAACGCCGTCCGCTCGCTGCCCGCGGCATCGAGCACCGCCAGAGCATCTTGCGCGTCCTGCTCCAACGTGTAGGGCTCACCAACGCTGTCAGACAGTCCGCTGCCGCGGCGGTCGAACAGGATCAGTCGGTTGAACACCGCCAGTCGCTCGAGGAAACGACGCAGCGCGGGCGCGTCCCACAACTGCTCGATCTGAGAGATCCAACCCGGCAGAAACAACAGGTCCAGAGTGCCCTCTCCCGCGACCTGGTAGGCGATCGTCGCATCGCCACTGCGCGCGTAACGCGTCGTTGGCACCATCAGGCGCCGGTCAGGTCCGCCATTGCCCACTTATCGCTCGATCACGAGCTTCGTCCAACCACCCTTGAGCAGGGCGTCAGCCGCATCGTCCCACCTCACCACTTTGGTCGTGACGAGCTCGGGATGCAGTGCGCCGGACGCGGCCAGCTCGAGCACATGGGGAATCGCCTCGCGTGCGTTGGCTCGGCCCGTCTTGAAGGTGATGCCCTTGCTGTACATCTCCAACAGTGGCAACGTTGGCTGCTCACCGAAATAGATCGCCGTGCTCGTGCAAACACCGTCGGGCGCCGTCGAGCGCAGCGCAAGCCCGAGACCATCGGGATCGGCACTCGCGTCCACCGTGATCGGGAACGGGCCGAGCCGCTTGGGCAGTTCGCCTAGCGTCTGGGCGCCCACGGCGGTTGCCGTCTCGCGGCGGGCGGGGTCGGTGTCGACATAGAGCACCGACTCGGCGCCGAGCGCCACAGCGAGTGCGGCGGCGTACAGCCCAATCGATCCGGCCGCCGCACCTCCGACGACCAGCACGGACCCGCCTGGCTCGTCGGCAAGCGCCGGCGCCACCGCACGCCACACGTCGCTGATGTTGTCCGAGGCGCTGGCGACCGCCGCCGGCTGAAGGCCGGGTGGGACGGGAACGAGCATGTGTTCGGCGTATGGAACGCACACGGTGTCAGCGAGGAACCCACCCCAGCGCTCGACGGCCGGCCCGAAGCCGTAAGTGGACATGAAGCCGACCGTGCTGCAGTTGGCGCTGCGACCGCGTAGACACGATGCGCACGTCCCGCAGGAGATCTGGAAGGGCACGCTCACGAGTTGCCCGGGGGACAGTGAGGAGATCGTGTCACCCACGTCGAGGACTTCCGCGACGCACTCGTGCCCGATCGCAAACGGCGGCGGGAATGGCGAGGCGCCCTGGACGATCATCGCGTCTAGGTCGCAGGTGGCGACCGCGAGCGGTCGCACGGTCGCTGCTCCGTCGGAGCTGAGCTGCGGCTCCCGCGCCTCACGCCACTCCAGCGCGTTCGGGGCCGTGTAGGTCAGTTGCAGCATCTGAGGCTACTTCGCGTCCGCGCTCTCCAGGTGGCGTGGCAGCCCATCGTCCGGGATCGCCTCCCAGGGCGCGGCGTAGGCGACAAATTGACGCATGCTCGGCCTGATCCCCGGATCGCCATCGAACGCGCCGAGACGGACGCCCACGCGCTGTGGATCCTGCGGGTCGCGGCTGAACAGCGCCGAGCCGCAGTCTCCGCAGAACCACTTCTCCGCGCCGTCCGCCGGCCGCCAGGCGCGCAGACGCTCCTCGCCCACGACGATGCGAAACGATCCCGGCTGTGGACGGGCGCTTGCCGAGGCGGCGGTCCCGCTACGCCGCTGACAGCGCGTGCAGTGGCAGTATTTCGCCGATTCCAGCGGTGCACTCACCTCGAAGCGGACGGCTCCACAGCCGCACCCGCCGAGGAGGGGGAGTTCGGGTCGGGTTTCCATCTCAGTTGGCTGCCTCTACGTCCAGCGCCTGCTCTGTCTGTGCTGCGCTTGCCGGCTGATCATCCGCCGCGTGGCCGTTCTGCCCGCCGGCCGGCGGGGCGGATGGCGCCGGCTGGGCCGCTGCCAGCGCGTATGAGCCGAGTGCGCCGATCGTCCCAGTGGCGAGCGCGGCGAGCGCCCAGCCGGAGCCCGAACGTTCGCGTCCCCGGGCGGCGTCCAGCGAGAGCGTGCCCGGTCCGACCTCAGCCAGTGCGAGCGCGGCGGCGATCAGAACGAGGTTGTACTCGTAGCCGCCGTTGGTGACCCACGGACCCTTGACGAGATGCACCCGGTGGATCGCGGTCAGCATCGTCGCGACCAGCACGGACGCGGCGAAGGGTGTCTCCAGCCCGACCGCGAGCAGTGCCCCGCCACCCGCCTCGGCGGCGCCGGCCGCGATTGCGTTCGGCCGCCCCGGGCGCAGGCCGAGGTGCTCAAATCCCTGCGCCGTGGTATCGAGTCCCGGGCCGTCGAACCATCCGAACAGTTTCTGCACGCCGTGCCCGACGAACAGCCCGCCCACAACCAGCCTCAACAGCAATCGTCCGATCTTCATGTTTTCGGACCTCCGTTTGGTTTGATCTGAGTATGCCCATCCCTGAGCGGATACCCGAGAAGGACAACTACAAGTGGATCGCTCTGTCCAACGTGACGCTGGGCGTGCTGCTCGCGGTGCTCGACGGGTCGATCGTGCTGATCGCGATGCCGAGCATCTTCCGGGGCATCCACCTCGACCCGCTGGTGCCGGCGAACAGCTTCTACCTGCTGTGGATGATCCTCGGCTTCCTGGTCGTGACGAGCGTGCTGATCGTGAGCCTGGGACGGCTCGGGGACATGTACGGGCGGGTGAAGATGTACAACCTCGGCTTCCTCGTCTACACGGTCGCCTCGCTGGCTCTTGACGATCGACTGGATGACCGGGCGCGACGGGAGCGCTGTACCTGATCGTCTTTCGCATCGTGCAGGGGGTCGGGGCGGCCTTCCTGCTGGCGAACTCGGCGGCGATCCTGACCGACGCGTTCCCGGCCAACCAGCGCGGGATGGCGCTCGGGATCAACAACATCGTCGGCGTCAGCGGCGTCTTCATCGGGCTCGTGCTCGGTGGCCTGCTCGCGCCGATCGACTGGCGCGCGGTCTTCCTGATCTCGGTGCCGATCGGCGTGTTCGGGACCGTGTGGGCGTATCTGAAGCTCGAGGAGCGCAGCACGCCCAAACGCGCGCGAGTGTCGACTGGTGGGGCAACCTCACCTTCGCGCTCGGGCCTGATCCTGATCATGGTCTCGGTCACGTACGGCATCCGGCCCTACGGCGGCCACGCCACCGGCTGGACGAGCCCCAAGGTGCTCGCCCTGCTGGGTGCGGGCGTGGCCTCTCTGGTGGCATTCGCGCTGATCGAGTGGCGGGTCGCCGACCCGATGTTCCGCTTGCCGCTGTTTCGGATCCGCGCCTTCACGTTCGGCACGCTCTCCACGTTCCTCTCGGCGGTCGCCCGCGGGGGCCTGATGTTCATGCTGATCATCTGGCTGCAGGGCATCTGGCTGCCCCAGCACGGCTATGACTTCACCGAAACGCCACTCTGGGCGGGGATCTACATGCTGCCGCTGATCGTCGGCATGCTGATCGCCGGGCCGACCTCCGGCTACCTGTCAGACCGCTTCGGCGCGCGCTGGTTTGCGACCGGCGGGATGCTCGGCGCTGCGCTCAGCTTCTACCTGCTGGCGCTGCTGCCGATCGACTTCTCCTATCCGCTGTTCGCCGCGATCCTCTTTCTCAACGGCGTCTCGATGGGCATGTTCGCCTCGCCCAACCGCGCCGCCGTGATGAACAGCCTCCCGGCGGGCGACAGGGGCGCCGGCGGGGGCATGAACCAGACCTTCCAGAACTCCGCCCAGGTGCTCTCGATCGGGATCTTCTTCACGCTGATGATCTTCGGCCTGTCCTCCAGTCTGCCCGCCGCGATGACCGCCGGCCTGAAGGCCCACGGCGTCGCCGCGGCAACCGCCGCCGGCGTCGCGCACCTGCCGCCCGTGTCGATCCTGTTCGCCGCCTTCCTCGGCTACAACCCGATCCAGCACCTCGTGGGCGCGCACGCGCTGAGCGCGCTGTCGGCGCCGAACCGCGCGACGCTGGTCGGCCACTCGTTCTTCCCGCACCTGATCTCCGCGCCGTTTCGCGCGGGCCTGCACGAGGCGTTCGCGTTCGCGATCGTCGCCTGCCTGATCGCCGCGGGCGCATCGCTGATGCGCGGCGGCAAATATCAACACGCGGCGCCTGTGACCGCCTCCGGCACAATCATTTCAACCCCAGCCAGAGAGGAACAGCATGCAAGTTGAGTGGTACGGCCAGTCGGCGTTTCGCCTCGCGTCATCGGAGACGACCGTGGCGATCGACCCGTTCGGTGACATGTCGGCGCTGGCGAGCGTCCGCGGGATGAAGTTCGACTATCCGCCGATCGCGGGCGTGGAGGCGCAGCTGCTGCTCGTGACCCACGAGCACATCGACCACAACGGCGTCGAGGCGATCGGCGGAGAGCCCACGATCCTGCGCTCGACCGCGGGGAAGCTCGAGTCACCGATCGGTGAGGTCACGGCTGTCGCGTCCGAGCACGATGAGACCGCCGGCACCGAGCGCGGGCCGAACACGATCTTCGTGTTCACCCTCGATGGCGTGCGGGTCTGCCATATGGGCGACTTCGGACAGAGCGAGCTGCGCGACGAGCAGGCGACGGCGATCGGCGAGATCGACCTGCTGATCTTGCCGGTCGGCGGCGGTCCCACGATCGGAGCGGATGGAGCCGCGGCAATCGTCGAGCGACTGCAGCCGCAGTGGGTCGTGCCGATGCACTACCGCACGCCGCGCATCGGGTTTCTCGAGACCGAGGAGGCCTTCCTCGATCTGATGAGGAACGTCGAGCGCGTATCGGGACCGGTCTTCGATACGGCTGATCTGCCGGTTGAGGACGCCCCGGTCGCGGTGGTTCCGGCGGCGCCGTAGCGAGAGGCCTCCGAGAAGGCTTCAGTCACGCGGAGATGCACGGGGCGCGCGATCCTGAATAGTGGATGATCCGGCGATCACGGCACAGGGTCCACTGCAAACACCACCCGAAGGAGAACCCCATAATGACGCTTGATCAGACCAAGGTAGGGCAGGTTGTGGCGGCGCAGATGGAGGCGCTCGAAGAGGCCTATGGCGAGGACTGCGAGATCGGCGACGTCTGCACGATCGTCGAGGTGATCGGACCGCACGGCTCTGACGTGAGGGTGCGCAGCAGCGACCTGCGCCCGCACGTGTCGATCGGTCTGCTGCGCATGGCGGAGAGTATCTTCCTTGCGAGCCTACGAGCCGGATCGGGCGAGGAGGGAGAGGGCGCCTGAGAGGACGGTTGACGGGACGACTGAAGGAGGAGTGGCTGAGTGCGTCTGGAACGAGCAGCCGGATAGGCTGTGTCGGCCATGGCTCCCGAGATCGTCCTTCACGTTCTGCCGCCGTCGCATCCGTGCATGACCGCAACCGCGGCCCTGCGCCTGAAGGGTCTGGAGTACGAGCGTGTCGATTTCGTCCCCGGTCCGCATGTCGAGCAGATGCAGGAGATCTACGGTGAGGGCAATCACACCGTGCCGGGGATGCTCGTCGACGGCGAGCCCGTGCACAGCTCGCGCGCGATCCTCGAGCGTCTGGAGCAGCTCGTCCCCGAGCCGGTCCTCTATCCCTCTGATGAGGTCCGCGAGGCAGAGCGCTGGGGTGATGAGGAGCTCCAGGATCTCGGGCGGCGGATGCCCTGGGGGGCGCTGCACTTCCGTCCCGAGGCGATGGGCACCTTCGCCGGCGGCGAGCCGCTGGATGGCCCGGGCACCGACTTTGCGATCGGTTTCATCAGGCCCACCTGGAAGTACCACAAGATCACCGCCGCGCGCCTGCATGAGGACCTGGCCGGGCTGCCGGCGAAGCTCGCGTACGTCGAGGATCTGATCGCCCGTGGCGTGATCGGTGGCGAGCAGCCGAACGCCGCCGACCTGCAGATCGGCGCGACGCTGCGGATCCTGCTCAACGTCGGGGACCTGCGGCCGTTGCTGAAGGGCACCGCGAGCGAGCGGATCGCCCGCGAGCTCTTCCCGGAGTACCCCGGCGATATTCCGGCGGGCGCGTTCCCCGCCGGCTGGGTGCCGGCGAGCTAGCGGATCGGGGATCGGCTTGGGTCCTCAGATGACGCGAGCAACCTTTTATTTCGACCTCGGATCGCCGTACGCATATCTGACGGCTGAGCGGATCGCCGAGGTGTTGGGTGAGTCGGTTGTGTGGCAGCCGCTGTCGCTCGGCGCCCTGTTCAAGCTGGCCGGGCGCTCGTCCTGGTCGCTGGGCGATCCCGACCGCCGCCGGGACGGGATCGCCGAGGTGCGGCGGCGCGCCGAGCTCTACGGCCTGCCGCCGGTGCGCTGGCCCGAGCCGTGGCCGAGCAACTACCTGTTCGCGATGCGCGCCTGCACCTTCGCCTTCCAGCAGGGGCGCGGGCGCGAGTTTACGGTGCGAGCCTTCCGCCACGCCTTCCAGCAGGGACATGACCTCGGGGTCCCCGAGCGCGTCCTGGACATCGCGGCCGAGGTGGGTCTCGATCCGCAAGCGCTCGAGGCGGCGAGCAGCGACCCCGATCTCAAGCAGGCACTGCGAGCGGCCACCGACGCCGCTCACGAGCTCGGCGTATTCGGCGTGCCCACCGTCGCTGTCGGCGACGAGCTGTTCTGGGGCGAGGATCGCCTGCAGGATGCGGTCGCGGCGCTCGGGTGAGATTTCTCGGGGGACACCGTCGCCCGGTCGTGGTGAGTAAATCGGCCCATAAAGCCTCTTGGCTAACCACGCTTGCGGGAATCTCCGTGGCGAGCGTCCCCTCGGCGATATCGCCCCGCAGGCGCAGGCCGAGGATCGGGAAGACGAGCGTCGACAGCACCGCGGCGCCCACCAGCGCGGCGGCGGTCGAGGGGCGCATGTGCCCGGTTTCGACGGCGAGCGTCGTGATCGCGAGGACGAGCGGCAGCTGGGTCGAGCTCATCAGCGCCAGCGCGGCACGCGCGCGAGCGTCCAGCACGTCGCGATAGAGCAGCAGCGCGGGTGTGCCCCGCACGACCAAGAACAACCCAAAGAAGAGGACCATCTTCGCGACGCTCGAGACGCTCGCGAACAGCGCATCGATGTCGAGCTTCATCCCGCTGACGACGAAGAAGAACGGCACGAACACGCCGAACGCGACCGCGCTGAGCTTGGAGTCGAACGCCGGAATCTCGCGCGTCTTCAGCACCTGGCGCGTGATGATCCCCGCCGCGAAGCCGCCGAGCAGCAGGTCCAGGCCCAGTTCGGAGGCCAGCAGCGCGAGCGCGAACACGAGCACGACGATCCAGCGGACCGCCAGCTGCAAGCTGCTCTCCAATCCGCTGCAGGTCGATCTCGTAGCCGGCGAAGAAGAACAGCATTCCCAACCCGAGGTCGGAGAAGAACTCGACGAACTGATCGACGTGCAACCCAAGCACCTGCGGACCCAAGACCACCCCGAGCACCAGCTCGATCACGACGACCGGGTACGACGATCCCGCGGCCGGTCGCCAGTGCGGCGAGCGTGCCGGCGACCGCCGCCGCGGCGATGATAGAGAGGAACGTCCCCGGGGTTATCTGGACGACGGCGAGCACGGGCTCACTTGGTATCACTGTCTGTTCCCAAACCGGAGGAGTTTCTCATGCCCAACGTGCTCTACGCCGCAGAGCCCCACGTAACTGGAGGTCGGGGAAAGAGACACGGCCGCCCGGTTTAGCCGCTCGCCGGAGGCGCCGTAGTGGGCTGTCGAATGCGGAGAGCGCCGTTCGTCGAAGAGACAAAGGGCCGGAGTCTGCCGGTCCCGACCAGGAGGTATTCGATGCCCCAATACATGATGCTGATCTACACACCGGCCGAGGGTGGGCCGTCGTCGGAGGAGCTGCAGGCCGAGATGCCCCGCTGGGGTGAGTACACGCAGGCGTTGCGCGATGCAGGTGCGATGGTGGCGGGCGACCCGCTCGAGGCGATCGACACCGCCACGACAGTGAGGGTGCGCGAGGGCGAGACAGTTCTCTCCGATGGCCCTTTCGCTGAGACTAAGGGCCTGTAGATAAATAACATTGCAGGGTGTGTGTCACGTGTGTGGAATAAAGATGTGTGGTCGACGATCATGCGATTGGTGAGCGGTTTAGGGCGCTGGCGGGTGAGCTGAATGAGCGTCAGCGTCGCCTGTTTGTGGCGGCTGAGGCGCGGGCGGCGGGACGGGGCGGTGTCACGGTGGTCGCGCGGCAGACCGGGGTGAGCGTGCCGACGATTCGCAAGGGGATCGCGGAACTGGAGTCCGGTGAGCACTTGGAGCGTGGGCGCGTCAGGCGGCGGGGCGGTGGCCGCAAGGCACTGACCGAGGTTGACCCGACGCTGGCTCGCGATCTCGAGCGGCTCGTGGAGGACAGCTCGCGTGGTGATCCGGAGTCACTTTTGCGTTGGACGTCCAAGAGCGTGCGCCATCTGGCCGAGGGGCTGCGGGATATGGGGCACGAGGTTCACTTCACCTCCGTGGCGGCGCTCCTGCGCTCCCTCGGATATAGCCTGCAGGCGAACGTCAAGACCAGAGAGGGCCGCCAGCACCCCGACCGCGATCTGCAGTTCCGTCATATCAACCAGGCCGCGAAGGCGGCGGTGTCCGCGGGCTGGCCGGTGATCAGTGTGGACACGAAGAAGAAGGAGCTCATCGGAGACTTCAAGAACGCAGGGCGTGAGTGGCATCTGAAGGGCAAGCCCGAGCTGGTGCGCGTGCACGACTTCAAGGACAAGCAGCTGGGCAAGGCGATCCCTTACGGCGTCTATGACCTGCGCTCCGACGAGGGCTACGTGAACGTCGGCATCGACCACGACACCGCCCAGTTCGCCGTGAACTCGATCCGCAGCTGGTGGGAGCACCTCGGAGCCGAACGCTACCCGCACGCCACCCGGCTGCAGATCACCGCCGACTGCGGCGGGTCCAACGGCAACCGCACGAAGCTATGGAAGGTCGAGCTGGGAAAACTCGCAGACGAGATCGGCCTCGAGCTCGCCGTCTGTCACTTCCCGCCTGGCACGTCGAAGTGGAACAAGATCGAGCACCGCCTGTTCAGCTTCATCACGATGAACTGGCGCGGCAAGCCACTCACCTCCTTGGAGACGATCATCAACCTGATCGGTGCGACCACAACCAGCAACGGCCTGGAGGTCTACGCCCGTCTCGACGAAGGCACCTACCCCGACAAGATCCGCGTCACAGACGCCGAGCTACAGACCGTCAACATCCACGGTGAAAACTTTCACCCCGAGTGGAACTACACGATCACGCCCCAACAGTGAAAACCGGCATTGACGAGCACGATAATGAAACGTTATTTATCTACAAGCCCTAAGGAGAACCTCGGCGGGTACTACATCCTCGACGTCGCCGATCTCGACGCTGCGTTGAAGTGGGCGGCCCGTATACCGAGCGCTTCCTACGGTTCGGTGGAGGTCCGCCCGGTGATGGCGATGCCAGGGGCGTAGCCGTGAGCGCTGCGAGCACCGCGGCCGTGGAGGCTGCGTTCCGGCGTGAGCGCGCCGCGGTGCTCGCCACGCTGATCCGCCAGCTCGGCGACTTCCAACTCGCCGAGGACGCCGTGCAGGAGGCGTTCGCGGCGGCGATCGTCGCCTGGGAGCGCGACGGCGTGCCCGCGAGTCCGGGCGCGTGGATCACCGTCACCGCGCGTCGGAGGGCGATCGACCGTTTGCGTCGCGATCGCACCCTGGCCGACCGCATCGAGCGCCTGAAGGTGCTCGCTGAGCGCGAGGCCGCCGCTGCGGAGGAGCCGGCGCCCTCGGTCGTGGCCGACGATCAGCTGCGTCTGATCTTCACCTGCTGCCATCCGGCGTTGGCGATGCAGGCGCGCGTGGCGCTCACGCTGCGCGTTCTCGGTGGCCTGAGCACCGGCGAGATCGCGCGCGCGTTTCTCGTCAGCGAGTCCACGATGGCCCAGCGACTGGTGCGCGCCAAGCGCAAGATCGCCACCGCCCACATTCCCTACCGGGTCCCCTCCGACGAGGAGCTGCCCGATCTGCTTCCAGGAGTGTTGGCTGTCCTGTATCTGATCTTCAACGAGGGTTGGTTTGCCTCCGCCGGCGATCGGCTGGTACGCGGTGAGCTGTGCGCGGAGGCGATCCGACTGGGGCGCCTGCTGCACGGTTTGATGCCGGACGACCCCGAGGTCGCAGGCTTGCTGGCGCTGATGCTGCTGCACGACTCGCGCCGGGAGGCGCGCGTGGACGCCCACGGCAAGCTCGTCCTACTCGACGATCAGGACCGCTCGCTGTGGGATCGTGGGCGGATCCGCGAGGGCGAGCGCCTGCTCGACGGCGCCCTGCGCCGGCGCCGCCCAGGGCTCTACCAATTGCAGGCGGCGATCGCGGCGCTGCACGCGACCGCGGCCTCACCTGAGGAGACCGATCATGCGCAGATCGCGGCTCTGTACGGCGAGCTCGCGCGCCGTACGCCTTCGCCCGTGGTCGAGGTGAACCGCGCCGTCGCGCTCGGCCGGGCCGAGAGCCCGACCGCCGGGCTCTCGGTCCTCGAGCCGCTGCTGCGCGCCGGCACGCTCGACGGCTATGCGCCACTACACGCCGCGCACGCCGACCTACTCGACCGCGCCGGCGAGACCGCGCAGGCGGCGCGTGCCTACGAGCGCGCCGCGGCGTGCGCGGAGAACTCAGTCACGCGGGCGGAGCTGCAGCGGCGGGCGGTGGCGCTTGGCTGAGCTACTCGATCGGGAACGCTGCCTGCTTTGGACAGCCGGCTTCGATCGAGCAGGACAGGCTCGCGATGTCCTGGCTTGGATTGCTCACAGGATGTTTTGAGTGATCGCAGGTCTGCTCGCCCATGTTGCCGAATGGGCACAGCCACCCGCCATAGAGCACGTAGGAGTTGGCAGAGGCACCGTTGTTGACGATCTTGCCCTTGCCACCGGCAATCGCCTTCAGAATGCCTGTGGCGACGTTGCACTTGACGTGGCCGTCAGCTACATAGACACCGTACTCGGCACCCTTGGCGTGGAAGGTCGCACAGCGGCTCGATGGATGCGCGGTACCGGACGCGACTGCCAGTGGGGTAAGGGCAATCGAACACGCTGCGAGGACACAGGCGGCGAGACTGGCCGTTCCTGGGAAGCTCCTCCGCATACTCATCCGCCGCACAGCTCGGATGCCACTTCCTCCTGCGCCTTCGCTGCGTTGCTTGTCAAACCGTTCTCCAGCTCACCCTATCGCCACCGGCAAAGAACGCGAGCGCTGACAATAGCTGTCCCGAGCTCGCCCGAGCGCTATCCTGGATGAATGGCCACTCAAGCGGATCGTGCGGCCGAACGGCGTGTCGCGAAACTGGAGGATGTCGAGCGTCAGCTCAAGGAAGGCTCGCTGACGATCCGTAAGATGACTGCCGAGGAGCGCAAGCGCTTTCCGCCGAGGCCGGCGAAACCGCGCAAGGGCAGTCGCAGATAGCGAAGGCTGCTAGGCCTTTGGGGTGGCGTTGTAGGTCGGGAGAGCCGGACCGTCTGCTTGCGGCGACGTGCCCTAACGCCCTTCACCGAGCATGCCACGGCGTAGGCGGTTGACGCGCCGCAGTTCCTGCACATCCTCGTCGAAGCCCCCGAGCACCTCCGGGGAATGCTCGCCGAGCAACTCGGGTGTGAGGCGATGTCGGACGAGCTCGCCGGCGACCTGGTCGACGCGCTGCGCGCCCGCCCCCGGCCGCGAGCTGACCACGCGCTCCAGGCGCTGTCCGCGGAACAGCAGCCCGACTCCGTCGTCGATGGCCCAGCCTCCGGGGAGCGAGCCGTTGCGCACGCTCGCGAGCCACACCGGTAGCCGCTCGGGCTCGCCGTCGGCATGGACGGTGAGCGATCCCTCGAGCAGGCCC
Organism: uncultured Solirubrobacterales bacterium; assembly: GCA_963748895.1. GTDB lineage: Bacteria > Actinomycetota > Thermoleophilia > Solirubrobacterales > Solirubrobacteraceae > Palsa-744. The sequence continues at coordinate 1,004,839 of CAVVKF010000002.1, read as the reverse complement.
AGCCCGGCCATCGGCGCCGGCGGCCCGCTCGAGCAGGTGATCCCGTCTTCAAACCAGCACATCGCGCCGGCGCTCAGTCCCGCGAGCACCACGCCCGCGCGCCACGCCTGCTCGAGCAGGCGGTCCAGGCCGTGGGCGCGCCAGATCGCGAGCAGGTTGCGCATCGAGCCGCCGCCGACGTACACGATGTCCTGTTCGAGCACGATCTCCGCGAGCGGGCGCTTGACATCGCCCAGCCGGAACAGGGAAAGATGCTCGGCCACGCACAGACGGTCGGAAAAGCGCGCGTGAAACGCGTTGATCTGCGCCGTGGTGTCACCCGAGGCCGTCGGTAGGAACAGGATGCGTGGTTCTTTTGCGGACGTGAGCGAGAGCACGAAATCGTCGAGCAGCGGGTTGGTCGGCTCCATCGTGAAGCCGCCGCCGCCGAGCGCGAGCAGCAGCGGCTCCTCCGCGGGACTCACGCGGCGGCGATCGCAGTCACGGGCGGGAGCCGGATCGCCTTGGTGGCGCCTGCCTTCGCGGAGCCGCTCGCGGAGACGCTCACGTCCGCGTCCCCGAGATAGACGGTCTCGAGCGGTGTTTCCACGACGCCGTCTGCGGCCGGCTCGACGCGGTAGGCGCACCCGTCGGGACGGGAGCTGACGACCCGCTCCAGGCGCGTACGGCGAAAGTGCAGCGCTACGCCGTCCTCGGCGGCGTAGCCGGGGCGCATCCCGTCGCCGACGAAGCGGTGGTACTCGGCACGTCGCGCGGGCTCGGCGTCGTAGTGGACGCAGTTGGAGTAAGGCAGCAGCCCCAGACCCCTGACGCTGGCGGGGGGCGCCGTGGAACGCGCTGAGCGATTCGGCGAACCAGCACAGCGAGCCGGCGGAGGGCCCGCACAGCACGACGCCTTTGCGCCACGCCTGTCGCAGCACGCCGTCTAGCCCGTGCGCGCGCCAGGCCCCGAGCATGCTCACCACGTTGCCGCCGCCGACGTAGATCAGATCCTGCGCGAGCAGGTGGGTCGCGAGATCGTCCTCGACCCCACCTGTGCCCTGGTCGCGGCGGAACAGCGAGACGTGGCTAGCCTCGCAGCCGGGAGAGAAGCGACGATAGAAGCGCACCACGTAATGATCGGCGTCGCCCGAGGCCGTCGGCAGGAAGCACACGCGCGGTCGCGCCGTGTTGGTGAGCGAGAGCACGTAGTCGTCGAGCAGGGGATTTCCCTGCTCCATCGAGAAGCCGCCGCCGCCAAGGGCCACGATTTGGGGAACGCGGGGTCGCATCGCTCGCCTCGCCTGAAATGGACTCGAATACCAACAGTACGACTGCAGCTTCGCCGCTTTCGCGCTCCCGAGGTATGGACTCCCGTTGAAGATTGGCTGCACGCGGCCTGGACAGCCGACCATAAAGCCCCAGCTCACGTGTACTTTTGTTGGCGGACCTACCGATTCAGGCCAACGCATCGCGGACGCCGCTGCGCAGGGCATCGCTGGCCACATAGCGCGTCGTGCGACCGAGGCTCTGCCGGGCGACGAGCCCTGCGTCCAGCAGTCGGCGGAGGTCCGTGCTGGCGGTCGCGGGGGAGACGCGGGCCTCGGTGGCATATGAGTTTCGATCCGCGCCGTGGAAGAGGCTCTGCTCGAGGGCTATGACCAGCCGATCGGACCAACGACGGCCTGCGACGAGCTCTTCGAGGAAGCGCCAGCGCTTGGCTGCCTGCTCGATCTGCGTCAGTCGCTGCCTCGCCTGCACGAGATGCGCCTCCACGCAGAAGGAGACCCAGCCCGTTGCGTCTCGCTCCGGCTGGTAATGATCGCCCTGGGCTCCGAGCGCCGCATAGTAGGCGGGCGTGTGCGCGCTTAGGTACTCCTCGATCGAGGAGAACTCGGGCGCGAGAAGACCCTCGCGCGCAAGCACGAGTGACTGCACGATCCGGGAGATGCGGCCGTTACCGTCGCGGAATGGGTGGATCGAGACGAGGTTCAGATGGGCCATCGCGGCCCTGACAACAGCTGGCGCGCCGAGGTCGCCTCGCTGAAGCCATTTGACGAGTTCGGTGATGAGACCGGGAACCTTGTTTGCGTCGGGGCCTCGATAGGCGAGGTTGCCGTCGCTACCGGTCACGCCGATCGGTCCTGCTCGCCACAGGCCCGGGCTTTTGTCTCGCTGGAAATCGCAGGCGTCGAAGTGCAGGTCGAGGATCACGCGGTCGAGCCATCGGAAGGCTTGATCGCTTGCCATCACGCCGACATGGTCCATCGCACGGGCATAGCAAGCGAGCGCCATCCGGTTTTCGTCATCGGTACCCGGGAGCTCCTCGCCCGCGACGAGCCTCGCGGCCTCCTCTTCGGGCACGTGAAAACCCTCAATCGAGATCGAGCTCTCGGCCGAGCTTGCCCGGACCTGTCGGCGCAGACTGCCCAGCCAGGGACCCGCGACGCCGGCCTCGGTACCGAGGCGCCCCCGCAGCAAATCGAGCTCATCGAGTCGAGCTTGGAGCTCCTTCGTGATCTTGGGCAGCGTGAACAGCATGGAATGAGTCTAGACGATTAGACGTATATTCGTATAGACGATTACTTGTCTAATCAATTTATCCATCTTTACCTTCCTCACACGCTGCTCCTACACCCTCCGGAGATGCTCACGGCATGAGCTTCTCCTGGGAGACCCGGTCTGCCCCTTCGCTGACCCTGCGCCATCGAGCACGAACGCGCACGTTCGCCCTGCGGCTGCCGCACCCCGAGCTGCTCGGGCTGATCGCGCTGGCCGGGACATTGAACCTGTGGGCGCTGAGTAGAAACGGCTGGGCGAACGACTACTACAGCGCGGCGGTCAGATCGATGAGCTCGACCTGGCACAACTTCCTGTTCGGCTCGCTCGACGCCAGCGGCGTGATGACGGTCGACAAGCCGCCGCTTGCGCTGTGGGTGCAGTCGCTGTCGGTGCGCGTCTTCGGGTATCACCCGCTGAGCATCCTCGTCCCGCAGGCGCTGATCGGGATGGCGACCGTCGCGCTCGTGTACGACCTCGTCCGGCAACGCTTTGGCCGTTTGGGCGGCTTCGTCGGTGGACTGGCTTTGGCGCTTACGCCGATCACGGTCGGGATCTCGCGACACAACAACCCCGACGCGTTGCTCGTGCTGTGTTGTGTGGCGGCCCTGTGGTTCACCGTGCGCGCGCTGCAGGATGGACGGATGCGCTGGCTCGTGCTCGCGGGCGTATCGGTCGGGCTCGGGTTCGAGACGAAGATGGCCGTCGCGCTGATGGTCGTCCCCGGAATCGTCGCGGCGTGGCTGTGGATCGCGCCGCGCGGATGGCTGCACGCGCTGCGGGCGCTGTTCGCCGCCGGCGGCGCGATGGTGCTCGTCGGCGGCGCCTGGCCGCTGCTCGTCGAACTGACCCCGGCGGCCGATCGTCCGTGGATCTCGGGCACGAGCGACAACCGGATCCTGTCGTTGATCTTCGAATACAACGGCGTCGGGCGCCTGGACGGGCAGACGGGCGGTCCGGGGGGGATCGGCGGCAACTATGTTCGGCGGCACGCCCGGACCGCTGCGCCTGCTGAACTCCGCGCTCGGCGGTCAGGCCGGCTGGCTGCTCGGCTTCGCGCTCGTCAGCGGCTTGGGCATCCTCGTAGCAAGCCGCTTGCGGCGCGCCGATCCGCGCAGCGGCTGGCTGGTCGCGGTCGGCGGCGCCTTCCTTCTCACCGCATTCGTGTTCAGCGAGGCGAAAGGCATCTTCCATCCATATTACGTCTCGCTGCTCGCCCCATTCGTGGCTGCGCTCACCGGCGCGGGGGCCGCGCAGCTGCTGAAAGGTGATCTGAACGCGAGGATCGTCGGTCCGCTGGCGGTGCTGGCGGGCGTTGCGACCGAGCTCGCGGTCCTCAGCCAGTATCCCGGGGCAGCTGACGTGGCTGGTGGCGATCCTCGGCGCCGTCGGGGTGCTCGCCGCGCTTGCGCTGGGTGCGTTCGCTGAGCGGCGCGTGCGTCTGATCGCACTTACCACGGTGCTCGCGGCGCTGCTGGTGGCGCCCGCGACGTGGGCGGTGGACACGCTGGGCTATGCGACGAACGGAACGTTCCCCGCGGGCGGGCCAAAGTCGGTCACCGCCGGTGGATTCGGTGGGATCGGCGGGCCAGGTGGGCGCGGCGGATTTGGCGGTCGGCGAGGTGGCTTCCCGGGAGGGCCGGGCGGGGCTGCCGGTTCCGGTTCTGGCACCGGCCTTGGTGGAGGCGGCGGCGCTGGTGCAGGTGGAGTACTGCTGTTCGGTCCTGGCGGCGCCTCGCAATCGAGTGGTGCTAACCAGGGACCCTCGGAACTGCCGGGCGGTCCTCCCACGGGTGGCGCGGGCCCGGCCGGCGGCGGTGGCCGGGCGGTCCCGGTGGCGGAGGCTCGCTATCGAAGCGATGCTCAGTTACGTCAAGCAGCACGGCGGCGGCACGATCGCAGTCGAAAGTCAATCGAGCGCGGCCTCGGCGATCATCAGCAGCGGTGCAAAGGTGGCGGGGATCGGCGGCTTCTCCGGGCCGCGAGAGCGACGTGAGCATCTCCTGGCTGGCCGGTGAGGTGAGCTCCGGGCGCATTCGCTGGGTACTCGCCACCGGCCAGAGCGGCACAGGCGCTGGCACCGGCGCTGGCGCCGGCAGGTTGCCCGGCGACACGCGCAAAGGTTCGAGCGTGGCGATCGCCGCGGCAGAGAAGGTCTGCCGCAAGGTGACGCTCACCTCGAGCGGCTCGAGCGGCACGAGCACAGGCGAAGGCACCACCAGCGCGGCGTCGACGAGCACGCTCTACGACTGCCAGGGCCGCGCCGTCCAGCTGCTCGGCACGCAACAATCAAAGTCGTGAGGATCCTCGTCGTCGACGATGACCGCGCGGTGCGCGACGCGCTGCGCCGCGCGCTGACGCTCGGCGGGTATGAGGTGCAGAGCGCCGAGGACGGCGAGCAGGCGCTCGAGCTGGTCGTCCAGGCGGTTCCCGACGCGGTCGTGCTCGACGTCGGGCTGCCGGGGATCGACGGCCTGGAGGTCTGCCGCCGGCTGCGCCTGCTGGGCAACCGCGTGCCGATCCTGATCCTGACCGCGCGCGATGCCGTCGCCGACCGGATCGACGGGCTGGACGTGGGGGCGGACGACTACATGGTTAAGCCGTTCGACGTCGGCGAGCTGAAGGCGCGGCTGCGGGCGCTGCTGCGTCGCTCGGGGCCGGATAGCTGGGCGGGTGGGATCGAATCGCTGTCGTTCGCCGAGCTGCGGCTCGACAGCTCACGGCACGGAGCCGAGGTGCAGGGGCGGTTCGTCGAGTTGACGCGGACGGAGTATCAGCTGCTTGAGCTGCTGATGCTGAACCCGAAGCGCGTGCTGCCGCACAGCCTGATCTACGACCGCGTGTGGGGCTATGACTTCGGCCCGGCTTCGAACGCGCTGCGCGTGTATGTCGGGTATCTGCGCCGCAAGCTCGAGGGCGCGGGCGCGCGCCAGCTGATCCACACCGTGCGCGGGGTCGGCTACGTACTGCGCGAGCCGTGAGCCTGCGCGCGCGCATCTCCGCGGCGGCCGGTCTCGCGGTCGGGCTGGCGGTGCTCGCGGCCGCGGTCGGGCTCTACCTGGCGGTACGCTCGGACCTGCGGGGGGAGATCGACCAGGGGTTGCGCCAGCGTGCGCAGGTGTTCACGAGATCGTCTGGATCGGATGCCCACCTGCCCCCGGCCGGCGCCGGGACGGACGGAGCTTGGTTCTGGACCCCCGCCCGACGGGCCGCCGCAGGGCGGGTTTCCCAGTCACGTCCAGCCGGCGCCGTTTGGAGCGGCCTCGGGCTACGTGCAGTTCATCGCGCCCGCCGGGCACCGTGGAGGTGCCCGCCGGACAGGGCGCCTCGCCGCAGATTGCGGTGAGCTGCCGGCGACACGGTAATCGCCGCGAAGCGGGACGCGGCAGCGCGCTGAGCGAACGGACCGTGAAGGGGACGAAGCTGCGCGTGCTCACGATCGGCACGGGGACGAGCGGCGCGGTGCTGATTGCCCGGCCGCTGACGGAAATGAACCGCGAGCTGAGCCGGATCCTGCTGCTGCTCGTGATCGTCGGCGTGGCTGGGATCGCGCTCGCGGCGATCCTCGGTGCGCTCGTCGCGCGCGTGGCGCTCGCGCCGATCGCGCGCTTCACCAAACGCACAGAGGCGCTCACGGGCAACCTCGACCTCACGCGGCGTCTGGAGGTCGAGGGCCGCGACGAGCTGGCGCGGCTGGCAGGCAGCTTCAACACGACGCTCGACGCGCTGGAGCGCTCGGTCGAGGCCCAGCGGCAGCTGATCGCCGACGCCGGCCACGAGCTGCGCACGCCGATCGCCTCGCTGCGCGCGAACATCCAGGTCCTCGGCGAAGCCGAGCGGTTGCCCGCGGCCGAGCAGGAGAGCCTGCGAGGGGACATCGTCAGCGAGCTGGACGAGCTGACCGCGCTTGTGAGCGACGTGGTCGAGCTCGCTCGTGGCTCGGGCAGCGGGGAGGTGGAGCCGGAGGACGTGCGCCTGGACGAGGTCGTGCAGGCTGCCGTCGAGCGCACGAAGCGCCGCGGCGATTTGCGCTTCGAGCTCGACCTCGAGCCGACGCTCGTGCGCGGCCAGGGGGAGCGAATCGTGCGCGCGGTCTCGAACCTGCTCGAGAACGCCCACAAGTGGAGCCCGGAGGGAGGCCTCGTCGAGATCGGCCTGCACGACGGCGTGCTCAGCGTCCGCGACCACGGCCCCGGCTTCGAGGAGTCCGACCTGCCGTTCGTGTTCGACCGCTTCTACCGCGCCGACCGCGCGCGCAAGCTCCCCGGCTCCGGCCTCGGCCTCGCGATCGTGCGCCAGGCGGCCGAGGCCTGCGGTGGCTACGCCGAGGCCGCTAACGCGCCTGGGGGAGGGGCGCTGCTGCGGGTCAGCTTCGGTGCGCCCGTTGGGTTCTCGGGTGGAGATGACACGTTGAAACGTCCTGCTGGCTACGTCGGGTAGGTGGTGGAGATAAACGTTGACCGTGTCGACGTCGTCCTCGCACTCGAACCACCCGGTCGACCATGCAAGTCAGTTCCGCAATGGACGACCTCCAAACCAAGGTGCCATATAACGGCACCAAACGGTGCTATGTCATGGCACCAAACGGTGCTATATCGCGGCACCGTCTAGTGCTATACACGGCACCATAAGCAGCCCGTTCATCTAGATCACCCGAGCCCCAGCAGCCCGGCCAGCTCCTCCATCGTCCCGAAGACCTCGGCGCCGGCCTGGCGCAGCGCGACCGCATCGCTGTCGGCCGCATATCCGAAGGCACGCATCCCGGCCGAGACCGCCGCCGTGACCCCGGACGGCGTGTCCTCGACGACCGCGCAGCGCGAGGGCTCGACCGCCATCGCCTGAGCGGCGTGCAGGAAGAGGTCCGGGTGCGGCTTGCCGCGCGGGACCGAGTAGGCGGAGAAGAGGGCCTCGTCTCCGAACAGGCCGGCCGAGCTTGGCCTGCGCTCGGGAGTCGATCTCGGCCAGCAACAGCCCCTGGTAGTCACGCCGTGCCCCAGCCAGCGTGGTCGGCAGGCCCTGCTCCGTCAGCGAGCGGGCGAGCAGGTCGTTGGAGATCACCTCGCTGTCGACGAGCACCCCATCGCAATCGAAGATGACCAGATGGAGATGGAGATCACGCACGGGATGTCTATAGCTGATTCGAGTGGTTCCCCCTAGACAACCACCCGTTGCATGGTGTAAGGTGGGATTTGTAGAGGATAGGGTAGAGGATCGGCAGGATATGAGGCGGTTCCGTCTAAAGTAGACGTAGGTCGTAGGATTCGATCAGTGGGAACTACGGGTAAGAACTTTGAAGTGCCGCGGTTCCTCGCCGCAACTTTTGGGAGTACGGGGAGTCCAAACTGGGTATCCAGGTCCCGGGTCCGGTTTCGATAGGGAGGTCTGCATGAGGTCCAAGGTTCGCTTTTCGCTTCTCGCGCCGCTGACCGGCGCGATCCTGGCGCTTGTCGCCGTCTCGGCGCCCGCGGCTCAGGCTGCAGCCGAATTCGGGCCGGAAATCCTGGTGGCGGGCAACTGCACCGAAGCATTCAAAACGTGCGGATCGGACCCTCTGTCTGGACCCTATGCGTTCCCCAAGGAACCAAGCGTCAAAGAAGCCAGAGAAGAAGGCTACAACCAGGCGGCTGGCCATCCGGCGTGGGGAATCACTTCGTTCAAGGTCAACACGGAAGGAACGCCTCCCAACGCGGTGCCGGCCGGTCTCCTGACGACGGGTCCTGTCAAGCGCGTGCGCACCGACGTCGGCCCAGGAGTCAGCACCAACCCAGAGGCGGTGCCGAAGTGCACGATGGAACAGTTCGGGGAAAAAGAAGCTATTCCTAACACCGGATTCTACGCGGAACCGAAATGCGAAACCGCAACGGAAATCGGTATCAACATGGTCACCGTGGCGCTGTTCAACGGCAAACATGAATTTCAAACAGACCTCCCGTTGACAGGCAAGGTCTACAACCTGGTCCAGCCCCAGGGAGTCGCGTCGGACTTCGGTGTTGCTCTCGCAATCCCGACCGCAGTGAGCGGGGCCGCACTCAAAGAAGGCTTCGAAGCGGCGGAAGCAAAAGGGGCAAAACAGGGAGTCGGAGGCTTCCCCACGCTAGTGGAACAAGAAGGAGCGGAGGCGCAGGAATATTTCGCACATACCCAGATTCTGGGGAATGTCGAATGGGCGGGCAACTATCACGACTACTACGAAATCAACGTCTCGACAGCGCTCCCCTTGATCTCCTCGCGCTTGATCTTGAAAGGCAATATCGGCAGCACCGGCAACGGCGGCTACATCACGCTCCCAAGCAACTGCGCCGGTGTCGGCCCTGCCACCACCAACACCGTGACGATCGAATCGGCCGCAGGCAAGGTCGCCAAGAAGGAATACACCACTCCGATCGGCACCGAAGGCTGCAAAGGCGAATCGGGCCTCACGATTCCTCCCTTCGTTCCTACATTTGGTCTCACACCAGGAGCAGGAGAAACTCAATCGGATCAGCCCGATGGGATCACCGCCGAACTGACGGTGCCCCACGATCCCAGCCCGGCCGGCATCGACACCTCGCAGCTCAGGACCGCGGTTGTCACGATGCCCGAAGGCATGACCCTGAACCCGTCGGCTGCCAGCGGCCTGCAGGCTTGCACGCCCAGCCAGATCGGCATCGAAACGAGAAATCCGGTCACGTGCCCGGCGGCGTCAAAGATCGGCGAAGTAACGCTGACGGTTCCGGACCTGCCGGCTACCGAACCCCTGACGGGTAGCGTCTATCTCGGTGGCCCCGGCAGTGGCCCGATCACAAGTCCTCCGTACACGATGTATGTCGATGCCGAGTCATCGCGCTACGGCGTCTCGGTGCGCCTGAAAGGCTCCGTCACCCCCAACGAAACGACGGGTCGGTTGACGGCGACGTTCTCCGAAAATCCGGAACAGCCGTTCAGCAACATAAAGCTGAAGTTCAACGGCGGCTCGCTTGCTCCGATTGCCAACCCACTCACGTGCGGCACGGCGACGGCCACGACGAGCCTCGTGCCGTACATAGGCTCGTTTGCGACGGCGACGCCCTCGAGCGCCTTCACCGTCGACAGCAACGGCAAAGGGGGCGCGTGCCCATCCCCGCTCCCCTTCGCCCTGACTCAAACCACTCAAAACCAGAACGCAAACGCGGGCGGAAACACCTCGTTCACGTTCAACCTGTCGCGACCGGAAGGGCAGCAGTACCTTTCGCAGGTCAAGACCACGCTGCCTCCGGGTCTCGTCGCTTTGCTTCCGACGGTGACCCCGTGCGGTGAAGCCCAGGCCAACGCGGGGACGTGCCCTGCCTCCAGCCTGGTCGGCGCAGCGGCCGCGCTCGCCGGATCCGGCCCCACACCGTTCCTGTTCACAGGAGGAACGGTCTACTTGACCGGGCCTTACAACGGCGCGCCGTACGGTCTCTCGATCGTGGTTCCCGCCGTCGCCGGGCCGTTCAGCCTCGGCAACGTTGTCACCCGGGCAACGATCAACGTGGATCAGTACACCGGGCGCGTCATCGTTACGAGTGTTCTGCCGACGATTCACGCGGGTGTGCCCTTGCGCTTGAGGGGCATCACCGTGGCGATCAACAAGCAGGGCTATTTGATCAACCCGACCAACTGCAGCGCGTTCCAGACCGAATCGACGCTGACGTCCACATTCGGAGCGACCCAGACCGGACTGAACAGTCCATTCCAGGTCAGCAACTGCGGGGCACTTGCATTCAAGCCCTCGTTCAAGTCCAAGACGCTCGCGAAGACCTCGAAAGCGAATGGAGCGAGTCTGGAAACGACCCTCAACATCGGGGCCGGCCAGACGAACTTCAAATCGGTCATGGTGCAGTTGCCAAAGCAGCTCCCGTCACGACTGACGACGCTGCAGAAAGCATGTCCCGAAGCGGTGTTCAACGCGAATCCGTTCCACTGCCCCAGCGGCTCGTTCGTCGGCGGCGCCAGGGCGAACACGCCCACGCTCCCAGGCAAACTGCAGGGGCCGGCGATCTTCGTCTCGCACGGCGGCGAGGCGTTCCCCGATCTCGATCTGGTGATGGAAGCCAACGGCGTGAAAGTGATCCTGGTCGGCAACACGAAGATCAGCAAGGGCGTCACGACCACGACCTTCGCGTCGCCTCCCGACGTGCCGGTCTCGAGCATCACAGTGAACCTCCCGATCGGCGCGCACTCGGCGGTGACGGCGAACGGCAGTCTCTGCATCAACCCATTGACGATGCCGACGACGCTGATCGGGCAGAACGGCTTCAAAGTCACCCAGAAGACTAAGCTCGCGGTGTCGGGTTGTCCCGTGAGGATCGCTGGGCAGAAGACGATCGGCAACACGGCCTACATCACGGTGCAGACCTACTCGGCCGGACGGATCAGCGGCAGCGGGTCGAACCTGGCGACGACCTACCGCCACCTGAACAACGCCCAGAAAACGGCGACGCTCAAGGTGCCGCTCTCGCGCGGCGGTCAGCGCAAGGGCAAGCCGCTGAAGGTCAAGCTGCGGGTCGGCTTTGTGCCCAAGAAGAAGAGCAGCGGCAACGGCAACTCCGCGTCGACCACGACGGTGGTCTTCGGGTAGTGGCCGGGGTCGCCTGGCGGCGGCCCCGAAGTACCCAATGGACCGTAGGTCAGACGGGGCGCTCGAGCGCCTCGTCTGCCGCGTGCGAGCCGTTCTGCCTGATCTGAGGCGAGCCTTTGCGCGTACTCAATGATTAGAAGCACGAGGAGTGGGTAAACAGCCTCTGGTTTCGTATGGGTTCAGAGGAGGGGTATGGATGAGACAAGCTGCTCGTAGGACATCGCTTCTAACGCTGCTCAGCGCCGCCTTGCTGGTCGGGATATGGGCGTCCGCTGCCCACGCCGCCGTCACCCTGGGGCTCGAAGAATGGGAAGCGGGAACCTGCAACGGCTCGGAAGCCGAAGTGGCGGTCAAGGCGAACTGCAGCTACGCGAGCAACCCCAGCAAGTTCTACACGCAGGCCGCGGGACACCCGCCCTGGGGACTGACCGGCTTCAAACTCGCCGAAACCAGTCCGGGCAGCGGCATCCCCGCAGGCCAGCCGCTGAAAAGGATCCGCGTCGACGTCCCGCCCGGTCTCGCGGCCGATCCGCAGGTGCTGAACACCTGCTCGAAGGCGACTTTCGAGTCCTCACCTAAAAGCTGCCCGGCCGACAGCAAAGCGGGCTTCGTCGAACTGAAGGCGTACGTCGAAGTCCCGCTCCTGCCACAGACGCTGACGCTGAAAGGCAACGTCTACAACCTCCCGCAGGAAACGGATCACCCGCTGCTGTTCGGGATCGACGTCGAAGGCGTGCCGCCGCTGGTCGGAGACACGCTGCTGCTGCTCGAAGGCCACGTGAGCTACGCGCACGAAGCGGTGGAAACCTCGGAGCTTAAGACCGCGGACTTCCACGAGTGGTTTGAAATCAACAACATCCCGACCACAATCAAGGTGAAAGCTGGCCTGCTCGAACCGGAAGTCGGCCTGCGGACCCTCGAATCGAAGCTCTTCTTCAACGGTCATGCCGGCAAGGAAGGCAAAGAAAACTTCCTGACGATGCCCAGTAGCTGCTCGGCGCCGACCACGTCCTTCCTGGAACTCGAAACATACGGCCCCGCTGAAAAGCTGACTGGGGTGCCCACAACGCCGCCGGTGGGGGTGAGCGGCTGCGACGAAGCGCCGTTCGAACCGACGGCCACCGTCACGCCGGAAACCTCGCAGTCGCAGTACGACAGCCCGGACGGGACCACCACCAATGTGCATGTCCCTCAGCTGGAAAAATCAAACCAAATCAACACCGCCGACATCGATGACGCCCACGTCACGCTGCCGGAAGGACTGACGCTGAACCCGTCGGCCGCACAAGGGCTCGAAGCGTGCATGCAGTCGGATCTGCACAAAGGCGAAGACGTCAAAGTTGGATGCCCGATCGCGTCGAAGATCGGCACGGTCAACATCGAAACCGACTTGCCGCCCGGCAGCCTCGCCGGCAACGTCTATCTCGGTAAGGCCAACGGCACATCGGCGATCACCGGCCCGCCGTATCTGATCTTCATAAACGCCGAAAGTCCCTTTAACGTCACCGTGAGGCTCGAAGGCCAAGTGGTTCCGAATCCGGTCACGGGGAGGCTCGAAGTCAGCTTCCTCGGCAACCCGCAACTGCCCTTCAGCGACCTGACGCTGACGCTCAATAACGGCCCAAGGGCGCCCCTGGCGAACCCGCTGTCCTGCACCGCCACGAACACCAGCTTCGCGTTCAGCGCTTACACCGACACGAGCTTCGGCGGATCGACGCCTTTCGCCGTCAGTGGCTGCCCCGCCTCAATCCCCTTTGCCCTGGCCCAGTCCGCCACGCCCGCGAACACCACCGCCGGCGCCTACAGCCCCTACACGTTCAACCTCACCCGCGCCGACGGCCAGCAGTACCTCTCGCAGGTCTCCACGACCCTGCCCGCGGGCCTGCTCGGCGACATCCCGTCGGTGACGCTCTGCGGCGAACCGCAGGCCGCGGCCGGGACCTGCCCGGCGGCCAGCCAGATCGGGGTCGCCAAGGTTACTGCGGGCGCGGGGTCGGAACCGTTCCCGCTCTCCGGGAACGTCTACCTCACGGGCCCCTACGACAACGCTCCCTACGGTCTCTCGATCCCCGTCCCGGTCCTCGCCGGGCCGTTCAACCTCGGCACGGTCACGACCCGCGCGACGATCAAGGTCAACCCCGTCACCGCGCGGGTAACCGTCGCGACGACCAACCTGCCCACCATCGTGGGAGGGGTCCCGGTTCGCCTCAAGACGCTCAAAGTCGAAGTAAACCGACCCTCTTTCATCTTCAATCCCACCAACTGCGGGCCGCTGGCGACCGAATCGACATTGACTTCGATGTTTAACGCGACCCAGGGCCTATCGAGCCCCTTCCAGGTCGGCAGCTGCAGCGCGCTCGCTTTCAAACCGACTTTCAAGACCTCGACCAGCGCGAAGACCTCGAAACTGAGCGGCGCAAGCCTGCAGGTGAGCCTCACCCAGCGGCGCCCATCAGGCGAACATGAAATCGGTGTTCGTAGAGCTTCCCAAGCAACTGCCGTCACGACTGACGACGCTGCAGAAAGCCTGTCCGGAAGCGACATTCGCGGCGAATCCGGTCAACTGCCGCACATTGGGCTCGGAAGTCGGGACTGCCACCGTTGTGACGCCGGTGCTGCCGGGCACGCTGAGCGGTTCGGCCTACCTGGTCTCCCACGGCGGGGAGGCGTTCCCCGATCTCGACATTGTGCTCGAAGGCGACGGCGTGAAAGTGATCCTGACGGGGAACACGAACATCACCAAAGGGATCACGAGCTCAACGTTCGCGGCGATTCCGGACGTGCCCGTCACGAGCTTCGTGCTGAACCTGCCAGTCGGCCCGCACTCGGCGCTGACGGCGATCGGCGGCCTCTGCCTCAAGCCGCTCCAGATGCCGACCACGATCACGGCTCAGAGCGGCGCGCAGGTCAAACAGAACACGACGAATCTCCGTATCTGACTGCGGCGTGCGGATTCTCAGTCACCACGTCGTCAGGCACAAGCTGATCATCAAGGTCAGGACTTTGGGGGCGGGGCTCATAAAGTTGAAGGGCACGGGTCTTCCCACTGTTTCCCGGCGTGTAAGCAAATCTTCAACCGTCACCTTCAAGCTGGCGCTCACGCGTGGCGGCTTGAAGGCGCTGAGCAGGGCGCATCGTAGGCATCGCAAGCTGAAAATCAGCGTGCATGTGGCGTTCACGCCCAAGCAGAAGGGTCAGTTCGACTCCGCGGCTGCTGCAACTGTCACGTTCAAGCGCTAGATTGCGGGGATGGATGTAGCTACGGGTACGGATACCTCGAAGCTGCTCGGTCGGTGGCGACCCCCTGCTGGCGGGCGTGCGGCGCCTGACGCTGCTCGCTGACAGCGCGGAGGACTCGGAGGCGATCTTCCGCACGCTTGCCCGCGAGCTGATGCATACGCCGGGCGCCGATGAGATCCACGTCCACCACCTGTCTGAGGACGGCGGCGAGCAGCGAGCAGACGGTCATCTACCTGTTCGAGGTCGAAGGACGGCTGAGCTACCTCGCGCCACGCGCAGGAGCGAGCGCCGGGCGTCAGCTGGGTGGCGAGCACCGGTCGCAGCTTCCTTGCGGCCGACGCCAGTGAGCTTGCCACCAGCGTGCCGCGGCTCGCACTGGTGGGCTCCTCGTCCAAGCCGGCCGGTCGTCCGGGCCGACCGGCTGCGCGCTGCTGCTGCCGCTGGCCGTGCGGGGCGAGATCGAGGCGGTGGTGCTGCTCGTGCGTCGCCGCGCTGAGGCCGTTCACCGACCGCTCGATCGAGCTCGCGACGCACGCTCGTCGACCAGGCGGCCACCGCGCTGGCGCTCGTGCGAGCGCGCGCCGAGGCCGGCACCGACACGGTGACGGGTTGCATGAACCACCGCGGGATGCGCCGGCAGCTGCACGAGGAGGTCGGCCGTGCCGTGCGCGCCGGCAGCCCGCTGTCGTGCATGCTGATCGATCTCGACAACTTCAAGCTCGTCAACGATCGCCACGGCCATCAGGCCGGTGACACGATGCTGCGCGAGGTTGGCCAGACGTTCGTGCGACGAGTTCCGCGCCTTCGACCGCGTCGCGCGCTACGGCGGCGACGAGTTCGTCGTGATCCTGCCCAATGCCGAGCTCGAGGCTGCCGCCGCGGCGGCCCAGCGCGCGCTGGAGCGGCTGCTGGTGATCCCCTCTTTCGATCCAACCCCAGGCGCATCCGCCTCGATCGGCGTGGCCCAGTGGCAGGCGCCGATGACGATCGACGAGCTGCTCGAGGCCTGCGACGCCGCGCTGCTGCGCTCCAAGCGCCAGGGCAAGGGACGCGTCACCAGAGCCTCCGCGCCGCACCCGCACTGATCCGCTCGGCGGGCGCCTGCGAATAGATGGGCAGTGAACACCTACTGGAGGTTCAAAATGCCTGTCGATTCTGCAACAGAGAATGAAGTCCCACCGCAGCCGATGGGGATCGTCGAGCAACTCGTGCGCGACGATTCCGATCGCAAGCGTTTCCTGAAGATGGCCGGCAGCGCCGGCGCCGCAAGCTTCGGTGCCTTCGTGCTCGCTGCCTGTGGGAGCAGCAGCAGTAGCAGCAGCAGCTCCTCGACGGCGGCCGCTCCCACGGCCACGACTTCTTCGTCGAGCGCCAACACGAACGACATCGGCATCCTCAACTATGCGCTGACGCTCGAGTACCTGGAGACGGAGTTCTACGCGAAGGTGATCGCGGCGAAACTGTTCAGCGGCTCCGTTGGGAGCCTGATCAAGACCTTCGGCGCGCAGGAGGCCACGCACGTGGCCGCGCTGAGCGCCGCGATCAAGCAGCTCGGCGGGACCCCGGTGGCGAAGGTGGAAGGCAAGTTCCCGATCACCACCGCGGCCGCGACCGCCGAACTCGCCTACACCGTCGAGAATCTCGGCGCCTCGGCGTATCTGGGTCAGGCCCCGTTGATCCAGAGCAAGCAGGTGCTGGCAGCGGCGCTGTCGATCCACAGCGTCGAGGCGCGCCACGCGTCCACGATCGGCACGTTGGTGAAAAAGTCGATCACTCCGGATGGCGCATTCGCCAAGCCGGCTGACATGTCCGAAGTCCTGGCGGCGGTCAAGCCGTTCCTGGCCTAAGCGATAGCGTCGAAAAGGAGCTAATGAAAATGTCTAATCTAGAACTGACAAACCCGGAGTTGGCTGAGGTCGAGGTGCATGGTCTGACGCGTGCGAGCTTCATGGTGCGCGGTGCGCTGGCCGCTGGCGCTGTCTATGGAATGTCGGCGGTCACGCCGTTCGTCTCTGAGGCACTCGCCGCGGGCGGTGGTGGCGATGCTGAAATCCTCAACTTCGCCCTCACGCTCGAGTATCTCGAGTCGGCCTTTTACAACGAAAAGGGTAAGACGGTGGGCCTCAGCGGTCAGGCGAAGACCTACGCCACCGATTTCGGCGCGCAAGAGGCAGAACACGTGAAGGCTCTGACCGCTGCGATCAAGTCGCTCGGCGGTACGCCAGTGGCGAAGCCGACGTTCGTCTTCCCGGTCTCGAACCAGAGCTCGTTCCTGGCGCTGGCCTCGACGCTTGAGAACACGGGAGTCGGCGCCTACAACGGAGCGGCGCCGAAGATCTCGAGCAAAGAAGTGCTGTCTGAGGCAGGCAGCATCGTCCAGATCGAGGCGCGTCACGCAGCCGCGATCAACCTGCTGATCAACAAGAGCTCTACGCCCAACGGCGGCTTCGACAAGCCGCTGACCGAAGCGCAGGTGCTCGCCGCCGTCAAGCCGCTGATCAAGTCCTAGCTCGGCGCCTCCTCGGCTGCCTCGAGGACTGAGCTGATATCACTGTCTCAGTACCCGATCATCAGCCGAGGAGGCGCATGTCACACGACAGCTTTGGCGCAAAGAGCACGCTCGAGGTAGGCGGCAAGAAGTACGAGATCTTCCGGCTGAACGCGCTGCAGCAGCGCTTCGACGTCGCGCGCCTGCCGTTCTCGCTGAAGGTGTTGCTCGAGAATCTGCTGCGCACCGAGGGCAATGGCGCCGTCAGCGCCAAGGACATCGAGGCGCTCGCGAGCTGGGACTCCAGCGCGCAGCCGAGCAAGGAGATCTCCTTCACGCCCGCACGCGTGTTGATGCAGGACTTCACCGGAGTCCCCGCGGTCGTCGACCTGGCCGCGATGCGCGACGCGATCGCGGAGATGGGTGGCGATCCCGCGAAGATCAACCCGCTGGCGCCGGCCGAGCTCGTGATCGACCACTCGGTGCAGGTCGACGCGTTCGGCACGCGCGACTCCTTCCGCTTCAACGCCGAGCGCGAGTTCGAGCGCAACCAGGAGCGCTACGCGTTCCTGCGCTGGGGGCAGGGAGCGTTCGACGAGTTCGCGGTCGTGCCGCCGGACACGGGGATCGTCCATCAGGTCAACCTCGAGTACCTGGCGCGGGTCGTGTTCCAGAAGGATCGTCCAGCGGGATCAGGATCCAACCCAGATCAGCTGCCGCAGCTATACCCCGACACACTCGTAGGGACCGACTCACACACGACGATGGTCAACGGCCTCGGCGTGCTCGGCTGGGGCGTGGGCGGGATCGAGGCCGAGGCGGCGATGCTGGGCCAGCCGATGTCGATGCTGATCCCGCGGGTCGTCGGGTTTGAGCTGCACGGCGAGCTGCCCGAGGGCGCCACGGCGACCGACCTCGTGTTGACGGTGACGCAGATGCTGCGCGAGCGCGGAGTGGTCGGGTCCTTCGTCGAGTTCTTCGGGGTGGGATTGGTGGGCTTGCCGCTGGCCGACAGGGCGACGATCGGGAACATGTCCCCGGAGTTCGGCTCGACCTGCGCGATCTTCCCGATCGATGCGGAGACGCTGCGCTACCTGGAGTTCTCGGGGCGGCCCAAAGAGCGGATCGAGCTGGTTGAGGCCTACGCCCGCGAGCAGGGCCTGTGGCACGATGAGCGCTCGGAGCGCACGACCTACTCGGACACCCTGGAGCTCGACCTCGGCGACGTCGTGCCGAGCATCGCGGGGCCAAAGCGCCCGCAGGACCGCGTCGCGCTGAGCGATGCGCGCGATGAGTTCCGCCGCGTGCTCGGCGGCTACGTCCCCGACTACGACGAGCGCGACGAGGCCTCCGCGGAGAGCTTCCCCTCGAGCGATCCGCCGGCCAACGGCAACGACCACCCGGTGAGCAACGATGGTGGTCCCAGCTACGCGCACGAGCGCGCAGGCGCGGGATCCGCGCCGCCCGCGGGCGCCCATGCCGGCGAACCGGGATCGGGCGCCACAGCGACCGCCGAGCGCGGGTCGTCCGGCGCCGGGAGCGCTGTGGCGGTGACGCTCGCCGACGGGACCGAGACCGAACTCGACCACGGACACGTGGTGATCGCCGCGATCACGAGCTGCACGAACACCTCGAACCCGTCGGTGATGGTGGGCGCTGGAATCCTCGCGCGCAACGCGGTGGCGCGGGGATTGCGCTCGAAGCCGTGGGTCAAGACCTCGCTGGCGCCGGGCTCGAAGGTGGTGACCGAGTACCTGGACAAGGCCGGTCTGACCGGGCCGCTGGAGGCGCTCGGGTTCAACCTCGTCGGCTACGGCTGCACGACCTGCATTGGCAACTCGGGGCCGCTGGGAGAGGAGATATCGAAGGTGGTGGGCGAGGAGGACCTGGCGGTGGTGTCGGTGCTGTCGGGCAACCGCAACTTCGAGGGGCGGATCAACCCGGACGTGAAGATGAACTACCTTGCCTCGCCGCCGCTGTGCGTCGCCTATGCGCTGGCGGGCACAATGGACATCGACATCGTCGGCGAGCCGCTGGGGCAGGACGAGCAGGGGGAGGATGTTTACCTGCGCGACATCTGGCCGGGTGGGCGCGAGGTCGCTGAGACGATCGAGCAGGCGGTCCAGTCGGACATGTTTCGCAAGAGCTACGGCGAGGTGTTCGCGGGCGACGAGCGCTGGAGCTCGCTGCACGTGCCCACGGGCGATCGGTTCGTGTGGGAGGCGGACTCGACGTACGTGCGGCTGCCGCCGTACTTCCAAGACATGCCGGCGGAGCCCGAGCCCGTGCGGGACATCGAGGGCGCGCGCGTCTTGGCCAAGCTTGGCGACAGCGTGACGACCGACCACATCTCCCCGGCCGGCTCGATCAAGCGCGACGGCCCCGCGGGTAAGTACCTGCAGGAGCTGGGAGTGTCGCCGCGCGACTTCAACTCCTACGGATCGCGCAGGGGCAACCACGAGGTGATGATGCGTGGCACGTTCGCCAACATCAGGCTGCGCAACCTGATCAACACGAGCCCGCCCGGGGCCGCGCTGGGAGAGGGCGGTGTGACCCGCTATTTCGGCGCACCCGGGTCGGACGCGGAGGCCGAGCAGATGTCGATCTACGACGCCGCGATGCAATACATCGAGCAGGACGTGCCGCTGGTGGTGCTCGGCGGCAAGGAGTACGGGTCTGGCTCCTCGCGCGATTGGGCCGCGAAGGGCACGAAGCTGCTCGGCGTGCGCGCGGTGATCGTTGAGAGCTTCGAGCGCATCCATCGCTCGAACCTGGTCGGTATGGGCGTGCTGCCGCTGCAGTTCGGAGAGGGTCAGAGCGCCGACTCGCTGGGGCTGACCGGTGAGGAGGTGTTCTCGATCGAGGGCATCGCCGAGGCGATGAAGGATGGCGGCCCGGGCGGGGGGGCCGAAAAAAAGGTGCAGGTGGAGGCACGGCGCGATGGCGCCGAGCCGGTGCGCTTTCAGGCACGCGTACGGATCGATACCCCCCGAGAGGCGGAATATTTCCGACATGGGGGTATTCTGCAGTTCGTTTTGCGCCAGCTCCTCTCCAAATGAGCCCGACCACCCCAAAAAAGAGCGCTACCAAGATTAAGGGCCCGCCCCGGACCCCAACCCACCCGATCCCGCAGGTCTTGCTCGACCTGCTCGACGCGCGAGGACCCTCCGGCTACGAGACCGCCCCGGCGGCGGTGTGGCGCGACGGGGCGAAGGACTTTGCAGAAGTCAGTACCGATGTGGTCGGCACATCACAGGCGCGCGTGGCGCCAAAGCACGACGCGAGGAGTCCGGCGCGGCGACTGCTGGTGATTGGGCACATCGACGAGATTGGGCTGATCGTGACGCACATCGACGATCAGGGCTACCTGTGGTTCTCCTCCGTCGGCGGCTGGGACGCGCAGATCCTGGTGGGCCAGCGGGTGGCGCTCGACACACACGCGGGGAAGGTCACGGGCGTGGTGGGCAAGAAGCCGATTCACCTGCTGCGCGAGGACGAACGCAAGAAGGTGGCGGAGATCCGCGACCTGCACATCGACATCGGCGCGCGCGACGGGAGCGACGCGCGCGAGCGGGTGCGAATCGGCGACGTGGCGGTGATCGACGCTGGCCCCGTGGAGCTGGGAAACGGCCGGCTGATCTCACGCGCGCTTGACAACCGCCTGGGCGCGTTCGTGGCGCTCGAGGCGGCACGGCTGGTGGCCAAGGCCGGCGGCGCGGAGTGGGAGCTTGCGGCGGTGGCGGTCGCGCAGGAGGAGATCACCTTCGGAGGCTCGCGCACGAGCGCCTATGCCTTGAAGCCGGACGCGGCGATCGTCGTGGACGTCACCCACGCGACAGACGCCCCCGGAATCGACGTGAAGGAGATCGGCAAGCACGAGCTCGGCTCGGGGCCGGTGATCAGCCGCGGCTCGACTTTGCATCCGCAGTTGTTTGAGTTGTTACACGAGACCGCGGAGCGGGAGAAGATCCCGTTCACGGTCGAGGCGAGCGCCCGCAGCACGGGGACCGACGCTGACGCGGTGCACATCAGCCGCGCGGGCGTTCCCACAGGCCTCGTGTCGATCCCGATCCGCTACATGCACTCCCCGGTCGAGCTGGTCCAGCTCGACGACGTTCACGCCTGCGCCCGCCTGATCGCCGCGGCCGCCCTCCGCTTGGACGGCGAAACCACGTTTGCGCGCTGAGTCGCCCTAGGCTGCGCTCAATTCGCTCATCTCGGGAATCTCGTACGCTTTCCCTGGGCAGCCGCCGATCACGAGCATCTGCAGGCCGTCGGGACCCGAGTGGGCCTTGCGCTTGACGCCACCGGCGACCCGCACGAACGTGTCCTGGTCGAGATCCACGCGCTCGCCGTCGATGTCGATCCAGCCGGATCCCTTCAGCGCGAGGTAGACCTCCTCCTGTTTGTCGTGCTCGTGATCGTGCTCGGGATAGTCGTTGTAGTCGGCTGGCATCCTGATGACCTGCATGCCGAATGAGGTGACCCCGAGCTCGGCCCGGGCCTTGACGAATCCGCCGCCGAACGCGGCCTCCATCTCATTGATCTGCTTTGCGGTGTAGTCGCTCATGCGTTTTGCTCCTGTCTTGATGTGGTGATGTCTAAGTCGCTCGAGGACAGCGCGGGCGCCAGCACCGGTTTGTCGGTCGGCATGATGATCC
Source organism: uncultured Solirubrobacterales bacterium (assembly GCA_963748895.1). Classification (GTDB taxonomy): domain Bacteria; phylum Actinomycetota; class Thermoleophilia; order Solirubrobacterales; family Solirubrobacteraceae; genus Palsa-744. Next base: position 983,334 of record CAVVKF010000002.1, on the reverse strand, counting down.
CCAGCTGACGCGACTGCGCGAGCACTGCGCCGTCGGCGGCCCAGATCACGCCATCCTCCTCGAACAGGCCGTCGTGGAGCAGGCGCGTCTCGAACACGCTGAGGCACAGCGCCGCGGGGTCGCAGTCACACGCGGAGATCGGTTGGCGGAAATGGATCGTGAGGTCGATCGTGGGACTGACCGCCGGCGATTGCAGCGCGATGAACGACGGTGGGAACCACGCGTCGCAGAACAGCGCGAGCGAGAGCGCGTCCACCGGGCGCGGCTCGGGCAGCCCGGTCCAGCCGCCGATCCGCATCGGGGCGCCGCTGCCGGCAAACGGGATCGCCCCGACGCGCGGCTGCATCACAAGCTGCTGGGTGAACTCCGGCGCCCCCTTGAACAGCTTCGGCGTGGAGCGCCGATCGGCATCCGGCTCGCCCAGCTCGGGCATCGGCAGTTCGTTGGCGCCTGGGGACTCCCACGGCACCGAGAACGCAGCGAGCGCGAGCGCCCTTACGCTACCCGCCTGTTCCATCCGCACGGATAGCGTGCTCAGCGAGCGCCCCTCGCGCTCGACGGTCGTCTGAATCTCGACGGGTCCCGTCTCCGGGGAGGAGGCGTAGTGGATCGTCAGGGATCGGGGAGCCCGCCCACCCGTGCGCGCGGGATCGCCCACCGTGGCTGTGAGGGCGCGGAGCAGGATCGCCGCGAGGTAGCCGCCATGTGGGCCACGTCCGGCGCGCCAGCCGGGGGCGATCGTCGCTGCGAACGTGCCGTCTTGCAGCTGTGTGACGGCCGTGTCGCGGTCAAATACCGTGTCCATGCACCGGCGAGCATAGCGGTCAACTGCCGGCCTGGCTGCCCGGCCAGTCAGGCCTCGGCGTGCTCCTCAGTCATGTGGCAAGCCATGCCTCGGCGTGGGCCTCAGCCACGGACGAGGCGCTTGTAGGTGATCCGGTGGGGTCGGTCGGCGGCGGCGCCGAGCATCGCATGGCGGTGCTCCTCGTAGGCGTCGAAGTTGCCCTCGAACCACGTCACCTGCGAGTCACCCTCGAAGGCCAGCACGTGGGTGGCGACACGGTTCAGGAACCAGCGGTCGTGGGAGATCACCACCGCGCAGCCGGGGAATTCCAGCAACGCGTTCTCCAGCGCGCGCAGCGTGTCAACGTCGAGGTCGTTGGTGGGCTCGTCCAGCAGCAACAGGTTGCCGCCGCTGCGCAGCAGCTTGGCAAGGTGCACGCGGTTGCGCTCGCCGCCGGAGAGCTTTGAGATACGCGCCTGCTGGTCTTGACCCTTGAAGTTGAAGCCGGCGGTGTACTGGCGCGAGTTGACCTCGCGGTCGCCCACCTTGATGTGCTCGTAGCCTTCGGAGATCTCCTCCCAGACGGTCTTCTCGGGGTTCAGCGAGTCACGCGACTGATCTACATAAGCGAGCTGGACGGTGTCGCCGAGATCGAGCTCGCCGCTGTCGGGCTGCTCCTGTCCGGTGATCATCCTGAACAGGGTCGTCTTGCCGGCGCCGTTGGCGCCGATCACGCCGACGATTCCCGCGCGCGGCAGGTCGAACGTGAGTGACTCGATCAACAGACGCTCGCCGTAGCCCTTGGCGAGGTCGGTCGCAGTGAGCACCTTCTCGCCCAGCCGCGGCCCGGGTGGGATGTGGATCTGCACCTCGTCGAGCTTGACGTTGCGCTCCTCGGCGATCAGCTCCTCATAGCGGGCCAGGCGGGCCTTGGACTTCGTGCGTTTGCCCTTCGGGTTCGTCCTGACCCATTCGAGCTCCGCGGCGATCGTGCGCTCACGGCCCTTCTCCGAACGCTCTTCCTGGGCGAGCCGGGCCTGCTTTTGCTCCAGCCAGCTCGAGTAGTTGCCCTCGTAGGGGATGCCCTTGCCGCGATCGAGCTCGAGGATCCAGCCGGCGACGTTGTCGAGGAAGTAGCGGTCGTGGGTGACGGCGACGATCGCGCCCTTGTACTCGGATAGATGCTGCTCCAGCCAGGCGACCGACTCGGCGTCGAGATGGTTGGTGGGCTCGTCCAGCAGCAGCAGGTCGGGCGCGCGTAGCAGCAGCCGGCAGAGCGCCACGCGCCGGCGCTCGCCGCCGGAGAGGGTGCTCACATCGGCGTCTGGCGGCGGCAGGCGCAGGGCATCCATCGCGTATTCGAGCTGCGTGTCGAGGTTCCAGGCGTCGACCGCATCGATCTTGGCCTGGATGTTGCCGAACTCCTCGGCGGTCTCCTCAGAGTAGTTGGCGGCCAGCTCGTTGAATCGGTCGAGCAGCGCCTTGGTCTCGGCGACGCCGTCCTGCACGTTGCCCTTGACGTCCTTTGACTCGTCGAGGTGGGGCTCCTGGGCGAGCATGCCGACGGTGGCGCCCGGCGCGAGCGCGGCCTCGCCGCGGTACTCCTGATCCTCCCCGGCCATGATCCGCAGGAGCGTGGACTTGCCGGATCCGTTGTAGCCGAGCACGCCGATCTTCGCCCCGGGGTAGAAGGCGAGCGTGATCTCGTTGAGGACGACCTTCTCCGGAGGGTGGAGCTTGGAGAGGCGGTGCATCGTGAAGATGTACTGGGAGGACATTCGCACGCAGGATAGAGGGGAACAGAAACCCGCCCACCCTCGCTAACGTTGTCGGGTCATGCCCACTACCGTCCTCGATGTCGAGCAGCATCTCCTCCTGCTGGAGCTCGAGCCGCCGTTTGACAAGCGCGCGGTGCAGCTGGCGCGCCGCAAGATGGCCAAGCGCTGGCACCCTGACGTGGCGCCGCAGGGCCGGCAGTTCGAGCACGAGCGCCATCTGAAGGCGATCAACGAGGCGGCCGACCAGCTGGAGCGGCTGGCGGAGGGCTCGCGGGGCGGGAGCGTTTCGCGCAACGCCGTGCGCGCGAGCGCGCAGGCGGCGAGGCGTGAGCGCGAGGAGGCGGGCAGGCGCGCGTACGAAGCCGAGCAGCGCGCGCGTAAACAGGCGGTGGAGCAAGAAAAGTACGACCCGTTCGGCAGTCGCATGCCCGACCACTCGGTGGTGCATCGGTACGCGCGCTGCGAGTCCTACCCCGAGTGGGGAGTCGGCACGGTAGCCGGGATCTACTTCACCGGCGAAGACAACGAGATGCAGCAATGGGCGCGCGTGCAGTTCAGCCACGGTGTGAGAACCGTGCCTGCCGGAAGCATGAAGTTCGTCGACTTCTCCAAGCCCGACCCGGCGGGCGAGCGCGTCGAGCGCTTCCTGATCGCCGCACAAAGAGCGATGGCCGAAGGCGAGTACGAGCTCGCGGCCCAGCGACTGATCTACGCCCGCGACGCCGAGCCGACGAATGTGGCGGTACTGCGGCTGTTGACGCTCGCATTCTGGAACGCAGGCAACCTCGAGGCGGCGGCACGCTCGGTGCACGAATGGGCGCGGGCAGACATCGGACGCCCCGCGGCGCACCGGTTCGCGGCACGAATCTACGAGGACATCGGCGCGATCGACCTGGCGGAGGAGGCCGCGGCGAGAGCGGTCACGCGCGGGCCGACGGATGCGGGAGCGTGGGAGCGGCTGGGGCGGTTGCGCCTGATGTTGCTCGACCGCGAGGGCGCGCTCGAAGCGCTGGAGCGCGCGGGGGCGCTCGGCGCGGAGGGTGAGCTGAGGGATCTGCTGGGGCAGGCCCTGGCGTTGGAACCGCGCATGTCTGCTCGCGCGGAGGCTTAGAGAATGTTGATCGCTCGCGACACGATCAGGCCGATCGTGACGAGCGAGACGAGCGATTGGATGCCCATGAAGCCCTTTGCCATCGGTGTCAGCGGCATGGTGTCGGTGGGGGAGAAGGCCGCGGCGTTGGTGAGCGAGACGTATAGGTAGTCGATGAATTTGGGGCGCCACTCGCGGGGCTCGATGCGATCATCGGCCATCTGCGGGAACAGGAAGTCGGGAGGGCCGTCGTGGCCGGCCGAGCGCCTGCCGGGTCCGCCGCGATCGATCTCCCAAAACCAGAGCGCGAAGATCAGGAAGTTGGTCAGCCAGATCAGCACGCCGGCGCCGATCAGCGCGCGTCCCTGAGAGACGACGTGATGCAGCAGGTAGTGAGTGAGCGCGGCGAGCGAGTAAATGTTTGCGACCGACACGAACGCCGTCATTCCGAGCGCGATCCGCCGGCGTCGAGGGTGCTCGTCCTCGAGCTGGTTGGGCGTGACGATGAACAGGCCAAGCAGCAGCGCGGCCTCGAAGCCCGGAACCAGCCATCTGGGACCGACCGTGAGCCGCGCGGGCAGCAGCAGCTGCAGAGCGATCGCGGCGAGCACGGTCAGCTGGGCGGGCCAGAACGGCTCCGTCGCCGCGGGTGGAGGATAGGGGCGACCAACCGGGGGAGAGCTCGCTTGGGTGCTCACAACATGAGAGCGTAAGGGGCGGCTCGGCGGTGGCGATACTCTTGAAAGTGATCGAATCGGGTGTCGGGAGCGTAGGAAGACTTAAATGGGAATCGACAATCCAGTACATCTCATCTTCATCGCCGCGGTGGCGCTGATCGTGCTCGGTCCGAAGCGTCTGCCTGATCTGGCCCGCTCGCTCGGTCACGGCATGAGGGAGTTCCGCGATTCGATGAGCGCGGCCGTGAAAGATGACACCCCTGTGACCGGATCGCTCATCTCCGAGCAGGGGCAGCTCGTGGCCGCCCCGGAGCCAGTCGTGGCTACTCCCGTGGACGCGGTGGTCGTCGATCCGGCAGCCCCCACGCATCACGACGCGAAGCACGCGATTGAGCAGTCCTCGCCGCCTGCTGCCTCCTGATTCACCCGTCCGGCGAGTGATCCGGCTCGCCCGGTAGGTTCTCGCCGTGCGCCTGATCGTCGCCCGCTGTGAGGTCGCCTACATCGGCCGTCTGACGACCGCTCTACCCGAGGCGGTGCGGTTGCTGATGCTGAAGGCCGACGGCACGTTCATGGTGTGGGCCGACGGTGGCGGTCCGAACGTGAAGCCGCTCAACTGGATGATCCCGCCGACGGTGCTCGAAGAGCAGACCGACTCAGACGGGCGGCTGACTGGCCTGGTGGTGCGCAAGCAGCGCCAGGAAGATCGCGTGGAGATTACGATCGCGGAGGTGCTCTCAGACATCGAGCACGAGCTCGACGTATTGGTGTCGCTGGAAAAGGAGGGCTTGGAGCGGGAGCTTCAGGAGCTGCTCGCGGACGCGCCACAGTGGTGCGGCGAAGCCTTTCGCCTGGTACGGCGCGAGTGGCCCACTGACATCGGACCGGTGGACCTGATGTGCCGGGACGGCGAGGACGAGTGGATCGCGGTGGAGATCAAGCGAATCGCGACGATCGACGCCGTCGAGCAGCTGACGCGCTACCTCGAGCGCATTCGCTTGGACCCCGCGCTCGGCTCGTGTCGTGGAGTGTTGGCGGCGCAGATCATCAAGCCGCAGGCGCGTGTGCTCGCGCAGGCGCGGGGGATCGACTGTGTGGAGGTCGACCTGGCAGTCCTCCGCGGTGAGCGCGAGCCCGACCTGACCCTGTTCGCCGCATAGGATGGGCTCATGAGCGATTCCGAGGCAGTACTCACCGAGCGACGCGACAACGTCCTGTTGATCACGATCGACCGCCCTGAGGTGCGCAACGCTGTCAACGCGGCAGTCGCAGCCGGGATCGCGGGAGCGCTTGACGAGCTCGATGGCGACGATGAGCTGTCGGTGGGGATTCTCACCGGCGCGGGCGGCTACTTCTGCGCGGGGATGGATCTGGGCGCGTTCGTCAAGGGCGAGTCGCCCTGGTTCGGCGACCGCGGCTTCGCCGGGATCGCCCAGCGGTCCGCGCGCAAGCCTTTGATCGCGGCGATCGAGGGTTTCGCTGTGGCCGGTGGTATGGAGATCGCGCTCGCCTGCGACCTGATCGTTGCGGCCCGCGGTGCCAAGCTTGGAATCCCCGAGGCCAAGCGCTCGCTCGTGGCGGCCGGCGGCGCGTTGCTGCGCCTGCCGCGGCGGATGCCTTACCACATGGTCATGGAGCTGGCGCTCACCGGCGATCCCTTGCCGGCGGAGCGCTTCCACGAGTTTGGCGTCGTCAACCGCATCACCGAGCCGGGCGGCGCCGTCGATGCGGCGCTTGAGCTGGCGGCCTCCGTCGCCAAGAATGCTCCGCTCGCGCTGATCGCATCCAAGCGGATTCTCCAGGAGCAGTTTGACTGGTCGAGCGCCGAGATGTTCGAGCGCCAGGGCGCGATTTCCGGGCCCGTGTTCGCCTCGGAGGACGCGCGCGAGGGCGCGAATGCCTTCAAGGAGAAGCGGGACCCCGTCTGGCGGGGAAAGTAGTTATCTGGCCTCACTATGGCTCGGGCTCGTGCCCAGTCGTGTCGAGAGCTCAGCCGTGCGCTCACAGCTCCGGCAGGTGGTCGATCTCCGGAGAGCGCAGGGCGATGCCGAGGCCCCGCAGCGAAACCCGCCCCGACTGCGGGTAGAAGCACATGTCGTTGGGCTCGTGGGTGCCGTAGGCCAGGTATGTCAGGCCCCCTTCTCCAGGGCGGAACGCGTGTGCCACGCCGGTCCCGGCCGGACGCGAGATCACATCGCCCGGCTCGAGCGGATGCTCCTCGGCGCTCTGCCCACCGCGCGGCCACAGTTCCAGCACCCCGTCGCCGTCCAGCACCACGAACAGCTCCTCCTCCTGGGAGTGGCAATGTGCCGGTGCGCCCAGTCCTCCGGCGGGCAGCACGACGTGGTTGAGGCCGCTAGCTACAGCTCCCGCGGTCTTGCCGGCCTGACGGGCTCGACCGTTGAGGATCGCCGGCACATCCGCCAGCGCGACCACGTTGCGCGGACGCTCGGCCTGCGGCGGCGGGCACTCCGGAGGACCGGCGGCAGCCTCGCGGTCGAATGGGGAATCGCCGTCGCCGAGCTCCACCCAGCGGGGGAACGACCATGCGATGCCGGCGCGGGGGAGCGCCGTGAGCGACGCATCGCGACGCTGGCCGAAGACGAGCACGTCGAGCCCTCCCTCTCCACCGCGCAGGGTGTGCGGGCCGCGTTTGGGACGGTGCACGATGCAGTCCCCGACGCCGATCGCATAGGTCTCTCCGGCCTGCCACAGCAGCCCCTCGCCGCCGAGCACGAAGAAGATCTCCTCGTCGGCTCCGTGCTCGTGTGCGGGCGTCGAGAAGTACCCGTCGACGACTTCGATGCGACGCAGGCCCACGGTGCGCGTGCCGGCTTCACGTCCGAGATCGTGCCACTGACCTTTGATGTGGCCGAGGGCGAGCTCACGCGAGAGGCTCCTGTGCAGGTTGGCGATCTTCATCGCCGCGCGAGGCTACCAGCCGCTGTCGTGTGTTGAATAGGACTTGTCTGGAGGGCCTTTGCGTGGTCAGTGGATCCGGGCGCGCTTCTTGCGCCTACGCTGGCGCAGGATCTCCATTAAACGGCGCCAGAGCGACACCATCGCGATCAGCGCTGGCCCGGCGTCTTGCGTGGGTACTGCGAGATCGACTGATCCAGGTCGATCGCGGCTTTGACGATCCGGCTCTGTTCTTTGATGTGCGCGGCCGGATAGCCCTCGCCGGGGCTGGCGCGCTCGGGACGTCCGATGAAGCCGAAGTGCATCTCCTCGGGCATGATCTGCATCAGCCGGGGGAACATGTGTGCGCGCGCGCCCATGTTGCGGGGCTCCTCTTGGACCCACAGCACCTCGCGCAGGTTCGGATAGCTGCTCATCAGCTCCAGGATCTGGCCCTCGGGGAAGGGATAGAGCAGCTCGACGCGCCCGACGGCCAAGCCGGGGTGCGACTTGCGCTCGGGGTGGCCGACGAGGTCGTAGTAGATCTTCCCTGTGCACAGCACCAACCGGGTGACCTGCTCGTTGTCGACCCCGGGCTCAGCGAGCACCGGCTGAAACTGCGTGCCCTCTGCCAGATCTGCGATCGTGCTCGTCGCCTGCGGCAGGCGCAGCAGCGACTTCGGGGTCATGATCACGAGTGGGCGCTGCTTGGCGATGCGCGCCTGGCGGCGCAGCAGGTGGAAGTACTGGGCCGGGGTCGTCGGGCTCGCGACGCGGATGTTTCCCTCCGCGGCGACTACCAGGAAGCGCTCCAAGCGCGCAGAGGAGTGCTCCGGCCCGGAGCCCTCATAGCCGTGCGGCAGCAGCAGCGTCAAGCGCGAGGTCTGCCCCCACTTGGCCAGGCCGGAGACGATGAACTGGTCGACGATCACCTGCGCGGAGTTGACGAAGTCGCCGAACTGCGCCTCCCACAACACGAGCGTCTCGGGCGCCTCCTGGCTGTATCCATACTCGAAGCCCATGCACGCAAGCTCCGACAGCGGGCTGTTGTGCAGCTCCAGCGGCGCGAGCGCCTCGGGCAGGCTCTGGATCGGGCACACGGTCTGACCGGTCTTTGCGTCGTGCAGGACCAGGTGACGCTGGCTGAACGTGCCGCGCTCGGTGTCCTGGCCGGTGAGGCGGATCGGCGTTCCCTCGGTCAGCAGCGAGGCGAACGCGAGCGCCTCCCCGTGCGCCCAGTCGAGCGCGGGGAGCGGGCTCGGAGTGCCTGCCGAACCCGGCGCGCTCTGCTCTGCCGCGGGCGCGCCGTTGGTTGCCGCGCCGCCGCCCGTCTGCGCCGCATCCGCGGCCTGCAAAGCCTCGCGGCGGCGCTCGAGCTGTTTGACGAGCTTCGGGTGCACGGTGAACCCGGCGGGCACCTTCAGCAGCTCCTCGCCCAGCTCGCGCAGCCGCTCGGCGGGCACCGCCGTGCTCACATCGGGGCTCGGGGAGCGGTCGAGCTGGTACTCGCCGGTGCTTTCCTCCGTCGTGCCGTGCTCGGCCGCGGCGGCGATCTTGCTCTTCAAGCGCTGGTGCAGGAGCGTGAGGTCGTCCCACACGCCCTGTGCCTGGCGATCGACCTCCTCACGGGTGACCACCCCGTCGGTCACGAGCCGCTCGGCCCACAGCTCCGACACGCGTTTCTTCGCCTTGATCTTCGCGTACATCTCCGGCTGGGTGTAGGCGGGCTCGTCGGACTCGTTGTGCCCGAAGCGCCGGTAGCCGATCAGGTCGATCAGCACGTCGTGGCCGAACTCCTTGCGGAAGGCGAACGCGAGTCGCACGGCGCTGATGCAGGCGGGCACGTCGTCGGCGTTCACGTGGATGATCGGCACGTCGAAGCCCTTCGCCAGATCCGAGGCCCAGCGCGTCGAGCGGGCGTCGTCGGGGTCTGTGGTGAAGCCGATCTGGTTGTTCGTGATCAGGTGAACCGTGCCGCCGACCTTGTAGCCGTCGAGCGCCTGCAGGTTGAGCGTCTCCGCGACCACTCCCTGGGCCGGGAACGATGCGTCGCCGTGGATCACGATCGGCACTGCCGCGTCGGTGTCCTGGTGGGCGTGGGGTCCCTGACGCGTGGTCTGCGCCGCGCGCGTCGCGCCCTCGACCACCGGCGAGACGTACTCCAGATGGCTCGGGTTTGACTCCAGGTTCACCTCGATGCTCTCCCCGTCGGGCAGCTGGTAGGAGCCCTGGGTGCCGTGGTGGTACTTGACGTCGCCGGTCCCGCCCTGCGGGATCGTCGTCACCGCCTCGAGCGTCGAGGCGCCCTCGAACTCGGCGAAGATCGTGTCGTAGGGCCGGCCGAGGTTGTGCGCGAGCACGTTCAGGCGCCCGCGGTGGGCCATCCCGATCACGACCTCCTTGCCACCGTTGACCGCTGAGAGCTGGATCAGCTCGTCGAGCATCGGCACGGTCATGTCCAGTCCCTCGATCGAGAACTGATGCTGGCCGAGGTAGGCCTTGTGCATGAAGCGCTCCAGCGAGTCGACCTTGTTCAGACGCCTGAGCAGGGTCTTCTGCTCGTCGCTCGTCAGCGGCTGGCGGAAGACACCGGACTCGATGTTCTCTCTCAGCCACACTCTTTGGCGATGGGAGGCGATGTGCTCGATCTCATACGCGATCGTGCCGCAGTAGGTCTCGCGCAGGTGCGGCAGCGCGTCGGCCAGGGTGGCCCCCGGGACGTACATGTGCAGGATCTTCGCCGGGATCTTCGCGGTGACCTCTGGCGTCAGGCCCAGCGCCTCAGGGTCGAGGCCGGGGTCGCCCTCCGGCTCTGTAGCCGAGTGGGTCCAGCCGTGCGGCTAGGTGACCGTGGCTGCGAAAACGCGACAGCAGCGTGCTGGCCGCCTGCACCCCCTGCAGGAGATCCTCGTCGGGCACCGCGCTTGGAGCCTTGTCCGACGCGGCCGATGCAGCGGCGGAAGCCGCTGCGGCCGGCGCCGGCGGCACGGGCGCGGGGCCGAGCTCGACGCCGAGCGCCGCGAACACGTCCTCGTAGAAGCCGTGCTCGCCTTGCAGGTACTCCTCGATGCGCCCCAAGAAACGTCCGGACTCCGCCCCCTGGATGATGCGATGGTCGTACGTCGAGGTCATCGTCAGGACCTTCTCCGCGCCGATCATCGCGCCGATATCGCCCAGGCCGACGGGGTAGGCGATCGAGCCGGTGGCCACGATCGTGCCCTGGCCGGCCATCAGCCGGGGGACTGAGGCTACCGTGCCAAGGCCGCCGGGATTGGTGAGCGTGACGTTCGCGTCGGTCAGGTCGTCGGCGGTGAGGGTGTTCGTACGCGCCTTCTCGACCAGCGCGTCATATGCGTCGAGGAAACGGTCGAATGCCAGCCTGCCGGCGTTGAGAATGACCGGCACCATCAGCGTTCTGGAGCCGTCCTTCTTTTCGACGTCCACAGCCAGTCCGAGGTTCACCTGCCCGTCGTCTACGCGGTGCGGCTTGCCCTCGATCTCCTCGAAGTGATGGGCCATCACCGGCATGTCCTCTCCCGCGCGCGCGATCGCGTAGGCGATCAGGTGCGTGAAGGAGACCTTCCGCGTGCCGGCCTTGAGCTCGCGCCGGCGCGCGTCGAGCATGGTCACGGTCAGCGTGCGAAAGCTCGTCGCCGTGGGGATCTTCAGGGACTGCTCCATGTAGCGAGCGAGCGCCGCCGCGCCGCCCTTCAGCCGCTCCGAGCTCGCCTGCCCGTCCGCCTCGGGCTTGCCGTTTGCGGGTGCGCCCGTCGCGTGGCCGGCGCCGTCGCCTTTGCTGGCCGAGAGCACGTCGGTCTTCCTGATCTGCCCCGCGGGGCCGCTGCCGGAGATATTCGCCAGATTCACGCCCTCGACCGCCGCCGCTCTGGCGGCGACGGGAGAGACCTTCACGCCGTCGGGTAGGCCGCCTGAGGTTCCGTCGCTGGAGGCTCGATCGCCGGCAGCGCCATCGCTGGTGGAGCTGTCAGCAGGCGCGCCGTTGCTTGCGGATCCGCCGTTCTCCGCCGGCTCGCCGACGACGATTCGCGCGATCACCTGGCCGACGGTCACGGTGTCGCCCTCCTGCGCCAGGATCTCGCTCACCGTGCCGGTCGCCGGCGAGGGCAGCTCGACGTCGACCTTGTCGGTGGAGATCTCGACGATCGTGTCGTCGACCTTGATCTCCTCGCCGACCTTCGCGTGCCATTCGAGGATCGTTCCCTCTGTGACCGACTCGCCTGCGGCAGGTGTTACAACGTCGATTGTCTGCTCCGCCGTGGTGCTCGTCGCCATCTACTCCCACTCTAGCGCGGCGGACCGGCGGATATATCCACATAGTGGTGAGCCTTTTCACATGCTCTCAGCAACGGCGCTTGCGCTGCTCGCGGACGAACTCGTAGCTGCCGAAGAATGGCGCGATTCCGCCGAGCACCGCCACGGCGACGGCCAGCTTCAGCGAGACGATCCGCAGGCGTGCGGCGGCGATGCAGGCCAGCGACATGAAGATCCACAGCAGGCCGTGGGTCAGCCCGAGCGTAAAGGTCAGGGGCTGGGGCTTGCCGATCACGAAGGCGCACAGCAGCAGCGCGGTGTAGATGCAGGAGTGACTGAACGAGATCCACTTCAGGCGCTCAAACCGCAGGGGCCCGACCGACCGCACCGGTGCGTTCACTGCACGAGCCAGCGCGCCATCCGCGGCAGTATCTCGCCGGCCTCTGGGGGCCACTCGTCGATCTCGCGTGGCCACCAGGCGAACTCGTCGTGCTCGTGGTCGGGCGTCACCTCGTCCTCGACCCCTTCGGCTAGCCATGCTTGGCCGACGAACATCACCATCTTGTGAGGCAGGAGCAGCAGCGCCTCTCCCTGCACGCGCGCCGGTGCGACTGACCACTCCTCCTGCAGCTCCCGGGTCAAGGTGTCGGCCGGGCTCTCGCCGAGATCGACCGCTCCGCCCGCGCCCAGCGCCCAGCGCCCTGCCCACGATGCGACCCACTGCGCGCGCCGCCCGGCCAACCAGCGGCCGTCGGCCGAGCGAGTGACGCACATCGCCGCGACGCTCTCCGATGCGTCGCCGGGGACCAGGCGCAGCCCCCAGCGCAGCGGCTGCAGCTCCAGCACGATTCCCTCTCGGTCCTGGCTGTACTCGACCAGGCGCGCGGCGACCCCGTCGTGACTGGGCGAGCCCCGTTGCTGTAGATCGGCGATCGCCGCGTCGGCGGCCCGCGCATGCTCCTCGGAAGGCTCGAAGTGCTCCTCGCGCCAATGCGCTGTTACTTGCTCCAGCGGCCATGGCCCGCGGGCGAGGACCTCGGGTAGATCAGTGTTCGTCGACGGCGGTTGGGCGGACATTCAGGACGGAAGGCTAGTGGGCTTAGACTCGCGGTGGTGAAGATCCGTCGGCGCAAGCACTGGGGTTGGGGCTTTGAGGACCAGCAGCCGGCCACGGCGCAGGTTCGCGCCGCGGCCGCCGCGCTGGGCGAGCATTTGGGGATGATGCTCACTGAAGTCGAGGAGCCGGTCGCGCTGGAGTCGGTGACACTGCCACCGCCGCGTGTCCTCGCCCCGGCGTCGCTGTCGGCGATCTGCGCCGGCGACCCCCACACACGCGCCTCGCACGCGCTGGGCAAGTCATACTCGGACGTGGTGCGCGGCTTTCGCGGGCGCTTCGATCACCCGCCCGACTTTGTCGCTCATCCGCGCGAGGAGAACGATGTCGAGCGCGTGCTCGAGTGGTGCGCGAGCGAGCGCGTCGCCGCGATCCCGTTCGGCGGTGGCACCTCGGTTGTCGGCGGCGTCAGCCCGGATGTCGGCCCTGGATACAACGGCGCCATCTCATTGGACCTGGGCGCTTTGGATCGCGTGCTCGAGGTCGACCCGGTGTCCCGCTCGGCGTGCATCCAGGCGGGAGCCCTCGGCCCGGATCTGGAGCGCCAACTGGCGGAGCACGACCTGACGCTGCGCCACTTTCCCCAGTCATTCGAGTACTCCACTTTGGGTGGCTGGATCGCCACGCGCGCCGCCGGCCATTTCGCGACCGTGTGGACGCACATCGAGGATCTCGTCGAGTCCGTTCGCGCGATCACACCGGTGGGTGTGTGGGTGTCGCGGCGGTTGCCGGGGTCGGGCGCGGGGGTAAGCCCGGACCGGATGCTCGCCGGCTCCGAGGGCACACTGGGGGTGATCACGCAGGCATGGATGCGCGTGCAGCCTCGTCCGGCGCACAGGCGCTCTGCGGGTGTGCGATTTGAGAGCTTCCTCGAGGGCGTTGAGTGCGTGCGCGCGATCTCTCAGTCTGGGTTGCATCCATCCAACTGCCGCCTGCTCGATGCCGGCGAGGCCGGGTTGACGATGGCCGCGGACGGCTCCCACGCCCTGCTCGTGCTCGGCTTCGAGTCGACCGACCACCCGATGGACGAGGCGCTGACACGAGCCCTGCAGATCTGTGCCGAGCACGGCGGAGTCGTGCCGGAGAGCCGCGGAGGATCCGGTGGGGACGCGGTGAGCTCGTGGCGGGACGCCTTCCTGGGCGCTCCCTATCTGCGCGACATGCTCGTCGCCGTGGGCGTGCTGGGCGAGACGTTCGAGACGGCTATCACCTGGGAGCGCTTCTCCGTCTTCCACGAGCGCGTGATCGCCGCGGCCGAGGAGGCGATGCGCGAGCAGTGCGGCGGCGAGGGCAGGGTCTTCTGCCGCTTCACCCACATCTATCCGGACGGCCCCGCTCCCTACTTCACGGTGCTCGCGCCCGCGCGGCGCGGGGAAGAGGTAGAGCAGTGGGCTCAGATCAAGCGGGCCGTCTCCGATGTAGTGATCGCCGAGGGTGGCACGATCACTCACCATCACGCTGTCGGGCGCGATCACCGGCCCTGGTATGACCGGCAGCGCCCCGAGCCCTTCGCCGCACGCGCTGCGTGGTGCGAAGGCGGCGGTCGACCCGCGCGGGATAATGAATCCCGGTGTGCTGATCGATCCATTGTCATGAGCATCGCGGTGCTCGGCCCCGGCGGCGTGGGTGGGCTGGTCGCGGGACTGCTTGAGCGGGCCGGCACGGCCGTGGTCGTCGTGGCCCGGGAGGCGACCGCGGAGACGATCTCCGAGCGCGGGCTGCGAGTCGACAGCGTCAGCTTCGGTGAGTTCGTCACCCATCCGCGCGCGGTTGTGAGTCTGGAGGAGCCGGTGGACGCGCTGATCGTCGCCACGAAGGCCTCGGGGCTCAAGACTGCGCTGGAGCGAGTCGCGGGCACAGCCGAAGCTGGTGCTGCCGCTGCTGAACGGCCTCGATCACCTCGCCGTCCTGCGCGAGCGCTTCGGCGCCGACACGGTGCTTGCCGGCACGATCCGCGTCGAGGCCGACCGTCCCGAGCCCGGCGTGGTGGTGCACACGAGCCCGTTCCTGCTCGTCGAGATGGCCAGCCACGATCCGGGCGCACGCGAGGGGATGGAGGCTTTGGCGCAGATGCTCAAAGACGCCGGAGTGTCGGTGCGCGTGCAGAAGTCCGAGGCGCAGGTGATGTGGTCCAAGCTCGTGCGCCTGAACGCGCTTGCGTGCACGACAAGCGCGTTCGACAGGCTGCTCGGCGAGATCCGCTCCACCCCGGAGCTGCGTGCCGAGCTCGTCGGGGCGATCGAGGAGGGCTGCGCCGTGGGTCAGGCCGAGGGGGCCGACGACGTCGATCCGGCGATTGCGCTCGGCGAGCTGGAGCTGGCGCACGACACGCTCGGCAGCTCGATGCAGCGCGATATCGCCGCCGGGCGCCCGCCCGAGCTCGATGCGATCCCCGGCTCGGTGCTGCGCGCGGCGGTGCGCCACGATCTGCAGTGCCCGACGATCGAGCGGCTGGTCGCTTTGATCGCCGCCCGGGCGGGAGTTCTCGTCCCAGTGATCTGCAAGCTGAGTCTGTCCGCCGGGCTGGCGGTTGCGGACTACCCCCCGAAGGGGATTTCGCTGGGCGAGACCCCGGGCGCGCCGGCGGGGATCGCCTGCGTGGCGACCGCCTCGACGACCTCCTCCTCTGACTCGACCTTGCCCTCGTCGTGCTCGCCGTCGCAGAGCACTCGGAAGTTCCCGGTGACGCCGCTGTCGGCGTGGATCGTGATGCCGGGCAGGATCTCCTCGCCCTCCTCCAACCCCAGTCGCTCGAGGTCGAAGTGCGCGAGGCCGATGCCGTTGGCGGTGTGCGTCGGGTTCTCGCGGTCGTGTGCGGCCACCGCTTGGGCGAAGCGCTCGAGGTTCTTGGCGATCTTCCCAGTCGTGTCCGCCATTTCTTCGGGGGAGGGTAGCGCGGGCGTTATACATTGGGAAGCGATGGCCAGCACCCAGTCAGTCGACGCTCGCCCGCAGGCGCTCCGGCGCTCGACACGGAGGATGGATGGGGATCGCCGCGAGGTAATTCGCACGATCGAGTTGACGAAGGTCTACCCGGGGATGGATGTCGCCGCGGTCGACAAGCTCGACCTGAGCGTCCACGCGGGCGAGATCTTTGGGCTGCTCGGTCCGAACGGCGCCGGCAAGACGACCACCGCCGGGATGCTCACCACGCGCGTGATTCCCACCTCGGGCACCGCGTACGTCGGCGCGATCGACGTCGTCGCTCACCCGGCGCTTGCGAAGCAGCTGATCGGGATCGTCTCCCAGCAGAACACCCTTGACCGGCAGCTGACCGTGTGGGAGAACCTGTACTTCCACGGTCGCCTGTTCGGGATCTCGGCCTCGGATTCGCGCCGCAAGTCCGACGAGCTGCTCGAGCAGCTGCACCTCTCGAAATGGGCGAAGGCGTCGGTCTACGCGCTCTCAGGTGGGATGGCCCAGCGGCTGATGATGGCGCGGGCGATCTTCCACCGCCCGGCCGTGCTGTTCCTGGACGAGCCGACCGCGGGCCTCGATCCGCAGAGCCGACTCGCGCTGTGGGAGATCCTCGGCGAGCTGAACGAGGCGGGGCAGACGATCCTGCTGACCACGCACTACATGGAGGAGGCCGAGCAACTGTGCAACCGGGTGGCGATCATGGATCACGGCAAGATCCTCGCGCTCGACACGCCGGCGGCGCTGAAGCAGTCCGTCGGCGCCGACACGATCGTCACGGTCAAGGCCGACGGCGACACGCAGGCCCTTGCCGACCGCCTGGCCGAGCAGATCGATGGCGTCACGAAAACACGCTTGATCGACGGCGGCGTCGAGCTCCACGTGACCGGTCGCCGAGCGGCTAGTACCGCGTGTCGTGAACGCCGCCGAGAGCGGGGGCTTCGACCTCGTCGACCTGTCGATCTCCGAGCCGAGCCTCGAGACCGTTTTCATCAGCCTCACCGGGAAGGAGCTGCGCGACTGATGGCCACGACCGCCGCCCCTGTGCCCACCGCTTCCTCCACCGCCGCGCCTGCGCCCGGCCGCATCACGATCGAGCCGACGCGCTCGACGATGGCCGCGAGCCGCTCGGCGCTGCTCGCGCTCGTGCTGCGCGACCTGACGGTGTTGCGCAAGCACTCGCTCGAGTTCGTGATCCGCGTGCTGATCCAGCCGTTCCTGCTCGTGTTCGTGTTCCTCTACGTATTTCCCACGATCGGCCAGGGGGTCGGTGGCGGCGGCGGCAAGGTCGCGGAGTCGGCGTTCGCGACCGTGCTCGTGCCGGGGGTGGTCGGGATCTCGATCATGTTCCAGGGCATCCAGGCGGTCGCGATGGTGATGGCCCAGGAGTTCGGCTACACGCGCGAGATCGAGGATCGCGTGCAGGCGCCCTGCCCGATCTGGCTGGTCGCGCTTGCGAAGGTGCTCTCGGGTGCCGTGCAAGGCCTGCTCGCGGCCTTGATCGTGTTCCCGATCGCCGCGGTCGTCCATGCCCCCGGCGTGCATGTGCACCTGTCCGTCCACTGGCCGATCGTGATCACGCTGATCCCGCTGGCGTGCATCACGATGAGCTCGCTCGGCCTGCTGCTCGGCACAGCGTTCGAGGCACGCAACCTCGGGCTGATGTTCGGCTTCGTGGTGCTGCCGCTGACGTTCCTCGGCGGCACCTACTACCAGTGGACGAAGCTCGCGCCGGTTCAGGCCGCCGGCATCCACTGGCTGCAGATCGTCGTGCTCGTCAACCCGCTGGTCTACATCAACGAGGGCCTGCGCGCGGGCTTGACGGAAGCCTCACACATGTCTCTCCTCGCCGTCTATCCCGTGCTGATCGGCTTCTGCGCGGCGTTCCTCACGTTGGGCTTGAGCAAATTCCGCGGGCGGGTTCTGTCGTAGAGGTTTTCGGATCGCGTCGCGTCGCTCCCGTCGAGGTCAGGCGTCTACTGCTCGATCAGCTCGATCCGGTAGTCGTCTGGATCGCGCACGAAGCAAAGCCGCGAGCCGCCCTCGCGTACGGAGTAGGGCGGCTTCTCAGGCTCGATGCCCTGCTCGGCTAGCTTGGCGAGCGTGGCGTCGAGATCCTCGGAAGTGATCGCGATGTGACCGTAGCCGCTGCCGATCTCATACGAGTCCACACCGAAGTTGTACGTCAGCTCCAATCGCGGCATGGAACCGTCGCCAGGCTGGTTCATGAAGACGTTCACAGCCTCGTCTTTGATCGGGATGCGGCCGATCTCCTCGAAGCCGAGCGCGTTGTAGAACGCGACCGAGCGGTCGATGTCGGTGATCCGGTAGCAGGTGTGGATCAGGGCCATGCGACGGCAGTCTACGCCGGTCATGGGCCTTCGTGAGAGGATGAACGCGATGATCGTCGAGCATGCAACCCATCCCCAATTCCTGTCCAACACGTATCTAGTCGCCGACGGCGCCGGGGGCCCCGCGTTCTTCATCGACGCGGGCGGCCCGGTGCAGTCATTGATCGCGACGGCGGACCGGCTAGGCCTGGAGCCGACGCACGTGCTGCTGACCCATCACCACTTCGATCACGTCAGCGAGGTCGGCACGTTGCGCGAGCGCTGGCCGGAACTGAAGGTGCTGATCCATCCGCTGGAGCTAGATCTGCTCGACGGTATGGCCGCCGAACCGGTGGAGGCGGGCGAGACGCTGAACTTTGGAACGCTGGAGGTGCGGCCGTTACACACGCCGGGACATACCGCCGGCATGTTGTCGTTCCTGGTGGGCGACCGCTCGGAGATGGGCGTCGCTGGTGGCGGCGGCCGGGGTCAGGGCCGCTCTCAGGCGAGCGGGGCTCCTGGGGGGTTCACGGGCGGCGAGGCGGTCGTGTTCACCGGCGACACCCTGTTCAAGGGCTCGGTCGGTGGCGTGCGCGCGCCCGGCCACACCAGCTACACGGACCTGCGGGACTCGATCATGGGCACGCTGATGGAGCTGCCGGGGGGCACGGTCATCCACCCGGGCCACGCCGACCCCACGACGGTCGCGCGCGAGTGGGATGAGAACGGGTTCATCCGTATCTGGCGGGGACTCGATCCCCAAGGGACAGACACTTGTGTTGCACTGGGCGAGCCGGCAACATTGGTTCTGCTCGGCGAGGACTACGATGGCGGCAAGAAGGCCTGGGTGCGCTGGGCCGACGGCAAGGACGACATCGTCCCCGGCTCGCAGGTGCAATCCGCCGAGTGATTCCCGGCCACCTGAGCGCGTGGCCTTAACATGATGGGTATGGCACGCGAGAGCGAGAAGATCCCAACCTCGCGCGTGCGGCGCACCGCGACCGTCGGAAAGCTCGCGGCGAGCGAGGCCGTCAAGCAGTTCGGGACCCGCGCCGCGAACACCACGCGCGGTGAGCAGGCCTCCGAAGAAGCGATGGGCCGCCGGCAGCTGGAGACGGCCAAGCAGATCGTGGCGGCGCTCGGCACGATGAAGGGCGCCGCGATGAAGCTCGGGCAGGTGATGAGCTTCCTCGACGTCGGGCTGGTACCGGAGGAGCACCGCGAGGAGTTCCAGCACGAGCTGGCGAAGCTGCGCGACGCCGCGCCGACGGTCTCCTTCAAGCAGATGCGCAAGGTGATCGAGGACGACCTCGAAGAACCGATCAAGGAGATCTTCTCGGCCTTTGACGAGGAGCCGATTGCGGCGGCGTCGATCGGCCAGGTCTACCGGGCGACCCTACGCGAGGATGGTCGCGAGGTGGCGGTCAAGGTCCAGTACCCGGGCGTCGCCTCGGCTGTGCGCGCGGACATGCAGAACCTGGGGATGATTATGCGCCTGATGAAGCGGGTTGCGCCCGGCCTCGACGTGAAGGCGCTGGCGGGGGAGATCAAGGGCCGCATGGAGGAGGAGCTCGACTACGAGCTCGAGGCGCAGAACCAGCGGCGGATCGCGCGCATCTACGAGGGTCACCCGTTCATCGTTGTGCCGGGCGTGATCGGCGGCCTCTCGCGCGAGCGCGTGATCGTCAGCGAGTTCGTGCGGGGCCGTGGCTTTGAGGAGATGAAGCGGCTGCCCCAGTCAGAGCGCGACCGGATCGGCGAGATCGTCTTCCGCTTCTACTTCGGCTGCATGTACCGCCACCGTCAGTTCTCCGGCGACCCGCACCCTGGCAACTGCATCCTGCTCGACGACGGCCGCATGGCGTTTCTGGACTTCGGGCTGTTCAAGACGATCGACGCGGAGGCGGCCGAGTTCGAGCTGCAGGCGCAGCGCCTCGGGATCGAGCGGCGTGCGGGGGAGCTGGTCCAGCACATGTACTCCGGCGGCTGGGTCGGCGATCCCAAGTACTACTCGGAGGAGAAGGCGCTGGCGATGGTCGACGACATGACCTGGTGGTACACGCAGGACAAAGAGATCAGGTTGGAGCCCGAGATCGCGACCGACGTGCTGATCCAGATGAGCGATCCCCGCTCACGACACTTCGCGACGATGCGCCACGAGTCGCTGCCGCCCGACCATCTGTTCGGTCGGCGCCTGGAGGTGCTGACGCTCGCCGTCCTCAGCCAGCTGCACGCGCGGGCCAACTGGCATCGGATCGCGCGCGAGTGGATCTACGGCGACGAGCCCGTGACCGAGCTGGGTCGCGAGGAGGCCGAGTTCTACGGCGTCGGGGCGGTGTCCTCCGCCTGATATGTGGTCAGCAGCCGCTGCTCCTCCTCCTTGCCCGGGAACTGGAAGAAGATCAGCGCGGCGCCGATCGCGATCGCGATCGCGCCGGCCGCGTAGGCCCAGTTGGACCCGGACACGAACGAGGAGCTGGCCGCGGCCGTGATCGCGCCCGCGTAGTGCGGGTACTGGTGGGCGACCGCTTCGGCGCTCGAGAAGGACTTGGTCAGCGCGTTTTCGATGTTGGTCGTGATCAGCGCTTTATCGGGGGCCGCGGCGATCGCGTTTGAGACCGACGTCGCGAAGCCCGCGGTCAAAAGCGCGCCCATGATCGACTGCATGATCGCGCCGCCGAGGTCGCGTTGCAGGTCGGAGGTCCCCGACGCCATCCCCGCGCGCCTGACCGGAACCGACCCCGTCAGCGAGTGCGAGGCGGGCGTGCCGGCGAAGCCGACGCCGGCGCCGATGAACGCGTAGGCGAGCCCGACCTTCCAATAGGGGATGCCCGAACGCCACAGCAGCAGCATCGTGAGGAACCCGAGCAGGCAGAAGCCGTAGCCGACGAGCAGCGTGAACCGCGCGCCGCGCGTCTCGACGAGCTTGGCCGAGCGCGGCGCAATCGCGATCAGCAGAAAGGCCGCGGGCAGGATCGCGGCCCCGGCGCCGAGCGTGGAGTAGTGGAGCACGTTCTGCAGGAACTGCTGACCGACGAAGATCGCACCCATCAGGCTGCCGAACACGACGATCCCACCCACCGCCGCGACCCAGAAGACGCGCCGCGAGGCCACGTGGAGGTCGTACAGCGGGAACTTTGTGCGGCGCTGACGCAGGTAGAAGCAGATCAGTGCGACCAGAGCTACGCCGCCGAGCGCGAGCGCGAGCGTCCCCTTTTCGGGGACCGGCGCGAAGTTGATCCCCAAGACGAGCCCGGCGACGAGCACGATCGAGAGGACGCCGCTGAGGTGCTCGACCGGGTCGGTCGTCTCGTTGACGTGGTCAGGCACGAGCAGGATCGCCAGCACGAGCGCCAGCACCGCGAACGGCACCGAGAGCAGGAACACCGAGCCCCAGGCGTGGTGCAACAGCAGCGCGCCCGACAGCAGCGGGCCGAGCGCCGACATCGAGGCGCCGATGCCCGACCACAGCGCGATCGGTTTGGTGCGGCCCGGACCTGACCACAGCGCGGTGATCAGCGCGAGCGTGGTCGGGAACGCCATGCCGGCCGCCAGCCCGCCGAAGATGCGCGCGCCGATCAAGACCCCGACGCTCGAGGCGGTCGCCGCGAGAATCGCCGCGGGAATCGAAAGGGCCGTGCCCAGGACGAGCATCAGCTTGCGCCCGTAGCGGTCGCCGAGCGCGCCGAGGTACAGGACAGAGGCGGCGAGGCCGAGCGAGAAGCCGACCGCGATCAAATCGAGCGCGGTCTGGGAGGCGCTGAACGCCTTGCCGATGTCGGGCAGCGCCGTGTTCGCGACCGTGAGGTTGAGGTTGGCGACGGCCGCGACCAGAATCAGCGTCGTCAGGACCAGACCCTGGCGGGCGGGCGCGCTGGAGGGTGCGCTTGCCTCAGACAACCTGGATCTGCACGAGACTCGTGGTGCCGGGGCGCCCGGAGGGGAGTCCCGCGGTGATGCCCACGCGCTGGCCGGGCTGACACCAGCCGAGCTCGACCACGCGCCGCGCGGCGTCGGCGATCAGCGCCTCGGTCGTCTCGTGGCGGCGCATCGAGGCTGCCTGCACTCCCCACATCAAGCAGCAGCGCCGGACGGTCTCTTTGCCCGGCGAGAGCGCGTAGATCGGCACGGTTGGGCGGTGCGCGGAAACCAGCCGCGCGGAGCGCCCCGAGAGCGTCGGCACGATCAGCGCGTCGAGGTTCAGCTCGCGCGCGGCCAGGCAGAGGTTGTGCGCGACGGTGTAGGCGGTGTCGGCGTCGGTGCGGCGCACGCGCGAGTTGTTCCAGTCCGCATACGGCGCGATCGACTCGGCCTGCACTGCCACCGCCGCCATCATCTCCACGGCGCCGACGGGGTAGGCGCCGACGGCGGTCTCCTGGGAGAGCATCACCGCGTCGGTGCCGTCGAGGATCGCGTTCGCGACGTCCGCGACCTCGGCGCGGGTGGGGCGCGAGGAGGTGACCATCGAGTCGAGCATCTGCGTGGCGGTGATCGACGGCCGCGCCATCCAGCCGGCCAGCTCGAGCAGCTGCTTCTGCACCAGCGGCACGCGCTCGATCGGCAGCTCGATGCCGAGGTCGCCGCGCGCGACCATCACGCAGTCGGCCGCCTTGACGATCTCGGCGGCGCGCTCAACCGCCTGCGGCTTCTCCATCTTGGCGATCAGCGGCAGGCGTGTGTGCTCGCGCACGAATTCGACGTCCTCGGGCGACTGCACGAACGACAGCGCGACCATGTCGACGCCGATCGACTCGCCGTGGCGCAGCAGGTGCAGGTCCTCCTCCGGCACCGCCGGCAGTGTGGCGACGGGGCCGGGGATGTTCAGCCCCTGACGTGACGCGACCGCGCCGCCGACCTCGATCTCGACGTCGAGCTCGTGCGCGCCGGCGCGCACCTCGGCGACGCGCAGGCGCACGGAGCCGTCGGCCAGGTACAGGATCGAGCCCGGCTCGACTGCTTCGGGCAGCCCGCCCCAGGAGATGCTCATGTGGTGGGCGTCGCCCGCGATCTCCTCGTCGCCACACGTGAACGTCAGACGCTCGCCCGGCGTCAGCTCGACGACGTCGTCGTGCAGCGGGCCAATCCGCAGCTTCGGGCCGGGCAGGTCCTGCAGGATCGCCACCGGGCGCCCGGCGCGCCCCGCCGCGTCGCGCACTCGGTGGACGGTCTCGGCGTGCTCGTCGAGCGTCCCGTGCGAGTAGTTCAGCCGCGCGACGTCCATCCCGGCTTGGATCATCCGCAGCAGGGTCTCGGGCTCGCGCGAGGCGGGGCCGATAGTGGCGACGATCTTCGTGCGGCGCATGGCCGCAAGGTAATGGAAAGAAAGCGGGAGGGGGGCGGAGGTCTTCGAACCGACGGAGCGCCCCAGGGATCTTTCGAGATATACGTAGCCAGATCGGGGTCCATGCTGTAGGGTTCTCGAGATGAGTCGCCGGAACCTATTGAACTCACCCGCCAAGGAGGCTGCTTGCCGATGTCTCGAACTAGGTTGATCCTCTTGGGCCTGCTGGCCGTCGTCGCTGTGGGCGTGATCGCGTCGACGTCGGGGGCGGAACCGCCGGCGGGCACATGCGTGACGGTGACGACCGCACCGGCCTACTGTGTCGCGGGGGTGCCGCCGGCTTCCCCGGAAAAATTCACTAGCACGAACAGCGGCGAATCGATCCTCAAAGCTACGGTCAGCACGGTGAAAACCGAAATCAAATGCGAAGTGGGCAAATCCAAAGGGACCATCGAAGACGGAGCCGTTGGGACGGTGGGTAAATCGACGGTGACGGACACGTTTGAAGAATGTAAAATGATCAAACCGGCAAACTGCAAGCTCTCCGCGGGGGACGAAGAAGAAATTAAAACGTCAGAACTCAAGGGTGAACTGGCGTTGACCTCGGGTAGGATCGAAGACAAGCTCGAATCAAAAACAGGCGTCTTTGCCGGGGTCGGTATCGAAGGCAAAGAATCGTCATGCGTTATCGCCGAAGTCGGGATACCAAAAACTTTTAATGTAACAGGCTCGCAACTATGTGAAGTCGATTCAAGCAATACTGGAGCCGAAACAGAAGCAGCCACACACAAAATTATCTGTAAAAACTCAGGCAGCAGCCTTAAAGTAGGCGGAAAAGCCGAAATTACAAGCGAAGCAACCGTCAAACTGACGTCGGGTAAAAACTGGAGCGTCAAAGAAACCTAAAGGACCATGCGGTAGCTGTATGTGAATTGGGGTGAGATCGTCTTGCCCCAGCTGAGCTTTGTGTAGGCTTGCTCGGTGTTCAGAGCCGGGGGAGGAAGCCTGTCGTTGCGGATCGGCGGTGCCGGCCGGGCGCCACTGCTTCTGCTGCTGCTGACACTTGTCGGCATCGGCTTGGGGACTGGAACCTTGGCGGCGGTTGCCCGCGCGGAAGGGTGCCCCAACGAACAGCTCCGTGGACAGGATGGCTACGCGCTTGCGTTACCGGACTGCCGCGCCTACGAGCAGGCGTCTCCCCTCGATAAGAACTTCACGGACGCGCTCGGGGAAGCCGACGTCGTACAGAGCTCCCCGTCGGGCGATGGAGTGACGTTCTTCTCCGGTGTGCCGTTCCCGGGCGTGCTGAGCGCGACGGGTCCTTCGCTCTATCTCAGCGCTCGCGCCGGTGGCGAATGGTCGACTCAAGGACTGGTACCAATGACCGTCCCCCGGTCACAGCCGGGTCACGGGTCTGCGTCAGTGCTGAGCTTGACCGACGACCTCTCTGCGGCGATTGTCCTCGTGGAACCGGGTCTCGAAGCGGGTATGACGCCCGGTCGCTATTCCTATCTCCGCGACAATGCCACCGGTTCCTTCCGATTGCTTGCGTCTGGCATCGCCGTGTTCGCTGACGCCACGGCCGACGGCTCGCGCATCCTCTTCGAAGACACTGCCAAAGAACTCGTGCCAGGGGTGCGCGACGAAAAAGAAGTGCCGTACCTCTACGAATGGAACGGGAGTAGGCCACCCGGTCAAGAGCTGAGCTTGGCCGGTGTCCTGCCCGATGGCAAGGCGCCCGTCGATGGGTCGGTCGCCGGTCCGGGCGGGCCTGGGCTTGGTAGGTCTAGAGGCGGCGCGACGGGCCGGTTCTACACGCGGGACACGATCTCCGCAGACGGCTCGCGCGTGTTCTTCAGCGACGCCGGGACCGGGCAGATCTACATGCGCGAACCGGAAGCCGCGAGGACGGTCCCGGTCTCTGCCGGCTCGGCGTACTGGCGCGCCGCGACGGCAGACGGCTCGGAGGTCTTCTACACCGAAGGCGAAGATCTGTACCGGTTCGACGCCGGCAGCGAAACGCGCGAACCGCTCACTAGCGGCTCCGCAGGCGTGTTGGGAACGCTTGGAATCTCAACCGAAAATGGCTCCTACGTGTACTTCGTCGCCACCGGCGTGCTCGCTGACAACGAAAACGGCAACAAAGAAATACCGGAAATGGGCAAGGCCAACTTATATGAGTGGCATAGCGGCGAAACCATCTTCGTCGCTCAGTTGGGCATAGGAAGTGAATATGATGAATACGACTGGCGTGATTTTTATAGATCAAACCCTGGTGTCCCACCTGCCGCCGGAGAGAAGAGCTCGCGGGTCACTCATGACGGCACGACGGTCCTTTTCGCTTCGCGAGCGCAGCTGACCAGCTACGACAACGCCGGCCAAGGCGAGCTCTACTTGTATGACGCGGCGAGCAGCAAGCTCACATGCGTATCGTGCAATCCAAGCGGGGCGCCGGCGACCAGCGAAGTGTATCTCGCGGGTAACCTGTCGATTGACGCTGCCCCTGAACGTAATGCCTTTCTGACGCGCAACCTCTCCGAAGACGGCAGCCGCGCTTTCTTCCAGACCAAGGAAGCGCTCGTTCCGCGGGACAAAAACGAACAGACCGATGTGTACGAGTGGGAGCGAGAAGGCACGGGCGGACCCGACGGCTGCTCCTACTCGAGCGCGAGCTTCAACGCAAGCTCAGATGGCTGCCTGTACCTGATCTCGACCGGAGAAAGCGGCGATCAGTCCTACTTCGGTGATGCAAGCGCCGATGGGAACGACGTCTTCTTCTTCACCCGTCAGTCGCTCGTGGGTCAGGACCAGGATGAGAACGACGACCTGTATGACGCGCGTGTCGACGGTGGGATCGCCGCCCAGAACCCGCCACCCCCGGCGAGCTGCACGGGCGAAGGCTGCCTCGGGCCGGTTGACCCCGCGCCGGTGTTCGACGCGCCTTCGAGCACGACCTTCTCAGAAACCGGCAACCTCAAACCACCTCCAACCAAACCGAAGAAGGTCATCGTCAAATGCCCCAAGCGCAAGGTACGTAAGCACAACAAATGCGTCAGAGCGAAGAAGCACAGGGCAAAGCGATGAGCGTCAAACAGTCTTTGTTCCTACCTGCCCTGCTCCTGGCCATACTCGCCCACGTGAGCCCAGCATGGGCGGGCGAAGCCTTCGGCGTCGAAGCCTTTGAAAGCAAGATCGTGAGCAACGCGGAAGGCGCGGGTGGGGGGGTACCCGATCTCCAGGCCGGCTCGCACCCGTATGCAATCACGACGGCGATCACGTTCAACCATGTCGTGACGGCGATCGAAGAAGAAGAACCTCCGCGTGTCCGCACCTACGGGGATCCGAAGGACATCGAGGTGAACCTGCCCCCGGGTGTGATCGTCGACCCCCGCGCGACCGAGACGAGGTGCACCGAGGCCGAGCTCGAGCGCCCGGAGGGCCCGGCAAGCTGTCCAAACGGGGCCGCTGTGGGGGTCTTCTCTGTCTATCTTGACGGCGTTGAAGTCCTTGACGAACCGGTCTACAACATGGTGGCTCCGGCGGGCGTGCCGTCGGAGCTGGGCTTCGACGCCGCCGGGATCGGCCTGATCATGCACGTCGGGGGCACGCTGCGCACCGGCGGTGACTACGGTCTGTCGGCGGAGATCTCTGGCATACCCGATGAACACCCGATCTACGGATTGCGGCTGACACTGTGGGGCGACCCGTCCGCCGCGAGCCACGACGAGGAACGCGGGTTGTGCGCTGACGATGAAGCCAAACAGATCTTTCGAGAAACGGGTATCCACAGCAGCTGTCCGGTGGAAAGGACCAGCAAGCCGTTCTTGACATTGCCGTCTTCGTGCACGGGCGAGGAACTGATGACGACGATGAGCACGGACTCGTGGCAGGAATGGGGCGGGCTGAATCCCGATGGAACCCCCGACCTGAGCGATCCACGCTGGAAGACGGCGAGCTCATCCACGTTGCCTGTTGTTGGATGTCCAGACCTCGACTTCGCTCCGGCATTGACGGTGCGCACAGCCGAACCGGAAGCGGCGAGCGCCGAATCGCCGAGCGGGCTGAGCGCCGACCTGAAGCTGCCGCAAGCACAAAGCGTCGACGGCAACGCTGGGGCGAACCTGAAGGAAGCGACGATCGCATTGCCTGCGGGGATGGCCGTCTCGCCGTCGGCGGCCGGTGGCCGTGAAGCGTGCACGCCCGCGGAGATCGAACTGGACAACGCAAAAGTCCCGAGCTGCCCGGACGCGGCGAAGGTCGGTTCGGCAAAGATCGTCACGCCGCTGCTCGAAGATCCGCTGGAAGGGTCGATCTATCTCGCGCAACCGTACGAGAACGACCCTGCCTTCGGCTCGCCCGAGCACCCGGGCGGGTCGCTGCTGGCGCTGTACCTCGTGGCGGGAGCGGACGGGATGCTCCTCAAGCTCGCTGGGAAGGTGCAAGCAGATTCGCAGACGGGCCGGTTGACGGTCAGCTGGAGGAACCTGCCGCAGCTCCCGATCGGCGAAATCAAGTTGAGCTTCTTCGGTGGTGCACGGGCGCTGCTCCTAACACCGCCGGCATGCGGCAACTATGAAGTGCAGAGCACGCTGACTCCGTGGAGCGGCACGCCCGCCGTGGGGGAGTCCTCGACCCTCGAGATCGATTCGGGACCGAACGGCGGAGCGTGCCCGAGCGGCGGATTCAGCCCATCGTTCACGACGAGCACGGCCAATAATCAGGCGGGCGCGTCGAGCTCGTTCTCGCTGACTCTCACGCGCCAGGACGGCGAGGAGCGCTTCGGCGCCTTCTCGGTGAACCTGCCGCCGGGGATGTCCGGGATCTTGAAGAACGTCGCGCAATGCCCGGAACCCCAGGCGTTGCTCGGGCAGTGCCCGCAGGCGTCGGAAATCGGCGCGGCGACGGTCGGCGTGGGCCCTGGAGGGGACCAGTTTTACCTACCCGAGCAGGGCCTGCCGCCGAACAAGGTCTATCTGACGGGTTCGTACGAGGGCGCGCCCTTCGGATTGAGCATCGTCGTGCCCGCGCTCGCCGGGCCGTTCGACCTCGGCGAGGTGGTGATGCGCGCGAAGATCGAAGTCGACCCGCACACCGCACAGCTGACGATCTCCAGCGATCCGGGGGTGGGCGGGATTCCGATCATCCAGCAGGGCATCCCGCTCGACGTCCGCACGCTCAACATCACGATCGATCGGGCGGGCCTGATCGTCAACCCGACCGACTGCGCGCCGCGGACGGTGGCCGGCACGATCGCCTCGGCCGGCGGCAAGAGCGTCGAAGTGTCTAGCCCGTTTCAGGCCGTGAACTGCGCGACCCTGCCGTTCAAACCGACTCTCACCGCGCTCACACATGCGAAGACGAGCAAAGCGGACGGTGCGTACCTGCAGGTGAAGGTGGTTTCCGGCCCGGGCCAGGCGAACATCGGCAAGGTCAAGGTCGATCTCCCCAAGCAACTGCCTGCGCGGCTGAAGACCTTACAGAGAGCTTGTGATGCCACCGTGTTCGAAGCCGACCCGGCCACCTGCCCGGCTGCCTCAGTCGTGGGAGCGGGAACGGTGGTGACGCCGATGCTCGCGGGCGCGCTCAGCGGACCAGCCTACCTGGTGTCGCATGGTGGCGCTGCGTTCCCGGCGCTCGTGATCGTCCTGCGGGGCGAAGGGATCGAGATCGAGCTGGAAGGTCAGACGAACATCAGCAAGGGCATTACCTCGGTCGCGTTCAGATCGCTCCCCGATACACCGATCGCCACGCTCGACCTCGTGTTCCCGGTAGGCCCGCACTCCGCCTTCGGCGTGAACCTGCACGCAAAGGCGAAGCGTGGCCTGTGCGCGCAGACCCTGAACATGCCGACGGCGATCACCGGCCAGAACGGCGCCGTTGTCAAACCGATCACCAGGATCGGAATTATTGGATGCCCACCCACTCGCCCGAAGCGCAAGCGGAAAGCGAGGAGACGCCACTGAGCGTCTGACGGTCGAAGGGCAAGCAAGACAAGGACGCAGGGAGCGTGGCGTGCGAGTAGCACGCGAGCGACTGAGGACGCAGTATTGCGCCGCCATTCGACCGTCAGGGGGCTTGAACGTCGGGGAAGTGCTCAGCGCAGTGCTCGCGCAGCACCGTGCGGATCCAGGCGCGCTCCTCGGCAGAGGCCACGCGGAAGCGCAGCAACAGCTCGTGCTGGCGCTCGATCGGCGCGTCCGCGATCGTCCAGCGCACGACGAGCCGCTCGAACAGCAGCTCGACCGCCCGCTGCCAGGCGTCCTCCTGGTTCGCTGAGGGTCGCCCGCCCTCACCGGTGAGCACTCGCGCGTACTCCCGCCGCGAGGCCGGGCTGAGCGCCCCGCGCAGGGTCAGCACGGAACCCTGCGCGTTGGTGTAGTCGCTGCTCGGAGCCGTCAGCTCCTCAGAGCCGGCTGTGTCTCCGCGGGAGCGGCGGCGGTTGCGCTTACCCACACGCTTAGATTGCGTTGGCGGCCTTCAACAGTTGCCCGCGCACATCGCCCGTGACCGGTTTCGCGTGCCCCGCCCACGCCGCGGCGGGCTCCATCTCGGCGAGCTTGCGGATACTCGCCCGTGCCTGCTCGCTGTCGTAGTTGAACATCGCCTCCGGCAGCTTCGGCGCGCAGCTGCGGCCCCACATGTCGAGCGTGTAGAACAGGTCGCTGACGAGCGCCAGCCGGTCGGACTCGCGCCACAGTCCGATCAGCCCGGGTGCGTGGCCAGGCAGGTCGATCACCTTGAAGCCCGACACTTCATCGCCCTCGCTGACGGTGCCGGCGATCTTCACCGGGCCGCCGTCCCAGGCGTAGCGATGCAGCACGCGGTGGATCTGGCGCTGGGGCGTCGGCAACCCCGCGAGGTCGGCCGGCCAGTAGCGAAAGCCGCCGCTGCCCTCCGCGTCCTGCACCTCGTCGGGATGGCACAGCACGGGGACCCCGAGCGCGGGCGCCACTCCGCGGTGGTCGGTGTGGCTGTGGCCGAGCACGACCCGCGTGATCCCGCCGAGCCTCGCGCCCGCCGATGCCACCGCGCGCGTCATCGTGCGTGCGCCGGCGTCGTAGAGCGTCACGCCGTCCTCATCGCCGGGGTTCTCGATCAGGAACACGTTGCAGCGCCCCGGCTGCCCCTGCACGACCCACACGCCCGTGGCGACGAGCTCGGCCTCACCCGCGCCGAGGCTCCTCTCGATGCGCGTCTTGACGTTGAACGCGCCCGTCATCCGCTGCTCGGCGGAGGAGTGAAGCGGCGGCATCATCCCGATCTGGCGGGGCACGGCCATCGTGTCGGTGAAGGCGTCGTTTGACTGGATCAACCCATCGCGCACACTCAGCACGTCGACGCCCTCGATCTCCATCCGGTCGCCGGTGGGGCTGATCCCGTTGAATGAGCCCGGCCCCGCGAACGTGCCGCTGAAGCGCCAGTGCAGCGCGCAACGCTCCTCCTCGGTCGTGGTCGAGACGATCTCCACGCGCAGGTCGGGGATCGCCGCGATCAGGCCGCCGATGAACTCGCGTAGCCCCTCGGGGCCGATGAACAGCCCCTGCCCGCGCACGTCCTCGCGGCCGTCGGGCGCCCACATCGCGGCGGCGCCGTCCACGTCGTGCGCGCCGATCGCTTCGAAGTACCGTCGCGTCACCGCCTCGGCCTCGTTGCCGCCCGGCCGCTTGCGGCGCGAGGCCGCCTGGCGTACGTTCGCCGCCACCTCCTGCACCTTCGTGGCCGCCTCGCTGGCGCTCTCTTCTTCAGCCATCTTCCTGCTCCCTTTGGCGACGCTGCCGAAGATACGTAGTCTAGTCTCCCTGCTCGTGGCCGAGGCAATCCGTAAGCCCGAGCTGGGGCGGGGCGAACGCGTGCTGCCCGGCGTTTTTCGTCTGCGCCTGCCGCTGCCGTGGCCGGGCGTGCCACACTGCAACGCTTGGGCGGTCGCCGCCGGCGATGGGGTCGTGCTGTTCGACACGGGAATGCACCAGCCCGGCTCGCTCGCGCAGCTGGAACGGGCGATGCAGATGTGCGGGTTGGTCATCGAGGATGTTCGCTTGGTGGTCTGCACGCACGCGCACTCCGACCACTATGGTCAGGCCGCGACGATCGTGCGGCGGGCCGGCTGCGAGCTGTGGATGCACCCCAACCACGCGCACATGAAGCTCTGGGCCGAGGATCCCGACGCCGCGATCGAACGTCGCCTGGAGGTCGCGCGCCAGAGCGGCGTGCCCGAGGAGCCGCTGCGCCGCTACGCCGCCGAGCGCGGCACGCGCGAATCGGGGATCGCCGCTGTGATCGAACCCGATCGCGACCTGGTGCCGGGGGTTGTCGTGGAGACCGACCTCGGCCCCTGGACTGTTCACGAGACCCCCGGTCACGCCCCCTCGCACGTCTGCCTGTTCCAGCCCGAGCGGCGCCTGTTGATCTCCGGCGATCACCTGCTCGGTCGCGTCTTCCCGTTCTTCGACTTCGGCTACTCGCCTGATCCCGTCGGCGAGTTCCTGAGCTCGCTGGACGTCGTCGAGGCGCTGAATGCTCGCCTGTGCCTGGCCGGCCACGGGCGCACGTTCACCGACGTCGAGGCCCACATCGAAGGCAACCGTGAGCTCGTGGCCGAGCACCTGGCGAAGATCATTGCGGTGATACGGGAGGGTGAGGCCGAGGGGGGCGAACCGCTGACGGCGTTTGAGATCCTCCCGCGCGTATACGGATCTCACCTCTCCCCGATGACCGCCCAGTGGCTGCTGACCGAGACGCTCGCGATGCTGCGCCACCTCGAGGTCACCGGCGGTGCACGGCGGATCCCCGGAGAGCCCGAGCGCTGGTCCGCGGCGGCAGCCGCGTAGGGCGAGCTGAGACGCGCGATCCGGCTCGCGGGCGTGAGCGCTCGCAGGAACGCGCGGAGGAGTTTGCCGAAGCCTGTCGCATACGATCAAACGATGCGCATCGACCAGATCCTCGCCGGTCAGAACCGTACCCCACCTGGGGCGGGTGGGCCCCCTTCATTCTCGTTCGAGTTCTTCCCGCCAAAGACGGAGGTGGGCGAGCAGAACCTGCGCGAGGCGCTCGGCGAGCTGGGCCAGCTGGACCCGTCGTTCGTGTCCGTCACCTACGGCGCCGGCGGCTCCACCAGGGGCAAAACGATCGAGATCGTCAAGCGCATCCGCGAGCAGTACGGGCTGGAGGCGATGGCACACTTCACCTGCGTGGGCGCCACCGTGGCGGAACTGCGCGCCACGCTCGACGAGATGCAGAGCGCGGGCATCGACAACGTGCTCGCGCTGCGCGGCGACCCGCCGGCGGGCCAGGAGCAGTGGCGCAAAACGGAGGGGGGCCTTGAGTACTCGCGCGAACTGGTGGAACTGATCGCCGCCGACTACCCCTTTGCGATCGGCGGCGCCTGCTTCCCCGAGACGCACATCCACGCAGTCAGCCCCGAGGAGGACCTGGAACATCTCGCGGAGAAGGTGGCCGCGGGCGTGCAGTTCCTAATCACACAGTTGTTCTTCGACAACGCCCTCTACTTCGACTTTGTCCAGCGCGCACGCGCGGCGGGCGTGAACGTGCCGATCATCCCCGGCGTAATGCCCATCACGCAGGTGGGGCAGGTCGAGCGCATGGCCAAGCTCTGCGGGGCCTCCATTCCCGACGGCCTGCGTCGCGAGCTGCGCGCGCGCGGCGAGGACTCCGAGGCGGTGCTCGACTTCGGCGTGGCCTACGCCACGCTGCAGTGCCAGGAGCTGCTCAGCGCAGGCGCTCCCGGCATCCACTTCATCACGCTCAACCGATCGCCCGCCACGCGCGCGATCCTGTCCGCGCTGAAGCTCGCCAAGCCGTGGGAGCCGGCGGTGCGCGTACCCTCGGCAGCGTGACCGAGATCCCCTACACGGTGCGCCGCTCCGCGCGCGCGCGGCGGGTGCGCGTGAACGTCCACGCGCACACCGGGGTCGAAGTCGTGCTTCCGACGCGTGCCCCAGAGCGCGCGGCGGCGGCTGCCGTGAGCGAGCTGCGCCCGTGGATCGAGCGCCGGCTGTCCGACGCCCAAGAGGTGCTTGCACGGATCGCGGAGCGCGCCGGCACCGTACCCTACCTCGGCACCCCGCTGGAGCTGGTCCCGGAGGCCGGTCGCACGCGCGTGCATCGGCGCGGCGAGCGCCTGCTGGTCCCCGCCGGCGATGCCCGCCCGGCGCTGGAGCGCTTCTACCGCCGCGCCGCGCGTGCCGAGATCGCACCGCGCCTGGATCGTGCGACAGCACTAGCGGGTACCCGCTACCAGGACCTGAGCGTCCGCGCGCAGCGCACGCGCTGGGGCTCGTGCTCAGCCGGCGGGCACATGAGCTTCAACTGGCGCCTGCTGTTGGCGCCCGAGCGCGTGCTCGAATACGTCGTCTGGCACGAGGTCTGCCACCTGCAGATCCTTGACCACTCGCCCCGCTTCTGGGCGCTCGTGGAGCGCTATTGGCCCAGCTACCGCGAGGACCGCGCCTGGCTCAGCGCCAACGGCGCGACTCTTATCCTCTAGCGGTTCGCGATCGGGACGTAGTCGCGCTCGCCCTCGCCGGTGTAGATCTGGCGGGGCCGGGCGATCTTCTGCTCGGGGTCTTCGACCATCTCCAGCCATTGGGCAATCCAGCCGGAGGTGCGCCCGATCGCGAACATGACCGGGAACATCGCCATCGGCAGACCCAGCGACTCGTAGATCAGGCCCGAGTAGAAGTCGACATTGGGGTAGAGCTTGCGCGAGGTGAAGTAGTCGTCGTCCATCGCCTGCTTCTCGAGCTCCGTCGCCACGTCCAGGAGCGGGCTCTTGCCGCGCACCTCGAACACGTCGTCGAGGTATTTGCGGATGATCCGGGCGCGCGGGTCGTAGTTCTTGTAGACGCGGTGGCCAAAGCCCATCAGTCGCTCGTCGCCGGCCTTCACGCCCTTCAGGAAGGCGGGGATGTTCTCGACCTTCTCGATCCGAGCCAGCATCCGCAGGGCGGCCTCGTTGGCGCCCCCGTGCAGGGGGCCGTACAGCGCCGCGACCCCGCCCGCGACGGCAGAGTAAGGATCGACCTGCGTGGAGCCGATCGAGCGCACGGCGCTGGTGGAGGCGTTCTGTTCGTGGTCGGCGTGGAGGATGAACAGCACGTCAAGCGCCCGCTCCAGGCGAGGATCGGGCTCGTATTTGAGCTCAGTCATTTTGTACATCATCCCGAGGAAGTTCCCCGCATAGGAGAGCTCGTTATCGGGGTAGACGTAGGGCTGGCCCATGTTGTGGCGGAAGGCGAAGGCGGCCAGTGTCGGCATCTTTGCGAGCAGGCGGATGATCTGGATCGCGCGGACGCGCTCCTCGCGGATCTTGTTGGCGTCCGGGTAGAAGGTCGAGAGGGCGCCGACCGAGGCGACGAGCATGCCCATCGGGTTGGCGTCGTAGCGGAAGCCCTGCATGAAGTCCTTGACGTTCTCGTGCACGAACGTGTGGATCGTGATCTCGTCCACCCAATCGGTCAGCTCAGTCTGCGTCGGCAGCCTGCCGTTGATCAGCAGGTAGGCGACCTCCAGGTAGCTGGAGTGCTCGCAGAGCTGCTCGATCGGGTACCCGCGGTGCTGCAGGATCCCGGCGTCGCCGTCGATGTAGGTGATCGCCGAGCGACACGAGGCGGTGTTCATGAAGGCGGGGTCGTAGGACATCATCCCGAATTCGTTGGGGTCGACCTTGATCTGGCGCAGGTCGCTGGCGCGCACAGTGCCGTCGGAGATCGGTAGCTCATAGCTCGTGCCCGTGCGGTTGTCGGTGACCGTGAGCGTGGACGGCGTCTCGGTGCCCTCGTCCGACCCCTGGTCTGGCGTCTGCTGCTGCGTCTCCACGGTGCTCATCTTGCTCTCCTGTCGGCCGGGCTTGGGATTCCTATGCCCAATTATGGGCCACCGCACGCGCGGATTCCTAAAAACCTCATCAACGCGCTACCGCGGCCTCGTCTGCCTCGAGGTCCCGTTTTACCGCGCGCTTCGTTCAGCTGAACCGAGTGATCTCGCACAGCGACTGCACGCGCGCGGCGATCTCAGCGTCGGTGAGGCGCACGACGCGCTCGGTGCCGAACTCCTCGACGTTGAACGAGGCTAGGGCGGTGCCGTGGGCCATCGCCGTGCGCAACAGCTCGTCCGAGACGCCCTCGCCGTCCAGGTGGGCGGCGATGTAGCCGACGAACCCGCCGGCGAACGTGTCGCCCGCACCGGTCGGGTCGACGACGCTCTCCAGGGGATAGGCGGGGAGCGAGAAGAAATGCTCGTGCGTCATCAGCGCGGCGCCGTACTCGCCCTGCTTGGCGACGATTACGCTCGGTCCGCGGGCCGACCCGGGGGCAGGGGCATCCTCAGATGAGGTGCTCTCGCCAGAAGATGGAGGGGAGGTGCTCCAGGAGAGGACCTCGCGCGCCGCGGAGAGGAGGTTCGGCTTGCCGGTCAGCTGACGCAGCTCGGCGTCGTTGAGGATCACGCAGTCCACCGACTTGATCGCCTGCACCAAAGAGTCGCGGGCGATCTCGATCCAGAGGTTCATCGAGTCCAGCGCGACGAAGCGCGCGTCGGGGAGTTGCGCGCGCACCTCGCGCTGGAGATCCGGCTGGATGTTCGCGAGGAACAGCACGTCGCTCGCGCAGGACTCCGAGGAGAGCTTCGGGGCAAAGCCCTCGAACACGCCGAGCTGAGTGTCGAGCGTCTCGCGCGAGTTCAGGTCCCAGCCGTACTCGCCGCGCCAGAAGAAGGTCTCCCCGCCGGCGACGCGCTCGACGTCAGAGACATCCACGCCGCGGCTGCGCAGAACATCGAGCTCGGCCTCGCCGAAGTCATCGCCCACGGGGCCGACGACGCGGACCCGCTCGAAGAACGAGGCGGCCAGCGCAAAGTGCACGGCCGCGCCGCCGAGCATGCGCTCGCGCTCGCCGAACGGGGTCTTGACGGCGTCGTAGGCGATTGATCCGACAACGGTGATTGACATCGGCGCGCACCTTATACAAAGGGCGTTACCGGGGAGGAGCCGGGAAGTCCGTAAGCTCATGGCCGAACGATGAGTAAGACATTTGCCGAGCTCGGCCTGTCCGAGTCCACCTTGCAGGCCCTGCGCGACGTGGGGTATGAGTCGCCGAGCGCAATTCAGGAGCAGGCGATCCCGTCGGTGCTGGAAGGCAGGGACGTGATCGGCCAGGCGCAGACCGGCACGGGCAAGACGGCAGCGTTCGGGTTGCCGATCGCCGAGTACATCGACCCTGAGCTCTCCGAGGTGCAGGCGCTTGTGCTGACGCCCACGCGCGAGCTGTGCATCCAGGTGACGCAGGCGCTGCGCACCTACGGCGCGCACAAGGAGATCGACGTCGTTGCGGTGTTCGGCGGCGCGCCGATCCGCACCCAGCAGGCGCAGCTGCGCGCTGGCGGGCACGTTGTCGTGGGGACCGTCGGTCGGGTGCTCGACCTGATCTCGCGCCACTCGCTGGTACTGCACGACTGCCGCTTCGTTGTGCTCGATGAGGCCGACGAGATGCTCGACTTGGGTTTTCTGGAGGACGTCGAGAAGATCCTCTCGCTGACGCCGTCGGGACGCCAGACGGCGCTGTTCTCGGCCACGATGCCGCCGCCGATCCGCCAGCTCGCGGACAGATACTTGTACGACCCCGTGATGATCCAGGTGCAGGCGGCGACGCTGACGATCGATACCGTTGCGCAGTTCCAGCTGCCCGTGGAGACGAAGGAGAAGGCCGACAAGCTCGTGGAGGTGCTCAAGGCCGAGAAGCCCGACCAGGCAATTGTCTTTGTGCGCACAAAGATCCGCTGCGATCAACTGTTCAAGATCCTGCGCGACCGCGGGATGAACGTCAGGGCGCTGCACGGCGATATGAGCCAGGGCTCGCGCGACGGGGTGATGCTCGCGTTCAAGGGCGGCCGCGTGCCGATCCTCGTCGCGACCGACGTGGCCGCACGCGGCCTCGACATCTCCACGGTGACGCACGTCATCAACTACGACGTTCCGACGAGCCCCGACACGTACGTGCACCGGATCGGGCGTACCGGGCGGGTGGGGCGCTCGGGCCGGGCGATCACTTTCGTGGAGGCACGCCAGAAGCGCGAGATGGAGGCGATCGAGCGCCATATCGGCATGTCGATCTCCGCCTGGGAGCCGGGCGCGAAGAGCGCGCCGACGCCGGTGAAGGAGCGCCCGCGCAGGCACTCCAAGCCGGGCGTGACGCGCCCCGAGCACAAGCAGGAGACCTACGCGAAGCTCGTGCTCGGCGGCGGGCGCTCCGCGGGACTGCGCGTGGCGGACATCGTCGGCGCGGTGACCTCCAAGGCGGGGCTCGACGGCGAGGCCGTGCGCGACGTGATGGTGCTCGATCGGTTCTCGTTCCTGTCGGTTCCGGAGGGGGAGGCCGAGCGCGTGATCGAGGCGCTCGACGGGACGAAGATCGGAACTCGCCCGCCTCAGGCACTGAGCCTGGAGCGGGTAGGGTAGGCGCATGTCAACTGCAACGATGCAAACAACTGAAGGCACGATCACGTTCGAGCTGTTCGATGAGGATGCGCCGAAGACGGTCGAGAACTTCTGCAAGCTCGCCGGCGACGGCTTCTACGACGGGCTGAGCTTCCACCGGATCATCAAGGACTTCATGATCCAGGGGGGCTGCCCGCAGGGAACGGGCACCGGCGGCCCTGGTTATACGTTCGAGGACGAGTTCAACTCGCACAAGGTCGTTCGCGGCGCGCTCGCGATGGCGAATGCGGGGCCGAACACGAACGGCTCGCAGTTCTTCATTGTCACCGCGGACGCCTGTTCCTGGCTCGATGGCAAGCACACGGTGTTTGGTGAGGTGACCGGCGGGATGGACGTGGTGGAAAAACTGGATGGCGTCAGCACGGACGGCGGCGACCGCCCCACCGACCCTGTCGGGATCGTGACGGTCGCAATCTCTCAATAGTGTCTTCGTCGGAGTAGCCTGTTCGTACGAGCGAGAACGAGCAGGGGAGATAGATATGGCGACCGTCGAGCAGCAGGCACCCGAGACCCACAACGGCGTGGCCCAGGGTAGCGATCCCACCCACCCAGAGATTTCCGTCTTCAACCCGGCGACCGGCGCGCAGATCGGCTCCGTCCCAGACCTCGACGCCGTCGCGGTGGCCGAGCTGGCCAAGCGGGGGCGCGCCGCGCAGGTCGGCTGGGACGCGTATGGATTCGAGGGGCGCGAGCAGGTGTTGCGGCGCATGCAGAAGTGGCTGATGGACAACGCCGATCGCGTGACCGAGACGATCGTCTCGGAGACGGGCAAGACCTACGAGGACGCCCGCCTGGCCGAGATCGCCTACGGCGGCGGCGCGTTCGGCTTCTGGGCGAAGAACGCCGAGAAGTACCTGCAGGACGAGCGCGTGAGCACGGCCGCGGTGGCAGTGAAGGGCAAGAAGCTGATCCTGCGCCACCGCCCACTCGGGCTGATCGGCGTGATCGGGCCGTGGAACTACCCGCTGATCAACTCCTTCGGCGACTGCATCCCCGCGCTCGCCGCCGGGAATAGCGTGATCCTAAAGCCCTCGGAGGTAACCCCGCTGACGTCGCTGTTGCTGGCTGAAGGGCTGCGCGAGAGCGGGTTGCCGGCGGACGTGCTGCAGATCGCCACCGGGCGCGGCGCGACGGGCGCGGCGCTGATCGAGCAGGTCGACATGATCATGTTCACGGGCTCGACGAAAACTGGGCGCAAGGTCGCCGAAGCCGCGGCGCGGCGGCTGATCCCGGCGTCGCTGGAGCTCGGGGGCAAGGACCCGATGGTCGTGTTGCGCGACGCTGACGTTGACAGGGCTGCGAACACGGCGGTGTGGGGCTCGATGATGAACGCGGGTCAGACGTGCATCTCGATCGAGCGCGCCTACGTGGAGGCTCCGATATATGATGAGTTCGTCGCGAAGGTCTCCGAGAAGGTGCGCGCGTTGCGCCAGGGCCAGAGCGGCGCTCCGGGCAGCGTGGACGTCGGCGCCGTGACGTTCCCGCCGCAGCTGGAGATCATCGAAGACCACGTTAGCGATGCCGTCGAGAAGGGCGCGCGCGTGCTCGTCGGCGGCAAGCGCGGAGAGGGCGCGGGGGACTTCTTCCAGCCGACGGTGCTCGTCGATGTCGACCACTCGATGAAGTGCATGACCGAGGAGACCTTCGGGCCGACGCTGCCAATCATGAAGGTCGCCGACGAGGAGGAGGCGGTGCGCCTGGCCAACGACTCGATCTACGGCCTGGCTGGCTCGGTCTTCGGGCGCGACACGGCGCACGCCGAGGAGATCGCCCGCCGCTTGGACACGGGCGCGGTGTGCGTGAACGACGCGATCGTGAACTACTTCGCGATGGAGCTCCCGATGGGTGGGGCGAAGGCCTCGGGTCTGGGCTCGCGCCACGGCGCGGGTGGGATCCGCAAGTTCTGCTCCCAGCAGGCGATCCTCGTGACACCACGCGTGCTGGCGCGGAAGAAGGACCTGCTGATGTTTCCCTACAAGGCGCGTACGAGCAAGCTGGTCGCGGGCAGCCTCAAATTCCTGTACGGCAGGGGTAAACGGGACTAGTCCCGCAGAGGGACGCCGAGCAGGCGTTCCAGCTCGGGAATCGTCGTCTCTGCGCTGGTGTGGTGGATGGTCGACATTCCGAGCTTCTCGGCCGGCGCGAGGTTGAAGGGCAGGTCGTCGACGTAGACGCAGCGCTCCGCCGGCACCCCGGCGCGCTCGGCGCCGAGCTCGTACATGCGCCGCGAGGGCTTGCGGATGCCGAGCTCACCGGAGATCACCACGCCGTCGAACAGCTCGTCGAACAGCTCGTGGGGATAGCGGTGCACGCCCCAGGAGTTCGAGACGAGCCCCGTGCGGATGCCAGCGGCGTGGGCACGGCGCACCGCCTCGAGCATCGCCATGTCGGGAGCTACGTCGGTGAACAGCCCGTCGATCAGGCCGTCGGGCGCGACGCCCAGCAGCACGGCGAAGCGCTGCTCGAAGGCTGGCTCGTCGATCTCGCCCTTCTCCAGCGCGATCAACAGCTCACGGGCCTCGGGGTCCTCGCGGAAGCGTCCTATCAGGAGCTGGGGATCGAGCTCGACACTCAGGCAATAGGCGTGGAAGGAGGCGAACAGGTTGGTGGTGAGCACCCCGCCCCAGTCGATCAACAGGCCCGTTCGCGCGTTCGCGTTCGTGGCGCCGTTGGACCCCGCGACAGCGCTGTTCTCTGCCCGATCGTCAGTCATCGCGAGCGCCACTCCCTCCGCCTGTGTAGCTAGCTCGACGACGCCGTCGCCGAACTGCTTCAGGTACGGGTCGTCGGTTGCGCCTGCGATCGCGCGCTTGTAGTTGCCCTCCATGAACACCACTGACTTCCACAGCGCGAGCGTCGTGTACCAGCGGATGTCTCTCATCGAACGGCCCGAGCGCTGCTCGTAGAGGTCGATCAGTTGTGCGCGCGTGGGAAAACCCTCGCGTCGCGTCACACCGCCGAGGTACTCGCGCATCCCGCCCTTCGGGTCGCCGCCCTCCGTCCACATCATGCACAGGTATCCGAGGTCCGCCAGTGGATCGCCGATCGTCGCCATCTCCCAGTCGAGCACGCTCTCCAGCCGGGCGGGGGCCTCCGCCGCGAAGATCGTGTTGCCGAGGCGGTAGTCGCCGTGCACGATCGTCGCCTGCGTGGGCGGGTCCGGATTCGGCAGGTGCTCGGCCAGCCACCCCCCGACGCGCTCGACGGCTGGAATCTCACGCGTCTTGTTGATCTCCCAAAGGCCGCCAAAGCGGCGCAGCTGGCGCTCGAGATAGCCGGTTGGCTTGCCGAAACCTTCCAAGCCTGCCGCCTGCCAGTCGACGGCGTGGATCTCCACGAGCGCGTCGATCAACTGCTCGCCGATCCGCCGCCGCTCTGCTGGCGAGTCGAGGGTGGCCGGCACGCTCGAGACGATCACCTCGCCAGCGATCCGCTCCATCATGTAGAACGGGCAGCCGATCACATTGGCGTCGTCGCACACCGCGAGCACCCCGGGCACCCGCGCGGGAGTGGGGGCAAGCGCCGAGAGCAGGCGCGCCTCGCGCAGGACGTCATGCGCGCTCGGTGGCAGTGGCGGGCGCGGCGGGCGGCGCAACACAACCTCGGCGCCGCCGCGCTCGATCAGGTAGGTCACGTTCGAGTGCCCCTCACCGATCGGGCTCGCCGCGATCTCGCCGCCCTCGCCGATGCCGTGCGCGTCGAGGAACCGCGCGAGGGGCTTCAGCACGAGTAGCGGTGGCCGGTCGTTGCCCTGTGCCTGCGCAAAGGTCTCGACGATGTCGTCTGGCGCGATTGTGCCGGTCACGGGCCGAACGCTACACGGACACGGATCGACGGGACCTACAGTGAGACGATGCCCGAGCTGCCAGAGGTCGAGATCACCGCCCGCCGGCTCGACCGGGTGCTCGCGGGGGCGGAGATCGAGTCCGCGCTGGCGCCTGGGATCAACGCGCTGAAGACGTTCGACCCGCCGCTCTCGGTCCTTTCGGGACGCACGGTGACGGGCGTCGCTCGCCGGGGCAAGCAGTTCGTGATCCGCGTGGACGGGCCTGCCGAGCCGCTGGTCCTGCTGATCCACCTGATGTCCGCCGGGCGCCTG
Source organism: uncultured Solirubrobacterales bacterium (assembly GCA_963748895.1). Classification (GTDB taxonomy): domain Bacteria; phylum Actinomycetota; class Thermoleophilia; order Solirubrobacterales; family Solirubrobacteraceae; genus Palsa-744. The sequence continues at coordinate 941,586 of CAVVKF010000002.1, read as the reverse complement.
CAGCTCTACGACAAGCGCGCGGGCCCGCGCGATCGCACCTCGCGCCTGCTCCTGCGGATCGCCGACGGGCGCGAGCTGCGCCTGCGCGAGTTCGGCTCCAAGCAGGCCGCCTGGGTCAAGCTGCTGCGCGCGGACGAGCTCGACGATGATCCTGCCCTGGCGACGCTCGGTCCCGAAGCGTGGCCCGACCCACCGGAGGATCTGGGCGAGGTGCTGAAAGTGGCGCGACCATTGCACGCGCTCCTGCGCGACCAGCGCACGATCGCCGGGATCGGCCGCTCGTGGGTCGACGAGATCCTCTGGGAGGCGAAGCTGTCGCCGTACAAGCGCGGCGCCGATCTAGACGCGGCGGAGTTGGACGCGTTGAGGGAGGTGATCGTGACGACATTGACGCGTGCGATCGACCACTACGAGGAGGTGGTCACGCTGCCGATCCCCGACAAGTTGCCGATGCCCCTGCGCGTGCACCGTCACGAGGGCGAGCCATGCCCGCGCTGCGGCACAACGCTCGAGGCCGTTCACTTCGAGAGCTACGTGATCGCCTACTGCCCCGCCTGCCAGACCGACGGGCGGAAGTTGAAGGACCGTCGGATGTCGCGACTGTTGCGGTGATGGCCCCCGGTTGGAAGGCTCGACTAGGATCCGGGCATGATTAATCAAGGAGACACCGCCCCCGACTTCGAGCTGCCCGATCAGGACGGGCGCATGGTGAAGCTCTCGGACTTTCGCGGCCAGTCGGTCGTGGTCTACTTTTACCCAAAGGCTGATACCCCCGGCTGTACTGTGCAGGCCTGCGGCGTGCGGGATCACAGGGCTGACTACGCGAAGGTCGGCTCAGTCGTGCTCGGCATCTCACCGGACCCGGTGAAGAAGGTCAAGAAATTTCACGAGCAGTACGACCTCGACTTCGCCCTGCTCGCCGACGAGGGCCACGCGGTGGCCGACGCGTACGGCGTGTGGGCCGAGAAGTCGATGTACGGGAAAACGTACTTCGGTAACGAGCGCACGACGTTCATCATCGACTCCGGCGGCAAGGTCGCCGAGGTCCTGCGCAAGGTCAAGCCGGCTGAGCACGACGCCCTCGTGTTGGCGGCACTGGAGAAGGCGAGCTCGGGAAAGGGCTGAGCAGTTGAAAGGCTACTTCGACGACACCTCGATGTTTCGGCGGATCAACCGCGAGCGCGCGGTTGCGCTCTCGGGCCCGCGTGCACTGCTGATGCAGGCCGCCCATCCGCTGGCGGTGTTCGGTCTGCTGGCGCACTCCAGCGCGATGGAGGAGCCCTACGACCGTTTGGCGCGAACGGCCGAGACGATGAACACGATCGCGTTCGGCTCCCGCGCTGAAGCGGACCGGATCACGCGTCGCGTGCGCGCGATCCACCGCCGCGTTAGCGGAAGCCTCGTTGAGCCGATTGGACGGTATGAGGCGGGCACTCCCTACAGAGCGGACGATCCAAGGCTCCTGCTCTGGATCCTCTTCACGCTCGTCGACTCCTCACTCGTCGTGTTTCGCAAGTACGTCCGCTCGCTCACGCGCGCGGAGGAAGCGGCCTACTGGGAGGACTACAAGGTCGTCGGGAAGCTCTTCGGCTTGGAGGAGCTCGACATGCCCGAGACGATCGACGACCTCGACGAATACGGCCGCTGGATGCTCGACGGCGATGAGCTGCTCGTGACTCCATGGGCACGCGAGCGGGCGCGGGAGATCGTGCTCGAGCCGCCGGTGCCATGGGTTGCGCGACCGCTGCTCGAGACCGCCAACTTCGTGACGGTCGCGCTGCTGCCCGATCGCATCCGCGCTCAGTACGGCTTCTTTCCGTTACCGCCGACGTTCATTCGCAAGGCGCTCGTCGCCGGGGGCGCCGAGTACGTCAGGCGCGCGGTGATCCCGTTCCTGCCGGACCGCGTGCGTTTGGTTCCGGACGCCCGCGCCGCCTGAGGCTCAACCGAGAGCGGTCTCGCTCGGCACGATAAGCCGGGAGCCTCCCTACGCTTGAGGTCGTGTCTGCCCTGCTTGCCTCAACCTCGATCGGTGACAGCCTCAGTTCGTTCTTCGACGCGGTGGGGCAGTTCTTTGGCGACCTCGAGGCGGTGCACTGGGGGGCGCTGCTGCTCGGGCTGCTGTTCTTCGGGCTGAACCTGACGCTGCGCTCGCGCGCCTTCTTCAACAGCCTGCGGGCCGCCTACCCGGCCTCCGTCATCAAATGGCGGCGGATCTGGGGCGCGTACTTCGCGGCGGTCGGCTTCAACAACGTGGTTCCGGCGCGGGGTGGCGACATCATCAAGCTGTTCCTCGCACGCTCCTCGATCCCGGGGTCGAGCTATCCGACGGTGGCGGCGGCGTTCTTCGTGGAGGCGGTGTTCGACGTGTGCGTCGGCGTGCTCGTGCTGATCTTTGCGTTCACGCAGGGCGTGTTCCCCAAGCCGCCGGACTTCTCCAAGCTGAACTCGTTCGACATCTCCTACCTGGCCGCGAACTTCCGCTTCACGCTTTTCCTGATCACGGCGCTCGCGATCGCCGCGCTCCTCGCCTTCGCGGTGCTGTCGGTGAGGGCACGCGCGTTCTGGGCGCGCGTACGTCAGGGCATGACGATCCTCTCCGACCGGCCGCGCTACCTGCGCGAGGTCGCCTCGCTGCAGGCGCTCGGGTGGCTGTGCCGGGCCGCGGCGTTCTGGTTCATGCTCGATGCCTTCCGCGTCGGCGGCTCGGTGACGAACGTGTTGCTGGTGTTCGGGGTCAACCAGGTGGCGGGCGCGGTGCCGCTCACGCCGGGCGGCGCTGGGGTGCAGCAGGCGCTGTTGGTAAAGGTCTTCTCGACATCTGCTCCCACGGCCGTGGTGGCGGCCTATTCGGTCGGCCAGCAGCTCGCGATAGCGGCGTTCACGGCGCTGGTGGGCCTCGGCGCGGTGATCTTCATCTTTCGCTTCCGCTCGTTCAAAGAGGTGCTCCACGCGGGGCGCGCGTCACGCGATGCCGAGCGTGAGGCTGAGCGCGCCGGTGTGCTGCTCGAGGACCCCTACTGAAGGGCCCCTACTGAAGACCCTCGCGCGCCTCGCGCACAAGGGCCACAGCCTCAGGGAACACGCGGGCCATCACCGTACGGATCTGCTCTGCCTGGGCCTCGGCGTTGCCCTGTAGGTTGATGCGCTCCACGGCGGCGACGGTCATGTCGACCGCCAGCTTGATCGCGTTATCTGCCCAGGCAAGTTTCTGGTTGCCCTGCATCTGTTCGGCGAATTCCGCCAAACGCCGTTGCAGCTCCTCGGGATCCCCGAACAGATCTCCAAAGCCACCGCTCTCCATTCGGTCATCGTAGCGATTGCGCCCAAGCTCGTCCCCCGGCGCCCATCCGTCTGACCAACGCTGTCTTTCCTCTGTCTCCGCCCGGCGGGCAACCCATCTGATCCCCGCCCGCCTCCAAGCCCATAGACTGCCCTGCCGATGTCCATCACAAGCGAGATCTCCGAGCAAATTTCCCACGAGTCCGATCGCCGCCGCCGTCTCAGCGTGCCGGCCTTTGGCGGTGGGGCGCTCTACCTGCTGAGCGGGATCGTCGTCGCAGAGACGCTCAAAGGCGCGCCCAAGGTGGGCTTGCTGCAGGGCATCGAACCCGCGCTCTCCGGCGTTGCCAACCCGACTATGAGCCCGCGCGCGGCCGAGGTCAAATTCATCAGCCATCACGCCGTGCCTCTGATCGCGGGCAGCGTGGTCGCCGGTATCGCGGTCGGTGTGCTCACTCTGGTCCTGCTGCTGCTCGTCGACGCCACCCGCTTTCGCCGTCCCGAGAGCTGGTCGATGACGCGCCCGTTGGTTCTCTTCGGCGGCGTGGCGGTCGCGGTGGTCAGCATCGGCCATCAGATTCTCAGCGCGATCCTCACGCACCGCTTCAGCGTCGGCCACGACTTCTCCGATCATGCGGTCGAACTCGCCCTCACGAAGGGCACGGCGAACACGATAAGTAATTACCTCGACTTGGTCGCGGTGCTCGCGCTCGCGGTGGGGATGATCGCTGCGATGGTTGCCGCGATGCGCGTCGGCCTGCTCACCCGCTGGATGGGGGTGCTCGGCATCTTCACCGGAGTGCTGATCTTCCTGCCGATCGGTGGAGACACGCTCGAGATCGTGCCCGCCTTCTGGCTTACAGCGATGGGCATGCTGTATGCCGAGCGCTGGCCGGGTGGCGACCCGCCGGCCTGGACCTCGGGGGAAGCGCGTCCATGGCCCACCCGGGCCGATCAACGTACTGCTGCTCAGGCCGGCGAGGGCGAGGTGCTCGTGGGGGCCGGCGGTGATTTCAGCGCCGTGCCGGCGCTTCCAGGCGCCAATGGCTCGTCACGCAAGCGCAGGCGCAAGCGCGGCGCGCGCAGCGGAGAAGGACAGCGGCCGCAGTAGGCCCGCAGATGCCAGACTGTGGGCCAGAACGGCCTACCGCGCCCCTGATCGCTGGCCCAGACGGATGATCTTGCCCCTCAGACGGTTGGCTTTCTCGACTTTTGGGAATACTTGGAGAGCGCGGGAAACCGCCCAAAACGTGTCTTCCGCGATTCGGGTCAGCAGTTACATAAGCATTGTCGATCCGCCCCAGCAGCGGGCGCGGGCCAGGAGGAGGACTTCCATGGAGGCAGCGACAATCCAGCGTCAGGATCCGACGCGCGGTGAGGGTGAGCCGCCGCCCACCGTCGGATGGAAACCGGCGGACCCCGGGCCATTGGGGCTCGGCGCGTTCGCGATGACGACGTTCGTACTCTCGATGTTCAACTCGAATCTCGTCGATGCCAAGGGTTTGCCTGTCGTGCTCGGCCTGGCGCTGGCCTATGGCGGGATCGTGCAGTTGCTCGCCGGCATGTGGGAGTTCCGTACGGGTAATACGTTTGGCGCGGTCGCGTTCTGCTCGTTTGGCGCCTTCTGGATCTCGTTCTGGGCGCTGAACGTCTTCTACGCCAAGGACATAACCGGCAACGCGGGACATGCGGTCGGCGTGTACCTGTGGGCATGGGCGATCTTCACCGCGTACATGACGATTGCCGCGCTGCGAGTCAGCGGAGCGGTGCTGCTCGTGTTCGTGCTGCTGACGATTACGTTCATCCTGCTGGCAATCGGCGCCTCCGGTGCGCACGAAAGCGTCACCCACTGGGGTGGCTACCTCGGCCTGGCGACCGCCGCGGCGGCCTGGTACGCCTCAGCTGCCGCCGTCACGAACTCGACATTCGGCCGCACGGTGATGCCCGTGATGCCGTTGAGCGGGCGATAGGCTCCGGTTATGGCGAGTGGATCGGAGACGTCCACAGGCGAGGTGCTCGACAGGGAGCTTGCGGGATTGCTCGATGTCGAGACGTTCGACCCCCCGGCTGAGTTTCGCGAGCATGCGCTGCTGAAAGACCCGACGGTCTATGAGCAGGTGGCGCGCGATCCGCAGGCCTGGTGGGTCGAGCAGGCCGAGCGGCTGCACTGGTTTCAGAAGTGGGACACGGTGCTCGACGACTCCGATCCGCCGTTCTACAAGTGGTTCACGGGCGGCACGCTGAACGTCTCCTACAACTGCCTCGACCGACATGTCGAGGCGGGGCGGGGCGAGCGTGTCGCGTCCCACTGGCGCGGGGAGGACGGCACCGAGCGCGACATCACCTATGCGGAGCTGCTGGGAGAGGTCAAGCGCTTCGCGAGCGCGTTGAAGGATCTGGGCGTCAAGACGGGCGATGTGGTGGGGATCTACCTGCCGATGATCCCCGAGGTGCGTCGTCGCGATGCTGGCCTGCGCACGGATCGGCGCGCCGCACAACGTCGTCTTCGGCGGCTTCTCCGCCGAGGCGGTGCGCGAGCGGATGGAGTTCTCGCAGGCGCGGGTCCTGATCACGGTCGACGGCGCCGCCCGCAAGGGCAAGACCGCGCCGGTGAAGGACCGCGTCGACGAGGTGATGGGCGACCTGGAGACGCTCGAGAAGATCGTCGTCGTACAGAGCAAGGGCACGCCCTGCGAGATGAAGGAGGGGCGCGACGTCTACTACCACGAGATCTGCGCGGCCGCCGATTCGGAGTGCGAGGCCGAGCCGCTGGACGCAGAGCATCCGCTGTACATCCTCTACACGTCCGGCTCGACGGCGAAGCCGAAGGGCATCCTGCACACGACCGGCGGCTATCTGACGGGCGTTGCGGCGACTCACCGCTATGTGTTCGACCTGAAGCCGGAGCAGGACGTGTATTGGTGCGCGGCCGACGTCGGTTGGGTGACGGGCCACTCCTACATCGTCTATGGCCCGCTGTGCAACGGCGCGACCTCGGTGATGTGGGAGGGCGCGCCGGACTACCCCAACAAGGGCATCTGGTGGGAGATCGTCGAGCGCTACGGCGTTACGATTCTCTACTGCGCGCCGACCGCGATCCGCGCCTGCATCAAGTGGGGCGCGGAGTGGCCGGGCGAGCACGACCTGTCCACGTTGCGCCTGCTCGGATCGGTCGGAGAGCCGATCAACCCGAAGGCCTGGCTCTGGTACCACAAGGTGATCGGGGGCGAACGCTGCCCGATCGTCGACACCTGGTGGCAGACCGAGACCGGCGCGATCATGATCACCCCGCTACCGGGCATCACCGCCACCAAGCCCGGCTCGGCCACGCACCCCTTCCCCGGGGTGCAGGCCGAGGTGCGCGACGAGTCCACCGGAGAGGTGGTCGAGGAAGGCCAGGGTCTGCTCGTGCTGACGAGTCCGTGGCCGTCGATGCTGCGCACGCTTTACAAGGAGGACGAGCGCTTCATCGAGACCTACTTCAAGCGCTTCGGCAAGGAGACCTACCTCGTGGGCGATGCCGCCCGCCGCGACAAGGACGGCTATCTGTGGGTGATCGGGCGGATCGACGACGTGGTGAACGTCTCCGGGCACCGGCTGTCGACGGCCGAGGTCGAGTCCGCGATCGTGGCGCATACCGACGTGGCCGAGGCGGCCGTGATCGGGCAGCACGACGAGGACTCGGGCCAGGCGATCGTCGCGTTCGTGACGCTGCAGGGAGATCTGGAGGGCGATGAGGGCACGATCGAGGGCATCCGCGAGACGGTCGCCGCGAGAATCGGCAAGTTCGCGCGGCCGAAGCGCATCATCTGGGCCGACGACCTGCCGAAGACGCGCTCGGGCAAGATCATGCGCCGCCTGCTGCGCGACATCGCCGAGGGCCGCGCCCTCGGCGATGTGACGACGTTGCGCGACCCGGATGTCATGTCCCAGCTCGAGGGGCGAGTGAAGGAGCTGCAGGCGACCGAGGACTGAGCCTCTCAGATCATGCGGGCGGCTGTGCGCCGCCCAGGCCCTCGGCCGTGAGCTCGGTCTCGATCGCCGCGCGGATCGCCTTCAGCGCGTCTGCGCGAACGCGCAACTTCGTGGCCGTGTGCGCGGCTGGGTTGAGCTCGGCAAGCTGTGCGGCGGCGTCGAGGCTCGCCGTGCGCAGTTCGTCGGCGGGAACGATCCTGTCGAAAAAACCGGCGGTCACCGCCTCGGCGGGGCTGTGCATCGTGGCGCTGACGACCGCTCGATTGAAGTGTGGGGGGTGCAGGCGCTGGCGGGCAAGCTCGATCACGAACCACGGGACGGTTAGGCCGATCTTCACCTCGTTGAGGCCGATCCGAAACGGGCCGTCGATTCCGATACGCATATCGGCCGCCAGCGGCAAAAAGGCCCCGGCGGCGACCGTGTGCCCGGAGCAGGCGGTGATCACGGGCGTCGCAAATCCCAGGATCCGCTCGGCGAGCGTGGCACCGAGCGTCAGCATCTCGATCACCTGATCGACGTCGCCGCCGGCGAACACCTTCAGGTCGAACCCGGCGGAGAAGTAGCCCTCGCGGCCGGTCAAGATCACGATCGCTCCGTCGCGCTCGGCCTGATCGAAAGCGGTGTGGATCGCATTCAGCATTGGGATCGAGAACGCGTTGACCTTGCCGTCGTCGATCGTGATCGTCGCGACCCGGTCATTCAGCTCGTACGTCGCCAGCTCGGTCATCGTCATCTCCCGGTCGTTTTGATCGTCATCTCTATACTGTAACGATGTTCCGAAACAATGTTCTGAAAGGTTGGCGATCATCATTGTGCAGGTGAGGTTCGATGTTCCGCGCAAGGCATCGCGGTAGGCACGATCGTGCCACGGCCGAAGCAGCGAACCCCGGAGCTGCGCGATCACGTGCTCTCGGTCGCGGTCGGGCTGCTCGCGCGGGAAGGGGTGGCTGGGTTCACGGCGCGGAGCGTTGCCCGGGAGGCCGAGACCTCGACGCCGGCTGTCTACGAGTTGTTCGGCGACAAGGGTGGTTTGATCCGCGAGCTGTTCTTCGAGGGCTTTCGGCTGCTCTACCGCCACCTCGAGGCCTTCGTCGAATCTGAGGACCCCCGCGCTGACGTGATCCAGCTCGTCGAGCTCTATCGGGGCTTCATCCGCGAGAACCCAGTGCTCTCGGAAGTGATGTTCGCGCATCCGTTCACCGACTTCGAAGCAAGCGAGCCCGAACTACGGGCAGGCGGCTCCGTGCGGGCCTTTATCGTCCAGCGTGTGCGCCGCTGCATCGATGCGGGTCTAATGCACGGCGATGAGGCAGACATCGCGCTGGTGCTCATCACCCTCACAGAGGGTCTTGCGGCCGCCGAGAACGCCAGCCGGCTTGGTAGCGCGCAGGAGTCGGTCGACCGGCGCTGGGCGCTGGCGGTCGAAGCGATGCTCGACGGCCTGAGCGCCTAGACCTTGCGGTGCTCAGGCACCCACGACCCGTCATCCTGCCGCGCGAAGTCCTGGAACAGGTTGGGGGCCTCAGTCTGCATGATGCGGGCGACGACGTCGAACACGCGGCGCAGCTCCTCCTCGGCGCCCTCTGCGGTGCGCATCTCGATCACATGGCGCAACGTGCGCGCGTTCGCGGTCCAGGCGATGTCCGTGGAGAGCCCGATCGGGGCGAGGCGGCGCAGCGCGGAGGTGACCTCCTTCTTTACGTGGAAGGGCACCCCGTCTGAGTCGATCCCGAGCTCTTTCGCGGCGCTCACCTGGAACTCCTCGAGCTGCTCGACGATCGACAGCACCTGCTCGCGCACGGGCTCCAATGCGGGAGGCACGCGGAAGCCGATGTCGGTGAGGCGCACATAGCGCAGGCTCTCCTGGCTGAACGCGGAGCCGGCGCGGTGCCTGACGAGCTCGTGAGTATTGCCCGACACCACAGGTTTACCGTTCCGACGTACGAAGAGCAGGCCGTTGGGAACCTTGACGCAGTAGACCTTCCCCTTGTAGTGCTGCCAAGAATCACTCTCTGCGCCATTGTGATTGACAAGAGGGTGGGTGCGTGTCTTGACGAGCGAGACGATGTAGCAAGGCCGTGCGTTCTTGAACTTTTGGCCGCTTGGCATCACACGCTCCAAGCCGGTTCTGTCATCGACCCGTATGTTGGCCGACCACCCGGCCTTGATCGCAAGCACCTGCAGTTCATCGGCCATCTCGGAAGAGGTCGTGTAAATCACGGTGTGGTTGCTGTCGCTGCGACGGCTTCCGTCCCCGTCCGCATAGGCCTCGAGGAAAACACGCAGGATGGATGGTCCCCAGTTGTGGACATACCTGGGAATGCACTTCTCGTGTGCGCGTCGTCCGCACGAGGCGAGGGAGTCGCGCAGGGCGACATCCTGTGTTCTGATCGCACCATGGCCGGTGGCCACCTCATACGCTGGAAGGCCCATTGCCCGAATGTTCTGCGCGATCGCCCCTAACTGCTCGCCGCGGTTCTGGGCGATGCAGATCTGATGTCCGTTCAAACTTCCCTCAGCGAGCCAATGGCCGAGGAAACGAGCGAACTCCTCGAGCGGGAACTCTGAGCCAACATAGTGCCGAGTTGTGTTGGTTGTGCGGTTGCGTGCCTTCCAAACGCGCTTGGTCCCAGGAATCTCAACTGTGCCTGACTCCTGTCCATGCCATATGGCGGTCTTCTGGTAGGCGACGCGTTTGCCGAAGATCTCGCTCGCAAGTCTCACTCGATAGGGCTCTTCGCCACGCTTGTTCGCTTGTGTGTCGTGTGCCTTTACCCACATCCTGTGATTAGGTGTCACGAGCAGATCGACCTGCTCCGAGCGGACTCGATACATCTCGCCGTCGTAGTCGCCAACGAAGTGCTCAGTAGCTGTCTGATACTCGAGACAGCCGGTGTCGGGATCGACGGTGGCAAAGATCTCCGATCCGTCCACGTCGGGCCATCTCTTCCATCCGTCGTCGGTCAGCACCTCGGTCTCTGCGTCGTAGCAGAACACTCGTGAGACGTTGCGCAGCGCGAAGGAATAGTTGGCGTGCTCGAGCACACTGCCGTGGCCGCTGCTGAGGATGTTTGCGAAGTACTGCTGGCGGTCGGTGCGGATCCGCGAGACGTTCGGGTTCAGGCCGGGCTCCCAGCTGCGGTAGCAGGCCCGTCCGCCGAACTCCACGAGCAGCTCGCCGCCGTTGAGTTGCTCCTCGCCGCCGGCTGTGCGCAGCTCGAGCCAGGACTCGCCGCCGACGTCCTGCAGGTAGCCACGCATCCCCTCAAGGTCGATCGAGGGACGGGCGATCAGAAAGACTTGCGGGGTGGTCTCGTGCATCGGGCGGACGATGCTACATGCCGCGTCGGGCATCCTATACGTCGGGTATATCGGGTAGCTTGGGATCGTATGGCGAGCACCGGAGAGACAACCGCGATGGCGCCACCCGGCATCCCCGTGGCGGCCCGCGAGCTGACGCGTCGCTACGGCGAGGGCGAGCACCGCGGTGGACGCGCTGCGCGGCGTTGATCTCGACGTGCGCTCAGGTGAGCTTGTCGCCGTGATGGGCCCGTCGGGCTCTGGCAAGTCCACGTTGATGCACCTGCTCGCGGGTCTGGACAAGCCGACTTCGGGCACGGTGACGATCGCCGGCACCGAGATCGGCGCGCTGGACGACGGCGATCTGACGCGGCTGCGCCGCGAGCACATCGGCTTCATCTTCCAGTTCTTCAACCTGCTGCCGATGCTCGACGCGCAGGAGAACATCGTTCTGCCGCTCTCGATCGCCGGCGAGAAGCCGGACAGGGCGTGGGTCGCCGAGCTGATGTCGAAGGTGGGCCTGCAGAAGCGCGGCGAGCACCGTCCATCCGAGCTCTCCGGAGGCGAGCAGCAGCGCGTGGCGATCGCGCGCGCCCTGATCACGCGCCCCACGATCCTGCTCGCCGACGAGCCGACCGGCAACCTCGACTCCAAGACCGGCGGTGAGATCCTCGAGCTGATGCGCAGCTCGGTCGACGCCTACGGCCAGACGACCGTGATGGTCACCCACGATCCGCGCGCCGCCGCGATCGCCGACCGCATCCTGTTCATCGCCGACGGGTTGATCGTCAAGGAGCTGACCGGCGCGAGCGCCGCGGAGGTGCTCACCGTGATGGGCAGCCTCTCGGCGTGATCGCGGTCGCGCTCAAAGGTCTCGCCCGCCGCAAGCTCCGCGCGGCGCTGACCGCCCTGGCGATCGTGCTCGGCGTGGCGATGATCAGCGGCACCTACATCCTCACCGACACGATCAAATCCGCGTTCGGCACCGTGTTCACGCAGGTCTACAAGCACACCGACGTCGTAATCACCGGCAAGAGCGCGATCGGCGACGGCAAAGAACGGGGCGGCGCGAACGTGGCTCCAACGCTGCCCGAATCGCTGCTCGCGCAGAGTGCGCGCACTCCCCGGCGTGGCGCAGACCGAGGGCGGCATCTCGGACACCGCGCAGCTGGTGGGGCGCGACGGCAAGGTGATATCGAGCGGCGGCGCCCCGGGACTCGCGTTCAGCGTGCACGCCGCACGGCAGCCAGCGCTTCAACCCGCTGCAGCTCGTCTCCGGCGCCTGGCCGTCCGGTCCCGGCGAGATCGCGATCGACGCCAACACCGCCGAAACGAAGCACTACGCCGTGGGCCAGACGATCGGCGTGATCGCGCGCGGCGCCGAGCAGCGTTTCCGTATCGCGGGCATCGCGAAGATCGGCGGCGTCTCCTCGCTCGGCGGCGCGACGATGGCGATCTTCGACTTCCCCGTCGCCCAGCAGGCTGTTCGACAAGGTGGGTCGACTCGACTCGATCTCGATCGCGGACGGGCCCGGCTACACCCCGGCGCAGGTCGTGCGCGAGGTCCGCCCGATCCTGCCGGCGAGCGCGCAGGTGCGCACGGGCGAAGCGGAAGCTCAGCACGCGACGAGCAACACCAACGGCTTTCTCACCATCATCCAGGACTTCCTGCTCGCGTTCGCCGGCGTCGCGCTGTTCGTCGGCGGCTTCGTGATCGCCAACACGCTCTCGATCACGATCGCTCAGCGCACGCGCGAGCTGGCGACCCTGCGCACGCTCGGCGCCACCCGCCGCCAGGTGCTGCGCTCGGTGCTGCTCGAAGCGTTCCTGATCGGACTGCTCGCATCGGTCGTCGGGTCTGTTCCTCGGCCTGGGGCTCGCCAAGGGACTGAACTCGCTGTTCGTCTCCTTCGGCATCGACCTGCCGCAGGCGAGCACGATCTTCGCGACCCGCACGATCGTCGTCTCGCTGGCCGTCGGCGTGCTGATCACGGTGCTCGCCGCGCTGCGCCCGGCGCTGCGCGCCACCCACGTGCCGCCGATCGCCGCGGTGCGCGAGGGCGCGCTGCTGCCGCCGTCGCGCTTCGCGCGCTTCGGGACCCCGGTCGCGGTGCTGACGATCGTCGGGGCGGTCGCGCTGATGCTGATCGGGCTGTTCGTCGGCGGGCTCTCGACGGGATCGCGACTGCTCGCGATCGGCGTCGGCGCGGCGGGCCTGTTCGTGGGCGTGGCGATGCTCGCCAAGGTGCTCGTGCCGCCGCTAGCCTCCGTGCTCGGCTGGCCCGCGACGAGGACTCGGCGGCGCCGCCGGCCGGCTCGCGCGCGGGCAATGCGATGCGCAACCCCGCGCGGACCGCCTCGACCGCCTCGGCGCTGATGATCGGCCTCGCGCTCGTGACGCTCGTCTCGGTGCTTGCGACCGGGCTGAAGTCGACGTTCGAGAGCTCCGTGAACCAGATCTTCAGGCCGACTACGCGCTCACCGCGACGAACAACTTCTCGCCCGTCTCGATCGCCTCGGCGCAAGCGCTGCAGCGGGGTGCCCGGCGTGCAGGTGGTCGCCGGTGTGCGCGCCGGACAGGGTCGGGCGTTCGGCAGCGAAATCAACGTGAGCGGCGTCTCGCCGGACATCAGCAGGGTGATCGACGTCAAGTGGCAGGAGGGCTCGCCGGCGGTGCCCGGCCGAGCTGGGCGCAGACGGCGCATTCGTCTCCAAGGACTACGCGAAAGAACTGCACCTGCACGTCGGCTCGCCGATCGCCGTGGAGACCCCTGCCGGACGCGTCATGCACTCTACCTGCGCGGCATCTTCGCGCCGCCCAAGGGCGGCTCGCCCTACGGCGACGTGACGATCTCCACGCAGCGCTTCGACGCCGAATACGAGAACCCCCAGAACGTCTACACGTTCGTGAACATCGCCGGCGGCGTCACGGCCGCCAACACGCAGCAGGCTCGAACGCGCGCTGGCCGGCTTCCCGGACGCGAAGATCCAGACCGAGAGCCAGTTCAAGTCAAGCCAGGAGCAAGGGATCGACACGCTGCTGAACCTGCTGTACGTGCTGCTCTCGCTGTCGATCATCATCAGCCTGTTCGGGATCGTCAACACGCTCGTGCTGACCGTGTTCGAGCGCACGCGCGAGCTCGGCATGCTGCGCGCCGTCGGTATGAGCCGCCGCCAGCTGCGCCGGATGATCCGCCACGAGAGCATCGTCACCGCCCTGATCGGCGCTGCGCTGGGAATCCCCGTGGGGATCGTGCTCGCGATCATGGTCGGGCAGGCGATCGAATACCCCACCTTCACGATCCCCGTCGGGACGCTCGTCGTGTTCGTGATCGCCGCGATCCTCGCGGGCATCCTCGCCGCGATCTTCCCCGCGCGGCGGGCCGCTCGGCTGAACGTGCTGCGAGGCGCTGCAGTACGAGTAGCGACTGCCAGCTAAGCTGGCGCGTCAAATGCCCCAGACCGCAGCCGTTACCGAACCGAACGATCCCGAGCTCCAGGCGACCGCCTGGGACCTCGAGCCGCTCGTCGACGGCGAGGGCGAGGCCGGCGTGCAGAGCCGGCTGGAGGATGCCCTCACGCGCGCGAAGGCGTTCGCCGAGCGCTACGCGGGCCAGCTCGGCGAGCTCGACAGCGCCGGTCTGGAGGAGGCGATGACGGAGCTCGCTGCGATCTACGAGCTCCTCGGCCGCGCTGGCTCCTACGCGGCCCTGCGCTTCTACACCGACACCGCCACTCCCGCCAACGGCGCGCTGCTGCAGAAGGTGCAGGAGGGCGAGACTCAGATCGCGACGACGCTGCTGTTCTTCGAGCTGGAGTGGGCCGCGCTGAGCGATGAGCGCGCCGAGGAGCTGCTGACGGGCGAGGGACTTGACTTCTGCCGCCACTACCTGCGCAACGTCCGTCGCTACCGCGAGCACCTGCTCACAGAGCCCGAGGAGAAGATCCTCGCCGAGAAGGCGCTGACCGGCGCGGGGGCGTGGTCGCGACTGTTCGAGGAGCTGACCTCGGCGATCGAGGTCGAGCTGCCGACAGGAGCAGGCCACGGAGCCCGTCGCGCTCGATGTTGCCCTGAGCAATCTGATGGCGGCCGATCGCGACGTTCGTCGCACGACCGCCGAGGCGGTGACCGCGGCGCTCGAGCCGGGACTGCGCACGCGGGCGTTCCTGTTCAACACGCTGCTGGCCGACAAGGCGACCGATGACCGCCTGCGCCGCTACCCCAGCTGGCTGGCCGCGCGCAACCTCTCCAACGAGGCCTCCGACGAGTCGGTGCAGGCGCTGATCGAGGCGGTCCGCGGGCGCTATGAGATCGCGCGGCGCTGGTACCGGCTGAAGGCGCGGCTGCTCGGGGTCGAGCAGTTGGCCGACTACGACCGGATGGCGGCCGTCACCGAGGACGAGGTCACCTTCTCCTTCGCGCAAGGGCGCGAGATCGTGCTCGACTGCTACTCGTCCTTCTCTCCAGAGCTGGGCGCGCTGGCCAAACGCTTCTTCGACGAGCGCTGGATCGACGGGCCCGTGCGGCCCGCCAAGCGCGGTGGCGCCTTCTGCGCATCGGCCGTGCCCTCGGCGCATCCCTACGTGCTGCTCAACTACACCGCCCGCCGGCGCGACGTGCTCACGCTCGCGCACGAGCTCGGCCACGGCGTCCACTTCGCGCTCGCCGCCCGGCAGGGCGTCTTCCATCAGAGCACGCCGCTGACGCTCGCCGAGACAGCCTCTGTGTTCGCCGAGACCGTCGTCTTCGGGCGGCTGCTTGCAGAGGACTCCTCGCCGGCCTCGCGTCTGGCGCTGCTGGCGGAGAACCTCGAGGACACGATCGCCACCGTCTTTCGCCAGGTCGCGATGAACCGCTTCGAGGATCTCGTCCACACCGCGCGGCGCGAGCAGGGCGAGCTGTCGGTGCAGCGTTTCGGCGAGCTGTGGGCCGAGAGCCAGGCAGAGCTGCTCGGCGACTCCGTGCGAGATCACCGACGGCTACCGCTCGTGGTGGTCCTACGTCCCGCACTTCATCGGCTCGCCCGGCTACGTCTACGCCTACGCCTACGGTCAGCTGCTCGCGCTGTCGGTCTACCAGCGCTACGAGCAGCAGGGCCCGGAGCTCGTGCCCCGCTACCTGGAGATGCTCGCCGCCGGTGGTTCGCGCAGCCCCGAGGAGCTGGCGCAGATCGTCGGGATCGACCTCGCCGACCCCGGGTTCTGGGACGCCGGGCTGGACCTCGTCGAGCGGCAGTTGCAGGAGGCCGAAGCGGCCGCGGAGGCCTCGGGGCGGCTGTAGCGCCAGAGTTGTCGTCACGGCGTGCGAGTCCGGCCGGCGGACAGCCGAGGTAACGCGCCTCTGCACGCGCATGTGTGACGCACGGCAAGGCTCAGAACAGCCCGCCGAGCGCGCCGCCGGCGTGGGTGACGAGGTTGAACAGCGGCTGGGGGATGATCCCGAAGAAGAGCGTCGCCGCCCCGGCGAGCACGGCGACGAACACGACCTCGGGTTGAGGGCCGGTGGTTTCGGGGGTAGGCGGCTGTATGGGAGCGCCGACTGTGACGAAGGATCGACGCCGAGGGGCCCAGCTCGGCATCGAGCTCGGGCGATCCACCGGCGAGCGCCGGCAAGCGCACCGGCTGCCGGGGTCGGTGCGCTCGCGGGGGGTGGAGGAACCTGGCTGCCCCGCGCCCGCGGGCGCCTCGCGCATCCACATCGCCGCGATCACCGGCAGGTAGTAGCCGAGTGAGATCATCGAGCCGACGACGATCACCACGCCCAGCCACGTGTATCCGCCCGAGACGGCCGCGTCGATCAGGTAGAACTTGCCGATGAACCCGGCCGTCGCGGGATCCCGGCGAGCCCGAGCAGCGAGATCGTCATCGGCCACGCCAGCCACGGCCGCTCGCGGCCGAGTCCGGTCACCGCGTCGACCGAGTCGCCGAGCGTCGGTTTCGCGCTCGCGCGCGACGATCACGGCGAAGGAGGCCATGTTCATCGCCACGTACACCGCCAGGTAGAAGACCGTCGCCTGCACGCCCAGCCTGGTGGCGACGACGACCCCGGCGAGCATGTAGCCGGCCTGCGCGACCGAGGAGTAGGCGAGCATCCGCTTCAGCGAGGACTGCCCGAGCGCGCCGACGTTGCCGACGAGGATCGTGATCGTCGCGAGCGCCGCCACCGCCGGGCCCCAGCTGGTCCTGCGCGTTGATCAGCGCGACGTCGAACAGCCTGCAGGAACACGCCCAGCGCGGCGACCTTGGTGGCGACCGCCATGAACGCCGTCACCGGCGTCGGCGCGCCCTCGTACACGTCGGGCGTCCACTGGTGGAAGGGCGCGACGGAGGCCTTGAAGCAGAGGCCGGCGACGCACAGCGCGATGCCCGTCAGCGTCAGCGGATCGGTCGCGAGGTTGCCCTTCGACAAGCGCGTCGGCGATCGCGGTGAAGTCGGTCGCGCCGGTCGCGCCGTAGATCAGCGCCAGGCCGTACAGCAGCGTGGCCGAGCCGACCGAGCCGATGATCAGGTACTTCAGCCCCGACTCCAGCGAGCGCTCCTGGTGCTGGCCGCGCTTTGAGCAGTCCGGTCGCGCAGAGCACGTACAGCGGGATCGACAGAAGCTCCAGGCCGAGGAACACGAGCACCGTGTTCTGGGCGCTCGCCAGCAGGAACATGCCGCCGATCGAGGTCAACAGCAGCGCGTGCCACTCGCCGTGGGCGCGTGCTTTGCGCGGCGCGCGAGCGCCACGCGAGCAGCACCGTGGCCGCGCCGCCGGCGATCAGCACGATGTTCAGCAGCAGCGACAGGTCGTCGATTCGCAGCGCCCCCGCGACGATCGACTTCTGCTCGCCCCACTGCCAGATCGTCAGGCCCAGCGCGACGCGCGAGCACCGACCAGGCTGAGCGTCGGGCACCGCTTGCGCGCGCGCCCTTTGCGAGCCGAGCAGCCCGACGAGCAGCACGATCGCGGCGCCGCCGAGCAGCGCGATCAGCGGCGAGAGCCCGGCGAAGTCGACGTGCGGGCCTTTCAGGGTTGCGGTGGCGAGGGGCGCCATGTGCCGAGGGTCATGCCGTTCACCTGAGCCCTGTCGAGCAGTTCACTTGTCGTCTCGGTGACTGCATCCTGGCGGTACTCGAAGTGCCGATGCTCGCAACGGCTGCGGCGCTCGGATTGGCGGATCTGCATGTGCGCTCGCATACGGCGGCCTTGACCGAGCTTTCGCTGCGGTGCAGCGCGAACTGCGGGTACAGCGCGAGGAACAGGATCACCGCGACGAGCGGCACGAGCACGAGGCCGTCGCGGATCGAGATATCACGGGAGTCGACCTTCGGCCCGACGCGGTTGTGCATCGCGCCGATGAACAGCCGCAGCGCGTACACGCTCGCCATCACCACGCCGCTGAAGGCGATCACCGCGATCGCGAGCTTGGCTTTGAAGACGCCGAGCAGGATCAGGAACTCGCCGACGAAGTTCGACGAGCCGGGCATCGCGAGCGTCGCGAGCGCGACGATCAGGAACAGCGAGGCGAGCACCGGCGCGCGGAAGGCGATGCCGCCCATCTCGCGGACGTCCTCCGAGCCGCCGGCGCGCCGGGAGAGCAGCAGGATGATGAAGAACAGCGGCGCCACGACCAGCCCGTGGTTGACCATCTGCAGCAGCGCGCCCTGGGCGCCCTGGGGGTTCAGGGCGAAGATCCCGAGCGTGATGAACCCGAGCTGCGCCACCGACGAGTACCCCGCGATCAGGCGCACGTCGGTCTGCGATGAAGGCGAGCGCCGAGCCGTAGATGATCGAGGCGAGCGCGATCAGCAGCATCAGCACCTGGAAGTGCGCCGCCGCCTGCGGGAACAGCGGCAGCACGATCGCCAGGAAGCCGTACGCGCCGACCTTCGAGAGCACGCCGGAGAACACCATCAGCACCTCGATCGGCATCGCGCGGTAGCCGTCGGGCATCCAGCCGTGCAGCGGGAACGCCGGCATCTTCACGAGGAACGCGGCGGCGAAGAACAGGAAGATCCACTCCTGCGAGCCCTTGCTCAGCGGCAGCGCCTGCAGCGCCGAGAGCACGAACGTGATGTGCCCGCCGCCCTGTTCGGCGGCCAGCACGCCGGTGGCGATCGCCGCGGCGAGCATCAACAGCGAGCCGACGAGCGTGTAGATCGACGAGCTTGATCGTCGCTTTGACCCGATCCGGCTCCCGTGCCCCACCCGCCGATCAGGAAGTAGAAGGGGATCAGCATCAGGTCGAAGAACGCGACGAACAGCGCGAGGTCCTGGGCGAGGAACGCGCCCGAGCACGGCGGACTCGGCGAGCATGAAGTGGAAGTAGAAGAGCTTCGGGCGCTCCCACGAGCGCAGGTTCGCGGCGAGCGTCGCCGCGGCGAACAGCAGCGTGGTCAGTCCGACGAGGAACACGTTCAGCCCGCTGACGCCGAGCTTGTAGTGGATGCCGAGCGTCGGAGATCCAGACCACGTCGGTGACGTGCTGCAGGCCGGCGCCGCCGCTGTGGAAGTCGGCGATGTAGCCGATCGCCAGCGCCCAGCGCCGCGACCGAGCCGATCAGCGCCAGCGCGCCCGGGATGCCGGAGCGAGCACGCGCGGGTGACGATCGCGGCCAGGATCGCGCCGCAACAGGCGCGGGCAGCCAGATCAGGATCGAAAGAGGGGGCATCGTCAGCTCAGGGTCCGGGGATCACGCTGCAGGAGGAAGTAGAAGCCGACGCCCGCCACGCCGAGCACGAGCAGCGCGGCGTAGTAGCGCAGGAAGCCGCTCTGCACCGCGCGCACCGCGGCCGATCCTGCGCGCACGAGCCCGGTCGTGCCGCCGATCAGCGTGTCCTGCACGAACACCCGCTCGAAGCGTGTCCGTCGCGAAGCGTCCCGTCGCGGCGGCCGGGCGCACGATCAGCGAAGTCGATCAGCTCGTCGAAGTACCACTTGTTCACGAACAGCTCGTACACCGGCTCGAACGCGCTCGATCGCGGCGGACGGCGATGCTCGGCTGCGGACCCAGATGCGGTAGGCGATCGCGATGCCCGGCAGCCCGAGCACCGTGCCGAGCACCAGCCCGAAGATCAGCAGCCCGTCCTTGGTGTGCGGTTCGTACAGCGGCGAGCCGGCGAACGTCGGGCGCAGGAAGTTGACGATGACGTCGTCGACCTCGGGAACCTGCACGAGGCCGGCGCCGATCGCGCCGATCGCCAGCACGGTCATCGCGACCTTCATCGGCAGCGCCCGCTCGGCGATCGTGTGGTGCGGGCCGGGGAAGCCGACGTCGGTGTCCTCGACCTCGCCGTTGGCGGGATTCGTCGGGACCTCGGCGTGGTGCAGATGGACCGCCTTCGAGCTCGCGCGCCTCGGCGACGGGCTCGCCGTAGAAGGCGCGGAAGATCATCCGGAAGGTGTAGATCGCCGTCAGGAACGCGCCGACGTAGCCGGCCACGTACAGCGCCCAGTGCCAGCCGCCGCGCTCGGCCGTGACGAGCAGGATGTCGTCCTTGGAGAAGAAGCCCGAGAACGGCGGGATGCCCGACAGCGCGAGGCCGCCGATGATGAAGCAGGCGAACGTGAACGGCAGCGCCTTGCGAAAGCCGCCCATCTTCTCCAGCGACTGCTCGCCGCCCATCGCGCCGATGATCGAGCCGGCGCCCATGAACAGCAGCGCCTTGAAGAACGCGTGGGTCATCAGGTGGAACATCCCGGCCGCGTAGGCGCCGACGGAGACGCCCATGATCATGTAGCCGATCTGCGACATCGTCGAGTAGGCGATCACGCGCTTGATGTCGGTCTGGGTCAGCGCGATCGTGCCGGCGATCAGCAGCGTCGCCGCGCCGATCACCGCGCCCGTGTCCTGCGCGGCGGGGGCGAGTTCGAACAGCACGTGCATGCGCGCGATCAGGTAGACGCCGGCGGTGACCATCGTCGCGGCGTGGATCAGCGCGCTGACCGGGGTCGGGCCCTCCATCGCGTCGGGCAGCCAGGTGTGCAGCGGGATCTGGGCGGACTTGGCGGCCGCGCCGACGAGCAGCAGCAGGCAGCCGGCGACGATGTCCGCTTCGCCGCGTGTGGAAGACGTGCGGGCGGCCTTGAAGGTGGCGAGGAAGTTGAGCGTGCCGGTGTGCTTGAAGATGAAGTACGTCCCCAGCACGAGCCCAACGTCGCCGACGACGTTGATCACGAACGCCTTGATCCCCGCCTTCGTGGCGGTCGTGCGCCGGTACCAGAAGGAGATCAGCAGGTAGGAGGCGGCGCCGACGAACGCCCAGCCGACGATCAGCAGCAGGAAGTTGCCCGCGAGCACGAGCAGCAGCATCGAGAAGACGAAGAAGTTCAGGTAGGCGAAGAAGCGGGCGTAGCCGCGGTCTTCGTCCAGGTAGGAGATCGAGTACAGGTGGATCATCGTCGAGATGCCCGTGACGATCAGGATCATGAACACCGACAGCGGATCCACGAGGATCGACAGCTGCGCGTTGATGCCGACCGTGGAGGCGTAGTTCCACAGCGAGGAGTCCAGCTCGCGGTGGCTCGGGGCATGCCCCTGCAGCGAGATCAGCGCGCCGAGCGCCGCGAGGAAGGCGAGGACGATCGCGGCCGTGCCGATCCAGCCCGCGTAGCGGCCGGGCAGCGAGCGGAAGCCGAACGCGATGACCAGCGTCCCCAGCAGCGGGAACAGCAGCACCAGCCAGCCGAAGGTCGTCGCGCTCATCCCGCTTGCCGCTCCGAACGGCGCTGGTTCATCCCTGCAGCTCCCTCAGCTCGTCGACGTCGATCGGCAGCCGGCGGCGGTAGATCGCGACGATCATGCCCAGCCCGATGCACACCTCGCAGGCGGCGACGGTCATCACGATCAGCGCGAGGATCTGCCCGTCGCCGTTGCCCCACATGCGCGAGAACGCGACCAGCGAGAGGTTGGCGCCGTTGAGCATCAGCTCCAGGCACAGCAGCACCACGAGCGGGTTGCGCCGCGTCATCACGCCGACGGCGCCGAGCGAGAAGACGATCGCCGAGACGGCCAGATACCAGGCGATGCTCATCGGTGCTGCCCTCCGACGCCCTCGGCCATCGTGCCGGTGCCCTGCGGGCGGAGCAGGTCGAGCGGAGTGAGCAGCTTCGCGCTCGTCGTCGTCCTCGCCGAGGCCGCCCCGGCGGCCGGCGAGCACGACCGCGCCGACGGCCGCGATCAGCAGCAGGAACGAGGCGACCTCGAACGCGAGCAGGAAGCGCGTCAGCAGCAGCTTGCCGATGTAGGCGGGCGTGCCGAACGTGCGCGGCCCGGGGCTGTAGCGGGCGCCCTGGCCGTTGATCGCCTCCAGGCCCGTGCCGAGCAGCGCGATCAGCAGCTCGACCAGCAGCGCGCCGCCGACGATCGCCCCGCCGAGGCGCAGGTCCGAGCCGGACACGGCGCCGGCCCGACGCAGCGGCTCGCCCGCAGCGATCCTCGCGCGGAGCCGCCGACGTAGGCGACGACGAACACGTACAGCACCATCACCGCGCCCGGCGTACACGACGACCTGCACGGCGGCGACGAACTCGGCGCGCAGCAGCAGGAACAGCACCGCGAGCGAGATCAGGTGGCCGACGAGCGCGAGCACGCTGTAGAACGGGTCGCGCAGCACGACGACGCCGACCGCGCCGGCGATCACGCCGAAGCCGGCGATGAAGAACAGGACCGAGCTCACTCGCCCTCGTTCCTCAGCGGGGTGCGCTCGAGCGGCTCGGCGAGCAGCATCTCCTTGGTGAAGATCAGATCCGTGCGGTCGTAGTCGGAGAGCTCGTAGTCGTGGCCCATCGTGATCGCGTCGAACGGGCAGGCGACCTCGCAGTAGCCGCAGAAGATGCAGCGCGACAGGTTGATCTCGTACACCGCCGCGTAGCGCTCGCCGGCGGAGACGCGGTTCTCGGGCGTGTTCTCGGCGGCGACCACGCGGATGCAGTCGGCCGGGCAGGCGGCGGCGCACAGCGAGCAGCCGACGCACTTCTCCAGGCCGGTGTCCTCGAAGCGGTGCAGCTTGTGCCGGCCGCGGAAGCGCGGGTAGACGGGCGTCTTCTCCTCCGGGTACTGGACCGTGACGGGCTGTTTCCGTGAAGCGCCCGAAGGTCGTCAGCAGGCCGCGCACGGTCTCGCGGAACGTGCGCCAGGTGCTGCGCGCGGGGCCCGGCGCGGGGGTGCGCTGGACCTCGATCACGTCCTCGCCGGGGCTCCAGGCCGTGACGTTCAGCGCCCGCCGTCGCGGGGTGCGGCGGCCGGCGTGCGGGGCGCTGGCGGGCTCGAGCGCGGCCGGCTGGGGGGGAGTCGCTGGGGTATCGGATCAGCCATCAGTGGGTCACCACCACGAGCACGGCCGTGACGAGCGCGTTGAGCGTCGCCAGGGGCAGCAGCACCTTCCAGCCGAAGCTCATCAGCTGGTCGTAGCGCAGCCGCGGCAGCGTCGCGCGGACCCAGATGAACAGGAACGTGATGAGCGACATCTTGAACAGCACGACGAACGGGTCGACCCAGCCGGGCGGGTGGATGCCGAACGGCAGCAGCCAGCCGCCGAGGAACACGGTCGTGACGATGCCGGAGACGACGAGCACGTTGAGGTACTCGGCGAAGTAGTAGGAGGCGAAGCGCCCGCCGCCGTACTCGGTGTTGTAGCCGCCGACGAGCTCGGCGTCGGCCTCGGTCAGGTCGAACGGCGCGCGGTTGGTCTCGGCGAAGCTCGCGGTGAGGAAGATCAGGAAGCCGAAGAACTGGGGCACGATGTACCACATGCCTTTCTGGGCTTCGACGATGCCGGTCAGCGAGAGCGTCTGCGCGGTGAAGATCACGCCGACGAGCGCCAGCCCCTGGGAGACCTCGTAGGAGATCAGCTGCGCCGCGCCGCGCATCGCGCCGAGGAACGAGTACTTCGAGCCCGAGGACCAGCCGCCGAGCATGATCCCGTAGAAGGCGATCGCGCCGAACGCGAACAGGTACAGCGGGCCGATCGAGACGTCGATCCCGTACAGCCCGACGGGCGTGCCGAAGATGTTCTGGACGTTGCCGAACGGGATGATCGCGAACGCCGCGACGGCCGTGACGATCGAGATGATCGGCGCCAGCGCGAACAGGAAGCCGATCGAGGTGGTCGGGCGGAACTGCTCCTTGGTCAGCAGCTTGAGGATGTCCGCGAGCGGCTGCAGCGCGCCGTAGGGGCCGACGCGGTTGGGGCCGTAGCGCGCCTGAAAGCGCCCGAGCAGCTTGCGCTCGGCGAGCAGCACGACCGGCACGAGCTGCAGGCCGACGGCGAAGATCACGATCGCCTTCAGGATCTGGATCCACCATTCTTCGTAGTAGCCGACGACGCGCGAGCAGTCATGAGTGCCACCGCGCGTCTTGCGCTCCTGCCAGCGCACGCCCCGTGCCGCCGATCTCCTCGAGCGTCAGGCCGGCGTAGAAGGGCACCGCGTCGAACAGCTGCTGGGAGGCCATCGAGCCGGTGAGCACCTCCAGGTCGAGCCCAGGCGCGAGGCCAGCTCGGCGAGCACCTGCCACTCGGCGCGCGTGGAGCCGAACTCGCCCGACGCGGGCGACGGCGGGGCGCAGCCGCTGGATGCGCCCGTCGGGATGGACGATCGTGCCCTCCTTCTCGGCGTACGCCTCGCGCCGGGAAGACGACGTCCGCGTGCTCGCGCAGGCCTTCGGTCAGGAAGGTCGCGTGCGCGACGACCGTCGAGGCGCGCTCCAAGGCGCGCTCCCACAGCTCGCGGTCGGGCGAGGTCTCGCGGGCGTCGGCCGCGGAGGTCGCCATTGCCGGCGGCGGCCGAGTCGCCGTTGCGCGAGTCCGTCGGACGACCTGGCGATCGGCAGGTCAGCAGGTCGGTCTGGAACAGTAACGCCGCGAGCTCGCCCTCGGCAAGACCCTCGGCGATCGCGCGAGCGTCGCGGCCGGGTGCGTCGTCAGGCTCGCGGAGAGCCCCGGCCCGGCGTTCGGCAGCACCCCGGCCTCGCGCAGGCCGCGGCCGTTGGCGCCGGCCGGGATTTCCAGCAGGCCCGCGCCGTCGGTCTCCGCCAGGGACAGCGTCGTCCGCCAGGTCGAGCAGCGCCCGCGCGGCCGCGGCGCCGTCGGGGCCGGCCGTCAGGCGCTCGTCCCACAGGATCACGATCTCCTCGCCGGCCTCGCGCAGCTGCTGCAGCCAGCTCGCCGGCGCGCTCGCTGCTGAGCAGGTCCGCCGCGCTTGCCTGGACGAGGCGCATGCCGTGGCGGCGCACGCCCTTGCGCAGGCGCAGGTCGAGGATCGGCGCGTCGTCGATCGGGTCGGCGTCGAGCACGAGCACGGCGTGGGCGAACTCCAGGTCGGAGACCTGCGCCTGCAGAGCGGGGTCGGTCAGCGCGCGGTGCAGCTCCAGCGGCAGCGTGCCCGCGCGGCGCGAGTCCAGGTGCGGCGAGCCAAGGCCCTCGCGCATCAGGCGCGCGAGCAGGAAGCCCTCCTCGTTCGTGGCCTGCCCGCCGACGAGCGCGCCGGTGCGCTCGCCCGCGCGCGAGAGGCCGGCGGCGGCCTCCTCCAGCGCGCGCTCCCAGGAGACGGGGCGCAGCTCGCCGCCGTCGCGGATCAGCGGCTCGGTCACGCGCTCGTCGCCGCCGAGCGCGGGGTAGGCGAAGCGGCCGCGGTCGCACAGCCAGCCGTCGTCGACCTCGTCGTTCTCGCGCGCGAGCACGCGCAGCACGCGCTCGTCGCGCACGGTCAGCGTGACGTTGCACTGCGCCGGGCAGAGCGTGCAGACCGAGCCCGCGTCCTCGATGTCCCACGGGCCGCGCGCGGAAGCGGTAGGGGCGCGAGGTGAGCGCGCCGACGGGGCACAGCTCGACGATGTTGCCGCTGAACGGCGCGACGTAGGGGTGGCCGTCGAAGGTCGAGACGTAGGAGTGCGCGCCGCGCTCCAGCAGCACGAGCTGGTGGTCTTCGGAGATCTCCTGGGAGAAGCGCACGCAGCGGTAGCAGAGGATGCAGCGCTCGCGGTCGATCGCGATCGTGGGGGAGAGCTCCAGCGGCTTGACGAAGTGGCGCTTGGGCTCGATGAAGCGCGAGAGGCCGGGGCCCCAGCCGAAGGTGATGTCCTGCAGCGGGCACTCGCCGCCCTTGTCGCACACGGGGCAGTCGAGCGGATGGTTGATCAGCAGGAACTCGACGACCGACTGCTGCGCGGTCTTCACGCGCTCGGTCTGCGTGTGCACGACCATGCCGTCCTTGACCGGCGTGGAGCAGCCGGTCTGCAGCTTGGGGATGCCCTCGATCTCGACCAGGCACATGCGGCAGGCGCCGACGGGCTGGCCGAGCTTGGGCTCGTAGCAGAACACCGGGATCTCGACGTCGCCGTCCTTTGGCCGCGTCGACGAGCATCGCGTTCTCGGGCGCCTGGACCTCGAGGCCGTCGATCGTGAAGGTGATCGTCTTCGGTTCGGGCCTAGGCATCGAAGCCTCGGAGCGGGCTCGGGCAGCGCGGCGCGGGCTCTCGATGTGGGCCTCGAACTCGTCGCGGAACTTCGCGATCATCGAGCCGATCGGCATCGCCATCGCGTCGCCGAGAACGCACAGGCAGTTGCCGATGATGTGCTCCTGGACGGAGGCCATGATGTCGAGGTCCATCGGCGTGGCCTCGCCGCAGTCGATCCGCTCGAGCATCTTCACCGTCCAGTTCGTGCCCTCGCGGCAGGGGGTGCACTTGCCGCAGGACTCGTGGCGGTAGAACTTCGCGACCTTCATCGCGACGTCGAGGATCGGCGTGGAGTCGTCGACGACGATGATCGCCCCGGAGCCGAGCATCGAGCCGGCTTTGGCGAGCGAGTCGAAGTCGTAGGGCACGTCGAGGTCCTCGGCGGTGAGCACCGGCGCGGAGGAGCCGCCCGGGAACCAGCACTTGATCTCGCGTCCCTGCGGGGGGCCGCCGGCGAGGTCGTAGATGATCTCGCGCGAGGGGATGCCCAGCTCGATCTCGTAGTTGCCGGGACGCTGCACGTGCCCGGAGACCGAGACGAGCTTCGTGCCGGTCGAGGTCTCCACGCCGAGCTTCGCGTACTCGGCGCCGCCCATCCGGATGATCGCCGGGACGGTCGCGAGCGTCTCGACGTTGTTGATCAGCGTCGGTCCCTGGTAGAGGCCCTGGTTGGCCGGGAACGGCGGCTTCAGCCGCGGGTTGCCGCGCTTGCCCTCCAGCGAGTCGAGCAGGCCGGTCTCCTCGCCGCAGATGTAGGCGCCCGCGCCGCGGTGCACGACGAGCGACAGCGAGTGCTCGGAGCCGAGGATCCGCTCGCCGACGTAGCCGGCCTCGCGGGCTTCGGCGAGCGCCGCGTCGAGGATGTCGGCCTGCAGGACGTACTCGCCGCGGATGTAGATGAACGAGCGGCTCGCGCCCGCCGCGTAGGAGGCGATGATGATCCCCTCGATCAGCATGTGCGGGCTCTTCTGCATCAGTTCGCGGTCCTTGAACGTGCCCGGCTCGGACTCGTCGGCGTTGCAGACGAGGTACTTGTCGATCGAGCCCTTCGGCAGGAACGAGACCTTCTTGCCCATCGAGAACCCGGCGCCGCCGCGCCCGCGCAGGCCGGAGGCTTCGAGTTCTTCGAGCACCTCCTCGGGAGTCATCTGCAGCGCCTTGCGCAGCGACTCGTAGCCGCCGCGGCGTTCGTACACCTCGAGCGTGTTCAGCCCGGGCTCGTCGATGTCGTCGAACAGCAGCTCGGAGAAGTGGTTGCAGCCATCCTTGCGCGCCTTTCCGCGAGGGTGTGCTCACCGCGTCGGCCGCTACCGCGCGCGCGGTGTGCTCGGCTTGGCGTAGCGGGAAGTCCTGGGTATTGGCGTGCGGGTCGGCGACTCGTTTGCGGGCGAGCTGCTTCTCGGGCAGCACCGGGCGTCCCGCGCGCATGTCGTCGAGCAGTGCCGGCACGTCCTCGATCGTGAGCGGGCCGACGTACACGCCGTCGACAGAGGCCATCGGCGCGATGTCGCACGCGCCGAGGCACTCGAACGCGCGCACGTTGAACTCTGAGTCCTCGCCGGCGGCCTCGCCGACGGCCTCCTGCATGCCGCGAGCAGCTCGTCGGCGCCGCACAGCGAGCAGGAGATGTTCGTGCACACGTACACGCTGTGGCGCCCGACGGGCTCGGTCTCGAGCATGTCGTAGAACGTCGCCACCGCCGCGAGATCGGCGGGCGTCAGCCGCATCACGCACGCGACCTGCTCGATCGCCTCCGGCGAGCACCAGCCGTGCACGCGCTGCGCGGCCTCCAGCGCCGGCAGCGTGGCCGAGCGGGTGTCGGGGTACAGCGCCATGTGCGCCTCGATCTCCGCGCGCAGCTCGGTCGGGACCGGGACGGTGGGGTCCGCCGGTCCGGGAATCGTCGCCGGGTCCTTGTCCAGATCGGCGGGCGTGTCCCAGCCGGGCACGCGCGAGCCGTGGGCGTAGCGTGGTACGCCCTTGTCCATCGGCACGCTGGACCGTGAAGTCATCTCATCCATCCTGGGCTCGTAGGCAGCCGGCAAGACGCAGGAGCGTGGCGTGCTCGCACGCGAGCGACTGGACGCCGATCCGGCGCCGCCATACGGGCTCAGTCATCGGTCGATCCCCCCCAAGATCGGATCGAGCATCGCGGTCGTGGCGATCATGTCGGCGATGTAGCTGCCGCGGGCCATCGGCGCGAGCGCCTGCAGGTTGACGAAGGACGGGTCGCGCATGTGCACCCGCGCGGGCTTGGAGGAGCCGTCGGAGCGCACGAAGCAGCCGAGCTCGCCGCGGGGGGACTCGATCGGGTAGTAGACCTCGCCCGGCGGCACGCGGAAGCCCTCGGTGACGAGCTTGAAGTGGTGGATCAGCGCCTCCATCGAGGTCGCGAGCTCGTGCCGGGGCGGCAGCGCGACCTTGCGGTCGTCGGTGATGTGCGGCCCCTCGGGCAGCCCGTCCAGCGCCTGCTCGATGATCTTCACCGACTCGTAGATCTCCGCCAAGCGCACCGCGAAGCGGTCGTAGTTGTCGCCGACCGTGCCCACCGGGATCTTGAACTCGAAGTCCTCGTAGGAGCTGTACGGCGCCGCCTTGCGCAGGTCCCACGGGTTGCCCGCCGCGCGCAGCAGCGGTCCCGTCACGCCGAGCCCGAGCAGCGTCTCCGCGTCCAGCGGGCAGGTGCCGCGCAGGCGCTGCAGCACGATCTCGTTGGAGTTCAGGATCGCGCCGTACTCGTCGGCGCGCTCGGGCATCACCTTCAGGAACTCGCGCAGCTTCGGCGCGAAGCCGGCGGGGATGTCCTCGATCACGCCGCCGACCTGGAAGTAGCGCGTGTGCATGCGCGCGCCGGAGGACATCTCGAACAGGTCGAGGATCAGTTCGCGCTCGCGCAGGCAGTACAGGAAGATCGAGACCGCGCCGAGGTCGAGCGCGCTCGTGCCCAGCCAGATCAGGTGCGAGGCGATCCGGTTCAGCTCGAGATGGATCACGCGCAGGTACTGGGCGCGCTTGGGGACCTCGACCTCCAGCAGCGTCTCGACCGCGCCGATGTAGGCCATCGCGTTGAAGTAGTAGGAGAGGTAGTCCATCCGCTCGACGATCGGGATGACCTTCCAGTAGGCCTTGTCCTCGGCCGTCTTCTCGATCCCCGTGTGCACGTAGCCGATGATCGGTTTGATGTCGCGCACGATCTCCGCCTGCAGCGTGACGAGCAGCCGCAGCACGCCGTGCGTGGCGGGGTGGTGCGGGCCGAAGTTGAGCGTCAGCAGCTCGTCCGTCGTCTCGCCGCCGCCCTGCAGCGGCTGATCCAGCGGGGAGAGCGTGATGCTCTGCTCGCGGCGGCGGTACTCCGACAGCGACGGGCTCTCGACCGGGCTCACTCGCGCGCCTCCAGCCATTTGGCCTCGTCGCAGGTGAAGATCACCGGTTCGCCGCCGATCGGAAAATCGCGCCGCTGCGGGTGGCCCTCGTAGTCCTCGGGCATCAGGATCCGGCGCAGGTCCGGGTGGCCGTCGAACACGACCCCGAACATGTCATACACCTCGCGCTCCTGATGGTTGGCCGTCGGCCACTCGTGGGTCACCGAGTCCACCTCGGGCGAATCGGTCAGAAGGCGCAGCTTGACCGTGATGCGGTCGACCCGGCTCATGTCCAGCAGCTCGTAGACCACGCCGAGACGCGGCTCCTCGGGGTAGTAGTCGACGCCGTGCACGCTCGCCAGGAACGTGTATCCCTGCTCGCGCAGGTGCTGGAGCGTGGGGCGGATCGCCGCGGGATCGACCTCGAGCGTCGCGCGTTCGCGGAAGTAGACCGTCTCGAGGACGGCCTCGCCCAAGCTCCTGGGCGATCAGCTCCAGCCCGTGGCGTCAGGCACCGGGGACGATCTCCTCGGTGCCGACGGCGTCGTAGCGCTCGCGCCAGCCCATGTCGGGGTCGTCCTGGACCATCTTGCGCAGCTTCAGCACGCCGTGCATCAGCGCCTCGGGGCGGGGCGGGCAGCCGGGGACGTGCACGTCGATCGGCATGAACTTGTCCGCGGGCACCAGCGCGTAGTTGTTGAACACGCCCATCGAGCTGCAGCAGGCGCCCATCGAGATCGC
This sequence comes from uncultured Solirubrobacterales bacterium, assembly GCA_963748895.1. Taxonomy (GTDB): domain Bacteria; phylum Actinomycetota; class Thermoleophilia; order Solirubrobacterales; family Solirubrobacteraceae; genus Palsa-744. Next base: position 911,483 of record CAVVKF010000002.1, on the reverse strand, counting down.
CCACTTGGGCTCGAGCATCTGGTCGTAGAGCCGGCGAATGATCGGCGCCATCTTGATCGACACGCGCCCCGCGAGGATGATCAGGTCGGCCTGGCGCGGGGAGGCGCGGAACGCCTCGAAGCCGAACCGCGCGATGTCCATGCGCGGACCGGCGGCGTGGAACTGCTCCATCGCGCAGCAGGCCAGCCCGAAAGCGAGCGGGAAGAACGAGTTCGAACGCGCCCACGCGACCGCCTGGTCGAGCGTCGTCGTCAGCATGCGTTCTTCCACGTAGCGCTCGAGCTCCGTGCCCTCCAGGTGCGCCGGCTGGTTGGCGCCCTCCAGGTCGCCGCCGCGCAGCAGCTGGGCCGCGTTCAGCGATTGCACGCGCTGTCCCGCGCCCGCCCCCGGCAACCCCGGGGCCGTCGGGCGCGGTCCGAGGCGCTCGCGTTTTACTTCCACTCCAGCGCTCCTCTGCGCCACACGTAGACGAACGCGACGAACAGCAGCGCGATGAACGTGATCGTCTCGGCCAGCGCATAGCCGCCGTAGGCGCGCAGCTCGACGGCGATCGGGTAGAGGAAGACGACCTCGATGTCGAACAGGATGAACAGCATCGCGATCAGGTAGAAGCTGATCCCGAAGCGCATCCCCTGCTTGACCTCCGAAGGCAGGCCGCACTCGTAGGGATCCTGCTTGTGTTTGGCCACCCGGCGCGGGCCGAGCACCGAGTTGAGCACCGCGAACGCGCCGCCCGACGGCGCCGCCGAGCACCAGAAAGACGATCGCCGGGAGATAGCTGCGCAGCACCGAGGCGTGTTATATCACCGCTTGTGTCAGGGTGTTACATAGTGTCAATCGGCTCGATATCTGCAGCGCTGAGCAGCGACGCATACGGCGGCTCGCGGGGGGCGGAGCGTTGACCGAAGTCGTGGTGGCGGGCGCCCTCGTGGTGGCGGCACTCAATGCGCTCCCGGGGCTGCTCGGCGCCTGGCGCTGGTATCGCGCCGAGCCGAGCAGAGCTTTCTGGGTGCTGCTGCGCGTCGGCCAGGGCTCGGCGCTCACCCTCGCGTCTGGCGGTGGGCTCGCTGGCCGTGGCCGGCAAGTACTCGAGCGACCGTCTCTTCTATCTCTACGCACTGCTACCGCTCGCGGTCGCCTTCGTGGCCGAGCAACTGCGGGTGATCTCCGCGCAGACGATCCTCGACCGGCGTGAGCTCGCGGACGCTCAGGCAGTCGGCGAGTTGCCCGAGCTTCGAGCAGCGATCGGTCGTCGCGGAGATCATGCGTCGCGAGATCGGCGTGATGGCGCTCTCGGCGCTCGTCGTGGTGTTCCTCGCGCTGCGCGCGGCGGGCACCGCGCACGGGTTCTGAGCGGCCCTATATATTCCCGGCGCATGAAGCTCGCTGCGATGACGATTGGTTTGCTCGCCTGCGCCGTGATTCTGGGCGCCTGCGGCTCTCAGGGGATCTCGGTCCCCAAGAGGAGCCCCTACTACCGCGGGGCCGTGATCTTCCGCGACCACTGCTCGGGCTGCCACACGCTGGCGGTGGTCGGCGCGGAGGGATCGGCGACGAGCATCAAGGACCGTCTGAGGACCAACGGGCCGAACTTCAACTTCCGCAAGGAGAACGTCGAACAGGTCCTGTACGCGATCCGCAACGGTGGCTTCTCGGGCGCGATCATGCCGGAGAACATCGTGCTCGGCGCCGAAGCGCACGAAGTCGCCAAATTCCTGGCGCAGTACTCCGGGTTGCAGGCGCAGAAGGTGCCCACCACGAACATCACGCTCTCCACGAAATAATCTCGAGGCTTCCGCGTGCTTGACCTCAAGCGGATCAGGCAGGAACCGGACGACGTGCGCGCGGCGCTTTCGCGCCGGGGCGAGGATGTGGCCGGGCCCGTCGGTCGTGTGGTTGAGTTGGACGTGAGCCGCCGGGTGCTGATCCCAGAGCTCGAGCAGCTGCGCGCGCGTGCGCAACGCCGCCGCGGATGCGATCGCTGCAGCCAAGCGGGCGGGCGAGGATGCGGCCGCCGCGATCGCCGAGCAACGCGAACTGGGCACGCGCGAGAAGCTGATCGCGCGTGAGCTGGGCGTGGTGGAGGAGGAGCTTCAGGCCATGCTGGCGTTGCTGCCCAACCTGCCCGATCCGACGGCCGCGCCCGGCCCCGAGGACGAGCTGGTGCGTGAGGTCGGGGAGGTTTCGGCGTTCGACTTCGAGCCCCGCGACCACCTGGAGCTGGCGGGCGCGGGGATCGACATGGATCGCGCCGCGCGGCTATCCGGAGCCGCGCTTTGCCTACCTGAAAGGCGACCTCGTGATGCTCGAGCTCGCGCTCGTGCGCTGGGTGCTCGAGAAGCTGCGCGGGAAGGGCTTCGAGCCCGTGATCCCGCCCGGTGCTCGTACGCGAGCGGGCGCTGTACGGGACCGGCTTCCTGCCCGACACCGAGCAGCAGATCTACTCGCTTCCAGAGGATGAGCTGTTTCTCGTCGGCACCTCCGAGGTCGCGCTCGCGTCGCTGCACGCCGAAGAGATCCTCGACGCCGAGCGCCTGCCGCTGCGCTACGCCGGCTTCTCGCCCTGCTTCCGCCGCGAGGCCGGCGCCGCGGGGAAAGACACGCGGGGCATCTTCAGGGTGCACCAGTTCGACAAGGTGGAGATGTTCAGCTTCGTCTCGCCCGAGGAGTCAGCGGGCGAGCACGAGCGGATCCTGGCGATCGAGGAGGAGATCCTCGGGGAGCTGGACCTGGCCTACCGCGTCGTGAACATCGCCGTCACCGACCTGGGCAGCTCGGCCGCGAAGAAGTACGACTGCGAGGCGTGGCTACCGAGCCAAGCGCGCTACCGCGAGCTGACCTCGTGCTCGAACACGACCGACTACCAAGCTCGCCGCCTGAACATCCGGATGCGCGATGGACAAGCAGACACAGGCGCTGCACACGCTCAACGGCACCGCCGTGGCGGTCGGCCGTACGCTCATCGCGCTCCTAGAGAACGGCCAGCGAGACAGATGGCAGCGTCGAGCTACCCGTGGCGCTCGTCCCCTACGGCGCGCCGGCGGAGCTACCACCCGCCTAACGGAGCTCAGCCGGATTAATATTTGCTGCCGAGCAGCTGTATGTGGTCGGCCTCGGCGGCGCCCGGGAACGGGCGGATCAGGCCGAACTGCGCGAGCGTCGCCTCGGGCACACCCTCGACGCCGGGCGTGTCAGAGGCTTCGCCGCGCGTGTGCGGGTCGTTGGCGAAGCCGCCGACCTCGACCGAGTGTTGCGGGCGAGCGGTAGCCGGAGATGCCGATCAGGTGCAGGTGCAGCGCCTTGCCCATCGTGTTCAGGTGCTCGGCGAGCGTCGGCTCCTCGCCGACGCTGTAGTTGGTGCCGGCGGCGGGGAAGAAGCCGTACGCGCCTTCGGGCGTCGCGTTGAATGCGCCGATCGGGCCCGATGTAGGTGACACCGGAGGCCTGGCGGCGAGTTCCTGCGCCTGTACGTGGACGAGCTCGTGTTCGAGCGAGCGCTTGTGCGACTGCAGAGCGCCGAGCTCGGCGCTCTTGCGATCGCGTGCGCGGATGAACTCGAGCTGGCGGTTGACCAGCGCGAGGTGCAGCTGGGCGACCTCGTCGCGCTGCACGAGCACCGCGCTCGTCTCGCGCGCGTGGCTTGCCTCCAGCGTCGCGAGCTGTGCGGCCTGGACGGTCACCGCCTTCTGCTCTTCGGCGACATGGACGGTCGCGCCCGCGTTCTCACGGGAGATCGCGCGTAGATCGTCGATCCGCTCGATCAGGTCGGCGAAGCCGTGAGCCTCGAGGACGACGGTCGCGATGTCCGGCGGGGGTGACTCGTAGGAGGCGATCAGCTGCGCGACAAGCACCTGCCGGTCGCGCCCGAGCTGGACCTGCAGCGACGCAAGGTGGGTGCGGGCGCCGCGCAGTTGCGAGCGCAGACTCGGCGAGCAGGCTGCGCTCGATGTCGAGGCTCGATTCCAGCGCGTCCAGGCGCGTCTGCAGGTCGTCGATGTTGCCCTGGAAGCCCGCGATCTGATGGGTGTCGGCGCCGATCCCCGAGCGCACGTCGCCTTCCTTTGACTGCGAGGCCGAGATCTTGCTTTCCAGCGAGCCGGAGTTCGAACCGTCGGCGACGGACCCCGCGGCTGCGGCCCCAGTGGAGGCGATGACGAGCACGGCCGCCAATGCGCCCAGCCGAGCGGAGCTCGACCGCGGCAGGCGGTGAGGGGAGAGGGACATGAAGTCGGCAAGCTAGCCAGGGGAGGGTCCGAGCACAAGCAACGGGCGCTCTCCTGCAGCTCGGCTTGCAAAGCGCCGAACAGGGGGAGGAAAGGCGCCAAACAAGGGGAGGGGAGAGGATCTACCCAATCTGGAAGACGATCGACCGCGCGCTGCCGTGCTGAGGTGTGAGGGTCAGACGGTAGCTGCCGGGGGTGAGCCCGTCGCGGCTGGTGAGATGCCGTCGGTTGGATCCCTTGGCCGCGGCGAACGTGACCGAGCCCGGCACGAATACCCATTGCTCGCGGCCCCGCACCCGGACGCGCTTGGCGATGCTGGCGCGTACGCGCGCGGCGGCGCTGATGGTAAAGGCGAAGCCCACGGAAGAGACCTTCGGCCGGACACGGTGCAGCGTGAGGAGAGCGCTTGGGGTGAGGGCGAAGGCCGATAGCTTGATGATGGGCTGGCCGGCGACGGTGGAGGCGGTGGACGAGGAGGCGTCGCCCGCGCCGGTGGTCGAGCCCCCGGTGATCGAGCCGTTACCGCCCGAGCCGCCACTGCCGGAGCCGCCGCCCTGGTTTTTTGCTTCTTCTTCTTTCTTCTTTTCTTCTCGTAGCTGCTTTTCCGCGCGCCCCTTTTCTTCGTTCTTCCGCTTGACTTCTTCGCTGACGGGCTTGAAGGCGGTGATCCCATCGGGGGTGCCGACTCCGGTGGGGCCGTCGTAGCCGGGGCTGGCATTGCAGATGAGACTCCCGGAGCAGTCCGCCGCCTCGAAGGACTCTTCGCAGTTGGAGAGCCCGGTTTCTTCGTTGAAGAGTTCTTTGGCTTCACACTTGCCGTTGGATCCCGAGGTCACGTCGTGAAGCGTTGTCGGGTCTTCGATCTCATTTTCGTACAGGGTCTCCGCAGGGTATTCGACGCCAGCGGCTCCCCCGGCGAGCGCGAACACCGAGGCAACGAGCGGCGACGCGAGACTCGTTCCGCCGAGCGATATCCAGCCAGGGCCCGTCTGTTCTCCCAGGCTTTCCGGGGTTGAGTCATAGATCGCGACGCCGGTGTACGGATCGGCATCGGCCGAGACATCGGCGACGGCTCGCCCTGAATCGCAGCCCACGGTCGGCCAGTCGGGCTCTGTGGTCTGCCATTCAGGGGCGGCGAGCGAGCGGCTGCATCCGCTTCCGCCGGCGCCATCGCCATTCCACACGGTCTCGCCCGCCCATTCACCGCCGGTGGTGAGGCTCAGGCGGGTGCCACCCACTGCGACCACGTGTGGAGATGAGGCGGGATAGTCGGCGAAGCCTCTTTCCGAGCTTTCCTTGGCGTCCCAGTCCAGGTAACCATCGTCACCCGCGGCTGCCGCGATGACGATGCCGGGATGGTTGAAGGAGCTCGTGTTGTCCGCGGCCGGCGTCGCGCCTTGCTCGGGGCCGCCCCAGGAGTTCGAGATCTCTGTGGCGCTGAGTCTGACGGCCGCTTCCTCGGCCGCTTCGAGATCGGAGAACGAGGCCAAGTTGGCCTCGACAAGCATGATGCGGCAGTTCTGACACACCCCATGAGCGACCTCGATGTCGAGCGATATCTCGCCCGCCCATCCATCGGCTTCTTCCACTTCTTTACAGGCTTCTTCCTTTACTTTTCCTGTCGCGGTTTCGCAGATCGCTTCTTCTTTTTCTCTTGCTTCGTCGCTCACGGGAAAGGGCAGTTTCCCGGTTTTCCCGTTCTGGTTGAGCTGCTCGAAGCATTTGTTCGCGGCGGTACATTCGGGCAGCCCAAATTCTTTGTCATAGACCTTCAGGTCGGCTTCGGCGCTGAGGTCGTTGTAGGCATCCACGAGTGCGATCGTCTGCGTGGGGGCGACAGTGGTCGGCAGCTGATAAATGCTGTGCAGATCCTGGGGGCGCAGGCCGAAGGCCCCTTCCGAGGCTTTGGCGGCCACGATCGGCCGGCTTCTTGTGATCCCCAGCGGATGGGTGTGCGCACGCGCCGCCGCCGTCCTCGGCACCAACTCCAGCGCCAAACAGCCGGCGTACCCCGGCGCGGGCGCTGGGCATACGTGGCGCACGGTGTAGTCGGAGGCGGGCAGCGGCGAGACGGCGCTTTCCGTCGCCCCGGCCGAGGCGCAGGGCAGCGCGATCAGGATTAGCAAGATGCTCGCGCTCGCGAGCACGATGCGCAATGTTCTCGTCTTCCTGAGGTTCCTACGGTCCCGCGTGGATATCACGCTCGTCTCCAGTCGCCGTCGACCGTCGTCGATCAGCCCGATCAGCGATCAGCCTCGTTATACGGTAGTCGTCTACCAGCCGGCGCTGCTTGAGCGATGCCGGGAAACTCGGGCGAACAATCCCGAGCTCACCCAGTCGGCCGATCACGAGACTGTCACACGCCGGTCACGCCTCCTTTACGCGCTCGCCGCGCGGGCGCTGCAAGATCGTGGCTGAGGCGCGCGCTGCGATCACGGTTGGCGGCGCACACCATACGGTGAAGCTCGGCTGACGCCGGGATCGCCGCGCAGGGCGCAGGGCGGGGTGGGACGCGAGTCCCACCCCGCCCCTTCATTAGGCTGCTGTTTATGTCGAGCCCGTTCGGATTCCTGCTCAGCGCGGAGCCGCCGTCGCGGCGCACCGGCGCGATCGTGGCGGTGGGTGCGGTCGCGCTGTGCACGCTGATCCTCTATCCGCTCCAAGAAATCGCCCCGGCGGTGTCGCTCGGCGTGGTGTACATGCTCGCGGTGCTCGTCATGTCGGTGATCTGGGGGGGGTGGCTGGGCTTTGCCACGGCGGTGCTGAGCGCGGCGGCGTTCAACTTCTTTCACCTGCCGCCCGTCGGCCAGTTCACGATCCAAAGCTCGAGCAACTGGGTGGCGCTGGTCGCGTTCCTCGTCGCGGCGGCGCTCGCGAGCTCGGTGGCGGAGGTGACTCGCGCGCGGGCTCGCGACGCGGAGGAGCGCCGGCGCGAGGCCGACCTGGCCGCGGAGATGGCGCGGCTGCTGCTGCGCGGGGAGGATCTGACCGAGGCTCTGCCGACGGCCGCGGCGCGTCTGGCGCAGGCCTTGCAGCTGAGCTCCGCCGCGATCGCGATGGAGGCGGTGGAGGGTGACGAGCGCAGCGTCGCGTTCCCGCTGCGCGAGGGCACTCGACGGCTGGGGACGCTGCTGGTCGGCGCCGACGCTTCCGAGCAGAGCCTGCGCAGGCTGCAGGAGCGGGTGGTGCCGGCGCTGGAGGCGCTGCTCAGCGCGGCGCTCGAGCGCGAGGAGCTGCTGGGCGGGGTGGTGGAGACGGCGTCGCTGCGCCGCGCCGATATCGTGAAGACGGCGCTCTTGCGCGCGGTCTCCCACGACCTGCGCTCGCCCCTGACGGCGATCTCCGCCGCGGGCGAGGCGGTGGGGTCGGACTCGCTACTCCAGGATGAGCGTAAGGAGATGGCGGCCGTGATCGTGGAGGAGGCGCGGCGGCTGTCGCGGCTGGTTGACAACCTGCTCGACCTTTCGCGCTTGGAGGCCGGCGCGGCCGAGCCGCGGCGCGAGTGGATGTCGGTCGAGGAGGTGCTCGGCGCCGCCTTGGGAGAGCTGAACCCGAAAGCGGACGACTTCGCGCTCTCGATCGACCGCGACCTGCCGCTCGTGCGGGCCGATTCGGCGCAGCTGGAGCGCGCGTTCGTGAACGTGCTGGAGAACGCTCGCCGGCACTCCGCCGGGCACCCGGTGTCGGTCAGGGCGCGTGCGGTGCGCCCGCTCGCCGGCGAGGGTGGGAGGTTGATCGTGCGCGTGGTCGACCGTGGGCCGGGCATCCCCCCGGCGCAACTGGAGCGCGTGTTCGAGCCGTTCTACCGCGCCGGCACAGCCCAGACAGGCCATCGCGGCTCCGGGCTCGGCCTGGCGATCGCGCGCGGGTTCACCGAGTCAAACGGCGGCGAGCTGCGTGCCGAGTCACTGCCCGAGCAGGGAACGACTTTCGTGTTCGAGCTGCCGCTGGAGGTGAGCGAGCGCAATGGCTGAGGCGCCCAAGCAGCGGCCGCGGATACTCGTGGTCGACGACGAGCCGCAGATCGTGAGGGCGCTGAAAGTTGTGCTACGCGAGGCGGGCTTCGAGGCGCTCGCCGCCGAAACCGCCTCGCATGCGCTGGATCTGGCCGCGGTGCACCCGCCGGCGGCGGCGATCGTCGATCTCGTGCTGCCCGACGGCGACGGCGTCGAGGTGACGCGCAGGCTCCGCGAATGGAGCGAGATCCCGATCCTCGTGCTCTCGGCGGTGGGCGAGGAGGAGCAGAAGGTCAGGGCGCTGGAGGCCGGTGCCGACGACTACATCACCAAGCCGTTCGGCACGCGCGAGCTGGTGGCGCGCCTGCAGGCGGCGCTGCGTCGTACGACGCCCATCGAGGGGGAGCCGGCGATCGTGGTGGAGGGTCTGGAGATCGACCTCGCCGCGCGCGCGATCCGCCGTGGCTCAGAGCCGATCCACCTGACCCCGATCGAGTTCGAGCTGCTGCGCGTGCTCGTGCGCAACCGCGGGCGGCTGATGACGCACCGGGCGCTGCTCGCGGCGGTGTGGGGCCCGGGGTACGTGGACGACATTCAGCCGCTGCGCACGCACATCGCGCGGCTGCGCGCGAAGATCGAGCCCGACGGCGCGGCGGGGGCGGGTGGGCCTCGTATTATCGTCACCGATCCTGGGGTTGGGTACCGCTTCGCGGGATAGGAAACCGGGCGTGAGCAGGTCGAAGCCCTATATTTTTGGACAATTCCCTCCAAAAAACCCTAGACTTTTGGAGATCTCCTTCCAAAAAACCCTAGACTTTTGGAGGAGATGGTAGAGGGGGGGCATGAGAGACGCTGAGATCGCAGAACGATTGCGAGATCGCAACCCCTGGTGGCGGGACCCGCGCGGCTGGCAAGACGAGGATCAGAATCTCCGCGAGGCCGCCGAGGCGCCGTTCGAGTATCGCCCGGGGGTGCTCGATGACCTCCGGCCGGGTGGTCTGTATACGCTCAGCGGCCCACGCCGGGTCGGTAAGAGCTTGGAGGTGCGTCGTGCGATCGAGGGCCTGATCGACGGTGGCGTGCCCGGGCGCAACATCCTCTACAGCTCATGTGACGGTTTCTCGCTGCAGGACCTGCGCCGCATGTTCCGGGCCGGTGAGAGCCTCACGCGTGGTGTGCGGGGTGCGCGATGGTGGTTCGTCGACGAGATCACGGCCGTTGGAGCTGGATGGTCGAGCGTCGTCAAGGATCTGCGCGACGATACGTCGCTGCGCCGCGATTGTGTCGTCCTGACGGGATCGAGCTCCCGCGAGCTGCGGGAGGCGACCAAGAACTTCGCGGGACGCCGCGGCGCCGCTGCCGAGCACTCCGACCGGCTGCTGATGCCCGTTCCCTTTCGTGACTACTGCCGGCTGATCGGCGTGGCGGGCCTGCCCGAGATCGGGCCGCTCGCCCCGGGGGAGATGCTCTCTGCGGCCGCGCGCGCAGCGGTAGCTGAGCTGTCCTTCTGGGTGAACGAGCTCGTCGATGGGTGGGAGTCGTATCTGCGCTGCGGCGGCTTTCCCCGCGCGATTGGCGATCTCCTGCGGACCGGCGACGTGACGGACGGGTTTGTCCAGGATCTTTGGGATGTGATTCGAGGAGACGCTATTCGCGCCACCAGTCTCGGCGACGCCGATCTCCTCAATTTTCTGGCCCGTATCGCGGACGGGATCTCGAGCCCATTGAACGCGAGCGCGATTGGCCGGGATGTCGGCCTCGGCAGCCACCACTCGGTCAATGATCGCATCGACGATCTTGCCTTCGCCCTCCAGATCTGGCGATGTCACCAGGCGGATCTACATGGGCGTCCCAACACCGGCGCTCAGCGCAAGGTGTACTTCGTCGACCCTCTGATCGCTCTGCTCCCCGGCCGGCGCCACGAGGCCTACCGCTCGCCTGACGTGACAAAGCTCAGCGAGCAGCAGATCGGTCTCGCGCTGGCACGCGCGGCGGCGCGTGGTCGCGCCGATCGGTTCGTCGCCGGCGACGCGCCCATGTATGAGCGCACGAAGACGGGCAAGGAGATCGACTTTGTCGCCGCCCGCCAAGTACCGATCGAGAGCAAGTATGTAGAGCTCAACTGGAAGAGTGATGCACGCACCGTCGCTGCTGCTCACGGCCGGGGGATTCTTGCCACGCGCAATGTGCTCGACACCGACGGCGATGTCTGGGCCGTACCCGCCTGTGTCCTGGCATGGCTGCTCGGCACCTGAAAAGTACGTCGCGGACATTGATCGTGGCGGCATTGCGTGACACCGGGTCGTCACGAAATCGTTATGCGCCTGGCGGGATTCGTCACGCGACCGTGATGTGACGGCATCGATAGTGGAGGCATGGATGTTCTAGCAATTGCTCTCGGGATCGTCATGTTCCTGATCCTGCTGCTCCTGATCGAGGGGATCGACCGGGTATGACGGTTGATCTTCCACTCGGCTTTTTCGTCGCGCACATGAGCGGCGCCGACTTCTTCGGGCTGGTCGTGTCGGTGCTGGTGATCGCTTACCTTTTTTATGCCCTGATTCGCGGAGAGAAGCTCTAAGCGATGACGTTCGCGGGTTGGCTGACGATCGTCCTGTTCGCGGTGATCTTGACCGCCCTTGCCATGCCGCTCGGCGGCTACATGGCGAAGGTCTATACAGGCAAGTGGGTCTTTCTCTCGCCTATCTTTGGCGTTCCCGAGCGGTTCTTTTACAGGCTTCTGCGGGTCGATCCCGAGCGCGGGCAGGACTGGAAGGCCTACGCGAAAAGCCTGATCGTCTTCTCGCTCGCCGGCTGGCTGCTCCTCTACGCGATCCTGCGTACCCAGAACGCGTTCTTCGTGCCCCACGCGCTCAACCCGCTCGGCTACCACTCCGCCCCGTGGAACGTCACGTTCAACACCGTGTCGTCGTTCATGACGAACACGAACTGGCAGTACTACAGCGGCGAGACGACGATGAGCTACCTCAGCCAGATGATCGGGCTGACCGTCCAGAACTGGCTGTCGGCCGGTGTAGGAATCGTCGTGGCGGTCGCCTTGGTACGCGGGATCATCGGGCGCAGCGGGAAGAGCATCGGCAACTTCTGGCAGGACCTCGTGCGCACGATCCTCTACGTACTCGCGCCGCTTTCGGTGCTGATCGCGATCGTGCTCACCTCACAGGGCGTGATCGCGAACCTCTCCAGCTACCTGACCGTTCACACGATCACCGGCCTCAATCAGACGATCGCGATGGGACCTGTCGCCTCCCAGGAGGCGATCAAGATGCTCGGCACGAACGGCGGCGGCTTCTTCAACACAAACTCGGCGCACCCGTTCGAGAACCCGACCCAGTTCACCAACTTCTTCGAGATGCTGGCTGTGCTGATCATCCCCGCGGCGCTCGTGTTCTTCTACGGGCGCATGACGGGCAACCGTCGTCAGGGCTATGCGATCTACGCGACGATGATGGTGATGTTCCTCGGCGCCGTGATCGTCGCCTACATCGCCGAGGCGCACGGCTCGCCCGCCCAGCACGCGGCCGGACTGCACACCGGCGTGATCAACGGTTCCACCGGCGGCAACATGGAAGGCAAGGAGCAGCGCTTCGGGATCGCCGGGTCGGCGCTGTTCGACGTCGTCACGACCGTCACCTCTTGCGGCGCTGTCAACAGCGCGATCGAGTCGTTTACCGGTATCGGCGGCGCTGTCCCGTTCGCAAACCTGTCAGCGAGCGAGGTGATCTTTGGCGGCGTCGGCACCGGCCTCTATTCGATCCTGCTGTATGTGCTGCTCGCGGTGTTTATCGGCGGGCTGATGGTCGGGCGAACGCCCGAGTGGCTGGGCAAGAAGCTCGAGGCCAGGGAGATCAAGCTCGCCGGCCTGGGCATTCTCGTCACGCCGCTGGCGGCGCTCTTCTGCACGGCGCTGGCGGTCGCGAGCAAAGCCGGGCGCGCATCGATCTCCGAAGTGGCAACGTCCGCCGGCAAGCTGGGTGTCCATACGCCGCAGGCCTTCTCCGAGAGCTTCTACGCCTACCTCTCGCAGGCGAACAACAACGGCTCCGCGTTCGCCGGCTACACCGGCTTCATCCAGCCGAACGCCGGCAGCCTCGGCTCGCACGGCATCAGCTTCGCCGACCTGCTCGGCGGCTTTGACATGCTCCTCGCGCGCTACGCGCCGATCCTGTTCGCGCTCGCGGTCGCCGGCGCGCTCGCCGGCAAGCGGGTCACCCCAGCGGGCCTCGGCACGATGCGCACCGACAACGGCACGTTCGTAGTGCTGCTGATCGGCGTGATCATCCTCGTCGGCGCGCTCACATTCTTCCCCGCCCTGCTCCTCGGCCCGATCGTCCAGGGCCTGACCGGACACCTCTACTGAGATGAAGCGCGACATCGTCACATCGATCATCGGGATCATCGTATTCACGGCCTTGCTGGGGATCGTGTATCCGCTGGCGATCACCGGCATCGGCCAGGTCGCGTTCCCGGGCAACGCGAACGGGCAGCAGATCCACCTCGACGGCAAGCTCGTCGGATCGAAGCTGATCGGCCAGAGCTTTGTCTCCCCGGTGATCGGCAAGAACGGCAAGCCCGAGGAAAAGGAAGAAGAACTCGTCACCGAACCGGACCCCCGCTACTTCCAGAGCCGCCCGTCGGCGACCGAAGGCGGGGCGGACAACGCGGCCGCGAGCACGTTCTCCAACCACGGGCCGAACAGCGTCAAGACCAAGGAAGCCAACGAAGAAAACATCAAGGCCTATCTCGAACTGAACGAGAACCCGACCACCAAGACCGAATACGACCCCGGGCTGAGCGTCGCGAAGATCCCGGTCGACGCGGTCGACAGCTCCGCCTCGGGGCTCGACCCGGAAATCTCCCCGGCGAACGCTTGGATCCAGGCCCACCGCATCGCGGCCGTGCGCGGGCTCTCGCTCGCGACCGTCGACGGGTTGATCGCCAAGTACACCTCGGGACGCGGACTCGGTTTCTCTGGCGAGGAAGGCGTGAACGTGCTCTCGCTCAACCTCGCGCTCGACCGACTCACGGGAAAGGCATAAAAAACGATGTCCACCGTACCCGCCACCCACGAACGGCAGGCGATCTCGCTGTTCCAGCACGAGATCGTCAAACGTGCGCTGATCGACAGCTTCAAGAAGCTCGACCCGCGCGTGCAGATCCGCAACCCGGTGATGTTCGTCGTGGAGATCGGCGCGCTGATCACGACCGTGACGTGGTTCATCCAGCTCGGCGGCGGCCAGTCGCTCGGCGGCAGCGAGCCCGCCTGGTACACGTTCACGATCTCCGTGTGGCTGTGGCTGACGGTCGTGTTCGCGAACATGGCCGAGGCCTTCGCCGAGGGTCGCGGGCGCGCCCAGGCGGACACGTTGCGCAATATGCGCAAGGAGACCGTCGCGACGATGCGCGACGGCTCCACCAAGGCTGCCGCCGAGCTCACGCGCGGTGACGTCGTGGTCGTGCCGGCCGGCGAGCTGATCCCCGGTGACGGCACCGTGATCGAGGGCATCGCGACGGTGGACGAGTCGGCGATCACGGGCGAGTCCGCACCGGTGATCCGCGAGTCCGGCGGCGATCGCAGCGCGGTCACGGGGGGCACACGCGTGACCTCCGATCAGATCGTCGTGGAAATCACCCAGGAGCCGGGCCAGTCGTTCCTCGACAGGATGATCGCGCTCGTCGAGGGCGCGGAGCGGCGCAAGACCCCGAACGAGATCGCCCTGAACATCCTGCTCGCGGCGCTGACGCTGATCTTTGTGATCGTCGTGGCGACGCTGCGCCCGTTCGGCCTGTTTGCCGGGACCGCGATCTCCGAGACGACGCTGATTGCGCTGCTCGTCGCGCTGATCCCCACCACGATCGGCGCGCTGCTGTCGGCGATCGGGATCGCCGGCATGGATCGCCTCGTGCGTCGCAACGTGCTGGCGCTCTCAGGACGAGCCGTGGAGGCGTCCGGGGACGTGGACGTGCTGCTGCTCGACAAGACAGGCACGATTACGATCGGCAACCGCCTGGCCTCCGAATTCGTGCCGATGCCGGGCGTGCCCGAGTCCGAGCTGGCCGAGGTTGCCCAGCTGGCCTCGCTGGCGGACGAGACGCCCGAGGGCCGCTCGATCGTGGTGCTCGCGAAGCAGTACGGCATCCGCGAGCACGACATGAACACGCTGCAGGCCGAGTTCGTGCCATTTACCGCCCAGACGAGGATGAGCGGTGTCGACATCGACGGCCGTCGCCTGCGCAAGGGCGCCGGCGACTCGATCATCGACCTCGTCAACAGCGAAGGTGGCTCTCCACCGCCCGAGCTGCAGGCGCAGCTCGACCGTATCGCCAATGAGGGCGGGACGCCGCTCGCCGTCTCCCGCGACAACCAGGTGCTCGGCGTCGTCTATCTGAAGGACACGATCAAGGAGGGCATGAAGGCCCGCTTTGACCAGCTCCGCGCGATGGGCATCAAGACCGTGATGGTGACCGGCGACAACCGCCTGACCGCGGCGAAGATCGCCGAGGAGGCAGGCGTCGACGACTTCCTCGCCGAAGCTACGCCTGAGCGCAAGCTCGCGCTGATCCGCGAGCAGCAGGCCGACGGCCGGCTGGTGGCGATGACCGGCGACGGCACCAATGACGCGCCGGCGCTCGCGCAGGCCGATGTCGGCGTGGCGATGAACACCGGGACTCAGGCCGCCCGTGAGGCGGGGAACATGGTTGACCTGGACTCGAATCCGACGAAGCTGATCGAGATCGTCGAGGTCGGCAAGCAGCTCTTGATCACGCGCGGGGCGCTGACGACGTTCTCGATCGCGAACGACGTCGCCAAGTACTTCGCGATCCTGCCCGCGGTGTTCATCGGCACGTACGCGACAAGCGCAGTCGGGAAGGGCCCACTGCACATACTCAACATCATGGATCTCGGCACGCCCGAAAGCGCGATCATCTCGGCGATCATCTTCAACGCGCTGGTGATTCCGCTGCTGATCCCGCTGTCGCTGCGCGGGGTTCGCTACCGGCCGATCGGCGCCAGCGCGCTGTTGCGACGCAACCTCTGGATCTACGGTCTCGGCGGGATCATCGCGCCGTTCATCGGCATCAAGCTGATCGACCTGATCGTCCACAACCTGCTGGGCGGCTGAGCGGCGCAGGATCCGGACTTTGTCACGATCGGGAGAAACCCGATCGTGACAAAGATCGCGGACCTGCTTGGCTGCCCCAGCCCAGGGGTCGTCACATAGTTGACCGAGGCGTTCTGGGGCCGTATGCAGGTCGAGCTCCTCGTCCTCGGGTCTGAGATGGTTCCCGACGGGCCTGTTCACTCCTGGAGCGCGACGCTTGCCGGCACGCCTGTCGCGAGATACCCGGGGAGCGCGAGCACCGCGAGCGCGGCAGCGATGACTAAGCCGAGGCTCGCGAGGGCGGGCAGCGGGCTGAGCGAGTGAGTGACGGGGAAGTTGATCGTCTGCGCGAGCGCGCGGTCGGCGAGGTGCTGGCCGTAGAGGCCGAACAGGGCACCGGTGACGCAGCCGGCGCCGAGCAGGAGCAGGCTCTCGAGCAGGATCGTGCGCCACAACTGCGCTCGCGCGAGACCCTTGAGCTTGAGCTTGGCCAGGCGCGCTCGCCGCTGCCACACCATCGCGCCGATCGCCGCTGCCATCGCAAGGATGGCGAAGATCGGGATCAGCGTTGCGATCTGCGTGAGGCGCGCGAGCGCGCGCGTGTCGAGCGTCTCCAGGGCGCCGCTGCGCTGCCTGGCGGTCTGCACGGCCAGCGCGCTCTGCAGGCTCGGGCCCAAGGCTCTCTGTATCTCACGCGCGCCGCGGCTGGGTGAAATGCCGGGGGCGAGTTCGATCGCGTACGCGCTTGCGTCCGTACTGCCCCATGCGCGCGCGTAGCTGGGCGCGCTCATCACGATCGCGCCTGGCTCCCAGCCTATGTTGGTGGACAGGGCCGCCACGTACATCTTTGTCGGGTTGGGGGTCGGCAGCGTGACGCTCTGCCCGACGTGCAGGTGGTGTTCTTCGGCGATCGCACGTGACACGACGATCCAGCCGCCGCCGCGCACGAGCGCTTCCACCCTGCGCGCGTCACCGCCGAGCAGCTGTCCCGCGGGCAGCAGCGACCGCGCAGTGAGGGGCGGGGCGATGACGAGCAGGCGACGCAGGCCGTAGTCGAGCAGGCCGCCGCGATAGAGCCCGACCGTCTGTACCCCCGGAACGCGCTGCAGGCGGGCCTGCGCGAGCGGAGCGAACGGGGTGGTCATCAACAGGTTGTAGGAGCCGGCCGGCGCTACCCACACCTGCGCGGCCGCTGTGGTTTCACGCGCGGCCGTTCGCAGACCAGCGAGCAGATCGCGGTGCGCCCCTCCGATCGCGACGCTGCCAAAGACGGCCACGGCCCCGGTCGCGGCGATCGCCACCGCTCGTGTGCGCCCGGCGCTCAGCTCCATACGGGCGACGTGCGGAACCGGGCTGACGAGGAATGCGGCAAGCCACCCCGCGAGCGCGAGCGTCACGCGCAGCGTGAGCGGCAATATGCAGAGCAGCGCCGCGATCACGAGCACCATTCCGGGGATCGCCGCGTCTGGTTCGACCGTCAGCAGTGCGCTGGCTGCGGCGAGGCAGGCGAGCCCGGCAAGCGCCGTGCGCGCGCCGGCCCACCTGGCGCGCGACTGCTCGCGTTCGCTGGTCGCGGCGAGCGGGTCGTGCGAGAGGACCGCGCGCAGCGGGCTGAGCACCGCCGCGAGCGCGGCGAGCATGCCGCCTGCAGCGGCGATCGCCACGTCTGTGAAGCTGACAGATTGCTCGGAGCCGACGGTGAACGCGAGCGAGAAGCCAGGTTCTGAGCGCAGCACGTGTGTGAAGAGCACGTCCCCGAGCGCGAGCCCGAGCGCGGACGCGAGCACACCGAGCACGAGCGCGTCGAGGCAGAGCGTCGCGATCACCGTCCGCGGGGCGTAGCCGTCGCGACGCAGATCGACGATCAGCCGCCGCCGCGCGGGGACTGTGAGCAGTGTCGCGTTGAACGCGAACAGAAATCCGACGAGGGCGCTGATCGCGGAGAACAGCGTGCTTGACTGGCTGCTCGCGCTCACGGCGTTGGCGAACAGAGTCGCTTCGTAGTCGATCGGCTCGACGTTCGCGTGCTCTGCGGTAAGCGCCACCAGCTCAGCCCGCACGCGCGTCTGCGCACCCGGGTCCGGCTGGATGAGTACGCGACTCACGCGTCCTTGCAGCCCGGCCATTTCCTGGGCGTATGAGAGCGGCGCGATCACGACGGGACTGCGTGCGAGCTGGCCGATCTGCCGTTCGCCCAGCTGCGCGTAGAGCGGCGCCCGCACGGTGTGCCCGGCGAGCTGCAACGTGACCTGCTGGCCAAAGCGGACGACTCCCAGCGCATGCGAGAGCGGCGCCGCTATGACGACCGCGCCGATCCCGCCGAACGGGGTGAGTTCGCCGTGCGGCACGAGCGTGCCCCCGAGTTGCGCGAGGCTTTCATCAGCGCCGACGAGCTCGACCGACTCGCTGCCACCCGGCCCGCTCGCCTGTGCGTCCGCTTCGAGTAGTGGAGCGGCGAAGCGCACACCCGCCAGCCGCCGCACACGCTCCACCACACCTTGCGAGATGCCGTGCGGGTCGCGCGCGGCAAGCTGCAGCGTCGCGTTGCCGACGATCCCGTGCTCGAGGTCGCTGACAGAACCCTGGAGGCTTCGAGCCTCGAGACCTGCGAGGCGAACAGCAGCGCCACCCCTGCCGTTATGCCCAAGATCGCGAGACACTCCTGCGCAGCTCGTGCGCGCAGCCGCACCCGGTAAAGCAAGACTAGGTTCCACGGCTTCACGGCCGCGTGACGCTCGTGGGCAGGCTCACCGAGCGCCCGGCCGTGCCCTCGCCCGTGAACGCGGCGGTGCTCGCTCCGGTAGGCCCGAGCACCGAACCTTCGACGGGTCCGTCCGTCTGCCCGCCGGTGTTGAGGGGGTCCTCGTCGTAGTCGCCGAGCCGCCCATCGCGCAACGCGAGCACGCGGTCGGCATAGTGGGCCGCCATCGGATCGTGGCTGACGAGCACGACCGCCACGCCACGCTCCCGGCACAGCTCGCGCAGCAGCTCGAGCACTTCGCGACCTCGCTGGGTGTCGAGGCTTCCGGTTGGCTCATCGGCGAGCAGCAGGCGTGGATTGGTGGATAGGGCGCGCGCGATCATCACGCGCTGGCGCTCGCCCATCGAGAGCGTCTCTGAGCGGTGGTGCAGGCGCTCGCCCAGCCCCAGACGGATGAGCAACGGCTCGATCTCGCGCTGCGCTTGGCGCCAGCGCATCGCACCCAGCAGCTTGAGGACCGTGTTGTCGATCGCACTGACGCCCGGCAGCAGGTCAAAGTTCTGGCGGATGAAGCCGAGCTCAGTGAGCCTGAACCGGGACGCCTCGCGCTCTGACAGCGCGGAGGTGTCGCGCCCGCCGATCAGCACGGCCCCCGATGTCGGGACAAGCAGTGTGGCGATCATCAACAGCAGCGTCGTCTTGCCCGACCCGCTCGGCCCGTACAGCGCGACCATCTCGCCGGCCCGCACGGTCAGCGACACGCCATCGACGGCCCGCACCGGCTCCCCGTCGAAGGTAGGGTAGTGCTTGACCAGATCACGCAACTCGAGCATCGGATCCTCGTGCTTGCGCGACTCGTGCTTTCGTGGCTCAGTCGACGGCATGGCCTGCCACGTGCACGGTAACGGCGTCGTTTGAGCGCGCAATGGTACCGCTGAAGCTCAGACCTGACCCTCGCGCGTGCGCGTAGCTGCCGGTGCCGCGCTCGATCGAAATGGAGCCGGAGAAGATCGCTCTCGTACGTTCCTTGTGATAGCTCGCGCTGCCTCGAGCGGTGATCGAGCCGCCGCTCGGGTAGATGTTCAGTTCGGCGGTGACGCGGCTACTGGAGACTATGCTCAGATGAACGTAGATCTTGCCCCGCACCGTGCCCGACGCGAGACCCTGCTCGTTGAGCGTGAAGCCGTTCTTGCTCGTCAGGTGAAGGCTGCCGTTCTCGTCCAGGGAGAGCACCCTCGCGTCGCTCGCAACCGCGGCGCGTGCCTGCGAGGTACTCAGAGCAAGCGTCCCGGAAGCCAGGCTCGCCGCGAGCGAGACAGTTGCTGTGACGGCGAGCAAACGTATGAGACTGCGAGTTCTCCTACTGTCATTTCGCATCTGTCGTACCTGCTTTCTTGTGGTTCATCGTGGACAGGGAGTGGCTGTGGAGATGTTCTGCGTCGACCCGTCTTCGTACGTGAGTTCGGCCGCGAACGGAAAGCCGCCGGGCGGGCAGCGCGTTGGCTCGATGGTCATGTTCGACTCACGCGCTGAGTGCCGGCTGGAGCCGATCGTCAGGGACATTGAGGCGATCGATGCGTTCGGCTCGAGCGGCAGCGTTCCGATCGCGGGAACGGACAGCACGAGGTCTTCGCCGTAGGGCGGGTTGTCGGGGAGCACCGTGCCGCTCAACACCACCCGCTCGTCAAACGGCGTGTAGCCCTGCGCGAGCATCTCAAACGTCGGCTGCAGGTTGCGCAGCGGGCCGAGAAACACCCACAGCGAGATGCTCTCTCCGAGCGGCTGTGAGCCCAGCGGTGCGAGCACGAGTGCTCGCCCGACGCCGAGCCGCGACTGCGCCGGACAGCCGCGCGCGCCCAAGAGTTGCAGGCGGTGGGGCTCACAGCTGCGCACGTGTGGGATTTCGATACCCAGTCCGGCGGGTAGCCGCAGAACGGAGCGGCGCAGCGGTGGCGGATCACCCAGTGCGCCCCCGGCGAAGTCGATCGTTACGGTGAGCGCGCCCATCGCGCCGAGCCGGTCGGGATGAAACGACGCCGCGATCGTGGCCGGGGCCTGCGAGCCGCTCGTGGGGGCGGAGCTGGCCGGCGTCGCACACGCGAGCACTAGGCTTGCTTGCATGGCGAGCAGCGCTGCGCACACCCGCGCGCAGAGGGTCAGCCGCGCGGACATGGGATCGTCGGATCGACCGTGAACGCGGTGCCGTCAGCGAACTCGACCGTGGCGCGTGTGGGAAAGCCGCCGAAGGGGCATGTCCTGGGCACGATCAGCCCCTTGACGTGAACGAGCGTGCGCCGGCCGTGGACGGTCTTGAAGTACGCGACATCGTTTGCGCCAAGCGTGGCGAACGCGCTTTCAACGGAGGCATATGCGGTGCCGGGAATTGTCGAGACCGGTGGAACCTGAACGCTGAAGCCGAGCCCGTACGGCTTGGGCGCAGGGATCTCCCTCGCCACCACCACGAGCGACGCCCCGATCGGCGAGCTCCCGTTCGCGTACGCCAGCAGCCTCAGGCGCCCGTGTTCTGAGGAAGCGAAGAAGAAGTCGAGCGTGAACGACTCGCGGACGAGTTGACCGGGAAGCGCGAGCACGGCGACGCCGCCGCCGAAGCCCACCCGCGAATCCGCCGGACAGCCCGCCGGACCTTGCTCTTCGAGCACCACTTCCGTGCACGTCCCCGCGTCCCGCGCCTGGATACCGAGCCCAGTCGGGCCGTACAGCGTGAGCTCGCTGATCGGTGACGGTGGCACATCAGCGCTCGACGCAAAGCTCGCCGTGATCGATAGGTTGGCAGCCGCGCCCAGCCTGTCCGGCGTGAACGCCTCCTTGACTACCAGCGCGTCCCCGGCCCACGCGATCCCCGCGAGGGCTGCACACACGCACCCGAGCGAGATTGCGACGAGCATCCGGCGGACGGCACGACGGGCGAGGCAGGACAAGATGAAGTCGCGGCGCACCTACCCTCCGATCGGGGCTCGCACATCGGTGCCCCAGAAGATCTGCGTGCCGAGCATCCCGATGAAGTTCACGAGCACGAGGTTGAGCACCATCGACTTCGCCGTGGCTTGGCCTACGCCGACGGGGCCGCCTGAAGCGTTGTAGCCGTAGTAGCAGGCCACGAGCACGACCGTGGTGGCCATCGTCATCGCCTTGATCAGGCTGTATAAGAAGTCCACCGGGTTCTGGTATTGCCAGAAGACCAAGAGATATCCACCTGCGGACACCGACGCGACCTGGTGCACCACAGCGATGTACGAAGCGAAAAAGGCTGATGCGAGCGCGACGATGTACATGAACGGCAGCACAATCCAGGCGGCCAATAGTCTTGTTGCGCAGAGGAACGTCAGCGAGTCGACGCCCATCACCTCCAGCGCGTCGATCTCCTCGCTGATCCGCATCGCCCCGAGCTCCGCCACGATGCCGGTGCCGATCTTCGCGGCCATGATGTAGCCGAATATCAACGGGTCGGCCTCGCGCAGGTTGCACCACGCGGTGAAGATGCCGGCGGCGGAGGGTACGCCCTGCGCCCGGGTGAAATACGCGCCCTCGATCCCGCACGTCAACCCGAAGATGAAGACGGTGGCGACGATCACCATCGTTGAGCCAACGATCAGGATGCCCGACTGGCGCAGCGCCTCCCCGAAGAAGCGAAACACGTCCAGCCCAAACACCTGACGCATGACGCCGGTGAAGAAGCGGCCGATCTCGCCAGTCGCCGCGATCCATTCACGCGGCAGTGCAAACCATTCGTTCATTGACTAAGTGTACACTTAGTCAACCCAAGTGAAGGCAGAGCTAAGGGAGATGCGGTCGTGCTGAATGTCGAGCTTCAGTCAGATGCACCCGGCGAGAACGATCAAGTTGTCCACGTGGACATGACGCTGGTACCGCGTGTCAGGCGTGCGCGGGATCGGCCAGAGCCGTAGTCATCATCTGCACCCAGGTGTCGACGAGCGTCTTGTCGTCGACCTCGGCTGGGATGCCGAGCACGTCGCGCAGCAGGCGGGAGGAGAGCAGCGACCCGAGTCCGAAGACGGCTATCGCCGTCGCCTCCTCGGCCGGTATCGCGCGCTCGGCGCGCTCGCCGATCCACGTGGCAAAGCCCGTGAACGTGGAGCTTACGAGCTCCTCGACGGCGGCGGTCAACAGCTGCGGTCGGTTGCGCGCGTCGGAGGCGAGGATGCGCAGCAGCTCGGACTCGCTGTCGAGCTCGGCGAGGACGTAGCGAGCCGTCAGCGTCAGTTCGGCTTTGAGGTCCCCCAACGATCCGAGCACGTCCCGGATCTCGCGAAGCGCGCCGAGCCTCGAGAGCTGGCGCTCGATGCCGGCGGCTAGCACCGCTTCCTTGCTCTGGGAAGTGGTGGTAGATGCCGCCGGCTCCGGGCGTGAGTCCAGCCGCGGCCTCGATCTTGGCGATGCTGGTGGCCGCATAGCCGTGCTCGCTGAACAGGTGCATCGCTTCGTCGACGATGCGCTCGCGGGTCGGGTGGTGCTTGACATGGGCCTGTCTAAGAATACACTTAGTTGAAGTCCAGTAGAGTCGAGAAGGGAGAGGTGTTTTGGTGTCCGATGTCGGGCTTCCCCCAGATCCAGGTGACGCGCTGCCGAAGGGTGACGGCATCAGCCGTGGGCGCTTGCGGCGCACCGCCCCGCTGGCGGCGCTGAGCGCTCGCACCGCCGGCGAGGCGGTCGTGGTTGGGCTGCGCGGCAAGCTGACGGGAGCGGACAGCACCGAGTTTCACGTCCGCACGGCGGAGCGCTACGCCGAGCTGCTCGGTCGCTCCAAGGGCGCCCTGATGAAGGCGGGGCAGATGCTCTCGTTCGCGTCGGTCAGTCCCGCGGTGCCGGCCGAGTTCCAGTCGATCTACCAAGCGGCGCTGACGCGGCTGCGCGATGACGCGCCGCCGATGGCGCCCGAGCTCGCGCGCGCGGTGCTCGAGCGCGAGCTCGGCCGCCGACCGAGAGCGCGTTTGCCGAGTTCGACTGGGAGCCGCTCGCGGCGGCCTCGATCGGCCAGGTCCACGCGCGCCCGGCTGCACGACGGTCGCGCGGTCGCGGTCAAGATCCAGTATCCGGGGGTGGCGGACGCGATCCGCGCGGACCTGAAGAACACCGAGTTGCTGGCGACGTTTCTGAGCTTGATTGCTGGCGGCCTGTCCACGCGGAGGCTGAGCCTTGACCTTCGCGGCGCAGCGCGTGAGATGAGCGTCCGCATCACCGAGGAGCTCGACTATCGGCTCGAGGCGGCCAACCAGGCCGAGTTCGCCGAGCACTACCGCGGGCACCCGTTCATCCATGTCCCGGAGGTAGTCGGTGAGCTGTGCACCGATCGCGTGCTGACCCAGGAGCTCGTGCGGGGCCGGTCCTGGAGCGATGCGCTCACCGCTGGGCAAGAGCTCCGCGACCAGTGGGCAGAGGCGATCTACCGCTTCGTCTACGGCTCCTACAGACGCCTGCACATGTTCAACGCCGATCCGCATCCCGGGCAACTACGTGTTCCACGAGGACGGCGAGCGTGAGCTTCCTGGACTTCGGCTGCGTCAAGCGCTTCCGCGGCGATCAGATCCAGATGATCGACGCGATCGCGCGCGCATGCCTTCGCGATGACGTGCTCGGGACATGGCGGGCGTGCGTGGAGGCGGGGTTCTGGCGACTCCTCGGATCCCGTCACCCCCGAGGAGGTGTTCGCCTACCTGCGCGGGCGGATTGGGAGATGCTCTGGGCGGAGGAGCCGTTCGTCCTCACGCCCGGAGTACGTGGCGAGGTGGATCGAGCACAGGTTCTCGCCAAACGGCCCCTCGGCCAACGCGCTGCGGCACTTCACGATGGCTGCCCGAGTACACCTTCGCGGGCAGGATGGAGATAGGGCTGGCGTCGGTGATCGCGCAGCTGCATCCCGGCAATCACTGGGGCTGCGATGGCAGCAGAGCGCCTGGAGAACGCCGCGCCGCTCACTGCGATGGGCAAGCGCGAGCACGCGTTCTTCGCCGACCGCCAGGCGGCGAGCAACTATGCCTGATTGGCGAACCTGGTCGTTCCAGACCGGTGACCCGCTGGCCAAGGGTGACGGCATCGACCGTGGGCGCTTGCGGCGCACCGCCCCGCTGGCCGCGCTGAGCGCTCGCACCGCAGGTGAGGCGGTCGTGGTCGGGCTGCGCGGCAAGCTGACGGGCGCGGAGCGCGCCGAGTCGCAACGCACCGAGTTTCACATCCGCACGGCGGAGTCCTACGCCGAGCTGCTAGGTCGCTCCAAGGGCGCGCTGATGAAGGCCGGGCAAATGCTGTCATGCGTCTCAGCCGGCCCTGCGCTGCCGGCAGAGTTTCAGTCGATCTACCACGAGGCGCTGGGGCGACTGCGCGATGATGCACCGCCGATGGCGCCCGAGCTTGCGCGCGTAGTGCTCGAGCACGAGCTCGGCCGGCGGACCGAGTGCGCATTCGCGGAGTTCGACTGGGAGCCCCTGGCAGCCGCGTCGATCGGCCAAGTGCACGCGGCGCGACTGCACGACGGTCGTGAGGTCGCGGTGAAGATCCAGTATCCCGGAGTCGCGGACGCGATCCGCGCCGACCTGAAGAACAACGAGTTGCTCGCCACGTTCTTGAGCCTGATCGGCGCCGTGTCCTCCTACCGGCTGAGCCTCGACCTTCGCGGCGCGGCACGCGAGATGACCGTGCGCATCACCGAGGAGCTCGACTATCGGCGCGAGGCGGCCAACCAGGACGAGTTCGCCGAGCACTATCGCGGACACCCGTTCATCCACGTGCCGGGCGTCGTTGCAGAGCTATGCACTGGTCGCGTGCTGACCCAGGAGCTTGTGCGGGGCCGACCGTGGAGCGAAGCCCTCACTGCGGAACAGGAGTTGCGCGACCAGTGGGCGGAGGCGATACACCGCTTCACCTATGGCTCCTATCACCGCCTCTGCTCGTTCAACGCCGATCCGCACCCCGGAAACTACGTGTTCCACGATGACGGGAGCGTGAGCTTCCTGGACTTCGGCTGCGTCAAGCGCCTGCAGCGCGAACAGGTGACAATGGTGGAGGCGATCGTGGGCGCATGCTTTCGCAACGACGCCCTCGGGACCTGGCGGGCATGCGTGGAGGCCGGGCTTTGGCGGTCCTCGGACCCCGTCACCCCCGAGGAAGCATTCGCCTGGTGGCGGCACGGTAACGCGATGTTCGGTGCAGGGCGGCGGTTGATCACCCCGGTGTCTGCGGCCAAGATGGTCGAGCATAGGTACTCCCCCAGCGGTCCCGCGGCCAATGCGCTTCGGTACCTTACGATGCCGCCCGAGTACACGATGCTGGGTCGCATCGAGATGGCGGTGTCCTCGGTGATCGGGCAACTGCATGCCTGCGTTTATCTGGGCTCTCTCATCGCCGAGCTCTTCGAAGGTGGCACCCCGATCACCGCGATGGGCAAGCGCGAGCACGCGTTCTTCGCCGAACGCCAGGCGGCGAGCAGCCGTGCCTGAGCGGGTAGCCTGTGCTCGCCCACACAGCTTTGCCTGGCGGTTGACTTGACGCTGTCAGTGGCGCAAGCCCTCGCCTACCGGCGCGGGCACGGCGCCTTGTAGACCGCGGTCACCGGCTCTGGTTTCGAGATTTCGCCGTTTTCGGCGAAGATCACTTCGGTCTTTATTGGCAAGCCGCCCTTTGGGCACGTCTTGGGGAGGCGGAAGTAGGAGATCGTCTTGCCGTGCGACTTGATCGCCGCGCCGAACGTTGCGGTGATTGTTTTGACCGATGCGTACGGCGCGCCCGGGACGGTCGCGATCAGCGGCACTTCCTCTTCCTCTTCGAACCCGTACCCGTCGACGCCACCAGTGTGGCTGAAGCGGCCCTTGGTCAGGACTTCGAGCGACACCGGCGAGTGGCCGTCGGTGAAGTACTCGAGGCCACCCCCAGGTCTGAAGAACGAGAACAGTTCGGAGAGGCATAATGAACCGCTGCTGACCCCCCGGCCTTCGGCGGCGGTCACGTCCGGTCTGTTGCCGCGGTCAGGCCGGCTCCGCGAAGCGGACTTCCGGCCGGAGGAAGTCACAGACCAGCGCCGCTGAGCCGCCTTGGGCGACAATGCCCGCGTGAGCTCTGATCGCGGGCATCTGAAGGTCTTTATCGGTATGGCCCCCGGGGTCGGGAAGACCTACCGGATGTTGCAGGAGGGGGTGGCCGAAGCCGACAGTGGGCGGGATGTCGCGGTTGGGTATCTCGAGTCACACGGGCGGGTGGAGACCGTCGCGCAGGCCGAGGGGCTGGAGATCGTTCCCCGCAGGAGCGTCGTTTACCGGGGGACGCCTTTAGAGGAGATGGATCTGCCGGCGGTGCTCGCGCGGAAACCCGAGCTGTGTTTGATCGATGAGCTCGCGCATACGAACGCGCCGGGGGTCGAGCACGAGAAGCGGTATGAGGACGTGCGCGACGTGATCGAGGCGGGAATCGATGTGTTCTCGACCGTCAACGTTCAGCACCTGGAGTCGCTCAACGACCAGGTGACCCAGCTGACGGGGTCGATTACGCGCGAGACGATTCCCGACGAGGTGCTCTCGATGGCCGACGAGGTCGTGCTGATCGACCTCACGCCGGAGGCATTGATCGCGCGGTTGAAAGCGGGCAAGGTCTATCGACCCGAGCGTGTGCAGGCGGCGCTGAACAACTTCTTCAAGATCGAGAACCTCGCCGCGCTGCGCGAGACCGCGCTGCGCCAGGTGGCCGAGGACGTCGAGGTCAAGCGCCTGGTGCGCTCGCCGGCCTCCGATCGGCCGGTTTCGGCGCTGCGCCGCGACGAGGAAGGGCTACCCGCCAAGCCGGAGGCTGGGCCACAGGCGATCGCCGAGCGGCTGCTGGCGCTGGCGACGCTCGAGCCGCAGTCCGAGCGCGTGGTGCGGCGCGCGTGGCGCTCGGCCCAGCGTCTGGACGCCGTGCTCGACGTGCTCGTCGTGCGTCCCTCGGGGCGAGCGCCGAGCGAGGATGACCGCAAGCGGCTGGAGGCGCTACGGCGGCTGACGGCGATGCTCGGAGCGCGGCTGCACGTCGAGGAGGGCGACGACGTGGCCGCGGTGGCGATCGGACTGGCGCGATCGCTCGGCAGCACCTATGTGCTGCTCGGTACGCCCTCGATGCCGAAGGGGCTGCGTCGCTTCGGCTCGGCGAGCTCCGACCGCGCGCTGCCGATGCGACTTCTGCGCGGGCTGCCGGGGGTGGACATCAGGATCATCGCCGACCCGGCGCTGCGCGGTGAGCCGGGGGAGCAGGAGCCACTTGAGGCTGGGGATGCGGATGAGGCTGAGTAGCCGGCCCGCGCAGGTGACGCTGAGTAGGAGCGCTCGGTCGAGCTAGGCGGTGATCAGCTCGGGAGCATCGACTGACGGCGACGCGGCCCTGGAGAACTGCATCGCGTCGTCTTCGACATTGCCGTATTTCAGGCTCAGGATGTCAAGCGCATAATTCTGATAGAGCCGCCAGGGGGCCTTGGATCCCTGTCTGGGGAACTTGTCGATCGCGCGCTGCACGTAGCCCGAGGAGAAGTCGATGAACGGGAGCGCGGCGACCGAAGGGTCTCGGTTCTCGGGCATGCACTGACTGAACCCGTGCTCGTCCATGTGCTTGAGCAGCCGGCATACGTATTCGCAGGTAAGGTCGCACTTGAGCGTCCACGAGGCGTTTGTGTAGCCGATCACCAGCGCCATGTTGGGCACGCCGCTGAGCATCATGCCCTTGTAGCTCATCGTCTCAGACAGCTCGACCTCGCGGCCGTCGACGGCGATCTCCATCCCGCCCAGGGCGAGCAGGTTCAGGCCGGTGGCGGTGACGATCAGATCGGCCTCGCAGCTCGGCGCCGGACTCGAGCCGCAGGCCCTGCTCGGTGAACGTGTCGATGCGGTCGGTGACGATCGACGCGCGATCCGTCGCTGATCGCTTTGAACAGGTCGCCGTCGGGAACGAGGCACAGGCGCTGATCCCACGGGTTGTACTGGGGCTTGAAGTGCGTGTCGATGTCGTAACCGGGGGGAAGCTGTTTCTCCAGGCCTTTGCGCAGCAGCGCCTTCATCGCTGCCGGCCGGCGACGGCTGAGCTGAAAGCTGAACATCGTCGCGCAGCACGTTCTTCCAGCGCACGATCGAATAGGCCGCGCGCGCCGGGAGCTTGCGGCGCAGCGCATCGGCGATCGCGTCCTGTGCCGGCAACGCCACGACGTAGCTCGGCGAACGCTGCAGCATCGTGACGTGCGCTGCGGTCTGCGGCCATCGAGGGGACGAGCGTGACGGCGGTCGCGCCGCTGCCGATCACCACGACCCGCTTGCCGGCGTAGTCGATGTCATCGGTCCACTGCTGTGGATGCACGATCTGCCCGGCAAAGCGCTCGGTGCCCTGGAAGTCTGGCGTGTAGCCCTCGTCGTAGCGGTAGTAGCCGCTGCACATCAGCAGGAAGCCGCAGGTCAGGTGCACGGTCTCTTCGGTGTCGCTGCGCCGCGCCTGCACCGTCCATCGGGCATCGGCGGTGGACCACTCGGCGCGCATGACGCGGTGGTGAAAGCGGATCTGCCGATCGATGCCGTGCTCGCTCGCCGTCTCGCGGACGTAGTCGAGGATCGACGGCCCGTCGGCGATCGCCTTCGCTTGCGTCCACGGCTTGAAGGAGTAGCCGAGCGTGTACATGTCGGAGTCCGAGCGGATCCCGGGGTATCTGAACAGGTCCCACGTGCCGCCGATGCGGTCCCGGGCCTCGAGGATCGCGTAGGTCTTCTCCGGGCAGTTGGCCTGCAGGTGGTAGCCGGCGCCGATGCCGGACAGGCCGGCTCCGACGATCAGCACGTCAACGTGTTCGACGGACATTAAAGACCTTTCGGTTTCCCAAGGTTCACGGCGACGGCCACGCTTCGCGCCGTGTTTCGGGGATCATCGTAACGCTACGGAGTATCGCGCGCTCATCTCTCGCAACGCGAAATACGCAGATGAATATTCATGCGGGTATATTTTCGGCCATGCTCCGGGGTGTCAAGCTGTCCGAATGCGTTGTGGAGGCGTAGCCGGTGGCGCGTCGCCGCCATCCCAACCTCGACGGCCGCACGGCGGTGATCACCGGCGCCGGCTCGGGGATCGGCCGGGCGCTGGCCCAGCGTCTCGCCGGCAACGGCTCACCGGTGGCGATCTGCGACTGGGACGAGGACGGTCTCGCCGAGACGGCGGCCACCATCAGTGGTCCCGTACTGTCTCAGAAGCTCGACGTGCGCGACCGTCAGGGGCAGATGGCCTTCGCGGCCCAGGTGCGCGAGTGGGCGCCGGCGCCGATCGGGCTGGTCTTCAACAACGCCGGCGTGACGGTTGCGCAGACCGCCGCGGCCGCTTCCCCCGAGGACGACGAGTGGGTCATCGACGTCAACTTCTGGGGCGTCGTCCACGGCACCCGGGCCTACCTGCCGATCCTGATCGAGGAGGGCACCGGCGCGATCGTCAACACGTCGAGCGTGTTCGGGCTGATCGGCTACCCCACCCAGAGCGCCTACTGCGCATCGAAGTTCGCCGTGCGCGGGTACACCGAGTCGCTGCGTCACGAGCTGCGCGGGACCGGCGTGCGCGCGATCGCCGTGCATCCCGGCGGCATCGCGACGAAGATCGTCGAGCACGCCCGCTTCCACGTGGACGACCATGGCGGAACTGACAAGGATACGTTCGTCAAGGAATTCGCCGCGCTCGCACGCACGTCCCCCGAGCGCGCCGCCGAGACGATCCACACCGCCGTCCAGCGCGGGAGCGATCGCATCCTGATCGGGCCGGATGCCGCCTTCATCTCGCTGCTCACGCGGGTCGCGCCCGTGCACTACTTCGACGTGTTCAAGCGGCTCGAGCCGATTCTGCGTCGCTGAGACTCTCGCCCCACTCGCTGCATACCCACGCGACCAGGAGCGCCAGCAGGCCGGCGACGGCGGCGACCGGGGCGAGCTTCTTCAGCGGATATCTGGCGCCCGAGTGCAGCTTCAGGTTGAAAGCGGTGTGGTCGCCGGCTTTGTAGATGCTTGCCAGGCCGGCGTGATCGATCCCGAGCAGAGTCGGCGCGAGCGCCGCGAACAGCGCCCAGCCGGCGAGCGCGAGCAGGCCCCAGCCCAGCGTTGCCGCCGAGAGGCGCAGGCGCGGTGTCGCCCACGCCGCCGCCAGGACTGCCCCGCCGGCGGCGAGGAAGAACGGCCAGATCCCGCCCCAGCCGCGCCCCAGTCCATAGGCCGAGGCGATCGTAGGCTGAAAGAGACCTTTGGAGAGGTAGCGCACCCAGACGACCGTCTCGTTCTCGTAGCCGACGAGCGGATGGGTGATCGTCGCGATCACTGTGGTCGTGATCGAGACCGCCGCCAGCGCGATCGTCGGGCCCGGGTAGCGCTTGAAGGCGAGCCCGAGCGGGACCGCGAGGAACGGCAGCATCGTCGTCAAGAAGCGCGGCCCCATGAAGCCGCCGCCAAAGGGCAGGTAGTAGCCGGAGTTGTAGCCGACGTAGCACAGGCAGATCCCGCCGATCGTGAGCGCCTCGGCGCGTTTGCCGCGCTTGTACAGGAGCACGGCGCCGACCGCGCCCATGATCAGCACGGGCGAGATCGTGAGCAGGCCGCGCGAGTCCAGCAGCAGCGTCGAGAGCACCTTCAGGCTCGGCAGGCCGATCCCGAAGAACCCCGTTTTCTGGCGCGAGACGTTGGAGTAGGCGAGGTGCGTCCACGAGTTGAAAGCGTAGTGGTTGTACAGCAGCAGCGGGACGATTCCGACGATCCCGCCGGCGATGTAGGCGCCGGCGCGGCGCACGACGCCGAGCGGGGTGAAACTGTCACGGCGTGAGAGCAGGTACAGCCCGAGCACCAAAGACACAAAGAACAGCGGGTACTCCGACGCCACCGCGTAGCCCATCGCCAGCCCGGCGAGCGCGAGCAGTATCGGGCTGGGCGGACCATCGCGCTCGCGCAGCATCAGCGCGAACGCGGCGAAGCCGAGGAACGCCGTGAACACGTGGCTGAACAGCAGCGTCGAGAGCGGCAGCACCATCGTGCCTAGACCCAGCGTGACCGCCGTCGCGGCGCCGTAGCCGGGCTGAAAGCGCTCGGCCACACGCCACACGAGCAGCAGGAGCAGGAGGCCCGGCAGCACGTTGGCCCACAGGCCGATCAGGTAGATCATCTCGTCGCCCGGGTGATTCGGGGGCGCCACGTGGGAGTCCGTCCACGATTCGGCGCCCACGAGGTTCAGCGCGTTGTAGAAGGGCAGCGCGAACAGGGCGAGGCCGGGCGCGCGGGCGGAGTACGTGTGGCCCTTGTATTCGACCTTGTCGCCCGTGTTCGCGGCGTAGGCGTCGATCGTGGTTTTGTTCTGATTCAGCGAGCGGATCAGGTCGTAGTGCGAGGTCTGGTTCCAGGAGAAGCTCTGGATCATCGTCGCGTAGGCGACCCCGACGAGCAGGATCGCCGCCAGCGCGAGGCGTTTCTTGGTGATCTGCCTCATATCGATAGCTTTTTCGAAGATCGGTCACGCCCCCATGGGTTCGCAGGCCAAGCTGGGCAAGGACGCAGGGAGCGTGGCGTGCTATGCACGCGAGCGACTGAGGACGCAGATCCAGCGCCGGCATGCGAACCCATGGGTCAGTCCGTGCCGTGCAGCGCGCTCGGCCCCGGGCCGATCTCGTAGATCACGGTCGAGCCGACCTGCCGCTTGGTGATGCCCAACCCCGCGATTGGCTTCTTCGCGGCGGCGGCCGGGTCCGGGGGCTCGGCGATTACCCAGCCCTGCTCGGGGGGCAGGCCCGGCGGGATCACGGTGTGCAGCACGACCGTGTGGATGCCGTAGTAGCGGAGCTTCTCGACGCTGGCCTTGTCGGGGAAGCCGTTCATGCCGCCGCGCAGGTCATCGATCGCGGGGATGTCAAATGTACTCTCGCCCGTCGCCAGCTTGTAGAAGCCGTTCGTCGAGAAGTACTGCCAGATGCGGTCGAGTGCGCCGTCGGTCGGCAGGTCGAGCACTGGCCCGCGCAGCCCGATCTCCGCCTTGGCCGGCTGGGGCACGACCGGATGCCCGAGATGCCCTGCCCCTTCGCCGACGAGCGCGATCACGAGCACCACGCCGACGATCCCGGGCAGCGCGCGCACGGAGTGGCGCGCCCCCCAGGCGCCCGCAAATCCGCTGAGCAGTTGCGCGCCGGCGCCCGCGAGCAGCGCGTAGAACAGGGTGGCCAGCGTGAAGATCCTGCCCGGCACGCGCACACCGTCCCAGCCCGGGGCGTAGTCGAACAGCAGGCGGTACGGGTAGCCGGCGCCGGTCAGCCCGAAGCCGAGCGCAAGGATCGAGCAGGTGAGGATCCCGATCGCCAGCCCGAGGCGTAATCGGCGCGTGTAGATGGACCCGGCCGCGAGCCCGATCAGCGCGAGCACGAGCACGAGACCACCGGGGAAGAAAACGCTCTCGTTCTTCGAATGCACTTTCGCGCGCATCCCCGAGGTGGCGCCGCCCCAGACGCGGTTCTCCGAGGAGGCGGCGAGCAGCGCTGCGGGCCCGGCGGAGTAGTTTTTGACTTCCTTGATCGTGCGCTTCGCCGTCGGATACTCGTTCGCGACCTTCAGATAGGGCCGCGCCTGGTAGACCGCGACCGTGCCGAGCACGGCGACGCCGATCAGCGTCACCGCCAGCAGCCGGCGCGGGATCAGCGGGCCGCGGGAGGAGCTTCCGCCTTGCGCGGGCTCCTCCCATGCGGAGCCCGGAGTCAGACGCCCGAACCACCAGTGCGCGAGCACGAGCAGCCCGAGCACGCCCAGCAGGTAGCAGTACTGCAGGCCGAGCGTGAAGCCGAGGCTGACCTGCCAGGCGGAGACGAGCCAGCCGGCGAGCACGAGCTTGCGCGAGCTTCGCCGGTAGCCGCGCAGCAGCAGGAACATCGCCATCGGCAGCCCGCCCGAGGAGATCACGTGCAGGTGCCCGGCCTCGGTCACGCGGTAGTCGGCGTAGGCGAAGGCCGCGGCGCTGACGGCGCCGCCGATCCAGCGCAGTCCCAGCTCGCGCGCGAGTAAGTAGGCGCCGACGAAGCAGAACGACCAGGCCCACAGGAACAGGAGGTTGTAGCGGACCAGTGCGGCGACCGTGCCCGAGCCGAAGAACGCCGCCGGGCCGTAGCCGAGCAGCGAGTCCGAGAAGGCGAGGCTGAGGGGGTGGGGGTAGAAGGCGTTGGAGTCGAAGATGTGCAGCGGGTTGTGCAGCATCGCGTGCCCCACCCAGGCGATCTGCCAGGCGGTGCGGACCGGGTCGCCGAGGTCGGGGGCGATCCGGCTCGGCATGTGCAGCACGAGCGGCCAGGTCGTGATCACCGCCAGCAGGACCCCGGCGAGGATCGCCCAGAGGACCTCCGCGCGCCCGATTGAAGGAGAGGTGGCCCAACGAGCCTCGCGCCGCTCGACGGCAGGGGTCGTCGAGGGCCTGTCGATCACCGTGCTCGCCATTCGTGGGGGAGCATACGTGAGGCGTCCGCTGCCCGGTGCAGCCGGGATATGTCCGTGGCGGCGCACGGAGAGCACGCGGTTAGGCCGTTCCGGTATCTCGATCTACGTCACACTGGGGCCATGCGAGTCTTGGTGGTGGGGTCGGGAGGAGTCGGGGCGGCGTTCGCGGCGATCACGCAGCGACGCGCCGTCTTCACGCACGTCGTGATGGCCGATGTCGCGCTCGAGCGCGCGCAGGCGGTGGCGCAGCGGCTGGGTGAGCCGGATCGCTTCAGCGCCGAGCGCATGGACGCCTCGAGCGAGGCGGATCTGGTCGAGCTGATCGACCGCGTGCGGCCCGACGCCGTGCTGAACGCTTGCGACCCGCGCTTCAACGAGCCGATCTTCGACGCCTGCCTGCGAGTGCGGGTGACCTACCTGGATATGGCGATGACGCTCTCCCGTCCGCATCCGGAGCGCCCGTATGAGCTGACGGGGACGATGCTCGGCGAGTACCAGCTCGCGCGCAACGAGGCGTGGGCGCAGGCGGACCTGCTCGCGCTCGTCGGGATCGGCGTCGAGCCCGGCCTGTCGGACGTCTTCGCCCGCTACGCCGCCGATGAGCTGTTCTCGAAGATCGAGGAAGCTGGGGTGCGCGACGGCGCCGACCTGACGGTCGAGGGATACGACTTCGCGCCGACGTTCTCGATCTGGACGACGATCGAGGAGTGCCTGAACCCGCCGCTGATTTGGGAGCGCGAGCGCGGCTTCTACACGACGCCGCCGTTCTCCGAGCCCGAGGTGTTCGAGTTCCCCGAGGGCATCGGCCCGGTCGAGTGTGTGAACGTCGAGCACGAGGAGGTCGTGCTGATCCCGCGCTGGGTCGATTGCGAGCGCGTCACGTTTAAGTACGGGCTCGGCCAGGAGTTCATCGACGTGCTCTCGACGCTCCACAAACTCGGTCTCGACTCCACCGAGCCGGTATCTGTGCGCGGCGTGCCGGTGGCCCCGCGGGACGTGGTCGCCGCCGCGCTGCCGGACCCGGCGACGCTCGGCGAGCGGATGACGGGGCGCACCTGCGCGGGGACGTGGGTGACGGGTCTCGGCAAGGACGGGCAGCCGCGCTCGACCTACCTGTACCACGTGGTTGACAACGAGGTGACGATGCGCGAGTACGGCAATCAGGCCGTGGTGTGGCAGACGGCGATCAATCCCGTGGTCGCGCTCGAGTTGCTCGATCGCGGGGAGTGGAAGGGCGTGGGCGTGCTCGGACCGGAGGCGTTCCCACCGAAGCCGTTCCTCGAGTTGCTCGGGGAGTACGGCTCAGCGCACGGGGTCATGGAGTTGGGTTAGAAGTCGACGCGAGCCGGGACAGGCTCGGTTGGCGGCGGCTGATCGAGCAGGCCGGGGGGCGCGGTTTCCGTCTTGCGCGAGAAGAAGTCGCGGAAGTAGGGACGCGAGACGAGCATGATGATGGCGCCGAGGATCATCCCGCCGATGCCCATCCACAGCGGCAGCGTGATACCGAGGATCGGCTTTGACGAGACATTTTCAGCGTGGCCGTAGAAGAACGCCGCCTTGATGCCGATTCCGAACAGCATCAGGCCGCCGATCATCGGTCCGAGCCCGAGTAGCAGGAAGTTGCGCGCGCTTTCCATCAGGTCGCGACGGTAGTAGAAGCCGCACGCGACGCCCGTGAAGCCGTAGTAGAAGCAGATCGGGAAGCCGATCGCGAGCAGCGAGTCTTCGAGCACGCTCGAGGAGAGCAGCAAGAGGACGGTCGTGATGACGATCGAGAGCAGGCCGAAGCCGAGCGTCGAGACGGTCGGGGTCAAGTAGCGTTTGTGCACGCGCGAGAGCAGGCTGGTGACGGCTTTCCAGTGCGCCATCGAGAGCGTGGTGCGGGCGGTGGGCAGGATCGTCGTCTGCGTCGAGGCCGAGGCTGAGGTGAGCACGGCGATGATCAGGAGCTTGTTGAGGGGTTCGCCGAGCACGCCCGTTCCGAGCGCGTTGAGGACGTCTTCCTGATTTGCTTCGTTCGTGAGGAAGCCGACCCCGTGGAAGGACTGGGAGGCCGCCGAGACGACGACGTAGATCAACACGAGCAGGATCGTGGAGATGACCGCGGCCTTGCCCGGGCCCTCGGCCGGATCCTCGGACTCCTCGTTGACAGCGACGCCGGAATCCCAGCCCCAGTAGATGAAGATCGCGAGCAGGAGCGCGACGACGAGGTCTGAGAAGTTCATCGCGAACGGGTTGAGCCACGAGAGCGACGGCTTGATCGAGCCGGACGGCGGGTGGCTGCCGTAGACCTTGACGAAGGCGACGACCGCGAACAGCCCGAGGATGAACACCTCGGCGCCTAGCAGCACCTGCTGGATGCGCGCGGAGAGCTCGATGCCGCGGTAGCAGATCCAGGTCATGATCGCGATCCACAGGACCGCGGCGATGATGATCGCCGCTTTGGATTCGCCGAGTTCTGTGAAGCCGAAGAGCTTGAACGTGTAGATCGCCGCGATGTCCGACAGCGAGGCCATCACGATCACGTCCGAGAGGAAGATCGCCCACCCGTTCAGCCAGCCCGTCGTTGGACCGAACGTACGCGTCGTCCATGCGAACGTCGTGCCCGCGTCGGGGTCGGCACGGTTGAAGTATTTGTAGGCCGAGGCGACGAGCAGCATCGGGATGAACGCAACGAGCAGCACGGCGGGCGCGTGCACGCCGACGCCCTTGACCGCGACGATGAACCCGAGTGTCGCCGCCAGCGAGTAGGCCGGCGCGGTCGAGGCGACCCCGATCACGATGTTCGAGATGTAGCCGATCGCGTTCTTCTTCAACCCCTTGTCCATCACGCCCTCTTGTTCGGGCGCTCCCGGTGCGGCTGCGCTGACGGTGGCCATCTCCTGCTCCTCTCTGGGGGATGTGGCAAAAGTTACGTCGTCCACCGGCGGCGGACAAGGGGCGAGATCCCCAAAACGTATGGCTTGTGTTATCCAACTAGTACAACGCCTGCCACGCTTGTTGACCTGGCAGTGCCTTGAGCTGGACATCTCGGCGCAGTACCGTTGTCCCTAATGTCTAGCGATCTTCAGGCGCTGGCCAAGCGCCACCTGTGGATGCACTTCACGCGGATGGGGGTGTACGCGGACAGCGACGTCCCGGTGATCGTGCGCGGCGACGGCTGCTACGTGTATGACGAGCACGGCAAGCGCTACCTCGACGGCCTCTCGGCGCTGTACTGCGTGAACATCGGTCACGGTCGCGCAGAGCTCGGGCAGGCCGCCGCCAAGCAGGCTGAGGAGCTTGGCTTCTACACGAACTGGAGCTACGCCCATCCACGCTCGATCGAGCTCGCCGCCAGGATCGCCGAGCTCGCGCCCGGAAGCCTCAACCGCGTGTTCTTCACCTCCGGTGGTTCAGAGTCGGTCGAGTCCGCGTGGAAGCTCGCGAAGGCCTACCACGCTGCCAAGGGCGAGCCGACCCGGACGAAGATGATCTCCCGCAAGCTCGCCTACCACGGGACCTCGATGGGGGCCTTGACGGCGACCGGTGTACCGGCATTGCGCACTCCCTTTGAGCCGCTCACTCCCGGCGGGCACCACGTGCCGAACACGAACTCCTACCGCTGGAGCGAGGACCGCGACCCACTATGGGCGGCCGACCAGATCGAGGAGGCGATCCTGTTCGAGGGCCCGAAAACCGTCGCGGCGGTGATCCTCGAGCCGGTCCAGAACAGCGGTGGCTGCTTCGTGCCCCAGGATGGGTACTTCCAGCGTGTGCGCGAGATCTGCGATCGCCACGGGGTGCTGTTGATCTCCGACGAGGTGATCTGTGCGTGGGGCAGACTTGGGTATTGGTTCGGGTGCGAACGGTTCGATTACCAGCCGGACATGATCACGATGGCGAAGGGTCTCACCTCGGCCTACGCGCCCTTGGGCGCGGTGCTTGCCGCAGATCACGTCGCCGAGCCGTTTTTGCACGGCACCGAAACTTTCACCCACGGTTTCACCTTCGGCGGTCACCCGATGGCGTGCGCCGTGGGATTGGCGAACATCGATGTGATGGAGCGCGAGGATCTCTGCGCGCACGTGCGGGAGAACGAGGGTCGTTTCCGGGAGATGCTCGAGGGGCTGCACGATCTACCGATCGTCGGCGACGTGCGCGGCGCCGGCTACTTCCACGCGATCGAGCTGGTCAAGGACAAAGACACGAAGGAGACGTTCGACGCGGAGGAGTCCGAGCAGCTGCTGCGCGGCTTCCTGTCGGGCGAGCTGTACAGGCGCGGCCTGATCTGCCGTACCGACGATCGCGGCGACCCGATCGTGCAGCTGTCCCCGCCGCTGATTGCCGGAGAGGAGCAGTTCGAGGAAATCGAGGCGATCCTGCGCCCGGTGCTGACCGAGGCCTCGCAGCGGATGGGTTCATCCCGTGGGCCTCGGCGAGCACCTTCTCTGCGGCGTTGATTGGGCCATGGAGCTCACAGTAGAAAGCCTGATTGCGGAGCTCGGGCTGACGCTCGTCTCCGGGCTCCAGTCCGCCGGGGCGCACGTGCGCTGGGTGCACAGCACCGAGCTGACCGATCCCACGCCGTGGCTGAAAGGGGGCGAGCTGCTGCTGACGATGGGCATCCAGTTGGACGGGCCGAAAGCCCAGCGCGAGCTGATCGAGTGCCTCGCCGACCACGAGATCGTCGGCCTTGGTTTCGGCACCGGCTTCACCCACAAACGGCTGCCGGCGGCGCTCGTGACCGCGGCGCGCAAGCGCTCGTTTCCGTTATTTGAGGTTCCCTACGAGCTGCCGTTCATCGCGATCACTGAGCGAGCGTTCGCGCAACTCGTTAATGAGCGCTACGAAATGCTCCAGCGCAACATGGTTGGCGATGTGCTGGCCGAGGCGCTCACCGGGCACCTCTACCCCGAGGAGCTGCAGGCGCGGCTGCGCCCGTTCGGGATCGGCGAGCAGGTCGCCGTGCTGGCCTTCGTGCCACCCGACCCAACCGCCGCGGCTGCGCTGCTCGAACGGATCCTCGAGCGCGATGGGGTCCACAACCTCGTGGCGATTCGCGCCGGGCTGTTGTGCGCGGTGATCGACGCGGGCGGACAGGGAGACGGGCGGGATCCGATCGAGCTCGCTCGCAAGCTCCGGGGTGAGCTGGCCGAGCGCTTCGGCGAGGTCAGCGCCGCCGCGAGCCGCGCCGCGCCGACGCACTCGCTGCGGCTCAGCTTCCACGAGGCGCGCTGCGCGCTGGAGGCCGTGCGGCTGCAGAACGGAGACGCGCCCGAGGTCGCCTCTTACCGCGATCTCGGCGCCTTTCAGCTGCTGCTCTCGCTGCAGGATGACGACGCGCTGATCTCCTATTGTCGCGGCGTGCTCGGCCCGGTCGAGCAGGGGGAGGGCGAGTATGGCGATGAGCTGCTGCGCTCGCTCGATGTGTTCATCGAGCACAACGGCCACTGGGAGAAGGCCGCGGCCGCGCTCTACTGTCATCGTCACACGCTGCGCTATCGCATCCGCCGCGTCGAGCAGTTGACCGGGCGTGACTTCTCTCAAGCGCGCGATCGGATCGAGTTCTGGCTGGCCCTACGAGGAAGGGAGTTGGCGCGATGAGGATCGGTGTCCCGACCGAGGTGAAGGCCGACGAGTACCGCGTCGCGATCACCCCCGCGGGGGTGCGGGAGTGCAGCTCGCGTGGGCACGAGGTGCTGGTGCAGGCGGGCGCCGGCGAGGGCTCTGCGATGGCCGACGATCAGTTCCGGGCGCAGGGCGCGCGAATCGTGGCGGACGCCGAGGCGGTGTTCGCGGAGGCTGAGCTCGTGCTCAAGGTAAAGGAGCCCCAGACCTCCGAGGTGGGGATGCTGCGCGAAGGGCAGACGCTGTTCACCTACCTGCACCTGGCAGCCGAGCCGGAGCTCGCGCGCGGCCTGCAGGAATCTGGCGCAACGTGCATCGCCTACGAGACGGTCGAAGACTCCGAGGGGCGGCTGCCGCTGCTGGCGCCGATGAGCGAGGTGGCGGGCAAGATCGCCACGCAGGCGGGTGCGTTCATGCTCGAGAAGCCGCTCGGCGGACGGGGAATCCTGCTCGGCGGGGTACCTGGTGTGGCGGCCGCGACCGTGCTCGTGATCGGCGGTGGCGTGGTGGGGATGAACGCGGCGTTCATCGCGATCGGGATGCAGGCCGACGTGTTCGTGTTCGACCGCTCGATCGACCGGTTGCGCGAGCTGGAGGTTGCCTTTGGCGGGCGCGCGTCGACCGTCTACTCCTCGACGCTTGCGATCGAGGAGATGCTGCCGCTCGCGGATCTCGTAATCGGCTCGGTGCTGATCCATGGCGGGCGGGCGCCGCACGTGATCAACCGTGAGCAGCTCGAGCTGATGAGGCGCCACGCGGTGCTCGTCGACGTGTCGATCGACCAGGGAGGGTGCTTTGAGACTTCGCGTCCGACAACCCACTCCGACCCGACGTTCGAGGTCGATCAGATCACCCACTACTGCGTCACGAACATGCCCGGAGCGGTGCCAATCACCTCTACCTACGCGCTCACGAACGCCACCTTGCCCTACGTCTTGGCCCTCGCCGAGCACGGGGTGGACGGCGCGTTGGAGCACGACCCCGGCCTGCGGATGGGGCTGAACGTGCGCGGCGGGGAGATCACATACGGAGCCGTGGCGGAAGCGCTCGGCGTCTGACAAGCAAAGAGGAGAAGACTGAGATGGTGACGAGGACAGACACACTCAAGAACTTCATCGACGGCGAGCGCGTCTCTTCTGGGAGTGACACCGAACCCGTCCTGAACCCCGCCACCGGAGAGGAGCTGGCGCGGGCGCCACAGTCGAGTGCCGAGGATGTCGATCGCGCTGTGAAAGCTGCACGGAGGGCATTCGCGGGCTGGTCGCAGACGACGCCCGCCCAGCGCTCGGCCATGCTGCTCGCGCTGGCCGATCTCGTGGACGAGCACGCGGAGGAGATTGCACGGCTGGAGGCGCTCAACGCCGGCAAGCCGCTCGCGGCGGTCAGGAATGACGAGCTGCCGGTGATGGCCGACAACCTGCGCTTCTTCGCGGGCGCGGCGCGCTGCCAGGAGGGACGCGCGGCGGGGGAGTACATGGAGGGCTACACCTCCTTCACGCGTCGCGAAGCGGTCGGGGTGATCGGGCAGGTGACGCCGTGGAACTACCCCTTGATGATGGCGATCTGGAAATTCGGTCCGGCGCTGGCGGCGGGCAACACCGTGGTGTTGAAGCCGGCGGAGACGACGCCGATCACGACCATTCGATTTGCGGAGCTCGCCGCCGAGATCCTGCCGCAGGGGGTCCTGAACGTCGTGATGGGCCCGGGCCGGCCGACGGGCGAGGCCCTGATCAACCATCCCGAGGTAGACATGATCGCGCTGACCGGCTCGGTGGAGACCGGCAAGCACTTCGCCCGCACGGCGGCGGACAGCCTCAAGCGGGTGCACCTCGAGCTCGGCGGCAAGGCGCCCGTGGTCGTGTTCGACGACGTCAGCCTCGAGAGCGCGCTGGAAACGATCGCGGGCACCGGCTACTACAACGCCGGCCAGGACTGCACCGCCGCCACGCGAGTGCTCGCCGGGGCGAAGGTCTACGACGACGTCGTCGCGGGCCTCGCCGGGCAGGCCCGTGGCCTCGTGATCGGCGACACGCTCGCGCCTGAGACGACGCTCGGGCCGGTTAACTCCGCACGCCAGCGTGAGCGCGTCAAGGGCTTCTTAGAGCGCCGCCCCGCCCACGCGGAGATCGTGACCGGCGGCGGGCAGCCCGACCGCGAGGGCTTCTTCCTGGAGCCGGCGGTCATCGCCGGGCTCGAGCAGGATGACGAGCTGATCCAGCGCGAGATCTTCGGCCCGGTGATCACGGTGCAGCGCTTCTCCGACGAGGCCCAGGCGATCGAGTGGGCCAACGCCACCCGCTACGGCCTGGCCTCCTCGGTGTGGACCCGCGATGTCGGTCGCGCGCTACGCGTGTCGAAGGCGTTGCGCTTCGGGTGCGTGTGGATCAACGACCACATTCCGTTGGTCTCGGAGATGCCCCACGGAGGCTTCAAGGACTCGGGCTACGGGAAGGATCTTTCCGTTTATTCGCTGGAGGACTACACAGTCGTCAAGCACGTCATGGCCTCACTCCAGTAGCGCGTCACTGGGAAGGCTCCTGCACGGGGTGGGCGAGAAGGCTGCTACGGTCCCCCTACCGGGCGGCGACGTCGCCCGCGAGGTTCTTTGTCTTTGTTGGCGCTTTTTCGTTGCGCGGATGGGGTCAGTCGAATCTCCATCTGCAGCGGTGACCTGAGG
This sequence comes from uncultured Solirubrobacterales bacterium, assembly GCA_963748895.1. Taxonomy (GTDB): domain Bacteria; phylum Actinomycetota; class Thermoleophilia; order Solirubrobacterales; family Solirubrobacteraceae; genus Palsa-744. The sequence continues at coordinate 869,734 of CAVVKF010000002.1, read as the reverse complement.
GTCGCCAGAAGGAGCATCACAACATGGAGCATCAAACGTTCGCCGACCTTGGCGTGTCCGAGGTCGTCGCAAGTGAGCTTGCCAAGCGCGAGATCACCCAGCCGTTCGCAGTTCAGAAGATGGTCATTCCCGACGTGCTCGCCGGGCACGATCTGCTGGCCCAGTCACCGACCGGATCGGGCAAGACGCTCGCGTTTGGGATTCCGATGGTCGAGCGCCTGAAGGGCACCGATGTGCGCCCCTCGGCGCTGGTGCTGGCGCCGACGCGCGAGCTGGCAATCCAGATCGTCGACGACCTGCGCGAGATCGCGCACTCACGCGCGCTCTCGATCGCCGCGGTATATGGCGGCGCTGGCATCGTCAAGCAGGCGCGGATCGCAGCGCGCGCCCACATCCTCGTCGCCACACCGGGACGACTACTTGACCTGATCGATCGTCGTGAGGTCTCGCTCAGCAAGGTCAAACTACTCGTGCTCGACGAGGCCGACCGGATGCTCGACATGGGCTTTCGCCCTGTCGTCGACCGGATCGTGAAGCTGACCTCGAAGGATCGTCAGACGCTGATGTTCTCGGCGACGCTCGAGGGCGAGGTCGACCGCATCGCCAAGGCCTACACCTCTAACCCGCGCCGTCACGAGCACGCGCGGGTGGGCGGGGGCGAGTCATCAGAAGTGAAGGTCGAGCACCGCTTCGTGTCGGTCTCCCATGAGGGCAAGGTGGCGCGGCTGGTGTCCGAGCTGAACGACTCCGAGCGCGGGCTCACGCTCGTGTTCGTGCGCACCAAGCGCGGCGCCGACCGGCTCGTCAAACGGCTGGCCGCGAGCAACGTGCAGGCGGTTGCGATGCACGGCGACAAGTCTCAGGCACAGCGCGAGAAGGCGCTTGCCCGCTTCGAGTCGGGCGCGGTCGACACGCTCGTCGCCACCGACGTGGCTGCCCGCGGCATTGACGTGGTGGGCATTACGCATGTGATCAACTTCGACATCCCCGGCTCGCGCGAGGACTACGTGCATCGCATCGGGCGCACCGCCCGTGCGGGCGCAAGCGGCACCGGCGTCACGTTCGTCGTCCACGATCAGGCGCGCGAAATGGTGAGCATGGTCCGCGACCTCGGCCTGCACCGCGAGCTCGAGCTCGGCGGCCTGCCGAGCGATGCCACCGGGCAGCGTTCCGGCGGCTCTCAGCAGCGCATGCGGGCGTCGCGCAACCGTGGCCGTAATGGCTCCTCCGCACGCAACGGTTCCGGCTCTCCACGGACAGGCTCCGCACGCAGCGGTTCCGGCTCCGGTAATAGAAGCGGCGCGGCACGCACCGGCCGCCACTAAGGGCAGGGCGATGCTAGGGCGGGGCTGGGCAAGCTGGTCAGGACGCAGAGAGCGAAATGTGCTCTGCACACGAGCGATCGAGGACGCAGCTTCGCGCCGCTCAGCGTCGTCCTAGCACCTGGAAGATCGAGGTAAAGCCGGTGCGGAAGCCGTTGCGGGCGGCTCGCAGGTAGAGCCGCCACACACGCACGCGTTCGGCGCCGGCTAAGAGCTCGGCCTGCGCCCGGTTGGCGTCCAGGCGCTCGATCCAGTGGCTCAGCGTCTCGGCATAATCCGTCGCCAGGCCCTCGACGTGCTCGGGGACGATGCCCGCGCGCTCCAGCGCAAGGATCACGCGCGAGACGTGCAGAGGCGCGGCGTCCGGGAACACGTAGCGCTCGGAGAACGGCCCCGCCTCCGCCTCGCCATGGCGCAGACGGGCGATTCCGTGGTTGAGCAGCCTGCCGCCGGGTGCAAGCAACGCGGCGAGCTGGGCGGCATATACATCGATCTGATTGGCGCCAACGTGCTCGACCATGCCGATCGAGGCGATCGCGTCGTAGTGCTCGCCACCGCCCAGCTCGCGGTAGTCGGCGATCCGGATCTCGACGCGATCGGAAAGCCCGGCCTCGGCCACCCGCCGCCGCGCCAGCTCGGCCTGGGACGGGGAGAGAGTGATGCCCACAGCCCGGACCCCGTGGTTGGCCACCGCGTGCAGCACGAAGCCGCCCCAGCCGCAGCCGACGTCGAGCAGGCGCTCGCCCTCTTGCAGGGCGAGCTTCGTGCAGACAAGCTCGAGCTTTGCCGCCTGGGCCTCCTCCAGCGTGCGCGCGCCGCGCGAGAACAGCGCGCAGCTGTAGGTCATCGACTCGTCGAGGAACAGCGCGAAGAACTCGTTTGACACGTCGTAGTGGTGGCGCACCGCGCGCGCGTCGCGCTCGCGGCTGTGGCGCCGGCCGCGAGGGCGCAGCTCGCTGGCGGGGATCGGTGGTGGCGTCATCAGTCCGCATGCACGTACGGCGGCCAGCGTCAGCCGCAGCCGTGTCTTGGTGTCGATCGCGGGCGCCTTGAACGTGTCGAGCAGCCCGATCACGCGATCGAGGTCGTCCGCTTCCAGCTCGCCGGCGGCATAGGCGCGTCCCAGCCCCAGCTGGGAAGGGGCGCGCAGCAGATGGGCGACCGCGGCCGGGGAACGCACCGTGAAGGCAGGTCCGCTGGGGGCGGTCGGCTCGAGCTCCGAGCCGTCCCAGAAGCGCAGCGCGAATGGACGGTCCGGCAGCGCATGCGCCAGCTCGCGGCGCAGCGACTCAGGCTGGGCGAATGGCACCGTATGACTCTTTCGGGTCTTGCACTACGGGGTTGTGTCCGGCGTGCTCCGGGTGCTGGAGGGGCATGGTCGTCCCCCAGAGTACGACGCGCGAGATGACTTCCAGTCAAATGCGTAGCGGGCTCGGTTAAGGTCGCGCTGGTGAGCTCCCTGCCGCCCCCCGATTCCGAGACCGATTTCAGCTTCGAGACTCCGTCCGAGGCGGAGCGGCTGCTGAACTACGACATCCTGCGCGTGCTCGCGTCCAACCCCGGGCCACTGACCCTTTCGGGCACCAACACGTGGGTCGTCGGCCGTGGCCCGGCCTATGTTGTCGACCCCGGCCCGCAGATCGACTCTCACATCGAGCGGCTGCTGGTTGAGATCGATGCGCGCGGAGGTCTTGGTGGAATCGTCCTCACCCATGACCACTCCGACCACGCCGAAGCCGTCGAGGTCCTGCGCGAACGCGACCCGGCGCCACTCGCCGCCGGGCGCGGCGAGGTCGATGTGGAGCTCGTCGACGGGACTGTCTTTGGGCCTTTCGAAGCGCTCTCGACGCCCGGTCACGCACCTGATCACATTGCGCTTATCTCGGACCGGGCATGCTTTACCGGCGACGCGGTGCTCGGCGAAGGCAGCGTATTTATCGCACCCGACCCCGGTGCGCTTGCGGGCTATCTTGCCGGCCTTGAGAAAATGCGCGAGCGTGCCCTCGACGTTCTGTGTCCGGGCCACGGACCCCCGATCTGGGCGCCCCGCGCGAAGCTGGATCAGTACATCGATCATCGCCTCGAGCGCGAGCGACTGCTGCTTGCGGCACTCGCCGAAGGTCGTCGCTCGACTGCCGAGCTGCTCGACGCCGCGTGGTCGGATGTGCCCGCCGAGCTGCGTCCTGTCGCCGCTGTCTCGTTGCGCGCCCATCTCAACAAGCTCGATGACGAGGCTCGCCTGCCCTCCGATGTGGAGCTTCCCTGGAGGTGAGCGATACCGGCCCGACGCGCGCTCACGCTACGGTTCGATGAACATGCCTCCGCGCTCGGCGACTTCGAACAGCCCTGCACCAAAGGTCAGTAGCCAGACCAAGGAGGCCGAGGTTGCGCCGCTGCCAACGCGGAAATCATTCATAGAGAGCTCGGGCGCGTCGTTCTCACCGAACTCCCCGTTTCCGCCGATTGCCGACTACGGCTTTCTGTCGGACTGCCACACTGGCGCGCTGGTCGCCTCCGACGGGTCGATCGACTGGATGTGTGTGCCTCACTTCGACTCGCCGAGTGTGTTTGCCGCGATGCTCGACCGCGGGGCCGGAAGCTGGCGCGTGGGTCCTTACGACGTGTATGTGCCCGCGGGCCGGCGCTACATGCCGGGCACGAACCTGATCGAGACGACCTGGATGACCCCGCAGGGATGGCTGCGCGTGGTGGATGGGCTGACAATCGGGCAGTGGCACGACAACAAGGAGGGCTCCAGCCACACACGGGCGCCCACCGACTTTGACGCCGACCACCTGCTGGTGCGGGTGATCGAATGCATCCAGGGCGAGGTGCAACTTGAGATGGTGTGCGAGCCGATGCTCCAGTACGGCTCGACGCCGGCGAAGTGGAGCGTGGTGGACACCGGCTCCGAGGGAGGGTACGCGCTCGACGCCAGCGACGGACGGACGGAGTTTCGCCTGTACAGCGACGTCCGCATGGGGATCGAGGGCAACCGCGTACACGCGCGTCACACGATGACCGAAGGCGAGCGGCGCTTCTGCGCGATCTCCTGGACCGAGGGACTCGGCGGCCCTCGCACGGCCGAGCAGGCCGAGGAGTACCTGACCCGCACGAGCCACTTCTGGCGCAGCTGGTTGGCCGACGGCACCTACCCCGATCATCCCTGGCGCTATCACCTCGAGCGCTCGGCGCTGGCACTGAAGGGCCTTACGTTCATGCCCACCGGCGCGCTCGTGGCGGCGCCGACCACCTCGCTGCCAGAGACGCCGCACGGCGAACGCAACTGGGACTACCGCTACTGCTGGATGCGCGACGCCTCGTTCACACTGTGGGGCCTGCACGCGCTGGGGCTGGACTGGGAGGCCGACGACTTCATCCAATACGTGGCGGACCTGGAGCGCAACGAGGACGGATCGCTACAGATCATGTACGGGATTACGGGCCACCGGGACCTGGAGGAGTCGACGCTCGAGCACCTCAAGGGCTACGAAGGCGCGCGCCCGGTGCGCGTTGGCAACGGCGCATACAACCAGCGCCAGAACGACGTGTTCGGCGCGGTGCTCGACTCGGTGTACCTGCACTCCAAGAAGCGCGACCACATCCCCGAGCGCCTGTGGCCGGTGCTCACCGACCAGGTGCAGTGTGCCGCGAAGGTCTGGAGGGAACCGGATCAGGGCATCTGGGAGGCGCGCGGAGAGCCACGTCACTACGTCTCGTCAAAGCTGATGTGCTGGGTGGCGATGGATCGCGGGGCGCGTCTGGCCGAACGCCGGGGCGAGGAGGAACAGGCAGAGGCTTGGCAGGCCGTGGCCGATGAGATACGCGAGGACATCCTGCAGCGCGGCGTGGACAAGCGCGGGGTGTTTCGCCAGCACTACGACACCGACGCGCTCGACGCCTCGACCCTGTTGATCCCGCTACTTCGTTTCCTGCCCCCCGACGACGAGCGCGTGTGTGCCACTGTGAACGCGATCCGCGAGGAGTTGACCGAGCAGGGTCTCGTCCTGCGCTATCGCACCGACGAGACCGACGATGGCTTGAGCGGCGCGGAGGGGACGTTCCTGATCTGCTCGTTCTGGCTGGTCTCGGCGCTCTCGGAGATCGGCGAGCGACGCGAGGCCGAGCACCTCTGCGAGCGGCTGCTCTCCTATTCCTCGCACCTCGGTCTGTACGGCGAGGAGCTCGAGGCGTCCTCGGGGCGCCATCTCGGCAACTATCCGCAGGCGTTCACGCACCTGGCGTTGATCAACGCCGTCACGCACGTGATCCAGGCGCAACAGGCCGCCTGAGGTCGCGGGTCCTCTGCGCCCTTCACGCCTCGGCTTCTTTCACGTGTGCCCCGACGCTGGAAAAGTGCCCCGACGCTGGAAAACACACTTCAGCGCACGAAGCGATCGAGTCGCTCGGCGGCGATCGTCGCGCGCAGCGTCTGTAGCGCGTCGTGCTGCGGACGCCACTTCAACTCGCGCCGGGCCTTTGCGACATCCATGATCACCGGCTCCCGGAAGGCGGCGACCCATTGGGCCTGGGCAGGCAGGAAGCCCAAGCGCCCGATCATCTCGGCGACCACGTCGATCGCGAGCTCGGGCACCGGGATCGAGTACCAGCCGAGCTCACGCGCGAGGTCCTTCACCGTCAGCTCGCCCGATCCTGCGAGGTTGTAGATGCCCGGCTTGCCACGGCCGAGCACGGCGGCGCGGATCGCGCTGGCGACATCGTCGTGGTGGACGAGCTGAAAGGGCACGCCGGGATCGGGCAGCACTGGCCTGAGGATCGGCACGCCGTCGAGCAGACGCAGGACCGGGCCGGGTAGCCGCTCAGAGATCTGGGTATAGGGCAGGCTGTCGATCAAGAGCGGTGCGTCCGGGCCGGCGACGATGCACGGCCGCAGCACATAGGGGGCGGTCGCCGAGCCGCGCAACACCTCTTTCAACATCACCTCGACCTCGGCCTTCTGGGCTGAGTAGTAGTGAGCCATGGTGCCGCGTGCAGGCACCTCCTCGGTCAGCGGCTGGGGATTGTCGCCGTGGAATCCGTAGGCGGCGACGGAGGAGGCGTAGACCAACCGTTTGGCCCCAGCGGAGACGGCCGCCTGAAAGACGTTGCGCGAGCCCTCCAGGTTCACCGCGCGGGTCTCACGCGGGCCGCCCAGGATCAGGAACGCGAGGTGCACGACCACATCCGCGTCTGTCACCAGCTCGGCCACGGCGGCGGGGTCCAGGACGTCGCCCTGCCGATAGGAGACCTTCTTCCAGCCGTGCGCGACCGGGTCGAACGGCCGCCGCGCCATCCCGAGTACATGCCTCACCCCGGAGGAGCGCTCGAGCGCTCCGAGCACAGCCCGCCCGATCTCGCCCGTGGGCCCGGTGACGGCGACCGTCAGGCCAGAGCGTTTCGGTGCGCGTACCGCGGTGGGCATCTTCTCTTTCTAGTCGAGACGCTCGCCGGATACACGGTCATCGATGGTCACCCCGCCAGGAAAGACGCAATTTGCGGGCATCTCGGACCATTTCCCCGTCAGTGCCTCGCGTCCCGGCGTGGCTCCATGGGGCGTCGGCTAGCGATCGTCGTATCCCGGCTCGCCCGGAAGCAGCACGCGAGCGACCTCGCCCTCGACCACGACTCGCGGCTGGATCGGCTGCACCTCGCGACCGCGGGCGTGGTCCAGCAGCTCCTCGGCGGAAAGAAACGCGTCGAGCTGTTCGAGGTGCTTGATCGTGGGGAACACGAGCAAGATCTGCCCACCGCGGTGGGCCTGCAGCGCCGCCGCTGGCGTGAACCAGCCCTCCTCGACGCACTCCTCGCCATCCACCTGCGGCTCCTGGCCGTCGGGCAGCAGCGCGAGGAAGAAATGGGTGTCAAAGCGCGTGCGGACCTCGGCCGGCGTGATCCAGCGCGAGAACTTCACGAGCGCATCGGCGTCCTCGAGCACGATCGCGGCCTCCTCGCGCAGCTCGCGGATCGCCGCTGCCCGGTGGGCGTCGTCGCCCTCGCCCTCGTCGGTGTCGACGGCGCCTCCCGGGAACACCCATACGCCACCCATGAACCTCGCGGCGGGTGTGCGCTTGACCAACAGCACTTCGAGCGTCTGCGCGCCGCCGCGCAGCAGGATCACGGTCGCCGCCTGACGTGCGGGCGTGGCCTTCCCCGGGTTGTACTCCTCACCCGGCGCCGGGCCCCCGCTCTCCCCGTGGGTACTCATCTGCTGACCCTACCGTCGCGACGGAGGGCCGGTAATCTTTGCACCATGACGACCAAGACTTTGCGCCCATGACGACCACGACCCTCCAGCGCTGGATCTGCGAGTCCTGCGGCTACATCTATGACCCCGAGGAGGGCGACCCAGACGGAGGCATCCCGACGGGAACCGCCTTTGAGGACATTCCTGACACGTGGTTCTGCCCGGTTTGTGGCGCCCGTAAGCGGGATTTTGTGCTCTACGAGGATTGATCTGACCGACTGGGACGCACTGCTCGCGTTCGACGGCGAGCACGTCTGGCATCCCTACGGCGCGCTGCCCGGCGCGCAGGCGCCACTGCCGGTCGTCTCGGCGGAGGGGGTGCGTCTGAAGCTCGCGGACGGACGCAAGCTGATCGACGGTATGTCCTCGTGGTGGTGTGCGATTCACGGCTACCGCCACCCTGCGCTCGACGCTGCTGTGCAAGAGCAGCTCGGGCGAATGGCGCACGTGATGTTCGGCGGGCTTACCCACGAGCCGGCGGTGCTCCTGGCGGAGCGCCTGGTGGAGATCGCTCCCAACGGGCTGGAGCAGGTGTTCTTCGCAGACTCCGGCTCGGTCTCGGTCGAGGTCGCGATCAAGCTGTGCCTGCAGTTCCAACGGGCGACGGGACACCCCAAGCGAACGCGGCTGCTGACCGTGCGGGGCGGCTACCACGGTGACACGTTCGGCGCGATGGCCGTCTGCGACCCGGTCGGCGGGATGCACAACATGTTCACGGGTGTGCTCGCGGAGCACGTTTTCGCCGAGCGCCCACCGGACGGGTTTGATGCCGGTCTGGACGACATCTGGGGGGAGCACGTCAGCGAGCTCGTTGCCCGGCACGCACACGAGCTGGCGGCTGTGATCGTGGAGCCAGTCGTGCAGGGAGCGGGGGGGATGCGGTTCCACGCTCCGGAGTGCGTCGCGCTGTTACGGCGTCTGTGCGACGAGCACGGTCTGCTGCTGGTGCTCGACGAGATCGCCACGGGCTTCGGACGCAGCGGTGCGCTGTTCGCCTGCGAGTACGCCGGCGTCGCACCTGACGTGATGTGCGTCGGCAAGGCTTTGACCGGCGGCTATCTCACGCTCGCCGCGACGCTCTGCACGCGGGCGGTATCCGACGCGGTTTCATCGGGTGAGGGTGGCGGGCTGATGCATGGGCCGACGTTCATGGCGAATCCCCTCGCGTGCTCTGTTGCGTTGGCCTCGCTGGATCTGCTTGCCGACGGGAATTGGCGCGAACGCGTGGCGATGATTGAAGACGGTCTGCGCGCCGGGCTGGAGCCTGCTGGGGAATCGCCGGGGGTGGTGGACGTGCGCGTGCTCGGTGCGATCGGCGTCGTGCAGATGCGTGAGGAGGTGGACATCGCGGCGGTGACCGCCGTGGCCGTCAAGCACGGCGTATGGCTGCGGCCGTTCCGCGACCTGATCTACACGATGCCTCCCTACGTGATCGTCGAAGACGATCTGGCGCGCGTGACGGGGGCTATGGTGGCCGCGGCGGCCGAGACCGCGCGATGAGAGTGTGCTCACGATCTGCGCGTCCGTAGAGGTGCATCCGTAAGCTGTCGCGCTCATGCACACCCTCCTCGCAATCCCCCTGGCCTCCGCGATCACCTACTTCCAGGCGATCGTGCTCGGCTTCCTGCAGGGAGTGACGGAGCTGTTTCCGATCTCCAGCCTCGGGCACACGGTGCTGTTCCCGACGCTGTTCGGGTGGAACAACCTCGTGCAGGTGCAGTCCGAATCGGAGTCGTTCTGGCTGGCGTTCATCGTGATGCTGCACGTCGGCAGCGCACTCGGCCTGCTGTTCTTCTACCGGCGCGACTGGGTGGAAATCGTCGGCGCCTTCTTCCACACGCTGAAGACTCGCCGCGCCGAGACGGGGAACGAGCGGTTGGCGTGGCTGATCATCATGGCGAGCATCCCGGCGGGGGTCATCGGCCTTGCGTTCGAGCACCAGCTACGCACGCTGACCGCGAAGCCTGAAGTGGCCGCGATCTTCCTGATGGTAAACGGGCTGATGCTGTTCGCGGCCGAGCGCTTTCGTCGTCGCGCTGCAGTACGCGAACTGGCGATTCGCGAGGGCGCCAAGGCCGACGGTGGGCGGGAGCTGGCCACGATGGAGTATCGCGAGGCGTTCGTGATCGGCGCTGCTCAGTCAACTGCGCTGGTCGCGGGCATCAGCCGCGACGGTGTGACGATGGGCGCTGGGCTGGCACGCGGCTTGGACCACAGCGACTCGGCCCGCTTCGCCTTCCTGCTCGCCACGCCGATCATCCTCGCCGCGGGCATCGTAAAGATGCCCGACCTGCTCGGGCACCTCGGTAACGGGATTCGCGGCCAGGCACTCGTCGGCTGCGTGAGCGCCGCGGTGACGGCGGTCTTCACCGTGCGCTTCCTCGTCAACTACTTCAAAACGAAAACGCTGATCCCGTTCGCCATCTACTGTCTGGTGTTCGGCGCGTTCATGCTGGTCTATACGCTCGCGTAGGCCGCTCCTGCCACCATCATGGGGCGCGATGCCGGTGCCGAAGACCCCACCGAAGATGTTCGAGACCCGCAGCCAGGCCTGGCGGGAGGTCGGCCTGCTGCGCCAGATCAGCCCGCGCGTGGTCAAGCGCGCGCGCCTGGAGGCGCTGCGTGCTGCTGCCGCTGTTCGTCGGTGTGGTGGTCCTCTACGACAACCGCGTGAGCCTGATCGGCACGCCGGGGCATCACGGGCATCCGGCGGCGCTGGAACCGGCGCTGGAAACCCCGGTGCGCGTCGGCGACGGTCATCGCGCTGGTGATCCTCGGCTGGGCGATCGCGCGCGACGTCGGCCGCGGCCTGGGACCGCCGCTGTTCCGGCGCCTGGACCCGGCGACGGCCGGGACGGTGGGGTTCCTGATCCGCCTGACGACGGTCGCGCTCGCGCTGCTGGTGGCGCTGGGCGTGGCGGGCATCGAAGCGCGCACGCTGCTCGTCGGCGGCGCGTTCACCGCCGTGATCCTCGGTCTCGCGGCGCAGCAGACGCTCGGCAACGTGATCGCGGGCACGGTGCTGCTCAGCGCGCAACCATTCCGCGTGGGCGAGCGGGTGCGCCTGCAGGGTGGACCGCTGGCCGGTCAGATCGAGGGGACGGTCAGCTCGCTGGGGCTGCTGTACACGACGTTCGCCACCGGGCGAGGACTCGATCATGGTGCCCAACAGCGTCGTGCTGAACGTTGCGGTGCTGCCGCTGCGCGAGCCCGAGGCGGTCAACCTGCGTGCGCGCCTGCGCCCCGGGATGACGCCGAGCGATCTGCAGGAGCTGCTGGAGAAGTCACTACAGACGCCGCTGCGCGACGTGCCGCGCATCACCCTGGAGGAGCTCGACGGCGACGAGGTCGTGGTGCGCATCTCCGCGACCCCGACGGTGGCCGCCGAAGGCCGTCATCTGGCGAGCGAGCTGCTGAGCATCGTCTCGCGCGAGACGCGCTCCGGCGCCGAGGCTCAGACGCCGTAGCGCCCGCTGCCGCTACCTCGTCACCGGGGAGGCCCCTGACGCGATAACGCAGGAACAGATGCGAGGTGCTCTCGAGCGCGCTCAGCAGCTCCAGCTCGACCGGGGGCTCCAGTTCGGTGCCCGGCGACGATCCGCAGCGCCTCGCCGCCGGCCGCCGGGTCGCCGCCCGCGAGCGTGGGAGCGAGCGAGAGGAACAGCTCGTCCACCAGCCCGGCGGCGAGCAGCTGTGCGTTCAGGTGCGGTCCGCCCTCGCACAGCAGCGTGCGCACGCCGAAGCGCTCGCGCAGCTCGGCGAACGCCGCTGGGCAGGTCGAGCAGCCCGTCGCGCTCGGCGCGCACGTAGTGGACCTCGGCGGCGCTCTCCGGGAGGCTGGCCGCCGAGGGGGTGAGGATCACCACCCGCGCCGCGGGATCGGCGAGCAGCGGGATGTCGGCCGCGCAGCGAGAGGCGCCCGGAGACGATGCAGGCGAGCGGCTCCTCGCTGAGGCCCCGCTCGACGCCTCAGCCGGCGGCGCGACGCGTCGGGGATGATCCTGCCGTAGCGCTCGGCGCGCACGGTGCCCGCACCGGCCATGACCGCGTCGACGGCCGCGCGCAGCCCGTGGAACAGCTCGCGGTCGGCGGGGCTCGCAGAGCGGCCCCGAGCGCCCGCCGAGCGTCGCGTGACCGTCGACGGTGCTGACCATGTTCAGCATCACGTATGGACGTTCCCGCCCGCCCGTCGACGGAGCCGGATGCGGTCAGACTGCGTCCAGCCCGAAGCCGCGCCACGATCTCCGCGGCGGTGGCCGGCGGCGCCGGGCGGGAGCAGGCGTTTCAGGGTGAGCGGCTCGGAAGCGATTGCGTCCGAGATATAGCAACTCGGCAACACAGGCGGCCGGGGACCTGCTACGGTCGTCTCGTCTGGCCGGCGCATAAGACCGGCGAAAGCAGTGCAAGCGCTCGCAGGTCGAAGCTCTAGCAGCATCCTCCGCGTCGCAGCACGCACATACCGTGGAGGAGTACCCACATGCCTACTGGCACAGTAAAGTGGTTCAGCGACGACAAGGGGTTTGGTTTCATCACCCCCGATGACGGCGACAAGGACCTGTTTGTCCATCACACCGGCATCAACGGCGAGGGTTATCGCTCGCTGCAGGAGGGCTCGAAGGTCTCCTATGACCCGGAGCAGGGCGACAAGGGCCCCAAGGCCGTCAACGTCCAGTCGATCTAAGTTGCTGATAGCGAGGTTTGGACCTCGCGGACATGAATGCGACTTTCCGAGGGCCCGCTGCGACGCGGGCTCTCGCAGTTAAGCGACGCGCCGCTCCGCGCGACAGCGCGCCGAGCGCGCGTCGGCGCGGACGCGAGCAGCCGCCGACGGGCGGCGATCGGGGTGAGCGCGCTGCTGGCGATCGTGCTCTGCAGCGCTGCTGCTCGTGGTGATGCGCGGCGGACCGCCCGAGCCTGCTCTCGGCGACGACGCACGCGGGCTTCTTCCCGCACTGGATGGCCGGCCCGCTGGGCGGGCTGCTGGCCGGGGCTGACGCGCAACCGCACGACGCTGAAGTACCTGTTCACGGGGCGATGGTCGTGATGTACGTGAGCTATCTGGTGGCGCTTGAAGTACGTGCCGCGGCTGCGCGCGCGCTGGGCGATCGCCGCGGTGCTGGCGGTGCACGCGATCTTCTTCCTGGCGCCCGCCGCTGGCGCTGACGGACGTCTTCAACTACGTCAACTACGGGCGCATGGAGGTCGTGCACCACCTCAACCCGTACACGACGATCCCGATCCTCGAGCCGCACGACGACCCGAGCTACTACCTGTCGCAACTGGCACCAGCTGCTGAGCCCGTACGGCCCGCTGTTCACGCTGATGACGTTCGCGCTCGTCCCGCTCGGCGTGGCCGCGTCGTTCTGGGCGATCAAGGCGATCCTCGGCGCTGGCCAGCCTGGCGACGATCTTCCTCGTGTGGAAGTGCGCGCGCGCTGCTGGGTCGCGACCCGGTCGCGGCGATCGTGCTCGTCGGGCTGAACCCGATCGTGCTGGTGTGGGGGCTGGGCGGCGACCACAACGACTTCCTGATGGTCTTCTGCATCGTGCTCGGCTTCTACCTGCTGCTGCGCGCCGGCGCGTGGGTGGCGGGACGATCAGCAGGCGGCGGTGGATCCACGATGTGCGGCCAGCCTGAGGACCGGGCTGGCGTGCGCAGCGCGCGCGAGCGTGCGCGGATGGCTGTGGCCGCTCGCGCCGCCTGCAGATCGGCGCAGGCGTGGCGTTCGTGACCGCGGCGGCGATCAAGGCCTCCGGGGCGGTCCTGATCCCGGTCGTGCTGGCGGCCCTGCTCAGAGCGCCGCGCCGCGCTCGTGCAGGTGCTGATCGGCATGGCTGCTCGCGGGCGTCGCGTCGCGGCGGCGCAGCCTGATCGCCTTCGGCCTGCACATCCCCGACCTCAGCACCCAGAGCCGGCTCGTGACCAACGTGAGCGTGCCCGAACCTGCTCGGCCTGGCGCTCGGCAGCGGCGGTGAGACGGAAACGCTGCACGCTGCTGCTGAGCGTGGTGCTCGTGCTGTCGGTGCTGCTCTGCTGCGTGCTCGCGTGGCGTCGCAGGGATGCGATCACGGCCAGCGGCTGGGTGACGGTCGCGCTGCTGGTGACGCTCGGCTGGGTGCTGCCCTGGTACGTGCTGTGGGTGCTGCCGCTGGCGGCGCTGTCGAGCTCGCGCCGGCTGCGCACGACGGCGCTCGTGCTGGGCGTCTACCTCATCATCGCCTGGGCGCCGGCCTCCGGGCCTCTTGTGGAACGCGATCGGCTTCCACCCCGAGAAGACCTCGCTCGGGCGCCTGCACCAGCGCTACGTCAAGGAGCTGCTGAACTAGGACCGCTCATCCGCGGCAGGCGGGCGGCGGCGCGCTTGCGCTCGGTGCCGCCGGCGCTTGGCTGTCCAGGCGCCGCTCGCGCGAGGCCGCCGTCGGGCGGGTGGCGACGGCGCTTGCGGGCACGGCGAGCGCGCGCGCCAGGCGCTCGGCCAGCCGGCGCAGCGCGAGCTCGCGGTTGCGCGTCTGCGAGCGCTCGTCCTGGGCGACCGCCACCAGCCGCGGGCCCGCGCGCGCCAGCATGCGCGCGCGCTGTGACTCGCTCAGCGATGGGCGAGGCGAGCACGTCGAAGCTCGCTTCCACGCGCGAGGCGGTCACGTTGGCGTGCTGGCCTCCCGGCCCCGAGGAGCGGCTCGACGCGCAGCACGATCTCCGCCAGAGGGATCGTCAGCTCGCGGTTGACGCGCAGCGCTCTGTCGAGGGCGCTTCGTCAGCCGCGGCGCACGGCAGCTGCCGCGTGCTCACTTCGGCTGCCCGCCGGAGAGATCGTGGAGCGCTTTGACGCGCTGCTCCTCGCCCTCGGGCACGCGCCCGTCGCGGCCGATGTAGCCGTCCTTGCCGCCGGCGATCAGGTAGACCGCGTCGACCTCGCCCGGCGTTGCGGATCTTGCGCACGGTGGGGGCGTCGACGCGCGCGAGCGCGCCCTCCTCCAGGCGCTGGACGGTGCCGTCGCCGAACTCCATCTCGATCGTGCCGCGATGGACGAAGTACAGCTCCTCCTGCTCGTCGTGGTAGTGGAAGCCGCTCTCGATGCCCGGCGGCATCACGATCGCGTTGACGCCGAACGCGGTCACGTCGAGGCCCTTGCGGACCTTGCGAAAGCCGGGACCGTCGCCGAGCGCGTCGAGGTGGCCGACGGCGTAGCCCTCGCCCCTGGTCACCTCGGGGTACTCGGAAGCCTCCATCTGCGTCTCCTTCTCGGTTGTGCTCAGTGGTCGGCCACGTGTGCCGCCCTCGGGTGACGAGCGGCCTGCCCTCGTCGCGCCCATCGTCGCAGGCCGCCGCTCATCGAGTAGGCCTCGAAGCCGGCGGCGCGGAACGCCTGGGCGGCCATCTGTCGAGCGCGCGCCCACGCGGCAGTAGAAGACCACGGGCGCTCGCGCTCGACGCTCGCCGCCTGCGGCGGTGAGCTTGACCAGCTCGATGTGGCGCGTGCCGGCGATGTGGCCGGCCTCGCGCTCGTAGGGCTCGCGCACGTCGATCACCTGCGAGCGCGGGATCCTCCGCGAGCCACTCGGCGACCTGCGCGGGGTCGATCATCGATCTCGGTCTGGCTCATCGCTCGAGCTCGCGGGCGTGGCCATCGCGGCACTGAGCGTAGCTGGCGCAGCAGCGCGATCACTAGGATCAGCGCGATGCAGGCCGTCAGCGACATCTACACGATCCCCCAGGAGAACCTCGACTTCTGCGCGACGATCGGCCAGATCGCGCGGGAGAAGATCGCGCCGCGCTCGGCCGAGATCGACGAGCAGGCCGAGTATCCGTGGGACATCCGCAGGATGCTCGCCGAGCAGGACATCCTCGGGCTGCCGTTTCCGAGCGAGTACGGGGGCACGGGCACGGGCACGCTGATGCTGAACATGGCGGTCGAGGAGATCGCCAAGGTCGACGCCGTCGTGCGCGCTGATCCTGATGGTGCAGGAGCTCGGCACGCTGCCGATCCAGCTGTTCGGCACCGACGAGCTGAAGGAGCGCTTCCTGCCGAGGTGCGCCACCGGCGAGTGGTCGCCCGCGTTCGCGCTGTCCGAGCCCGAGGCCGGCTCGGACCCCGCGGGGATGAAGACGACCGCCGTGCAGGACGGCGACGAATGGGTGATCAACGGCACGAAGAACTGGATCTCGAACCTCGGCGTCGCCGACTTCTACATCTGCTTCGCCGTCACCGACCGCGAGACGCGACGGATCACCGCGTTCGTCGTCGAGGCCGACCGGCCCGGGTTCAGCGTCGGCAAGCTCGAGCACAAGCTCGGCATCCGCGCCTCGCCCACCGGGCAGCCGATCTTCGAGGACGTGCGCGTGCCGCAGGAGAACGTGATCGGCGAGGTCGGCCGGGGCCTGTCGGTGGCGCTGGGCACGCTCGAGCGCACGCGCCTGGGCGCCGCCGCGCAGGCCGTGGGGATCGCCCAGGGCGCGACCGACTACGCGGTCGCCTACGCCCGCGAGCGCCGGCAGTTCGGCCAGGCGATCAACGAGTTCCAGGCGATCCAGTTCAAGCTCGCCGACATGGAAACCCGCACCGCGGCCGCGCGCGAGCTGCTGTACAAGGCCTGCGCGATGGCCGACCAGGGCCACCCGCAGCGGGCGAAGTACTCCTCGATGGCGAAGGTCTTCTGCTCGGACACCGCGATGGCCGTGACCGTCGAGGCGGTGCAGGTGCTGGGCGGCTACGGTTACGTCAAGGAGTACCCGGTGGAGCGCATGATGCGAGACGCGAAGATCACCCAGATCTACGAGGGCACGAACGAGATCCAGCGGCTCGTGATCGCCCGCA
This sequence comes from uncultured Solirubrobacterales bacterium, assembly GCA_963748895.1. Lineage (GTDB taxonomy): Bacteria > Actinomycetota > Thermoleophilia > Solirubrobacterales > Solirubrobacteraceae > Palsa-744. The sequence goes on along the minus strand of CAVVKF010000002.1, from coordinate 853,351 downwards.
CGCTCAAGTAGACCGACCGATGCGGCGATGCGCGCGTCGCCAGCACCACCGCGCCTCCCGTCAGCTGCGACGCGTCGGCGTGGCCGCGCTGATCGCGATGTCGCTGGGCCTGGTCGTGCTCGTCGTCGGCCAGGGCTTCAGCTCGATCGGCGCGGTCAGGGCGCTCGAGGACGTCGCGCTCGGCGTGATCGTGGTCGCGGCGTTGATGGGCGCCGTGGCGTTCGTGGCGGTGCGCCTGGCGGACTGGCGCGACCCCGAGTCCGAGACCGAGTTCGAAGAGCTCGTGCGCCACTCGGAGGAGCTCGCCCGCGAAGGGCTCGCGGTGGACCCCGACGAAAACGAGTTCCTCGAGCTCGACCCGCTCAACGACGAGGACTTCGAGGAGCTCGTGCGCGACGCGCTCGACGACCTGCCCGACCTGCTGCGCAACGCGCTGGAGCACGTCGCCGTCGTGATCTCCGACGGCGGCCGCCGCCGCGGCGCCTACGGTCTCTACCAGGGCGGGCAGACCCGTCGCGACGACACGCACGACCGGATCGTGATCTTCCGCGACACGCTGCGCCGCGACTTCGGCCACGACGCGGATCTGCTGCGCGACCAGGTCGTGCGCACGGTGCGCCACGAGCTCGCGCACCACGTCGGCTTCGACGAGCTGGGCGTCAGTCGCCTCGATCTCTAGCCGATCGGCATAGGATTCGCCATGTACGGGACGGGGAAGCCGCGAGGCCGGGGCCCAAACGAACCAAGGAGAAGAGCCACAGATGCCTGAAGCAGTGATCGTCGACGCCATTCGCACGCCCATCGGACGCGCGGTGAAGGGGTCGCTGAAGACCGTCCGCGCCGACGACCTGGCGGCGATCCCGCTGAAGGCGCTGATCGAGCGCAACCCGCAGCTCGACCAGAGCACGATCGGCGACGTGATGATGGGCTGCGGCTACGGGGAGGGCGAGTCCGGCTACAACATCGGGCGCCTCGCGTCGCTGCTGGCCGGCATCGACTACCACGTGCCGGGCTGCACCGTCAACCGCTTCTGCGCCTCCTCGCTGCAGACGACGCGGATGGCCTTCCACGCGATCAAGGTCGGCGAGGGCGACACGTACATCGCCGCCGGCGTCGAGGCCGTCTCGCGCGCCGGGCAGGGCGCCCCGTTCGAGTTCCACCACAAGCTCGACGGCTCGGAGGGCTCGCTCTACAACGTGTACATCCCGATGGGCATGACCGCGGAGAACGTCGCGGATGAGCGCAAAGTCAGCCGCGAGGCGCAGGACGAATGGGCGCTCATCTCCCAGACGCGCGCGGTCGCCGCGCAGGAATCGGGGCACTTCGACAAGGAGATCGTCCCGGTGACCGTGCCGGCGCACAAAGACGTCGACAAGGAGGGCAACGAGATCGACGTGCCCGAGACGGTCGTCACCAAGGACGACGGCCCGCGCGCGGGCACGACGATGGAGAAGCTCGCGTCGCTGAAGCCGGTGTTCAAGGAGGGCGGCACGGTGACCGCCGGCAACGCCTGTCCGCTCAACGACGGCGCCGCGGCGCTGCTCGTGATGAGCGACGAGAAGGCGAAGGCGGCGGGCTTTACGCCGCGCGCGCGGATCGTCGCCTCGACGGTCGCGGCGATCCGCCCCGAGGTGATGGGCCTCGGCCCGATCCCGGCGATCGAGGCGCTGCTTGAAGAACACGGGCATGACGATGAGCGACATCGACGTGGTCGAGATCAACGAGGCGTTCGCCGCGCAGATCGTGCCGTGCAAAGAGACGCTGGGGATCCACGACGAGAAGCTCAACCCCTTCGGCGGCGCGATCGCCCTCGGCCACCCGTTCGGGATGACCGGCGCGCGGATCATGACGACGCTGCTGAACGACCTCGAGACGCTCGACGGGACCTACGGGATCGAGTCGATGTGCGTCGCCGGCGGCATGGGCATGGCGATGCTCGTCGAACGCCTGAAGTAAATAGGGCGAGGCGGCGCGCTAGCGCGGAGGCATGCGCAGCGCGCCGTCGAGCCGGATCGTCTCGCCGTTGAGCATCCGGTTCTCGACGATGTGACAGGCAAGCTGCGCGTACTCGGCGGGCTGGCCGAGGCGCTGGGGGAAGGGGACGCCCGCGCCGAGCTTCTCGCGGGCCTCCTCGGGCAGCGCGGCGAGCAGCGGCGTGTCGAACAGGCCGGGGGCGATCGTGTTGACCCTGATCCCGTACTGCGCGAGGTCGCGCGCGGCCGGCAGCGTCATGCGAGACGACGCCGCCCTTGGAGGCGGAGTAGGCGATCTGGCCGACCTGGCCGTCGTAGGCGGCGATCGAGGCGGTGTTCACGCACACGCCGCGCTCGCCGTCCTCGGATGGCTCGTTGGCGATCATCGCGGCGGCGGCGTAGCGCAGCACGTTGAACGTGCCGATCAGGTTGATCTGGAGAATCGTCTCGAAGGGCAGCAGCGGGTGCGGCCCCTTGGAGCCCGCGACCTTCTGCGCCCAGCCGGTGCCCGCACAGCAGACCGCGATCCGCAGACCGCCGTCGACCGCCGCGCTGCACCGCGGCCTCTACCTGGGCCTCCTCGCGCACGTCGCAGGAGACGAACTCCACGCCGAGCTCGGAGGCGAGCGAGGCGCCCTTCTCCGCGTTGACGTCGGCGATGGTCACGACCGCGCCCTGGGAGTGCAGGGCACGCACGGTGGCCTCGCCGAGCCCGGAGGCCCCGCCGACGACGATCGCTGAGCTGCCCTCGATCCCCACGGCTGTGCAGCCTATTGCACGACGCGGGACAGCGTCAGCGCGAACAGCTCGTCGGGGTCGGTCAGCCAGCGCACGAGCTCGAGGCCAGCGGCCGACAGGTCGCCCTCCAGCCGCTCCGGGGTGAACTTCGCGCTGATCTCCGTGCGCACCTCCTCGCCGGCGTCGAAGTGCACGGGCAGGTCCAGAGCGCGCACGAGCGTCGTGTGCTCGCGGCGCGAGCGCAGGCGCATCTCGATCCACTCGTGCTCGGAGTCGAACAGAGCGACGTGGTCGAAGTCCTCGGGGTCGAAGTCGGCGTCCAGCTCGCGGTTGAGCACGCTGAGCACGTTGCGGTTGAACTCGGCGGTGACGCCCTGCGCGTCGTCGTAGGCGGCCTCCAGGACGTCCGGGTCCTTGACCAGGTCGGTTCCCATCAGCAGGTGGTCCTCCGGGCCGAGCAGGCGGCCGATCGAGCGCAGGAAGCGACGGCGGCTGCCGGGCGGGAAGTTGCCGATGGTGCCGCCGAGGAACGCGACGATCCGCGGTCCGATCGCTTCAGGGACGCGGTCGAGGTGACGCTCGAAGTCGCCGATCACGCCGTGCACGCGCAGGCCCGGGTACTCCTCGGTGAGCGTCTCCGCGCAGTCGCGCACCATGCTCTCGGTCACGTCCACCGGCACGTAGCGCTGCAGCGTGCCGGCGGCGTGCAGCGCGTCCAGCAGCACGCGCGTCTTCGCGGCCGTGCCCGAGCCGAGCTCGACGAGCTCGACGGCGTTCGTCAACGTCGCCAGCTCGGTCGCCGTCTGCTCGAGGATCGCGCGCTCGGCGCGCGTGGGGTAGTACTCCGGCAGCTCGCAGATCTGGTCGAACAGCTCAGCGCCGCGCGCGTCGTAGAAGTGCTTGGGCGGCAGTTCCTTGAAGGGCCGCGTGAGGCCGTCGAGCACATCCTCGGCGAGCGAGCGTTCCTGGCTGCCGTCCAGGTGCGAGTCGATGCGGATCGCCGTCTCCTCGGGGTTTGGCGATCGGCTCCATCACGACTTGCTCGCGTCTCGCGCCAGGCGCACTCCGGCGAAGATCTGCCGGCGCTGGGGTAGGTCCCAGTTGCGGAATGTCAGGCGTCGCCACGCGCGGGTGCGTCGCCCACGAGCCGCCGCGCAGCACGCGGTAGTCCTCGCCGAAGAACACCTCCGAGTACTCGCGGTAGGGGTAGGCGCTGAAGCCGGGGTAGCCGTGGAACGTGCTGCTCGTCCACTCCCACACCGACCCGATTCGCCAGCGGGCGTCTCCTACGCTCCCTCCTCGCCGCCTTCTCCCACTCGGCCTCGCTGGGCAGGCGCGCGCCGTGCGCTCTGGCGAAGGCGTCGGCCTCGAACCAGCTGACGTGGCAGGCGGGCGCCTGCGGAGTCGCCCGCCGCCATCTGCGGGTGATGGGTGATGTCGTACTCCTGCTTCCACGCCCAGCCCTCGTCCGACCACCACTCGCGCCGCTCGTAGCCGCCGCCCTCGCTGAAGCCCATCCAGCTCGCGTTGCTCACCGGGCGGCGCGCGATCTGGAAGGCGGCCACGTCCACGGTGTGGCGCGGGCGCTCGTTGTCGTAGGCGAAGCCCTCGCTCGCCGGCGCCCATCGCGAAGGGGCCGGCGGGGATCTCGATCCAGCCTGCTCGCCGTCCGCCAGGCCGGAAGCGGCTGCTCGAGCCTGGACCGTCGCCTGCGGGCAGCAGGCCGGCGATCGCCATCGTCTGGCGCATCGTCTCGGAGTGCTGGAGCTCGTGGCGCAGCACCATCTCGTAGATCGTCCCGTCGCCGAGGCCGTTCCGCGCGATCGCCTCGGCCGTGCGGGCGCGGACAGCCGCCAGATAGTCCCGCGCCTCGGCCGGTCCGAGCGCCTCGATTTCCCCGCGCACCGCGCGTGGCGTCTCGAACGCGTCGTAGCACTCCGCCAGGTCTGGCCGCAGCAGCTCGAGGCCCGCGTGGCGATGGGCCAGCCACAGGTCCTCGTAGGCGGCGATGTGGCCGAGATCCCAGACGAGCGGGCTCATGATCGGCGAGTGCACGCGCTCCAGGTCCTCGTCGCTGAGTCCGGCGACCAGCGCGAGCGTGCTCGCGCGGGCCTCGTCAAGATCGGCGAGCGCTTGTGCGACGCCAGGCGAAGCCGGCGCGCGGTGGGCAGGGAGCTCGTGTTCTGGAGAGCGGTGGTGCTCGGCATGGCGTCGGCGTTCTCGAGGGCTGTGGTTCTCGACATGGCGTTGGGGATGCTCACGCGACCGGACTGCTCACTGTAGGAGGTAGAAAGGTACTTGGCTCACTCGAGTTCGCATAGTTCACAATTTTGTAATGCCTCACTTATGGCGAGGTCCGGTCGCCTACCCCAAGCCTGGCGGGGGGAGGCCGCGTCATCGACGATCACGGTCAACCGCTCGCGTCCGAGCAGGCTCGCGGGCACGTGATGGCTCGGCTCGGCCAGCGCCGCGGCGATCGCGTCGGCCTTGCCCGCGCCCGTCGCCAGCAGCAGGCAGCGCCGCGCGGCGCGCAGCACCGCGAGGCTCAGCGTGATCCGCTCAGGCGGCGGCTTGGGCGAGTCGTCGACGCCCAGGCAGATCGCCTGCTCGCCGGCGTCGAGCGTGGGGGCTCCCGGGAACAGCGAGGCGACGTGGCCGTCGGGGCCGATGCCCAGCACGATCAGGTCGAGCACCGGCAGGGTCTGCTCGGCTGCCGCGCTGCTGCTCGCCAGGGCCTCGGCGTAGCGACGCGCGCCCTCCTCTGGTCCCAGCTCACCCTCCATGCGGTGGACCCGCGCGGGATCGATCCCGGCCGGGCGCAGGAGCGTCTCGGCGGCGAGCCGGTAGTTGCTCTCCGCGTCCTCGGGCGGGACGCAGCGCTCGTCGGCGAACCAGATCTCGACGCCGTCCCAGTCCGCCAATGCTCCGGCGAGCAGTTCGTAGGTGCGTGCCGGGGTCGTGCCGCCGGAGAGCGCGAGGTGCGCGACACCGCGCTGCTCACGGGCGCTCTCGATCGCGCGTGCGATCTCCACGGCGGCGCGCTCGGCGGCGGCCTCGGGGTCGGCGAATGTCGTCATGCGCGTCATCTGTTGATGCTCCTTCTCATGGCAGCATCGCCTGGGCGGCCTGCAGCGCGGGCCGGTAGGTGGGGTCGCGCAGCAGCGCTTGGCGAATGCCCTCGCCGAGGATGCCGGCCTCGCCGCGGGAGGCGCCGAGGATCGTCCATTCGCGCTCGTTACCCCCAGCGTCGCGCTGGTAAGCGCGCAGGCCGCCCGGGCCGCGGTCCAGGCGCAGCTGGATGCCGGAGGCGGTCTCGATGCTCAGGCCGGCCAGCCCGCGCACCGGCAGCTCGGGGGCTGCCTCCAGGCGCAGGGCGATCTCCTGACGCCCGGCCTGCGCCGTGCCGCTCAGTACATCACCGTGGGAGACCAGCGGGGTCAGCCGCCAGCCCAGGCGCGAAGCCAGCCAGCCGATCAGCAGCATCGCCGCGACGGTCGAGTCGGGATGGTGGCGGACCGTGATCGCGGCGATCGTCTCGAGCTCCGCGCGCAGCGCCGGTGGGTCGAAGGTGGCCGCGATCCGCTCGCGCCAGGGGGTGGACCGCAGCCAGGCGAGATCGACGACGTAGACGCGGCTCCGACAGGGTGTTGGCGCGGTCGATCGCCTCGTGCCAGACGGGCTCGTCGACCGAGTCGAGCAGCGTCGCCTGCGCCAGCGGCAGCAGCGCCTCGACGGCCTCCGGATGGCCGTGGGGCGACCACAGCAGGGTCGGCAGGTCGCTAACCACGAGCGGGTCGGCGATCGTCAGCAGGTCGTCCAGGTGGCGATCGCCGAGCTCGACGATCACGGTCTCGTGCAGCAGCACGAGCTCTCCCGGCTTGGCCTCGCCTTCGGCGGCGACGCTTGCGTGCGCGTCCAGGCGCGTGCGCTTGGGCTCGTAGGAGAGCACGACCAGGCGCGAGGCGTGGTAGCGGCCCACGCCGCGCAGGCGGTTGGCGATCTCCCCGCTCCACTCGCTCTCGACGAAGGCCACCATGTTGAGCACGCGCGCGGGAAGGAAGCCGCCGTTCTCGGAGTGGCGTTCGGCGAGCAGCTCGCGCAGCGCCGCTTCGATCGCGTCGGGCGTCGTTCCCTGCTCGCTCCAGACTGCATCGCTGACGGCCGGCATCTGGTCAGATCGCGCGCCAGTGGTGGCCGTCGAGCAGCAGGTCCTGCGCCTCGTTCGGTCCCTGCGAGCCGGCCTCATATTGAGGAAGCCCGCCCGCCCGCGGATCCTGTGTTTTCGCCCACGCCTGAAGGATCGGGTCGCAGATGCGCCACTGCGCCTCGACCTCGTCGTTGCGTGTGAACAGCGTCGGGTCGCCGCGCATCGCGTCCATGATCAGCCGCTCGTATGCCTCGGGGGACTGCGACATGAACGAGGTGCCGTACAGGAACTCCATGTTCACCGAGCGGATGCGCATACGGGTGCCGGGAATCTTGGCGCCGAGCTGCAGCGTGACGCCCTCGTTGGGCTGCAGCGTGAGCACCAGCTGGTTGGGTTTGACTCCCAGCGAGCCGTCCTGGCTGAAGGCGAGGTGGGGGACGGGCTTCAGCGTGACGGCGATCTCGGTGATCTTGCGCGCCAGGCGCTTGCCCGCGCGCAGGTAGAAGGGGACGCCCGGCCCAGCGCCAGTTGTCGACTTCCAGGCGCAGCGCCGCGAACGTCTCCGTCGTCGAGCCCTCGCGCACGCCGTCCTCTTGCAGGTATCCCGGCACGTCCTCCCCGCCGGAGTGTCCTGCGGCGTACTGCGCGCGCACCGCGATCTCAGGAACCTCCTCGATCCTCGGCGCGTGGATCGCATGCAGGACCTTGACCTTCTCGTTGCGCACTTCCTCGGCGGTGAAACTCACCGGGGGCTCCATCGCGACGTGGCAGAGCAGCTGGAGCATGTGGTTCTGGATCAGATCGCGCAGCGCTCCGGTCTGGTCGTAGTAGCCGGCGCGGGTGCCGATGCCGATGTCCTCGGCGGCGGTGATCTGCACGGAGTCGATGTAGTTGCGGTTCCACAGCGGCTCGAACATGCCGTTGGCGAAGCGGAACGCCATCATGTTCTGGACGGTCTCCTTGCCGAGGTAGTGGTCGATGCGGAAGACCTGGGTCTCCTCGAAGACGCTCAGCACGTGGCGGTTGAGCTCGAGCGCCTCATCGAGCGAGGTGCCGAAGGGCTTCTCGATGATCACCCGCACCTCGGCGTCCTCGTGCTGGGCCAGGCCGCGGTCGCCCAGCTGCTCGACGATCACCGGGAAGAAGCTCGGGGCGGTCGACAGGTAAAAGGCGCGGTTGAGCTTTTCCCCGTCCTGCAGTCTCGAACTCGTCGAGCACCTGCTCGAGCTCCGACGTAGACCGAGTCCTCGTCGAATTCTCCGGGCACGTACTTGACGTTCTCGAGCAGGCCCCGCAGCACGTCCTCGTCGGGCGTGCGGCGGGAGAAGCGGCGGATCGCCTGCTCGCACTCCTCGCGGTAGTCCTCGTTCGTCTTTCTCTTTGCGCGACACGCCCACCAGGTGAAAGCGCTCGGGCAGCGCGCCCTCGTGCGCGAGGTTGTAGAGCGCGGGCATCAGTTTGCGCTTGGCCAGGTCGCCGGTGGCGCCGAAGATGACGAGCGTCGTCGGAGCGACCGGCAGGCGCTCGAGTCCTTCGACGAGCGGGTTCTCGGGTTCGCTCGAGGTGCCATGGCTCACGCGTGTCATTGCGCACCGTGTGCGCTGGCCTTCGCGTCGCGTCACGTCCGCCGGTCGCGCTCTTCACCGCGTGGCCGCCGAACTGGTTGCGCAGTGCCGCGAGCACGCGGTCGGCGAAGTCGCCGTTGCCACGCGAGCGACAGGCGCGCGTACAGCGACGCGGTGATCACCGGCGTGGGCACGTCGTGGGCGGTCGCGTCCTCGATCGTCCAGCGGCCCTCGCCGGAGTCCGCGGTGTAGCCCTCGATCTTTTCAAGCTCGTTGCCGTCGGCTTCGAACGCGCGCGCGGCGAGCTCGCACAGCCACGAGCGCACGACCGAGCCCTGGCCCCACAGGTGCGCGATCTTGGCGTTGTCGAGCTCGTACTCGCACTTGTCGAACAGGTCGAAGCCCTCCGCGTAGGCCTGCATCAGGCCGTACTCGACGCCGTTGTGGACCATCTTCACGTAATGCCCCGCGCCTGAGGGGCCGAAGCGCAGCCACCCGCGCTCGCCGATCGCGGCGACGCTCTGCTCGTTGGTCTGCGGCGCGAGCACGTCGAGGATCGGGGCGAGGCGCTTGACGGCTTTGGGCGGACCGCCGACCATCATGCAGTAGCCGACCTCCAGGCCCCACACGCCGCCGGAGGTGCCGACGTCGACGTAGTTGATGCCGAGCTTTTTCAGCTCCTTGGCGCGGCGCTTGTCGTCGGTCCACTTCGAGTTGCCGCCGTCGACGATCGTGTCGTCGGCGTCGAGCAGCTTGGCGAGCTTGTCGACCGTCTCCTGGGTCGGCTCGCCCGCGGGCACCATGATCCACACCAGGCGTGGCGGCCTCGAGCTGCTTGACGAGCTCCTTGCAGCGAGGACGCGCCGGCGGCGCCGTGCTTGACCGCCTGCTTGACCGCCTGCTCGTCGAAGTCGAAGGCGACGACCTCGTGCACGGAGTCGCGGCGGATGCGGTGCACCATGTTGCCGCCCATCTTGCCGAGGCCGACGAAGCCGATCTGGGTCACGGCGTCCTTCGCGTCCTGCGTCACAGCTTTCGGGGTCACAGCATCTCCTTGATCTTGGCGGTGAGTGCGCGCAGTGCCTGCGGCGGGATCGTCGCCCGTGCAGGCGCACACGCTCGGCGGGCAGCTCCAGCGCGCGCAGCGTTTCCAGGTCGCCGATCGCCTGGGCGTTCTTGAGCGTCGTGAACGTGAACGGCTTGCCCGGGATCTCGACGTCCTCGGGCCCGTCGTGCGATCAGTTGCAGGAAGCGCCCGGTCTTCGGCCCGCCCTTGTGGAACTGGCCGGTGGAGTGCAGGAAGCGCGGGCCGTAGCCGAACGTCGTTGTCGCCTTCGTCGCGGCGCGAATCGTCTCGCGCAGCTCCGCTGGCGGCCGTGTCGAACTCGGGCGAGGGCTGCACGATAACCCATGATCGCGACGTAGCTGCGGCGGGCGCTGCGTCCCCAAGCAACGTGCGCAGCGCCGCCTCGTCGGCGTCTGCGATCTCGGGTAGCTCGTGTGTCGTCTCATAGCCGGCGAGCACGCGGTTGGTCGCATCCTTCGCCTGCTGCACGTTGGGCTGATCGAACGGGTTGATCTGAAGGCCCCAACCGGCGACCGCGACGGCGAGCTCGGCGAGCAGGAACACGCGGCCGAGGTCGGTGGGCCCCGTGGTCGGGATCACGAACACAGGGTGGCCGGCCTGTGCGAGCGCCTGCACCCTGCGATCGAGCTCGGGGTCGGGCGTGTGGATGTCCGGCAGATAGGCCAACACGCGGTCGTCGCCGTAGACAGCGGGGTCTCGCCAGCGGCTCGTCGGCCACCGGCAGGATGCCCGTGCCGTGCTTGCCTGTGGACTCGGCGACGAGCTGCTCCAGCCACAGCCCGATGCTCGGAAGCGATGAAGCGACGACGAACGTCAGCTTGTCGCGCCCCGCTTGGGCGAGCGCGCTGAGCGCGGCCCCCAGCCAGATGGCCGCGGGGAGCTGGGTGTCGTCCTCGGCGATGGCCGTCAGCCAGGCTCCCTTGGATCCCCTCAGCAGCGCTTGCACGTCGACACCCATCAACGCGCCCGGCACCATGCCGAAGGCCGACAGCGCGCTGTAGCGCCCGCCGATGTTCGGATCGCCCGCGAACACCTTTCTGAAGCCGTGTTCGGAGGCGAGCTTTTCGAGGCCCGAGCCGGGGTCGGTGATCGCCGCGAAGTTCGAGCCCTGTCCGACGACCGACCAGAAGTGCGCGAACAGCGACAGCGGCTCGATCGTGCCCCCGGACTTGGAGGAGACGAGGAAAAAGGTGCGCTGCAGGTCGATCGTCTGCTCGACCGCGCGAACGGTGGCGGCGTCGGTCGAGTCCAGCACGTGCAGGCGCGGGCGATCGGGCCGGTGGCCGAAGCAGCGCCGCAGCACCTCCGGCGCGAGCGAGGAACCGCCCATGCCGAGCAGTACCACGTCGTGCAGGCCGCTGGCTGCGGCCCCATTCGCGAACGCAGTCAGCTCGTCAGCCTCCCCCAACATCCGCTCCGCGATCGTCAGCCAGCCGAGGCGATTGGCGATCTCCGGTGTGTCTTCGGGACCCCACAGCGTGGCGTCTTCGCGGCTGATCCTGCCGGCAACATCCTCGTCCTTAGCCCGCGTGAGCTTGTCCGCGACGGCGGCCTGGAGGGCGTCGGGGATATGGGCCTCGACGGTGAGGGTGGGATCGCTCACGCCAGGATCGTAGTCGGCTGGGGGACTGGTGTAGGTTTCGCCTGGATATGACCTCTGATCAACCCCAACAACTGCCCGACCGCAACCTCGCCCTGGAGCTCGTACGCGTCACCGAGGCGGCTGCGCTGGCGGCGGCGCCGCTGGTGGGCAAGGGCGATAAGCTGGCGGCCGACCAGGCTGCGGTCGACGGCATGCGCTACGCGCTGCGGTCGGTCTCGATGGACGGTCTGGTGGTGATCGGCGAGGGTGAGAAGGACGAGGCGCCGATGCTCTACAACGGGGAGCAGATCGGTGATGGATCTCCGCCGCAGGTCGACATCGCGGTCGATCCTCTGGAGGGCACGACGCTCGCGGCGCACGGGATGCCGAGCGCGCTCGCGGTGATCGCGCTGTCGGCGCGCGGCACGATGTTCGACCCGGGGCCGTGCGTGTACATGGAGAAGATGGCGGGCTCGCCCGAGATCGCCGACCTGCTCGACCTCGACCGCCCATTGCCGGAGACGGTGAAGCTGATCGCCGAGCGCAAGGGCACTCAGGTCGGGGACGTGATGGTCGTGGTGCTCGACCGCCCCCGCCATGAGCAGGGCGTGAAGGCGATCCGCGAGGCCGGCGCACGCGTGCGGCTGATCGCCCACGGAGATGTGTCGGCGTCGCTCTTGGCGGTCACCGAGCGCTCCTCGGTGGACCTGCTGTGGGGCATCGGCGGCACTCCGGAGGGCGTGATCTCCGCGGCGGCGATCAAGTGCCTGGGAGGGCAGCTGCTGGGCCGGGTGTGGCCACGCGACGAGCAGGAGCGCACGGCTGCCCTGGAGGCCGGGTACGACCTGACGCGGGTGCTCGACCGCGACGATCTGGTGGCCGGCGAGGATGTATTCTTCTCGGCGACCGGCATCACAGACGGCGACGTGCTGCAGGGGGTGCGCTATCCGAGTGCCGGTGGCGCGAGCACGGAGTCGCTGGTGATGCGCACGCGCTCGGGCACCGTGCGGCGGATCCGCGCGCAGCACGACCGCGCAAAGCTGAGGGCGGTCGGTGGCGGCGACGGCCGCTTCGGCTGATCAGCGGGCCAGAGCAGGCTCTCTTCGCGCTCGGTGGGGACCGTTTGGGTTGATCTGCCGGCAACTGTCGATCGGTGACCCACAGCCGATCAGTGGCCGATGGGCAGGCGCTCTTCCTCACCCGGCGGGGCTGGGTCGGGCACGTCCTCGATGCCTCCCGCGAAGCGGCCGACGCGTGACTCGGCCAGGTCGAGACGGGCGAGCGAGCGCAGGAAGCCGTGGGTGACAATCACGTGGATGCGCGACTGGGTCTCCCGGTAGAACCAGCGCCCGATCCCGGAGGCAATCGACGGGTAGAAGTTCGAGACCTCGACCTCAACGTGCAGGCGCGCGCTGGCCTGGCGGGTTGGGTCCTCGTTGGGGCGGCGGCGCACGTCGATCTGCAGGTAGCCGTCCTTGTGGCGTCCGGCCCGAGCGACGAGCAAGCCACGGGCGATGCGCCAGCGTACGACCCCACGTTGCTCGTCCATCTCGTATTCGGGCGCGCGAAAGGTCAGCAGCTTTAACGGCGGCAGGAGCAGCACGACGAAGCGCTCGCACTCGGTGTAGCGAACGCGGACCAAGCCAAGCGTGACACGTGAGAGAAAGCGCCAGTAGGTGCGCGCGAGCCGCTCCAGGTGCAGCGGAGTCCAGATCTGGCGCAGGGCGTCCTCGGGCAGGCATATGTCCGCGGCCTGCACGGAGTGCACGGCGCCGGTGCGCTTGTCTTCGGAGGTGTGGTCTTCGAGATTGGCGATCGTAGCGAGCTTCATCGCTTGCAGGCTATCTCTGCGCCGGTGCGCGCCGTGTTGGAGGGATCGGAGCGAGTATCCGTCGGTAGATGCGGCAATTGAAAGGCTCGTGTCCGCGGTTGCTGATATCCAAGGTATGTGAGCGACGACCCTCTGGACCCGCGTCCCGCCGACCGTCTTACCCGAGCGGCGCGAGCGGCCCAGGCGTTGAGCGAGACGCTGTGGGAGGCGTTGCACGAAGAGCTGATCGACCCCCGTTCGGAACGCGTCGCCGAGCTATCCGAGCAGCTGGCGGATGTCTCGATCGCCGTGGCCTCGCTGGCGCGGGTAGATACTCGGCCACCGGCTCCGCCGACCGCAACCGCGACGGTCGGCGGGCCCCCCGATCGATCGGAGGCACCTGAGCCGTCAACCGCGCCCGTGCAGCCTGGGTCTGTGGAGCCGCCGCCCCGTTCTGCGCGCGCCGTCCACAGCGCACCCTCGAACGAGCCGGCCCCGCCATGGGATCCGTCCGCGGAGCCGGACGCCACCCGGGAGCCGCTGTCGCGGGCAGTGCTCATCGACGAGCTGGCTCCCGCAGCGCCCGAGCCGCTCGGCGTGCAGTCCACACCGCAGATTGAGATCAGAGACGTTCGCGGCGAGGAGGGACCAGCCGCTTGGATTGGGTCGATCGGGCGCCGACTGGAGCGCCACGAGCAGGATGGATCGCCGTTCGCGGTGCTGCTCGTCGAGCTCGTTGACATCGAGCACCCGTATCATGTCGAGCCGTCAGGCGAGGTGTCTCGGCTGACGGAACAGGTGCAGGACGCGCTCGCGCGGGAGCTGCGCCCGGCCGATTCGCTCACGTGCGAGAGCCCGGGCAGGTACTGGCTCCTGGCGCCGCAGACAGACGCGATGGGCGCCCAGATACTGGTGGAGCGAATTGCGCGCGCGGTGAGATCCTCGGCGAGTCATCGTGGCACGCCACTGGAGGTGGCGGTGGGTATCGCGGTATGCCCCGATCACGGACGCCAGGCCTCCGAGCTGGCCGCGCACGCGGATGTGGGTCTCTACGCCGCGCGCCGCGAGTCGCGCACGGGAGCTCGTTCGCGCCGATAGTTCGGCTCAGCCCGCGGCGACGGCGCCGCCGGTGAGGGCGGCGGCGGGCGAGACAGGGGGCAGGCCGAGGGTCGGCGTGTTGGGGACGGCGCCAACGATCGCCGTGGCGATGTGGACGGTTTCTTCGATCCCCAGCGCCTGGGCGGCGGCCGCGGTCAGATCCCAGTCGGCGCCGTTGGCGTAGGGCCCGCGATCTACCACCGGCACGGTCAGACCATGGCCGCGGTAGGTGACCTTCACGAGCGTGCCACAGGGGAGCTTGCGGTTGGCCACCCCGACGGTGGCAGGGGTCAGGGTCTGACCGCAGGCTGTTTGCTGACCGTAGAAGCCGGGTCCGAACCAGGTCGCGAGCGCGGTCTTGTGGAGCTTTGTAACCGGCGTGGGAGTGAATCCTGGGGTCGTGTCAGCCGACGGACCGGCGGCGCCACCGGTGCTCGCGAAAGCGCCCACGGCGAGCACGCCGGCGCTGAGGAGCGCAGCGAGCAGGGCAAGAAAGATCGTTGTGAATCGAAATCGCATCGTTATCGAGCGCCTACGGGGTGAGCTGACGGGCTCGCGCGGTCAAATCGACGCGCTACGGCCAAAAGAGGCCGATTCGCCCCAACGGACCAAAAGATCGATCCGCAATTGGGTCCCCCGTCTTCCGTAACCTGAGTCACGGAAGCTCGGCGTGGTCGGCAGTATACAGACCGCCCTGACGGACCTCTCAGTTGAGCGGCAGCCGCCCGAGGACGTCCTTGAGCAGGCGCCCGCCGGTCGAGAGCCCGGTCTTGGTGAGCTCGCCGGCGAGCTCGGCGGCGGAGGCAAACAGGTCCACGCCACCCGGTGGCGAGACCGGACCGCTGACGGGATCGCTCTCTGTCTCGAAGCCCTGCCGGGGGGCTGGCTCCTGCAGGGGCTGGGCAGCACGTTTTGCCGCTTTCGCCGGTCGCTTCATCGCTGTGGCCTGCTTGGCCGCCGCAGGCCGCACGGGCTTTGGCGTGCCGGTGGCCGTGAGGCGCGCGGCATCGCGTCGCGCGCTGGAACGCTGGGGGCGGGTGCGGGGCAGGTTGGCGAGAACTCCCTCCGATGCGCGCGTGTCCTTGCGCTTGGCTTTCTTCTTGGCGCTCTTCTTGGCCTTCGATCCGCCCCGGCCGCTGGATGTATCGCTCATGGCGCGTTAGCATAGGGGTCCAGAAAGATGCAGCGTGCGTTGTAACGTTGGGCAGGCTTCGGCCGTAGTGTCCGATGGAGTACGTCCTCAGCCAGAGTCCGGTGTGGTGCGCGCAGTCGCCCCCGGGTTGCCCAGCGACAGAAGAAACGGAAATCGATGTCAGTAGCAGAAATGCAGGAGCTCGATGAGGTAAAGGGCCTGCTGGCCAAAGGGCAGCAGGTGGGCGTGCTCACCTACGCGGAGATCACAACGGCGATGTCCGAGCTGGACCTGGACGAGTCCGACGTCGAGGAGCTGCACGGGTTCCTGGAGAAATCGGAGATCGAGCTCGTCGAGGAGATCGACCCGGCGACGGCGGCGGCCTCGCAGGTCGAGCGCGCCCCGGACAAGCGCGGGCGGCGCAAAGCGAAAGCGGCGCTGGATCTGAAGCCGGACATGACGACCGACTCGCTGCAGCTGTTCCTGAAGGACATCGGCAAGGTGCGGCTGCTGACCGCCCAGGAGGAGGTCGATCTGGCCAAGCGGATCGAGCGCGGCGACCTGGACGCGAAGCAGAAGATGGTCGAGTCGAACCTGAGGCTCGTCGTGTCGATCGCGAAGAACTACCGCAACCAGGGCCTGCCGTTCCTGGATCTGATCCAGGAGGGCACCCTCGGGCTCGTGCGGGCCGCGGAGAAGTTCGACTATCGCAAGGGCTTCAAGTTCTCGACGTACGCGACCTGGTGGATCCGCCAGGCGATCGCGCGCGCGCTGGCGGACAAGGCGCGGACGATCAGGATTCCCGTGCACGTTGTGGAGAAGCTGAACAAGATCGGACGCGCCGAGCGCAAGCTGGTGACCGAGCTGGGGCGCGAGCCGACCGCCGCCGAGATCGCCGACGTCACGGGCATCGACCCGGAGGAGGTCGACTCGATCAAGCGCTCCGCGCAGGCGCCGGTGTCGCTGGAGAAGCCGGTGGGCGACGAGGAGGAGTCGGAGTTTGGGCAGTTCATCGCCGACGAGCGCGCCGAGTCGCCGTATGAGCGCGCGGCGGAGATCCTGACGAAGGAGGCGCTGAGAGAGGCGCTTGAGAACCTCAGCTACCGCGAACGGCGTGTGCTCGAGCTGCGCTATGGCCTCGGCGGCGAGCATCCGCGGACGCTCGACGAGGTGGGTCGCACGTTCAACGTGACCCGCGAGCGGATTCGCCAGATCGAGAACCAGTCTTTGAAGAAGCTTCAAAGTCTCGCGGAGGCTCAAAAGCTCCGCGACGTGGCGTAGCCCGTCCATCGAACAGCCCGGCATTCAAGCCCCGAGGCGGGATTGCCGATCTGGGGCTATGTTCGACGTGCAAGAGGCCTTGAAGGAGCTCGTAAAGCGCGAGGGCTCGGATCTGCATTTGAAGGTGGGCAGCACGCCGCTGTACCGCGTGCACGGGCACCTGGCGGCCGAGCCGGTCGGGGACGTGCTGAGCGCGGAGGACACCGAGCGCACGCTGCACGAGCTTTTGAAGGACGAGACGAAGCTGCGCGAGTTCGGCGAGGAGCACGAGGTCGACTTCTCGTTCGAAATCGAGGGCGTGGCGCGCTACCGCATCAATGCCTTCCGCCAGCGCGGAGTGATCTCGCTGGCGTGTCGCGCGATCCCGCACAAGATCTCGACGATTGACGAGCTTTCGCTGCCGTCGGTGGTCAAGGACCTGGCCGACGAAGAGCGCGGGATCATCCTGCTGACGGGGACGACGGGCTCAGGTAAGAGCACCACCCTGGCGGCGATGATCGACCACATAAATGAAACGACGAGCAAGCACGTCGTGACGATCGAGGACCCGATCGAGTTCGTGCACACGGACAAGAAATCGGTGATCAACCAGCGCGAGGTGGGCCTGGACACGGCCTCGTTCAAGCGCGCGCTGCGGCGCGTGCTGAGACAGGACCCGGACGTGATCCTGATCGGGGAGATGCGCGACGAGGAGACGGTGCAGACAGCGCTGTCGGCGGCCGAGACCGGGCACCTCGTGCTCTCGACGATCCACACCGTGGATGCGCCCGAGTCGATCAACCGGATGCTCGACTTCTTCCCACCCCACCAGCACGGCCAGGCGCGCAGCATGATCGCGGGCACGATCAAGGGCGTGATCTCCCAGCGCCTCGTGCCGGGCGCCGACGGCGGGCGCGTGGCGGTGTGCGAGATCTTGAGGATGACCGGCCGCGTGCGCGACATGATCACCGACCCTTCGCAGACGGGCAAGCTGATGGAGGTGATCGCCTCGGGCAGCTACTACGGGATGCAGACCTTCGACCAGGCGTTGTTCGGTCACGTGAAGGCCGGCCGGGTGACCTTCGAGGACGCGATGAAGGTGGCGTCGAACCCATCCGACTTCAAGCTGCTGATGCAGGCCGATGGGCGCAGGGGGACAACGATGGAGGACGTGGCGGCGGCGGAGGAGCGTCGCGAGACGAACTCCGATCCTGCAAACGACCCCCGTCCCGCACCGAGTCCGCCGCTCACCGTCGCTTAGCTCCTCTTACTTCATTTGGTAAAGTAACGGCTGAAATGGCCGTCGACGAAACATGCCCGGTGTGCCGCACGGCGGAAGTCGTGTGCGGCAAGTGGACGCTTTTGCTCGTCCGCGACCTGGCCGACGGCTGCTCGCGCTTCTGTGAGCTCGAGCGCTCGCTTCAGGGGATCAGCCCGCGCACGCTCTCACTTCGGCTGAGGGCCTTGGAGGAGGAGGGGATCGTCGAGCGGCACACCTTCGGAGAGGTGCCGCCGCGCGTGGAGTACGCGCTCACGGAGAAGGGCCGGGCCTTGCTGCCGATCGTCGACGGGATGCGCTCCTACGGCGAAGAGTGGCTGGGCGAAGGACGCTCGGCCGCGGTCGCGTTCGCTGTTGCGTAGGAGTTCGGCCTGCAAGACAGGCTGCGCTTCCCGCCATCGAGCAGGAGCGCTGAACGCGGGGCCGAAGTGTAGCAGAGGATGCGTTCACGCCAGCTGGAGACAGCGCTGAAAGAGTTCGTGGCGGAAGCGGCCGACCGTCTGCAGGCGGAGATCGACGGCGGCGCGGAGGTCTCCTTTGAGCTGGCCGAGAAACCGGCCCGTCGCGGCGAGAGCGTCGCACGGCTGTACTGCTACCGCGCGCTGACGGGCGCGTTCATCGAACAGCACGGGGCGAAGCTCGCGAGCCTGCCCGCCCACGCCGAGGCGACGAGCCTGCTGGTGGACTTCGATGGGCTCGACCGCTACCTGGTGGGGATGGGCGGGGGCGCCGATCTCCCGCGGATGAAGGCCTACGCTCGCGCGGGCGCGGCGCTGAGACTGCTGCTGGAGGATGTGTTCGACGAGCAGACCGACTTCGACCGTCGCTCGGCGCCGGCCCAGTACCAGGAGCATGTCGAGGAAGCCCTGGCGAGGCTCGAGCAGTCCGCGGGTGCGAGCGCGAGCGAGATGACACTGCTGGCGACGCTGCATGGGCTGACGATCGCCTCCGAGGAGCTCGCATTGACGAAAGGCCTGACGATCGCCCAGCCGGGCGCCCTGCGCGGTGTGCCCGACGGTGTTGGTTCTCCAGCCTTCGCCGCGGCCGCCGCCGGAGTCTCCTCACGCTCAGATCGGATGTCCGCCCGCGCGGAGGCAGAGACCATCTGCTGATCGTGTTCACCGCCGACGAAGACGACGTGGACGACGCGGTCGCGCGGGGGCGCGAGGTGCTGAAGGACCTGCTGCGCGCGCTGCGCCTGTTCGGCGACGGTCGCGTGACGCTCGGCGCGCTCGCGTGGGCGCGGGTGGGTGCCGGCTCGTGGAATCCAGTGGCGCTCGGCGCGGGTGGCCGCCCGCACGGAATGCTGGTGGTGAGCGCCGAGCAGGAGGACGAGCTGCGCGCGTTCTGCAACCTCGTCTCCCGCCGCGCTCCCGACGGCAACGAGCTGGCATGGGCGCTGCGGCGCTTCGAGCTGGGCTGCGAGCGCGCGAGCGCGTATGAGGCGCTGAGCGACCATCTGCTGGCGCTGCGCGCGCTGCTCGAGCCGGAGGGGTCGGCGAGTGGCCTGCTGGCGGGGCGGATCGCCGCGCTGTGCGCGACGGCGGAGGACCGCGTGAAGCTGACCAAGCGCATGATCAGGGCGCAGGCGCTGGAGCGCGCAATGATCGCGGGCACGGCCGGCGAGCACACCGCGGGGCTGAACCTCGCGCGGGATGTCGCCGACCATCTGAGAGCACTGCTGCGAGACGTGATCTGCGGTCATCTCGACCCGAACCTCGCTGCGCTCGCGGACGAGCTGCTGAGGGTGCCTGAAGTGGCCGAGCCGGTCGAGGTGGCCGACGCGGTCGAGGACGAGACGAGCGCGAGTGGAGCTCGGCGGGCATCCACTCGACCAGCTCACTCAGAGCGCGCTGCCGGTCTGAGCCGCCGTCAGGCGAAGAGGTAGTCGGCGATCCGGGCCAAGCCCGCGAGGTCCTGGATGTCCTCGTCCAGATGCGGCACGATCACCGGGCTCGGCTCGTCGAGCTCTCGGCGCAGACGGGCGATCGTCTCGCGGTCGCGCTGTGCGAGCACGTCGAAGTCGGCGAGGTTGTGCGCCGTGCGCCGCGCCAGCGACTCGCCCAGGTCGGGCGCGAGCAGCGCCTGCGACCTCCTCCACCGAGTGCCCGTCGAGGCCGTGCAGGTGAACGCGGTTGACGATCGCTCCGTCGCGGGCCATCCCCGCCTCGCTGAGCTGCTCTGCGAGGAACACGGCCTCGCGGGCGGGCTCGGGCTCGGGCGAGGTAACGATCAGGAAGCTCGTCGTTCCTTCACGCAGGAGCTCAGCGACGCCGCGGATGCGCTCGCCGAATCCGTCGATCACGCCCGACAGCGAGCGGAAGAAGGTGGAGAGCTCGCCGAGCATGTCCACGCCGGTGACGCGCGCGAAGATCGCGAACACTAGCCCGGTGCCGCGGCCGAGAAAGCGCGCGGCCAGCCCGCCCGGGGCGAGGAACACCTTCAGCGCGCGGCCTTCGAGGAAGTGCAGCATGTTCTCGGGGGCTCTGAGGAAGTCGAGCGCGTTGCGCGACGGCGGCGTGTCGAGCACGATCACGTCGAAGTCGTGTTCAGCGTTGAGCTCGTACAGCTTCGTCACGGCGCCGAGCTCCTGCACGCCGGAGACCGCTGAGGACAGCTCGCGGTAGACAGGGTTCGCCGAGGATTTCCTCACGTGAGGCGTCGTCGGGGGAGAGGCGCGTAATGACATCGTCGAACGTGCGTTTGACGTCCAGCGCCATCGCCCACAGCTCGCCCGGCTCATCCACCCCCTGCGCGGCCAGCAGCTCGGGGTCGATCTGGCGCGGCTCGCCCGAGAGCTCGCCGAGCCCGAGCGCGGCGGCCAGGCGCCGGGCCGGGTCGATCGTCACCACGGCAACCTTCTGCCCTCGCGCCGCCAGCCCAAACGCGAGCGCGGCCGAGGTGGTGGTCTTGCCGACGCCGCCGGCGCCGAGGCACACGCACACGCGCTTGCCCTGCAAGCGCTTCGCCAGGTTCGCCGAGCGCTTGGGCATTGCAGGATCCTAGTTCTCGCCAATCCCGAGCCCCGTACACGGCAGATTCCCTTGGTGACCGGCGACACGGACCCGTTTGCGGTAATTGGCTGGATGGTCTCCCAAAAAGTCTTTCTCCCGCACATGTCGCTGATGCAGGAATCGCGCATCCCTGTGCGAATAACCCCGAGATCGGCTTTCCAATCGAGTAGGAGTCTCCTGTGGACGGTAAGGCCAAGGTCATCGCGTTCGCCAATCAGAAGGGCGGGGTGGCCAAGACGACCACCACGCTGAACCTCGCCGCCGCGTTCGCGGAGGAGGGTCACCGCGTGCTGTGCGTCGACATGGACCCGCAGGGCAACCTGACGATGTCGCAGGGCATCGATCCGGACACGCTCGAGAAATCGATGTACGACGTGCTCGTCCACAAGGTCTCGATCCGCGAGGTGATCCGCAAGCGCGAGATCGACATCGCCTGCGCCTCGATCGACCTGGCCGGCGCGGAGATCGCGATGTCGACGATGATCGGTCGCGAGCGCTCACTGCAGAAGGCGTTTGAACCGATCCTCGAAGACTACGACTTCATCTGCATCGACACTCCTCCGAGCCTCGGATTGCTGACGATCAACGCGCTCACGGCCGCCGACAAGGTGATCGTCCCCGTGCAGTGCGAGTATTTGTCGATGCGTGGCCTCATCCAACTGCAGAACACGCTCGCGATGATCCGCGAGAACCTCAATCCCGGCGTCGACATCGAGGGTATCCTGCCGACGTTGGTCGATTCGCGCACGATCCACGCCAAGGAGGCGATCGAGATCCTCGAGGAGAACTTCGGCGACCGCGTGTTCGCCTCGCGCATCCGCAAGACCGTGCGTTTCGCCGAGGCTCCCGTCAAGGGCATGTCGGTGCTCAAGTACGAGCCCGACGGGGTTGCCGCCCAGTCCTACCGTCAGCTCGCGCAGGAGGTTCTGACCCATGGCCAATCCTAAACGCGCCTCGATGCGCGAAGGGCCGCTCGCGGCGCTGTTCAGGAAGACCGAAGGGGAGGACGGAGAGCCGGCGCCCACAGGCGAGGCGCCCGCCGCCGAGGCCGCGGCGACCCCCGCGGCCGCGGCGAGGCCGGCGACTTCACACCCGCGCGAGAGCGGCCTGCCGCACCCGGCGCTGAAAGCTTCAACCCAAACCGTCCAGGACGCGCGCGAGGACAGCGTGCCCACGCCGCGTGAGCGCCTGCGCCACGCCTTCTCCTCGGAGATCCCCGAGAACTTGATGGAGCGCTCCACGCGCCCGGTGATGGACGACTACTCCCGCGAGCACCCAGCGAGCGCGGCCGTGGGCACCACGGGAGCGGTCGGGCAGCCCGTGATCCGCGTCGTCGGTGTCGGCGGCGCCGGCGTGAACGCGGTCAATCGTATGGTCGAGGCCGAGGTCGAGGGCGTCGAGTTCCTCGCGGTGAACACCGACCTGCAGTCACTGCAGCAGTCCACCGCGGACGTCACTTTGCACATCGGCGCGGAGCTGACCCGCGGCCTGGGCTCGGGCTCGGACGCCGAAGTCGGCCGCGCGGCGGCGATGGAGGACTACGACCGCGTCAAGACCCTGCTGAAGGGCTCGGACATGATCTTCATCACGGCGGGCGCCGGCGGTGGCACGGGCACCGGCGCGGCGCCGATCGTGGCGCGCATCTCGCGCGAACTCGGAGCTTTGACGGTCGCGATCGTGACCAAGCCGTTCGGTTTCGAGGGCTCGCGCCGCGGCGAGCAGGCCGAGCGGGGCGTGAACGCGCTGGCGGAGGAGGTCGACACGCTGATCGTCGTGCCTAACAACCGGCTGCTGAGCGTGCTCGACAAGCAGACCGCGATGGTCGAGGCGTTCCGCGTCGCCGACGACGTGCTGCGTCAGGGCGTGCAGGGCATCTCCGACCTCGTCACGCTGCCCGGCCTGATCAATTTCGACTTTGCCGACGTGCGCACGATCATGTCCTCCGCGGGCAACGCTCTGCTCGGCATCGGCATGGGCGCCGGCGGCGAGCACCGCGCGACCGAGGCCGCGATGCAGGCGGTCGCCTCGCCCCTGCTTGAAACCTCGATGGAGGGCGCGCGCTCGATCCTGCTGTCGATCACCGGCGGGCGCGATCTGTCGCTGTGGGAGGTCAACGAGGCCGCGAAGGCCGTCGCCGAGGCCGCGCACCCCGACGCGAACATCATCTTCGGCGCGATGGTCGACGACAAGCTCGACGACCAGGTCTGGGTCACGGTCGTCGCCACCGGCTATGGCGATCAGGGCCGGCGCAACAGCGTCAACCGCCTGAACGAGCCCGCGGGCGAGCCCCGCGTGCGGCGCACCGGCGGCGGTGCGTCTCGTCCCCCCGCTCCGCGTCGCGGCGGCCTCGCCGTGGACGAACTAGAAGTGCCCGAGTTCCTCCCGAATTTGTAAGCCTCGCGACCTCTAGGCTTCGCTTGAATGGGCGCAGCTGAGAAGGGAGTCATCGCCGCCGGTCACCCGCTGACCGCGCGAGGCCGGCGCGCGGGTGTTGCGCGAAGGCGGCAACGCGGTCGATGCGGCGGTCGGGGCGATGCTGACCTCGTTCGCGGCCGAGCAGCTGCTGACCGGGCTCGGCGCCGGCGGCTACATGCTCGTGGCCGGGGCTGGCGAGGAGCCGGCGCTGCTCGACTTCTTCGTAGAGGCGCCGTCTCGAAGATCTCTGGGAGCCGAGGGGGCTGACGGGAGCGCTGAGGATGGACCGCCTCCGGCCGAGCTGCGGGCGGTCGACGTGTCCTTCGGGGACGCCGCCCAGGTGTTCCACATCGGCCCGGCCTCCTGCGGCGTGTACGGAACGCCGGCGGGAGTCTGCGAGGCGATGCGGCGCTGGGGAACCGTGCCGCTACAGGAGTTGGCGGCGCCGGCGGCGCGTGCTCGCGCGGGAGGGAGTGAAGCTGAACGCTGGGCAGGCCTACATCGCGAAGATCCTCGCGGACCTGCTGACCTCCACGCCCGAGTGCGCGGCGCTGTGGGCGCCGCAGGGGCACGTGTTGAAGGAGGGCGAGCTGTTGCGCAACCCCGAGCTGGGCGACGCGCTGCTGCTGCTCGGGCAAGAGGGCGCGGAGCCTTTCTACCGCGGCGAGATCGCGGCGGCGGTGTCGGACTGGCTGCGGGCTCATGGCGCCGCACTGAGCAGCGAGAACCTGGCCGGCTATCGCGCGTTGGAGCGCGAGCCCGTGAGCGTGCGCTATCGCGACCGCGAGGTGCTCACCAACCCGCCGCCCTCGGCCGGAGGAACGCTGCTGGCCTACGCGCTGGCCCTGCTCGATCGCGGCCCCACACCGCCGCGATTGAGCGGCGTGGTGGAGGCGATGAAGGCCGCTCAAGTGCGAGCGCACGCCGGAGTTCGTGGAGGGCTTGAGCGAGATCGGCTTTCTCGAGCGGTTCCTGGCGAAGCGCTTGGGCTCGACGACGCACATCTCGGTGCTCGACGTGCAGGGGCGGGCGTGCAGCGTGACCTGTAGCAACGGCGAGGGCTCCGGCGTGGTCGTGCCGGGCACGGGGATCCACCTGAACAACGTGATGGGTGAGCAGGACCTGAACCCGCTCGGTTTCCACCGCCATCCGGCGGGACGGCGAATGCCGAGCATGATGGCCCCCTCGGTGGTGATGCGCGGCGGGCAGGTGGAGTTGGTGCTGGGCAGCGCCGGCTCAAACCGCATCCGCTCGGCGCTTCTGCAGACGATTGTCGGCGTCGTCGACCACGGCCTGCGCGCGCGCGAGGCGGTGCACGCCCCGCGTGTGCACTTCGAGGACGGCACGCTCTACGTCGAGCCCGGGATCGATCTCGACGCCCTGGCCGATCCGCGCGCCGCGCCCGGCTCATCGACAGCCGCTCCCGAGCAGATCGTCGAGTTTCGAGAGCTCAACCTGTTCTTCGGCGGCGTCCAGGCGGTGCTCCGCCGGGACGGCGCGATCGACGGCGCGGGCGACCCCCGTCGCGGCGGGGTGGCCGTGAGGGCGTGAGGCGTGGCGCCGGTGTACCCGGCGTACACGCCGCGGCGAAGGCAGCCTACCTGGCCTGCCGGGGCTCAGCCAAAGCGCACCTTGCCGTTTGAGCGGGCACGGGCCTGCGCGCGATCGACGAGCTCCAGGCGCTTGATCGCGGCGCGGAACAGCAGCGCGAGCAGGCGCAGGCGGGCGTTCTCGGAGCGCAGCTCGATCAGCTCCTGCTTGGCGTCGGGGCCGAACTCCACGGTGGCGGCCATCCGGTAGGCGTTCATCGCCTCCAGGTCGTCGTCCTCGAGCTGCTGGTCGGTGGCCTGCTCGACGAGCTCCGCGTACAGCTCGCGGGCGGCCCGAGCAGCTTCGGCGTCGGGCGACTCTTCCTCGTCGGCGAGGAGCTCGATCACCCCCGCTGGATAGCGGAGGTCGTCCTGGCGCTCGATCAGGCGGAATGGGCGGGTGCCGCGCGCGAGAATGTTCAGGCGGCCGTCGTCCATGCGCTCGAGCACCTCCTCGATCTCGCATGCGCACCCGACCTGCTTGAGCTCATCCTCGGATCGCCACACGATCCCGAACTCCCGCTCGGTGAGCAGACACTCCTCGATCATCCGGCGGTAGCGATCCTCGAAGATGTGCAGCGGCACGCTCTCGGTGGGCAGCGCGACGATCGGAAGCGGGAACAGGGGAAAGTCGAGGACGAGGCGATCGGGCATGCGCCCAGTCTCAGGCGCGAGCGTCTACGCTGCGGGCTTGTGCGCGGCGATCATCAGGTTGTAGAAGATCGCCGCCGGCAGCCGCGACTCGAGCAGCCGGCGGTCGAGCTCCTGGAAGAGCAGGTAGCCGCGGTAGGCGTACTGCCGCCAGGCCCAGGGGACGTCGAACGGCTCCGCGGTCGCCTCGAGCGTGCGGTTGGTCCAGCCGAACCAGTTGGCCAGCAGCTCCTCGCCGGTGACGCGCACGTCGGCGAAGCCGGCCTCCTTGGCGAAGGTCGACAGTTCGGCCGGCGCGAAGGCGTGGACGTCGACGACGCTCTCGAGCGCCGAGTCGGGCGCGCCGCCGTCGGCGGGCGGCGCGGGGCGCGCGCCAATCGCCCGGCGCCACAGCGGCGCCAGGATGCCGGCGGCGCGCTTGGGCACGTTCGCCAGACGATCGCCGTAGCGGGAGGGCTCGCCGGCGAACAGCAACGTGCCGCCGGGCGCGAGCACGCGCTCGAACTCGGCGAACGCCCGCGGCAGATCGGGGATGTGGTGGAGGATCGCGTGGCCGAGCACGAGATCGAAGCTCTCGTCGGCAAACGGCAGATGCTCAGCGTCGGCCGGCACCGTCCGCACCTGTAGGCCCAGCCGCTCGGCGTTGGCGGCGAGGCTCGCGAGCATGCCCGGTGAGATGTCGCTGCAGGTGGCCTGCCCGATCAGCCCGGCCCGCATCATGTTCAGCGTGAAATAGCCTGTCCCCGAGCCGATCTCGAGCGACCGGGGATAGTGGCCCGGGCTTGCCGTGAAGGGCCTTGCGGACCTTCGCGATGACCTGATCGCGACCGAGCTCGCCGAAGTCGATCCCCCACTTGGAGTCGTAGTGGTCGGCCGCCACGTCGTGGTAGCGGGTGTTTACGTCGCGGATCTCCTCGGCGCTGAGAGTCGGTGGCACGGGGCGGCACCATATACTCGCGCGCCGTGTCCGTGCCTCGCTGAGCGCCCGATTCCTGCTCAATTTCTCGTTCACCAGCCCTCTCAGACGAACCATCTCGTGACAAGCACCCTCTACGAGCAATGTGACCAGCCCGACGGCGTTCCGCCGCTGGCGCTGACGGGGGAGCGCACGCTGCCGGACGTGCCCGAGGAGAACTACTGGTTCCGCCGCCACCAGGCGGTGTATGAATGGATCGCGTCCCGTGTGGCGGGGGAGCGCGTGATCGACATGGCGTGCGGCGAGGGCTACGGCTCGGACGTGCTCGCAGCGAGCGCAGCGAGCGTGGTCGGTGTAGACGCCAACCCCGAGGCGCATGAGCATGCGCGGCTGCGATATCGATCCCAACCCGCCCGAACCTGCGCTTCGAGCTCGACCTGGTCGAGAGCTTCGCCGAGCAGGCCGATGCGGTCGTGTTCCTGCAGACGATCGAGCATCTCAAGGACCCGGACGCGGTGCTCGAGCACTTCCGCCGACTAGTTGGCGAGCGCGGCACGGTGTATCTGTCCACCCCGAACGTGCGCACGCTCGCGCCGAAGGGAGCGGAGCGCTCGGACAATCCCTGGCACGTGCACGAGTACCGCGCCGAGGAGTTCGAGCGGTGCTGCCGTCGGCACTTCGGCTCGGTGGCTCTCTTCGGCCTGTTCCACACCCGCAAGCTGCGTGCCCACGAGCTCGCGTTGCGGGCAGGGTGGGACGAGGTGCACGCACGCTTGGGGCTGACCAAGCGCTTCTACGACTGGTTCACGCCGGCGATCGCCGCACGGGACTTCGTTCTGCGCCCGCGCGGGCAGACCGATCTGGAGCGGGCGCTGGACTTTGTAGCGGTGTGCCGGTAGTGAAGCCGCGCCACGATCGCGGCGCGCTCGCGATCGTGCTGCACACGCATATGCCCTACGTCGAGGGCTTCGGGACGTGGCCGTTCGGCGAGGAGTGGCTGTGGGAGGCGATGGCCGGCTGCTACCTGCCCCTGCTCGACCTACTCGAGGCGGGCGCCCCGCTTACCCTGTCGCTGACGCCGGTGCTGTGCGACCAGCTCGAAGCTCCCGGGATCGTTGAGCGCTTCAAGAAGTTCGTCGGGGAGGTGCGGCGCTACACCCACGACGAGGATGCGCAAGGGCTGCGGGCAGGGGGACACGAGGACCTTTCGTGCGAGGTCGAACGCTCGTGGGGAGACTACGAACAGGCGCTCGAGCGTTTCGCCCGGTGTGGCGGGGATCTGCTGGGGGCGCTCGCCCCGTATGCCGAATGGACCTCCTCGGCCACCCACGCGGTGCTGCCGCTGCTCGCCACCGATGCCGGCGTGCGTGCGCAACTCCAGACCGGCGTCGACGCCCACCGCGACCGTTTCGGGGCCGATGCCTGGCGGGGCGGCTTCTGGCTGCCCGAGTGTGCGTACGACCCATGGCTGACCCCCGCCCTGGCGGACGCGGGGGTGCATGCCAGCTGCGTCGAGTTGACCAACCGCTTCGGGCTCGGCGCGCCCGAGCACCTGCGGCCGCTCGCTGGCGAGAACGGCGTGACGCTCGTGCCGATCGACCGCGCGACGATCGAGCTCGTCTGGAGCGACGGTGGCTACCCGGCCAACGGTGTCTATCGCGACTACCACCACCACACCGTCCATCACCACACACCGTGGGGTAATGACGGCGAGGCCTACGATTATCAACGGGCGTGTGCGCTCGCGCGTGAGCACGCTGCGGACTTCGTCTCCCGTACCCGTGAGCGCCTGCGCCGCGATGGCGCCGGCCTGCCGGGGGGCGGGCTGGCGGTGTGCGCGCTCGACACCGAGCTGCTCGGTCACTGGTGGTATGAGGGGATCACATGGCTCGCGGCGGTGGTGGAGGAGTGCTCGCGGCAGGGTTTGGAGCTGGTACGGCTAGACGACGCGCTGGAGCGGTTGGAGCCGGCCGCGTTCAGGGATGAGGATGAGGGGGAGCCGAGTAGCTGGGGACAGAACGGCGACCTGTCGACGTGGTCGGGTCCCCAGGTCGCCGAGCTGGCGTTTGCGACGCGCGCCTGCGAGCTTCAGGTGGTGGCCGCGGGCGCGGCGGCGGGGCCGGCCGCGGTGCGCGAGTTGCTCGCGCTGCAGGCGAGCGACTGGGCGTTCATGCTCTCCCGCGGCCTAGCTGTCCCCTACGCGCGTGAGCGGTTTGAGGGGCACCGAGAGGCGCTCCAAGACGCGCTCGCCGCAGGCCCCGAGGCCGATCCCGCGGGCCTGCACAACCTCGCCGCGCACGCCGATCCGTCTCTGCTGCTCTCCCCGTAAGCGCTCGCCGTCCCAGCGCATCGAACACGGTCGCGCGGTGTTATACGGTACGCAAATCCTACAAACGGCAAAATTCGTATTTGCTGGCGTGCTTCGCTTGCCCGCGACGCGCTCGGGTGGAAGCGTCAAACGACCGAACGGAGACGAACATGCGGTGGGTCTTGCCTTGGCTGAAGAGAAGCGATGGACGCGGGTTGGATGGTGGCGGAGGCTCTAGTGGCGGACGACGCCTACACGCGCTGGCGGCGCTCGCCGCTGTGGCGCTCGTGATGCTGAGCGCTGCCGCCGCGGCGCAGGCGGCCGGCACCGGCTCGGTGGAAGGTACGGTCACCAACCACGAAGGCAAAGTGGTCGAAGTAATCGAAGTCGCGGTCGTCAACGAAGAAGGAAGCACGCTCGGCCACACCACCACCGCCAGCAACGGTACGTACACGGTCCCTGGCCTCTCCGCCGGCGACTACACGGTCGTTTTCAGCGACAAAACTGAAAAATACCTGACCAAGAAAGTGCCGGTCACGGTGGAAGAAGGCAACGTCACGAAAGTGAACGCCGTGCTGACCAAGGCCGGCTCGATCGCCGGGCAGGTGACGAACGCGGCCACCAGCACCCCATTGAGCGGCGTCAGGGTGGACGTCGAAAGCGTCGAACACCCGGAAGACGACTTCCGGGTCGTCACGGAAGCCAGCGGTCGCTACCGGGTGCCGGACCTCGAACCGGGGCGGTACGAGATCACTGTCTTCTCCGTGGAAGGCGAATACCTTTCCCAGAGCCTCTCGATTCTCCTTGCTGAAGGCGAAGAACACACCGTCAACATCCACTTGAGCGAAGGCGGCAAGATCACCGGCACGGTGACAAACGCCTACACTCACGCCGGGCTCGAAAAAATCTCGGTGTACGCATACATCCCTGGCCAGGGCGGTCGCGTGGTCAGCACCAACACCAAAGGGGAATACACGATCACGGGCCTGTCGAGCGGCGCCTACGACGTCGTGTACTCATGGGAGTACTCCGAAGCGGAAGAAAAAGAATATGAAAAGGCGCCGGCGTTCATCCCCAAGTACATAACCGAGTACTACAACAACCAGACCTCGGCGGCGAGCGCCAACACCGTGTCGGTCGGCGAAGGCAACACGACCTCCGGTATCAACGTCGCGATGATGCCCTCCGCCCCGCACAACACGGCCGCTCCCGCGATCGCGGGGACGGCGCTGGTGGGCGACATGCTCACGTGTTCGAACGGCTCCTGGACCGGTGAAGGGATGCTGTCGGTGCAGTCCGGGTGGCCGCTGACGACGCCGTTCGGCTATCGGTGGCTGCGTGAAGGCAGTGCCATCAGCGGCGTCACCTCCGCGAGCTACGTGGTGCAGAGCGCCGACGAGGGTCACGGCCTCGCCTGCGAAGTGACCGCGACCAACGCCGCCGGCCACGAAGCCAGCAAGAGTAGTTCGGTGACGGTCCCGGTGCCGACAATCACCGCTTTCAGCTCGCGGCTCGTGTTCGTGAAGGACACCGCCAAGGCGAACATCGCCTGCGCGAAGGCCGCCTGTGCCGGTACCGCCGAGGTCACCGCCCGTGTCGGAGCCAAGCACGGACGCAAGAGGACGGTGGTGATCGCCAAGGGGTCCTACTCGCTCGCGGCGGGCACGCACGGCACGCTCACGCTGCGCCTCACAGGCCCCGGGGCCAAGGCGATGCTGGCCGCTAAGCACAGGAGGCTCTCGGGCAAGCTCACGATCTCCGTCAAGCAAGGGAAGACGCTCGCTCGCACGCTGGTGGTCGCGCTGGCGAAGAAGTAGCGAAGCAGAGGAGCGGCGTCCGCGCGCAGTTGGCGCGGGCGCCGCTATTCCCAGCGCATCTGCGAAGGCGCCTCGCGCATGCGCACCACCCGTGCGGGCACGCCCGCGACGACGGCGTTCTCCGGCACGTCTTGCGTCACCACTGCGCTTGTGCCGACGATACTGTTGTTGGCGACATTCACGCCGCGGAGGATGCACGCCCCGTACCCCAGCCAGACGTTGTGGCCGACGCGGACGTCGCGCTTGTAGATGCCCTGCAGGCGGATCGGGCGCTCGACCTCGACGACGCCGTGGTCGAAGTCGATCAACATCACGCGGTCGGCGACGATGCACTCGCGCCCGATGTAGACGTGCTGGAAGGCGGAGATCGTGCACTCCTGACCCATCACGGTCTTCGCGCCGATCGACACCTCGCCCTCGTGGACACGGATCTTGGTGCCGTGGCCGAGCCAGGCCCAGCGGCCGATGCGCAGCGTCGCGTGGCGGCCGATCTCGAGTTGCACACCGGGACAGATGAAGCAGATGCCATCGGTCTGCAACCGCTTGCCGTGGCGGAGCTTGAGGAACACGAAGCGCGCCAGCAGGTGCAGGTAGGCGCGGCTGAGCATGTGGTTCGCGTGCATGAACCGCAGCAGCGCAAGTGGGCCGCCGTGCAGCGAATCGGGAGCTCGACGTACCGTCTCGATGATCTCCTCGGCGGCCGTGGGGGTCGGTGGGTCGGCGATCAGGGGCTCCATCGCCGTCGAATCGTATTGCCCTGCGATGATTGCGCCCGCGATGAGCGATTCGACCCTGGCGCAGCGACTGCTCGACGGTGATCGCCGTGCGCTGGCGCGCGCGATCACCCTGGTCGAGGATGACCGCCCGGAGGGCTGGGAGCTGGTGAAGGAGGTCTATCCGCACACCGGCAAAGCGGCGGTGGTCGGCTTCACCGGGCCCCCGGGCGTGGGCAAGTCGACGCTGATCGGCGCGCTGACGAAGGCCAGGCGCGAGGCCGGGAGGACGGTCGGCGTGCTCTCGATCGACCCCTCGTCGCCGTTCACTCAAGGAGCGCTGCTCGGCGACAGGATCCGGCTGAGTGAGCACTTTCTCGACCAGGGGGTGTTTATCCGCTCGATGGCCAACCGCGGCGCGCTCGGCGGGCTCTCGGAGGCCGCGCTGCAGGCCGCGCTGCTGCTCGACGCGGCGGGCCGGGAAGACGTGTTCGTGGAGACGGTGGGTGTGGGTCAGGCGGAGATCGACATCATCGATCACGCCGACACGATCGTGCTGGTGCTGATGCCCGGCTCGGGCGACTCGATTCAGGCGCTGAAGGCGGGGGTGATGGAGATCCCGGACGTGATCGTGATCAACAAGGCCGATCACCCGTTGACGGACACGATGGTGCGCGAGATCAGGGGCGTGCTGTCGCTGGCCAACCTCGACCGCACGCCCGAGGAGGCGGCGAAGCGCTGGCGGGTGCCGATCGTAAAGACGCAGGCAACACGGGGAATCGGCATCGAGGAGCTGGTGACTCTTCTTACCGAGCACCGTGAGTACATCCTGGCTGCCGGTCAGCTGGAGGAGCGGCGCAGACGCAACCTGCACAACGAGGTGCTCGCGATCGCCACCGCCAGGATGCGCAGGCGCTTGGAGGAGGAGCTGAGCGAAGACGCCGAGTTCAAGAAGCTGCTGGAGGAGGTGGTCCAGCGCCGGATAGACCCGGCAAGCGCGGCTACGACCCTGCTCGAACGCGGCGCGGACTTCTAAAGATCGGCGTGCAGCGAACGAGCGTCGCCAACAGTGCCAGGTAGTGTCAGACCGCGATGGACTATCTGAGCTGGGTGGAGAACAACTGGGGCCTTCTGGGCCGGGCGACGCAGGCTCACACGTTGATCTACCGAGCCACCGGCGGACTGATCGGTCATCGCGTCCCTGGCGCGCCGCCGATGCTGCTGCTCGATCATGTCGGGGCGAAGAGCGGCGCGAAGCGGACGAGCCCGCTCGTATACGTGCGCGATGGCGAGGATGTGGTTTTGGTCGCCTCGAAGGGCGGTTATCCGAAGAGCCCGGGCTGGTTTCACAACCTGAAAGCCAACCCCGATACCGAGGTGCAGATCGGCTCAGAGCGCCGGCAGGTGCACGCGCATGTGGCCGACCCAGAGGAGCGCAAGCGGTTGTGGCCGATGGCGCTGAAGACTTACGGCGGCTACGCCGACTACCAGAAGCGCACTGAGCGGGAGATCCCGCTCGTGATCCTCACGCCCCGCTGAGCTCGCCGGACCCGGTGCCGGCGCTAGGCCCCAAGCGCGCGGGCGATCACCATCTGCTGGACCTCGTCGGTGCCCTCGCCGATCGTGAGGATCTTGGCGTCGCGGTAGAAGCGGCAGACGGGGTACTCCTCGATGAAGCCGTAGCCGCCGTGGATCTGGACGGCCTCCTCGGCGCAGCGCACCGCCAGACGCCCGGTCTTGAGCTTGGCCTGGGCGGCGGTGAGTGTGAAGTTGCGTTTCGTGATCCTTCTCGCGGGCGGCCTTGTAGACGAGCAGCCGGCCGGCCTCGATCTCGGTCGACATGTCGGCGAGCTTTGCTTGGATCGCCTGGAACTTGGAGATCGACTTGCCGAACGCCTTGCGCTGCTTGGCGTACTTCAGAGCCTCGTCGAGTGCCCCCTGTGCGAGCCCGACGCCCATCGCGGCGACGCCGATGCGGCCGATGTCGAGGATGTGGAGGAACTGCTTGAAGCCGGCGCCGCGCGGGCCGAGCAGGTTCTCCTCCGGCACGCGGCAGTCGCTGAAGGAGAGCGGGCGCGTGTCAGAGGCGTTCCAGCCCATCTTTCGATACGGCTCGCCCTGCTCGTAGCCGGGGGCGCCGTTGGGGACGATGATGTTCGAGATCTCCTCCTCGCCGGTGCGCGCGGTGATGCAGACGAGCCCGGAGATGTCGGTGCCGGCGTTGGTGATGAACTGCTTCGCGCCGTTGATCGTCCATTCGCCGTCGGCCAGAGCGCGCGCGTGTCTTGCACGTTCCCGGCGTCGGAGCCGGCCTCGGGCTCGGTCAGGCCGAATGCGCCGAGCCGCTCACCGGAGCACAGCTTGGGCAGCCACTCTCGCTTCTGCTCCTCTGACCCGAACAGATAGACCGGCTGCGTCCCCAGCGAGGTGTGCGCGCAGAGGGTGATCGCCACCGAGGAGTCGACGCGCGTGAGCTCCTCGACGGCGAGCGCGTAGGCGAGCGTGTCGCCGCCGCCGCCGCCGTACTCCTCGGGGAAGGGGATCCCCATCAGGTTCAGCGCGCCCAGCTGGCGGACGATCTCATAGGGAAAGGACTTCGTGCGGTCGAGCTCCTCGGCGACCGGCGCGACCTCGCCCTCGGCGAACTCGCGCACCGTGCGGCGGATCAGCTCGTGATCGGGTGAGAGGTCGAAGTCCACGGGCGGGCATTCTCACAGATAGGCCGGGTTCGAGCCCGAGGGGAGGGGAACGATTTTTATCGGGACGGCCTGCCGGCCGTCTGCTCGGCGTGCGTAGTTCAAATCGACGAGGTCTGCCCCGCTGCGGCTCTCGCCGCCCCGGGGACGGGCGCCGCTGGCTCATCCAGGCGCTCGACGACCGCCGCCCACGCCGCGCTGCGTGGGTCGAGATGCGCGCGATGGCCCGTCTCGCCCGCGATCTCCACGAGCTCGACCTCGCCGCCGGCCGTGCGTGCGGCCTCGGCGTAGCCGCGGCTGAGCTCGATCGAGACGGTTTCGTCGCGCACGCCGTGGACGATCAGGACCGGCATCTCGAGCGCCAGCAGGCGCATCGGGTCGCCCGCCGCGTAGCGCTCGGGAACCTCCTCGGGCGAGCCGCCCATCAGATCGCGCACGACTCCGCCGTGCCAGCGGCGGTAGGCCTCCGCGAGATCGGCGACGCCGGCCTGCGAGACGACCCGTTGCGGACGCACGCGCGGCGGTCCGTCGAGGGCGCCCGGAGCGCCCGCAGGCAGGTTTGGCCGGCCGGCCGCCCACAACGCGAGGTGACCGCCGGCCGAGTGACCGAGGATGGTTACCAGTCCGAGGTCCAGCCGCTCCTCTTCGAGCGCGGCGAGCTGGTCGATCGCTGCGGCCACGTCTGCGAACGTGTTCGGCCAGCCCCCGCCGGCGCCGACCCGGCGGTACTCGATGTTCCACACGGCGAAGCCGCGGCGCCGCAGGTCGCCGGCCAGCCTGCGCGTGAAGATCTTGCCGTAGCGCTTCTGCCAGGAGCCACCGTGGATCAGGACGATCACCGGGTGCGGCCCGGGGCCGGCGGGCAGGTACAGGTCGGCGCGCTGGGAGGGGTGAGGACCGTAGCGATACGAGCGCCCGCGCGCGAGGAAGTCGAGGATCAGGCGCGTGCGAGCCACTGGGCCCCCAATGCTAGAGGGCGGGTGGGGCGGTCTACCGGCGCTGTAGGAGCGCGCGAGCTCGACCAGCAGCCGCACGCCGTAGCCGGAGGCGCCCTTGCCGACGTAGGCGCGACCGAGATCCCACGCGGAGCCCGCGATGTCGAGGTGCGCCCACGGTGTCTCACCGACGAAGTTCTGAAGGAACGAGGCGCCCATGATCGTGCCGGCCTTGCGCGCTTCCGGCGCGTTGTCCAGGTCGCCGTACTTGCCCGCGACGAGCTCGTCGTACTCGGCGTGCAGCGGCAGCCGCCAGACGATCTCGCCGGTGCGCTCGCCCGCGGCGGTGAGGAGCTCCGTGAGCTCGTCGTCGTTCGACATCATCCCTGCGTAGGTCGAGCCGAGCGCGATGATCACCGCGCCGGTGAGCGTCGCCAGGTCGACGATCCGCTCCGCGCCGAGCGAGACAGCGTGGCACAGGCAGTCGGCGAGCACGAGGCGGCCCTCGGCGTCGGTGTTGTTGACCTCGATCGTCTTCCCGTTCTTCGCCGTGACGATGTCCCCGGGCTTGATCGCA
This sequence comes from uncultured Solirubrobacterales bacterium, assembly GCA_963748895.1. GTDB lineage: Bacteria > Actinomycetota > Thermoleophilia > Solirubrobacterales > Solirubrobacteraceae > Palsa-744. The sequence goes on along the minus strand of CAVVKF010000002.1, from coordinate 818,049 downwards.
CGCCCGTCTCGGCAGGTTCTCAGTCGCGCCGACGACCGCAACGAGCTTCACCGGCAGTCGCAGCCGCGCGATCGCGGCGACCGCCTCGATGACGGCGGCGCCGCCGGACATGTCGAACTTCATCTCCGCCATTTTCGCGCCGGGCTTCAGCGAGATGCCGCCGCTGTCGAACGTCACGGCCTTGCCGACGAAGCCGAGCAACGGACCGTTTGCGTCCGGACCTTCGTAACGCAGGACGATCAGCGCCGGCTCCTGCTCGGAGCCCTGGGCGACGGCGGCGAAGGCGCCCATGCCCAGCTCCGCGATGCCCGCGCGTCCCTCCACCTCCACCTGCAGCGCCTTCGATCTCCCCGCCGAGCGCACGCGCGTACTCGGCCGAGCGCCGTCGGCGTGAGGTCGTTGCCGGGCCGGTTCTGCAGGTCGCGCGCCGCGTTGACCGCCTCGGCGACGATCGCGGCGTCGGCGACCGCCGACTCGAGTCGGGCCGCCACCGGACGACGATCAGCCGCGTCCAGGTGCTTGGGCTTGGACTCCGCCGTCCCGGGCGCCCGCCGGCGCGGACTTGTGCAGATCGAAGCGGTAGTCGGCGAGGATCGTCCCCTCGACGAGCGCCTCCGCGACTCGCGGCGCTCGCATCATCGTCGACCCCGCCGGCGGTCGGGATCTCCCAGCAGAGCACCCGCGTGGAGATCTCGCGCGCCCGCTCACGCGCGACGCGCGGCCGCGACCCGCGCGCGCTCGGGCGTGAAGTCCTTGCGCGGGCCGAGCCCGACGGTCAGCCAGCGCTTGCCCGCGGCGTGGGTCAGCGCGAGCGCCTTGAACGAGCGCTGCGCCTCGCCGGACTCGACCAGCTTGCCGACCTCGGCCGGGGCGCCGCCTGTAGGCTGCTCACCGTCGAACAGCCCGACCACGATGGTGTCGGCGTCTGTCTCGCTCGGGCTGAGCTGGTGTCCGATACGCTGCACGATCCGAGCACGATATCCGGCTCGCAAGGAATGCGTCCCCAGGCGCGACGCGTCTCTCGCGGAGGAGCTCGAGGATTGGTCTACTAGCATTGCCGGTCTCTCGCCTTCCTTTCCCCGAACCTAGGAGCGTCCGCAGACAATGCCCAAGACCGTGATCCTCGGCGCCGCCCGCACCCCCATCGGCAAGATGGGCGGCGGTCTGTCCACGCTCGACGCCACCGAGCTCGGCGGCGTCGCGATCGAGGCGGCGCTGGAGCGCGCCGGGGTCGAGCCCGAGCAGGTCGATCACGTCGTGATGGGCCAGGTGCTGCAGGCCGGCCAGGGTCAGATCCCCTCGCGCCAGGCGCAGATCAAGGGCGGGATTCCCAAGGAGGTCTCCTCGGAGACGATCAACAAGGTCTGTGCCTCCGGGCTGCGCGCGTCGGTGATCATCGACCAGGCGATCCGCGCGGGCGACATGCAGGTCGGCGTCGGCGGTGGCATGGAGTCGATGTCGCAGGCGCCCCTACCTGCTGCCGGGCGCGCGCTTCGGCTTTCGCATGGGCGACGTGAAGGCGCTCGACGCGATGGTCCACGACGGGCTCACGAACCCGTTCTCTGGAAAGCAGATGTTCGTCGAGGCGACCGAGATCGGCGACGAGCTGGAGATGACCCGCGCGGACCTCGATCGCTGGGCGCTGCGCTCGCACGAGCTGGCGCTTGCAGGCGACCGACGAGGGCAAGCTGGCCGACGAGATCGTCTCGGTGACGGTCAAGGGTCGTAAGGGCGACACGACGTCGAGATCGACGAGGCCCCGCGCCGCGACAGCACGCTCGAGGCGCTCGCGAAGCTGCCCGGGCTGGCCGGCAAGGAGGGCTCGCACACGGCGGGCAACTCGCCCGGCGTCAACGACGCCGGCGGCGCGCTGGTGCTGTCCTCCGAGGAGTGGGCCACCGCCAACGGCAAGGAGGCGCTCGCCGAGATCGTCGCCCACGCGCAGTCCGCCAACGACTTCGCCTACCTGGCCACGACGCCCGCGAGCGCCGCGAAGAAGGCGCTGGAGAAGGCCGGCCTGCAGCGCCGGAGGACATCGATCTGTGGGAGATCAACGAGGCGTTCGCCTCGGTCACGCTCAACTCGATCCGGATGCTCGGGATCGACGAGGACCGCGTGAACGTCAACGGCGGCGCGATCGCGCTCGGCCATCCGATCGGCGCCTCCGGCGCGCGGATCCTCGGCGCGCTCGTGTTCGAGCTGCGCCGCCGCGGCGGCGGCCTGGGCTGCGCGGCGATCTGCTCCGGCGGCGGGCAGGGCGACGCCCTGATCCTCCGCGTCTGAAGGTTGCGCAGACCATCATGAGCGTGCAGGTCGGAGGAGAGGACATAACAACCGGCTCGACGGCAAGCGAGAATGGCGACAGCCAGCTGCGCGCGGCGGCGTTCTTCGACCTCGACCGCACGCTGATGGCGGGCTCCTCGGGGATCTTCTTCGCGCGGGCGGCGTTCGAGACGGGCATGATCTCACGTCGCCGGCTCGCGCGCGACGTGTACGAGAACCTGCGCTTTCGCCTGCGCGGCTCGACCGACGATCGCGCCGACCAGGTGCGCAAGCGCGTGGGGGAGATGATCGCCGGCGTGCCAGTGCGTGATCTGCAGCGCCTGTCCCCGCGCGTGCTCGCGGGGGTGCTGCCGCGGCTGTATCCGCAGATGCTCGAGCGCGCCTACGCGCACCAGGACGCGGGCAGGCTGGTGTACATCGTGACCGCCGCCTCCCAGGAGATGGCCGATCTGCTGGCGCACGTGCTCGCCTTCGACGGCGGTCTCGGCTCGCGCTCGGAGGTCATCGAAGGCCGCTACACAGGGCGCGCCGCCGGGCCCGTTCAACTACCGCGAGGGCAAGGTGCTCTCGATGCGCGAGCTGGCCGAGAGCGAGCGGATCGACCTGGCCGCCTCCTACGCCTACTCGGACTCCGAGTCCGATCTGCCGATGCTACGCGCCGTGGGTCACCCGGTGGTCGTCAACCCCGACCCGGACCTGCGTCGCATCGCCGTCGCGGAGGGCTGGGAGGTGCTGCGCCTGGATCGGCTGGGGCGCCGCTTGAAGGTGCTCGCCGCGCTTGGTGGCGCCGCGGCGCTTGGTGGTCTGGGAAGCGTCGTGCGGGAGCGTGCCGGCGAGCGCATGCAGCCGCGGGCATAATCTGCTGCGATGTCCTCCGCCACCGCCCAGCCGAAGAGCAAGATCCGCGTCGTCGTGGCCAAGCCCGGCCTCGACGGGCACGACCGCGGCGCGAAGATCATCGCGCGGGCGTTGCGCGACGCGGGGATGGAGGTGATCTACACGGGCCTGCACCAGACGCCCGGAGCAGATCGTGGAGACGGTGATCCAGGAGGACGCCGACGCGGTCGGGCTGTCGATTCTCTCGGGCGCCCACATGACGCTCGTGCCGCGCGTCGTTGCGCTACTGCACGAGCAGGGCATCGACGACGTGGTCGTGACCGTCGGTGGCACGATTCCCGCGGAGGACATCCCCGAGCTGAAGCAGCTCGGCGTGGCCGAGGTCTTCACGCCGGGCGCGCCGACCCAGGCGATCGTGGACTTCATCCGCGGTGCCACGAGCGAGCGGGCATCACGTAACTGATTGACTCGTCAGTCAACCGCTGAAACGGGTACGATTAAGCCAACTGACCCTGAAGGAGTTGCTTGAAGAATGAAGATATGCGTCCTGGTGAAGGAGGTCCCGGACGCCGCCGTCGAGAAGCGGATCGATCCCTCGACGGGGCGTATGGACCGCAGCGGAGAGAAGAACCTCAATCCGTATGACACGCACGCGATCGAGGCGGCGATGCAGATCAAGGAGGGCGGCGCCGTCCCCGTCGAGGAGATCGTCGCCGTGACGATGGGCCCCGACAGCGCCGTGCGCGCCCTGCACAAGGCCGTCTCGCTCGGCGCCGACCGCTCGGTTCACCTCTCCGATCCGGCTGTCGCCGGCTCGGATGTGGCGGCGACCGGCTACGCCCTGGCGAAGACACTGCAGCGCGAGAGCCCCGACCTCGTCCTGCTGGGTCAGCAGTCAGACGACGGCGAGTGCTACACGATCGGCGCGGTCGTGGCCGAGCACCTGAGCATGCCGTCGCTGACGCAGGTGATCAAGATGGACGTCGACTCCGAGGCGCTGCGGTGCGAGCGCCAGGCCGAGTACGGCTACGACACCGTCCAGATCAAGCTGCCGGCGGTGATCTCCGTGGGCGACGCGATCAACGAGCCCCGCTACCCATCGCTGAAGGCGATCATGGGCGCGAAGAAGAAGCCGCTGGACACGGTCACCACAGGCGACGTCGAGATCGACGCGTCGAAAGTCGGCGGCGATAACTCAGCCGCCCAGTGGGTGTCCGCAAAGGCCCCGCCGGCGAAGTCCGCCGGGGAGATCATCGAGGACGAGGACACCGGCGAGACCGTCGAGAAAATCGTCGCCTGGCTCGACGAGAGGAAGCTGATCTAGATGGCAAACATTCTGGTCTACGCGCTGCATTACGACGGCGCGATCAACAAGAACTCGCTCGGGGCGGTCTCCGAGGGCGCGAAGCTCGCTGCTGAGCTCGGCGGCGAGGCCCACGCGATCCTGCTCGGGGAGAACATCCCGCAGGAGCTGGCCGCATCGCTCGGCAACTACGGCGCGAAGAAGGTGCTCGTCGCCGAGGGACCCGAGGGCCTGGCCCAGCCGCTCATCGACGCGATGGCCGCGGCGATCCAAGGCGGCGACTACTCCTACGCGCTGTTTGGCGGAGGACTGCTCGGCTTCGAGATCGGCGCCGGTCTGGCCGCGCGGCTGGGGGCGGGCGTGGCGATGGAGGTCACGGCCGTGCGGGCGGAGGGCGGCGAGCTCGTGGCGGAGCGCCCGATTCTGGGCGATTCGGCGATCTCTGAGATCAAATACCGCTCGGATGTCGGGATCATCATCGGCCGTTTGAACGCGTTCGAGATCAAGGAGTCCGGCGCCGGCGACACCGCCGTGGAGCAGTTGAGCTTCGAGTTGAGCCCGCAGGCCCAGCAGGCGACGATGGTCACGCGTGGCGAACAACGCGGCGCGGATGTGGACATCGAGGGCGCCGACATCCTCGTTGCCGGCGGTCGCGGTCTCGGCAAGGCCGAGGGCTTCCAGCTCGCCGAGGATCTGGCGAAGGCGTTCGGCGGCAACAGCGCCGTCGCCGCCACCCGCGCGGTGGTCGATGCCGGCTGGTACCCCTACGCGGCGCAGATCGGTCAGACCGGCAAGACGGTCGCGCCGAAGCTGTACCTCGCGGCGGGCATCTCCGGCGCGATCCAGCACAAGGTCGGGATGCAGGGTTCGGAGAACATCGTCGCGATCAACAAGGACTCGAACGCGCCGATCTTCGAATTCTCCGACCTCGGGATCGTCGGCGATTTGAACAAGATCCTGCCCAAGCTGACAGAGGCTGTGAAGGCCAAGAAGGGCAGCTGACGTGTCCGGCCACAACGGCTCGCACAACGGGAAGGTCGTTCCCGCGGCCTTCCCGCCGCCGGTTGACTCGCAGAAGGAGTTCGTCAAGCGTGGCCTCGACGGCGAGGACGAGCTGATCGAGGTCGGCGTGGCGATCGTCGGCGGCGGCACCGCGGGCCTCGCGTGCGCCAACCGCCTGCTGCAGTTGCTGGCCGACGATCCGGAGACGATGGAGCGCCTCGGAGAAGTCCCGGTCGCGGTGATCGAGAAGGCGAAGACCTGCGGCGGGCACAACCTGTCCGGTGCGGTGATGCGCCCTGGTCCGCTGGAAGAGCTTTTCCCGGACATGACGCGCGAGAAGTGGCGCGAGGAGGGCTTCGCGTTCGGAGAGGTGCACAAGGAGGCGGTCTACCTGACGCCGACATCCAAAATGGCGATCCGCATCCCGCCGCCGCCGTCGTTCAAGAATCACGGTAACGAGGTCATCTCCGTGTCAGCACTGGCCCGCTATCAGCAGAAACAGGCGGAGGAGGCCGGCGCATACATCCTGACCGAGACCTCGGCCACGCAGTTGATCGTCGACGACGGCCGCGTCGTCGGGGTGCGCTCGGGCGACAAGGGTCGTGGCAAGGAGGGCGAGCCGCTCGGTAACTTCGAGCCGGGGACAGACATCAAGGCCCAGGCGACGGTACTCGCCGAGGGCTGTTGGGGCCACATCACAGGCGCGGCGATCAAGGAGTTCGATCTGGCCGACGGGCGTGAGCCGCAGGTCTGGGAGCTCGGGGTGAAGGAGGTCTGGAAGGTCCCCAAGCCGCTGGATCGCCTGATCCACACGATGGGCCCCTGGCCGTTGAAGCTCTCCTCGAAGTACGGCCAGATCGGTGGCACCTGGATATACCCGATGAAGAACGAGAAGACGGGCGAGGACCTCGTCTCGATCGGTTTCGTCGTCGAGCTCGACTACGCGGATGCAACGACCTCGGCGCACGACCTCCTCCAGACGTTCAAGACACATCCGCTCGTACGTAAGATCCTCGAGGGTGGCGAGCGCATCGCCTGGGGCGCGAAGGCGCTGCCGGGCGGCGGTTATTGGTCGATGCCGAAGCTATCGATGCCCGGAGCGGTGCTCGTCGGCGATTCGGGCGGCATGGTCGACACGATGGCGCTCAAGGGCGTGCATCACTGCATCAAGTCGGGCATGCTCGCGGCCGAGACGATCTATGCGGCGCTGAAGCGCGGAGAGTCAAGCTTTGAGGCATACGAGGAGGCGATCGAGAAGTCATCCGTCGGCAAAGAAATGTGGGAGGTGCGCAACGCGCGCCAGCCGCTGCAGAAAGGCTTGCTCATCGGTGGGCCGCTCAGCGGCATCCAGCAGATCACGAAGGGCAAGCTGCCGGGCCGCGCGCACTGGCACCGCAACGACGCAAAGCCGATGTTCATCGGCAAGACCAAGGACTCCTACCCGAAGCCCGACGGCAAATACATCTTCGACAAGCTCTCCTCCGTGTTCATCACCGGCAACGCCACCCGCGACGACGCCCCGAACCACATCCGCGTGCAAAAGCACGTCCCGCGCGAGGTCGCCGAAACCTGGAAGTGGATGTGCCCCGCCGGCGTCTACGAGATCCCCGAGGATGCGCCAGAGGAGGGCGACGTCGACGTGATCGTGAACTACACGAACTGCGTGCAATGCGGCGCGATCACCGCCAAGGGCGGCCGTCTGACGGTGCCTGAGGGTGGCGACGGGCCGCTGTACCAGATTCTCTAAGGTCCCTTCCACAGAGGTAGCGGGCACTTTGTGCGAAACATTGTGCGGGTTGCGCGTGTTAGGGGGAGGCTATGAAGATGCTTCACAGACCGTCGCTCGCGCATCGTCACACCATGCGCTTGCTGCTCTCACTGCTCGCCTGCTGCGCTCTTGCACTTGCATGGGCGGCGGTCCCTGCGATGGCCGAAACAGTCCAGGTTGACTGGACTCCGCTGGCGGCGCAGACAGACGCCGCCGGAGGCGCCGCTGCGACGGTTGAACAGTGCGTCACGACAGGTGAACAAACGGATCGCTCCGCCACCTTCTCCGGTGAAATGACGGCCGTGATGGGCACCGCGCGGATGGCGATGCGGATCGAAGTGCAAGAGCGGACACCCGGCGAAGAAGGCTTTCACACGGTCTCCGCTCCCGGGCTGGGCGCGTGGCGCGGATCGGCGCCGGGCGTGAAGATCTACCAGTACGTCAAGCAGGTCACCAACCTGGCCTCGCCGGCCGACTACCGGGCACTCGTGCGCTTCCATTGGCTGAACAACAAGGGTTACGTGATCAAGCGTGCCGAGCGGTTCACGCCCACATGCGCGCAGCCGGCCTCCGTGCCCGCCCCGGCGCCTGTCACGCCCGGCGGCTCGACCGCTGTGAGCACCTCGCCGTCGACCGCCGGCTGATTTGCGTTCGCTCAGGTGGCGAGCAGACGCACGATCGCGGTGAGCCCGACCACGACGATCAACGCCCGCAGCGCGGCCGGTGGCAGTCGCCGTCCATAGCGCGCCCCGAGTTGGGCACCGAGGATCGAGGTGATGGCGATGATCGCGGCTGGTGCCCAGTCAACGTGAGCGGCGAAGATGAAGTACACACCAGCAACGCCGTTAGTGAGGCCCGCGAGGACGTTCTTCAGCGCGTTGGTGCGATGCAGGTCCTGGGCGAGGGTCACGCCGAGGATCCCGAGCAGCAGAATCCCCTGGGCGGCGCCGAAGTAGCCGCCGTAGACCCCCGTGAGGTAGATGGCGAGGGCCACCACGAGGCCGCGCTCGTGGATCGCGTCGATCTTGCGCTCGGCAAGTCGCTGTTTCAGGCTCGGCTGCAGCACGACCAGGACCAGCGCGAGCGCGATGAAGACCGGCACGATCGCCTTGAACGCCGACGCGGGCAGCACCAGGAGCAGCACCGCACCGGTGATGCCGCCGAGCACCGACATCGTTCCCAGCCGGATCGCGCGGCCACGCTGGCCGGCGAGCTCGCTTCTGTAGCCGACCGCTCCCGAGATCGACCCCGGGACCAGGCCGATCGTGTTCGACACGTTCGCCGTCACCGGCGCAAAGCCGAAGGCCAGCAGGACCGGAAAGGTAATCAGCGTCCCGCTGCCGACGACCGTGTTGATCGTACCCGCCGCGAGCCCGGCGAAGGCGATCGCGACGATCTCGCCAAAGCTCATGCGCGACCGTCTCGATCAGGCGAGGAAGTTGACAATTGACTGTCTGAAGCGCGGATCGCCCAAGGCTTCGATGTGATTCCCGGTGAGCATCTTGAGCGTCGCCTCGGGAATCGCATCGGCCAGTACCTGGGGGCGGATCGCGAGCGGATCGGTCTCCCCTGCCAGGAGGAGTGTCGGAGCCGAGATGCGCCCCAGTGCGATCTCGCCTCGGTAGACCGAGCGGGCTTGGGCGGCGAGTGCCTTACGGTCTGTGCCCAGCGCGTCCGCGAGCTGGCGAAAAGCAACGGCCTCCGGCACCTCGAGCTTCGATGCGTCCGTGACGGTCAGCGCTTCGACGATCGCGTCGTTCGATACAGCCCGCCTGTCGACGCCGCCACACTCGATCACGCCCGAGCCGACGCCGCCGATGACCAATCTCCTCACTCGCTCGTCGGTGCTTGCAAAGAGCAACGACACGATCGCGCCCATCGAGTAGCCGACGAGATCGATCTGCGGGACGTCGATCGTGTCGAGCAGCACAGCGAGGTCGCGGGCCATGCGGTCCTCCCCGTAGCGGTCGGGGTCGTGCGGCCTCTCGGATCGGCCGTGGCCTCGTGCGTCCGGGGCGATGACCCTGCGCCCTGCTGTCGTGAGCGCGTCGATGACGCCCGTGGCGAGGAAGTTGGCGTTGGCGTCGGCGACGAAGCCGTGGTGGAGCACCACGGGTGGCAATTCGCCGGTCTGCACCTCGCCCCATTCCTGGTAGACGATCTCCAGGTCATCCCATGTAATGAAGCTTTTCACAGCGGACACGGTCGGAGCCTATCTGCATGCCCGTGTCTCCCCTCTGCATGCCCGTGTCTGGTACCACGGTGATACCGCTAGAATGAACAGACGATGAAGACAAAGATCCATCCCAGCTACACTGAGGCTCATGTACGCTGTACATGCGGCAACGAGTTCACCACGCGCGCGACTCGCGACGAGCTGCACGTTGAGGTGTGCTCCAACTGCCACCCTTTCTACACCGGCAAACAGAAGCTGATGGACACCGGTGGGCGCGTAGAGCGCTTCCAGCGCAGGATGGCCAAAGGTCGCCTGCATTCAGCGCAGACCCGGTCCTCTAAGTAGGCCGATGTCCGCGCCGCTGGCTGCCGGCTCGTCCGTGGCGGGCAGGAATGGAGCGGCTGGTCGATCGTCGATCGGTGCGCCGGCGGTGCCAGTTGAGATGGAGATCGACGAGCGCGGCGACGGCACGCTGAACGCCCAACGCGATGCTCCCGTGGGTGGGCAGGCGGTGCTAGAGGGCGTGATGATGCGCGGCGTCGCGCACTGGGCGGTGGCGGTGCGCAAGCCGACTCCTGAGCAGATGGAAGAGGAGGAGCGCTCGGTTGAGGAGGCCGCGGAAGGTGAGATCGAGGTCTCGACGTTTCCTCTGACGTCGTCTTTGGCGCGCCATCGTGCGCTGCGCCTGCCGATCGTGCGGGGAGTGGTTGCGCTGGGCGAGTCGATGGCGATCGGGTTCCGCGCGCTCGGGATCTCGGCCAACGCGCAGCTGCCGCCCGCCGAGGGTGAGGACGAGGGGCAGGACCAGGAGATCTCCGGTGGCGTGTGGGTGGGGACGGTGATCGTGGCGCTGGTGCTGGCGATCGGCCTGTTCTTCGTGATTCCGGTCGGCCTGACGAGCCTGATCAAGGGGCAGCTGCACTCATCGGTGCTGTTCTGGGTGATCGAGGGTCTCGTGCGGACGGCGATCTTCCTTGGCTACATGGTCCTACTCTCGCGGCTGCGCGACCTGCGACGCGTGTTCGAGTACCACGGCGCTGAGCACAAGACGATCTCCTGCTTCGAGGCCTCGATGCCGCTCACGCCGGTGAACGCCCAGCGCTTCTCGCGCTTGCATCCCCGCTGTGGCACGAGCTTCCTGCTGGTGGTGATGATCGTCGCGATCTTCGTGTTCGCCCCGATCGGGCTGCCGGCCTGGTACTGGCTGGTGATCACGCGTATCCTCGGCGTGCCGGTGATCGCGGGGATCTCCTTCGAGCTGATCAAGTTCGCCGGGCGCAACCGACGTCGCCGCTGGGTCCAGATTGTGATGTGGCCGGGCTTGAAGCTGCAGCTGCTGACCACGCGCGAGCCCGATCTCGACCAGCTGGCGGTGGCGATCGCGGCTCTGGAGGCGGTGCTCGCACTAGAGACTCCCGGCGAGCTCTCGGCGGCGGATCTGATGGGCGTGGAGGTCGTGGCCTAGCGGGCAAGGTCGATGCCGGGTCCGACGGCCCGCGCCTAGACTGCTCTGCATGATCGAGGATCTCATCGCGCAGATGGAGAGCCGCTTTGCCGAGCTCGGCGAGCAGCTGACCGACCCCGAGGTGATCTCCGACCGCGAGCGATACGCCGAGGTCGGCCGCGCCTACAGTCAGCTCGAGCCCGCGGCCAAGCTGGCGGCACAGTGGCGCCGCGCTCAGGACGACGCGGCGGGAGCCGAAGAGATGCTGGAAGAGGACGGCGAGGATCCGGAGGTGCGCGTCGAGCTGACCGCGGCACGTGAGCGGATCGAGCGCGCTGGAGGAGGAGATCCGTCTGGCGATGGTGCAGCGCGACCCCAACGACGAGAAGAACGTGATCGTCGAGATCCAGGGTGGCGCCGGCGGCGACGAGGCCGGTCTGTGGGCGCGCGACCTGTACCGGATGCTGAGCAAGTACGCCGAACGGCGCGGGCTGCAGACAGAGCCGCTGGATATCAGCGAGGGCAAGTACACCTTCGCTGTCAAGGGTGACAATGCCTATTCGATCTTCAAGTTCGAGGGCGGCACTCACCGCGTGCAGCGGGTGCCCGCGACGGAGTCCCAGGGCCGCATCCACACCTCCACGGCGACCGTCGCGGTGCTGCCGGAGGCGGAGGAGGTCGACGTCGAGATCAACCCGAACGATCTACAGATCGACGTCTACCGCTCATCGGGCCCGGGCGGACAGTCGGTCAACACGACCGACTCGGCGGTGCGCATCACGCACAAGCCGTCGGGAATCGTGGTCTCGATGCAGGACGAGAAGTCCCAACTACAGAACCGCGAGCGGGCGATGCGCGTGTTGCGGGCGCGGATGTACGAGCGCGCGCTTGCCGAGCAGCAGGCCGAGCTGGCGGCCGACCGCCGCTCGCAGGTCGGGACGGGCGATCGCGCGGAGAAGATCCGCACCTACAACTATGGCGAGCGGCGCGTTACTGACCACCGCACGAAGCTCACCGTGCACAACCTCGATCAGGTGCTCGAAGGCGAGCTCGACGAGCTGACCGCGTCGCTGCAGTCAGATGAGAAGCGTCGGGGCCTGGAGGCGCAGGCGGCGGCGTGAGGGGTGGGACGGGTGGGACGGGTGGGACTCCGCTAATGACGCACTCGACGGTGCGATCACGGCGATCACGGCGGCGGGGTGCGAAACCCCGCGCTTGGACGCCGAGCTGCTGCTGGCGGACGTGCTCGACGTGTCACGTGAGCGATTGCTCCTCGATCGCGACTTGGTCGTCGAAGGCCCCGCCGTTCGGGCCTTCCAGAATGCCGTGCGTCGCCGCGCCGTGGAGCGCGAGCCGGTCGCCTACATCCTCGGAAGCCGCGGCTTTCGCCGGCTCGAGCTGGCGGTCGATCCTCGCGCGCTGATCCCGCGCCCGGAGACGGAGCTGCTCGTCGAAGTGGGGCTGACGCTGCCGCGCGGAGCGCGTGTACTCGATCTGGGCACAGGCAGTGGCGCCGTGGCGCTTGGCGCTGAAGGACGAGCGCCCAGATCTCTCAGATGACGGGCAGCGATCTGAGCGAGGACGCGCTGGAGCTCGCGCGTCTCAACGGAAAGAGACTCGGCCTGGAGGTCGCGTGGCTGCGGGCGGACCTCTTGGCAGGCGTGCCCGACGAGTTCGACGCGATTCTTTCCAATCCACCTTACGTCGCTGAGTCCGCCCGCGGGTCGCTCGCTCCCGAGATCCTTCGTCACGAGCCTCCCGTCGCGCTGTTCTCGGGACCCGATGGACTTGTGGCGATTCGCGCGCTGCTTTCTCAAGTCGCGGTGCGTGCAGGGCTTGAAGATGGTGGCGCTCGAGGTCGGCGCTGGGCAGGCTGAGACGGTCTCGCATCTGATGGCAGAGGCGGGCTTTGGCTCCGTGCGCGCCGAGCGGGATCTGGCGGGGGTCGAGCGCGTGGTCGTGGGGGAGCGGTGATCGTGATGCGAGACGATCTGGTGCAACGGTGAAGACGCCCACGGTCCTCGCGGTGAGGACGCGCGAGGTCTCCAGGAGTGCCTTGCGGCTGGCGGAGTCGCGGTGTTCCCGGCGGACACCGTGTACGGACTGTGCTGCGATCCCGAAAACGAGCGCGCGGTGAAACAGCTGTATGAGCTAAAGGGCCGTCCCTCCAAGCGTCCGGCGGCGATCATGTTCTTCACGCTCGCTTCCCTCCTACGCGGGCTACCTGAGATCCGAGCACGCGAGCGCGCTGCGGTCGAGGCTCTACTTCCCGGTCCCGTGACGCTCCTTTTGCCCAACCGCACCAACCGTTTCCCCCTGGCGTGTGGTCCGCTGGAGGGCGGCGCCAACTCACTCGGGTTGCGCGTCCCCGCTTGGACTGCCTCGCTGGCCGTGCTGGACGCGGTGGGCGTTGCGGTGCTCCAATCGAGTGCCAACCTCTCCGGGGAGCCCGACGCGCGGCGTCTGCGGATGTCCCCGCGTCGATTCGCGCCGGGGCCGATCTCGTGATCGACGGCGGCGAGCTGCCGGGCATCGCCTCGACGGTCCTCGACCTGCGCGAGTACGAGCGGTGCGGTGAGTGGCGCCTCATGCGCGAGGGGCCGTTGACGCGCGCGGACGTGGAGCGGATCCTCGCCTCCTGCTAGCCTCGTAGACCGCTACCGCGACTGGCGCCAGAGGTGGAATCGACCACCGGGAAGCGGCTAGCGAACACGCCGCGCGCCTGGGCATTCAGAGATCACTGTCCCCTGCCGAGGAGCGCGCCGTGTCCGAGCTGAGCCCCGACTACTTCAACCGTCCCCTCGTCGAGGTCGATCCCGAGGTCGCCGCCGCGCTGCGCGGAGAGCTCGAGCGTCAGAAGGGACACGCTGGAGATGATCGCCTCGGAGAACTTCGTCCCGCGGGCGGTGCTCGAATGCCAGGGCAGCGTGCTCACGAACAAGTACGCCGAGGGCTATCCCGGCCGGCGCTACTACGGCGGCTGCGAGTGGGTCGACGTCTCAGAGCAGCTCGCGATCGATCGCGCCAAGGCCCTGTTCGGCGCCGAGCACGCGAACGTCCAGCCGCACGCCGGCGCACAGGCCAACACCGCCGTCTACCACGCGCTGCTGCAGCCAGGTGACACGATCATGGGCCTGTCGCTCGCCCACGGCGGCCACCTTTCCCACGGCATGAAGATCAACGTCTCCGGCCGGCTGTACGAGATCGCCGCCTACGAGGTCGATCGCGAGACCAGTCTGATCGACATGGACGAGGTCGCCCGGCTCGCGCGCGAGCGCCGCCCGAAGCTGCTGATCGCCGGCTGGTCGGCCTATCCGCGCCAGCTCGACTTCGCGCGCTTCCGCGAGATCGCCGACGAGGTCGGGGCGCTGCTGATGGTCGACATGGCGCACTTCGCCGGGCTCGTCGCCGCGGGTCTGCACCCCAACCCGGTCGAGTTCGGCGCCGACGTCGTCACGACGACGACCCACAAGACGCTCGGCGGCCCGCGCGCGGGGATCATCCTCTGCAAGGAGGAGCTCTCCAAAAAGATCGACTCCGCCGTCTTCCCCGGCCAGCAGGGCGGCCCTCTGGAGCACGTGATCGCGGCCAAGGCCGTCGCGCTTGCAATCGCCAAAAGCGAGCTGTTCGCCGAGCGTCAGCGCCGCACGGTGGCGGGTGCCCAGGCGGTTGCCGAGGCGCTCATGAATCCCCGGCACCCGGCGAGCGGGAGTGCCCCGGCGGATGCGACCTCGCCGCCGGATGGCAGCTCCTCCGGCCAGGGCATCGACGTGCTCACCGGCGGCACCGACGTGCACCTCACGCTCGTCGACCTGCGCGCCCTGCGGCCCGAGCTGAGCGGCAAGCAGGCCGAGGACCGGCTGCACGAGATCGGGATCACCGTCAACCGCAACGCCGTCCCGTTCGACCCGCGCCCCCCAATGGAGGCCTCCGGCCTGCGCATCGGCACGCCCGCTCTGGCCACCCGCGGGCTACAGCGCGGGGACTTCGAAGAGGTCGGTCAGATCATCGCCGCCACGCTGCTCGCCGGCGACTTCGCGCGCGAGGCCCCGGAGCTGGCCGGGCGCGTGCAGGCGATCGTGGAGCGCTACCCGCTCTACGAGTCGCTCCTCGCCTAGCCGTTTCGCGGCTCGCGTCGCGTATGACCCCGACGCCTGCGATGCTGTCACGAGTCGATGGCGCAACCGACCGAGCTAGACGCGCTGTACGCCTTCCTGGTGGCCGCTGCCGTGACCGCGCTGCTGACTCCCGTCACGATGCGCCTCGCGCGGGCCGTCGGCGCGATCGACCAGCCCCGCGACCGCGGCCTGTCCGAACGCCCGACGCCGCTGCTCGGCGGCCTGGCGATCTTCGCCGGCGTGCTCGTCGCCACGCTGATCTTCTTGCCCGCCGGCTACGGCGTACCGCCCCACCGCTACTCCCACCTGTGGAGCGGCGTGCTGCTCGCGGCCGCGGTGATCACGGTGGTGGGCGCGCTCGACGACCGCTTCGAGCTGCCGGTCGTGGTGAAGCTCGCCGGCCAGGTCGTGGCGGCCGTGATCGTCGTGCACTTCGGCGTGGTGGTCAAGTCGATCACGCTGCCGTTCCTCGGCAGCCTGGCCTTCCCCAACGCCGGCGCGACGAACGCCGGGCCGGCGCTGACCGTGATCGGCCTGGTGGCGATGATGAACGTCGTCAACTTCTCCGACGGCGTCGACGGGCTGGCGGCGGGCGTCTGCGCGATCATCGCCGCCGCGATGGCGGTGATCGCGTTCGACCTGAACCGCGCGCCCCCGGGGGTGCTCGCCGCGCTCACCGCCGGCGCCGCGCTCGGCTTCCTGATCTACAACTTCCCGCCGGCGTCGAGCTTCATGGGCGACTGCGGCGCGAACCTGCTGGGCCTGATGATGGGGGTGATCACGGTCGAGGCGGCGGTCAAGACGACCGCGGTCGTCTCCTTCGTGCTGCCGCTGATCCTGCTCGCCGTGCCGTTCCTCGACACGACCTTCGTGGTGCTCAAGCGGCTGAAGTACCGCCGTCCGATCTACGAATCCGACAGCGAGCACTTCCACCATCGCATGGCCCGGATCGGCTTCTCGAGCAGGCGCACGATCGCCTACCTGTACGCCTGGACGCTGATGCTCGCCGGCCTGGCGCTCGCGCTGCGCTTCGTGCCCTACAGCAACCACCACGGCCATCTGCACACCGGCTGGACGCTCGTCATGATCGCGATCGGGCTGCTGGTCGTAGCCGCGAGCGTCTACCTGGTGTACGTGCTCGAGATCCTCAAGTTCCGGCGCCTGGACGCCTCCCGTCTGCGGCGGCTGCGCCCGGACGCCTCAGCGGCGGAGATCGAGCGTGACGTCGCCCGGGACTTTGAGACCGGTGAGATGGACGCGGTGTCCGCCAAGCCGGAACGCCGCGCGCGCCCGCGAACGCAGTCCTTGCCGCGTGTGACAGGTGACGTGCTGAGGGCTGAGCAGGGGATCGGCGAGCGGCAGGTGGATCAGCAGCGCGTAGGCGCAGAAGACGAGCGTGGCGGCGCGCAGGCGCCGATCGCCACTGACCGCGGCTAGCGGCAGCGCCCAGATCGCATACCAGGGCAACAGCCAGGCGGTGCGAGAGCAGCAGCGCCAGCGTGCTCCACCCGGCGGCCACGCGCCAGTCGGCCCCGCGCAGGGTGCGCCACAGGGCGTACGCGAACACCACGACGAATCCCGCGAGGAAGCAGTGGCGCCACCAGCTCGGCGTGCCGTGTAGCCCCACCAGGCGTGCGGTCTCGGCGGGGATGCTGTGGGTCGCCACCAGCTGCTGCTGCTCGCTCACGGCGCTGACGAAGCCGAACGCGTGCGAGCCGAAGCCGATCAGGCCAAGCACCGCGAGCAGCGCCAGGCTCAGCCCGGCCGCGGCCGCGACGCGCAGGCGCGCCCGCGTACCGGCGCGGGGCGAGCACGAGGAACGGCAGCGCCAGCCCGGCGGTGACCTTGATCCCGATCCCCGCGACCAGCGCGGCCGCGCCCGCGCGAAAACGCGGGCTGGTCCCGGCGGTGAGCAGCAGCGCGGCCGCGAGCGCCAGCAGCAGCAGCGTGTCGTTGTGAGCGCCGCCGACGGCGAGCTCGAGCAGCACCGGATTCAGGCCGACGAAGGCGGCGGCGAAGCGTCGCGAGTGGCCCTCCTTCCCGGCCGCGCTGCTCACCAGTGCGATCGCGGCGAGGCTCGCGGCGACCGCGAGCGCCTTCAACGCCCACAATCCGCCGCCGAGCCCGAGTGGGGCGATCGCGTAGCTGCCGAGCGTGAACAGCGGGCCGTAGGGCGAGTGCTGGAAGGGCCAGCCGACGAACGGGTAGACGGGGTCGGTGGGCGCCTGGGCGGCGACGTGCGTGTAGGGGTCCAGTCCGTGCAGGGCGCCCAGCCGGGCGAAATCGAGGTAGCCGAACACGTCCTGGGAGATCAGCGGTGGGCCGAGCAGCAGCACGAGGTGCGCGGCGACGATCGTCACCCACAGCGCGCGCCCGGACAGCGTGCGCGCGGCGAGCAGCACCACCACGTAGCTCGCGGCCATGATCAGCGTGAGCGTCTGGAAGCGGTCTGAGCTGATGGCTCACGCCGAGGCCCTGCAGGGGACCGGCGAGCCAGCCGGGCCAGCCGCCGCTGCGGGCGGGCACGTACTGCGACGGACTGCTCGCCGCGCCCGCGGTGAGCAGGAAGACGGTCGTGAGCACACCGAGCAGGCCGAGCGCGCCGAGCGCGCGCAGCGCGCGTGTCGAAACCGGCGATGTCTCCCGCCTCGACGGTGCGCCGCCCGCCCGGGGACCGTCGCGTGCCGCGCACGGGTCCTGTCAGGGGAGTAGTCGCCTGCATGCGCTCATTGTTACGTCTCCCCGATCTGCAAGGCTTTGGTGTGCTGAGTACCCTGTAACTGCCTAGTCGCGTTCGCCGGGAGCGTCCGGCTGTGGACGCAGACACGCGAGTCGGCCGCCGGTCAGCGTGGCGGAGGCTTTGATCGATATGCGACGTCGCCACCGCAAACCCACAGCGCCGGGTTCCCGGGCCACGGCGCGTCCTGATCCTGTCCGCCGACGTGGGCGAGGGTCACGCCGCCGCCGCGCGGGCGCTGGCCGACCAGATCGAGAACTCGCCCGAGCAGGCCGAGGTCACCGTCATCGACGGCCTCGCCGCGATGGGGCGCCTGCTGCGGCCGGTAGTCGAGGACGGCTATCGCGTGCAGCTGCGCTTCATGCCCTGGACCTACACGCTCGTGTACTGGCTGCTCGAGCACGTGGCGCCGATCCGCTGGCTGGCGCGCCGGCTGCTGTGCCTGTTCGGCTCGCGTCCGCTGGCGCGGAGCATCGCCGAGCACGACCCCGACGTGATCGTCTCCACCTACCCGGCCGTGACGGTCGTGCTGGCGCGGCTGCGCCGCACCGAAGTGGTCGACTGCCCGACGGTGGCGACGATCACCGACCTCACCGGCCTGTTCTTCTGGGCGCAGCCGGGCATCGACATGCACCTGGTGATGTACGGCGAGTCGATGCGCTCGGTCGAGCGCATCGCCGGCGAGGGCAGCGTGCGCCTGGTGCGCCCGCTGATATCCGCCGAGTTCCTGGAGCCGCGCTGTCCGCTGCGGCCCGTCGCGCGCTGGGCCTGCCCGAGGCAGGGCCGCATGGTGGTCGTCTCCGGCGGAGGCTGGGGGGTGGGAGACATCGAGGGCGCCGTGCGCGAGCTCAGCGGATGGCGGAGGTGAGCAGCATCGTCTGCCTGGCGGGACGCAACGAGCAGCTCGCGGACAGGCTGAGCGAGGATTTCGCGGCAGGAGCCGCGCGTGCGCGTGTACGGGTTCACCGACAGGATGCCCCAGCTGCTGGCCGCCGCCGACGTGCTCGTGCACTCGACCGGTGGCGTCACCTGCCTGGAGGCGAAGGCCGCGGGCACGCCGGTCGTCTCCTACGGGCTGCCCGTCGGCCACGCGCGTCTGAACACGCGCGCGATGGCCGACGCTCGACCTGCTGCGGCTGGCCAACGACACCGACGAGCTGCGCGAACACGTGCAGGCGAGCTTCGCCGAGGTCGGCGCCGCGCACAGGCGAGATGCCGCGGAGAGCTCGCTGGAGGAGCTGCTTGTGAGCGACGGTCGCAGTCCCCGCGTTCGAGATGAAGGCCGGACGGGGATCGGGCTGACGACGCTTGTGAGTCATGCCGAGCCTCCGGTGGAGAGGGCCTCCGTGGTGCTCGCCAACCATGAGCAGGCTGCCGTCCATGATCAGCCCGCCGCGGTCGATCTCGTGCTCGACGCGCCCCGGCGCGTGCGCCCGATCCCCCTGTGGCGGCTGCGGCTGGTGGCGTTCGCCACCCCGTTCGCTGCTGCTGCTGAGCATCGGCACCTGGACGATGTCCACCGACGAGGTGACTGCTCTGGCCAGCGTGCTGCTGCGTGTGCACCCGCTCACGCACGTGAACACCGACCAGCCCGATGTCGGCGTGATCGTGCGCGCTCCGGCTGAGCGATGTGGCGCTCGTGGCGAGCCGAGCTGGCCGGCCGCGGCATCCATGTCTCCTTCACCGACGACGGCGCCGTGCCTGCGCGCGCGACGATCGTCGAGCTGCACGCGCTCGGCGATCGAGCTGCTGCCGGAAGTCGTGCCCGGCTCGTCCCTGTTTCGCTGGGTGCGCACCCGTGATACGCTGCGCTCGCAGGCGCGCGCGCTGGGGTTGCGTCACAGCTTCTACTTCCTGCAGCCCGCGGGCGGGCTGACCGTCGGTCAGCTGGTGCTGGCGCGCACCGCCGGCGCGATTCCCGTGAAGGGCGCGCTGCGCCTGAACGCCACCGGGGCGTTGCCTCAGCGGCCGCACGCGCGCGGGCGATGTGCTGGTGGTGACGGTCGACGGGTCGGCCTCGTCGGTGCTGGACTGGAGCGGATCGTCTCCTGGCTCGGCGGCGACGGGCTGGGCGCGGAGCCGCTGTCGTGGCTGATCGGCTCGCCGCCCATCAGCGCCAGCAGCAGCGGCGAGCGCGCGAGCGCCGCGGCGCCGGCCACCAGCAGCGCCAGCGAGAGCGCGAGCGGGACGCCGCCGAGCGGCGTGTCGCTGAAGCGCTCGCCGAACAGCAGCGGCGCGAGCGCGACCGGCACGATCGTCTGAGTCACGAACACGACCGGCGCCACCTGGATCGCCGGGCGCGACTGCAGAGCGCTCGATCTCGCTGAGCACGCCGACGGCCGAGGCCGCCGCCGTCGACAGCCCCCAGGCGACGGCCACCGCGAGATGTCCGTGCGAGAGGTCGTCGGAGGCGAGCTTGGTCGCGATCCCGCTCCAGCCGAAGGCGAGCCCGGCGCCGACGCATCGTCACCGACGCGGGCGAGCGGCGCATGGCGCGCAGCAGGTAGGGCAGCAGGCTCGCAGCGGCGAGGCCGACGAGCACGAGCGTGATCGTCAGCCGCTCGGAGGTGTGGCTCGTGCTGAGCGGTGGCGCGCAGCAGGCCGCGCCGATCACGCCGATCACGATCGCGCCATCGCCAGGTGCTCGTGGCGCCCGGCGTGCTCGCCGAGCATCCGCTGCGCCGAGGAACAGCAGCACGAGCAGGCCGGCGGCGAGCGCCGGCTGCACCACCACCAGCGGCGCGAGCAGCAGCGCGACCACCTGCAGCGGCCAGCCGAGGATCGACAGGCCCGTGCCGAGCAGCCAGCGCCCGCGCTTGATCAGGTCCCCAGACCAGCGCCAGGCGCAGGTGCTCCTCGTGGGGCGCCTCCTTGGCGTCCATCGCCTGGAGCGCGATCCCTAGGCTGTAGAAGCGGACGCGCCCACCGCCGCCCCGATTCCCAGCACCAGATCGACCATGTCCACCTCCGATCATCGCACTCCCGGGCCCTCGGCACCCGTCGCTTCAGGCGCGCTCGCCCATGCGGCGATGGCGAGCTATCTCGGGGTGGCGCTCGTCGGCCCCCGGCCTGTGCTCTTCCCGCGCTCGCCGGCGCCGATCTGGCCGGCGCTGCGCCGGTCGCTGGGAGTCGAGGACCGCACGGCGAGCGGGCGTGGTTACGCGCTCACCTTCGACGACGGGCCGCACGCGCAGGGAACCCCGGCGGTGCTCGAGATTCTCGCTGCTGCGGGTGTGAAGGCGACCTTCTTCCTGGTCGGCGAGCAGGTGCGGCGCAACCCCGCGCTCGCCCGCGAGATCGTCGCAGCCGGCCATGCGATCGGCCTGCACTGCGACCGCCATCGCAACCTGCTGCGCCTCGCGCCGGGCAGGTGCGCGAGGACATCGCGCGGGCGCTCGCGAGCATCGAGGACGCCACTGGCCGCTCGCCGACGCTCTATCGCCCGCCCTATGGCGTGCTCAACGCCGCCGCGCTGCGCGTCGCCCGCGGGCACGGCTGGCGGACGCTGCTGTGGAGCCAGTGGGGCCGCGACTGGGAGGCGCGCGCGACCCCGGAGTCGATCGCCGCGCGCGTCACCGACGGCGTCGAGCAGGGCTCGGTGCTGCTGCTGCACGACGCCGACGACTACTGCGCGCCCGGGTCGTGGCGACGCACGGTGGCGGCGCTGCCGCGGGTCTTGGATGTCTTAGCCGAGCGCGGCCTGCAGCCGGTGGCGCCCTGACGAGGAGTTAACATCGAGGGCTTGCAGACCGCCGTCTCGACCGACATTGAGGGATCACTGGAGACGGTACCCGGCGCCTTCGTGGCCCCTGCCGCCGTGCCCGTCGCCCAGCCGCTGGCGACCCGCTCGCGCTGGTGGGTGGAGATTGGTGTGATCGTCTGGCTGTTGTGGGTGTACGACGCGATCAACGAACCTCGCGCCGCTGCGGCTGCACGCCGCCCTCGCTCACGCCAGCGGCGTACTGCACCTGGAGCGCTCGCTGCACCTGGATCCCGAGCTGAGCCTGGATCGCTGGCTGGCCGGGCACCACACGCTCGGGCTGATCCTGTCGGACTACTACGACAACGCCCACTTCATCGTCACGCTGGGCCTGCTGGGCTGGCTGTGGTGGCGGCGCGCCGATCTGTACCGGCCGCTGCGCAACGCGCTCGTGCTCGTGAACGTGCTCGCGTTCATCGTCTTCTGGCGCTACCCGGTCGCCCCGCCGCGGATGCTCCAGGGCTTCACCGACGTGGTCGCCTCCACCGACGCGTTCGGCTCCTGGCACACCGGCTCGCTGGCCTCGCACGCCAACCAGCTGGCGGCGATGCCCTCGCTGCACATGGCGTGGGCGGCGTGGTGCACGCTGGCCCTGTGGCGGATGACCACGCGCCGCTGGGTGCGTGCGCTCGCGGTCCTGTACCCGTGCATGACCGCGCTGGCGGTGCTCGCCACGGGCAACCACTTCCTGCTCGACATCGTGGCTGGCCTGCTGACGCTGGCGGTCTCGGTGCTGATCGTGCGGATCGCGACGGCCGGGTGGAATGCCTCGCGGTGGCGCCGCGACCATCGTCGGCCAGCCCTCACATAGCTCCGCCGGGACGCGTACCGAGTGTCACAAACTTGTTACGAAGTCCGAGATCAGGTAGACTGAGATCGTTGTCGCCGGCAGTTGAGGAGCGCCGCGTACAGATCCGCCGCGAGCAGCGCGCGGACTTTCCCGTCTGTAGGGTGGCTCATACATGACCGACTTCGACGCCAGAGAAGCCAACAAGCGCCGTGACGCATCGATCGGCGCGCACGCTGCGCTCGGTTCGTCGCCTACCTCGATGTCGTGCTCGTTGTCCTCGCCGCGCCCGTGGCGATCGCGCTCGGAGCGTCCGCGTTCGGCTACCCGATCGGCGCTGGCGCCTGGGTGCTCAGCGCGTCCTGCAGCCGCTCGCCATAGACGCTGGATCGCCGGCCGGGGGGCCGACGCCCGCTTCGGCCTCAACCTGTTCGAGGCGTTCGGACGCATCTGGCTGCTGGCGGGCGCGATCGTGCTCGCCGGCGTCGTCGGTGGACGCGCCGACGGTCTGACCGCGGCGCTCGTGATCTTCGGCGCCTACTCGATCGCATTCGCGATGCGTGTGGTCGAAGGGCGGCCCGGAGGGTCGAGGCCATGAGCGCAGTCGCAGGCGCCCACCGATCGCTCCGGGTATGAGTACCCACCCGACCAGCCCGTCACAGAAGCAGGGGATGAGCAAAGGACGGAAGATCCTCTACTCGTTCCTGGGCGTCTGGCTCGGCGGGATCGTGGTGTTCGTGATCCTGTTCGGGGTCAACGCGCACAAGGCCCCGACGGTCGCCAGCAACGTCTTCTCCCGACCAACGAGTTCAACTCGACACGTGGTTCAAGCTCGGCCCGATCGCACTTCAACAAGGGCGTCCTGTACCTGCTGCTCGCGACCGGCATCACGCTCGGGATCATGGTCTACGTCGCGAGGCGCCTGCAGCAGCGACCCCGGTCGCCTGCAGGTCGCCGTCGAGAGTTCTACGACCTCATGCAGCATGTCGAGAGAAAACCTCGAGCGAGGACATGGAGCGCAAGTACTTCCCGCTGATCGCCACGATCTTCGTCTTCATCCTCGTCTCGCAACCTGATCGGCTACATCCCACTGCCGGTCGACTCGGAGGAGACGTTCAAGCTATTCGGCGCGCACATCCCGTCGTTTCAGATCTACGCGGCGGACACGAACGTCGCCTTCCCGCTGGTGCTCGCGCTCGGCGTGTTCGTGCATGTTCACCTTCGAAGGAGTCAAGCACCACGGCCCGATCGGGTACCTAAAAAGCCTGATGCCCGGCGGCGTCAAAGGGCCGATCGTGATCCTGATCTTCCCGATCGAGATCCTCTCCAACTTCCTACGCCTGATCTCGCTGACGATCCGGCTGTGGGCGAACCTGCTCGCCGGTCATCTGCTGATCGAGTTCATGGGCGGCGAGCTGGGCGTGCTCGTCGGACTGCAGCTCGTGTCCTGGTTCTTGCTGCCGGCAGGGTCGCGATCTTCCTGTTCGAGGCCGTCCTGATCGCCGGTCTGCAGGCCTTCATCTTTGCCATCCTGACCGCCATCTACATCGGCGGAGCGGTCGAAAGTCACTAACAAACAAGGAGCTATCGAGCGATGCAGTTTCTACACGTTTGATGTCAATCCACCCGTTGCTGGGGGTCGCGGAACCTATCATAAGAAGAGCCAGGATGTCGGTCGCGCGATCGCGCTGGGCGTCGGCGCCGGCGGCGGCGCCGCGGGCGCCGGCGCGGGCATCGGAGTGGTGTTCAACGCTTCGATCCAGGCCAAGACCCGTCAGCCCGAGCTGCGCGCCGAGATCGAGCGCGACCAGTGGCTCGGCTTCGCGCTCACCGAGGCGACCTTCTTCTACGGCCTCGTCGGCGGCTTCATCGCCTTCTTCCTGTAGGTCAAGATGCCCCCTGCGCCAAGCATCCCACTCGCCTCCGCAGCGGCTCGTTCCTGATCACCCCCAACGTCGGGCTGATGATCTGGACCATCGTCGTCTTCGCGATCTCGCTGTACATCCTCAGCAAGTGGGTGTTCCCGCGCATCGGCGAAGCGCTCGACAAGCGCGCGAAGACGATCGAGGCGAGATCGATGCCGCCGCAGAGCTGCGCCTGCCAAGGCCGACAAGATCCTCGCCGAATACCGCGAGCGCCTGAAGGAGGCCCGGGCCCAGTCCGAAGAGATCGTCCAGCGCGCGCGCCAGACGCGCCGAGTCGCACGAGCACGAGGCTCGCGAGCGCGGGCAGGAGATCCTCGCCGAAGCCGCCAAGCGCGCCGAGCGCGACATCGAGGCCGCCAGCAAGCGGGCGCTCGACGACATCCGCCGTGAGGTCGCCGACCTCACGGTCATGGCCACCGAGAAGGTCACGCGCAAGACGCTCGACGACGCCGATCAGCGGCGCCTGGTGGAGGAGGCCCTGAGCGAACTGGACTTCTCCGGCATCTCCTCGGGCGCCGAGAGCAACTGATTGAGATGACGGCCCGCTCGCCACTCATATCCCCGATCGCCACGTTCCCGATCTCGCTCGCGGGCGCCACGTTCGATGGTTTCGCCATCGGGCTGGCGAGCAGCCGCAAGGCCCCTCTGATGGAGGAGCTCGCCCAGGTATACGCCCGCGCGCTGTTCCAGGTGGCCCGCGAGCAGGGCAAGCTCGACGAGCTGCGCGAGCAGCTCGGCCAGTTCGCGGATGCCCTGGATCAGAACCGCGAGCTGGCCGTGTTCTTCTTCTCGCCGTACTTCTCGAGCACCGAGAAGCAGCAGGCGCTCGGCGGGCTGCTCGACGGCGCTGACGAGGTCCTCCTCAACTTCCTCTCGCTGCTGATCGAGAACCATCGCATGCCCGTGATCTTCCGCATCCGTCACGAGTACGAGCGGCTGTGGGAGGAGGAGAACAAGACCCTGCCGGTGGAGATCACGAGCGCGATCGCGCTCGACGAGGCGACCACCGAGAGCCTCGGCAAGACGATCGGCGAGCGCGCCGGGCGCAAGGTCACCCTGGCGGCGCGCGTGGACCCCGACATTCTCGGCGGCATCATCATCAGGGTCGGAAACTCGATCCTCGATGCCTCTATTCGCAACCGACTGGAGCAGCTGCGCAGGCACGTTGCCCAAGGGTTTCAGCCTCTTAGGAGAAAAACATGCAGATCAATCCCGACGAGATCACAAGCATCCTGAAGAGCCGCATCGAGGGACTCGACAGCGGCACGGCCGAGCTGACCGAGGTCGGCACCGTGCTGTCGGTGGCCGACGGCATCGCGCGCCTGCACGGCCTCGAGAACTGCATGTCGTTCGAGATGCTCGAGCTTCCCCACGGCGTCACCGGCCTCGCGCTGAACCTCGAGTCCGACAACGTCGGCGCGGTGCTGTTCGGCGACTGGGAGCACATCTCCGAGGGCGACACCGTCAAGCGCACCGGCGCGCTGCTGGAGATCCCCGTCGGCGAGCAGACTGCTCGGGCGCATCGTCGACCCGCTCGGGCGTCCGCTCGACGGCAAGGGCGAAGTCGACATCGACGCAGACGCGCCCGGCCGAGTTCAAGGCGCCCGGCGTCGTCCAGCGCCAGCCGGTCAAGCAGCCGATGCAGACCGGGCTGAAGGCGATCGACGCGATGATCCCGATCGGCCGCGGCCAGCGCGAGCTGATCATCGGCGACCGCCAGACCGGCAAGACGGCGATCGCGATCGACACGATCATCAACAACAAGGACACCGGCGTCGTATCCGTGTACGTCGCGATCGGCCAGCGCATGTCGACGGTCGTGGCGCTCGCGCAGACGCTCGAGGAGTACGGAGCGCTGGAGAGCACGATCATCGTCGCCGCGCCCGCCGACGAGGCCGCGCCGATCAAGTTCATGGCCCCCTACGCCGGCTGCGCGATGGGCGAGCACTTCCTCTACAACGGCGGCCACGCGCTGTGCGTGTACGACGACCTGACCAAGCACGCCTACGCCTACCGGCAGATGTCGCTGCTGCTGCGCCGCCCGCCCGGTCGCGAGGCCTACCCGGGCGACGTCTTCTACCTGCACTCGCGCCTGCTCGAGCGCGCGGTCAAGCTCAACGACGACCTCGGCGGCGGCTCGCTGACGGCGCTGCCGGTGATCGAGACGCAGGCCGGCGACGTCTCGGCGTACATCCCCACGAACGTGATCTCGATCACCGACGGGCAGATCTTCCTGGAGTCGAAGCTGTTCAACTCCGGCGTGCGTCCTGCGATCAACGTCGGCATCTCGGTCTCGCGCGTCGGCGGCAACGCGCAGATCGGCCCGATGAAGAAAGTCGCCGGGCGGATCAAGCTCGAGCTCTCCCAGTACCGCGACCTCGAGGCGTTCGCGCAGTTCGGCTCGGACCTCGACGCCGACACGCAGCGCACGCTCGCCCGCGGCGAGCGCCTGGTGACGACGCTCAACCAGCACGAGCGCGCGCCGCTGGCGGTGCGAGGACCAGACGGTGCAGATCTTCGCCGCCACCAACGGCTACCTGGACCGGCTGAACGTCGAGCGGGTGCCCGAGTTCCTGCTCGGGCTCACCGAACGCCTGCACTCCGAGCACCCCGAGCTGCGCGAGAAGATCGACGGCGGCGACTGGTCGGAGGAGACCCAGAAGGAGGTCGCACGACACGCGTCGACGCGTTCGCGCAGGACTTCGGCTACGACCTCGACGAGGAGGGTCAGCCGCTGGACGACGATGCCCCGCCGCCGGCGAGCCGCTCGGATGCGCAGGGCGAGTCGGGCGAGCAGGGCCAGGATCAAGCGGCGGGCGAGACCCAGGACGAGTCGGCGAAGGAGCCCGCAGGCGGCCTAGGGCCGGCTGCCGAGGAACAGCCATGGCTTCTCAGCGCGACGTCAAGAACAAGATCGCATCGGTCAAGAACATCCAGAAGATCACCCGTGCGATGGAGATGGTCGCCGCGGCCCGGCTGCGCCGCGCCGAGCAGCGGATCGCCGCGCTGCGCCCGTACGCCGACGCGATCGGGCGCATGACCCGCCAGGCCGCGCAGGCGGCCGGCGCGGAGGCCGCGCGGGTGCCGCTGCTGCGCGAGCACGAGTCCCAGACGAACGTCGGGCTGCTGCTGGTCACCGGCGACCGCGGCCTGGCGGGCGGCTTCAACTCGCAGATCATCCGCGCCGGCGTGCGCCTCTCCGCCGAGCTGTCCGAGGAGGGGCTGCAGCAGCAGCTGGTATGCGACCGGGCGCCGCGGCGTCTCCTCGCTGAGCCTTCCGCGGGTACGAGCTCAGCGGCAGCTACACGGGCTTCGCCGATCGACCCGCCTACGCCGACGCGCGCACGATCGCCGACGACCTGATCCAGGCCTACGTCGACGGCCAGCGTCGACCGCGTGGAGATGATCTACAACTCCTACGTCTCGCCGCTCACGCAGCACGTCACCCGCCAGACGCTGCTTGCCGCTCTCCCACGAGGCGATCACCGGCGGCGGCAGGACGGCGACGCGGGCGACGGCCCAAGAAGCCGAGCGCCCGTCGACTACGAGCCGGACCCCGAGAAGATCCTCAGGCGCCTGGTTCCCGACTACATCGAGATCTCGATCTACCGCGCGCTCGTCGAGTCCGCGGCCGGCTTCTTCGGGGCGCAGATGACCGCGATGCGCAGCGCGTCGGAGAACGCCGGCGAAATCATCACCGACTACACGCTGCAGATGAACCGCGCCCGCCAGGCCGAGATCACCCAGGAGATCATGGAGGTCGTCGCCGGCGCCGAGGGACTTAGCTGAGGCGGCCGCCTCCGAAGCGCCGATCACCACAAGACTTCGAATAGAGATAAAGAGGAGAATCGACACAATGGATGCCAGCCACCACCGAGCCCACCGAGCCGACCGCACCGCGGAACGGCGCCGCTGCCGAGCGCAACGTCGGGCGCATCGAGGAGATCCAGGGCGTCGTGATCGAGGCCGTCTTCCCCGACCGCCTGCCCGAGATCAACCACGCGATCACCGTCGCGCGTCCCGCGGCCGCGGCCGAGGAGGAGGCCGAGGGAGTCAGCTCCGGGCGCCGGCGAGGGCGTGCTCGTGTGCGAGGTCCAGCAGCACCTCGGCGACGACCGCGTGCGCGCCGTCGCGATGGACACGACCGACGGCCTGGCGCGCGGCGCTCGAGGTGATCGACACCGGCGGGCCGATCACGGTCCCCGTGGGAGAGGTCACGCTGGGGCGGATCTTCAACCTGCTCGGCGAGCCGATCGACCTCGGCGAGGAGCTGCCCGCGGACGTGGAGCGCCGCGGCATCCACCAGGACGCCCCGCGCGCCGAGGACCTCACGCCGACGACCGAGATGTTCGAGACGGGCATCAAGGTCGATCGACCTGCTCGCCCCCTACGCCAAGGGCGGCAAGGTCGGGCTGTTCGGCGGCGCGGGCGTCGGCAAGACGGTGCTGATCCAGGAGCTGATCCACAACCTCGCCAAGGAGCACGGCGGCCTGTCGGCGTTCTGCGGCGTGGGCGAGCGCTCGCGCGAGGGCAACGACCTGTGGCTGGAGATGAAGGAGTCGGGCGTGCTCGACAAGACGATGCTCGTGTTCGGCCAGATGAACGAGCCCCCCGGAGCCCGCATGCGCGTGGCGCTGTCGGGTCTGACGATGGCCGAATACTTCCGCGACAAGGGCCAGGACGTGCTGCTGTTCATCGACAACATCTTCCGCTTCGTGCAGGCCGGCTCCGAGGTCTCGGCGCTGCTCGGGCGGATGCCCTCGCAGGTCGGCTACCAGCCGACGCTCGAGACGGAGATGGGCCAGCTGCAGGAGCGCATCACCTCGACCGCGAGCGGCTCGGTCACCTCGGTGCAGGCGATCTACGTGCCCGCCGACGACTCACCGACCCGGCGCCGGCGTCGGTGTTCGCGCACCTCAACGCCACCACCGTGCTGTCGCGGGCGATCTCCGAGAAAGGCATCTACCCGGCGGTCGACCCGCTCGACTCGACCTCGACGATCCTCAAGGCCGACGTCCTCGGCGAGGACCACTTCCGCGTGGCCAACCGGGTCAAGGAGATCCTGCAGCGCTACAAGGAGCTGCAGGACATCATCGCGATCCTCGGCATCGACGAGCTCTCCGACGAGGACAAGCTGACCGTCCAGCGCGCGCGCAGGATCGAGCGCTTCCTCTCCCAGCCGTTCTTCGTGGCCGAAGAGTTCACCGGGCACGCCCGGCGCCTACGTGCCGATCGCGGAGACGATCAGGGGCTTCGAGGAGATCATCGACGGCAAGCACGACGAGGTCCCCGAGAGCGCGTTCTTCCTGAAGGGCACGATCGACGAGGTCGTCGAGGCGGCCAAGAAATAGTTCATGGCCACACGAAGTTCCCAGCCGAAGTGCTCACGCCCGAGGGCGAGGTGTTCTCCGAGGAGATCGAAATGCTCTCCACGTTCACGACCGTCGGCTCGATCGGCATCCTCGCCAACCACGAGCCGCTGCTGGCCCGCCTGGAGCCGACCGAGCTGCGGCTGTATCGCTCGGAGGACGGAGATCGTGCGCTTCGCGCAGGCCGAGGGCTACCTGCAGTTCGCCGAGAACCGCGCGCTCGTGCTCGTCGAGGAGGCGATCGCGCCGGAGCAGATCGACCGCCAGACGTTCGAGACGAAGCTCTCCGAAGCGCGCGCCGCCGCCGAGCGCGCCGAGCAGGACAGCGAGGAGCAGGCCCGCGCGCTGCGCGACATCAAGCGCTACGAGGCGTTCCTCGCGGTCAGGCGTAGGTTCTCGCGATGGACACGACCAACGCCGCCGCGGAGCATTTCGAGCGTAAGCGCCCCGGTTGGTTCACGACGCATGTGTTCAACCGCTTGATCGCGGTCCTGACCGGCCGTGGCGTGAGCCTGCTCGGCTCACGCGTGCTCGAGGTCAAGGGGCGCAGCTCGGGGCAGCCGCGGCGCACCCCAGTGAACCTGCTGGACTTCGACGGCGAGCGCTATCTCGTCGCTCCGCGCGGCGAGACGCAATGGGCGCGCAACCTGCGCGCCAGCGGGGAGGGACGGCTGCTCGTGGGCAAACACAGCGAGAGCTTCGCTGCCGTCGAGCTCGGCGACGACGAGAAGGCGCCGGTGCTGCGCGCGTACCTGAAGCGCTGGAAGTTCGAGGTGGGCGCGTTCTTCGACGGGGTCGGTCCCGGTTCCTCAGATGAGGAGCTGCGAGGCGCGGCGCCGAAGCACCCGGTGTTCCGGCTAGACACATCGCCGCACGCGCCCAGCGGTTAGCCTTCCCGGCCTGATGAGCGCAGAGCGCGCACCAATCGGGGTGATCGGCACCGGCTACGTCGGGCTGGTGACGGCCGCCGGCTTCGCCGAGCTCGGCAGCGAGGTGTGGTGCGTCGACATCGACGCGGCCAAGATCGAGCGCCTGCGCCGCGGCGAGGTGCCGATCTACGAGCCGGGCCTCGAGGAGCTGCTGGCGCGCAACGCCGGACGGCTGCACTTCTCGACCGACCTGGCGGACGCGCTGGAGCACGCGCGGCTGCTGTTCGTCGCCGTCGGCACGCCGCCGACCTACTCCGGGCGACGCCGACCTCTCCGCGGTGCACGCGGTCGTCGACGCGATTCCCGCCTCAGACCGACCACGCGCTGGTGATGAAGTCGACCGTGCCGTGCGGCACGGGTGCGGCGATCCAGCGCGTGTTCGGCGAGCACGGCAAGGACGGCCTGCGCTACGTCTCCTGCCCCGAGTTCCTGAAGGAGGGCTCGGCGGTGAAGGACTTCCTGCACCCCGACCGGGTCGTCGTGGGCGACGAGCGGCGACTGGGCCGGCGACGCGGTGGTCGAGCTGTACGCGCCGCTGCAGGCCCCGCTCGTGCGCACCGACATCGCCAGCGCCGAGATGGTCAAGCTGGCCTCGAACGCCTTTCTGGCGACGAAGATCTCGTTCATCAACGAGATCGCCAACGTCTGCGAGGAGACCGGCGCCGACGTGGTCGAGGTGGCGCGCGGGATGGGCCTGGACGACCGCATCGGGCCGAAGTTCCTGCAGGCCGGCATCGGCTTCGGCGGCAGCTGTTTCCCCAAGGACGTGGACGCGCTGAAGCAGCTCGCGGGCAACTCCGGCTACCACTTCCAGCTGCTGACCGCGGTGATCGAGGTCAACGAGCTGCAGAAGCGCCGCGTGATCGGCAAGCTGCACAAGCACCTCGGCGGCCTCGTCGGCAAGCGCGTGGCGCTGCTCGGGCTCGCGTTCAAGCCGAACACCGACGACATGCGCGAGGCCTCCTCGCTGGTGCTCTCCGCCCGCCTGAACGCCGACGGGGCGCACGGTCACCGCGTATGACCCCGTCGCCGAGGAGCAGGCGCGCAAGCTGGTGAGCGGCATCACCTTCGCCGACTCCCCGCTCGAGGCCGTGACCGACGCCGACGCCGTAGTCTTGGTCACCGAGTGGCCCGAGTTCATCGAGCTGGACTGGAAGCTCGGTCGCCGAGGCGATGCGGGGGACGCTCGTGATCGACGGGCGCAACGCCCTGGACGCCGACGCCGTGCGTGCCGCGGGGCTCGACTACGAGGGGATCGGCAGGCGGTGATGCAGGCCGTGATCCTCGTCGGCGGCGAGGGCACGCGCCTGCGCCCGCTGACCTCGACCGTGCCCAAGCCGGTCGTGCCGCTGGTGGACCGGCCGTTCATCTCGTTCATGCTCGAGTGGCTGAAGGAGCACGGGATCGACGACGTGATCATGTCCTGCGGGTTTCTCGCCACGAGCGTGCGCAACGTGCTCGGCGACGGCTCGGGGCTGGGGATCAGACTGCGCTTCGTCGAGGAGCCCGACCCGCGCGGCACCGCGGGTGCGCTGAAGTTCGCCGAGTCGATGCTCGACGAGCGCTTTCTGATGCTCAACGGCGACGTGCTCACCGACATCGACCTGACCGGCCAGATCGCCCAGCACGAGCGCACCGGGGCGAAGGCGACGCTCGCGCTCGTCCCCGTCGCCGACCCGAGCGCCTACGGGCTGGTGCACCTCAACGAGGATCGCTCGGTCAAGGACTTCGTCGAGAAGCCGAGCTCCGACAGGATCGACACGAACCTGATCAGCGCGGGCGCGTACGTGCTGGAGCGCGAGATCCTCGAGCTGGTCCCGGCGGACCGCAACGTCTCGATCGAGCGCGAGGTGTGGCCGCGGCTGATCGGCGCCGGGCTATACGGGTTCCCTGCGGAGGCCTACTGGCTGGACATCGGCACGCCCGAGCGCTACCTGCAGGGCACGTTCGACATCATCGAGGGCAACGTCGAGACGGCCGTGCGCGCGCGGCTCGGCGAGAGCTGGCTGGCGGTCGCCGAGGACGCGGAGGTCCACGGCCGGGTGATCCCCCCGGCCGTGATCGAGCGCGGCGTGCACGTCGCCCCGGGAGCCCACGTCGGCAGCCTGGTGGTGCTCGGCGAGAACGTACGAGTCGGCGCCGGCAGCACGGTCGAGCGCTCGGTGATCCTCAGCGGGGCGGAGATCGGCGACGAACTGCACGCTGCGCGACTGCATCGTCGCGGCCGGCTGCCGTGTCGGCGCGGCACCCGCATCGAGGTGGCGCGGTGCTCGGCGAGGGCGTGACGGTGGGGGCGGACAACATGATCGCCCACGGGGCGCGTATCTTCCCGGGTGTGACTTTGCCCGACGGAGCGATCAAGTTCTGATGACCGGAGAGACAACCCAGACAACTTCCGACTCAAGGCGCCCTCTCGCGCGAGGCGATCGCCGAGGTGGACACCTCGGGCCAGCTGGGCGACGTGCTCGCGCTGCCCGAGCATCTGCGCGACGCGCTGTGGCGCGTGGAGTCGGCGATCATGCAGGACTGGGACACCTCCGCCGGGCTGGTCGTGGCGGGGATGGGCGGCTCGGCGATCGGCGGCGCGCTGGCGCGCGCGGCGCTGGGCGATCACGCCTCGCGGCCGATCTTCGTGACCCGCGCCTACGGCCTGCCGCCGTGGACGACGCCGGACACGATGGTGCTGTGCGCGAGCTACTCGGGCGACACCGAGGAGACGCTCGCCTGCTACGAGTCGGCGGGAGCGCTCGGCGCGCGGCGCATGGTCGTGACCACCGGAGGGCGACTGGCCGAGATGGCGCGCGAGGACGGCGTGCCCGTGATCCCGCTGCCCGGCGGCTTTCAGCCGCGCGCGGCGGTCGCCTACATGACGGTCGCGGCGCTCGAGGTGGCGGCGCTGTGCGGCGCCGGGCCGCGGCTGACCTCGGAGATCGACGTGGCCGCGTCGCACACCGAGCAGCTCGTGGCCGAGTGGGGCCCGGACGCGCCCGAGGACTCGCTGGCGAAGACGTCGCCCGTGGCCTGCTCGGCACGATCCCCGTTGTCGCCGGCGCCGGGCTGACGACGCCGATCGCCTACCGCTGGAAGACGCAGATCAACGAGAACGCAAAGCAGCCGTGCTTCTCGCACGAGCTGCCCGAGCTCGACCACAACGAGCTCGTCGGCTGGGAGGGCGCGCGCGATTTGGACCCACCCGCCCGTTTCTCGGCGGTGTTCCTCGACGACTCCGACGCGCACCCGCGCGTGAAGGAGCGGATGGAGCTGACCGAGCGCCTGATCGCTCCGCAACGCGGCGGCGAGCTTCCATTTGGAGACGCGCGGGCAGACGACGATCGAGCGCGTGATCTCGCTCGTGCTGCTCGGCGACCTCGTCTCGATCTACCTCGCCGCGCTGCGTGGTGTGGACCCTGGGCCGGTGCAGGTGATCGAGCGAGCTCAAGGCCGAGCTCGCGCAAGCTGAAGGCACGCCCGGCCGCGGCGGCGTGTGCTAGCGTCTCCGGCGGCCGAGGAGCGCTGCGACGGGCTGCTTTCCGCCACGCTCGGCCTCCCTCTTGCAGCAAGGGCGCTCGTCTGACCGACAGGAGATTTCGTCATGTCAGTAATGACCCCCACCGCCCCGCGTACGACCGAGCCCGCCACGAATGACTTCAAGGTCGCCGACCTCTCGCTCGCCGAGTTCGGGCGCAAGGAGATCACGCTCGCCGAGCACGAGATGCCCGGTCTGATGGCGATCCGCCGCGAGTACGCCGCCGAGCAGCCGCTGAAGGGCGCGCGCATCACGGGCTCGCTGCACATGACGATCCAGACGGCCGTGCTGATCGAGACGCTGACCGCGCTCGGCGCCGAGGTCCGCTGGTGCAGCTGCAACATCTTCTCGACCCAGGATCATGCCGCCGCGGCGGTGGCGGTCGGTCCCGAGGGCACGCCCGAGGATCCCCGGGGTATTCCCGTGTTCGCCTGGAAGGGCGAGACGCTCGAGGAGTACTGGTGGTGCACCGAGCAGGTGATCCGCTGGCCGGGCGGAGGACGGTCGACGGCCCGAACATGATCCTGGACGACGGCGGCGACGCGACGCTGCTCGTGCACAAGGGCACCGAGTACGAGCGCGCGGGCGCGGTGCCCGATCCGGCGAGCGCGGACTCCGAGGAGTTCCAGGTGATCCTGTCGCTGCTGACCCGCTCGCTTGACCGAGGACCCGCAGCGCTGGACGAAGCTCGGCCAGGGCATCAAAGGCGTGACCGAGGAGACGACGACCGGCGTGCACCGGCTCTACCAGATGGTCGAGTCAGGCGAGCTGCTGTTCCCGGCGATCAACGTGAACGACTCGGTGACGAAGTCGAAGTTCGACAACCTGTACGGCTGCCGGCACTCGCTGATCGACGGCATCAACCGCGCGACCGACGTGATGATCGGTGGCAAGATGGCGGTCATATGCGGCTTCGGCGACGTCGGCAAGGGCTGCGCCGAATCGCTGCGCGGCCAGGGCGCGCGGGTGGTCATCACCGAGATCGACCCGATCTGCGCGCTGCAGGCGGCGATGCAGGGCTACGAGATAAAGACGCTCGACGAAGTCGTCGCGACGGGTGACATCTTCATCACGTGCACCGGCAACAAGGACATCATCACCGCCGCGGACATGGCGCGCATGAAGCACCAGGCGATCGTCGGCAACATCGGCCACTTCGACAACGAGATCGACATCGCCGGCCTGACGCAGGTCGCCGGG
The DNA here is from genome assembly GCA_963748895.1 of uncultured Solirubrobacterales bacterium. Classification (GTDB taxonomy): domain Bacteria; phylum Actinomycetota; class Thermoleophilia; order Solirubrobacterales; family Solirubrobacteraceae; genus Palsa-744. The sequence goes on along the minus strand of CAVVKF010000002.1, from coordinate 782,885 downwards.
ATCGAGCGCGTGAACATCAAGCCGCAGGTCGACAAGTGGGTCTTCCCCGACGGCCACGCGATCATCATGCTCTCCGAGGGGCGCCTGCTGAACCTGGGCAACGCCACCGGCCACCCGAGCTTCGTGATGAGCAACTCGTTCACGAACCAGACGATCGCCCAGATCGAGCTGTTCACGAAGAACGACGAGTACGAGAAGCAGGTCTACGTGCTGCCGAAGCACCTCGACGAGAAGGTCGCTCGTCTGCACCTCGACGCGCTCGGCGTGAAGCTGACGAAGCTCACCGACGAGCAGGCCGCCTACATCGGCGTCCCCGTCGACGGCCCGTACAAGGCCGACCACTACCGCTACTAGCCGCTCCGTGAAGGCGATGGTCCTTGCGGCCGGGCTCGGCACCCGGCTGCGCCCGCTGACGTATGAGATCACCAAGCCGATGGTGCCGGTGCTCGACCGGCCGGTGATGGCGCACATCCTCGACCTGCTCGACCGGTATGGCTTCGAGCAGGTGATCGCCAACCTGCACTACTTCCCGGAGACGATCCGCGAGCACTTCGGCGATCGGCTTGAGTACCGCTACGAGCCCGAGCTGCTCGGCACCGCCGGGGGCGTGCGCGCGTGCGCGGACTTCTTCGGCGAGGAACCGTTCCTCGTGATCTCCGGCGACGCGCTCACGGACATCGACCTGGGGGCGTTTGTCGCCTCCCACCGCGCGAGCGGCGGGATCGCGACGCTGGCGGTCAAGCGGGTCGCCGACACGCGCGAGTTCGGCGTCGTGCTGCACGACCGCGAGGGACGGATCACGGGCTTTCAGGAGAAGCCGAGCCCCGAGGAGGCGCTCTCGGACCTCGGCAACTGCGGGATCTACATCTTCGAGCCCCAGATCTTCGACTACTTCCCCGAGCGCCCGTTCGTCGACTGGGCGCAGGACGTGTTCCCGGCGCTCCTGGAGAACGACGTGCCGTTCCACATCCACGAGGTGGGCGAGTACTGGAACGACGTCGGCTCGCTGGGCGAGCTGCGCCAGGGCACGTTCGACGCGCTGGAGGGGAAGCTGCACCTGGAGATGGCGGGCGAGGAGGTCAGCCCCGGCGTGATCCTCGCCGGTGAGCGGCCGCTGCCACAGGACCTCGAGGTGGAAGGCCCCGCTTGGATCGGCCACGACGTGTCGATCGGCGCGGGCGTGCGTCTGATGGGCCCGATCGTGCTGGGCGACGGCGCGCGGGTCGGCGACGCACGCGCAGCTGCGCGAGAGCATCGTGTTCCCTGGCACCGAGGTCGCGGAGGAGTCGATCCTGATCGGCGCGATCGCCGGGCACACGGGGATCCTGAAGAGCTTGCGTCCGCGGCAGAAATAGGGAGGGCCCACCGAAACGGACCCTCCCAGCTCAGCGGATATTCCTACGCATGTTCTCCGACTATTGTCATCTTACAAAGAACGATGGACATCCGCCTCCCGCAGGCGTAGCATCGGAGGATCTCCAAAAGCCGACGAAGGAGCCGTGATGCAGATTGACATCAAGGGTCGCAACGTTCCGGTCACCGACGAAATCCGCGAGCATGCGGCAGCGTCGCTTGGACAAGGTCGCGCGTCAGGTCTCGGACCTGGCCCGCCTGGAGATTGAGATCTTCGAGGAGCGCAATCCCTCGATCGCGGAGCGTGAGGTCGTGGAGGCGACGCTGTACCTGAAGGGCGTGACGCTGCGCGCGCACGAGCCTCGCGCGAGATGGGGCACTCGCTGAACCTCGTGGTCGACGAGCTGGCGCGCCAGGTCAAGCGTCATCGGGACAAGCGCCGCAAGCGCCGTGAGGCCCATGCCGCCGCGACCCAGTTCAAGTCGGCGCGCGCCGCGCTGTAGTCGCTAATCTGGGGGCGTGTCCCCTTCAATTCTAGATCGCGCGCTGAACGTCGGCGAGGCGAAGAAGTTCAAGTCCTACCAGAAGCGCGTCGCGCGGATCAACGCGTTCGAGGGTGAGCTCGAACACGACTCCGACGCGGAGCTGCGCGAGCGGATGGACACGCTGCGTGCGCGGGCGGCCGACGGCGAGTCGCTCGACGATCTGCTGCCGGAGTGCTTCGCGGTGGTGCGCGAGACGGGCAAGCGCACGATGGGGATGCGTCACTTCGACGTGCAGCTGATCGGCGGGATGGTGCTGAACGACGGCTGTATTGCGGAGATGAAGACGGGTGAGGGCAAGACGCTGACGGCGACGCTCGCGGTCGTGCTGAACTCACTCGCGGTAAGGGATCGCGCTCCCGTCCACAAAGAAGACTTCGCCGACCCAGACTTCCCGGACTACCCCGATCTCCTTGACCCGGACTCCGCGATCGACCCGGACGCCGTCGAAGCAGAGACCGTCGAAGATGAGATCCGAAATGGCTCTGCCCCCGACGGCCGCGACTCCACGGCGGCGGCCTCCTCTGATTCGAACGCTGGGGCTGATGGGGCGCTCAGCCGCAGAGGCGTGCACGTGGTGACCGTCAACGACTATCTCGCACGGCGCGACGCGGAATGGATGAAACCGATCTACGACGCGCTCGGCGTGAGCGTCGGAGTGCTGCAGAACATGCAGCCGTACGACGAGAAGCAGCGCGCGTACGCGTGCGACGTGATCTACGGCACGAACTCCGAGCTGGGCTTCGACTACCTGCGCGACAACATGGCCAAGGATCTGTCCGAAAAGGTCCAGCGCGGACACTACTTCGCGGTCGTGGACGAGGTCGACAACATCCTGATCGACGAGGCGCGCACGCCGCTGATCATCTCCGGCGCGCCCGAACAGGCGGCCGACCTGTACGTGAAGTTCGCGCGCCTGGCGCCGCAGGATGACCGCGGGCAAGACACCCGAAGGCATGGACCCGCGCACGAAGAAGGGCTTTCTCGCCGACTTCGACTTCGAGATCGACGAGAAGCACAAGAGCGGTCTCGATCACCGAGCAGGGGGTGGCGAAGGCCGAGAAATTCCTCGGCATCGACCACCTCTACCGCGCCGAGAACGGGCACCTGGTCAATCATCTGATCCAGTCGCTGCGGGCGCAGGCGCTGTACAAGCGCGACGTCGACTATGCGGTGGTCGACGGCGAGGTGAAGATCATCGACGAGTTCACCGGGCGGATCCTCGATGGCAGGCGCTGGTCGGAGGGGCTGCACCAGGCGATCGAGGCGAAGGAGGGGGTGAGTGTCCAGGAGGAGAACCAGACGCTCGCGACGATCACCTACCAGAACTACTTCCGGCTGTACGACAAGCTCGCGGGCATGACCGGCACGGCGCTGACCGAGGCGACTGAGTTCATGAAGATCTACGAGCTGCCGGTCGTGCAGGTCCCGACGAACATGCCGATGGTCCGCGACGACCGTAACGATCAGGTCTACAAGACGAAAGAGGGCAAGTGGAACGCGGTCGTGAACGAGATCGCGGCGCGCCACGAGAACGGCCAGCCGGTGCTCGTCGGCACGATCTCGGTCGAGGTATCGGAGCTACTTTCCGAACGGCTGAAGCAGCGCGGGATCGAGCACGCCGTGCTGAACGCCAAGCCCGAGCACGCCGCGCGCGAGGCCGAGACAGTCGCCGAGGCCGGTCAGCCGAGTGCGGTGACGATCGCGACGAACATGGCGGGCCGCGGGGTCGACATCAAGCTGGGCGGCAACCCCGAGCACCTCGCGCGGCTGGAGCTCGCGAAGGAGGGCGTCGGGCCCGAGCACGAGGAGCATGAGCGGCGCATGGGGGAGCTGCTGCCGGAGCATCGAGCGGCGTGTGGCCGAGGGCCGTGAGCGTGTGATGGCGGCCGGCGGACTGTTCATCTGCGGCACCGAGCGCCACGAGTCGCGGCGGATCGACAACCAGCTGCGCGGGCGCGCCGGGCGCCAGGGCGACCCGGGCGAGTCGCGGTTCTTCCTGTCGGCCGAGGACGACCTGGTGCGGCTGTTCGCGGGAGACCGGATCTACCGGATCCTCGACAAACTCGGGGGGGTCGACGAGGAGGGCAACGAGGAACCGATCGAGGCAGGGATGCTGTCGAAGCAGATCGAAAAAGCCCAGAAGAAGGTCGAGGAGCAAAACTTCCTGCAGCGCAAACACGTGCTCGAGTACGACGACGTGGCGAACGAGCAGCGCCGCGTGATCTACGCCTACCGCGACGAGGTGCTCGAGGGCAAGTCGATCGGCGAGGAGGCGCGCCGCGAGGTGCTCAACACGATCGAGCGCACGATCGAGCAGTACACACCCGGCGACTTTATGGAGGACTGGGACCTCGACGGCCTGTTCACGGCGCTCGGGCAGTTCTTCCCGCTCGACCTCTCAGACGAGGACCTCGACCCCGAGAAGGTCGACCGGATCTCGTTGACAGACCGCGTGACCGAGCTGGCGATCGAGCGCTACAACGCGCGCGAGGCCGAGCTCGGTGAGGAGCTGATGGGCGCGCTGGAGCGGTTCCTCTTGCTGCAGATCATCGACGAGCGCTGGCGCGAGCACCTGTTCGACATGGACTACCTGCGCGAGGGCATCCACCTGCGCGGCTTCGCCCAGATCGACCCGCTTGTGGCATACAAGAACGAGGCGTTCACGCTGTTCGGCGATCTGATGAGCAGCGTGTGGACCGACTACACAAGGATGATCTTCAACGCGCAGGTGAATGTCGAGGGCTCGCCCCCCCAGAACGGTGGCGGCGGTGCTCGGCAGGCCCCACCGATCCCTGCATTCGCTCCAGGCGGCAGCTCCACCCGCGCGGGCCGCGTTTCATACTCCGGCGGTCGCAGTGCGATGGGCGCCGGCGCGATCGCGGCAGCCGCCGCGGCGGGCGGGGTTCAGGGCGCGCCGGCTTATGCCGGTGAAAGGGGCGAGGGCGAAGTACAAGCGCTGCCGGTCGTGGAGCAGCGCGTGGTTGATCATGAGCACGAAGTCGGCCGCAATGATCCGTGCTGGTGCGGAAGTGGTAAGAAGTTCAAGAAGTGTCACGGCAGCTAATGACAACCGCGCCCATGGAATCCACGCCACAGCGCCTTGCGGCGATACGCGAGCAGCTGAAGCTGCTCGCGGACTATCTTTGACCCGCAAGAGCTGAAGGGGCGGGCCGAGAGGCTGGAAGCGCAGATGGGCGCGCCGGGCTTCTGGGACGACGCTGACGCCGCCGCCCAGGTTGGTGCCGAGCACTCACGAGTGACGAGGCGGCTGGAGGAGTTCACGGCTCTGCAGAGCGACGTGGAGGATCTGGACGGCCTCGTGGAGATGGCGGCCGAGGACGCAACGCTGCAAGGGGAAATCGACGAGCTCCTCGTCTCCGTGGAGGAACGTCTGGCGGGGCTCGAGGAGCAAAGGCTGTTCTCGGGGCGCTACGACCAGGGCGACGCGCTTGTCAGCGTGAACGCGGGAGCGGGGGGGACCGACGCGCAGGACTGGGCGGAGATGGTGCTGCGGATGCTGATGCGCTGGGCGGAGCGGCGCGGCTTCGAGGCCGAGCTGCTGGAGGCAAGCGCGGGCGAGGAAGCGGGGATCAAGTCGGCGACGTTCCAGGTGAAGGGCGAGAACGCGTACGGCCTGTTCGGCGCCGAGCGCGGCGTGCACCGGCTGGTGCGGCTGTCGCCGTTCGACTCGGCCCACCGCCGCCAGACGAGCTTCGCGGGCGTGGAGGTTGCGCCGGTCGTCAAAGACACGGGCGAGATCGAGATCAACGAGGACGACCTGCAGGTGGACACCTACCGCGCGAGCGGCGCGGGCGGGCAACACGTGAACAAGACCGACTCGGCGGTGCGCATCACACACCGACCGACGGGGATCGTCGTACAGTGCCAGAACGAGCGCTCGCAGTCATCCAACCGCGCGACCGCGATGGTCGTGCTGCGGGCAAAGCTGCTGGAGCGCAAGGAGCGCGAACGCCAGGAGGAGATCGCGCGCGAGAAGGGCGAGGTGCAGGACGTGAACTTCGGCTCGCAGATCCGATCGTACGTGCTGCACCCGTACACGATGGTTAAAGACCACAGGACCGGCTACGAAATGGGCGACGTTCAGCGAGTCTTGGATGGAGATCTTGATGATTTTGTAAGGGCTTTCCTGCTCTCTAACGCGTCGTCAGGCGAATAGAGGTGGATGGTCTCAGCGGGTTGGTCCGCCTTGCACTCGACGAGGACGTGGGAACGGGCGACGTTACGACCGATACGATCGTCTCAGAGCAGGCGCGCGCGCGGGCGAGGATCGTGCAGAAGGCGCCGGGGACGATCTACGGCCTCGACGCGGCCGAGGCGGTCTTCAGGCATCTGGACCCCGGCGCGCGCTGCGAGCGGCTTGGTCGCAGAGGGCGTTTGGCGCGAGGACGGTGGCCCGGTGCTAACGGTCGAGGGGGCGGCGCGCGCGCTGCTGACGGGGGAGCGCACGGCGCTGAACTTCCTCGCGCACCTGTCGGGCGTGGCGACGATCTCCGCGCGCGCCGCGCGTGCGGTGCAAGGCACCGGTGCGAGGGTGCTCGACACGCGCAAGACGACGCCGGGGATGCGCGCGCTGGAGAAGGTGGCGGTCGCGGCCGGGGGGGCGAGCAATCACCGGGCCGGCCTGTATGACGCGATCCTCATCAAGGAGAACCACATCGTCGCCGCCGGCGGCATCGCCCAGGCGATCGCGCGCGCGCGCGCGGCGGCGCCGGAGCTGGCGGGGACGCTCGAGGTCGAGGTACGCAACGCGCAGGAGATCGACGAGGCGCTCGCCGCCGAAGCGCCGCGGCTGCTGCTGGACAACATGGACGATGCGCAACTGCGCGCCGCGGTCGCCCAGGTGGCGGGTCGCGCGGAGCTCGAGGCGAGCGGCGGAGTCACGCTGGAGACGCTCCGGGCGAGAGCGCAGACCGGGGTAGAATGGGTGTCGATGGGCGCTTTGACCCATTCGGCGCCCGCCTTGGACTTGTCGCTGATCTTGGAGGCCTTGCCGTGAACCTGCCGATGGCCACCACCCTGCCGATGGCCCCCACAACGGGCTCGACCACGGCTCTGTCGCCCGAGGAGATCGCAAGGATGCAGGCGGAGGTGCGCGCGCTCGCCGCAGGAGCGCGGCGCGGTGATCCTCGCGCACAACTACCAGGTGCCCGAGGTGCAGGACGTTGCCGACTACGTCGGCGACTCGCTCGGGCTCTCCCGCAAGGCCGCGGCGGCAGAGGGCGAGGTGATCGTGTTCTGCGGCGTGCACTTCATGGCCGAGACCGCCTCGATCCTGTGCCCGGAGAAGACCGTGCTGATCCCCGACCTCGACGCGGGCTGCTCGCTCGCGGATTCGATCGACGCCGAGCAGCTGGCCGACTGGAAGGCGCAGTACCCGCAGGGCGTGGTCGTGATGTACGTGAACACGACCGCCGAGGTGAAGGCGCTGACCGACTACTGCTGCACCTCCGCGAACGCGGTCGATGTCGTCCGCCACATCTACGAGACCCACGGCGAGGACACGGAGATCCTGTTCGGTCCGGACATGTGGCTGGGCGCCTACGTGGAGAAGGAGCTCGGCAGGCGCATGCACGTGTGGGACGGCGAGTGCCACGTGCACGCGGGCATCCGCCCGGCCGACATCGAAGCCACCCGCGCTGCGCACCCCGACGCCGACTTCCTGATCCACCCCGAGTGCGGTTGCACGACCAGCATCATGGAGTACGTCGCCAGCGGCGACGTCTCAGCGGAGGGTGTGCACATGCTCTCGACGGGCGGGATGCTCAAATACGCCGAGGCGCTGGAGCGCGTCGCGGGCGGGGCGGCGGAGCACGCGAGCGGCGTGGCGGAGTCCGGAGGCCCGTGGCGACGACGCGGTGGCGGCGCTCGCTCGGGCCAGGCCTCGCGAGGCGGTGGTCGCGACCGAGATCGGGATGCTCCACCCGCTGCGGATGGCGGCCCCCGATGTGAGCTTCATCCCAGCGAACCCGGACGCGAGCTGCAAGTACATGAAGATGATCACGCTCCCGAAGCTGCGGGACGCGCTGCGCGAGATGAAGTACGAGGTGCGCGTGCCCGAGGAGATCGCCGTGCAAGGCGAGAGTCCCGATCGACCGGATGGTCGCGCTGGGCTAGAACTCCTCGGCCGTGTGCGGGCCCACGCAGGCGACGGCGAGATTGTCGGCCACGCCCGCGGCGACCTCGCGGACCTCCTCGAAGGTGACGGCGTCGAGCGCGGCGATCGCGGCGTCGGGGTCGATGTCCTCGCCGAACACGATCGTCTGGTTGGCGGCGTAGCGGGCGACGGCGTTGGTGTTCTCGAACGCCAGCACCCGGCGGCCGGCGGCGTAGGCGCGCGCGCGCTGGACCTCCTCCTCGGTGGGGCCGTCGTCGCGCAGCTCGTCGACGATCTCGCGCATGCGCGTGTAGGCCTCGACGCACTTGCCCGACTCCAGGCCCGAGCCGAGCTGCAGGATCGGCACGTCGGCGAACGCGTGGTCGATCGCGTAGACCGAGTAGCAGAGGCCGCGCTTCTCGCGGATCTCCTCGAACAGGCGTGAGCCCATCGAGCCGCCGAGCAGCGTCGAGTAGATCGTCAGCGCCGCGCGCTTGCGGACGTCCCCGACGGCCACGTCCGGGCGGTAGATCATGCGCAGGTGCGACTGGTTGGTGTCGCGCTCCTCGACGAGCGTCTCGGGCGCGAACGCCGGCGCCGGCACGTAGGGCTCGGGATCGGGCAGCGCGGGGAAGCGCGCGAAGCGCTCCTTGCAGCTCCTGCTCGTCGGGCAGATGGTCGAGGTTGCCCGCGAGGAACGCGCCGCCGCGCGCGCCCGCCCAGCGGCGCTCGCGGAACGCGACGATCCCCTCGCGCGTGAAGCTCGCGCAGGTTCTCCTCCGGGCCGAGCACCGTGCGCCCCAGCGGATGCTCGCCGAACGCCGCGCTGTCGATCAGGTACTCGGCGACCGTCGAAGGCTGGTCGTAGGCGCGGTTGATCTCCTGGATCACCACGCCGCGCTCGCGGTCGAGCTCCTCGGCGTCGATCCGCGGGCGGCCGACGAAGTCGCGTGAGCAGGTCGATCGCCTGCGGCGCGGACTCGGCGCGGACGGTGAGGTGGAAGGCCACGAGGTCGTGGCTCGTGTAGGCGTTCAGCACGCCTCCCAGCCGCTCGGCGGTCTCGTTGACGTCCTTGTACGTCGGGTACTTCTCGCCGCCCTTGAACACGAGGTGCTCGAGGAAGTGGGCCATCCCGTTCTCCTCCGGCCGCTCGTTGCGCGCGCCCGCGTCGAACGCCACGAGCACGGTCAGCGCGCGCGTGCCCGGCAGCGCGAGCTTGTACACGGGCAGCCCGTTCTCGGGGACGGTGGTCGTCTGTGATGCTCGTCATGCGGGCGTTCACGCTTAGACAGATCTCGTTGCAAATCCCATTGCATGCAGGCAAATTGTCATCCGGACCGGTGGTCCGCGGACGCTACTGTGCCCCGCGATGGCCGCCACGGAGAGGGATGTCAGAGAGCGCGACGCGGTGCGTCGCCGTCGTGCGGTGCCCGCCTCACGCGTACGTGCAGCGCGCCCGGCGACGCAGGCCCCGGCGCCGGTTCGACCCGCGGGTGCAGCCGGGCGCGACACCGTCGTCGAGTTCCGCGGCGTCTCCAAGCTCTACGGCCCGGGCGGGATCGGCCTGGAGCGCGCGACGTTCGCGGTCAACCGCCAGGAAATGGTGTTCCTCGTCGGCGCCGACCGGCTCGGGCAAGTCGACGATCATGCGCCTGCTGATCAAGGAGCTCGAGCCGACCGAGGGCACGATCCGCGTCGCCGGGCGCGACCTGGGGGAGATCGAGCGCAAGAAGGTCCCCTACTACCGGCGCAACGTCGGCGTGGTCTTCCAGGACTTCAAGCTGCTGCCGACGCGCACCGTGTACGACAACATCGCCTACGCCCTGCAGGTCACGGGCGCCCCGCGCAAGCAGATCCGCGCGACGCTGCCGGACATCCTGCGCCTGACGGGGCTCTCGACGAAGCTGCACAACTATCCCCACCAGCTCTCCGGCGGCGAGCAGCAGCGCGTCGCCGTCGCGCGCGCGTTCGCCGGCCACCCGCCGCTGCTGCTCGCGGACGAGCCCACCGGCAACCTCGACCCCGAGACCTCGATCGGGATCATGCAGCTGCTGTACCGCATCAACCGCGCCGGCACGACCGTGATCGTGGCCTCGCACGACAACGAGATGGTCGACCGCATGCGCCGCCGCGTGATCGAGCTGCGTCGCGGGCGGATCGTCCGCGACGAGGCCTCCGGCCTCTACGGCTCGCAGCGATGAGAACACCGGCGAGCTGGGCGCAGCGTCTGCGCAGTCAGCGAGACGCCAGCTCAGGCGATGAAGCCCGCGTTCTTCCTGAAAGAGGCGATTCGCTCGATGCGGCGCAACGCCGTCCCCAGCTTTGCGGCGCTCGCCTCGGTGCTCGTGACGACGCTCGTGCTCGGCGTGTTCATCCCCGTCGTGCAGGCCACCAACGGGGCGGCCAACGACATCCGCTCGCGCGTGCTCGTCGACGTCGACCTCAACCCCGGCCGCGACCACCGCCGAAGTCGCGCGCGTGAAGAGCGAGCTGAAAGGCGCGCCGCACGTGAAGAGCATCCAGTTCGTGTCCAAGCAGCAGGGCTACGAACAGGAGCGCAAGCTCAACCCGCAGGCGTTCGCGCTGATCGGCTACAACCCGCTGCCCGACATCTTCCGCGTGACGCCCGACCGACCCGAACGAGTCGGGCGCGGTGCGAGCGGAGCTCGACCAGTCGAGCCCGCTCGGCACGCGCCTGGTCACCGACCCCGCGATCGTCGACGTGCAGAACCGCCAGGCGCAGACCAACACGATCCTGTCGGCCACGCGCATGATCAAGCTCACGATGGCGCTGCTCGCGGGGCTGCTCGTGTTCGCCTCGGTGCTGTTGATCTCGAACACGATCCGCCTGTCCCTGTTCTCGCGCCGGCGCGAGGTCGAGGTGATGAAGCTCGTCGGCGCCACCGACTGGTTCATCCGCTGGCCGTTCGTGCTCGAGGGCCTGTTCCTCGGCGCGCTCGGCGGCGCCGGCGCGATCGGGCTGCTGGCGCTCGCGAAGATCACGCTGGTCGATCCGCTGGCGAACACGGTCAAGCTGATCTCCCAGCCGAACATGATCGACTTCCGGCTGCTCGATCGTCGATCCTGATGGCCTGCGCGATCGCCGTCTCCGCCGCGGGCTCGGGTTTGTCGTTGCGCCGCTTTCTGCGAGTCTGATCCGTAGGCTCTGCGGAGCCATGCCCGCTCCTCGACGACAGCCTCTGATCGTGGTCTTGGCCGTGATGCTCCCGATCCTGCTTGTCGTGGGGGTCTGGCTCGGGTGGCCATCCGGAAGATCTGCCGGCGTTTGCGCGGAGCAGCCGTTCGAGGCCAACCACCAGACGCAGGTCGTCGACGAAGCGATCGCGCGGATCTCCAGCGACTACTACCGGCCGATCGGACAAGAGCCAGCTGGCGAACGCGTCGATCGCCGGCGCGGTGGCGAGCCTCGACGACCGCTTCTCCCACTACCTGACCCCGAAGGAATTTCGCGAATTCGACTCGCCGCCGAGCTTCACCGGCATCGGCGTGGTCGTCGCCCCCGAACACCGAGGTCTGCTGATCGCGCGCGTGTTCGACTCCTCGCCCGGCGTCGCGCGCGGGGCTGAAGGCGGGTGAAGTGATCGTGGCGGTGAACGGCCGCAAGCTCGTCGGTCTCTCCGCCGACGCGGCCACAGCGCTGATCAAGGGACCACCGGGCACCGAAGTCGTGCTCGGGATGAACGGGGCGGGCGGGCTCAAATCCCGACATCGAACACCGCCGCCCCGCCGCCCATCCCGCGGGGGAACGCGGCGCGGCCCACCCACGGACGACGCACACCGTGCACGTCACGCGCGCGACGATCTCCGAGCCGGTCGTGGCCTCCGAGACGCGGACCGTGCACGGGGTGAAGCTCGGCGTGGTCGCGCTCGCCACGTTCAGTCCTGGAGCGCACGGCGAAGTGGCGCGACGGCGGTCGAAAAAGTGCTGCACGAAGGCGCGCGCGGGATCGTGTTCGACCTGCGCGCCAACGGCGGCGGTCTGGTCGAGGAGGCGCGGCTGATCGCGAGCCTGTTCATCGCGCACGGCACGATCGTCTCGACGCGCGGGCGCACCCAGCCGAGCGAGACGATCACCGCGACCGGCGATCCGACTCGCGCCGACGATCCCGATGGTCGTGCTGGTCGATCACAACACCGCCTCCTCGTCGGAGATCGTCACCGCCGCGCTGCAGGATCACCAGCCGCGCGACCGTCGTCGGCACCCACACCTTCGGCAAGGGCGTCTTCCAGGAGGAGGAGCCGCTGTCCAACGGCGGCGCGCTGGACATCACGGTCGGCGAGTACTTCACGCCCAACGGGCGCAACCTCGGCGGCGGCGGCGTCAAGCAGGGCGCGGGCATCACCCCCGAAGTGCCGCTGGCGAACAATGTGGTCGATACCCCGCAGGGCCTGAAGTGGCGCTGAACACGCTCGCCGCGAAAGTCAAGTGAGCTCCCGGAGATCGACTGGCTCGGGCAGACCGGAGTCGAAAGCTCGGCGCTCAGGCGGAGCCGTAAGGCCTCCGGCGCGGTCGTGGCGGCGCTCGAGAAACGCGGCAGGTTCTGGGCGGCCGAGCCGCTCTTCCCCGCGCCGCGCTCCGACGGAGCCGCGCGACATGCCGGCGCTCCCGGCGCATCACGCTCGGCTCCAATCGCGTGGCGGATCCCGTGGGAGATGCCGCGCGCGCGGGGGATCTGGTGCTTGTGCAGCAGGCCGGGCGAGGCGGAAACGGCCGGGCGCGGATCACGCGCGTGCTGGGGCGCCCGGATGTGGCCCGCGACCTGATCGAGGGGCTGCTGCTCGATCGCGGGCTGCGCGGGAATTCGAGCAGGCGGTCGAGCGCGAGGCGCGCGCGGCCGCCGAGACAGACGATTCAGGCGACGGCCGGCAGGCGCGATCTGACGCGGCTTGCCGACGTTCACGATCGACCCCGCGAGCGCGCGCGACTTCGACGACGCGATCTCCGCCGAATGCCTGGGTGACGATTCCGCCCACCGCGTGCGCGTGTGGGTGCACATCGCCGACGTCTCGCGCCTACGTGCCGGAGGGCTCGCTCGTGGACCTGGAGGCGAGGCGACGCGGCACGAGCGTGTACGTGCCGGGCGCGGTCGAGCCGATGCTGCCCGAGGCGCTCTCCAACGACGCCTGCTCGCTCGTGCCGGGGGTCGAGCGCGCGGCGGTGACCGTCGAGCTGGAGCTGCACGGCGCCGAGGTCGTGAAGGCCGCGTTCTACCGCTCGCTGATTCGCTCGGACGAGCGCTTGAGCTACGAGCGGTCGATCGAGATCTTCGCCGGACGCGAGCGCGCGAGCGAGCCGTGGGCGCGAGCCGCTGAAGGCCGCGCGCGAGGCGGCGGCCGCGCTCGAGGACGACCGGCGCGAGGGACACAGCGGCGCGCTGACGCTCGACTCCGTCCGAGCCCGAGTTCGTCTTCGACGAGGACGGGCACGTCGAGCGAGGTGCGCGTGCGCGTGCAGACCGAGTCCCATCGCCTGATCGAGCACCTGATGATCGCCGCCAACGAAGCGGTCGCGCGGCTGCTCTCCGAGCGCGGTACGCCGTGCCTGTATCGCGTGCACGAGCGCCCCGAGCCCGAGCGCGTGCAAGCGCCTCGTCGACCAGCTCGCCTCGCTGGAGGTGCCGACGCCGCCGGTGCCGAAGAACATGTCGCCCTCGCAGGCGGCCGAGCTGATGGGGGAGATCTCCCGGCGCGTCGAGCGCGCACGTGCAGCCGTGCGCAGCGGACCGACGGGCTGGGCGCGAGGCGCTGACCTCGCTGGTCCTGCGCACCCTCCAGCAGGCGGCCTACTCGCCGAAGAACATCGGTCACGCCGGCCTGGGACTCGGCCTACTACTGCCACTTCACCTCGCCGATCCGTCGCTACCCCGACCTCGTCTGCCACCGCGCGCTGCTGTCGGCCGTCGGCGGCGGGCGAGCCGGCGCCGAGGGCCGCGGAGATGGGGGAGCTGGGCGAGTGGACCTCCGATCGCGAGCGTGACGCGATGAAGATCGAGCGCGACGCGGACGACGTCGCGCGCTGCTTTGCCCTGGAGCGAGCGCTTGTACGAGGACGGCTGGGAGCAGGCGTTCGCCGGCGAGGTCGTCGGGCTGATCGTCGGCCGGCGCGTTCATCGCCTTCGGCGCTGAGGCTGAGAGAGGAGCCCAGGGGCGAGACGTCGTCTCGCCCGACTACCGGGGCATGCTGCCGGTGAGGCGGATGCGCGGCGAGGGCGGTGGCCGCGAGTGGTGGGAGCTGAACGAGCAGGGCACGATCCTCCACGGCGAGAGCCCCGGATCGACGCTCCGCCTCGGGGATCCCATCGAGGTGCGTGTCGCACGCGTCGATGTGGCGCGCGGCCGGGTTGATCTCGATCCCCGCTGGCTGATCTGGCGGCACGCCGGCGTCTGCGCAGGCAAAACGTCTAGGCTCGAAACGATGGCCAAGAGCAAGTCCAAGCGCAAGATCGGAGCGGGCGACGTCGCCTCGAACCGGTACGCGTCGTATCGCTACGAGCTGATCGAGCGGATCGAGTGCGGCATCGTGCTCGAGGGCACCGAGGTCAAGGCGCTGCGTGAGTCCGGCGCACAGCTGAAGGACGGATACGCCGCGATCAAGGACGGCGAGCTGTGGCTGCACTCTGTGCACATCCCTCCCTACGGCCCGGCCTCGCGCGAAAACCACGAGCCAGAGCGCCCGCGCAAGCTGCTGGCGCACCGCCGCGAGCTGGATCGTCTCGCGGCGAAAGTGTCCGAGCGCGGATTGACGCTGGTGCCGACGCGGATCTACTTCAAGGGCTCGCACGCGAAGGTCGAGATCGCGCTCGCGCGCGGCAAGGATCTGTACGACAAACGCAACACGATCCGCGATCGGGAGTCAAAGCGCGACATGGAACGCGCGGTCCGGGAAGCACGCCGGTAGGACGGGCGCCGACCGCGGTCGGTCGGTCAGATCGAGCCAAAGCTGTGCCCGCCGCTTGAGAGGATGTGCGTTTCGCTCATCCCGAACACGAGCAGCGCGATCAGGCCGACGTAGACGACGCCGACGATCAGCCGGTGACGGGGCGCGACGCGGTAGTAGGCGGCCTGCTCGAGCGAGTGCGTTTTGCGTTGCTTCCAGCGGTGATATGTCTGGAACCCGGCGAAGATCACGATGATCAGCAGGATCGGGTTTCCCGGGTTCAGAAAAGCCAGCGCGACCAGCACGCCGAAGCCGAGAAACCACATCCACGGTGTCATCGCGGCCGTCGCGCGACCGCCATCGAGGGGCACGACCGGGAGCAGGTTGAAGAGGTTGATGAAGAAGCCGAAGTAGGCGAGTGCGATCAGCAGCGAGCTGCCGGTGAGCTCGCCGACGACGGCAACCGCGACCGCGCCGAGACTGCCGAGGATCGGACCGGCGAGACCCACGCGCGCCTCTGCGAGGGCATTGTCTCCGAGCGAGCGGGCGGTGATCACCGCGCCCATGAAGGGGATGAACATCGGCGCGCTCGCTTTGATCCCCTCACGACGCAGCGCGATCACGTGGCCCATCTCGTGAACGAACAGCAGCACCACGAAGCCGGCCGCGAACCACCAGCCGAAGAAGATGCTGTATGCCGCCACCGACACCAGCGCCGTACCCGCCGTCACGAACAGCTTCAGGTTCGGCAGCGCCACCAGCAGCGCTTTCAGCGCCACGCCGAACTTCGCGATCAACGCGACCAGGCCGGCGAACACGCTGCCAATGCGCTTGCGCAGGTTTCGCCCCGGCCCGGTTCCGTTGCCCCGCCCGCCGCGCTGCTCGCCGAATGGGTTCTCGCCGGCCGGCTGATGCGTGGGCGCGGGTGCGATCACGGGCGGGCCTGCTTGCGAGGGGTAGGACCGGGCCACGGGCAGGGAAGCCGGCGCGGCGGACGGGCCGGAGACCGAAGGCGCGGGCAGAGAAAAGTCGCCGCTATCCATCCCTCCATTGTGGCAGCACCGGTAAGCGTTCCCTAAGGGTTGCTTGGGACCCATGCCCCAAGAGCCGCACATTTGTCCTCGGAACTCGTCCCCGCGGAGTCGCCGAAGAACGTTTTTTTCGGAACGTGCGGGGTCTTCGTTGCGGAGGGGTTGCAATCCCCAAAGGGCCGAGCTACTTTGAATCCAGACGCGGAACCGAGCCGCAAAGAGCGAGGCCACCGAGGTGTGAGGCCGCGCCACCCAAACCGAAAGGCCTCCGGGTCGGACGGAGCGGGTTCCTCAAGCGGCCCGGGACCGCGTCGTTTTTTTGTTCTTCACCGTGTTCTGTCGGTGATGCTCCCCGGGGCGGATGGCCGCAGCGTGCACCCGCCCTCGGTACAGCTGCGCTTCAGTCGGCCGGCGGAGATGGCCTCGACCAGTTCGACGATCCAGCAGGTTGGGCAGCCGCCGAGTGCGACCATGCCGGGCGCCGCGAGCAGGAGTGCGCTCGGGCCGTGGCTCGGGGTCAAAGCAAGGGCGAAGCCGATCAGCCCAAAGCCGACCGCTCCGCGCGACAGGTGGGCGGGGACTGTTGTGCCGCTGGCAATAACGGGGCGGGCGGGCTCAGGCATCCTCGGCGCCCTCCTGGTTGGTTGGGTTAGTTCGTGTTCTGAACTCTGAATGGAGTGTTTCACGTCCGCGATGCAGACGTGACTTCATCGCGGCGCGGCTGAGACCCAGCGCCTGAGCCGTCGCCGCTCCCGATAGGCCTTGGATGTCGCGTAGGACGAGGACGGCGCGCTGCTCGGGGGGTAGTTCTGCGACGCAGCCCACGATCCGCTCCATCTCCAGGCGGGCGAGAGCGACGTCTTCGGCGGAGGATTCCACTGTGGTGGGGGAAATCGGTTTATGGAAGACGACTCGTGCTTTGCGAATGCACTCGTTGCGCACGATTTGGAACATCCACGATGCGAGTGCCGCAGTGGCCCTGAGCGTCCCAATCTTTCGGTACAGGACGATCAGAGCCTCTTGCGTGGCGTCCTCTGCATCCTCGGGTGTTGAGCAGAGCGTACGGGCGAAGCGCTGCACGTGTGCGTGGGAGCCGGAGACGAGTGTCGCGATCGCACGGGGATCGCCCTGTTGGGCGGCGTTTACGACCTGCTCGCTGGGCCAGGATTGAGTGCGCGTATCGGTCATGGATGGGGGCTCACTTCCTGGGGCACGGTATTTTGTACGCGGCTTCCGCGGTCACGCCGCCGAGGAAGCTCAGTTCCGCCTTCACCGAGAAGCCGCCTTTTGGGCATTTCTTCGGCACGGTGATGTAGGAGATCGTCTTCTTGCCCTGTTTGTACGCGGCGCCGACGCTGATGGTGCCTTCCTCGGCTGAGGCGTCGAGCGCTCCGGGCACCGTTTCGATCAGCGGCACTTCGCCAAAGAACTCCTCGCCGAACGGCGGAGAGGAGGCCACGACGTGGCCCACCCCGAGGATTTCGAGCGAGACCGGGGTCTTGCCGTCCACAAAGAACTCCAGGTTGCCGCCTGGAGCGAAGAACGGCTGTACCGATACCGTCTCGTGCACGCGTTCGGTGCCGAAGCTGACGACGCCGCCCGCGGAGCCCTTCGGGCCCGCGGCCGATTGCTTCGGGCATGCTCCGGGACCATCGGCCGTGATCACGCTCGGCGCGCAGGTTACGAACCCCTGGGGGTGCAGCTTTGCGCCGGCCGGGGCGTAGAACTTGATTTCGGTTAGCGGTGGCGGGAAGCCCCCGTATTCGGTCCCCGCGATCGTGCCCTGCACTTCGAGCGCGGCGCCCGCACCGAGGATGTCGCCGGTGCCCGGAAAGCCCGGGATCGGCACGGCCGCGACTTTGAGCGTGATCGTCGGCGCCGCCGACGCCGCCCCCGACAGACCGAGCGCAGCGAGACCGAGCACGGCCAGACAGGTCGATGTTCTGCGCAAGATGTTTGTGGTCATGATGAGCCTCCCCGTTCTGGTCGACGAAAGTGTCGACGCGTAGATAAGAGGTCTGCCGTCGCGAAAAGGATTCTCAAAAGATGCCACCGGCCCCAAGGTCGCTCGGTGGGCGCCCGATACGAGTGTGGGGCTGTCTTGCACGCACGGCTACACTGGAACAGCAATGCATCCTGGGGACGACAGGCTTCGACGTGGTCGGCTCGTGAGGATGGTGGCGAGTCGAGGTCCCGGGCGGCCTCGTAAAACACCCGGGAAAACCATAAGTGCGGACTCTCACGAGTACGCCCTCGCTGCCTAGCAAACACTAGGCGAGTGAGGTCTCGGGCCCCGCTTGCCTGCGGCGGGGAAGGCCGGGATCAGAAAGCAGGCTCACCCGGCAAGGTCCGCCTTCGCTGAGCCGGGGAACTTCAAGGAGGCTGGTCCCCCGCAACCCCGCCGGCGAGGCGAGCGAGGGATGAGACCAGAGCGCCGGCTACGCTCGTAGAAGCCATTCTTACGCGATCACGGACCCGGGTTCGATTCCCGGCGTCTCCACTTTTTCGGACGTTGCGCAAAACCCTGGCGCGACTATGCGGTAGGCGGGCTGGATGCCGGTCTGCTGTGGGTGTCAGGCTCTCCGAGCTCTGCTTCGAGCTCCGCTTCGAGTCGTGTGAGCCATTCGGCGGCGTAGGTGTAGATGTCGGCGCTGAGTTCTGCGACGAGCGCGGGGAAGCGTCTGCCCGTGTGCTTGGCGGTGTCGGCGAGGGGAATGATCTCTGTGCGTGTCCAGGTCGCTGCGGCTTGGTCGCTTTCGCGTAGGCGCCGGATCAGCGCGAGCTGGTCTTCTGGTGTCAGCGCGTCGGCGAAGAAGAGGCGCAGTAGTCCCTCGTCGCGGACCTGCACCGGCGCTTGGCGTGGTGAGCGTAGCCACGTGAGCAGCGCGGTCTCGCCTGCATCGGTGAGCTCGTAGGCCGAGCGTGTGCGTGCACCATGCGGGTCGTCGCTGCGACTCACGAGTCCGGCGTTCTGCAGACGCGCGAGCTCGGGGTACACCTGCGCCAGCGATGTCGGCCAGAAGTACTTGGTCGAGAGATCTGCCGTCTTCTTGATCGCGTAGCCCGAGCGCGCGCCGAGGCGCAGCATCCCGAGCATCAGATAAGAGGGCGGCTTGAGCTTCATTTCCTGCCTGAGAGGCGCGGGGTGCTCAGATCGGGCCGCCGGTACCGGTCCCGCGAACCCGATTGCGGCATCAGAAGGCTTCTGTTTAGATATATCTGGATCGTCATATCGTACTAGTCGGAGGTAAAGGAATGGACTCGCCTGACACGCAGGGCGCGGTGGCGAGCGAAGCGCCTAACAGCCCAGCGACTGCCGACACTCAAGCGCAACGGGACCGCGCCGCCGCGATCCGCGAGGCGGCGATTCGGGAGGAGCCGAAACACCGCCGGTTGATCACCTCCCCCAAGCACGGTCAGATTCTCAGCGGGCTGATGCGGCCCGGCTACACCTTCGGCTCGGTGCCCTCCGGCCATGCGGTGTTGAGCACCACCGGTCGCAAGACCGGCAAGCCACGGCGCAAAGTGATCCGCGCGATTCTGCAGGGCGACCGTGTGTACATCGTGCAGCTGCGCCCACCCGCGGTGGCGGTCGACACACCGCTGGCCCTCGCCGCCTGGGTCTTGAACATCCGTGCCGACCCGCATGTGCAGCTCAAGCTCGGCCGCCGCACCTGCGCCGCAACGATGCGCGAGATCGAGGACCCCGCCGAGATCGCCCGCGCGCGGGAGATCTTCTGCGAGCCGGTTCACCTGGTCGATTACCCCGAGTGCGTGATCCACCTGAAGGGCCGACCGTCTGCCCGCAAGATTCGCGACCTGCACCGCTACTGGTTTGACACCGGCGTGCCGCTTGTCGCCGAGCTGCAGGCGTAGGCGGCTTCGCCAATGACCGGCGCCCCCCTGCATCTCAATGCTGCCTCGTCCAACGATCGAAGACCTCAACCGCTGGATGGTCGTCGGCTTTGACCGGCTATATGGCCTGGAATTCGACGCTCTGAGCGACCGAGAGGTGAGCGCGCACGTCCGCATCGCCGAGCAGCACAAGCAGCCGATGGGGATCGTCCACGGCGGGCTCTACGCGACCATCGCCGAGTCGATCGCAACGATCGCCACAGTGGTATCCGTCGCGGGCGAGGGAAACACCGCCATCGGCCTATCCAACAACACCAGCTTCATCCGCCCGTTCGCCGAAGGCACCGTCCATGCCGTCGGCCGACGCCGCCACGCCGGCCGCACGACACAGGTCTGGGATGTCGAGATCTCCGACGACGACGGACGTCCCTGCGCCCTCACACGCGTAACAATCGCCATCCGACCTCAGCACGCCTAACGCAACCAAGGCGCTGCGTTGACAGCCCGGCGACTACGTCACGCACAGCGAGGGAGCGTCGACGACTGTGAGGTTTGCGCAACGTACGTCCCCCTCCACTTTTTGCTGCTGCGTACATGCACAGATGCCCTTACGGTGCTAGTACAACGCATCAGTAGTGATGCCTTATCGAGGTTTCTGTGCATAATGCATCATAAATGATGCATTAGGTGTCGCGGGTTGTGCTATGGTCTGCATCAGAGCAGATGTATTATCGCCGTTTAAGCCTCTAACACATCAGAACTGATGCGTCTCGATGAAATCATAACTGACACCGCCGTTCTCGCCGAGCTTGGCCGCAGGCTGGAGCGCCAGCGCCTCGAGCGCAACTGGACTCAAGCTGGGCTGGCCACCGAGGCTGGAGTCGGCCAGGCGACCGTGCAGCGAGCAGAGCGGGGCGCGTCGGTTCAGATGACATCAATGATCAAGCTGCTGCGGGCGCTTGGACTGCTCACCGGGCTCGACCTTGCTGTACCTGAGTCGATCGACCTCCCGATTGCGCAGCTGGAGCGCGAGCAGCGCAAGAGGAGACGGGGCGCCCGCGGCGCTCGTGGCACCCGAGGCGCCCGTCGCGGTCCGTCCACCGAGTCAGCCGAGTCCGCCGACGAGCCGTGGACATGGGGCAATCAGCCGGGGCAGGGCGCTTGACCGTCGCGGCGGTGACGCTGTGGGGTAAGCGGATCGCCGCCGTCTCGATCGGGCCAGGCGCACGCTATGCGACGTTCCAGTACGACCCGGCATTCGTCAGCAGCGGCATCGAGATCGCACCGCTGCGGATGCCTTTGCGCGTGCAGCCCTACAGCTTCCCGGGTCTGCCGCAAGACGCGTTCAGCGGCCTCCCCGGATTGTTGGCCGACGCGCTACCCGATCGTTGGGGCACGGCGCTCGTCAACGCCTGGCTGGCCTCCCAGGGGCGCGAGCAGTCGAGCTTCGACGTGGTGCAGCGGCTCTGCTACGTCGGCACTCGCGGTATGGGCGCGCTGAAGTTCGAGCCGGCCCACGAGCCGGCCGTCCCCAGTGGAGGAGATCTGCAGATCGACGCACTCGTAGGCCTGGCCAGCGAGGTGCTCGCCGAACGGGCGGAGTTCGTCGCCGAGCTGAGTGAGAACCCCGACGAGGAGGCGATGAAGGAGATCCTCGCCGTCGGCAGCTCCGCCGGGGGCGCGCGCCCGAAGGCGATCATCGCCTACAACGAGGCAACCGGCCAGGTTCGCTCGGGACAGGTCGACGTCGATGCCGGCTTTCGCCACTGGCTGCTGAAGTTCGACGGGGTCACGCGCGCCGGCGACCACGGACTCACCGACCCCCAGGGCTGGGGCGCGGTGGAGTACGCCTACTCGAAACTGGCCCGGGCGGCCGGCATCGAGATGACCGAGTGCCGGCTCTGGGAGGAGCACGACCGCAGGCATTTCATGACGCGCCGTTTCGACCGGCCCGAGGATGGCGGCAAGCTGCACGTGCAGACGGTAGGAGCGCTGGAGCACGTCAGCTACAACGAGCCGGGCACCTATAGCTACGAGCAGGTCCTGCTGCTGATCCGTCGGCTGGGCCTCGGCACGCCAGTCGCGGAGCAGCAGTTCCGGCGGATGGTCTTCAACGTCGTCGGGCGCAATCAGGATGACCACGTCAAGAACATCGCCTTCCTGATGGATCGCGACGGCGCCTGGACGCTGGCCCCAGCCTATGACGTGATCTGGGCCTGGAAGCCCGGCAATCTCTGGCTCGACAGTCACCAGATGTCGATCAACGGCAAGCGCGACGGCTTCAGCGTCGCCGACCTGCGAGCGGTCGCTGCCGTGGCCGGCCTCAAGCGTGGCCGTGCCGAGGCGATCCTGGCGGAGGTCAGCGACGTCATTGCGGGCTGGCCCAGGGTCGCCGAGGAAGTCGGAGTCGACGAGCAGATGGTCGGGCAGATCGCCCGCTCGCACCGCCTGAGGCTGCCGACGCGCTGATCTCACTGCGGCAGCCGGGTAGCAAGGCGCCAGCAGGCACGGGTGAGAAATCGGATCCCGTCTCGCTAGACTCGCACCCATGTCCGACTCCGACGACGACCTATTCGGCGCCGAGCACGTCAGGGTCTACCGCGAGACCAAGGGCGAGCGCGGGTACCATTGGCGCGGGACGACGATCCTGCTGCTGACCACGAAAGGGCGGACGTCCGGCGAGCTGCGGACGACGCCGCTGATCCATCGCACCGACGGCGATCGTTGGATCGTGGTGGCCTCGAAGGGCGGGGCGCCTGAGCACCCCAGCTGGTATCAGAATCTGCTCGCCGACCCCGAGGCGACGATCGAGGTCAAGGCCGAGGAGATCACGGTACGTGCGACGACGGCCACGGGCGAGGAGCGCAACCGCCTCTGGTCGCTGATGGCCGAGGTCTGGCCGGCGTACGACGACTACCAGAAGAAGACCGACCGGGAGATCCCGGTCGTCGTGTTCACACGTCGTTAGCGGATCGACGGCCCCATAGCCGCGTCGCGGACCACTCGCACTACGACGGAACGACCTCAATCCACTCGAGCCGCGCTCCGCAGAGCGAGCGCCACTGCACGGCCGATGTAACGTGCAACATCGCTTGGGCGCCAGCACCGACCGGCGTGAGGAAGGTCGAGTCGAGGATCGCCGAGCCGCCCGAGCCGGGGGCGAGCAGGCTGGAGGCGCCGCGCGTGATCGTCACGCGATGAAGGCTGGCGCTGAGACGCACGCGCAGAGGCGCCGTCGTGTCGGGGTCGGTGGCGACGCCGGTGAGCTGGCCGGCGATCGAGGCGAGAGGACGACCGTCGACGCTCAGATCGACCGTGGGCATGATCTCGCCCT
The DNA here is from genome assembly GCA_963748895.1 of uncultured Solirubrobacterales bacterium. Taxonomy (GTDB): domain Bacteria; phylum Actinomycetota; class Thermoleophilia; order Solirubrobacterales; family Solirubrobacteraceae; genus Palsa-744. Next base: position 759,753 of record CAVVKF010000002.1, on the reverse strand, counting down.
GCAGCCACAGGTCCCATGTACCCGTGTGGGGAACCGCGAACGTGGCCGTGAGCCGGCCGGGTCGTGACATCAGCAGCCCGTCCCGTGACTCGGCCCACGCGGGGTGCGAGGCGCGCGCCACGTCGATCCCCACGATCTCCGGTGGGCTCGCGCTGATCAGCTGCGCGCCATGAGACTCGGCCAGTCGCGCCACGCGCTGCACACGCGAGCATCGACCGGAAAGCCCGCCCACCCGCACACTCGATAGCCCGACGTGCGCGAGCGCCGCGGGCGCGCCGGGGCGCCGACCCCACACTTCGTAATAAGCGCCTTGCCACAGCAGGCGGTAGGCCGCTGGTGGGCGGCTGGCGGCTGGGTCGCGACGCGTGACGATCAGCGGGTAAGCGCGCAAGGCCGCCGGAGAGACTTGGTCGAGGTTTGCCGGTTGGCCCTCGGCCTGCGCGATCGAGCGGGGCGGGAACATGAAGCCCGGGCCGCCCACGTCGAGGTCGCGCAGCTCATAGAGCGCGTATTCGTCGTAGTCGGTGAACAGCGCCGGTCCGCGCCCGGCGAAGCGCGAGTCAAGCGAAGCGAGCTCTTCGTAGCGCGCCGTGGGGGCGAGGTTGGAGCCGTGATATTGCATCGCGTCGGACGCGGCGACGCCGCCCACGAGCGCGAGCGCCAAGAGTGCCGCCGCCCAACGGGATGCCGGCCGGGAGTGAGCAAGAGCTCGCAGGGCGGCCACGCCCGCCCACGCCAGCAGCACTACCACCGGCGAGGTCAGCATCAGCGCCTTGCCGTCGGCCCAGGTCGTTCCGTAGGCGGTCAACCCGAGCCAGACCGCGAGCGTCAGGGCGATCCAAGCGGCCAGCGCAAATGCCCGCAAGTACACGATGTACGCGGCGCCCAGCGCGGCCGCGCCAAGGGCCAGGTAGGCGAGCGCGTAGGAGAGCTCCAGGTGGGTGCCGGTTGGGACGTGCTTGTAGCTGTCCACCAGCCAGGTCCCGAGCACCTGTACGGAGCGGAGCGGTTTTTGCAGGTTGCCGGGGTTGCTCGTCGATGCGATGTTCTTGGCCACCTGAAGCGACCCGGAGAGGTCGAGCCAACTCCCGAGTGCGGCGAGCAGGGCGACGCCTGCCCCGGCCGCCACGAGCAGCAGCGCCCCCCGCGCCCTCGACCGATCTCCCGCCACGCTCCCCGCGGCTAGCTCCCGTGCCACCACGTCGCTCGGAGCAACCGCCCCCCGCGCTGCGTCCCCCGCCGCGACCTCCCGGATCATGATCGCCGCAAGCACGATCACCGCCGTCAGCACCCAAGCGCCGAACGCGATACCGAGCGCCGAGACGCCGGCGGCGGCCACCAGCGCGAACGGGACAACACCGAACGGAGGACCACGCAGCCAGCGCGGGTGCAGCACGACGAGCGCGCCGAGCGTGAGGATCATTGCCAGGGCGGTGATCTCCTTGACCGAGGCGATCAGCTCGTAGCCGTAGACGAGCGCCGGCAGCGTGACGCTCAGGGTGGCCAGGGCCGCCAGCCGGCCGTCCAGTCCGATCCGCCGCACGAGCACCCACGCCGGGCCGGTGGCGAGCGCGAGCATGAACGCGTTGAACGGCTGGAAGGCCCAGATCAGAGGCACGTGCACGAGGAACGCCGAGCCGCCGAAGAACGTGTCGGCGCCGGAGGGGTAGCTCGTGTTGTAGTAGGAGTTCAGGTACTGGCCGGGGGAGTTGCGCAGGTCGAGATGCGAGAAATCCTGGCCGTGGCGGATCAGAAAGTCGGCCCCGAGCATGTGGAAGGCCGAGTCGGTCAGGACCCCGTATGAGGAGAACGAGGCCCGCCCCGCGAACAGAACCGGGGCCAGCGCGCAGACGAAGGCGAGCACCGGCACCGCGAGCTGCCAGCCAAAACGCCGCCAGCCCCCGTGTCGCAGCAGCACCCCCGCCGCTGCTACCCGCCCTCGTCCCAGCGCGAAGCCGGCGAGCGCGAGCAAAGCCAACACGTAAGGCGTCGCCGGTGCGGCCAGCACCGAGTAGGTCGTGAGCTGCGAGAGGCCGATCAGCGTCGCCGCGCCGACGACCGGCAGCAGCACCCCCGGCAGGAACCCTGCGCTGAGGCGATCGACGAGCAGCCCGGCGCCGAGACAGAGCAGCGCGAGCACGCACGGGTAGAGCAGCGTGGCGAGCGCAAACATCGACATCGCTCAGCAGTCGCGGAGCTGGCGCGCCGCGCCTACTTCTCCTGCGATACGTAGGGCGCGAGCTCGCGCCGGGCGATCGACATCTTGTGCACCTCGTCGGGTCCGTCGGCCAGGCGCAGCGTCCGCAGGTGGGCGTACGCCCAGGCCAAGGTGAAGTCGTCGGACACGCCGCCGCCGCCATGCACCTGGATCGCGCGGTCGATCACCTTCAAAGCGATGTTCGGCGCGGCGACCTTGATCGCCGCGATCTCGGTGCGGGCGTGGCGGTTGCCGACGGTGTCCATCAGCCAGGCCGCCTTGAGCGTGAGCAGACGCGCCATCTCGATCTCGATCCGTGACTCCGCGATCCAGTCTTGGATGTTCGCGCGCGCGGCGAGCGGCTGGCCAAACGTCACCCGTGCGGCCGCGCGCGAGCACATCGCCTCCAGGGCGCGCTCGGCGGCCCCGATCGCCCGCATGCAGTGATGGATGCGCCCCGGGCCGAGCCGAGCCTGGGCGATCATGAACCCCTCGCCCTCACCGGCGATCAGGTTCTCCGCTGGGACGCGCACGTCGACGAAGTCGATTTCGGCGTGGCCCTCCTGGTCCTGGTAGCCGAACACGGGCAGACCGCGGAGCAGGTTGACCCCCGGCGTGTCGAGCGGCACTAGGATCTGGCTCTGCTGTGAGTGGCGGGGGCCGTCGACTGCGGTCTTGCCCATCACGATCAGGATCCGGCAGTGCGGATGCAGCGTCCCCGAGCACCACCACTTGCGCCCGTTCAAAACGTACTCGTCGCCGTCGCGCTCGATCCGCAAAGAGATGTTGGTCGCGTCGGAGGAGGCCACATCGGGCTCGGTCATCGCAAAGCCCGAGCGGATCTCGCCGTCGAGCAGCGGCGCCAGCCAGCGGTCTTTCTGGGCCGGGGTGGCGAACTGCGAGAGCACCTCCATGTTCCCGGTGTCGGGAGCCGAGCAGTTGCATGCCTCCGAGGCGATGTGCGAGCGCCCGAGCAGCTCGGCGAGCGGGGCGTAGTCGCTGTTGGACAGCCCGGCGCCGTACTCGGGGTCCGGGTGAAACATGTTCCACAACCCCGCGGCGCGCGCGCGCGCCTTGAGCTCCTCCATGATCTGCGGCTGATGGTGCGGGTCGCCGGACTCACGCAGCTGGCGCTCGTAGACCGCCTCGGCGGGATAGATCTGCTCGTCCATGAACGCGCCGAGGCGCTCCTTGAATTCGATACAGCGCTCACTTGGCTGGAAATCCATGGTTCTCCTTTGACGGCGGGATGGTGGGGGTATATCGAGTCTGAGGCGCGCGCGAGTAACCGGCGCGGCCTGCTCGCTCGATCGATAGGCTCTACGAGCAGTCGGGTCAAGTAGAGGAGAGAGAAGCTGATGCGCAAAGCGTGCATGTACATGATCTTGGTCGCACTTGCCGTACTCGGCTTGCCGGCGCTTGCCTCGGCGGCCACGGTCACGGGCGTGAAAGCGGCGATTGTGCCGATTCCGGGGTTCCCGGGGACGGGTGACATCCTTGGTGCTGGCGCGGATGTCGAAATCGAAGGTAGGCTCGAAGGCAATGAACTTCCTGGCGGTCTCCCGTTGCAGACGCGCAGGCTGGTTGTGTACTTCCCGGCGGGTACGAAGATCGACCCCACGGGTTTCCCGACGTGCACGGTGGTCAAGCTCGAAGAGGTCGGCCCGGAAGGCTGTCCCAAGCAGTCACGGGTCGCTGATGGCACCGTCGGTGTGGCCGACCAGATCGGGTCGGGTGAAGCGACGCGTGAGGAAGGGAAACTGGAAATCTTCATCACCCCGGGTGACGGGGTGGTGGCGTACGCCAACGCGGCGTCGCCGATCTCGGCGCAGATCATCATCCCGGCGCACTGGGAAGCAGCCCCGGCGCCGTATGGGTTGAAACTCACGTTCGAAATCCCGTTGGTCGACTCCGTCCCGGGTGCGCTGCCGGTGTCTGGGACCTCTCTCAAAGTGAAGGCCGGGGCCGCGATCCGCAAGGGCGGCAAGACCTACTACTACGGCCGCCTCCCTACCAAATGCCCCAAGGGTGGGTTCCCCGGCAAGGGCGAAGTAACCCTCGAAGGCGGCCAGAACATCGTCACCGAACTGAAGGTCCCATGCCCGAAGCGCTCGCTCGCGAAGCATCGCAAATAGTCTCCGGGGTATGACTAACCCAGAGACGCCGGGCGCCGCCAGCTACCGCGCGGCGGGCGTGGACTACGAGACGCTCGACGCCGGCAAGCGGTTGGCGATCGCCGCCGCGCTCTCCACCTCATCGCTGCTCGGGGCGCGGGGCGGGCAGGCGCTCGACTCATCCAGAGGCGAGCCCGCGTTTGTGTTCGAGCTCGACGGCCGCGCGTTCGCGTTCGTCGTCGAGGGGCTGGGCACGAAGTCGGTGATCGCGCGGCATGTGTTCGAACAGCAGGGGGTCAACCGCTTCGGGGATGTCGCCTACGACACGGTCGCGGCGATCTGCAACGACCTGTGCTGCGTGGGCGCGCTGCCGCTGGTCGTGAATGCGTACTTCGCGACGGGGGCTTCGGAGTGGTACCGCGAGGGCGAGCGCGCCGCGGCGCTGATCGAGGGCTGGCGCAGGGCGTGCGTGGACGCGAGCTGCACGTGGGGGGGCGGAGAGTCGCCCTCGCTCCCGGGACTGCTGGATGAGCGCGAGATCGAGCTGGCGGGCGCCGCCGTGGGAGTGGTACCTGAGGGACATTCGCCGATCCTGGGGGAGGCACTGGCGCCCGGGGACGAAATCGTGCTGGTCGCCTCCAGCGGGCTGCACGCCAACGGCGCCTCGCTGGCGCGACTGCTGGCGGGGCGACTGCCGGATGGCTACGCGACCGAGCTGGGAGATGGCACCACCCTGGGCGAGGCGCTGCTGGAGCCTTCGGTTATGTACGTGGGCCTCGTGCAGGCGCTGCTCCAGGAGCAGCTGCCACTGTCCTACATCAGCCACATCACAGGGCATGGCCTGCTCAAGCTGATGCGCCCGTCGCGGGCGCTGACCTATCGGATCGAGAGGCTGCCGGAGGTGCCGAGGGTGCTGAGCTTCTTGGTAAGGCAGGCGGAGCTGGATGCGCGCGCGGCGTACTCGACGTTCAACATGGGCTCCGGCTATGCCCTGTACTGCGCGGCCGGGGCGGGGGAGAGGGTCGTTCAGGTCGCGCAGCGGCTTGGCCTGGGAGCGCTGATCGCCGGACGCGTCGAGGAGGGACCGCGGCAGGTGATCCTCGATCCGGTCGGCGTGTGCTTCGCCGGCGATGAGCTGGAGATCTCATAGCCTGACCCTCCAGTTGAGCATGAGACTCTCTGAGACGAGTGTCTTCAAGGCGCAATGACCAGTAGTCGCCTGGCCGTGCAGCCAGACGGGAGGGGCGGGCGCGCTGCAGGCCGTTGCCCGCCTGACGGTTCGGGCTTGAAGCGATCAGCCGGGACGGATATGGTTGCTGTATAGATCGCCATTGTTCTCTGGTCAAAGTGGGTCGGAGATCTCGAGTCGCCGGACCGGCAATGGTTCCGGAGCTACCCGGATCGAGGGGATCTGTCCATCAAAATAAGAGGAGAGAGATGATGCGCAGAATATCCACCTGCCTGGCCGTGCTTGGCCTGGCTGTCCTGGGCCTGTCGGCCTCGGCATCAGCCGCGCCGACGATCACGCTCAAAGCGGAGGCCGTGCCGATCCCGGGCTTTCCGCATACCGGCGACATCCTCGGTGCGGGGGCCGCACTCAAGTCTGAATTCACGATTTCGGGAACCGAATACGGTGGCTTTCCGGCGCCGCTCATTGGGGTCAAGTTCTATGGGCCGGCAAGCGCGAAACTGCACCCACAGGGGTTCGCCACCTGCGCGGCAAGCGTGATTGAAACGCAAGGAACCGGCCCATGCCCGAGGGCATCGAAAGCCGGCCCAGTCGGTCATGGAAGCGGTGTCGTCAGCTTCGGCACCGAACGCGTCGAAGAGACGGCGACGATAGAACCGTTCTTCGCCCCCGGTGGCGGCCTGGAGTTCTTTGCTGATGGCCACTCGCCTGTCTCGATCGAACTCCTGTCGAAGGGCAAAGTCGTCAGTTCATCCCCGCCGTTCGGTCCGACGGTCGAAGCCGAAGTGCCGCTGATCGAATCGGTGCCCGGAGCGCTCGATGGGTCTGTGAAACAGATCGAGGTGCAGGTAGGCGCTGCATACAAGAAGAAGGGCAAGACGACCTACTACATCACCGTGCCGAAGAAGTGCCCGAAGGGTGGCTTTCCGCTGAAGGCGGTGATGAGCTTCCTCGGCGGCGCGACTGCGGAAGCCACGTACAGAGCGCCGTGCCCAAAGAAGTAAGCCGATAAGGGCGAGTTGGCGTCTTGGGAGACGTGAGCTCGACCGAAGCGCAAGCGTGACGGGGGGCGCCATCGATACGATGGCGCCCCTTCGTCTCAGTTGAACCGCAAGGAAGTGATCGGGTTGAGGACGCAGACCGTCGGGTGGAGAAGGGGCACGGCCGGAATCGCCGGAGCTCTCTGTGTGGCCGCGCTGGTGGCGGTCGTGCTGCTCGCCACCTCGGCAGGCGGCTCGAACGGGAGCTACACGATTCGCGCGATCTTCGACGACGCCGGCAACCTGGTTCCCGGTGAGAACGTGAAGATCGACGGCGTCAAGGTCGGAACCGTGGGGTCGGTCGCGCCCACGCCGCGGGCGCAGGCGGCGGTCGTGCTGAAGATCGAAAACGCCGGCTTCCAGGACTTTCGCGCCGACGCCAGCTGCACGATCGAACCGGAGGCGCTGCTCGGCGAGAAGTTCGTCAACTGCCTGCCGACTCAACCCCGCGCTGAAGGCACGCCGCTGCCGCCACCGCTGCACAAGATCCCGAGCGGCCGGGAAGGCGCGGGTGAGGTTCTGCTGCCGGTGGCGAACACATCCAGCCCGGTTGACGTCGACCTGCTCCAGGACATCAATCGGCTGCCCGTGCGCGAGCGCTTCACGATCATCATCAACGAACTCGGCGCCGGCCTGGCCGGGCGTGGCAGCGACCTCAACGAAGTCATCAAACGCGCCGACCCGGCGCTGCGGGAATTCGACAAGGTGCTCGCCATCCTGGCCGGCGAGAACAAGCTCCTGGCCAAACTCTCGCTGGACTCCGATCGGGCACTCGCTCCGTTTGCCGCCGTGCGCGAACGCGTCGCCGACTACATCGTGCAGCAGAACACGGTTGCGACCGCCAGCGCCAGGCACGCCAGCGAAATCGCGCAGAACTTAGCGGACTTCCCGGCCTTCCTGAGGCAGTTCGGGCCGGCGATGGAACGGGTCGGCAAGTTCGCCGACGAAGTGACCCCGACTTTCACCGACCTCAAAGCCGCCGCGCCTGGGATCAACGGGATCTTCACCAACCTCGTGCCGTTCCAGAAGAGCTCGACGAAGTTCTTCGTGAGCCTCGGCAAGACCGCGCAGGTATCGGGCCCGGCGATCGCGGCCACCCAGCCGTTGCTCGAACGCGCACAGAAGCTGGGTGCCGCCGCCAATCCATTCGCCGGCAACCTCTCCGAACTGCTTTCCAGCTTGCGCAACACCGGCGGGCTTGAGCGGCTGCTCGACCTGATCTTCCTGGGTGGCGGGAGCCTGAACGGGTATGACTCGCTCGGTCACTTCGTGCGCGCCGAGGTCATCGCCAAGAACTGCGTGGGCTACAAGGTGGTTCCCCAGGGTGGCTGCAGCGCGAACTTCGTCAAGGGGGCGGAAGGCTCTGCTTCAGCAGCTTCCGCAAGCTCCGCTTCCGCAAGCGCCGCCGGCAATGCCACCAGCCTCGTGATGGACCGCACGCTCGCGGTCCTGAACGGCGCCACCCCGGCACAGGCGATCGCGAAGTATCCCGGTCCGCTGCTGACGCTCTCCGAAAGCGCCGGCGCGCTCTCGAGCGCAGGCTCCGCGGGCGGAACCGCATCCACCACCCAGCCGGTCGGTGGCGCGAGCGCGGGCACCACCTACTACACGCCCTCGGCCGAAAGCTCCGGCGCGAGCGAAATGCTGCTCAACTACCTGCTCGGCAACTGATCGACAGACGATGAGCGCACGACCGATCACCCGCAGCCCCGAGACCGCCGATCGGCATGCCGGCCAGCACGCCGATCGGATGACCGCAGGCCTGCTCATCCACCATGCGATCCGGCCGCTGCTCGTAACGCTGGCGCTGACGCTGGCGCCAGCGTCCGCGGGCGCCAGCGAACCGCCATCCTCGGCCGGCACGACGACCTCTGTCGAAACGACGACGACGACGCCGCCCGCAGCGACATCGACCACGCCCGCTCCTGAAGCGCCCGCCACCGCGCCGTCCACGAGTCCGGCGACCACAACGACAGAATCCGTTCCCGCGCCCCCGTCGCCGGAACCGGGCGCGGCAGTTGAAACGACGACGACGCCACAGGTGCGCGCTCAACGCCCACAGGGGAGCACTCCCGGCAAGAGCTCCACCCACGCGCACCCAAAATCAAACGGCGGCGGCAGCGGTGGCAAACAGGCCGAATCGAGCGGCAACGAAGGCTCATCTACGGCCAGCGCGCCGGGCAAGCATCGCCCACCCGCGCCATCGGCGTTGACGCCGTCGCTGCCGCTGACGCTTGGATCGCCGATCTCGGGCGTGTCGAGCTTCTTCATCGAAAGCTTCCAGGTGCCGCCGTTCCTGCTGCCGGTCTATCAGGCCGCCGGCGCCGCCTACGGGATCCCGTGGCAGGTGCTCGCGGCGATCAACCAGGTGGAGACCGATTACGGTCGCGACCTGAGCGTCTCCAGCGCCGGCGCGGAGGGCTGGATGCAGTTCCTGCCCGCGGAGTGGGCGCAGTACGGGGTGGATGCCAACGGCGATGGCTTCAAGGATCCGTACAACCCGGCCGACGCGATCTTCACGGCCGCGCGGTACCTGAAGGCCGCCGGTGGCGACACGGACATCCGCGCCGCGGTGTTCTCGTATAACCACTCGCAGGCATACGTGGAATCGGTGATGCTGCGCGCGCAGTTGCTGGGCGGCACCCCGTCGGAGCTGCTAGGGGCGGTCACCGGACTGACCGAGGCCCGCTTCCCGGTGCACGCGCCCTCTCATTACAGCGATGGCTTCGCGACCGTGCCCGGGAGCGGAACCTCGCCCACCGGCACGCCAAAGACGCTCGTCGGGACAACGATCTACTCCCAGCTCCGCGCGCCGGTGATCGCGGTGCAGGACGGGGAAATCGTCGCGTCAGGCGTTACCCCTTCGCTGGGGCGATACGTAACCTTGCGCGACGCCTACGGCAACACCTATACCTATGCGGAGCTCGGCAGCGTGGCCACGCTGTACCCAGTGCTCGAGCCGCGCGAGCACACCGCGGTCAGCTCGCGGATCGCCTCGTCGAATTCCTCGAGCGAACCCGCCCCGAGCGGTCCTGCCAGCGCGGGCGCGCAGCCCCGCTCGCCGCTGTCCGATGGGGCCACCGTCTCCAGTCTCGCGCTGGGCGCGGCGGCCAACCTGGAAGCGACCCCGGCGGCGCCGGTAACTCCGCCGGTCCTTCCGGCCCCGGCCGCGACATCTCCATCGACGGGCAACCCGCGGGTGTTCCGCTCCGGCATAGACGAGGTCTATCTGCACCCGCTGAGCGTCGGCGCACAGGTGCTCGAGGGCACCGTCCTCGGGCATGTCGGTCCCGGCACTAGCCCCCAGGGCTCGACCGGAACCGGCGCCGGCCTGGCGCGCGAAGGCGAACCGCACATGCTCTTCCAGGTCCGCCCCGCCGGCGTCGGTGCGCCATTGATCGACCCGAAGCCGATCCTCGACGGCTGGGTGCAGCTCGAAAACACCTCGATCTTCCGGGCCAAGGGCGAGAACCCGTTCCTCGGCAGCGCCCCGACGGTCGGACAGGTGCTGCTGGAGTCCAAGGAGCAGCTCGAGCAGCAACTCATCAGCGACCCCGGGATCCACCTCCCCGCGTGTGGGCGCCAGGACGTCCAGACCGGGCAGGTAGACAGGCGCGTGCTGGCAACGCTCGAGTTCCTGTCCGTCTCGGGCCTGCATCCGACCGTGTCCTCGCTGCGGTGCAGCCGCGTGGCGGCAGCCGAGGCCACCAACGCCGCCGAGACAGCCGCCGGCGACGCGGTCGCGATCACGGCCATCAACGGCATACTCCTGGCCGGCGGATCCGACCCCACCCACCCGGGCTCGATCGCCGACATCACGGTCCGCAAGCTGTTGACGCTGCAGGGCACGATGAAGCCGAGCGAGATCGTCAGCCTGGCGAGCTATCCGGGCACCGACAACACGGTTGCGGCGCCTTCTCACAGCGACAGCATCCGCGTCGAGTTCGCGCCGCTCGACGGTCGGGCCCGCGTGGCCGGCGCGCTGGCGGCCCGAGCAGCGGGCACCTTCAGCTCTCCAATCACACCGGGACAGTGGGTCCAGCTGATCGCGCGGTTGGGCGAGATCCCCGACCCGAAGGTTGGCAGTGGACCTTCATCGGCGGCGATCCCCGATCGCCCGGGCGCGCCCTCGACCGGCGCTGCTCGCGCTGCGGGCTCCGAAGGTAAGGAAAACTGATGGCGACCGCCACGCCCCCGAGGCCGCCCGCCTCCTCGCCGCCCCCCCCGCCGCGAGATCCATCGCCGTCTGGCCCCCGCCCGATGCGCGGCTCATCGCGGGGTCTCACGCGGCCGCTCGCGGTGGGTGCGCTCGCGCTGGTCGTGCTGATCGTCGCCTACCTGCTGTTCGCCGGCGGGGGCGGGGCCACCTACAAGATCCTGTTCGCCGAAGGCGACCAGCTCGTCAAGGGCGATCAGGTGCAGGTCGGCGGCGTGCCGGTCGGGAGCATCAAGAACATCACCCTCACCTCCGACTACAAGGCGCTGGTCACGGTCCATGTGGACTCAACGCTCACGCCGCTGCACGAAGGCACCACGGCGCAGGTGCGGGTGCCGTCGCTGACGAGCATCGCCAACCGCTATATCGCGCTGACCCCGGGTCCCAACAACAAGCCCGCGCTGGCGGCGGGCGCGACGCTGCCGAGCACCGCCACCCACGGCGTCGTGGACCTCGACAAGCTGTTCAACATCTTCAACCCGAAGACCCGCAGGGCGCTGCAGGAGGTGATCCAGGGCTCGGCCGAACAGTACGAGGGTACGAACCCCGACTTCAGCGTGTCGATCAAGTACTTCGGCCCGTCGCTGTCCGCCGCCAGCCATCTCTTCTCCGAGCTCGATCACGAACAGGCGGCGCTCACGAGCTTCCTCGTGGAAGGAGCCAAGGCGGTCACGACGATCGCCGCCCACTCAGAATCGCTCACGGACCTAATCGGGAACACCGACACGACCTTCCAGGCGGTCGGCTCGCAGCAGGCGAACCTCGCTCGGGCCCTGCATGAGCTGCCGCTGGCCCTGGCGCAGGGCAATCGCACGTTCGCCGAGCTGCCACCCACGCTCAGCGCGCTGACACAGTTCGTGAACGTGTCCAAGCCCAACCAGAAGGAACTTCCGCTGTTCCTCTCGCGCTTGACCTCGCTGCTGCACACGGCGACGCCGGTCGTTGGAAACTTCAGCCAGGCGTTCAGCAAGCCGGGGCCGAACAACGATCTCACCGATGCGATCCGTGCCCTGCCGGCGCTCACGCAGGCGCTGTCGACCGCCTCCCCGAACGGCGTCACCGCGGAGAAGGAATCGGTCCCGATCACCGCCCCGTTCGGTCCCTACAGCCCCGATCTCCAGGGCTTCGTCCGCGACTTCGGGGAGGCCGCCGGCTACTACGACGCCAACGGCCACTACGCGCGTGCGACCCCCGTGTTCAACGACTTCTCACTTGGCGCGAACAACACCCTCACGCCTGTCACCCCGCAGCAGGGGCTGGAAGGCCTGAAGACCGATCAGCTGCGCCGCTGCCCAGGCTCGGCGACGCAGCCGGCGGCCGACGGGTCCTCACCGTTCATCGACAACGCACTATTGAGCTGCGACCCGTCGGAGACGCCTTAGATGAGCCCGCGCAGGCGCAACTCCCTGGCGGGCAGCCCGCTGTTGATCGGCGGGGTCACGACGCTGATCGCGGTGGTGGCCGTGTTCCTGTCCTATAACGCCAACAACGGGCTGCCGTTCGTGCCGACGTACAACCTGAAAATCGTGCTGCCGGAGACCTCGGAACTGCAGCCCAACAACCAGGTGCGGATCGCGGGCACGCGTGTCGGCGTGATCAGCTCGTTGACTCCCCATCAGAGCCCGACCACCGGGCGCGTCACCGCGGTCGCCGACCTGAAGCTCGAAAAGAGCGTCGAGCCGCTGCCGGCCAACACGAAGGCGGTCGTGCAGTCGACGTCGTCGATCGGGACGAAGTACCTGGAACTGGAACGGGGCACATCGCAAGCAACGCTCAAGCAGGGCGCGACGATCCCGGTCAGCCAGACGCGTGAACCGGTCGACCTCAATCAGTTCTTCGACATCTTCGACCAGAAGACGCGGACCGCGATTCAGAAAAACACGATCAACTTCGGTGACAGCCTCGCCGCGCGCGGCCTGGGGCTGAACGAAACGATCGCGACGCTGCGCCCGCTGGTGATCAAGGCGACTCCGGTGCTGCACAACCTTGCCGCGCCGAAGACGGGCTTCGGCGAGCTGTTCTACGCGCTCGACCGGCCCGCCGCGCAGACCGCTCCGGTGGCCCAGCAGAACGCGAACTTCTGGAGCGACCTCGATACGTTCTTCAAGGCCTGGGCGGGCGTGGCTCCCTCGCTGGAACGAGCGATCGAAGGCGGCCCGCCGGCGCTGCAGCAGGCCACCTACTCGCTCGCGTACGAGGCGCCCTTCGTGGAAAAGAGCGCCGAATTCATGCGTCTGCTGCGCCCGACCGCTAGCGGGCTGCGCACCGTCGCCCAGCCGCTTGCCCACGCGCTCGCCGAAGGCGCCGTCAACCTCAGCGCGGCCACGGCGCTGAACACGGAGCTGGCCAATGCCGCGAAGGCGTTTCAGGCGTTCGCGCAGAACCCCGTCGTCACGCTCGGTCTGGAAGAACTGACGCAGACGACGACGCTCGGCAACCCGCTCGTGGCGGGGCTCGCGCCCGAGCAGGTGACATGCAACTACCTGACGCTGGGGTTCCGCAACTTCGCGAGCCTCCTCTCCGAGAACATCGGCGTCGGCACGCTCGCTCGCGTGCTCCCGGTTCTCTCTCCGGACGGGGTCAATGCCGAGGGCTTCCCGTCCTCGGCGCCGGCCAGCGGTCCCTCGATTGATCGCGCGCCGGGCGTCTTCGGTAAAGCCGGTGAAGTCGGTCCACCGATCAACGACAATCACCTCCACTACAACCCCTACCCGAACGTCGCCGGCCCCGGCCAGCCGAAGGAGTGTGAAGCGGGCAACGAGACCTATGCTGTGGGCCAGACCGTGATCGGCCATGCGCCCGGCAACGCCGGCACCGCCCACGAAGCGACCACCCGCGAACTGAACCTGTACGGGCAGCCCTATCCGAGCGCCACGTTGAAGGCCCTGGGGTTGGAAAGCGCGCAGGAAAAGGCGGCGAAGGAAAAGAAACAGAAGGAACAGGCGAAGAAGAAGGGGAAGGGCAAGTGAGCCGCCTGCGTCTGCGCCCACGCCGCCGCCGCGACGAACTGTCGGTCGTCGAGATGCAGCGGTACAACCCGCTGCGCGTCGGGGCCGTGTTCCTCCTGATCATCCTGATCGCCGTGTTCTTCGCCTTCACGAAGCGCATCCCGTTCAAACACGGTTACAGCCTGAAAGCGGTGTTCGCTACGGCTGTCGATATCCATCCCGCCTCGCCGGTGCGGATCGCGGGAGTCAACGTCGGCGCCGTCAAGTCGATCCGCCGTGAGGGCCACACCGGCCTGGTGAGCATGGAAATCGAATCGAGCGGTCTGCCGATCCACGCCGACGCCACGCTGAAGATCCGCCCGCGGCTGTTCTTGGAAGGCAACTACTTCGTCGAACTGCAGCCGGGCAGCCCAACAGCGCGGACGCTCTCCTCGGGTGCGACGCTCCCGATCACGCAAACCTCGGACCCGGTCCAGCTCGACCAGGTGCTCGATGCGCTGAATACGGACACGCGCACCAACTTGCAGAACTTCCTGATCGGCTACGGCGACGCGTTGACGCGCGAGCCGACGGCCGCCGAAAACGCCGAACAGGATCCCGATGTGTATGGCCTGAACGCCGCGCAGGCGCTCAACAAGTCATATCACCGCGGCCCTTCGGCTCTGCGCAGCTCGGCGATCGACGCCCAGGCGGTGACCGGCACCGAAGAACAGGACCTCTCCAAATTGATCGCGAGCGTCGGCACGGTGGCCTCGGCGCTGAATGTCCACGAGCAGGATCTGGGCGAACTGATCGTCAACTTCAACACGTTCTTTCACTCCTTTGCCGTCCAGGCGCCGAGCCTCTCAGCCACGGTCGCGGTGCTGCCGGGCGCGCTCTCGAGCGCCGATCGGGGCTTCGCCGCGCTTGCCGCGGCACTCCCGCCGACGCGTACGTTCGCGCTCGACATCATTCCGGGGGTCGAGCAGACGCCCGCGACGATCAGAACGGGGCTGCCGTGGATCAAACAGGTGCAGGCCTCGCTGGCGCCCAGCGAGCTCGGTGGTGTCGCCCAGGGATTGGTCACGGCCACGCCGGCGCTCGCCAAGCTGTTCAGCGAACAGCCCGCGTTCTACAAGCAGGCCGATGCGTTCAGCAAGTGCCTGACCAAAGTGTTCTACCCGGCCGCAAACACCAAGCTCCAGGACGGAGCAAACACCTCGGGCGTCGAAGTGTACAAAGAATTCTTCTATACGCTGGCGGGTCTCGCGGGCCTCGGCCAGAGCTTCGACGGCAACGGGGTGATGGACCGCTTCCTGGTCGGCGGCGGCGGCCCCACGTTCCGCTCGGCGCCGGTTGGGATCGAGGGCAGCAGCGCGAAGGGCCTGTCGCTGGTCTCCCGCTCACCGCTGACCCCGGAAGGCACCCGCCCCGCGTTCCCCGCGGAAGAGCCGGCGTATAAGCCAATGGTGCCGTGCTACACCCAGGCGGTGCCGAACTTCAATGGGCCGCTCTCTTCGGGGCCTGCGGATGGGAGCGGGGGATGAGCCCGACCGGCTCCCATGAGGGCGGCCTCAGTGTCGGCGATCAGATCCGCCGCTACCGCGCGGCGTTTATAGCAGTGGTCTCGATGGTCTTGATCGCGGCATTTGTGGGCGGCTACATCCTGGCGCACGAGAACCTCAAATTGCCCGGCTGGGTGCCGGTCCTGGGGAAAAACTACTTCACGTTGAAGGCCGACATCCAGACCGCCCAGGCGGTGACACCAGGCCAGGGTCAGGCGGTGACGATCGCCGGGGCGAAGATTGGGGAAATCGCGAGCGTTGACTTGCAGCAGGGGGTCGGGGTGATAACCATGCACCTGACTCCGGAATACGCCCGTGGGCGTATCTACCACAACGCGACCCTGCTGCTGCGCCCCAAGACGGCGCTGCAGGACCTGACGGTCGAGGTCAGCCCGGGCACACCCTCGAGCGGGTCGCTGTCCAGCGGCGCGACGCTCCCGCTGTCGCAGACCGCCCCAAACATCGACTTCGACGAATTCCTCGCGGGACTGGACGGGGAAACGCGTGCCTATCTGCAGGAGCTGCTGGCCGGTGCGGGTGAAGGGTTGAAGGGCAACGGGAAAGCGCTGTCGGCCGCGTTCAAGCGCTTCGACCCGACGGCGCGCGATCTGCAGGAGATCGGGTACCAGCTCAATGCCCGTCATGCGAACACCGCGCGCGCGATCCACAATTTCCGGCTGCTGATCGAAGCGTTGGGCGGCAAGGACCAGCAGCTGAGCGAACTGGTCGTGTCCGCCAACACGGTGTTCAAGACCTTCGCCAAGGAGGAACAGAACGTCCAGAGCACGCTGCGCCTGCTGCCCGGCGCGCTCGGCAAGGCGCAGCAGGGTCTGGGCAAGCTCGCCACCGCCGCAAACGTGCTCGGCCCGACGCTGCAGGAGCTGCAGCCGTTCGCCAAGGCACTCGGCCCCGCCGAGGAAGCCTCGCAGGCGAGCTTCATCAAGACCACCCCGATCATCAAGAACCAGATCCGGCCGTTCGCACGTCAGATCCTGCCCGTCGTCACCGAGATCGGGCCCGCTACCAAGGAACTGAGCGCGGCCTTCCCGAAGCTGGCGAGCAGCCTCGCGGTGTTCAACGAACTCTTCAACGAGTTCGCCTACAACCCCGGATCCAATAAGGGTGGGTTCCTGTTCTACCTCGCTTGGGCCAACCACGACTTCAACAGCTCGGTCAGCACCGCGGACGCGCACGGAGCGCTCGGCAATGTCTTGCCGTACTTCAACTGCAACGTCGTGCCGATCCTGAAAGGGGCCGGCGAAGTCAACCCCACGGTCAGGCTACTGCTCGGCCTGCTCAACGCGCCGACCGGGTCATCCTGTACCGGAGGTGCGACTGTGAAAGCGAGCGCGGCGCGCGGTCCGAGTAAATCCACGAGCTCGACGGGCCTGCTCACCGGGCTCGCCGGCAGTGCGTTCGGCCAGAGTCACGCCACCCGCACGCGGCGCTCGCCGGCGGGCGTCAGTAAGGCAGGGGGTTGAGCGATGCAGAAGCGTGCCCCCACACTGGGCAACATCCTGGTGATCATCCTGTTCGTATTGAGCTGCGTCGCGCTGCTGCTGTTCCTGTGGGAGTCATTCGGGGGGGCGCTGCCGCTGAAGGCGAAGGGCTATCGCGTCACGGTGGCCTTCCCGCGCGTGCTCGCGCTCACCGAACAGTCGGAAGTGCGCATCTCGGGCGTCGATATCGGCCATGTCGTCTCGTTGCAGGTCGGCAAGGACGGCCGCAGCCACGCGACGCTCGAAATTGACAGCCAGGACGCCCCGATACGCTCGGACATGCATGCGATCCTGCGCCAGAAGACGCTGCTGGGGGAGACGTACGTACAGCTGATCCCCCATAGCAGGACCGCGCTGTTCCTACCCGACGGGGCTCAGCTGTCTGACAGCCAGGTCGAACCGTCGGTGACGCTCGACGACATCCTGGCCTCGCTCAACCCAGAGACGCGCCGCGCCTTCCAGGTGTGGCAGCAGTCGGTGGAAGAAGGGCTCAACGGAAACGGGGAAGCGCTCAACAACGATTTCGCCACGCTCGACCCGTTCGTCCAGAGCGCAAACAACCTGGTCAGCGTGCTCGCCTCCCAGGAAGGGGCGGTGACGGCGCTGGTGCACAACACCGGGGTGGTCTTCTCGGCGCTCGCCGGGCGCGATCACGAGCTCGAAGGTCTGATCGTCAACGGCGAACACACCTTCCATGCCGCCGCCGAAGGCAGCCAGGCGTTCGCCCAGGCCTTCCGCGAGCTGCCGAAGTTCGAGAGCAGCTCGCGCGTGGCCCTGAAAGAACTCGATCACTTCGCTGCCGCCGCCAATCCGTACTACGAAGAGTTCCGTCCCACCGAGCTTCAGCTCTCCAAATTGGTCGGGGCGGCGAAACCCTTTACTCCCCCGTTCAACAGCTTCCTGACCTCGCTCGGGCCGCTAACCAAGGCGGCGAAGCAGGACCTGCCGGATGTCGCCAAGTCGCTCAACCTGACGGTGCCGCTGCTCGAAAACCTCAGCCCCGTCTTGCACAACTTCGATCCGTTCCTGCAGTACACGGGCGAATACGTGCCCGAGGTGCAGGCGTTCTTCGCCAACCTCACCGCCGCCACCGAGGCTCACGACACCAACTCCGACGACTCAACGGCAGGGGTCGAGCAGCACTATCTGCGCTCGATGCAGGCGCTTGCCCCCCAAGGCCTGGCTGTCTACTCGCAGCGCATCGGCACCGACCGGGCGAACCCGTACTTCAAGCCCGGCGCCTTCAGCTCGCTCGCCAGCGGGCTACAGTCCTTCAGCACCAACTCATGCGCAAACTCCGCACCGGCGGTGGCTGGCCCGCCCAACGCGACGGTCACCCAGAGCATCATCGAACAGCTGATCGAACTGCACGTAGCCAACGCGCCGGAAACGACCAACTCGGTCCCTGCTCCGCCCTGCCTGCAACAGAGCCCGTTCACGTTCAACGGGCAGAGCAGCCAGTTCCCGCATGTGGTTTACGGCGGAAAAGATGCCGGCTGAGGGTCGGCTCGGGCTGGGCGTGTCGTTTGTCGGCGCCGCCCGGCGCTATTGGCTCGGCGTGTTTCCGCGCGTGTGTCTGGAGCGGCGCCGTCGCCGGGCGCGGGCGTCTCGGATTCCCGACGCGCTGTTGCGCCGCACGGCGCTCGATGCGCAGCGTAAGTGGGGCAATGTCGAGGGGGCGGCGGCGTTTGCCGCGTTCGTGCCATCGCGTCAGCGGGCCGCGGCGGCGCGCGCGATGACCTGCTTTCAGGCGGCCTACAACTACCTGGACATGCTCGGCGAGCAGCCGTGCGCCAATCCGGCTGCCAACGGCAGGCGGTTGCACAGCGCGCTGCTCGTCGCGCTCGACCCGGACGCCCGACACCTGGACTACTACGAGCATTCCTCGCAGCGCGAGGATGGCGGCTACCTGCGGGAGATCCTCGATGCCTGCCGGGCTGCGCTTGTCACACTGCCGTCATATTCGGCGCTCGCGCCGGCGGCGCTGCGGGCGGCCGAGCGGATCGTCGAGTTCCAGAGCTGCAACACCGGCGAGCTGCGGGGTGACCTCGCGGCGCTGGAGCGCTGGGCGCGCGCGGAGACCCCGCCGGGGGAGGACCTGCGCTGGTGGGAGACCGCGGCCGCGGGCGGTTCCTCACTGGGTGTTTACGCGCTGATCGCCCTCGCGGCGGAGCCCACCTTCGAGCGGTCGTTCGATGCGGTCACCGCGGTACAGGACGCCTACTTCCCCTGGATCGGGGCGCTGCACTCGCTGCTCGACAACCTTGTCGACGTTGCCGAGGACCGTGCCACCGGACAGCACAACTTGATCGGCCTCTACGCCTCGCCGCGGGAAGCCGCTGCGCGCATGGGCCGGCTGACCGAGCGCTCGCTGCACGCCGCGCGGGCGCTGCCGGACGCTCGCGGGCATACGCTGGTGCTGGCGGCGATGGCGAGCTTCTATCTGTCGACGCCGGAGGCCGCTACGCCCGCGGCGCTGCCGGTCGCGCGAGCGGTGCTCGAGGCGCTGGACGGTCCGGCGGATCTGGCGATGCTGGTGTTCAGAGCTCGCTTGCGCTTGCGCGGGTTCTTGCCCGGTTCACGAAGGCGGGGAGCTCGCGGGGCGGAGATCGTGATGCCCGCCCGGCTGGCGCCGGTCGCGGTCGGTGAGCCGCGTGGTATGGGCGAGACGCACGGCATCAAGTAGACTCGCGCGCCGTCGGGTCCATGAGGTTTCGCCGGTCGTGAAGCTCTCGTCGTTGGTGAGTGGAGAGGGGTCGTACCTGGATGCTGGAGTTGCGCGAGCTGGTCAAGCATTACCCCGCGGTCGGCGGGGAGTCGGTGCGCGCCGTGGACGGCGTGTCGCTGTCGGTGGCGCCGGGGGAGATGGTCGCGTTGTATGGGCCGAGCGGGTCGGGGAAGACGACGCTCTTGCTGATGATCGCGACGCTGCTTGAACCGACCGCCGGCTCGGTGTTGATCGGCGGGCGCGATGTGTCCTCGCTCTCTGAGCGCGAGGCGTCGCATTTTCGGCTGGCCGAACTTGGGTTCGTTCGCCAGAACTTCGATCTGTTGCCGGGGGTCAGCGCGATCGACAATGCGGTGCTGAAGCTGTTGAAAACGATGCGCTGGCGTGACGCGCATGACCGGGTCGCGCCACTGCTACAGCGTTTGGGTCTCGGCGAGCGGCTGCAGCATCGCGCGGAGCATCTCTCGATGGGCGAGCGTCAGCGCGTGATGATCGCGCGCGCGCTGTCGACCGAGCCGCGCCTGTTGCTCGCGGATGAGCCGACGGGCAGCCTGGATTCCCAGCGCGGGCGCGAAGTGCTCGAACTGCTACGCGAGCTATGCCGCGAGCGGGGGGTCGCGATCGTGCTCGTCAGCCACGACCCGCAGGCCGCCGCGTATGCCGACCGCGTGTATGCGCTGCGCGACGGCCACCTCGGCGACTACGAGCCCGACCGGCTCGCGCGGCCCGCTGCGTCGTGAGCGCTCCTGGGGAGCCACCGCGATAATGGCGCGGGTTCTTAGGCGGCGGTGGTCCGCGCACCGGGGCGCGTGGTCGGGTGCGCGCTGCCACCCGGTCGGGATCGGGCACGCCACGCGATGAAGCCGCGCAACGTCCTGCACCTGTACCGCGTGCGTCTGCGCGCCCGTCTGCTGCAGGAGTGCTTCGCGGTCGTCGGGATCGCCGCGGGGGTGGCGCTGCTGTTCGCCTCGCAGGTCGCGACGTCGAGCCTGTCCAGCTCTGTGGCGCAGCTCTCGCATGGGATCGTCGGCAACGCGTCGCTGCAGCTGCTCGCGCGCGATTCTCACGGTCTGCCGGCAGGCATGCTCGACCGGGTGCGCGCGATCGGAGGGGTGCGCGCCGCCGCGCCGCTGCTGGAAGCAAGCGCGGATGTTAGCGGCCCGCATGGCAGCGAGTCGGTGGAGCTGGTGGGTGCCGACGCGAACCTCGCAAAGCTCGGGGGCACGCTCGTGCGCCACACCTCGCTGAGCCCGTTCGCGGGGATCGGCGCGATTGTGCTGCCGGCGCCACTGGCGAAGAAGATCGGCGTGACGAAGTTCGGCGAGGAAGCCACCTTCCAGCTGAATGGGCGTGTTGAAGAAGCGCCGCTTTATGAGCAGTTGTATACCAAGCAGATCGGGCCGCTGATCGCGACCCCAATCGCGATTGCGCCGCTGTTCTTCGCCCAGGAAATGACGGGGTTGGCGCACCGCCTCTCTCGTATCCTCGTCGAGGTCGACCCTGGCCGGGAAGCCACGGTGCGCGCGGCCCTGACGGCGCTCGCCGCTGGGCGGCTGAACGTAGAGTCCGCGAGCTATGACGAAAAGCTGTTTGCGCGCGCGTCAGCGGCGAGCAATCAGTCCACGGCGCTGTTCGCCGTGATCAGCGCGCTTGTCGGGTTCCTGTTCGCGTTCAACGCGATGCTCCTGACGGTGCCCCAGCGCCGGCGCCTGATCGCGGATCTGCGCCGCGACGGATACCCCCCCAAAAGCGTGATCGTCGTCCTGCTCTTCGACGCGATCGTGCTCGGCTCCTTTGCTTGCGCGCTTGGGCTGGCGCTGGGAGAGGAGCTCTCGATCCACCTGTTCCGCTCGAACCCCGGTTATCTTTCATCCGCGTTCGCGGTCGGCTCGCAGCGCGTGGTCAGCCCGCAGAGCGTCGCGGTCGCCGTCGGCGGGGGGATGCTCGCGGCGTGCGTGGCGGTGCTCAGCCCGCTGCGCGAAATCCTCTCGCGCCGCCCGCCCGTCCTCACCGCGCCCGGCGACCTCTCCGGCGGGGATGGCGGCGCGAGTCTGGGCAGGCTCGCGCTCGGCGGGGTCGTGTTCCTGGCCGCGGCCACCGCGATCCTCCTGCTCGCGCCGAAAGCGGCCGTGATCGGGATGGTCTGTCTCGTCGCCGCGCTGCTGTTGCTGCTGCCGCTGCCCCTGGCGGGCACGCTCGCGCTCGTGCGGCGCCTGGCGCCGAGCATCGTGAGCGCCGTCCCGCACGTCGCGGTGATGGAGCTGCGCGCGGGACGCGCGCGCGCGCTGGCGATCTCGGCGACGGGAGCGATCGCGGTGTTCGGGAGCGTCGCGATCCAGGCCGCGCACGGCGATCTGCTGCAGGGCCTGGAAAATGCAGCACACGACATGAACGCGTTCACGAATGTCTGGGTCTCTCCGGCGGGCTCCTACAACCTGCTGCAGACCGCGCCGTTCACACCGGCGCCGGGTGAGCAGGCAAAACTCGAACGGCTGCCGGGCGTGCGCGCGGTGCGGATCTACCGCGGCGGGCTGCTCGACTGGGAGCAGCGACGGATCTGGGTGATCGCGCCACCGCGCGCATCCTCCCCGCTGCTGCCGGCGAGCCAGATCGTGGAAGGCAATCTGCGCCAAGCAACTCAGCGGGTGCGCGCGGGCGGTTGGGCGGTGCTGACGCGCGCGATTGCCGAAGAGCATCATCTCCGGATCGGCTCCGCGTTCACGCTGCCCGCGCCGAACCCGACGCGGATGCGCGTCGCGGCGCTGTCCACGAACATCGGCTGGGCGCCCGGGGCGATCGTGATGAATGCGTCCGACTACGCCCAAGCCTCGGCGAGCGAAGACGCGAGCGCCTACAACGTCCTGCTCGACCCCGGCGTCTCTGCGCTGCAGGCCCGTCGCGAGATCGAACGGGCGCTCGGACCACGCTCGGGCCTGGCGGTGGAAACCGCCTCCCAGCACGCCGGCCGCCAGAACACGCTCAGCCGCCAGGGCCTGGCGCGACTGACGCAGATCGCGACGTTGATCCTGATCGTCGCGGTCCTCGCGATGGCCGCGGCGATGGCGAACATGGTCTGGCAGCGCCGTCCGCGCCTTGCCAAGCTCAAGCTCGAGGGCTTCCCCGCCGCGGAGCTGTGGCGCACGATCATGCTCGAGAGCGTGCTGCTGCTCGGCGTCGGCTGCACTACCGGCGCGGTGTTCGGCCTCTACGGCCAGCAGCTCCTCGACCGGGCGCTCGCGAACGTGATTGGGTTCCCCGTCGTCTACTCCTTCGGTGCACTCACGCGGTCACGAGCCTGCTGCTCGTGACCGTCGCATCCGTGCTGATCGTGGCGTTGCCCGGTTACCTCGCCACCGGCGTGCCCCCCGCCGTCGCGCTGCAGGATTGAGATCGGCTAACGCTACTTGCGGTGGTGGTGCACCACCACCGGCGGCGGGCAGGGGACCGTCGTGGAGGCGCTTGTCTGCGAGCCGTCCAGGAAGGCGAACGAGGCGTGGAAAGGGAAGCCGCCGCGGGGGCAATGTTCGGGGACGCCGATCCCGAGCGGGTGAAACGACACGCGGCGACCGTGGGAGTGCTTGTAGTAGGTCAGACCGCTGGGGCCGATCGTCGCGTTGACGTTGACGACCGAGACGTCAGGGCCGCCGGGCACGCTCGGGATCAGCGGCACGATCGTCGCGAGCTGCGAGCCGAAGGTGCCCGAGTCGGGCAGCACTTCACCCGTGAACACGAGCTGCGCGGACACGGGGGCCTGGCCGTTGGCGTAGAACAGCACTACCATGTTGCCGTTCTTCGACGGCCCCACGACCGCCTGGACTTCGGGGATCTCATGCCCGGAGCCGGTGCCGAACGGCACTTCCACGAGCGCGCTGCCGGCGCCCAGACGCGAGTTTGGTGGACAGCCCGCAAGCCCCTGCGCCTGTAGCACGGCCGGCTGGCAGATCGCCAGGCCGAGTGTCGTCAGCGTGTAGTTCATCCCGGCGGGCATCTGCAGCACGACGCTCGTAAGCGGCGGCGGCGCGGTCCCTTCGGTGGTCTGCAGATGAAACCCGAAGGAGATCGTGGTGCTCTGACCGAGCTTGTCGGGTGAGAAGCCTGCGCTCAACGACGCCTGCTCAGACGCACCCGTGGCGATCGCGCTTGCCGCGCCCACGAGTGACAGACACGCCACCAGCAGCGTCGCCGCGACGCTCAGAGCTGTGACTCTGGCTGTGCGCATGGAGGAGTAAGTGGTCCTCGCCGAGTCCGCCGCGCGCACTACGTGGACAGGGGACCGCTGAGGTGCACGGTCGTAGCGTCGTTGACGCGCTGGATCGTGCCGGTAAAGCTCAGTCCCGACGCGTGCGCGTGCGCGTAGCTGCCGGACCCGCGGGAGATCGACAGCGTCCCGCGGAACGTCGCCTTCCCGCCTTCGGCACGGTAGTTCGCCGTCCCGTAACCGGTCAGCGAGCCGTTGCTGGGGTAGATGTTGACTTCGGCGGTGACCCGGTTGGTCGAGCTCACGTCGAGATGGATGTAGATCGAGCCCCTGATCGTGCCCGACGCCGTGCCCTGCTCGTTGAGATGGAAGCCGTGATGACTCGTGAGGTGCAGGCTGCCGTTCTCGCTCAGCGAAACCGTATGCGCAGCGCGGGCGGGCGGGGAACCCATCGCACCGGACGCGCCACCGGCGCCGAGGACGAGCGCGCACGCCACCCCACCGAGCACGACGACGGTACCGGCAAGACTACGACGAGCAACACCTTTGATGACCAATACAACCTCTCCCTCTAGACATCCAAACCCGAAACCCGATCAGACTCTAGCGTTCCCCTGAATGATCGGTCAAGCTCCTACCTGGGAAACGCCCACTGCTTATCAGAACAAGAGTCCGGTCCAGGAGTTTCGCCGCCCTCCGAAGACTCGATCGGGCCTCGGAGTTGATCGCAGGCGGGCCGCCGATTAGTATGGAAGCCGTGGAGATTGCCGACGGTACGCCCGAGGACTCTGGAGAGGGGGACTCCGACCAGGAGGGTCAGGCGACGATCGATCCGGCGAGCGAGTTCGAGTACCACTCCAGCGAGCTGGACCTCACCGGCGATCCGGACGATGGCAACTGGTCGATCCGTTGTCTGGACGTGCACAAGCGTTTGGGTGGGATCCCCGTCCTGAACGGGTTGAACGTCGCGATACCAGACGAGATGATCACCGTCGTGCTGGGTCCCTCGGGCACCGGCAAGAGCGTGTTGATCAAGCATCTGATCGGGCTGATGTTCCCTGATTCGGGCGAGGTCATCGTCAAGGGGCAATCGGTTCCGAGCCTGACGATGCCTCAGCTGCTGGCCCTGCGTCGCAAAGTCGGGGTGCTGTTCCAGGACGGCGCCCTGTTTGGGTCGATGAACGTATTCGACAACGTCGCCTTCCCGCTGCGCCAGCACACGGACTTCTCCGAGGCGAAGATCTCGGAGATCGTCAGGCAGCGCTTGGCGGACGTAGGGCTCTCGGACGCGCTCGACGACATGCCCAACCAGCTCTCCGGCGGTATGCGCAAGCGCGCCGGGTTCGCCCGGGCGCTGGTGATGGAGCCGGAGATCGTGATCTTCGACGAGCCCGACTCGGGACTTGACCCCGTGCGCACGGCGCTGCTGTGCGACCTGATCCAGGAGATGCACAAGGTCTACGGCGGCACCTACATCGTCGTGACCCACAACATCGCCTCCGCGCGGCAGATCGGCGAGTACATCGCCTTGCTGTGGCGGGGCCGGATCGTGGAGGCGGGGGACGCCGAGCGGATGTTCTCCTCGGACAACGCGTTTGTGCGGCAGTTCCTGAGCGGGTCCGCCGAGGGGCCGCTGACGATGGATTAGGGCTGGGCCCGGGCGCCGGTGGCGGGCCCTCGATGGGTCGAGTCTCCGTGCGGCCGGCTGCGCGTTTGTTTGGGTGTGGGCGCTGGGGTGGGCGTGGCCTGGCCGCCCGGATCTCGCTCCGCCGAGGGCGCTCGGGACGCCGGGGGTTAGACGGGCGCCTTGCGGTGTGCGAACATATGTTCGTATATGGTCGTGTGTGTCTATCTACCCCGCTTCGAGCTCGTGGTCGCCGCCGGCGGCCGAGCGGAGATTGCCCAGCAGGCGCTGGCCGGACGCGCGCTGGCGATCGCTCCGCTGCCCGGGGGAGAGGCGCGCGTGGGAGAGGTGTCGGGCGCGGCGGAGGCGTTCGGGGTGCAGGATGGGATGGCATTGGGAGAGGCGCTTGCGCGCTGCCCCGACCTCGGTCTGGTGGCGGCCGATCCGCTGGGGGTGGCGCGGGCGTGGGAGGCGGTGGCGCGGGCGCTGGAGGGCATCGGTGCGGCGCTCGAGCTGGCTCGGCCCGGCATTGCCTACTTCGAGGCCGACGGCCTGCGCGGCTTGCACGGTGGCGAGGAGGGGGTAATCGCCGCGGCGTGCGGGGTGGTCCGCGCGGCGGGGCGGGCTTCGATCGGCGTCGGCCGCGCGGCGCGGGTGGGCGCCGGGCCGACGCGCTTCTGTGCGCTGGCGGCGGCGCTCGATGCCGGCTCGCGCCGGGCGGTGGTCGTGGACGGGAAAGGCGCCCAGCGCTATCTCGACCGTCAGCCGGTCGAGCTGCTGCGCTTTCGGGTGCAGACCGCCGCGTTGGTGGAGCCGCTGAGGCGGCTGGGAATCCGTACTTTGGGCGAGCTGCGTGAATTGAGCCCCGCCCGCCCCGACGCGCTCGCCGATCGCTTCGGCGAGGCGGGTGTCCTTGCCCATCGGCTGGCCGGCGGTGTGGACACCCCCCTGCGCACACGCAGGCTTGAGGATCGTCTGGAGGAGTCGCTGCAGCTGGGCGAGCCGGGCTCCGGGCAGGCCTTGGAACGGGTGCTGGGCGTGCTCGTCGATCGGCTGCTGGCGCGGCCCGAGCGCCGGGGCCGCACGCTGCGTGCGGCGTCGCTGTCCGCGCGCCTGGTTGAGGGCGGGACCTGGCAGGAGCGGGTGGTGTTCCGCCAGGCGCTCTCGGATGCGCGGCGCATGCGCTTGGCGCTGTCGCTGCGGTTGGTGTTGCTGCCCGCGCCGGCCGAGGAGCTGCGCTTGGCCGTGGAGCGCTTCGGCCCGCCCGACGGGGAGCAGGGCACGCTGTTTCAGTCCGCGCGCATGGCGCGGCTTGCGTGTCTGCGCGAGGCCGTTTCCCAGGTCCGCACGGTGGCCGGGCCTGAAGCGGCGTTGCGCGTGTTGTGCGTCGACGAGGACTCACGCATACCCGAGCGGCGAGTCGTGCTGACGCCGTACTCAGGATGAGTGGGAGCCGGGCATTGAACCTGCCCCGCGCCGTGCGTGTGCGGGTGGGTGCGGAGGGCACGCCCGGGACGGTGGACGGGCGGGCGGTCGAGTCGGTGCGCGAGTCCTGGCTGGTGGAGGACCGCTGGTGGACCGAGAAGCCGCTGCGTCGCCGCTACTGGGAGGTCGTGGACGTGCGGGGGCGCAACCTCGTCGTCTTCCATGACCTGCACTGCGGCGGCTGGTTCACCCAGGCGGCTTGATCGGGATGCGGGAGTGAGATGGGAGGCACACCGCCCTACGTGGAGTTGCACTGCCACTCGGCCTTCTCGTTCCTCGATGGTGTGTCGCTGCCGGACGAGCTGATCCAGCGGGCGGCAGAGCTCGGCCATACGGCGCTGGCGTTGACCGACCACAACTCGGTGTCGGGCTCGATGGAGCTCGCCCAGGCGGCCGGCGGTGAGCGGGTGGTGCGCGCGATCCACGGCGCCGAGATCGACCTGGCCGGCGGTCGCCATCTGACGCTGCTGGTCCGCGACGCGCGGGGTTGGAGCAACCTCTGCCGGATCATCACCCGCGCGCATGCCCACACGCGTGAAGGGCGTGAGCGCGGCGAGCCGTCGGTGGGATTGGAGACCGTGCTGGAACATGCCGAGGGCCTGGTGTGCCTGACCGGTTGCGCCGAGAGGGGCGTGCACGACGAGCCGACCGCGCGACGGTTGCTGGACGCCTTCGGCCCGGAGCGATTGCGGGTCGAGCTGCAGCGCCCCTACGCCCGTCATGACCGCGTGCGCAACCGGGCGCTGGCCGCGCTCGGCCGTCGGCTGGGCGCCCCGTGCGTGGCCACCGGCGACGTGCACGCCCATGCTCGCTCGCGCGCGGAGCTGCAGGACGCGTTCGTGGCGCTGCGCCTGCGCAGCACGCTCGAGGCCTCCGAGCCGCGCCGGCGCGGCAACCACAGCCATGTGCTGAGCACGCCGCAAGCGATGGCCAGGCGCTTCGCCGATCATCCCGAGGCGGTGCGCGAGACCCTGCGCTTGGCCGAGTCACTGAGATTCGACCTGTGCAGCGACCTCGGCTACCGCTATCCGGGGGCGGAGGATGAGAGCTCGATGCGGCGCCTGATCGAGCTGTGCGCGGCGCGACTGGACGATCGCTATGGCGCCGGGCTGTGCCCAGCCGGCGAGCGAGTGGAGGCGGAGGGGCGCTTGCGGGAGGAGCTGCACGTGATCGATGAGCTCGGCCTGGCGGGCTTCTTCCTGCTCCATCACGAGATGCTCGAGCTGGCGCGCGAGGTGGCCGCAGAGGTCAGAGGTTCCGGCGGAGGGGTGGGCGGGATCGATTCATCCCCCCGCTCACTGCTGGCGCCCGGCCGCGGTCGGGGCTCCTCGGTGTCCTCGATCGTCTGCTACCTGACGGGCCTCTCGCACATCGACCCGATTCGCAACCGGCTGCTGCTCGGGCGCTTCCTGCACACTGGGTTGGAGAGCCTGCCCGACATCGACCTCGACTTTCCCCGTGACATCCGCGAGGTGCTGATTCCGCGCGTACATGAGCGCTTCGGCTCCGAGCGCGCGGCGCTTGTGGCCGCCTTTCCGACCTTCCGCGCGCGTGGGGCGATCCGCGAGCTGGGCAAGGTCCTGGGCCTGCCCGCCGGTGAGATCGAGCGCGTCGCGCGCTCGGCCGAGCACTACGGGGGCTCCGCCGAGCACGACATGCCAACCGGCTCCCCACGCTGGGCCTGGCTGGAGCGCCTGGTTGCGGAGGCCCAGCGGCTGCCGCGCCACCTCTCCCAGCACTCGGGCGGGATGGTGCTGGCCACGCGACCCTTGATCGATTGCTGTCCGGTGGTACCGGCCGCGATGGCGGGCCGGCAGATGGTGCAGTGGGACAAGGACTCCTGCGCGGACGCGGGCTTTTTGAAGATCGACCTGCTCGGACTGGGGATGCTCTCGGCGGTCGAGCGCTGCGTCGATCTGATCGCGCGCACGCGCTCACAGCGGATCGACCTCTCGCGGATTCCCTTCGATGACCGTGACACGTTCAAGGCGATCCGCAAGGCGGACACGGTCGGCGTCTTTCAGATCGAGAGCCGCGCCCAGATGCAGTCGCTGCGGCGGACACTGCCCCAAGATCTGGACGACCTGACCGTGCAGGTCGCGATCGTGCGGCCCGGGCCGATTCAGGGCGGCGCGATCAACCCCTATATCGAGCGTCGCCGGCGCCTGCGCGAGGACCCGGGGTACGAGGTCCCCTACGAGCACCCCGCGCTCGAGCTGGTGCTCGGGAGCACTCTGGGCACGGTGATCTTCCAGGACCAGGTGATGGAGGTCGCCCAGGCCTTCGCCGGGTTTTCCCCGCGCGAGGCGGATGGGCTGCGCCGGGTGATGAGCCGCAAGCGCTCGCGCGAGATGCTCCAGGAATACCGCGAGAGCTTCGTCGCGGGCGCCCAGCGCCACGTCGGCGCGGATCCGCAGACGGCGCAGCGGGTCTGGGAGATGGTCGCCGGCTTCGCGGGCTTCGGCTTTCCCAAGGCGCACGGCGCCGCCTTTGGCCTGCTCGCCTACCAGTCGACGTGGCTGCGCGTCCACTACGGCCCCGAGTTCCTATGCGCGCTCCTCAACGAGCAGCCGATGGGCTTCTACGCGCCCGACACTTTGGTGCACGAGGCCGAAAATCGGGGGATCCCGATTCCCGTGCTGGGACTCGACGTGAATGCCTCGGAGGTCGAGTGCTCGGTGGAGGAGGTTGCGGTGGAGGCTCGGGGTCTGGCGCTCGCCGGTGACGGCGCTGGGCGGGAGGAGCAGCTTGGACAGGACGCCGGTGACGGACTCCGGCTCGGCGTGCGGTTGGGCCTCGGCTACATCAAGGACGTGCGTGCCGCCGAGGTGCGGACGCTGGTCGCCGAGCGCGAGCGCGGCGGACGCTTCGCGAGCCTCGCCGAGCTGGCCGCGCGTGTCGGGGCTCCTCGCGTCACCTTGGAGGCACTCGCGTGGTCGGGGGCGTGCGACAGCCTCGTGGATGCTTCTCTCGGGATGCACGCGCGCAGGCGCGAGGCGTTGTGGCAGCTGGGGGTGGTTTCCACAGGCCGGGCGCTGGGTGCCGACACCCAGCTCGCGCTGCCCCTGGAGTCGGCGGCGGCTCCCAGGCTGCGACCGCTCAGTCGCTGGCAGCGGCTGATCGCCGACTACGCGACCAGCGGGGTCACGGTGGGCGATCACGTAATGGCCGCGTTGCGCCCCCGCCTGCGGAAGAGCGGGCTGAGCACCAGCGCCCAGCTCGCGCGCCTGCCCACGGGCTGCGCGGTGACGGTCGCGGGGCTGGTGATCGCTCGCCAGCGGCCGGGGACCGCCAAGGGCACGATGTTCCTGCTGTTCGAGGACGAGCTCGGCACGATCAACCTGATCGTTTCCCGGGAGGTGTACGAACGTCATCGCCACCTCGCGCGCGCCGAGCCTCTGCTGCTCGCGCGCGGGCGCCTGGAGCGGGCGGGTGAGTTGCAGGTGGTGCCGATGAGACCGGATCGCCTCGGGAGAGGCCGGCCGGCCTGGGCGCCGGACGGTGAGGCGCCGGACAGCGAGCGGGAGCAGATCCCGCCGATCGTCAACGTGATCGTGCGCGAACTGACGCCGCTCGAGCGGTTCGTGGAAGGCACTTTGGGAGACGAGGAGCAATCGGCTGCGCCGGCGCGCGTGCATCACCTGCCAGATATCGAGCGTGCGGCGGCCGGTGAGGAGGAGGACGAAGACGGCGTTGAGGTCGGCTCGAGCATGCGCGCTGTCGCCCCGCCGGTGCAGAGCTTCGCCCAGGGGCGGCGGCGGTGAATGGCGTCAGTTAGGCGCGAGCCGAGACGTCGCTGAACACGAGCGCATGGTCGTCCTGATCATGCAGGGCGAGACGGCCCTCGCTCTCGCGCACAGGTGGGGCGTCTCCAGCAGCCTCACTACCCGCCTCAGCCAACCTGCGCTCCAGCGCCTGGAGCGCGTCCGCGTCGCTCAGCTCGAGCTCAACCGAACGCAACCCCGGCGCGCTGTCAGGAGCCGGCTGCCCGCCCTGACTTTGCCACGAGTTCAGGCCGATGTGGTGGTGATAGCCGCCGGCGGAGAGAAAGCCCGCGGAGGGCAGCCGCGCCTGCTCGTCGAGGCCGAGCGCGTCGCGGTAGAAGGCGACGGCGCGGGGAACGTCTGAGACCTTCAGGTGCACGTGCCCGATTGCGGTGTTCGCTCCCATCGCCGCCGTCGCCTCGGCGGAACCCTCGGCCAGCAGGCTGTCCAGATCGAGCGGCAGTGTCACCATCTTTACGCCGTGCCCGTCCGGCGGTCTGTCCCAGAGCTCGCGCGGGCGGTCGACGTAGATCTCGATGCCCAGGCCGTCGGGGTCGCTCAGGTACAGCGCCTCGGATACGCCGTGGTCGGAGGCGCCATCGAAGCGATGGCCGCCGGCCAGCACCCGGCGGACGGTGTCGGCCAGGCCGGCACGCGTCGGATGCAGCCAGGCGATATGGAACAGGCCAGTGCTCCCCGGCGGAGTGGGAGTGGGGTTGGTCAACTGGCTGAGGGTGAGCAGCGGGCGCTCGAGGTCAAATCCAAGCAGAGCGCTGTCCTGTGCGCGCGAGATCAGCGGCAGCCCGAGCACCCGCTCGTAGAAGTCCGTGCTGCGCGACAGGTCGCTCACCGCGAGCCGGACGGAGCCGATCCGCAACTCCGGGTCAATCGGGGGGTGCTCCGTCGGTGGCATCGACTTCGAGGCTACTACCCGGTGCATTGCTCACCAGGTCATGGATCCCAACGGGTAAGCTCGGGCTATGAACTTCCGCAAGCTCGGCTCCAGCGACATCGAGGTCTCCGAGATCAGCCTCGGCTCTTGGCTTACCTACTCCGGCGGGGTCGCACGCGAGCAGGCTGAGGCGTGTGTGAAAGCGGCGTTCGATGCGGGGATCAACTTCATCGACACCGCGAATGTGTATGGAAAAGGTGCGTCGGAGACGCTGCTGGGCGAGGTGTTGAAAGGATACGAGCGCTCGGAGTACGTGCTCGCGACGAAGGTCTACTTCGAAATGTCGCCCACCGACCGAGGCCTGTCGGCGGCGCAGATCCACAAGCAGATCGACGCCTCGCTAAAGCGTCTGCAGACCGACTACGTGGACCTTTACCAGTGCCATCGCTACGACGAGGACACGCCCCTCCAGGAGACGATGGCGGCGCTCACCGAAGTCGTACAGGCGGGCAAGGCAAGGCACATCGGCTTCAGCGAATGGCCGGTCGACAAGATCGAAGCCGCGCTCGCGCTTCCAGATACGGAGCGGTTCGTCTCCAGCCAGCCGCAGTACTCGATCCTGTGGCGGGGACCCGAGGCGGAGGTGATCCCGCTGCTGCGAACGCGAGGACATCTCGCAGATCGTGTGGTCGCCGCTCGCGCAAGGAGTGCTCACGGGCAAGTACCGCCCGGGCGAGCCGCCGCCGCAGGACTCCCGCGCGGCGAGCGAGAGCATGAGCGACTTCATCGGCTGGCTCGTTACACCCCGCGTGCTCGAGGCCGTAGAGCGCCTGCGGCCAGTCGCCGAGCAGGCTGGTCTGACGATGCCTCAGCTCGCGCTTGCCTGGGTGCTGCGCCAGGGAAACGTGGCCTCGGCGATCGTCGGTGCCAGCCGGCCCGAGCAGGTGCACGCCAACGCGTCGGCCTCCGGGATCGTGCTCAGCGCCGACACGCTCGCGGCGGTGGACGAGGCGCTGGGCGACCTCGTGGCGGCCTGAGGTCACCCAGCGGCCTCGAGGGGCGGTCAGGCCTTGACGGCCGAGATGTCGAGTTGGATCTTGACCTTGTCGCTGACCAGCAGGTTGCCCGAGCCGAGTGCGGCGTTGAACGTCATGCCGAAGTCCTTGCGGTCGATCTGACCGGCGGCGGAAACGCCGACGCGGTCGTTGCCCTGAGGGTCGGTCTCGGTGCCCTCCAGCGTGGCTTTCAACTTCAGTGGCTGGGTGACGCCGTGAATCGTGATGTCGCCCTCGATCTCGAAGTCATCCTCGTCGACCGGCGTGATCGCGGTCGAGCGGAAGCTGATCTCGGGGTTCTGCTCGGCGTCGAAGAAGTCGGCCGAGCGCAGGTGCTCGTCGCGCTGGGGCTCGCGCGTGTTGACGCTCGCGACCTGCACGGTTCCGTAGGCAACGGTGTTCTCGGGTGAGACATCGAGCGTGCCCTCGAACTCGGTGAACTGACCTTTGACGGTGGCGATCCCGAGGTGTTTGACCTGGAACTCGACGCTCGAATGGACTTTGTCGACCTGCCACGTGCCTGTCGGCAGGGAGATCGCAGTGGGGGTGGCGGTGGATGTGGCGGACTCAGGGGACATGGGGACGACCTTTCAGAAATGGGTTTGCGCGCGCCCGGAGGACGTGCATCGGAGGATCGTGACCCCACATTAGCAGTTGTTTGTGCACGCAACTATCTAAATTTTGAGAGTAATCAAAAAGCACCCAAGGTGGCCGCAAGGGAGAATGCGGCGATGGCGCCACTGAAGCTGATCCTGTTCGACATCGACGGCACCCTGATCGACACCGGCGGTGCCGGCGCGCGCAGCTGGACGTGGGCGTTCGAGCACGCGTTCGGCCGTCCTGGGGTCGACATCGGTAAGTATTCGAGCGCGGGCATGACCGATCCGGTGGTCGCGCGCAAGACGTTCACCGAGGCGCTGGGCCGCGCGCCCACGGGCGAGGAACTGGCGCGGCTGATGGCCGCCTACCTGTCGGTGCTGCCCGACTACGTGATGGCATCGGAGGGATATCGCGTCCTGCCGGGAGTCGAGCAGCTGCTGCCCAGGCTGCACGATGCGGGCGTGCTGCTCGGCGTGACGACAGGCGCACTTGAGGCCGGCGCGCACGCCAAGCTCGGTCGCGCGCGTCTGAACCACTTCTTCCTCGTCGGCGGCTACGGCTCGGACTCCGAGGACCGCGTCGAGCTCACCACGACGGCGATCAAGCGCGGCGAGCGCCTGCTCCACGCATCACTCGATTTGCGACAGGTGGCGGTGGTGGGGGATACACCATTGGACATCTCAGCGGCGCAGGGCGCCGGCGTCGTCTCGATCGGCGTGGCCACAGGCAAATACGACCTCGACGAAATGCGCGCGGCGAACCCTGATCATGCGCTGGCTGATTTGACTGAGCCGTTCCCCGACGTTGAAAACTGACTGACCTTCTCCCGAGACGGCTGTCTTTCAGCGCGGTTGCACGACCAGCGTCTGAAACGCACGGCCGACCGCTCCGTGCTCGTCGTGCAGCACGCTCTCGGCCGTGCCGATTCCGTTGGCGTGCAGCAGCGTGTGCGCGTCGAGCCCTATCCACTCGCCTTGCGGCTGGCGCCACAGGTGGATCGTCAGGTCGGCGTTGATGAACAGGTAGTCCTCGAACGGCAGCGCCGCGCTCACACCGTTGCCGAAGTCCGCGGTCGCGACCAGCCGCACCAGTGCGCTCGCCTGCTCGCCCGGCAGGAGCGGGTGGCGCAGGCGCATCCACACTTTGCCCGGACCTTGATCCCAGGGATCG
Source organism: uncultured Solirubrobacterales bacterium (assembly GCA_963748895.1). Classification (GTDB taxonomy): domain Bacteria; phylum Actinomycetota; class Thermoleophilia; order Solirubrobacterales; family Solirubrobacteraceae; genus Palsa-744. The sequence continues at coordinate 725,490 of CAVVKF010000002.1, read as the reverse complement.
GTCAGCCAGCTCATCTCCATGCCCGTGCTCGCCAGGCTCGTCCCCGCCTCCTTGTTCAGCGCGAACTGTGTCGCCTTGCCGTGTTCCGGCCCGGGCATCGCCTCGGTCGGCGCCTGGGCGCGATCGGGCAGGCCCGCGGGGACCGGCTGGATTCGCAACGCGCTCGCGCGGCAGACCAGATCCTCGCCGGCCGACCCGACGTCGGCGCTGAGCTCGGCCACCAGCTCCTGCACGCGCCGGCCCTTTCGCACGATGCGCGTCGTCAGAGTCAGCGACGCGAGCGGAATCGGCTTCAGAAACTCGAACCCCAGTCGCGCGATCGGCAGCTGCGCGCCGGGCTCGATCCGCTCGAACGTGCGTGCGATCAGCCCCGCCGGCGCCCCGCCGTGCAGTGCCCGGTGGTCCCACGGCCCGCGCGCGTGCTCGGTCGGCGTAAAGCGCCCGTCTCCGGCGGGGATGAAGATGCTCTCCGCCATCGCCGTGTGGCGCTCAGTCGGTCGGCAGGCCGGCCACGAACTTCGCAAGCTTGTCCGGGTCGCGCAGCGGCGGCCCGTGCCCGAAGCACGCGAGCGCCGGTCGCAGCTCAGCCAGCCTGCGGGCCGAGGCGCGGTTGCGCGCCGGGTCGGGGGTGGCGAACGCCAGCGGTTCGTGCAGTCCGGTGACGCCGGTGTTGAAGTTCATGTTCACGAGCACGTCGCCGGCGATCAGCATCCGGTCGCGCTCGCGCCAGTAGGAGACGTGGCCTGGTGTGTGTCCCGGCGTCTCCAGCACGGTGAAGCCGCCCACCTCGTCCCCCTCGCTCAGCGCACGGGCCGCCGGGTGGGGAGGACCGATCCAGAAGCGTTCTTGGAAGCTTCTGATGATTCGAGGCGCGCCTCGTGCGATCACGCTGCCGGGGATCTCCATCGCGGGGACGTCGGCCTGACCGCACCACAGGGGGATGCCGAGCTGCTCGCAGATCGCGTGGCTCGAGCCCTGATGATCGGGATGGACGTGGGTCAGCGCGTGCGCGGTCACGGTCTTCCCGGCGATCTGGCGCATGATCCGCTTCTCCGCCTGCCGCGTCGCCGCATCGATCAGGACGTCGCCGATGAGGTAGACGTTGATCGCATTCTTCGGCCAGCCCTTCAGTTGATAGACGTCCTCAGCCAGTTGCTGCATGGGCATACCCTATCCGCGCCGCTGCTCCCATGAGAAGCCGCGCACTGCGAAATACAGCCCGAACAAGCCCCACAGTCCGATCACGGCGAGCGCGCCGAGATTGCTGCTCAGGCTCGATCCGGTGACCATCGCTCCATATAACCCCTCGATCAGCGGCTTCAGTGGCAGCGCGTCGGCGACGTTGCGCAGCAGCGCCGGGGCGTTCGCTGTGTCGAACGCGTAGAACGAGACGAACACGACCGGCAGAAACACCGCGTTCACGTACGCCGCTGTCGACTCGAAGTTCGGGATCGTGTGCGCGAACGCGACGCCGAGCGCGGCGAAGCACACGACACCAACCACCACAAAAACGATCAGCTCACCCCAGTGCGCCGGCCAGCCGATCCCGAAGAAGATCCGCCCGGCGAGCACGACGATCGCGATCTGCAGCGCCGTGTTCGTGACCGCGTTCATTGCGACACCGCCGAAGTAGGAGCCCGTCGGCAGCGGCGTTCCGCGGATGCGCTTCAGGACGCCGCGCTCGCGCAGGAACACGATGTTGTACGCGAGCGCCGTGAACGTCGTCGACATCACGCTCATCCCCGCAATCGCCGGCACGAGCTTGTTCAGGTCGCTTTGGTTGCCGTGCAGGATCGCGCCTCCGCCGACGAGGAACAGCAGCGGCAGCACGAAGTTGAAGAACGCCGCGCTCGGATTGCGCCAGAACATTTTCCGCTCCAGCCGGTACTGCTTCCAAGTGAGGGCCAGAGGGTGGCGCAGCCGGCCGAAGGCCGGCGAGCCGGGCCCCTCTGCATTTCCAATCAGTCCGTCACTCATCGGCGGTCAGCTCCAAATACACGTCCTCCAACGTCGGTCTGCCCACGCTCAGCTCCTCCAAGCTTTCGTCCTTTTCTAGGGCCTCGCTCGTCAGCTCGTTCAGTAGCCGTGTCGGGTCCTCGGTCTGTCGCTCGATCCGCGCGCCGTTCGAATCTCTGTACGCGATCGTGTACTGCGCCGCGCCGGGTGGGTGGGCTCCCAATTCGCTTGGCGGCCCGATTGCCAGCACGCGCCCGTTCTTTACAATCGCCACGCGGTCGGCCAGCGCCTGCGCCTCGTCGAGGTAATGCGTCGTCAGCAGGATCGTCTTGCCACCTTCGCGCAGGTTCCTCACCGTCTCCCATGCGTCTCTTCTCGCGGCGGGGTCGAAGCCGGTCGTCGGCTCGTCCAAGAAGATCAGCTCGGGGTCGCCCACCAGCGCCAGTGCGAAATCGAGTCTCCGCAGTTGCCCTCCCGAGAGCGTGCGACTGCGCGCGTCGGCCTTCTCGTTCAATCCAGACAATCTCAACACCTCATCGACATCCCGCGGCGCTGGGTAAAAGCTGGCCCAGTGTTGCAACGCCTCGCGCGGGGTCACGTGGCTGTAGATACCGCTGCTTTGCAGCACGATCCCAATCCGCTTTCTCAGCTCTATCTGCCTGCGTGCCGGGTCGTACCCCAGCACGGAGACCTCGCCGCTCGTACGCTTGCGGTAGCCCTCGAGGATCTCGACCGTCGTCGTCTTGCCCGCACCGTTCGGCCCGAGCAGGCCGAACACCTCGCCGCGCTCCACGGTGATATCGATCCCGCGCACGGCCTCGTGCTCGCCGTAGCGCTTGCTCAGGTCCCGCACCTCGATCGCGGGGCTCGCGTCGGCTACCAGTGAACGCCCCTGGTGAGAGTGGCCATTGCGATCTGCTCGAACGAGGCGCGCTCCTCCGTGTCTTTGTGCCCCTTCGACGCGGCCGAGTCGGGGAACACGCGGTAGGCGAGGTGCAGCAGCTGGTCGACCGCGCGCGGCGCGAGCGTGTACGCGACCTCGCCAAACGTTCCCAATCGCGTACCCATGTGCTTCGGGCGCGTGCGCAGCGCTTCGCAGATCATGTCGCCCGCCTCCTCCGGCGTGATCGCCGGGAACGCGTCGTACATTTTCGTCGGGGCGATCATCGGCGTGCGCACGAGCGGCATGTGGATCGTCGTGAACGTCACCCCGTCGCCGATCACCTCGCTCGATACGACTCTCGTGAAAGCGTCGAGGGCCGCCTTCGAGGCCACGTACGCGGAGAAGCGCGGCGGGTTTGTCTGCACGCCGATCGAGGAGATGTTCACGATGTGCCCTGACCCCCGCTCGCGCATGTGCCCCATCAGCCCGATGATCAGCTTGACCGCGCCGAAGTAGTTCAGCTGCATCGTCCGTTCGAAGTCGTGAAAGCGGTCGTAGCTCAGTGCGATCGAGCGTCTGATCGAGCGCCCCGCATTGTTGACGAGCATGTCGACGTTCCTGTGGTCGGCGAGCACCCGTTCGACCAGCCGGTCGACCGACTCCATGTCCGAGAGGTCCGCCGCGTACACGTACGCCGTGCCGCCGCCCGCGACGATCTCGGCGCGCAGTTCCTCCAGTTTCTCCACATTTCTCGCAACGAGCAGCGGAACCCCGCCCGCGGCCGCGACTTTCAGCGCCGCCGACCAGCCGATCCCCGACGAGGCGCCCGTGATCAGCACGTGCTTGCCCGTCAGCTCCTCCTGCAGCGAGCGTCCTCGCGTGAGACCGCTGTCCATCTCGCGCTCCCAGTAGTCCCACAGCCGCGGCGCGTAGTCGTGCAGTGGGGGCGGGCTCTCCAGCGCCGAGCCCTTCAACGCCCTGCCTGTCTCGCGCGTGTCGAACTCGGGCCTCAGTTCCATGTGCTCGATCACCTCCGCCGGGATGCCGAGCTCGCGCAGGGTGATGCTCTGCGCTTGGTGCAGCGGCGGCAGCGCCAGCGCAAGCTTCAGCGGCCACCTCGGCACTATGTCGGTCAACCGTTTGTCGACGCTCACGGCGACCCGCGGCGCGTGCGCGGCGGCCGCGAACTCGTTGTACAGCTCGTCCACTTTCTGCCCCTTCGGGTCAGTCAGGTGGAAGGCGTGCCCGTCGAGGTCGGGCTCGTGGGCGATGTGGTCGAGCGCTCCAGCGACCCAGTCGACCGGCACGACGTTCGTCTTGCCCAGATCGAGCCCGACGAGCGGCAGCCACTCCGGCATCAGTTTCCGCGTCCGTTGGATCGCCTTGAAGAAGTAGTACGGCCCGTCGACCTTGTCCATCTCGCCGGTCTGCGAATCCCCGACCACAACCCCCGGGCGGTACACGCGCCAGGGCACATACGGCTGCTCGCGCACGATCCGCTCGGACTCGAACTTCGTCCGGTGGTAGGGCGAGGGCAGCTTCTGGCCCTCGTCGAACATCTCCTCCTCGAACCGCCCGGAGTACTCCCCCGCGACAGCGATCGAGGAGACGTGGTGCAGGCGCTTGACCTCCAGTGCCCGCGCGAACTCGACCGCGTGCGTCGTGCCGCCCACGTTGACCGCCGTGTTCTGCTCCGTGGGCGCGGTCATGTCGTAGATCGCCGCGAGGTGGAAGAAGTGCTCGATCTTGCCTCTCAGCTCAGCCGTCTGCTCTGCCTCGATCCCCAGCAGCGGCCGGCGCAGGTCCCCGATCACCGGCTGCACGCGCTTGGCGGCGGCCACCCCCAGCAGCGCTCCCCAGCGCTCGATCAGATCGTCCAGCCTGCCGGTTGAGCCCGCGCGCACGAGCACGTACACCTTGCCCTGGCGCCTATCGAGCAATAGCTCGATCAGACGACGCCCGATAAACCCGGTCCCTCCTGTTACGAAGTAAGCCATCTCCCCGTCGAGGATATAGGTGCTGGTGTTTCTGTGGTACGGGCGGCGGGTGGGCTATGCTCCTGCGCCCGCTCCGCCGCGTCCCTCGCCGGCCGCGAAGCGCTTGGCCCCGCGCTGGCCTTCTGCGAACACCTCCGGCCCCGCCTTCGCCTCCAGTGCCAGCCCCTCGGCGAGCGTCATCCCCAATCCCTCGATCGCCGCGCGCCGATCGGCGAGCATCGTCTGCTGCGGGAACTGCGCCAACCCGTCGGCCAGCGCCAGCGCGCGCTCGAGGTGCTTGCCGGCGGTGACGACCTCGGTCAGCAGCCCGATCGCCAGCGCCTCCTCGGCGTCGATCATCCGCCCGGTCAGGATCAGATCGAGCGCGCGTCCCTGCCCGATGATCCGCGGCAGGCGCTGGGTGCCGCCGTCGATCAGCGGCACGCCCCAGCGGCGCTCGGGATAGCCCAGCGTCGAGCCGGCGGTCGCGATTCGCAGATCGCACCACAGCGCCAGCTCCAGGCCGCCTGCCAGGCAGTACCCCGAGATCGCCGCGATCGTCGGCTTTGACGGCGTCAACCGCGTGAAGCCCATCGGACCCTCTGCTGCCATCAAACGGCCCCTGAACGTCTCCGTCGCCTTCAGGTCCGCTCCGGCGCAGAAGGCCTTCTCGCCCGCGCCGGTCAGCACCATCACCCGGGCTTCCTCGTCGGCCTCGAAGCGCGTGTATGCCTCGTGCAACGCCACCGCCGTGGGGCCGTCGACGGCATTCCGTCGCTCCTGGCGATCGATCGTCACCAGCGCCGCGGCGCCCTTGCGCTCGTAGCCAACGGGGTTCGGCTCGCCGCTCATCGGTTCACCGTGGGCATTTCAGGGCGGGCAGCGGTTCGAGGGTCAAGCTGGACGCGGACGCAGTGAGCGAAGCGTGCTGGCCGATCGGGGATCCCAATGATTCACGATCGGTACGCGAGCGATCGAGGACAAAGTCCAGCGCCGGCCATCGGGCCGCTGCTACCAGCCGCCGCGCCACTGGGCGTTGCCGGCGCGCGACTTCTGTGCGGCTTTGCGGGCTTCCTTGCGCTTGTCCAGATGTTTCTGCAGCATGCTCATCACGAACACGAACGTCGGGAAGAAGATGATCAGGATGAAGCCCGCGTCGGTGACCACCTTGTCGTTCGTCGCGCCGTAAAACCCGCGACCGTCGTTTTCGGTTTCGGCCAGCGCTACTGGCGCGAGCACCAGCAGCAGCAGGATCGACGAGGTGAAGGTGGCCAGCAGGCGACGCATCGTGCGCTGGATGGTACCGAAGGCTGAGGAGGCTTTGCCGGACGCCTACCATCAGCAGCCGATGGCTGTACTGATCGCATCCGACCTGCACAAGGACATGGCTGGGCAGCCGCTTTTGCGCGGGGTGTCCTTCAAGCTCGAGCACCGCACGCGCATGACGATCGCCGGGCGCAACGGCGCGGGCAAGACGACGCTGCTGCGGATGCTCGCGGGGGAGGAGTCGATCGATCGCGGCGAGTTGAGCCTCGCGAAGGGGGCGCGGATCATGCTGCACGACCAGCGCCCTCCGCGCGACCGGGGCCGGCCGCTGCGCGAGTACGTGCTCTCCGGCTGCGTCGAGGAGCTCGCGATCGAGGCCGAGCTGGCCGAGCTCGAGCGGCGGATGGCCGACGGGGCTAGCGACGAGGCCCTGCTCGCCCGCTACAGCCGCGCGCAGGCTCGTTTGGAGGCGCGCGGCGGTTACCTGTGGCGCGACCACGCCACCTCAATGGCGCGCGGGCTCGGGTTCGGCGAGGATGATCTCGACCGCGGGCTGGACACCTTCTCCGGCGGCCAACTCACGCGCGCTTCGCTCGCCCGCGCGCTCGCCACCTCCGCGGACGTGCTGTTACTCGACGAGCCCACCAATCACCTCGACATCGAGTCGCTGGAGTGGCTCGAGCAGACGCTCGTCTCACTCGACGCTGCAATCGTCTTGGTGGCGCACGACCGCTGGTTCCTGGAGGCCGTCGGCACAGCGGTCCTGGAGTTGGAGGCCGGCCGCTCGCGCTTCTTTTCGGGAACCTGGCATGCCTGGCGCCGCGAGCAGGCCGCGCGCGAGCTGGCGTTGGGCAAGGCGATCGACAAGCAGCAGGCCGAGATCGAGCGGATGGAGCGCTTCATCGAGCGCTTCCGCGCGAAGGCCACCAAGGCGCGCCAGGCGCAATCACGCGTGAAGAAGCTCTCGAAGATCGAGCGCATCGAGCGAGACCCGCGCGACGGTAAAGGCCTGGAGTTTGAGTTCTCCGCGCCGGAGCGCTCGGGGCGGGTGATTTTCGAGCTGCTCGACGGCCGTGTCGAGGTGGGCGCCCCTGCGATCACGTTGCTGGAGCACGCCGAGCTGTGGCTGGAGCGCGGGGAGCACGTCTCGCTCGTGGGGCCCAACGGAACCGGTAAGACGACCTTGATCGAGACGCTCGCCGGGCGCCGTCCCCTGGCGGCGGGCAGGCTCAGCACCGGGCACAACGTGAAGCTCGGCTATCTCTCCCAGCACGCCGAGGAGCTGGGCGCGGGCGGGCATCCCGGACAGAGCGTGCTCGAGGCCGCCGCGCGCGCGACAGGGCTGGCGCCGAACAAGGCGCGCGCGCTGCTCGGGCGCTTCCTGTTCTCCGGCGAGGAGGCGGAGAAACCGCTCGACGGCCTCTCCGGCGGCGAGCGCCGGCGCCTCTCGCTGGCGGTGCTCGTCGGCGCTGCCAAGACGCCTAACGTGCTTATCCTCGACGAGCCCACCAACCACCTCGACATCGAGTCGCGTGAGGCCTTGGAGGACGCACTGCGCTCTTTTCCGGGCGCGATCCTGCTCGTTTCGCACGATCGCGCTCTGCTCGATGCGGTCGGCACGCGCACCGTCGCCGTCGAGGATCGCGCGCTGCGCAGCTATGAGGGCGGCTGGCCGGAGTATGTGCGGGTACGTGACGAGCGGTGGGCCGGGACTGCGGCGGATACGGTCTTGGATTCAGGCGTTGACTCGTCCAACGGCTCTGTCGAGACTCCCCGGTCGGGGCCGGCGCAGGCGCCGAGGAAACCCAAGGAGAAGCCCAAGTCGAAGGGACCGTCGAAGAACCGCCTGACGGCACAACAGCAGGCCGAGCGCTCGGTCGAGGAGGCTGAGGCCGCGATGCGTGCGCTGGAGGACGAGCTGGCCGACCCGGCGGTGTGGGCAACGCAGTACGAGTCGGCCAAGTCCGAGGCGCGCCACACCGCCGCGCGGCGGGCCGTGGAGGAGGCGTACACGCGCCTCGAGGCGCTCGTGGAGTGAGGCTCGACTGGGCTCGACTCAATCCACCGCCATGTGCCACCGGCGTTTGAGATCGCAAATTGTGATCTCAAAGAAGTGGTGGCTAACCTCTCTTCTGTGAGTGACAGCGTGAAAACCGCCCGCAACTTGGCGATCATCGTGCTGATCGCCTCAGCGGTCTATTTCCTCCCGGGCGGCGGGCGCGCGGCGAACACGTTCGAAGCGCTGCTGTGGGTCGCCTTCGGGGTCGGGATCGGCTACCTCGGCCTGCGCTCCTACCGCGAACACCGCGTCGCCTTGCACAGCCTGGGCGATCGTTATCGAGGGCTCCTGTACGGGGGACTCGCGGGCGGGGTGTTCGTATACGCAGCTCGCACGCGTATGTGGGAGACGGGTCTCGGCGAGCTGGCCTGGTTCGCGTTCGCCGCCCTCGTCGTCTACGCGCTGCTCGAGGTCTATCGTCACTGGCGCGCCTACTGAGCTCGCGCCGGGCGGCCCAGGTCTGGGGGGCGGTTGCGAGCATCGCCGCCAGGTGACGGGCGTCTCGTATCCTGGGTCAGATGGCCACTGAGGCATCGACCGGCGCCCCGGAGGGGTGGGATACGCCGCAGATAATCGACACGACCGACACGAAAGCGAGCATCGCCGAGGAACGAGGCGCCCTGCCCGACCAGCCTGGCGTGTACCTGTTTCGCGACGCGAAGGGCCGCGTGATCTACGTGGGCAAGGCGAAGTCGATCCGCAAGCGCGTGGCGTCGCACTTCACCAAGGCGCAGGGGGGTGGGCGGGGATCGGGTTCATCCGGTCACGAGGAGATGGTGGTGAGCACGGAGCGGATCGAGTGCGTAGTGGTGGGCAGTGAGGCGGAGGCGCTGCTGACCGAGCAGGGCTTCATCAAGCAGTACCGGCCGCGCTTCAACATCCGCCTGCGCGACGACAAGTCATACCCGTTCATCGCGATTTCGCTCGATGAGGACTATCCGCGGGTGTACTTCACGCGCGAGCGCCACCGCTCGGGTAGGGCGTACTTCGGTCCGTATTCGAATGCCAAGCGAGTGCGCAGCACGCTGGAGGTGCTCGCGAAGGTGTTCATGTTCCGCTCCTGCACGGGCCCCGAGCCGGGGCGCCACAGCGGCAGCCCGTGCCTGGACTACTACATCAAGCGCTGCGAGGCGCCCTGCGTCGGGTACGTGTCCAAGGAGGACTACCGCCAGAGCATCGACGGCGTGATCGATTTCCTGTCCGGGCGCTTTCGCACGATCGAGCGCGACTTGGAGACACGCATGCACGCCGCGGCGGCGGCGGAGGAGTTCGAGCAGGCGACACTCGAGCGCAACCGCCTGCGCGCGGTGCACTCGTTGCTCGAGCGGCGGCGCGTGGCGAACGAGTCGGTGGGCACCTTCGACGCGGTCGCGGTCGCGGTCGATGGGCGGGAGGCGAACGCTCAAGTCTTCCAGGTGCGCGACGGGGTGCTCTCGGATCGCCAGTCGTTTTACCTATCGAACGAGACCGAGCGTGGCGTGGCGACAGTGGCGGAGGAGTTCATGCTCCAGTTCTATGCCGCGCACCTGTCGATCCCCCCGCTGCTGATCGTCCAGCGCGAGCTCGTCGAGGGCGTTTCCGCGGGGGACGCGACGGACGTCGGGGACGGAGACGCAGTCGTTGCGGAGGCCTCGACGGGGATGGTAAGCGAGGGCGACTCGGCCGCCGAACGGGATTCGACGGGAGCGACCCATACAGCCCTCGCCGAGGCGCTTGCCCTGCGGCGCGGCGGACCGGTCGAGCTGCGCGCGGCCGAGCGCGGTGAGAAGCGCCGGATCCTGCAACTGGCCGAGCGCAACGCGCGCCTGGCGCTCGACGAGGAGCGCCTGCGCGCCGAGCGCCGCCGTTCGAGTCGCGTGGAGGCACTGGAGGGTCTGCAGCTCGCGGTGGGGCTCGACGCGCCGCCGATCAGGATCGAGTGCTTTGACATCTCCAACCTCGGCGGTACGCACACCGTCGCCTCGATGGTCGTGTTCGAGGGCGGCGCGCCGAAGAAGTCCGACTACAGGCGCTTCAAGATCCGCTCGCTCCAGGAGGGGGAGTCGGACGACTTCGCGGCGATGGCGGAGGTGCTCGGCCGGCGCTTTGCCCAGTGGGAGCGCCAGGCCGACATCTCGCCGCATGACCCGGAGTACAACGCGAGCTTCGCGGCGCTACCGAACCTGATCGTGATTGATGGCGGCAAGGGCCAGCTCGCGGCCGGCCTCGGCCCGCTGCGCGGCTTTCGCGAGCGCGGCGTGACGGTGGTCTCGCTGGCCAAGCGGATCGAGGAGGTGTTCATCCCTGGCCACGCCGTGCCACTGGTGCTCGACCACTCGACCCCCGAGCTGCAGCTGCTGCAGCGCGTGCGCGACGAGGCGCACCGCTTCGCGATCACCCACCACCGCACTCGCCGCGACAAGGCGATGACGACATCGCTGCTCGACGAGCTGCCGGGCGTCGGCCCCGCGCGCAAGCGGGCTTTGCTCGCGCACTTCGGCTCGCCGGACGCGGTCGTCGCGGCCTCGCGCGAGGAGCTACAGGCGGTACCGGGCCTGCCCGCGAAGGTCGCGCGGGAATTGCACGGCCGCCTACATAGGGCCGGGTAACACCCCGCACGGTCTCCTGTTGTACAGGGCTGGAGACACCCCCGTCGGTAAATCGCGGCACAATGAGCACGATGCCCGCGAGCGAGTCACGCCTGAAGGATGTCGTCGTAATCACGGGCTTCTCCGGCGCGGGCAAGTCGACAGCGATGAATGTGTTCGAGGACGCCGGCTACTTCTGCGTCGACAACCTACCGCCGGAGATGATCCGCTCGCTGGTTGAGCTGTTCATGCACGAGGGCTCGAAGGTCGAGCGCGCCGCGGTTGTCTCAGATGTCCGTGGGGGCGTCTATTTCGAGGCGCTGCGCGAGGTCGTCGATGATCTCGACGCGCTCGGCGTCGCCCACCACGTGCTGTTCCTGGAAGCGGCCGAGCAGACGTTGGTGACGCGCTACAAGGAGACCCGCCGGCGCCATCCGCTGGCTCCCGAGGGCAGTGTCGCGGCGGGTATCGCCTCCGAGCGGGCGCTGCTCGAGCCGTTGCGCAGCCGCGCCGACCTAGTGATCGACACGACGGGCATGTCCGCGGCGATGCTGCGCGGGAAGATCGCCGACGAGTTCCTGCCTCGCCAGCGGGGTGGCAAGCTGGCGGTGACGTTCATGAGCTTCGGCTTCAAGCACGGGCCACCGCGCGAGGAGGACGTGGCGCTCGACGTGCGTTTTCTGCCCAATCCGCATTACGTGCCCGAGCTGCGCGAGTTGACCGGCAACGACGAGCGCGTCGTCGAGTACATCGCCGGCGACGGTCGCCTCCAGGAGCTGTATGAGCGACTTCATTCGCTGCTCGACTTCCTGCTGCCCCAGTACGTAGCGGAGGGCAAGGCGCACCTGGTGATCGCGATCGGCTGCACCGGGGGACGCCATCGCTCGGTCGCGATCGCACGACATCTTGCCGAGCGCTATCGCGACCACGAGGACATTGACGTGGCGGTCGCCCACCGCGACATCGACAAGCGCTCACGCGAGTCCTGATCTCAAAAACAGGGCTCGCTGATAGCCTTCCAGGGGCACGCCGGGCGCTGGAGCTGTACTCCTGAGGCCCGGCATTGTTCATTTTTCGCTGATGGAGGCCATGGAGTATGTCGGTACGGGTGGGTATCAACGGATTCGGCCGGATCGGCCGGAACGCGTTCCGCGCAGCCCAGGCTCGGGCCACCGACGCGGGTGGAGAGGACGCGATCGAATGGGTGGCGGTCAACGATCTGACCGACTCGAAGACGCTCGCGCACCTGTTGAAGTACGACTCGATCCTTGGCGCCTACCCAGGCATCGTGGCCGCCCACGAGGACGTCCTAGAGGTCGACGGGCGGGAACTGAAGGTGTTCGCCGAGCGCGATCCGGGAGCACTCCCGTGGGGAGATCTGGGAGTCGATGTGGTGATCGAGTCGACGGGCCTCTTTACCGATCGCGCGAACGCCGCGAAGCACCTCGCGGGCGGCGCGAAGAAGGTGATCGTCTCCGCCCCGGCGAGTGATCCCGACGCGACCGTCGTGCTCGGGGTCAACTTCGACGAGGTGTACGACCGCAACTCCCACGATGTGATCTCGAACGCCTCGTGTACGACCAACTGCCTGGGGCCGATCGCGAAGGTGCTCAACGACACGGTCGGCATCAAGCACGGCCTGATGACGACGATCCACGCGTACACGGCCGACCAGCGCCTTCAGGATATGCCGCACAAAGACCTGCGCCGTGCGCGCGCTGCCGCGATCAATCTGATCCCCGCCTCGACTGGCGCGGCGAAGGCGATCGGGCTGGTGATCCCGGCGCTGCAGGGCAAGCTGAACGGCTTCGCAGTGCGCGCCCCCGTGCCGACCGGGTCGGTTGTCGACCTGACGGTCGAGTGCGCTCGCGAGACGAGCGTGGAGGAGATCAACCGCGCGTTGAAGGCGGCGGCGGAGAGCGGGCCCCTGCAGGGCATCATGGCCTACACAGAGGACCCGATTGTCTCCAGCGACATCCGTGGATCGCAGTTCTCGGCGATCGTCGATTCCCTGCTGACGGCCGTGATTGACGGCACGATGCTGAAGGTGGTGGCCTGGTACGACAACGAGTGGGGCTATTCGAACCGCTTGGTGGACCTCGTGCAGAGGGTGCTGTGAGCCTCGCGTCAGCCGGCCGGACGAGCGGACACGGCCGTTCGTGGGAGGTAGGTGTCGTGAAGGAGTGCGAAGCGAGCGGAGGGGGCCGATGAGGAGCCTTGACGACCTGGACGTGCATGGCAAGCGGGTGCTCGTCAGGGTCGATTTCAACGTCCCTCTAGCTGCGGGAGCGGACGGCGAACCGGAGGCTGGCGGCGTCCCGCTCGTGAGCGACGACACGCGGATCGCGGCGGCGCTGGCGACGATCGAAGAGCTACGCGCGGGCGGCGCAAGGCTGGTGTTGGTCTCTCATTTGGGGCGACCGGAGGGCAAACGCGCTGCGGGGCTGTCGCTGGCGCCGGTGGCGGATCGCCTGCGCGAGCTGACGGGCGCGAAGGTGACGCTGGCCCCGGCGGTGATCGGCGATGAGGTGACGGCGCTGGCGGAGGAGTTGGAGGAAGGGGACATCCTGGTGCTGGAGAATGTGCGCTTCGAGCCGGGCGAGACGAGCAACGATCCCGAGTTCGCGCGAGCGCTGGCGGCGCTGGCGGACCTCTACGTTGACGATGCGTTCGGCGTGGCCCACCGTGCGCATGCGAGCACGGAGGGCATCACGCACCTGCTGCCGAGCGCGGCCGGACGGTTGCTCGAACGGGAGGTCAAGACGCTCAAAGGGATCCTCGAGCATCCGCAGCACCCACTCGTGGCGATCGTGGGCGGCGCAAAGGTGGCGGACAAGATTGCGGTGATCGAGCGCTTCCTGGAAGTAGCTGACGTGGTGATGATCGGCGGCGCGATGTGTTTCCCGTTCCTGTGTGCGCAGGGGCACGCCGTGGGGAAGTCGCTGTGCGACGACGAGGATGTCGAGCACGCGCGCAGCGCCCTCTTGCGGGCCAGCGATAGCCATACCCCTCAACCCGGACGAGCACGACTACTGGTGCCGAACGACCTCGTCATCGGTGAGCGCCTGGCGACGGACGCGGCCCACCGCGTGCTGGACGGGGTGGAGGTGCCGGAAGGCTGGATGGGATTGGACATTGGTCCCAAGACGGCGGAACGCTATGCAAGCGTGATAGCGAGCGCGGGGACCGTATTTTGGAACGGTCCGATGGGCGCGTTCGAGCTGGAGCCATTCGCGGCGGGCACGCGTGCCGTGGCGGAGGCCGTGGCGAGCGCGCAGGGCTTGACGGTCGTGGGGGGAGGGGACTCGGCGGCGGCGCTGGCGCAGTTCGGGCTGGAGGGGACGGTAGATCACCTATCTACGGGTGGCGGCGCGACACTCGAGTTCGTTGAGGGCCGGGTCCTGCCCGGCGTGAGCGCGCTGCAGGGAGCTGGTGTCGCGTGAGTGCCCGAACACCGCTTATCGCCGGCAACTGGAAGATGTACAAGACGGAGGCGCAGGCCGAGGACTACATCCAGGCACTGCTGCCGCTCCTGTCCTCGGTTGACGGCGTGGAGGTGGCGATCTGCGTGCCGTTCACGGACCTGCGGGCGATGGTGGACAGTGCGCGGGGCTCACGCGTTGAGGTGTACGCGCAGAACATGCACCAGGAGCCCGAGGGTGCGTTTACGGGCGAGGTGTCACCGGCGATGCTGAGCGACGTGGGCGTACAGGGGGTGGTGCTCGGGCACTCTGAGCGCAGGGCCTGTTTCGGCGAGACCGACAGGGCGCTGGCGTTGAAGGTGCCTACGGCACTGGACACCGGGCTACGGCCGATCCTGTGCGTGGGTGAGACCGAGGAGGAGCGCGACAACGATGACACGCAGCGCAAGCTGCGCCAGCAGGTGCGAGATGGGCTCGCGGGGGTTGAGGATGAGCGCTTGGCCGAGGTGACGATCGCGTATGAGCCGATCTGGGCGATCGGCACCGGCCGCGTGGCGAGTCCGGAGCAAGCGCAGGAGGCGGTCGCGTTCGTCAGGGCGCTCGTCGGCGATCGCGACGCGCAGGCGGCGGAGCGCGTGAGGATCCTGTACGGCGGCTCGGTCAAGCCAGAGAACGCGGCCGAGCTGCTGGGGCTCACGGACGTCGATGGCGCGCTCGTCGGCGGTGCGAGCCTGGATGCCGAGTCATTCGCGCAGATCGTCTCTGCCGCTACTCGATGAGCCTGCCCGCCGGCCCAGACAAGTTGCCGGCCCCGGGCGTCTGCCTGGTGATACTCGACGGCTGGGGGCTTGCGGAGCCCGGCCCCGGCAACGCCGTATCGCTGGCGAGCACGCCGGTATTCGACGAGCTGTGGGCTTCCTATCCACATACGACGCTGACCGCCTGCGGGCGCGCGGTGGGACTGCCGGAAGGCCAGATGGGAAACAGCGAGGTGGGTCACCTGAACCTCGGCGCCGGCGCGGTCGTGCGACAGGATCTGACGCGGATCGATGATGCGGTCAACGACGGTGGGCTCGCTGAGAACGAGATTCTGCGGGCGGCGCTCGGGAGACCCGGGCGTTTGCATCTCCTCGGGCTTGTATCCGACGGAGGCGTGCATTCGAGCATGAATCATCTGCGGGCATTGATCGCGCTGGCGGGAGCGCTGAATCGTGACGAGGCGGGGGAGGGAGGAGACCTGGTGGTGCATGCGTTCACCGACGGGCGTGACACGCTGCCGCATTCGGGTGCGGACTTCCTGAAGGAGCTCGACGAGACCAAGGGCGTACGCGTGGGATCGGTGGTGGGGCGGTATTGGGCGATGGACCGCGACCGGCGCTGGGACCGCACGCAGCGCGCATATGACCTGCTCGTGCATGGCTGCGCGGAGCAGCGCGCGGACAGCGGCGAGGCAGCGGTGCGCGCGGCGTATGAACGCGGAGAGACCGACGAGTTCATCGAGCCGACGCTCGTCGGAGCGGAGGCACAGATCAGACCGGACGACAGCGTGCTCTGCTTCAACTTTAGGCCCGACCGGATGCGGCAGCTGACGCGCGCGCTGGCCGAGGAGGGCTTCGGCGGGGCGGGCGGCGATGGTGAGGTTGCTGGCCGCAGCGAGGCGGATGGTGGCAGCGATCAGGACGGCGGAGAGGAGCTTCCCGGCTGGATCGGACGCGGGGGTGCGAAACCGATCGAGATCGAGGACTACGCGACGCTGACCGAGTACGAGGAGGGCTGGCCCTACCCGGTGGCGTTTCCGCCGGAGCGCCCACAGACGACGCTCGGGATCGTGTTGGCGGATGCGGGGGCCAGGCAGCTACACGTGGCGGAGACGGAGAAGTACCCGCACGTGACGTACTTCTTCAACGGCGGCGAGGAGGCGCCGCTGGTGGGCGAGCGGCGCGCGCTGGTCGATTCACCGAGAGACGTGCCGACGTATGACCACAAGCCGCAGATGAGCGCGCGCGCCGCCGTGGCGGCGTTTACGGACGCCTGGCGGGAGGGGGCGGGTGGGTATCGATTCGGGATCATCAATTTCGCAAACGCCGACATGGTCGGCCACACGGGCGTGATCGAGGCGGCGGTGATGGCCGTGGAGACCGTCGATGAGTGTCTCGGGGAGGTGGTGGCGACGGTGCATGAAGGGGGCGGCCTGTGCGTCGTGACAGCCGACCATGGCAACGCCGATCACATGCTCGAGCCGGACGGCAGCCCAAACACGGCGCATTCGCTGAACGAGGTGCCGCTGATCGTGACAACGCCTGGTTTGAAGCTGAGGGCCAGGGACGGGATCTTGGCGGATGTTGCTCCGACGGTGCTGGATCTGCTGGCAATGCCCCAGCCGCCGGAGATGACCGGGCGCTCGCTGATTGAGGGGCGATGATTTCTTCTTAAGGGACGGTCTACCGGCCGTTGGAGCGGCGTGCGGATCGCAAAAGAAGGCGTGATGGATGAGAACGGAGCGAGCATGGAAAAACGAGGTACGAACACGATGCAAGGACGCGGCTCAAGGACGGCGTTGGCGGTGTTCTTCATCGGCGCGGGGGTCAACCACTTCGTGATTCCGGGCACGTACAAGCAGATCGTGCCGCCGGGTCTGGGCGACCCCGCGACGCTCGTGCGGGTCAGCGGTGTGGCCGAGATCGCGGGCGGGGTAGGAGTGCTGGTCCCGCGCACGCGCTGGCTGGCGGGCCTCGGCCTGATCGCGCTGCTGGCGGCGGTGTTCCCGGCGAACGTCTACATGGCCCAGAACCCGGCGAAGTTCGAGAAGATCCCGGCTTGGGCGCTGTACGCGCGGCTGCCATTGCAGCCGCTGATGATGTGGTTGGCCTGGCGGGTGACGAAACCGTCGTGAGCCGTCGCTCCTGAGGCTGGAAAGTGGCTCCAACGCTGCTATGTTCGGGGTAGCAGGGTCCTTTGTAACAAACGCCATCATGTCGACCGCGACCGCCGTCAAGATCCCTTCCGGGGAGGAGTCTCTCAGTGAGGGGGAGGTGCGTGCTTGGCGTGGTCTGCTGCGAGCCCACGCATGTCTCGCCAAGCGCCTGGATGCAGAGTTGGAGCACGCGCACGGCCTGCCAATGACCTCGTACGAGGTGCTGCAGCATCTGCAGGACTCGAGTGGGGGGCGGATGCGAATGTGCGATCTGGCCGAGAGGGCGCAGCTGTCGCGCAGCGGGCTGACGCGGCTGGTCGATCGGCTGGAGCGGGACGAGTTGCTGGAGCGCTGCTCGTGCGACCACGACGCGCGCGGGTCGTACGCATGTCTGACGGATCTGGGCCGGGAGCGGCTGGCGGAAGCTCGCGGCACTCACCTGGCGGTCGTGCGAGAGCACTTCTTCTCGCGCTTCTCCGAGGGCGAGCTGAGCGCACTGGCTGATCTTTGGGATCGCATCGCGCCCTGCGGCAACGGCAACAGCGCCGGCTGCTGAGTAAGTTCGCCTGAATCCCGGCGCCTCGAGATCGCAAAGGGCCTCGCGGAGACGGTGACTGGGGCGGGCCTATCTGAGGCCAGGGGCTCAGGGCGTCTCGGGATCGGGTGGCGCCGCCTCGGGCGGTGGGGTGGATCGCGCCTGGGTGTGGCGGCGGTGGCGGCGGTGCAGGAAGAAGGTGCTCACGATCGCGAGCAGGACCGCGACGAGCCCGTAGATGCCGAACGCCTCGATCGCTTTGCCGGCCGAGTGACCGAGCAGGTAGGCGAGCAGCCCGATCGCGCTCGCCCAGCAGATCCCGCCGAGCGCGTTCCAGAAGAAGAACGAGCGCCAGCGCATGCGCGTGGCGCCGGCCAGCCACGAGGCCCAGACGCGCAGGCCGAGGATGAAGCGGCCAAAGAACACTGCCTTCGGGCCGTGGCGCTCGAAGAACGGCTCGCCGGTCTCCAGGACCTCCAGGCGCTGGCGTTGAAAGCGGCCGGGGCGTTCGAGCAGCCAGCGCCCGCCCTTGCGCCCGATCAGGTAGCCGATGTTGTCGCCCACAATTGCGGCGGCGGCCGCGATCGGGATCACGAGCTCGATTTTGAGCTTGCCGCCAGAGGCGAGCACGGCGGCGGTGATCAGGGCGGTCTCACCCGGAATCGGAACCCCGGAGGACTCGGCCATCACGAGGACGAACAGCAGCGGGTAGCCGGAGACTTCGACGAGGTGGGTGACGTTGACAAGGGACGCGAGCATTGAAGGTCCCTCTTAGGATGCCGTACCGATGGCCGCTTTCACGATCGAAGCCCGCGACGGCACCTCGGATGCTCGGGCGGGCGTGCTGGAAACCGCGCACGGCGATGTTCGCACACCGGCTTTCGTGCCGCTCGCGACGAAGGCCACCGTGAAGGGACTGCTGCCGGCGGAGGTCATCGCGTTGGGGTACGAGATGGTGCTCGGCAACACCTTTCATCTGTTGCTCAACCCTGGACCGGAGCTGATCGAGCGCTTCGGCGGGATCGGCAGGTTCATGGGCTGGGACGGCCCGATCGTGACCGATTCTGGAGGGTTTCAGGTGTTCTCGATGGGTCATGGGACGGTCGCCGAGGAGATCAAGGCGTCCCACCCACCCCGCAGCCGCGGTGCGGGCAGCGACAGGGAAGGTGCGATCCTCGCGATCGAGGAGGAGGGGGTGCGCTTTCGCTCCTACGTGGACGGCCGCGAGCGGTTCCTCTCGCCCGAGGGCTCGATGGCGGCGCAGGCGGCGCTGGGCTCCGACCTGGCGCTCGTGTTCGACGAGTGCACGCCGTTCCACGTCGACCGCGAGTACACGCAACGCTCGACCGAGCGCACGCACCGCTGGCTGGAGCGCTGCCTGAGATGGCACGCCGAGCACGGGCCGGCGGACCAGCTCGTTTACGGAATCGTGCAGGGTGGCGTGTACGAGGACCTGCGGCGCGAGTCAACGCAAACGATCGCCGCAAGCGCGTGTGACGGCGTGGCGATCGGAGGGTCGCTCGGGGCGGAGAAGGCGCAGATGTACGAGGTGGTGAGCTACGCCACGCACGAGCTGGGGGGCGAGCACGAGGGTAAGCCGAGGCATCTGCTGGGGATCGGCGAGGTGGACGACCTGATCAGGGGGGTCGAGCTGGGAATCGATACGTTTGACTGCGCGATGCCCACACGATTGGGAAGGCATGGGACCGCGCTGGTTCCCGACCCGGAGAATCGCTGGCGGGTTGATTTGAAGAAGAGTCAGTGGCGCGAGTCCGAGGAGCCCCTGTTGGAGGGCTGTGAGTGTCTGGCCTGTGCCGGTGGTCTATCGCGCGCCTATCTGAGCTACCTGGTGCGCGCCGGCGAGCTGACGGGAGCGCGGCTGCTGACGATGCACAACCTCGCGTTTCTTGCGCGCCTGATGAAAGATTTGCGGGCTGGAATCCTAGACGGGAACTTGGAAAACGTGGCACGTGGGTGGCGCACCGGAGCGTTTCATCGCAAGCGCTGAGTAGCTTCAGCGGTGGCTTTCCGGTGTGGTGTAAGGGCAGCACGGGCACCTGTCACGTGTCAGGTGCCGGTTCGAATCCGGCCGCCGGAGCCATAGTTGAAGGCGACGGTTGAGGCTGCTAGCCTGCTGGGCATGTGACAGGTGCCCAGCCCGAAAGGGCAGTTGCCTTACCGAGGGGCCCGCGTAAGCGGGCCTTTCGTCTTATTTGGTGTTTTCCGAGACCAGCTGTTTGAGCGCGGAAGACGCCTGCTGGATGTCGGAGTAGACGACGTTGCGCAGCACGACCTTCGTCGGCCCCGGGGCGGTGGCGATCACGACCGCGACGATCACGACGGCGATCGTCAGCAGCACAAGCACCGCGGGCAGCAGGCGACCGCGCCGGCGACCGGCGGGGGAGCTCGCGGAGGAGGCGGAGGCCGGCGCGACGACCGGCGCGTGGTGTCGCGGCGGCCCCTGGCGCGGCCGCCGGGGGGTGACGGCCCCCGCAGCGGAGCCACCACCGCGCTCGGACCCGCGTGGCCCAGCCGTCGCCAACAGGCTCGTCGCCGCGGTCGCCGGGCCCCCTCCCCGCGCACCACCGGAGGGCTCGCCGGGGGAGATGCCGCGCGCCCCGTCCTCGATCGCGCGGCCCATCTCGCGGGCGGTCTGGTACCGGTCGCGTGGGTCGAGCGCGAGCGCGATCGCGATCGCGTCGGCCAGCTCTCCCCCGACGGCGGCGACGAGCGTGTCGAGCATCGCCGGCTCCTCGCGCTGCTGCTTGAGCGCGAGCTCGGTCAGCGAGGTCGCCTCGTACGGCAGCCGCCCGGAGATCAGCTGGTAGGTGACCACCCCGAGCGCGTACAGGTCGGCGCGCGGACCGGCCTCCTCGCCGCGCGCCTGCTCCGGGGCCAGATAGGCGGCGGTGCCGAGCACGGAGCCGACCTGGGTGATCGAGGACTGCTCGGTCGCCTTGGCGATGCCGAAGTCCGCCAGCTTGACCTCGCCCTCGCGCGCGCGCAGCAGGTTGCCGGGCTTGACGTCGCGATGGACGACGCCGTGGCGGTGGGCGTAATCCAGGCCCTCGCAGGCTTGCTCGATGATCGAGACGGCCTCGTCCACCTCGACCCAGCCGTCGTCGCGCAGGATCTCCGCGCAGGAGGAGCCCTCGATGTACTCCATCACGATGAAATGCCGCCCCGAGGGCTCGTCCAGGCCCGAGTCGAAGATCTGCACGATGTTGGGGTGGACCAGCCGCGCGGCCGCCTGCGCCTCGCGCTGGAAGCGGGACACAAAGGTGGGGTCGTCCGCGAGGTGCTCGGCGAGCAGCTTGACGGCCACCTGGCGCTCCAGGCGCAGGTCGAGAGCGAGGTGCACGGTGGACATCCCGCCGAAGCCGAGCCGGCCCTCCAGGCGGTAGCGCCCGGCGATCTTCACCTCGCTCATTTGCCGCTTTCCTGAACGCCGCCTGCTCCGGGCGTCCCCGACCCGCCGCCCGCACCCGACCCACCGCCCGCATCCGAGCCGCTTTCACCGCCGACGCCGGTGCCGCCTCCTGGGCCGCTGGCCGCCCCGGGCGAGCTTTCGTTTCCGGGGGCGGGTGTGCCACCGCCCGGGGTGGTGGTTGACGGGGTGCTCGTTGTGGGAGTGGTCGGGGTGGTGGTCGTTTCGGTGTGGGTTGGAGTCGTGGGTGTCGTCTGGGTGCTGGTGGTCGTCGTGGGGGCGCTCGTTTTCGTCGTCGAGGTCGCCTGCGGGAGCGGCTGCGCGCACAGCGCGAGCGCGCGGTGACGCAGGTTCGCGATCCCCACGCTGAGCGTTTTGCGCAGGCCGGCGTCGACCGTCGAGGGCAGCGCCGCAAAATCCTGTTCAGTTTTGGCGATTGCGGCTTCGGTGGCCGTGCAATTCCCTTCCCCGCTTTGCGCGGCCTGGGCGACGGCTTCGAAATCGCTCTTCAGCGGCCCGGCGTTGGTGCTCGGGATCAGGCCCTTGCCGGAGCTGCCGCAGGCGACGAGCAGGGCGGCGGCGACGCCGAGGAGCCCGGCGAGCAGGAGACGGATTAGGCGATTCACGGTCATTGACCGTACTCCAGGCGCTCGGCAAGCGAGTCCGGCAGGCGCGCCGCGCGGATCGCGCCGGCGGCGCCGGCCACGTCGTAGTCGACACGCCGGAAGGAGGCGGTCTCCCCGTCGAGGTCGAGCAGCAGCCACGAGGCGCGCGGGTCGCCGTCGCGCGGCTGCCCGACGCTGCCGGGGTTCAGCAGCCATTCGCCGCTTGAGAGATCGAGCTGCGCGCCCTCACGCCTGGGTTCCCCGGTGGCGAGCTCGCCCTCGTGGCGCACGAACGAGAGCGCAACATGGGAATGGCCGATCAGGCAGATGCGATCAGGCTGGCGGTCTAGGCACAGCTCGGCGAGTAACGCCGAGAGCACGTACTCCCATACGGGATCGCGCGGGCTGGCGTGATAGAGGCCGATCGGACCCTCCTGGCCCTGCGGGCGCAGCTCGGCGAGAAAGGCGAGGTTCGCGGGCGCGATCACCTCCTTGGTCCACTGCGCCGCGAGGCTCGCCCCGCGGGAGAACTCATCGAGCGGTATCTCGCCGATGACGGCGAGGTCATGGTTTCCGGCGAGGCAGACCGCGGCGTGCTCGCGGGCGAGCTCCACGCAGATGTCGGGATCGGCGCCGTAGCCGACGAGGTCGCCGAGGCACCACAGCTCGGACGCGTCGCTGGCGGCGACCGCATCAAGCACAGCCTCGAAGGCCTGGCGGTTACCGTGGATATCTGAAATTACCGCGACCTTCATAGCTGTCGCAGTTCGCGGACGCGCCGCCCTACTCCTCCTCTGATCCGGCCTCCGTACCGCCATACTCGGGCAGGTTCTTGATGCCCTCGCGGGTACGCCACTTGGAGTAGTTGTCCTCCATCGCGTCGATCAGCTCACGCATAAAGCGCGGGGACAGGTTGACGCGGGAGACGACTACGCCCGGGACCTCCTCGGACTCGACCTCGTGGTCGACACGCGCGAAGGTGACCGTGAACTCGTAGTCGGAGTGGCTGACGTTGGCGAAGTTCGCGTATACGCCCCCCATGATCTCGGGGGAGAGATGAATGTTTATGTGGCGCTCGGCGCCTGAGTCTTGATCGTTCACGCAGCTAGTATCGCAAGCGATGAGCATGGATCGATGAAAAAGTCTCTTCGCAACGCATCATGAGGAGCGTTCCGACGCCGCTGGACGGCTTGCGCGAGGCTGTACTGGCGGTTGCCGGAGAGCTGACGGAAGTGCCGTCCCCCAAGATCGGCGCCGGCGGCGCTGGGGCCGAGGCGACTGCCACCTCTGCGGGCAGAGCTCGCGGAGGGATCGTGCTGGAGCGTCCACCGCGCGCGGACTTCGGCGACTACTCGACGAACGCCGCGTTGCTGCTGGCGCCGGGCCTGGGTACTGCGCCGCGCGAGGTCGCAGAGCGTCTCGGCAAGGAACTTGAGCAGCGGCTCGGCGCGAGCATCGAACGCTTCGAGGTGGCGGGACCGGGTTTCCTCAATCTCTTTCTCGCCGACTCCTGGCTCGTCGGATCGCTCGCTGAGGTGCTGAATGCTGGGGAGACATTCGGGGCGGACGGCGCCCATGCTCGCGAGCGGATCCTCATCGAGTTCGTCTCGGCCAACCCAACCGGGCCGATGCACGTCGGACATGCGCGCAACGCCGCTTATGGAGACGCGCTGGGTCGTCTGCTGGCTTTCCACGGCCACGAGGTGGAGCGCGAGTTTTACGTCAACGATGCTGGCTCGCAGGTGGGCAAGCTCGGCGAGTCGATTCTCGCGTTGGCACGGGGTGAGCAGGTTCCCGAGGACGGCTATCGGGGCGCGTACGTGGAGAAGCTCGTCCATCTGGCAAAGGCCCAGTCGAGGACTCCGGCGGAGGTGGGGCACGCCGCTGTGGCAGTGATGGTGGGGGCGATGCAAGAAGCACTCGGCGCGTTCAACGTTGAGGGCTTTGATCATTGGGCCTACGAGAGCAAGCTCCACGAAGGGGACCCAAGCCCAGTTGCGCACACGCTTGAGGTCCTCGAGCGCGAGGGACACACCTATCAGAGCGAGGGGGCGCTGTGGCTACGCAGCACCGACTACGGCGACGACAAGGATCGTGTGCTCGTGCGCTCCAACGGCGAGCACACCTACTTTGCCTCGGACATCGCCTACCACCAGGACAAGCGCGAGCGCGGCTTTGACCGCCAGATCGACGTGTGGGGCGCTGATCATCATGGCTATGTGCTGCGGATGAAGGCCGCTTACGAGGCGCTCGGCGGTGACCCCGAGCATCTGGAGCTGCTGATCATGCAACTCGTCCATCTGATGCGCGGCGGCGAGCGCGCGCAGATGTCCAAGCGTGCGGGCGAGTTCGTGACGCTCGATGATCTGCTCACCGAGATCGGCGTGGACGCCGCGCGCTGGTATCTGCTGGCGCGCTCGCATGAGACGACGGTTGATCTCGACCTCGACTTGGCGCGCAGCCAATCGAGCGAGAACCCTGTCTATTACGTGCAGTACGCGCACGCCCGGATCAGCGCGGTGCTGGCGAAGGCGGGAGAGAAGCGCGTGCGGGAGACGCTGGAGGCCATCGCGGAGGGGAGCCGATCGCCGAATGATGGTCGGACGCGAGATGGGAACGGAGCAGTGGATGGGAGCGGAACGCCCCTGCATGCGGCGGAGCGCGCGCTGGTCAAGCAACTGCTCGCCTTCCCCGGGGAGGTGCGGGAGGCCGCGGACCGGCGCGCCCCGCACCGGATCACGGCCTACGCATTGCAGCTGGCTCAGGACTTCACGGCCTTCTACCGCGACTGCCGCGTGCTCGGCGCCGAGCCCGAGACGGTCGAGTCGCTGCGGATCGCGCTGTCGGTGGCCACGCAGCGCACGATCGCGCGTTGCTTGGACCTGCTCGGGGTGAGCGCGCCGGTCGAGATGTAGGAAGGCAATGTCCCCACGTGGCGCTGCCACATCGCCGGGGCCGCACCGTCAAAGCTGCGCGGCGCCCGCCGCGCGGGTCGTCCCTCAGTCGAACCGAGCCAGATCCGCCTCCAGCCGGGCGGAGTCAGCGGGGTCGAGCCGCGGCGCGTCGACGGCGCTGCCGGTCTGCTCACGGGCGCGGCGGCGCCAGCGTGGCAGCAGCACGGCGAGCGTGGCGAGCAGCG
Organism: uncultured Solirubrobacterales bacterium; assembly: GCA_963748895.1. GTDB lineage: Bacteria > Actinomycetota > Thermoleophilia > Solirubrobacterales > Solirubrobacteraceae > Palsa-744. The sequence goes on along the minus strand of CAVVKF010000002.1, from coordinate 700,741 downwards.
CCAGGAACGCCGCGAGCGGAACGAGGTAAACGGTCAGATCGAAGCCGTGCGCGCTCGGCAGCCCCAGCACCGTTGGACCGTACTGTGCGACGAGCGCATCCTTGATCTGGGCTTCGGTCTGGCCTTTGTCGATCAGGCCCTGGATGAATGCTCGCTCGCGATTTGCCTGCTGTGATTGGGCGACGTTGAGGGGAATTTTGCAGGTGACGCACATCACCTGGCGCTCGATCACCGGCAGGGAGGTGTGAGGCCGGGGGTCGGGGCTCCCCATGCCGGCGAGCGCAGCAGATGGGCTCAGGTAAACGGCCAGCATGAGAATCAGGGTCGCGCGGATCGCGATGCGCCGCGCCGAGCGGCGATCGCCGCGCCGTGTATGCAGGCGCAAGCGTCGTCCGCCGAGGAGTTCGCGTGGACTTCGCCGGGAGCTACTTCTCGGTGCCACGCCAACCGGGCTCACGAGCTCTCCGCCAGCGCGATCGCGCGGTCGAGGAAGGCCTGGTCGATCTCGCCGCGGGAGATCGCCACGATGTGGCCGCGACGGTCGATCACGAAGCTCTCCGGGAGCTGGTCGGTGCCGTAGGAGTGGGCGAAGTCGCCATTGGTGTCGCGCAGGCTGGGGTAGGTGAGGTGGTACTGGCGCACGAAGCTTTCCGAGTCGGGCGAGGCGTCGAGATAGGTCACGCCGAGCACGGTGGCGTCGTGGCGCTGCAGCCGGCTCTGGGCGCGCTCGAGCAACGGAGCCTCGTCCTGGCAGGGTTCGCACCAGGAGGCCCAGAAGTTCAACACGACCACCTTGCCGCCGAACGACGCGAGCGAGGCCACGGGGGCGCCGGAGAGTCCGGGCAGCGTCCGCGCGGCGTCCGGCGCAAGCGGATGCTGGCCCTGGTGGAGAGCTTCGTCGAGCGTGCGGCTGGCCGACTGCGCGGAGACGCCGTAGATCAGCAGCCCGATCAGGCAGGCGCCGAGGATCGAGACGACGATTGGCAGCAGGCGGCGGCGCACGGCTTCCAAGGGTAGACCGAAGCCGCTCGATGGGAGTCGCTCGGGCCGCGTAATATCTGCACTCGTGCGGCGGTAGCTCAGTTGGTAGAGCGCAAGCTTCCCAAGCTCGAGGTCGCGGGTTCGACCCCCGTTCGCCGCTCTCGAGAACTGCCTGGAAATCCGGGGGTTTTGGATGGCTTGACGACACGTCGAGTGCGCCGCTCGGAGCCCGATTTGGTGTTTCCGTCCCAATCGCCGTCCCAATCAAGTCCATCGTACGGACTTTCCGGGCGCTTGGCGAGCTCGCTTCGCGCGTCGCTGACGAGCTTGTCGAAGTTCGCCCCGTGGTCGCGCTTGACGCGCTGCTGTAGCTGGTTGTAGACGTCCAAGGTCATCTTGCTGTCGGCGTGTCCGACCTGGTTCATGACGTACTTCAGGTCCCATTCCTTGGTGACAAGCGCGATCGAGATGTAGGTGCGCCGCAGGGTGTGTGGGGTCGTGTTCGGCAGCGGCGGCAGGCCTTTCTTGGCGAGCTTCTTGGACGCGAGCTCGGCTGCTTCGTGAACGATTTGCTCGATCCGCCCATTATCCATGCGGTTGCCGTGCAGGTTGGGGATGAGGTAGTCATCCGGTCCCGTCGGCGCGCCCATGCGGCGGAGGCGGTCGAGATGCTCGACGATCGTCTCGAGGAGATCGGAGCTGATCTGCACCTCGCGGATGCCGGTCTCGGTCTTCGAGTCGGGGATCCGGAAGCGTGCCCCCTTCGGGTCGTGCAGGCGGACGTGGCCGATCTTGATGTGGCACAGCTCGCTGACCCGAGGTCCGCAGTAGCCGAGGATCTCGACGATCACACGCCGGCCTATGTAGCCGCGGCCGACCTTCAGACCGAGCTTGGAGAGGTGGTAGCTGACGGTCGACTTGGCAAGCTCTAGCTGCTTCGCGATCTGCTTGGGAGATTTGCCCTGGGCGTGCAGATGCGCGACCTGAGCAGCCGTCAACCCGAGCTCAATCGGAGCGACCGGTGCGGTCAGGGAGATGTCCTGTTCGGCAGCGGCGTCGATCAACGCGGCGAGCTCGTCGCTCTCCAGGAACGTCCGCTTCGGCTTGGGAACATGTACGCGCATGCGCTTGCCGCGGGCTGGGTTGTAGTCGAGGTGGTGGTCTTCCACGGCTTCGTCCAGGATCGATCCGAGGGTGTCGATCATCTTGCGGATCGAGCAGGGCGACAAGGGGACGATTTTCTGGTTGCGCTCGTCGCGTAGGTCCGCGCCGGCGGCGATCTGCTCGCGAAGGTTCCTTGACTGCTTGAGGAGATGAGCCTTGAAGCTCAGACAGAGATCTCCGTCGATCTGCTCGAGCCGATAGCGCTCGAAAAAGGGCACGACGTGGCATTCCAGCCGGCAGCGGTAGTTCTTCTCCGTACCCTTGCTGATCGGCTTCTCCCCGTTGACGCCGTCGATCTTGTCCTGCAGCCATTTAGAGCTGTAGGGGACGAACCACGGCGAGCCGGTATCGACGGGCTTGGGCTCGATCGACGGGCGCTTCGGCGGCTGCCAGACGCCGGCCTTCACACAGGCGAGGATGCGGTCCAGCTCGACGGGGGCCGTGCGCTCGGTCCAGCCGCCACCGCATTTGTAGACGCAGTCGCAGTCGCGACGCTCGTGCAGGTAGGCGGTCCGGCGCCTGCCGTAGGCACGGAACCGCAGACGGAACGCGAGCGTGCCATCCCCGAGCGTTTCGGTGGTGATGCTGCCTTCGGGCCGCGGCGCCATCAGATCCGCCCGATGCAGAGCGGACGTGGCGGCCGCGAGGCGCGGGCGCCGAGGAGTCGTCGAGGGCGGCTGTCGAGCAACGGGGCATCGGAGCGGTTGAGGTCCGCCTCAGGCTGGCGCCGTGGTCTGCGCACCTCGGCGTCGGCAGGCGCCGGCGTCCTACCGGCCTGGAACTCGCGAAGCGCGGCCTTAGCGGTTTGGAACTCGATGCGGATGCGCGCCTTCGGTCCGCTGCCGATGCGGGTCGCTGCCAGCTCGTCGGCGTGTTCGTAGACCCAGGCCGGGTTCAGTTTGTAGTAGGCGGCGAACTGTGCGACGGTGACCATGCCCACGGGCTCTCCGGTCTGCACTGGCTGGTGGCTTTGCTGCTGGCGGTGCAGTAGTTGCGCGACGCGGCTGGCGATCTGCTCGATTGTCTGCGGCGTGAGCGCGACGGTGACTTCGCGGGCGACGGCTCCCAGTCCGCGTGGTCGTGGTGGGCATAGGTCACGTGCTGGGCGCGTGGGGACGGCGCTTACGGCGTGCATGTACGGCTCCTTTCAGAGGAGGTTTGTGGTGTCGGCGGGGCCGACACGTGAGTGCTGCGTTCAACGTTGGGGCGGGCGTGGCGCGCCAGAACCAGGCGCGCTGTCAGTGGGCTTCGAGGTTGTCGATGCGGTGCTCGGTCCAGGGGTGCGAGGTCCAGCCGAAGCCCTTGAACGGGGTCGGCAAATCGCCGTCGAGGACGTGCGTGTCGAGGAAGGTTTGCAAGGCCGCTTTCTGGCCTAGATCGTATGAGTAGGTGTCGGCTTTCAGCTCCCTGGCACGCCAATACATCGCCCACGGCCTTCCGACGATCACCATGCCCGCGTGTCCGTTGAGAATGAACCCGGCCGTCTTGAAAGGGAAGCCGAGTCGCCGGCGCGGCCGCGTGGTCATGCGGCACAGCGCGGCACTGAGCCGGCTGTCGCTTGTGTTCAGGTGCCCCAGCTCGTGGCCGAGCACCGCCGCAAAGAAGGGGCTTTCCAGCAGCCCGCGGTTGACCATCAGCGTGTCCGCGTAGGCCGCGGCGTTCAGCTCCGGGTCCTCCAGGACGCACCAGCGCCGCGGCTGACGGAGCGAGGGGTTGTGCTTGGCCAGCTGGGCGAAGGCCTCGTCGAAGACCAGCTGCTCGCGCTGGGATGGGGATCGTGCACCGGACTGCTGCTCCCAGATCCAGCCGCCGAGCGGCAGTGCGAGTGTCGCTAACGAGAGGACCAGCGGACCGAAGCCGATCAGCAGGGCGATGTTGTGGATCGGCAGGCCCCAATGCTCGATGTGGTTGGGGAGCCAGATGACCTTTTCGCTGACCCAGTAGCGCGCGTAGCCGCAACCCACCTGCAGGATCAATGTCGCTATGTAGAGCGCAAGCCAGCTGGGATCGACGTCGTCGGGGCTGATGAGGTACGCGCGCGTCCCTGCGCTGTTCATCGGGGGTCCTCCTGGTTGCCTGTATCGGCATAAGTGCTACCGCCTCAGGTCCCAGCCGTCATCTGTATTTAAGAAACGCCCTGACGGGAAGCGGCGCGACGGCTTCTTTCCGCGATTGAGATGCGCGGCGATAACGCCCGGGCGTGCTTTGAGCGCCGTGGCGATCTGTGTGTAGCTGGAGTTGGGATGCTCGGCGAGGTACTGGGCGACCTGGTCCTGGGTGATCTGTGGCGGGTGGGCTGCCGGAACTACAGGCTTCCCGTCGAGGCCCGCGAGCGAGGCGAGCAGCCGTCCGCGTTCTGCGTCCAACTCGCGGATGTCTTTCTCGATCGAGGCTTTGCGTTCACGGATGCGGCGACTGGGGGGCATTCGCTCTCCAAGGTCGGGTTGCATGTACCAGTTTTTTACTGTAGAGTATCATAAATCGTATGTCAAGTCGCTCAGTAAATAAGGATTGGGGCCCCTCGCACCAGGAGATGGCGCCTCCGTTTCAGAAGCGGCGCTCGCGGATGTGGAAGCTCGCCGGGTGGTACATCGTGGCGCTGTTCGCTCACAGTCTGATCGGCCCCGGCGGGCCTGAGGCATTCATGTGGAGCCTGGAGGCGCTGGTGGTCGGCTGGCTCTCGGCTCGGTTCACGCGGGCGGTCCGCGACGGGCGGATCCCGCTCGGATGGCTACTGACACGCCTCACGACCCTCAGGACCCCAGTGCCCGAGGTTCTCCCGGCGCTCAAAGCGGACGCACAGCTGACGCCCGGGGAGGCGGTGCGGGCGGAGGTTGCGCGGCTGGGTGGCGGTGGGTACCTGGGCCTCTCCCGCAGCGGTCGGTGGTTGCTCGCCGACCCGAAGCACGCGGTGCTGGTGCTCGGGCCGCCACAGTCGGGAAAGACGGCTTCGGTGTTCATTCCGACGATCGCGGCGGCCTTGGGGGCGGTGATCTCGACGAGCACGAAGCCCGATGTGATGCGGGCGACGTTGAAGGCGAGATCGGAAATCGGGCAGGCGTGGCTGTTCGATCCGACCGGGAGCGTGCGGGAGCTGCCGGACGGGGTGCGGCGCCTGAACTGGTCGCCGGTGAGCGCGGCGTCGAGTTGGGATGGGGCGCTGATGATGGCGCAGGCGATGACCACGCATACGCGCCCGGGGAGCGGCACGACGAACGAGAGCCACTGGACGGAGCGCGCGGGCTCGCTGCTGGCCCCGCTGCTGTACGCCGCCAACCAGGCAGGACTGCTGATCGGGGAAGTCCTGAAGTGGGTGCATCACCACGATCTCGGTCCGGCGCTCGAGATCCTCGCCGACTGCGACGTGACGATCGCGGCAGACGTGATCAAGGGCGTTCAGCGGACGGAGTCCCGCGAGCGGTCGAGCATCATCAGCGCGGCGATCGGCGTGCTCAGCGCTTACAAATCGGTCGCGATCCAGGAGAGTGCAGCGCACCCGAACTTCGACGCCGAGCGGTTCGTACGCGGCAGCGACACGATCTACATCACCGCGCCGGAGCATCACCAGCGGATGTGCGCCCCGCTCGTCGTCGGCCTGCTCGAAGAGGTCCGGCACGCCGTCTACGAGCGGTCGGCAAGCGAGCCGGTAAGGGACCTAGTGGAGTGGGCATCAGTGGTGCTGGCGGTCGACGAGGCACCGAACATCGCGCCGATGCACGACCCGCTGGCGCTGCTCTCACAAGCAGGAGGACAGGGCCTCAAAGTCTATTTCGGGATCCAAGACATGGCGCAAGCCGCGTACGTGTGGGGACAGCCGGTCGCAGACGCGTTCATGACGATGTTCCAAGTCAAGGTGATCCTGTCGGGCATCGGGCACGTGCCGACGCTGGAGAACATCTCCGTGGCGCTGGGCGAATACGACCGCCGCACGGTGTCCTCCTCGGTCGGCCTGAGCGACCCCCAAGAGTGGCTCTCCAGCGACACCCACAACGAATCGGTCAACTACCAGACCCAGCGCCAGCGAGTGCTCACACCCGGTGAGATCGGGAAGATGCCGGAGGGCGAGGCGCTGCTGATGCGGGGCATGGATTGGGAGCCGCTGACGCTCACCGAGTGGTTCAAGAACGAGCCATGGAGGACGGTTGCGGGGGAGGAGGCGCTGAAACGCGGGTCGGTCCCCGACCCTGGGATCCCGCCGGAGCGGGGCGGCAGGGCGGCGATGGGCGCGCGGAGTCGCTCGCGGTCGGCAGCGAGTGAGCGAGGCGTTCGTGGGGTGCGCGCGAGCAGCCCGGCTGGGCGTCGAATCGCCGCTTAGCCGGCCTTGAGAGCGCCCCAGAGGGGACGAACGAAGTGAGTGGGGCGCGATTCTGTGGGGGAGGCGCGGGTTACGACCCAATCTTCAAACCAGCGGAGCGGTGATGCATCACCGATTTTGGTCTGCCCTGGGGCCGTTGGATAGCCGCTTCAGGGCCGCTCGAAAGGGCGGGCCGCCCGGATAGAGACCGGGCGTAGCGGGTTCGAACCCCGTCGGCTCCATGTGTCGGAGCTAGCCCTTAGGAGGAGCATTGCTAACACTTCGTCGCTACCACAAATTTTGTGGTACATCTTTGACGCGATTGTGGTAGCTTTGATGGCATGGAAACGTCAACGATCGTCTCGGTACTGGTGGGACTGCCCCGCGAGAGCTTGGAAAAGATGCGCGACGAAGCGCAGGCACTCCAGACGCACATAGCGGTTGAGATGGAGATAATCGAAGCCGCCTTAGGCGAGCAGGCTCGTCGCGACGGGTATGGATCTGGTCGTGGCCCTGGCGGCGAGACACGCCAACTCGTTCTAGATGCTGTGGCGTCCTCTACGGAGCCGGTGACGCCGGCGCAGGTGGTAGACGCCATCAAAGCGCTCGGTACCGGGCCAAGCAAGGGTGCGATTCGGAATATGGTGCAGCGGCTTGCTAGGGAAGGCGATCTTGAGCGCGTCAGCGCGGGGCTTTACCGAGTCGCTCATCCGCAGCCGATTACTTCTGTGAGGGTCAGCGCGTTCGCGCGACCCGACCAATCTTCCCTCACGGGTGGCAGCCCGAGGGGTGGAGACCAAGAGCAGAGTGGCGAGGCGGGCCCCCGGCAAGGGGCCGGGTAAATCCTCAAAGCTCCCCGCAGGTAGCGTGCCCAGCTACCTGCGGGCTCTTGGTAGCTAGACATTCTAGGCTCCTGCAGCGTTCTCCTGCACGTGTCACATTAGCTGTACGACGCTCAAGGCTGACTCCGGCAGCTTGGCGAAGTGCCGACCGGGGATGAGGGGAGGGCCCCGATCGACGCCGCGAGCGCTCAGGGCGAGTCCGAAGGGACGGGGCGGAGCTGTGATGGTGGGGGTGTTTTGTGGGGTTGTTTGTGGTAAGGTTGTAGACTAGTTTGCAATGCCCGTAGACAAGAGCGTCAAATGACTGTGTTGACCGCACCCCAATCAGACCTGTTGGACCGCGAGGCGAGCACCCTCCCCGTGGGCGAGGTCGCCGCCTACCTGCAGGACCAGCTTGGCCAGCGGATGACCGCCTTCCTGACGGGTCTGTCTGACGCGAAGCAGATCGGCCGCTACGCACGCGCGGACGGCCCCGAGCCGCGTGCGACGGTCGCGCAGCGTCTGCGTCACGGCTACAAGGTCGTGCGCATGATCAGCGACGCCTACGACGCCGAAACCGCCAAGGCATGGCTGTTCGGCACGAACACCCGGTTGGACGACGAGGCTCCGATCGAGGTGCTGCGCACGGCCGAGCGGCCCGAGCAGTTCACGGCGGTGATCCGTGCTGCTCGCCAGCTGGCAAGCTTCCAGGAGTGAGCGAGGATCCAGCGCACCGCTCCTACTGGAGGGTTGGGCACACCGGGGATCCGCTCGGGTTCGTCCCGCCGGAGATTTGCGAATACAGCCATCGCTTCGATGACCTGCGCCACCGCTTCCGCACCGTTTATATCGCCGAGCTCGCAGAGACCTGCTTTCGAGAGACGCTCGCCGACTTCCGCCCGAAGCTGTCCGCGATCGGAAACTTCCAACGAGAGATGGGCGATGACGCCGCCTGGGAGCTGGCAGCGCAATCGATCACCGCGGCTTGGCGGCGTGAACACGTACTCGCTCCGCTGCTGCTGAGGCTGCATGGACCGATCTCCGATCTGACCGACCTCGAGCAACGCCGGAGTATCGAGGGACGCCACGCCGAGGTCTTGCTCGAGCACGACATGCAGCACCTGGACCTGCACGAGATCACCACGAGCCGGCGCGTCGTAACGCAGACGATCGCCGGTGACCTCTACGACGAGGGAGCCGCCGCGATTCGCTTTCCCTCGCATCTCGACGGCAACCCCTGCATCGCGGTGTTCGAGGGACGCGGCGACCTCGATCAGCAGGGGCCGATCGTGGCGCTCACCGACCCGGCCCCTCAGCAGCTGCTCGATGTCGCCGCGGCGTGGCGCTTGACTTTGGCGCCAGCGGTCGCTCGGGGTTGAGGAGCGCGCGACGAGAGGAGGCCGTCGATGTCTATCGCGAGATCACGGGGTAGGCAAAAGGCCCATAAAGGCCGCTGCGCAGAACAGCTACGTTCGAGGTCGGTCGATGGTGGACGGGGAAGCACGGGCGTTGCACCCGCGTTACATCGTTGAGACAGTTCCTATAGCCTAGTCATGTTCCATCGATTCAAAAACCCTGATCAACCTCTGTCGAGCCCCAGCGACTCCACTGACGATCGAATGACCGAACCGCTTGAGCTTGGGGAGCGCGTCTATCGCAGCTTCCCGGCGCCGCTGATGAATCTTCTGCTCCGCAAGAAGGGCGTCGGTCACCCCACGGCGATCGTCGAGTCGGTCGAGGGGAGCACGGGCATTCCCGGCTTTGAGCCAGAGGAGTTCGAGGCATTGATGCGGGACATGAACGCGATGGCTGACAGGGCTACCGCGGAGCTGCAGGAGATGGCCGCTCGCAAACGTCACAGGGGAAACGGTTCGTAGCGGGGACGCGGGTAGCTGTGCGGCTCCGGACGGGTCGCGGATGGTGGGGTAGCCGGCTATTGCCCGGGCGGTGACGGCGGCGGATAGGTTGGTGGCGCCGCCCATCGCGCCTTGTAGCGTCGCCAGCGGGGCACGAATTTTTGATCCTCCTTCCAGGTGGCGAAGTAGGTTCCCATGAGCATCAGCGCGGCGACTGCGGCTGCGCCCGAGCAGATGATCCACGCGGTTCGTGCTTCTTTAAGCCCGGCTTTCGTATTGACATCGTGTGCCAGGATGAGCACGCTCGCGGCCGCGAAGGCGCTGGCTCCTGAGAGCAGGCTGGCCAACCGTACGCCCAGCAGCATGCTCGTGACCATGGGATGCTCCTGGACTCGCGAGATGTATATCGAGGCGGCGGTCGGCACGAACAGCAACAGCGCGGCCCCTGCTCCTGCGAGGTCGTTGTGTTCGGTGAGCAGATGTTCGAGGAAGTGATAGCCCACGATCAACGCAAGCGCCGTGCCCAGAGCGGCGAAGAATGCGGCCCTGATGACGGTCGGCGACGCGAGCCTGATCTTCGTGTACGCCACCGCGAACGCTCCCGGCTTCTTCTCCCGGCAGCACACGTGAGGCAGGTATTGTTCCTCCAGTGGAGCGCTGATCCCGATCTCCTGCGAGCTGGTCCACGTGACCTTCGATTCGTTCATCTCGGGAGTGACGGTGAGGCCTACGAGCGTCATCTGCGTGATCTTGGTCCCGGACGGAGCGCTCATCTCGAAGTGGTAGGTGCCTCCATGGCCATATGCGGGCGTTCCAAGCCAGATCTGGCGCGCCCTCCATCCGAAGGTACGTGTCAGATCGAGCGCGAACCGCGATAACCACTGTGCGCTTCGACGTAGCACGCCGCCCTCCATAGGCAGAGAGAACCTGAACGTCAGATTCTCTTCGTAGGAGAACTTGATCAAGCGCTTGTGATATGGACCATCGGCGAGCGGCACGACCAGGATGTAACACTGTGCAAATGCCCGCAGCAGAGCGCGTAAGACCCGTGCGTTGCGGGAGGGTCCATGAAGAGCCGCGTACACGCCCGGTAGCTGCGAGCGCTCCATGAAGCACCCGAGCAGTTTCAGCGCCTGCCTTGGGCGTCCCTCCGCGATTGCGCGAAACTCATCAGCTATCTCGGGGGGTAACGACATATCCTCCTCCGCGAGCGCTTCGTTGGCCAGGGCGATCAGTAGACCCGAGGCCATGACTCCCTTCTCAATGGCGCTCAGCAGTGGCAGCGCGGTGTCCTGCTCGTCTGTGAAGTCGAACCGCGTCATCTTCTCCTTGTCGATGAGCGTGAGCGGTACGTAATAGAAGGGCTGCACCGCTGGCTTGCACCGCCTCACGACCGCAGGAACCCGAAGAGATCGATATGGCCGGCGACGTATAGCGGGTGGTTGAGGATCCTGGAATCCGTGATACTCGTCATGTGCTCCCGTGTAGACAGCGGGCTGAATGTGATCGGGAAGCGTGAGCGTGATGCTGACCTCGCGGAGCGCCCTCGCCTCGCTGAGATAGGTGACGGACTCGACCCGGCGTTCGATCCAACGCCAGCCTATGACCAGGCCAGCGAGACGCTTGCCCTCGAGCTCGAGCTGGTGCCGTTCATCAGCAGGGATTGATTGCATGGGTTTGATTGAACGACTCGTTCGAGTTCGAGCAAGGCGATCGCGGTGCTGGCAGGTCCGGGGGACGGAACAATTTGGATTGCTACTACCCTCTCTGATCGGGAGAGGGCTTGTCAAGCAGCGCGTCTGCTGTTGAGGAGTTCGCGGGGATGAGCGTAGGCGCTTATTCGATCTCGAAGCCGCGGTCGTTGTCGCGGTCGGGGTCGATGCCTTGCTCCCAGGCCTGCTGGCGTTCTTGCTCCTTCTGGATGGCTTCTTGGACCCAGGCGTCGTGGGCGCTCTGTTGGGGTTGGTCGATGTAGGGGTCGCGGCCCATTGCTGGGTCGTTGTCGCGGTCGATGTCTTGCGGTTGGTCGATGTCGCGATCGTGGTCGGCATCGTTGGTTTGGTCGGGTGCGACGAACCCTTGCTCGCGGTCGGCTTCAGCTTGCTCGTAGTCGCGCTGCTGCTCGGAGTGGCGGTAGGCCACCTCCATGAGGTCAACTTCGCGTAGCTCGATGACGGGCTCTTCGCCGCGCTCCTGGGGCTGGAAGAGGTCCCAGAGGTCAACTTCGCGTAGCTCGATCTCGGGCTCTTCTCCGCGCTCTGAGGCCTGGTGGTTTCGTTGCGGCTCGTAGCGATCGTTGTCTCGGTCCCGGTCGGCGTCTCGGTCGAGTTGGGCTTGGCGGTCCCAGTCGAGTTGGCGTTGTCGCTGCCCCTCGATGACTCCGGCGATCTCCCGCTCGTAGCGCCGCTTGTCCTGGGTCGTCCTTGTCCCGATGTCGTTAGGATTTGAGTGCTCCTGCGCGATCTCCTTGACGATCGTGGACTCGTCGACTCCCTGGTCGCGGAGCAGGTCAGCGTGGCGTTCGATGTCGTTGATCTGCTGGGGGGTGTCGATGACGCGCTCGTTGGTGCGCTCGAGCTCGGGGTTGCGCTCGGCGGTGGGGTGGGGTTCGGCGGTGCGGTCGCGCCCGGTGGTTCGCTCGGCAAGGCGCTTGGTGATGCCGGCGCTCCGCTCGGAGAGGCGCTTGGTGATGCTGGCCTCTTGGGCGCGGCTGCGCTGCATTCTTTCGGCGAGGCGTTCCATCGCGCCGATGTCGAATCCCTGCTCTCCCAAATCCTCCCTCGCTACGTAGATCTGGGTCTCCTCGCGGGCGCGGGTGAGCTCGGTGTAGATGTGCTCGCGGTCGGTCTGCCAACCTCCCGTCATGATCCCCGATCGCTCAGCTGTGATGCCTTGGGCCTTGACGATGTGAACCGCGTAGCGCAGCGAGAGATCTGAGAACTCGCTGGTATCGACGTGCACCTCGCGGGGCTCGAGTTGCTTGGTCCTGAGCGTGACCCGGCTCTCGTCGTCGTCGCGACTGGTGTCGATCACGGTGGCGGAGATCCCATTTTTGACCAGGGGCTGGCCGCGGCCGCGGAACTGGGCGGTGAAGATGACCTCGTCCCCGGCGCGCAGCCCGTAGGGCTTGCCGGGCATCTCCACCTGGTGGGCTCCGAGCTCGCCTGCTTGGATGCGGCGCTCTTGGGCCATCGCGTTGACCTGGTCTCGCTCCAGGTTTGTCGCGTCGGTGATCATCACCGCCTCGTTGCCGGGGAGCGTCTTGCGGACCTTGTCCCAGTGGTCGACCATCGCGACGGTCGCCTCGACTCGCGTGTCGTGGATGTTCATGCGGTCGTGGGCTTGGTAGGCGGCGAGCGCGGGTCCTGGCTCCCCGTTACGGACCTGCTCCCACGCGGTGCGCTCCCATGCGTGGTTGGCGCGGATAACTGTCTTGAGCTCCGCGGTCGGCGCACGGTCCAGGAGCTCTTTGTAGATGCCTCCGGCGCCGATCGCTGAGAGCTGCGCGGGGTCACCGGCACCGAAGAACTTGCTGCCGGCTTCCTCGGTGAGTTGCGCGAGTTGCTTGTGGCGCTCGGTGTCGGCCATCGCGGCCTCGTCGAAGATCACGACGGTCTTCGGCCCGATCTTGATGCTGCCGTTTTCGATGCCGTTGATCAGCTCGTTTGAGTTGTAGGCCTTGTCGAGTTTCGTCGTGTCCTTGAGCAGCTCGGCGGTGCTGCCGGCGATCGAGGTGGCGATCACCTCGTTGCCCTCGAGTTTCCACGCTAGGCCGGCGGCGGAGATCGTGACGCCCTTACCGGTGCCGGCGCGTCCGACGAGCAGCGCCATGCCGCCCGGACCGGTGATCGTGTCGAGGGCTTCGCGCTGCTCCCTGTTCAATGAGCCGTGGAGCTCTTTGCCGATCTCACGCCTGGCCTGCTTCAGCGAGGCCTCGCTGACAGGAGCGACGATCTCCTTTGCGCGGCGCTCGGCGATGTCGACGGTGGCTTGCTCGAGCTCGCGGAGCTCGCGCGTGGTCCAGGTGTGATCCTCCAGCTCGAGTATCTCACCGGAGCGGACGAGCTCCTCGATCACGCGGTCGCCCTCAGCGGGACGCCCGACGCCGGCGCTGATCTCGTACGCCTTGGCTTTGAGTTCGCTGGTCGTGATCATCGAGCGTTCGCTGGTGACCGCGGCGAGGATCTCCTTGCGCAGATCGACGCCGGCGTGCTGCTCGATGTTGCGGTCGTTGAACAGCCCCTCGACGTAGTCCTTGGTCAGGCCGAACTCCTCGCCCTGTGCTTTCCACGCCGCGTTGATGTCGATCGGCGACGCGTTGCTCTTCGGTCCCCTGGTCCTGGTCGTCAGCGAGCTGAGCTCCCCTCCCCTTGGCTCTCTGCCGTATCTCTGCCGGAAGATCCGCGCGGCGCGATGGACGTCTTCAGCTCGTTTGGACCACCGCTGAGCAAGATCCTCCGAGACGCCATGCACCTCGAAGTAGCGCTCGCCGTTCCCGGCGCGGCGGTCGAGCTGTAGCCCGAGGTTCTTGAGGTTGTTCGCGAGCTCTGCTCGGTACCACGCGCCGTTCTCCCGCGCGGTCCGATAGAGCCGCTTGGATTCGATCGCGGCGAGCTTGCCATCTTGACGCTCAGCCGCCATCACGATCACGTGCGAGTGCAGCTGCGGGTCGGGGATCCCACCGCGGTCCTGGTCTTTAGCCAAGCGACTCGAGGTGTGCACCAGCTCGGCCGCGAACAGGCTCTTCGCCTTCTCAAAACGAGTCACGCGACCCGTTTTCCTGCGCACCAGAGCGACCTCCCGCTCGGTGCGCTTCAGCGCACTGGCGACCGCCGCGTGGTGCGCCGCCTCAATCTGCTCACGACGATACGGAGACGCCGTCGCCCACACCGCCGAGACGGTCTTGGGGGGCGCCATCTGGAGCTCGATCCCCGCAACCCGCTCGCCGTTAGAGCCGGCCGGTCGCAGCGGTTCCTTTGTGATGGGATTGAACCCGTTCATCGTGATCACGAGATCACGTGTCGTGACCGTTTCCTCAGAGGTCAGGCCGAGCTCCTTCAGCACCCTCTCCGAGCCATGCCACTTGCTCGGCACGACGAGGGTCGGATCGATCTTCCCCTCAGCCGTGTAGTACTCAGCTCGGTTCGTCGTCGATGTCAGGTATTCCGCGTAGCTCGTCGCCGAAGCGGCCTCGATCTTGTGAGTTGTCTGCACCCAACGAACGTAGAGACGCGGCCTCTTATTGGCAAGAGAAACGGAAGTGGAACCCGAAGCGGAATTAACTCCCCATAATTCACGCTAATAACCTTTATCTAAAGCTCTTCTTAGTGCGTCTGGTCTGCTGGCTAAGGTGACTGCGTGGATGCCCTCTTCAGAACCCCTTTGCGTCCGTGCAGTCACCGGTTCTGCCGAAGGCCGTAACTCGGTTGGTTTTGCCTTCCTGTCGAAGACCGTAACTTTGCAGTTCCCAGCTCCGGAGGTGCGTGCATTCCCACGTGCGGTAGAAGACCCCCCGCCGGGCCCCCCGCCCCCCGTTGGGCTCCCCGCCCCCCCCCCGAATGTCAAACCGACTGTCGCCCTGGCGACTGTCGGCCGTGGGTGACCCCTTCGCGTATTAGGTGTGACGTCGCTGTTGCGTGGTGACCGGTCGTCGCTGCGGCGCGGCGAGGTCTGAGGTGCTCCACGGGTGTGGTCGCCGCAGCGTCGGCCCCGGCCCCGGAGCCGTTCGCAGTATCCTGTGCGGACCGTGGATGAGCCTCTGAACATGGCTACATCAGAGGGAGCAAATCTGACCTGGGTGCCGGTGTTACGGCCCGAGGGTGTTCCGCGCGCGGTGCTGGTGTGGGAGGGCTCGTCGATCGTACGTATGACGGGAGCGGATGGCACTCTGAGCGACCCGCATCGGGAGCACATGCTCGCGCACGGGTTCGTCGCGGCTGACGGAGCGCTCGACGTGCTCAGCGCACCGATGACCAGCCAATGGAGCCTGCGCTGGGAGGGACCGGACCAACTGAGTCTGGTTGGTCCGGACGGGCCGTTGGAGACGTTCGACGATGTCGACCGCGTCGTGCCGTCAGGCTGGATCGAGGCGCTCGCCGATGAGGAGCGCTGCCTGGTGGTCTACGGCTCGCAGCTCGGACTCGAACGGCCCGACCTGGGGCGAATCAACGAGGGGATCCAGGCCAGCAAAGCAGCGGTGGCGACGGTCCGCTGGACGTAAGGCGGGCGGCGGTCGGCGCAAGGTCGCGTGCACGGCATCCGCCGCCGGGTTCATCGCCGTCGGCCCTGGGCGAAGTTCATCGCGGGGGGGGCAACGATCGCGAAGTCTTCGGCGCCGGTGGCGGGCTCGTTTGGTTTGTGGAGGCTCTTGACGGTGGCGGTGGCTTGATCGAAGTGAGGTGTGATCGCGGTGATGTTCTTGGTCAGGAGGTTGATTGCTCCGCCGCCGTCTGCGTGTCGCTCGAGGATCCCGTCGATGCGGATGATCGGCTCGGTGCGGACGATCGCCCTGTAATTGTCATACAGCTTCTGCGGAACGATCACGTTGAGCGTTCCGTGCTCGTCTTCGATCAACATGAACATGATGCCGTTGGCGGTCTGGGGTTTCTGCCGGGCGATCACCAATCCCCCGACCTTCACGTGGGTCTGGTGGTGGGTTCCCGCGAGGTCGGCGGTGCTGAGGGCGCCTCCGTTGGTCAGTTGCTCGCGGAGGAGTGCAAGCGGGTGGCGGTCGATCGAGATTCCTGTGGCGGTGTAGTCGGCGATCATCGACTCCCAGTCGTTGAGCGGGTCGAGCGCGGGCGCGTCGGGGAGGGGCAGCTGCAGCGCGAGCTGTTGCCCGCCCTTCGTTTTCACGGCTGGTTGGGCGACGCCAAGTTGCCATAGCGCGGTCCGCCGGGCGTGGGGGCCGCTGCCGGCGAGGTGGTCGCAGGCGCCGGACCAGGCGAGGCGTTCGAGGGTGGGTGTGCTGACGCCGGCGCGGGCGGCGAAGTGCGCGAGGTTTCCGAAGTCGCCGCCCGCCTGGCGGGAGGCGATCAGTGCTTCGATGTCCTCTGCGTGTACCCCCTTGACGTAGTTCAGGCCGACACGGATTTCGCCGTTTTTGGTGAGCGTGCACTGCGCTTCGCTGTGCAGGACGTCGGGCGGGAGGATGATCACTTCGCGGTGTTGGGCCTCGTGGATCAACGCGTCTGGTGGGTAGAAGCCCATCGGTTGCTCTGAGAGCAGCGCGCAGAGGAACTCGCAGGGGTGGTGAACCCGTAGCCACGTGGATTGGTAGGCGAGCAGGCCGAACGCGGCGCCGTGGGACTTGGGGAAACCGAAGCCGGCGAATCCGGCGACCATGTTCCAGACGCGGGCGATCACCTCCTCGCCGGTGTCCGGATGGGTGCGGGCGGCCCCCTGCAGGAACTGCTCGCGGTGGCTGTTCATCGCCTCCGCGGAGCGCTTGCGGCTCATGGCGCGTCTGAGGCTCTCGGCCTGCCCCGCGGTGAAGCCGGCGAAGGCTTGGGAGACTTCGATGACCTGGTCCTGGAAGACGATCGTGCCGAGCGTCTCCGCCAAGCATTCGCGCAGCGAGGGGTGCAGGAACGGGACCTCGTAGCTCGGGTTACGCAGCAGCGCTTGGCGGCGTTCGATGTAGGTGTTGACGGCGCCGCCGACGATCGGCCCGGGCCTGACCAGCGCGACTTGGATCGTGAGGTCGGGGAGGTTCGCGGGACGGGTTCGCCGCAGCGAGCCCATCTGTGCGCGCGACTCGATCTGGAAGACGCCCGTCGTGTCGGCTTCCTGGATCGCCTGGAACGTCGCCGGGTCCTCGAACGGAATGCGGGAGAGGTCGACCCGCTCGCCGGTGCGCGCTGAGATCAGCTCCACGCAGCGCTCTACCGCGGACAGCATCGCGAGTCCAAGGATGTCGATCTTCAAGAAGCCGGCGTCGGCGCAGCTGTCCTTGTCCCACTGCACCATCTGGCGTTCGGGCATTGCTGAGGGCACGATCGGGACGCAGTCGATCAAGGGGCGGGTGGAGATGACCATCCCGCCGGGGTGCTGGCCGATATAGCGGGGCAGCCCGTAGGCCTCATCCGCGAGCTTCGCGAGCCAGCGCCAGCGGGTGTGCTCCAAACGCTCGGGTCCGAGCGCGACCCGGATGTCCTCTGCCACGGTTCCCTGTGAGCCCCAGCCCTCGGAGCCCCTTGCGACGCGGTCGAGCTCGGCGGCGGGGAGCCCGAGCGCCATGCCGAGCTCTCTGATCGACCGCTTCGCCTTGAAGCTCGGGTATGTAGCGACGAGCGCCGCGCGGTCCTGACCAAAGTGCTCGGGGATCCGCGGGATCAGCCGCTCGCGGATATCGCGAGGAAAGTCGATGTCGATGTCCGGCAGGCCCGTGATGTCCTCGTGCAGGAACCGCCCGATCGCGAGGTCGTTGGCGATCGGGTCGATGTGGGAGAGCCCCGCGAGGTAGCACACGATCGAGGACACCGACGAGCCACGGCCACGGCCGGGTGGCAGCAGCGCCCGTGCCGAATCGGTCCCCCGTACCTCGAACGCGACCTGGCGCGCAAGCTCGAGGATCTCGAAGTGCAGGACGAAGAACCCCGCCAGGCCGAGCGTGTCGATCAACCGAAGCTCCTGGTCTAAACGGGCGGCGGCGTCGCCGTGGCCGCGGCAGCCGGCCGGATAGCGGCGTGCGAACTCGGCGTGGCAGATCCCCGCGAGCTCCCGGGCGCCATCCTCGTTTTCAGACCCGGGGTAGCGGTAGCCCAAATCGCCCGTCAGATCGAACGTCAGGGTCTCCGCCAGTGCCACGCTCTCCGCGGCAGCACCCGGAAAATCCTGAAAGCGCGCGGCCATCCCCGCGGGGGTCGCGAGGACATGCGTGTCGTTGGGGCGCAGCTGCAGCTCGCTCGCGTCCAACGTCTGGCCGTGACGGATCGCGGTGAAAGCGTCCTGCAACAACGCCCGCTCGGGCGTGTGCGCGTGCACGTCACCGGTGGCCACGGTCCGCACCCCGAGCTTCCGCGCGAGATGCTCGCGTGCGCGGTTGCGCTGCAGGTCCGAAGCGGCATAGGGGCGCTGCAGCTCGACCCGCAGCGAGTCCGCGCCGAACGCGTCAAGCAGCCGCCTGGCGGTCTGCTCGTCTTCGATGCCGTGCTCGTGGCAGCCAGTCAGGCAGACCAACCCTTCGGAGTGCTCTAACACCGCCTCCAGCGAGATCGACGGCTGGCCGGCACGGCGATCCTGCGTATCACGTGTCGCCGCGTGTGCGCGTGTGAGCAGCCGGCAGAGGTTGCTCCACCCCCGCCCGTCGCGGACGAGCAACGTCAAGTGCTGGTGCTCGCGAGGCGGCGCGGCGGCCGAGGCATCGATCGTGACCTCCGCCCCGAAGATCGCACGCACCGGGTGCTCCCCGGTGCTGGAGTCCCGGGCGACCATCGCGAGCTCCATCGCGCCCGCGAGCGAGTCGTGATCGGTCAGCGTGAGCGCGGTGTGCCCGAGCTCGCCGGCGCGGGCGATCAGCTCTTCCGGTGTGGAGGCGCCGTCGAGTAGCGAGTAGGCGGAGTGAGCATGCAGCTCGACATACGGTGGGGTGCCAGGTATCTGTCTCTCTCCCCTTCCCACCCCTACGCCTGCTGGCTGAACCACCTGTCGGTGAACATGTCGCGGAACACCACGACACGCCGCCCGGTCACGGTGATCACCTCGTAGTAGCGGCGGCGCAACGGCTCATCCGTCCACCACGCAAACCGGTGTAACCAGTCACGCCTGACCGTCTCGACCCGCACGCCGGCGACCGCGATCGGCCTGCCTCGCGGGTCGACCTGCACCCGGATCGCCTGTGGCCTGCCGATCTGCCCTGGTGGGGAGACGAATGCTCTCATCCAACCCACGGGGTCAGCAGGCTGCGGTGCTCGGGCAGCGGCGACTCGGCCTCCAGGCTCAGCACCCGCAAGATCGCGTTGGTCCCGCCGAGTGCCTGCACCTGCGCGACCGCCTTGCGGCGGCGCTGCTCGCGTGCGCGGCGCTCGCCGTCGAGCAGGCTCGTCTGATCCCCGGTGCAGGGCCCGTACTCCACGACCGCCAACCCCAACGCCGTGGCCGGCGCCGGCAACAGCCCGAGCGGCGCGGTGAGCGCGAGCAGGATCCGCTTGGCGTCGCAGATCGCTTCGCGCAACACCACCTCCTCACACCACGTGCCCCGTTCCACCAGTGCAGCGGACAGGAGGAGTACACGGATCGTGCGGCCCCGCCGCTCAGGGCGGGCGAGCAGCCGGTTGACGAGCACCCCGAGCGCGCGCGCGAGCAGCAACCCGGAGTTCGCCTCTCCCAGGTCCATCGACTCCTCCAAGCGGTCCTCGAGACGCCGGGTCTCAAGCGGGCTGTCCTGCCCGAGCGCGAGGCGTCGTGCGAGCGAGCCGGGCTCGCCGAAACGGTCGGCGACCGCGGCGGCTCCGAGCTTCACGAGCGAGCCGAGCGTCTCGATCCCGAGTCGCTTGAGTGAAGGTACGAGCGACTCCGTCTCGGGGCGGTACCTCAGAACGGCGACCGGCTGACTCGCCAGGTACCGCTGGGCCCCTCGCTCGTCGATCACCCGCGCGCGGCGGCTGCGCGCCTGCAGCGCCGCCGCGAGCGCACAGAACCGCGTCGGGCCCGCGCCGATCCGTGGAGGCCGGCGCAGTGCGCCTGCGGCGGCGGCGATCACACCGCCGCGACCGCCATGGATCCCTTCCAATCCTTCCGCGTCGAAGTAAGCAAGACCGGGGCGGGCCAGCTCCAGCTCCGCGCCGATCCCTTCGAGTGCCCGTGCGGCCTGGTCCCACGCCCGTGCCACACGAACCGGGTCGCCGGGTATCAACTTCAGCTCACGGCAGTGCCCGAGCGCCTCACCGAGCGCCATGCCGGCACGGACACCTTGGGCTTGAGCGCTGGCGGAGACTTCGCCGATCGCCATCGCTCCAGCACCGGTGGGTGCGATTGCCAGCGCTCGTCCCAGCAGATCCTTGGAGCCGCCCGTCGCGACGCGCAGCTGGAAGCGCGGGATGTGCACACACACGATCAGCGGGCCCCGGTTCTCCCCGCGGCGTCTCACCCCTCAACCTCCCGCCGATCGCTCGCACGCTCGAAGCGCTTGGCGAACTCGGCTGAGCCCTCCAGCTTGTGCTCCGGGTCCTGCTCCTCGATCAGCGCCAGCACCCCGCGTTCGTACTCCAGGTTCATGCTGATCTGCGTTTCGTGCGCGAGGATCCAACCCAGCTGTTTGGCATCCAGCGCGGCGATCGCTCGAGAGAAGGGGATATGAGGCAAGCTTGGACCAGGTACGAACATGTGTTCGTACCCCATGGTTGCACCGCCGTCAAGTCCTCAGAGCGGCCGGAACAGCGGTGGCCACGCGATCCCAGTCGCCAAGCGACATCCGCTGAATGTTGTCTTGCGGCGTTGGCCGCGAGCGACGATTCGTCTCGCCAGCGGCCCTATCCTGCGAGCCCATGTGCGGCAGGTATTCCAGTACTGCGGGTCCCGAAGAGATCGGCAAGCAGATTGGCGGTGGGCTTGGTGTGCAGATCAGCGAGCAGGCCGGTGCGCCCGCCTACAACATCGCGCCAACAGACGACGTGCTGGCGATCGTCGCGCCCGAGGGGATCCCCGAAGCGCGGATGGTCCGCTGGGGTCTGGTGCCACCGGGGGCTGAGAAGGTCGAAGGCCCGCCGCGGATCAACGCGAAAACGGAGACGCTGCTGAACGGCACTTACTACGGGGTCGGCGCGGACGCGGCGCACCGGGCGCTGATCGTCGCGACGGAGTTCTACGAGTGGGTGAAAGCGGAGCAGAAGCGGAAGGTCAAGCCCGCTCCGTTCGCCTTCAATGTCGATGGTGGAAAGGTGTTCTGCTTCGCCGGGCTGTGCGCGATCAACAGCCGGGTGCAGGGCGGGCCGATCGTAAGCGCCACGATCCTGACCTGCCCACCGAACGAGCTCCTCCGCCCGATCCACAACCGCATGCCCGCGATCCTCGCCGACCCCGATGACCGGCTTACGTGGATGAACCCAGGGGTGTCCGCAAGGGACGCGCTGTCGATCTGCAGGCCGCTTGACGCCGAGCGGCTGACGGCGCGGGCAGTGACCGTGGCCTTCAACGATTCGCGCAACAAAAGCGCCGAGCTATTCGAGCCATCCGCGCACGCGCAGCAAGCCTTGTGCTGAGTTTCCTGCGTCAGGCCGGGCGCTCGCGCACGACTTCCTTGGCGTTCTTATCCTCCCGCAGCCCCTTGTAGGAGGGGTGGCGGAGCATCCCGTCACGTGTCCACTCGCGGAACTCGATCTCGGCGACGAGGTCGGGCCTGACGAAGCGGGCCTCGGGGGGTGGCTGGGCGCCGACGAAGGGGCTTGCCTTTCGAGCGCGTGCCTGGAGCTTGGTGGCGAGGCGCTCCAGCTCGCGGTCGTTGAAGCCAGTGCCGACACGCCCGGCGTAGCGCAGGACGGGCGTGCCATCGTCGCCGGACTCGTAGTGGCCGAGAAGCAGCGCGCCGAGACGGCCAGCGCGCCCTTTCTGACCGGGCAGCCAGCCACCGATCACGAGCTCCTGACTCGAGACGTTCTTGATCTTCAGCCACTCGCCGCCACGGCCACCGGGCACGTATCTGGAGTCCAGGCGCTTAGCGACGATGCCCTCCAACTGCTGCTCCCTGCTCGCGGCAAGCAACGCGGTGCCCTCGCCGAGGAAGTGAGCCGGCACCTTGACACGGTTGCCGTCCAGGTCCAGATCAAACAGGCGCTCGCGCCGCTGCAGGTAGGGCAGATCCAACAGCGAGTCGCCGTCGAGCCACAACAGATCGAAGACCATGTAGCTGGCCAGCCTGGCGCTCGGCGTGTCGTGGCCGGCGAGACCCTGGAAGCTGGGACGTCCCTGCTCGTCGAAGGTGACGATCTCGCCGTCGAGCATCGCGGTGTGCGACCCCAGCAGCGTGGTCAGCACGGCCAGCTCGGGGTAGTGAGCGGTGCGGTCGATCTGATTGCGGGTCAGCAGACTCAGCCGAGCCGGCGTGCAGCGAGCGATCGCGCGGATGCCGTCCCACTTGACCTCGAACGCCCACCGCGACTGATCGGCGGGAAGCGTCGATAGCTTGGCCAGCATCGGCTTGACGAACGGAGGCAGCTTGCGCATCTGGCGAACCTACTCGCCGATAGGTCGGTGCATGGAACTGGACGGGCGGAAGCGTATTCTGGCGGCATGTCTGCACTGCCGATCTTCTTTGCGGCTGCCTGGGTCGTGTTCTGGGTCTATTGGATGGTCTCCGCCGCCCGCGTCAAGAAGGGAACACGGCCCAGGCTGGCCGTGTTCCCGCGACTGGTGATCATCGCCCTGATCCTCTTGTTCGAGGTGGCGTTCAAAGGACACCGTCTGACTGTCCACAATCAGATCCTGCACGTGGTGGGCGTGGTCCTCTTGCTGTCCGGCCTGGGATTGGCGGTGTGGGCGCGTGTCTATCTGGCCCGCAATTGGGGGATGCCGATGACGCAAAAGGATGAGCCGGAACTGGTCACCTCAGGTCCCTACCAGCTCGTCAGGCACCCGATCTATTCGGGCCTCCTGCTGGCCATGCTGGGCACAGCGCTGGCCATCACGTTCTACTGGTTCATCGCCGTGGTAGTGCTGGGTATCTATTTCATCTACAGCGCGACGGTCGAGGAAAAGATAATGGCGGCCTCGTTCCCCAACACCTACCCGAGCTATAGAACGAAGACCAAGATGCTGATCCCATTTGTGCTTTGAATCTGCCAGGCGCCCGGCGCTCGCATCACTCGGAGTGGGCACGCGACCGCAGCCGTGCCTCGCCTAGCGCGGCAATTCGGGGCGGCTATGGCTGGTAGGGCGGTGCTTCTCCCCAGCCCCAGTGGGGCATCGGCGCCTGTGGCGGTGGGTCGGCGCCGGGCTGGGAGTTGTGCAGCGCCAGGCGCGTGCCCCACTCGATGTAGGCGATGAACGCGGAGCGAAACTCCGGGTCAGACGGGAGGCCGGCATCGTCGGCGGCCAGGCCGATCAACTGAACCCAGCGTGCACGCTGGGGCTCGGTGAGAGCGAGGCCGATATGCATGGCGACCATGTGGGCGTATCCGCCGTGCTGCTCGCTGTACTCGGTGGGGCCGCCGAATACCTCGCCGAGCCATAGCGCGACGTGGAGGGGGTGGTCGGCAGGCATGTTCGCGAACACCGGGCCGAGAATCTCATCGTCGTGTACATGGTCGCGGTAGAAGACCTCGGTCAGGCGATCGAAGGCATCGCTACCCCCGGCCCACTCATACACACTCGGTACCCGCTCAGACATGGGAGCTACACGCTACCCCGCCGGTTGGTAGACGTGGAGCGCCGACCCGTTTGGGAATGTTCTCGCTTCGATGAGTTGCAGCTCGATCGGCACCGCGGCCTTCTCGATGAAGTCCGGGTAGAACTCGACCTCGCCGAATCCCGCGGCGGGGGCATGCAGGGCAGAGTCGGCGAGATCGAGCTTCGTGACCTTGATGATGGTCTGCTCGTCGAGGCCGGTGATCTCGGCGGCGATGGCGAGGTAGTCGGCGAGCTCGAGGTACTCGACGCTCACTTCGCGAGGCGCTCGAGCAGTTCGTGGTCCTCCTCGATGATGCGACGCAGGCGGGCCTTGAACTTCGGGTCGCGGCGGCGGCGCTGCACGGCTTCTGTGAGCGCTTGCTTGATGGTCTCGTTCAGGCTCGTGCCGTCCGCCCGGGCGATCGCCTCGGCGTCGGCCGCGAGCTCGCTGTCGAGCCGCACGGTCAGGTTCTTAGCCATGATGTCATGGTAGCACGACATCGTGAAGATTTGGGCATAGGCTCAAACGCCCCGGACCGCGTCGTTTTGTCCTGGACCTACCGTTGCGCATCCTCTCCCGGGAGCACCGCGTCGAGGACTGGTCTGAGCGCCTGGGTGTCTTCGAGTAGGTGCCCATACGCGCGTTGAACGGCGATCGGGTCGATTTCCTCTGCGAGGTAGAGCTCGTCGAGGAGGTCGCGGATTCGCTCGATCGAGGCCTGTAGCCGCTGTACCTCCTCTGGCGGGTCGTCGTCCGGCCCCTCTTCCTCGTCGTCTTCGTGGGGTGGTGATTGGGGCCCCGCCCGCCCGGTGGTGGGCGCCGGTGGGGGCAGGATCGCGGCGGCGGCGGCGCGAACCGTGGTGCCGACCACATGCCCGTCAGGGCAGGCATCGAACGTGGCCAACGCCGCCTGCTCGTCGTGGTGGGTGAGGATCGACGCCAGCGCTCGCGTTCCGGTGGTGCCGGGGAGCGTGCGGTGGTCACCGAGGTCGATGCGTCCTTCCTCGTGGAGGAACAGCAGCGCGCGTCCGGATTTGCACATCATCTTGACGGCGTCGGTGGTGAGGCCGAGGTCGCCGAATTCCGCGACGGCCCATTCCGGGAACGACTTGCGCCCGTAGGTGCGGTGCGCTCCGGCGTCCTGCAGCTTGCGCAGCGATGCGGCGAGCAGCTGGTTGGCTCGGTTGGCCGAGCGGGCGTGTCTGCGGACCGTGTTGATCATCGGCCGCAGCTCGCGCTTGGAAAGTAGCGGCGGCAGTAACTCACCGGAGACGAGCGGCTCGGGGGCCGGCCGCTTGACGATCGCTCGCGTCCCAGGGGTCACGTGACCCCTGGGCGTGGTCTTGCCGGGGAGCGTTGTTGCCGGGTCAGTGACTGGAGTGGCGCGCCGACGGGGCTTGGGGGTAGAGTGTTTCTCAGGCACGGGAGAAGTCGCTTTCTCTTGTGTTTAGACTCCCCGCGCCGGGTGACAGCCCGGTTGCGGGGGTCGCTAGCTTTTAGGTGAAAGCTAGGCGTTTACTGACCCGCAAATTATACTCCCGCGCCGGACGGAAACAAGGTCGCAGAGTGAATTGGCGCACAATTGTCACACTTGCGTTCGGGTGCGAGCCGAACGCCGTGAAGCGTCGCTGCGTCGTTTCGGGGTCGTGAAAGGTGAAAAGCTTTCAAGGTGGCACTGAGCGGTGTCAAGGTAGTGACACAAACATCTGAAGGGAAATCAAAGGTCGGTGGTGATCAGAGCGGCGGACGGGGATCGAACCCGCGACTTCGACCTTGGGAAGGTCGCGCTCTACCATCTGAGCTACCGCCGCACGAGCGCATGACAAGCCATCTGCCAGCCGCTATCCGCTGATCTTAGCGTTCACGGAGACCGATTAGCGGTGTCAAGGTTCCCAATCTTCAATTGATGGATGTCATTGTCCGGTCTTTCATTGCAAAGACTGTGCGAAAACTCGCTGCGGACGTCTCATAACTTGGTGGGGATCTGGCGAGTTTTCGTGCAGTAAACTACCTTTCGCGCAACGACAGCGATATTCGTAGAAAAGTGAGGAGCGTTCAGGGCTCGATGCGCTCCAACTCTTTGAAGGCGCCGTCGGGCACGTCGATCGCAGGCTCGTGTCCGAGCCTGCTCAGGTGGTCCATCAGGGCGTCGATGTGCTCGTAGGCACAGGCCCTGGGATCGTGCCTTGGGTTGAGCCGCTCGTGCGGGTGATCGTCGTTGTGGATCTCGGGGTCCTCGCCGGGAGGGCCGAGCACGAGATGCGTGACGTGGGTATCGACTCCTTCATACCCGATGAAGGTCGAGGTGAGCTCGAAGGAGACGCCGTGGTCGGGGAGCACCGTGACGATGCTCAGCACATCCGGCCCCGCACAGACCGCGGTGGTTTCGCTGCTCACCCGCTTTCCACCAAGAGTGACCTCGAGATCGATGATGAGTCTTTGGTCGTCCACCGGATCAGCGTACCGAGCGGTCGCGACGGCTGTGCGCGAGCGAGGCTCCGGCGTGATGGGTGGGTGAGCGGCGCCCCGGCGGTGAGGCGCCGCTATGTGTGGGTTACTCGCGGACCTCGGGGGTGAACGCCGCGAGGTACTCGAACTCGCCGTTCAGCAGTGGCATCTGCTCCGGGTATCGCGCCGCCCAGGCCGCGCACTGCTCGAGAGAGAGCTGGCCCTTACGCATCGCGTTGATGCGTTGGCTCACCGTCATCTTCCAGAGCGCCCTGAGCCGCGCCTCACGGGCCCTCAGAGCCGTGATCGTGTGCGCGTCGAGCGTGGGTTGATGCTGTACTTTGCTCATGAGTCAATTCACCTTTCAGTAGTGAGCTTGCGAACGTGCCCCTCTACTGATCGCACCCCTCCCTTAGTGTCAAGCAATTGATGATGTGAAATCAGTGCTCCCCCGCCAGGGGGAGATTCTCAATTGCTTGAAGGCCGAAGGCCGATCTCTCGGGGAGGGGTGCGATACGACCTTCGTGTTAGAGAGATCGGGAGAAGGCGGTGCCCCCGGAAGTAATCAGGCTTCGGTCAGTAGGAAGACCACTCCCACGATCACGCCCACCACTCCGACTGGCAGCGGCAGCGCGAAGAAGAGCCGCGCGACGGGGCGTTGCATGCGGTTGTCGTAGAGCTCGCGGCCGGCCGGGGTGAACCGCTGTCGAACCTGTCTGAGCCGTCGGGGCAGCAGCCAGTGACCCCAGCCGATGGTTATCAGGCCGATCGCGATGAGCAAGACTCCGACGGGCACGACTACCTCCCGCGTCAGCCCTCGAGCTTGCGGCGAGCCTTCTGCACCGAGGGGAGTGCGTCCTTGGCCTTTTTCAGGGGCCGTGCTTTGATGTCGACGCTGGCCCCTTTGGCCTTGATCGTAATCGCCTCGCCGGTGGCGGGATTGCGGCCCGGGCGCGCCTTCGTTGCCGGCTTCAGTTTTACGGTCAGCTGGACGAGCTTGCCGATCTGCACGTTCTCCGCTTGCGCGATTTGCTCGAGGATGATTTCTTCGTAGGCGTCGAGCACGATTTTCGCGTCGGCTTTGCTCATCTCGACGCGCTGGGCGAGTGCGCTCGCCAGCTGGGTTTGCGTTAGGGCCACAGAAACTCCTTCACGGTCTGTTGGACAGAGGGAGGCTCGAACCTACCGAAGTGGGGTCGCTGACGCTCTTGGACGCAATGGCCCCCACCGCCGGCTGCTGGAGGTTGTCCCGTTTGCCGTAGAAGTTTGTGGTGGCGGCCGGGGTGTGATGTTTACACGGTGACGGGGGTGAGCGTGGCCTCCTCGGTCGTGGTGTGAATGGGGGCGCGCTGCGCGGCGAGGTCGCGTTCGACGGCGAGGGCGAGCTTCGCGAGGTCGGTGTAGCCGACGACCTTCCGGAACTGGGTCTCGGCCTCGAGCATCCCCGCGGCTGTCCAGCGGAGGCACATGTCGCCGTTTTGCCAGCGCTTGACGTTGCGGGAGGTGCGGCGGATGATCTCGATCATCGACTCGATCGGGTTCGTCGACGCGAGTGTCTTCTTCAGCCGCCCACGGATCCCCAGGCGTGTGAGGGTGAGCGTCTCCTCCAAGCCCTCGGCGAGTGACGAGGCCGCACCGGGATGGGAGTGTTCTAGCTCGCCGGCGAGGGTCTGCAGGCCCTCCAGCGCGAGCGTGTGGTTATCGCTGTTCCATGCGCGCCTGAGGCGCGCCTTCACAGCGGGGCGGTCGCGCTCGGGGAGGTGATCCAGGACGTTGCGTTCCTTGTGACGGATACAGCGCTGCACCGGCACCGGGCCGAAGACCTCATCGACGGCCGCTCTGAGTGCCTTACTGCCGTCCAGGACGACGAGGACGCCCTGCTCGACATCGAGGCCACGGTCGACGAGGTCGGCGAGGAGGTGTGCCGTGACGGTCTTGTTCTCCGTGGATCCGTCCCACAATCCCAGCGGGAGCTTCACCCCGTCGGTCGTTACGCCCAGCGCGACGACGCAGCAGCGGCCCTTCAGCTCGATTCCGTCGACCATCAACGCCGCGAGGCGCACGTCGGCGAGATCACGGTTCATTAAGGCGTCCAGGTGCTCGCGTGTGCGGCCGATGAACTCGCGGCTGACCGCTGACTTCGACGCCGAACGCTCGCTCCCGGTCACTTTCTCACCGACGGGCTCACGGGTCCGTGAGAAGCGGCGCGTGCTGACCCCGGCGAGCATCTGCTCCAGCACCACCCGCGTCAGCGGGTCACGGTCAGCGAAATACTCATACGTCGCCAACGGCACCTCGTGCTCGTCATCGACGGTCCTGGCCCGTGGGCGCCTCACGGCGACCCGCCGGCCACCAAGAGTCACTTCGCCGTCCTCGTGGCCGTGGCGCACCGCGGTGCGCTCTGAGAGCTTGGCGTGCTTGGCACCGACGACCTCATCCAGCTCGGCCTCCATCATCTCACTGAGCACCCCAAGGCCGACACCAACACTCAAAGCGAGCAGCCCTTCCTTCGCCGCGCCAGCCAGCTCACCCAGCGCGTCCTGCACCCGGGATGGCAGCGCGTGCTCCGGGCGTGTGTCCTGCTCCTGCTCTACGGTTCTCATGGCGGTTCCTCTCGTCTCTATGGACTGATTTCGCACTCGCCACGGTCCCAGCGGGACCGGACGAGGCGGGAGGACCGCCACCTACGAACTTCTACACGCTACGGGACAACCTCGGCTGCTGGCCACGAGCAAGTAGTGCTGCTCAAGACGGCGAGCGTTGGCGCCGATCAGACGAGCATGGAACTGGATGCGCGGACCGTGCGCATGGGAGTGCTCGCGGGTGCTTTGGGCCTGGTGATCTTCCTCGGCGCCGTCGCACCGCACGAGGCCAAGCTTGTCTTCGCCTGTGCGATCGACATCGGTCTGCTGGTTGTGTGTTGGCTGAAGGGCAAGCGAGGGATGATGCTGGCCGGGTTGTTCGTTCCGCTCGTCGGGCTGATCGGCGCGGTAAGCCTGGCCAAGCCGGCTTCATACTGGGCCTGGCACTGGTACGATTCGGAGAAGATGGTGGAGGCTCAGCGACGCTTCGCCGACTCTGAGGGCGCGCTTGGAGATCCGAGCTGATCGTCCTGTAGCTTGCGACTATCATCAACCTATGAGCAGCGTCACCGACATCAGTCCCAGCGAGCGCGAGCGGATCCGCGTGGACTTCTATCGTGCGTATCGCGACCAGGACGGCTTGTCCTCGGTTGGCGTACGGCGCGACCGCGAGCGCGATCTCTGGTTTCTCGACGTCGGCACGACGGCGCCGGTGGATCTACCGCACAGCTATCGCGGACTCGAGGTTCGCATCAAGCACGTAGCTGGCGGCGTGAACGCCGTCGCACGTCTGGACCAACTCGTCTAGCCCTGACGTCGCGACCTGTCAACGTCGGTCCCGGCGACTGCGTCTACCCGGCCGGACTCAATCGCTACGGGCAGGCGCACGAGGTTGGGTCGTTTGGCGCACCGGTGCGCCATCCCGATGAGGATCGTCCGCTGATGCTCACTGCCGCACATGTCGTCGGGAGCCTCTCTTCGGCACATGCCTTGGGTCAACATGAAGTGCTGCTCGGCGCCGCATTCGCGAGGCCATCTTCGGGTGATCCACGGATTGGCGATGTGATCGCCAGTCACCCTGCTGAGCCAAGCGAAGAGGTGCAGATCGACGCTTCTCTGGTCCGGGTTGACGAGCACGTCACGCTTGCGCAGTTCGTCCGGGATACGATCACCTCGGGGCGTCCGCGGGATCTCAGCGGTCTTGATGATCTCGTCACGGTCTTCAAGCGCGGGATCAACACTCCGCGATTGACTCGGGGTTTGCTAGACCCGACACCCGAAGCGTTCAAGGTCGTGCTCCCCCAGTCGGGCGGGGGACCGGCCTTGGTTCGTGACTATCTCCGGGGCTGGTTCGTGTACGGAGATGTGGTGCCTTTTGCACAACCCGGCGACTCAGGGTCGATTGTCGTCGACGAGGACGATTGCGTCGTTGCGATGCTCGTTGCGCTGCGGACCGAGCCGCACCGGCCACCGCGGCGTGAGGACCCGGCTTTCGTCGTTCCGATCCTGGACATTCTCGAGGGCCTCGACGTTCGTCTCGCCGGCCCGGACCGCCCATGCACGCTCAGCGGGTGATCCGGTGAGCGGCTAACCGCCCGGACATCGGAAGCAGCTGCGCAGGGACGCTCCCCGCCTCACCCCTCCGCCGCCGGTAGCACAAAAGCCCGCCGGGCGATGTCGAGTCCGACCGCTCCCAGGATCAGCGGCGGTAGCAGCGCCACCTCCATCCATACGGTCACGTGCGAGGCTTTGAGCATCACCAGCGCCAGAGCGAACCACCAGAGTTGGCTGAGGACACTGGCGATCAGCAATCGGCGCCCGGCTCGCTCGCTGATCAGGGCAGGGGATGTGCCCGACCATCGCTTGCTGGTGAGGGCGCAACCGCTATATGCGGCGCTCACTCCCAGTGCCGCGGAGAGCAGCGCGCCGAGCGCAAATGCTCCTCCGACTTTGTGTATCAGCGCTCCCACGACGAGCCCTGGGGTGATCAGGACCAGCAAGCACCACACGAGCGCCGTGAAAGAGCTGCGGCCTGCTCCTGCAGCCGCGCTCGATGCCGCTGGCGTTCTCATTGAGTGACAGCGTAGGCCCTCACCGGCTTGACCGCCTCCGCTGCCCCGGATGCGTCGGGCAGGGCACGCGGGTGCTTGCGCTCGCCGTGGCGGCGATCGTCCACCAATTGAAGACGGCGGATACGCGGAAGCCGCCGCTGGGGCAGCGTTTGGGCAGGCTCACTCCGCGTGGCGTGAACGCGACGCTCTGGCCGTGCTCGCGGCGGTAGTAGGTGATGCCCTCCGGGCCGATCGTGGACTGCAGGCGTGTCAGCCCGATGTCGGGGCCCAGCGGCCAGACCGGGAGCGAGGGCACTTCGGTCAGCAGCGTGGCGCCGGCCGGCGCCGCGAGGCCCAGCAGGTGGGAGGTGAGGATGATTTCGCGGTTGGCGGGCCATTTGCCTTCGACGAAGAACAGGACGGTCATCTCTTCGCCGTCGTAGGGCCCGAGGAGGACGGTGACGTTCGCGTGCTCCTGGATCGTGCTCTGCGCGGGCACCTCCGCCAGCGCGCTGCCGAAGCCGATGTGGGAGTCGGCTGGGCAGCCTTCGGGCCCGGCCCGCGCCAGCAGTTCCGCTTCGCAGGGTTCGAGGCCGAGCGAGGAGGCGGCGAACCCCATGCCGGCCGGGAGGCGCAGCGCGATCGAGCGCAGCGGCACCGGTTCGGAGATCGCAAAGCCCCAGTGAATCGTGGTGCTTTTGCCGGGATGCTCGGGTGCGAAGCTCGCGCTGAGCGTGACCCGTGGCGCGGCGGCGGCCGGTCCCGCCATGCGCAGTGGCGCGAGCACGGAAGCGAGCGCGAGTGTGAGAACTGCTGCCGCTCGCGCTGTGCTCATCTCGCTCGCTCGCCCCCGGACTCTAGTACCGGAGCTTGCCGGTGACCTGCACGCGCATCGCGTCTTCCACGCGGTAGATCGACCCGTACAGTCCGCAGGCGCCGGAGGCGCCGCGAAAGCGGCCGGTGCCGTGCGTCACCGCGCACGTACCGCCGAAGCTGTCGTAGCCGCCTTTGCCGGGGTGCAGCGTGCCGGTGCCGTGTCCGGCGATCGTGCCGCCCGTGGTGTGGATCGTGAACGTCGAGGTCGCGGTGCGATCGCCCAGCGTCATCGCGATTTCGACGGTGCCGGGCAGTTTGCCGGACGCCTTACCCTGCTCGTACAGGGTGTTCCCGTCGGCTGTGGTGAGGTGCAGTCTGGCGTTGTCGGTGATCGACTGCACGCGGGCGGCGTGCGCGCCGGCCGCGGGCGCAATGGTCCCGTGCGCGCGGGCGGCGTGCGCCGCTAAGGCCGCGCCTGTGGAGGCGACGAACGTCAGCGCGAGAGCGATCGGCACGATTCTCCTCATCGCTGTCCATCATAGGATCGTCGCGCTCGCGATGCGCTAGCCTTGAGTCGTGGAGGCGCGTTTGTTGCGGGAGAGGACGCAAGCCGTGGGGTCGATCGAGGCGGGCGAGGGTCCGAGCCGTCTCGCCGTGGCACATCGAGGGTCGCTGCGGAGGGTTGTGCTCGCCGCGCTGGTCGAGCGGCCGGGGCATGGCTATGACCTGACGCACCGCGTGAACAGGCGGATGGGGGCGATGTTGCAGGTCGACAGCAGGCGCGTCTATGAGGTGCTGGAGGCGCTGGAGAGGGAGGGTCTTGCCAGCTCGGTGGAGGAACAGGCCGTTGCCGCGCCGCATCGTCGCAGGCGCGTCTACAGCCCGACGGAGCTCGGTCGCTCGACGCGCTCGGGCTGGCTGGGGGAACGGCAGTCGCCGCCGCTTCAGAGCGCGGACATCCATGCGCTGGTCGCGTTCTCGGACCCGGCCGAGGCCCCGCGGCTGCTGGAGAAGCTCAAGGAGTACGAACTGGATTGCATGGAGCTGCAGGAACGCACGATCGAGGAGGACCTCGAGCGAGCCTCGTGGACCAGCAGGATGATCGGGGTGACGCGGTCCGCGGTCAGTGAGCAGCTACAGGGGGAGCTGCGCTGGATCACGCGGGTGCGGCGCGAGATCGAGGAGTATCTGGCGCAGGCACGATGACGCTGCTCGAGCTCACGGACGTCAGCCGGTGCTTGCGGGACGGGGCGAGAGAGCTGATCGTGCTCGACGGCGTGAGCTTTGACGTGCACGCGGGCGAGCTCGTCAGCGTCCACGGCGAGCGTCGCAGCGGCAAGAGCACGCTCTTGCGTCTCGCCGCGGGGCTGGAGGTGGCGGACGCGGGCACGGTCCGCTTCGATGGGGAGGATCTCGCCCGGCTCTCGATCGATGGGCGTGCGCGGCTGCGCCGGCGTGGCGGTGTGGCGATGGCGATCTGCGACAGCGGGCCGTTGAGCAGCAGTCAGCCTGTCGTCGAGTACGTGGCGTTGCCGTTGACGGGCGACGGTTTGACGCTCGATGAGAGCGAAGGACTGGCTCGCCCGGTGCTGGAGCGCCTCGGCGCGAGCGCGCTGTCGCACCTGCGGGTGGATCAGCTGTCGTTGAGCGACCGGCTGCGGGTGGAGCTGGCGCGTGCGCTTGTGCGCGAACCGCGGCTGTTGCTCGTGGACGAGCCGGGGGTGCTGCCGGGGCCAAGCGAGGGGCGCGAGCTGTTGCGCCTGTTGCGCGCGTGCTCGGAGTCGGGGATCGCGGTGGTGATCGTTTCTCAGGACATGGACATGCTCAGGGGCATGGGAAGGTTCATGACGTTGAAGGACGGCAGGTTGCGCTCGACCGACTCGCGCCGGCGGGTGATCCCGTTTCCGGGTGCTCGTGCGGCCGGCGGTGCGGGCCGCTCGGAATGAGCGCGCTCGAGCTGCGCGGGGTGCTCAAGGGATTCTCCTGCGCGGATGGCACGCGCGTGCAGGCCGTCAAGGACGTGTCGCTGAGCGTCGCTGCAGGCGAGCTGGTGGCGTTGTATGGCCCGAGCGGGTCGGGCAAGACGACGCTGCTGCTGATGGCCGCCGGGCTGCTCGCCCCCGACGCGGGTGTGGTGCGCTTCGATGGGCACGACCTCGCGACCTTGTCCGCGCGCGAGGGGGCGCTCTACCGCCGCCGCGACGTGGGCTTCGTCTTCCAGTCGTTTTTCCTCGTGCCGGGCGCCACGGCGCTCGAGAACGCGGGGCTCAAGCTGCTGAGCGACGGGCGGACGCTCAAGGAGGCGTGCGCGGTGGCGCGTCCGTGGCTCGAGCGTGTCGGGTTGGGCGCTCGTTTGGAGCATCCGAGCGACAGCCTGTCGATGGGTGAGCGCCAGCGGGTCGCGATTGCGCGTGCCTTGGTGAACGAGCCGCGCCTGCTGCTGGCGGACGAGCCGACGGGGAACCTCGACTCAGAGCGGGGCGCGCAGATCCTCGAGTTGCTCAAAGAGCTCTGCCGTGAGCGGGGGATCCCCGTGCTGCTGGTGACTCACGACCCGCGCGCGAGCACCTATGTTGACCGTGTGCACACGCTTCGCGACGGCCTGCTGTGCGACGGGCTCGACATCGAGCTGGGCGCGCTCGCCGCTTCGCGATGAGCTCCAAGCGCAGCGCGAAGCTGCCGCGGCATCCGCTCGACCCGCGGATCGCCGGCGTTCGGCTCAGCGCGCTCGGCGCGCACTACCGGCTGCGCCTGCGCCGCCAGCTTGCGACTGAGCTGCTCGCGGGCGCCGGCATCGCGGTGGGTGTCGCGCTCGTTTTCGGGGTGCTGCTCGCTCACTCCAGCATCACCGGATCGGCGCCGGCCTTGATTCGCGCCGTGCAGGGCAACGCTCGCCTGGAGCTGCAGGCGCGCTCGAAGCGAAGGATTCAGCGAAGCGCTCGCGCTGCGGGCGGGCAGGGTCCCGGGCGTGCGCTACGCGGCGTTCGTGCTGCGCGAGGACGGCGAGCTCGTCGGCGCTCGAGGCCGCCGGGCGATCCAGGTCGTGGGGTTGAGCGCCGGGATCGTCGCCTTGCAGGGCTCGGCGACGGGAAATCTGGGGACGGGCGCCGCGCTTTCCAGCGGCGGCGTGGGGTTGCCCACACCGCTCGCGCAAGGCGTGGGAGCGCATAGCGGCGGATACGTGCAGCTGCTGGTGGGCGGCGTGGAGCGCCAAGCGCCGGTCGGGGCGGTGCTCGACAGCGCCACGATCGGCGCGGTCGAGCAGGCGCCGATCGTGATCGCGCAGCTGGGTGTCGCGCAAGAACTGACCGAAGCGCCTGGCCGGGTCACGGAAGTGTTGATAGAGCCCTACCCGGGCGCGGAGGCGCGGGTGGCCGCGGAGCTGCGTGCGGTGACGGCGGGCCGGGTGAGCGTGCAGGGCGCGGGCAACGAACTGCGCGTGCTGGAAGCGACGGCCAAGCCGCTTGGCCAGTCGACGAGCCTGTTCGCCGCGATCGGCGCGATGGTGGGCTTGCTGTTCGCGGCGAACACGATGCTGTTGACTTTGCCCGAGCGCCGCCGGCTGGTCGCTGAGCTTCACACCAACGGTTTTGAAGTGCGTCAGATCCGGGTGATCGTGCTCTCGCAGGCGCTCGTGCTGGGGATTCTCGCGTCGCTTGCGGGTCTCGCGCTCGGCGTGGCGCTCGCGCACACGGTCTTCGGCCAGAGCACGGTGTATCTGGCCGCGGCGTTTCCGATCGCAAGCCATCAGAGCATCGACCTGTCGATCGTGCTGCTCGCGCTCGCCGGTGGCGTGGGCGCCGCCGTGCTCGTTTCGCTCGTGCCGATGCTGGTGTTGCGCTCGAGCTCGACGAGCGCCGCGGCGAGGGGTGCCGAGCATGCCGTTCAGCATTGGGGCCAGCGCGCTGCGCGCACGCTCGGCTTGCTCGGCGCGGCGCTCGTGGGGAGCGTGACCGTGCTCGTGCTGGCGGACCCGGCCCTGACGATCCTCGGCGGGGTCCTGCTCGCGCTGGCGGTGCCGTGCCTGATCCCGGTCTGCTTCGACGCTGTGCTGGCCGCGATGAAGCGGCTTGGCAGGGGTAGGAGGGACAGCATGATCTCGCTCGCGGCGATTGAGCTGAACGCCACCGCCACACGCGCGATCGCGCTGATCGCCGTCGCCGCGCTCGCCGTGTATGGCAGCGTGGCGATCCAGGGCGCGCGCGCCGATCTGACGAGAGGACTGGACGCGGCGGCCGTGGAATACCTGGATACGGCGCAGGTCTGGGTCGCCGCGAACGACAAGTTCCTGACGCTCGACAGCTTCAAGGACGACGGCGCGGCCGCCGCGGTCGCGCGGGCGCCGGGGGTCGCCGCCGTGCGCGTGTACGAGGGCGGCCTGCTGGACGTGGGGTCGCGCAGCCTGTGGATCCGGGCCCGCTCACCGCTGGACGACAGGATGATCCAGAAAAGCCAGCTGCTGAAAGGCCACCTCGCCCGCGCGGAAGCCCTGATCCGCCACGGCGGCTGGGCGGCGATCTCGAACGCGTTCGCGACCGAACGGCGCGTGCACGTGGGCGAGCGCTTCACGTTGCCGACCCCAACAGGGCAAGCGAGCTTTGGCGTGGCGGCGATCACGACCAACACCGGCTGGTCGCCGGGGGCGATCACGATCAACCTGAACGACTACCGCCGCTTCTGGGGCTCGGACCGTCCCGCCGCGCTGGAGGTGTCGCTGAAGGCGGGCGTCAGCCCGGACGCCGGCAGGCGCAGCGTGCTACAGGCGCTGAAAGGCCGTCCGGGATTGCGGGTGCAGACGCTCTCCGAACGGATCACCAGCTTCCAGTCAAGCGCGCGGGAAGGGTTGCGCAGCCTCGGGCAGATCTCGGCGCTGCTGCTGATCACCGCCGCGCTGGCGGTGGCCGCCGTGCTGAGCGCGTCGATCTGGCAGCGCCGCGCGCGCCTGGCATCGCTCGCCGCCCAGGGCTTCGATCACATGCAGCTGTGGCGGGCGGTGGTGCTGGAGAGCGTCGTGGCGGTGACGGTCGGCTGCGCGGTCGGGGCGCTGCTCGGGCTCTACGGCCACGCCCTGGCGAGTCGCTATCTACAGCTGAGCACGGGCTTCCCGGCGCCGTTCTCACTCGGCATGGGAGCGATCGCGCTGGCGCTGGCGATCGTCGTGGGATGCACCCTGCTGCTCGCCGGCGGGCTCGGCTATCGCTGCGCGCGCGTGGCGCCGAGCGTAGCCTTCCAGGAGCAGCCATGAGCTCTCGAGCAGCGATCACACTGGCACGCGCCACGCCCACCTACTGGTTCTCGGTATACCCGCAGGTAGCACGCGAGCGCGCCGATCAACGCCGCAGGGCGGCCGCGATCCCAACCGCATCACTGCGTGGCGTTGCGCTGGAGGTGCTCGACAGTAAGCGCGCCAACGTCGACGGCGCCGCGGCGTTCGCCTCCTTCGTGCCACGTGCGCGACGGGCGGCGGTGATCCGCGCGCAGGTGTCCTTCCAGTCGCTGTACGACTACCTCGACGCGCTCACCGAGCAGCCGCACCCCGACCGCCTGCGCAACTCGCGCCGGCTGCACGGCGCGCTCACCGCCGCGCTCGATCCATACGCGCCGGATGACGCCGCGCAGGACGAGCGGGGCAAGGATCGCGAGGACGGCGGCTACGTGCAGGGCACCGTGGAGCGTTGCCGGGCGGCGCTGCGCGCGCTCCCCGGCTATCAGGCCGTGCGTGCGCCGGCGGCTCGCTTCGGCGCGCAGATCGTCGACTATCAGAGCTTCAACGTGTCGCAGGAGCCCGGGCCGCAGGCGCAGTTCGCGCGCTGGGCCTCAGAGCTGACGCCGCCGGACTGCGGGCTTCGCTGGTGGGAGACCGCCGCCTCGGCCGGCTCCTCGCTGGGCCTGTTCGCGCTGATCGCGATGGCCGCCCAGGCGGATGTGAGCGTGGCCGACGCGCTCGCAGTGGAGAACGCCTACTTCCCGTGGATCGGCGCGCTGCACTCGATGCTCGACAGCCTGATCGACCTGGACGAGGACAGGGCGAGCGGCCAGCGGGCCCTGACCGAGAACTACACCGACGCCGGCGAGACCGCCGCGAGAATGAGGCTGCTCGCAGAAGAGTCCCGCCGCCGCGCCGCCGCGCTCTGCGACTCAGACCGCCATCTGCTGATGCTCGCGGCGATGGCGAGCATCTACCTCGCCGAACCGCAGGCTCGGGACCCGCACGCACGCGCCGCGCGTCGCGCGGTCCTGCGCGCGCTGGGCGGCCCCGCGAGCGCAGCAATGGCGGTCATGCGCCTGCGCCGCGCGGCCCTGCTGCGCGTTTCACATTGAGTGGCTGCGCGTTTGACTTTGAGTGGTTGCGGGCGCGAGCAGACCCGGGTAAGCCAGACCGGGGCCATCTGTCTCCGCCCGGCGCTGCGCGGCGGACCGTAGTAGCCGAAAACACTGAACCATCCGCGCCCCGCTACCGCCATATGGCGGTATAGGACTAGTCCTATACCGCGTCTTTCGGAGGCGGTGCGGGCGCAGTACGTTGTCCCGAACGCCGCTTTGGGTCATACCGCCGCACGCGGGTGAGAAAAAATAACCCAGGCGTCGCGGTTGGTTTTTTTGGGAGAGCTCCGCCGGGTCGGCGGGGTGGGGAATCAGGAGGAGAGGGAATGCAACGGCAGCACCGGGAGCGAATCTCTGCAGGGCGCGCGCGTGTCGCCGCGCGCCTGAGCGTCACGGGCGGGTGGGGTATCAGTCATCTGCACGTCCTCCCCGACGGGGTGCTATCCGAGCGGCGCTTCGCGACCGATCAGAGATCGGCCAGCCTTGCCCGCCGCGCCGAACGTACAAATATTGGCCGTTCTCTCCATACCCCTAGAGGGCGGTCAAAGGGGGCCAGGGCTCGAGTCCCTCTCCGGCCTTCTGGTCTCCAGGGCGTCGCGGTCTGCACTCCGGGGCCGCGGCGCCGATCTTCTTTACAGCCGGCGCGGAGCGGCCTAGCCGAGCAAAAGCACGCATCCTGCACGCTACCGGCGCCCGTGGGTGGGCGGGTCCTTAATCGAGCTATCCTCGCTGCAGGAGAGGAAATACCGATGAGCCAAATAGCCGCTGCGGTGGGAACGTCCCCCGCTCGACGCGTCAGGCGTCCGGCGGGCGACGGTTGTGGCTCGATTGAACTCATGCCAGCGACGGTGGGCCAGCGCTGCGCCAGAACGCTCGATCGCCGCGCCAGGGTGGGTGGGTCCTCAATCCCCCATCCGGCTACGGCTGCCAGCGCGCGGTCGCGTAGCGCGCTGGCAACGTCGAATCATTCGGATATGGCGGCGCACTGATGATCACGCGGTTGGCGGGACCCAGTCAGACTCGGCTGAGCGCCGGGAGCTCGTTGTCCCACCGCTCGCCGATCTCCGATCGGTCCGCCGAGCAAATCTCCACAGCTTGGGCGCCGATGCGCGGGTGGGCGGGAATCCCATCCCTCGGTGCTCGGGGGGAGTCCATCAAGGCGCTGGTTCCCTCTCGCGCCGGGCTTCCAGACCGGCCGGGTGCTGGGGTACTGACCTGCCCTTGCACTCGGGACCGGTCCAGCGCACGAACGTATCTAACTGCCATGCGCCGGACCGTCGTACACAGCGGCACCGCGGCGGGCGGGTGGGTTTCTCGTCCGTCGCGGTGGCGTGCCTTACACCGAGCAGGTACACAGCATAGCCGCTGGCGACAGTCCTCTGCATCCCGAGCTGCTCGGCTCAAAAGCAACAACCGCAGCTGTAAGTAACTGCACTCAGACCAACTGAAACATGCACCACTCATCACCAACGAAAGGCGAACCAGTGAACTCTCAGCAGCGCATCGCCCGGAACCAGTCCCCCGCGACCGGTTTTCGCGCGCTGCTGTCGAAGCTGTTCACTGGCGCAGGGACACGTGTGCCCGCAGCCCGCCAAGGCCAAGAGACTGGTGCGGGCGGGTGGGCGCTTAATCCCCTGCTCACCGCCGAAGCGAGCACTACGGCCTCCGCCACCACCAACCCCGACTCTCAGGGAGCCAATGCCACCAGCGATCGCACTCATCATCGCCGTCCTCGGGTTCGGTTCGCCGTTCGTCGTCGTGGCGCTGGCGGTCTGCGAACGGCGCAGGCGGCGCAGGGCAGAAGCGTTCGCCGCCCTGTGGGTCGTGCAAGCGGACTCCGTAGGTGTGGTCCTGGTGGTCCTCGTCCTGTCGCGGCGGCGCTAGCCACCGCCGCCGTCGCGATGACCCTTGCCTCGGTCGGCGGCCTGACGGCCGCCTCTCCGGCTCTAGCCGAAATCGAATGCTCGACCTGCTCGCCCTGGTGGCACCTGACCGCGGCGACGCGTCCATCGCATTTGCAGCACAAAGAAGGGTCGGCGCCGGGGCAGGACGAGGTGCAGGAAATCGTGACGACTCCCGGCAACTACAGCGCGTTTACTGAACAGACGAACTTCTACCTTAAGATCAACGGCGCCAAGATCGAAGAATTCGCCACCAAAGAAATCGCTGAAGCATTCGGCGTGACCCTTCTGAGCGCCGCCAACATCCAGAAAGCCTTGGAAGGCGAAAACAAGGAAAACAACAAAGCATACGGCCCCGGCAACGTCACGGTCAAGGAAGAAACCACCGACAAGTACGGCAAACTGCTTGAACATGGCGCCAAACGGTATGTGATCACCACCATCGGCGAAGACGCCAACAAGACCGTTCCGGCGATCGAAGCGGAAAAAGAAATCGGTACCGTGCAGGCGGCGCCCGTGACCGACGGTGTCCTCGTCTTCGACGCGGTCAACGTCGGTGACGCGAATACGTCCGGCGAAGCGAGGCTCGTCGACAAGCTCCCGCCGGGGCTCACGCCGGTCTCGGTCGAAGCCGATGTCCCCGAGGGCGCGACGGCACGCGAACCCAAGGAATGCGAACTCGTACCCGGCGGACCCGGGGAAACGGCGACGCCGGTTTGCGTGGTCAAGGGTAAACCGGTCGCTCCGTTTCAGCTGGTCGAAATGCGCGTCGGGGTGATCGTCGACGACGCGGTCGCGAAATCCGGGGAGATCAACCAGCTGAGCGTGTCCGGCGGCGGCGCGCCGTCCGCGTCGCTGGCGCACCCCGTGACGATCAGCTCCACGCCCGCGCTTTACGGCCTGGAAAGCTATGAAATGAGCGCCGAAGAACCCGGTGGGGCCGCGGTCACGCAGGCCGGGGCGCACCCGTTTCAGGTGACCTTCGCGATGGGTCTCAATCAAAAGGAAGAAGTCCAAACGCCCTATGGGTTCAACGCCACTGAACCGGTCGCGCTGACGAAGACCGTCGAGGACCAGCTCCCGCCGGGGTTGATCGGTAACCCCAAGCCGTTTGCGCGCTGCACGCTCGCGCAGTTCTTCGCGTACCCGGCGCCCGCCTGTCCGGCGCAGTCGATCATGGGCGTCGCCGTCGTCGTCGTCGACGAAGTCTCGAAGGTCGGGACGACGACCTTCAGCGTGCCCGTGTACAACCTCGAACCGCAGGCCGGGGAGCCCGCGCGCTTCGGGTTCCTCCCGCTCAACCGCGAAACGACCGTGTTCATCGACACCTCGGTGCGTACCGGCTCCGACTACGGCGTCACCGCGGAAGTTCACAACGTCGTGCAGACGGCCGGGCTGCTGTCGAGCGTCGTCACGTTCTGGGGCGTCCCGGGGAAGCCCGAACACGACAGCGCGCGTGGCTATAACTGTCTCGCCGCCGCCCAGCGGCTGGGGAAAGGCCCGTGCGAACCGCTGGCGCAGAGCAAACCGCCGGCGTTCTTCGAGATGCCGACCTCCTGTCCGGTCAGGGAAAACCCGGTGACCCACGAACCCGAACCGCAGCCGTTGCGCTCGAGCGTCGCGGTCGCCTCCTGGAACGAACCCGGCGCGTTGCAGTCGCTCGCCGACGAATCGATCCCCGCCCTCGACGGTTGCAACCGCCTGCCGTTCAGCCCCTCGATCGAAGTCCATCCCGATCTAGCGAACGCGAGCGCCTCGACCGGTTTGACCGTCAACGTCAAGGTGCCCCAGGAAGAGAGCCTGAACCCCGCGGGCCTCGCGGAGGCCGACATCCGCAACACGACCGTCGCGCTGCCCCAGGGCGTCGCGATCAACCCCTCCGGCGGCGACGGGCTGGGGGCGTGCTCGGGCGACCCCAGCGCGCTGGCGGCCAGCGCGCTCGGCAGCCCCGGCGATCAGATCGGCTACGAGGGCTCGGGCGTGCCGCCGCTGCAGCCGGGCGTCAGCGTGCCCGCGTTCACGCCGCGGCTGCCGGGCAGCATCACCGCCAAACAGAACGGCGAAACCGCGCTGCTGGAACCGGGCCTGAACTTCTGCGCGAACGCGTCGAAGGTCGCCACCGTGCGGATCAAGCTGCCCGTGATCGAACAGGAACTGACGGGCGCGGTGTATCTCGCCGCCCAGGAATCCAACCCGTTCGGCTCGCTCTTGGCGATGTACATCGTCGCCGAAGACCCCGTCTCGGGCGTGCTCGTCAAGCTCCCCGGCGAAGTGCGGCTGTGCCAGGGCGCGGGCGAAGTGATCGACGGGCAGACCTGTCAGGGGCTGGGACAGATCATCACGACGTTCCTGAACACCCCGCAGGCGCCCGCGGAAGAAATCGAACTGCACTTCTTCGGCGGGGAACGCGCGCCGCTGGCGACGCCCACGCGCTGCGGCGCCTACACGACGACCACGTCGATCGCGCCGTGGTCGGGTAACCAGCCCGCGACGCCCTCCTCGACGTTCCCGATCGAACACGGCCCGAACGGCGGTCCCTGTCCCGGCGCGCAGCTGCCGTTCCACCCCTCGCTGACGGGTGGCGCCACGAACATCCAGGCGGGCGCGTATTCACCGTTCACGCTGACGATGACCCGCACCGACGGCGAACAGAACATGCAGTCCGTGCAAGCGCACCTGCCGCTCGGCATGTCCGGCAACCTCTCGAACGTGCAGCAGTGCCCCGAACCGCAGGCGAATGAAGGAAAATGCGGCCCGGAAAGCCTGATCGGCGAAACGACCGTCGCGGTCGGCGTCGGCGGCAAGCCGTTCACGGTCTCCGGCGGCAAGTTCTACCTCACCGGCCCCTACAACGGTTACGGCGCGTGCAGTACGCCGGGTACGAATGGCTGCGCGCCGTTCGGCGTGTCGTTCGTCGTCCCCGCCAAGGCGGGGCCGTTCGACCTCGCGAAAACACAGCACAACCACCCCGCCTGCGACTGCGTGCTCGTCAGGGGCAAGATCGAAATCAACCCCGAAACCGCCGCGATCACAGTCACGAGCAACCCGCCCGGGACGCCCGATGCGATCCCCACGTCGATCGAAGGCATCCCGCTGGAAATCCAGCACATCAACGCGATCACGACCCGCTCGGCGTTCCAGTTCAACCCGACGAACTGCTCAAAGCTCGAAGCGAGCGGGACGATCCACTCCTCAGAAGAAGGTACCTACACCGCCTCCGTGCCTTTCCAGGTCACGAACTGCGCCGATTTGAAGTTCGAACCGAAAATCGCGATCTCCACGCAGGGGAAGACCAGCAAAGCGAATGGGGCGAGCCTGACGTACAAGGTCGCCTACCCGAACGTCGCGCAGGGCACCGACGCGGACATCCACTACGTCAAAGTCGAACTGCCGAAGGCCCTGCCCTCGCGCCTGACGACGCTGCAGAAGGCCTGCACGCAGGCGCAGTTCCGCGCCAACCCCGCGGGCTGCCCATCGGCATCGGTGATCGGGCACGCCAAGGCGCTCGTCCCGAACATCCCCGTGCCGTTGCAGGGCCCGGTGTACTTTGTCAGTAACGGCGGCGAAGCGTTCCCGAACCTCGTGATCGTCCTTGAGGGCTACAACATCAGGATCGACCTGACCGGCGACACGTTCATCAGCAAATCCGGGATCACCTCCACGACGTTCAAGACGGTCCCCGACAACCCCCTCTACAGCTTCGAAATCACCCTCCCCGAGGGCAAGTTCTCCGCGCTCGCGGCGAACGGGAACCTCTGCAAGTCCACCACCACGAAGATCGTCTCCAAGAGGGTCAAAGTCAAGGTCAAGGGTCGTGAGAAGACCGTCACGCGCAAGGTCAAGCAGACCGTCTCGGGCCTGCAGATGCCCAACGAATACATCGCCCAGAACGGAGCGAAGATCAACACGACCGTCCCGATCACCGTCACCGGCTGCGGCAAGACCGCGCACAAGACACAAAAGGTGAAGCACAAGAAGAAGAGACGTAAGTAACGATGCGCCGCTTGATATCAACCTGCCTCGTTTCTCTCATACCTCTGGGTATCTTCGCCTCCCCCGCCCTGGCCAACCGCGCGCATATCTACGAAAAAGCGTTCGGCTCGAAGGGTTCCGCCGCGGGTGAGCTGGAACTCGCCGCCCCGGGTTTCAGTGCGCTTGGCGAAGAGATTTCCGGTGGTAGTGGTGTCGCGGTGGACGACGCGACGGGTGACGTGTATGTCGCGGATACGGGCAACCATCGCGTCGATGAGTTCTCCTCGACGGGGGTGTTCCTGCGTGCGTGGGGTTTCGGTGTCGCGGACGGCGCCAGCGAAGTGCTGCAGGTCTGCCAGGCGACGTGCTTCAAGGGCCTATCCGGTGCGAAGGCGGGGGAGCTGGAGTCCCCGACGTTCATCGCGGTCGACAACTCCCCCGGGGAATCAGCGGGCGATGTGTATGTCGGGGACGCGGGCGATGATGTCGTTTCGAAGTTCAGCAGCGAAGGCAGCCTGATCGGAACGTGGGGCGATGGTGGCGCGCTTGCTACACCTGATGGCCAGCTGGTCGGCGGGTGTGAAGCAGAAGAATCCCCGCCGTGCGCATTGAGCAAAGTCGTTCCGTTCGGGTCTCCGCTGCTCGGTATCACTGTCGATGCGGAAGGGGACCTTTGGGTGTACGACAGCTCGACCATGTTTGAGTTTGGTCAAGGCGCTAACCCTATTCGGCGTTGGGGCACGCGCCCCGATGGGATACCCAGCGGCATC
Source organism: uncultured Solirubrobacterales bacterium (assembly GCA_963748895.1). Lineage (GTDB taxonomy): Bacteria > Actinomycetota > Thermoleophilia > Solirubrobacterales > Solirubrobacteraceae > Palsa-744. The sequence goes on along the minus strand of CAVVKF010000002.1, from coordinate 656,438 downwards.
GCTATCGACGGCACGGACAACCCGTATGTTCCCGTTGCCCTGCAAGGGGGGAACCTCACAAAGTACACCTCTGGCGGGACCGAACTGGGGAGCCTGTTCAAGGAAGGCGGCATCACACGTACTGGCGTGGCTGTGAATGGGTCGTCGTCGGGTTTGTTTGTGGATGCTGGGGGTGTCGTTGAAGTGTTGGGGTTGCCGTGCGAACCGTTCGGAGGTGGGGCGCCTGCTACGTGTAAGGTCGCTGAAAGCTTCGGTTCGCCGCAGCTGGCTGGTGGTGCGGGTCTCGCGGTCGGTCCGGGCGGCGAAAGCGAACCTGTGTATGCGGCCGATACGACCGCGGACACGGTGCGGGTGTTCGTCCTCGAACCGCTGGCGGCGCCGACGGTCGCGAGCTTGACGGTCTCGGATGTGACGGGGGAAAGCGCGACGTTGCAGGGTGAACTCGACCCGCGGGGGTTGGCCGGCGAAGCGTTCTTCGAATACGGGAAGTGCGCATCGGCGAGTACGTGTTCGTCCAGTGGCTATGAACACTCGAGCGCGCCGGCGGGGTTCGCGGGCGAGTTTGCGGTGCTCGCGGTTCCCGGGGTGCCTGTTCAGGGCCTCTCGCCGGGGACGGTCTATCACCTGCGGCTGCGCGCGCATAACACAGAAGGAGAGGGGACCAGGGAAGCGGTCTTCACGACGCAGGCCGCGGGCGCGTTCTCGTTGATCGATGGGCGCCAGTGGGAGATGGTCTCTCCGCCGGCGAAGCAGGGCGCGCTGATCATCGGACTGGAGCAGGAACCGCCGGGTGTCTCGCAGGCCGCGGCGCCGGGCGGCGCGATCACGTATCTCGCGGACGCGGCCACCGAACCATCGCCGGCGGGGTTTCAGAACTTGCAGCAGGTGCTCTCCACGCGCGGGGGGGTGGGCGCCTCATCTTGGGCCTCGCGGGACCTCGGGTTGCCGCACACGAGCGCCACGGGAGCGAGCATCGGGTATGGGCAGGAGTACCGGTTCTTCTCCGAAGATCTCTCCCACGCTGTGCTGCAGCCCTTCGGGTCGTTCGTGCCGCTCTCTGATGAAGCCTCGGAATCGACCTCTTATCTCGATGATCTGTCGTGTACGTCGAACGTACCGACCGCGGCGTATGGCGCCGGCTCGTGTTTCCGTCCGCTCGTGACGGCCAAGGCGGGCTTCTCCGACGACACCGCCACACCGTTTGAACCTTTCGACGGGGCAAACGAAGGCGCTGCAAGCGCGAACAAATGTCCCCCCGATCCGATCTGCGGCCCGCGCTTTGAAGGCGCGAGCCCCGACGCGGCGCATATCGCGGTGAGCTCTGGAGTGCCGTTGACCTCACCGGCCCCCCCACCCGGTGAACACGGGTTGTATGAGTGGTCGGCGGGGGCGCTCTCGCTCATCAGCGAACTGCCCGGACACGGCGGGGACATCGGGGGGGCACTCGGATACCAGAAAGCACAACTCGGGTCGGATGCTCGGCATGCGATCTCCAATGATGGCTCGCGCGTGTTCTGGTCGGCTGTCAACAGGCATTTGTATCTGCGTGATGTGGGCAGGGGTGAAACGTTGCAGCTCGATCTGCCGCAGGGCGGGTCGGGGGAAGGACCCGCTAGGCCGGTGTTCCAGGATGCCTCTGATGATGGTTCGCGGGTGTGGTTCACCGACATCCAGCAGCTGACCCCGGGCTCCGGAGCACGAGAACTGCACCCGGATCTGTATGAATGCCAGATCCCGCTGGCGGGGAAGCTGCGCTGCGCGCTCTCGGACCTCACGCCGTTGAACGGGGCGAAAGAACCCGCGAGCGTGCAGGGCTTCATCGCGGGCGCAAGCGAAGAAACATGCGACGAAGCAACCGGAGCCGAATGCAACGTGTACTTCGTCGCTGACGGCGTGCTCGCACCTGGCGCGGTAGCCGGGAGATGCAACCAAAGCGAATATAAGCCCGAAGCGCAGTGCGACCTGTACCTGAGCCACGACAGCGAACCACCCCGGCTGGTGGCCGTGATCTCCGGCGAAGACCGCGCCGACTGGGGCCAGGAAGGATCGGAACTGGGGAAGCTGCTTGCGCGTGTCTCTCCCGACGGGCGCTGGCTGGCGTTCATGTCCGACCGGAACCTCACGGGCTATGACACCCGCGACGCGCTCACGGGCAAACCGACGGAGGAGGCATACGTGTATGACGCGCAGAGCGGAAGGCTGGCTTGCGCCTCATGCGAACCCACGGGCGCACGACCAACAGGCCGGGAAATTGTGCGTTCAACCATCGCAAAAGCAGCCGAAAACGCGCCGCTGGTAGATGGCAATGATGCGTGGGAAACAGGGACCACCTTGGCGGCGAGCGTGCCTGGGTGGGTTCCCTACTATATAGGGTACGCGCTCTATCAGCCGCGGTTTCTCTCCGATAGCGGCCGTTTGTTTTTTGACAGTTATGACGGTTTGGTGCCGAAGGATGTGAATGGGCAGTGGGATGTGTATGAGTATCAACCCGAAGGCGTGGGGTCCGCCGGGGCGCCGTGCGGCCCGGCCTCGGGCGCGGGCAGCGGCAGCGTGGTCTACAAGCCCGGGCACGCCTTCGAAGTCGAAGGCGTGAAAGGCCAGGAAGGCGCGGGTTGTGTCGGTTTGATCAGCAGTGGGGAATCCCCGGATGAATCGGCGTTTATGGACGCCTCGCTGTCGGGTGGGGATGTGTTCTTCTTGACGACCGCGAAGCTCGCGGCGCAGGACTTCGACAAAGCCTATGACATCTATGACGCGCACGAATGCACGAGCCTCGCGCCGTGCTTCCCGGAGCGCGGCTCCCAGCCCCCGGAATGCACCACCGCCGACGCCTGCCGCGCCGCCCCGGCCCCGGAACCCGGCATCTACGGGGCGCCGAGCAGCGCCACGTTCAACGGGCTGGGGAACATCACCCCCGCGGGGCCGGTGAAGAAGGTCACGAAGAAGACTGTGAAGTGCAAGCGGCACTTCGTGAAGAACCGCCGGGGGAAGTGCGTGCGGGTTAAGGCGAAGAAGAAGCGCCGGGGGAAGAAGTAACGATGCCTTTCACCCCAGTATCTCCACCCGCCCCTGCAGGCAAGCTAACGCACCCCGGGTCATCACACGCTCGGTTGCGTAGCTATATCTCCCTTCGCCCTTTTTATTCAATAATCTTATTAACCTTTGTGAGTCTTCTGTTCGGGACCGGAACCGCCCTGGCCAACCGCGCGCATATCTACGAAAAAGCGTTCGGCTCGAAGGGTTCCGCCGCGGGCGAGCTGGAACTCGCCGCCCCGGGTTTCAGTGCGCTTGGCGAAGAGATTTCCGGTGGTAGTGGTGTCGCGGTGGACGACGCGACGGGTGACGTGTATGTCGCGGATACGGGCAACCATCGCGTCGATGAGTTCTCCTCGACGGGGGTGTTCGTCTTGGCCTTCGGTAAGGAAGTCGATGCGACCACGAAAGGCAATGTATGCACCGCAGAATCTCACGATACGTGCAAGGCTGGCGTGTCCGGCTCCGAACCGGGGGAGCTCGAGGCGCCGACGTTCATCGCGGTCGACAATTCCAGTACCTCCGCATCCAAAGGTGATGTGTATGTCGGGGATACGGGCGATGATGTCGTCACGAAGTTCAGCAGCGAAGGCAGCCTGATCGGAACGTGGGGCGATGGTGGCGCGCTTGCTACACCTGATGGCCAGCTGGTCGGCGGGTGTGAAGCAGAAGAAGCTCCGCCGTGCGCATTGAGCAAAGTCGTTCCGTTCGGGTCTCCGCTGCTCGGTATCACTGTCGATGCGGAAGGGGACCTTTGGGTGGATGACGTGGAAACGATGTTCGAGTTCGATGGGGTCGGTGGGTTCATTCGGCGGTGGTCTGATTTTGCGACTCCTTCGGGTATCGCTGTTGACGGCACGGATAACTTGTATGTCCCTAACGGTGTGCCGAACGTCAGGAAGTACAGTTCTGGTGGTACACGACTCGGCGAACTTTTCGCGGAAAACACGGTTGCTCGGACTGGCCTGGCTGTCAACCCCTCCTCGTCGGCTCTGTATGTGGATAACGGCAGTGCGGTCGAAGTGGTTGGTTTGCCGTGTGAACCGTTCGTCCTAGGTGGAGGTGGGGCGCCTGCTACGTGTAAGGTCGCTGAAAGCTTCGGTTCGCCGCAGCTGGCTGGTGGTGCGGGTCTCGCGGTCGGTCCGGGCGGCGAAAGCGAACCTGTGTATGCGGCCGATACGACCGCGGACACGGTGCGGGTGTTCGTCCTCGAACCGCTGGCGGCGCCGACGGTCGCGAGCTTGACGGTCTCGGATGTGACGGGGGAAAGCGCGACGTTGCAGGGTGAACTCGACCCGCGGGGGTTGGCCGGCGAAGCGTTCTTCGAATACGGGAAGTGCGCATCGGCGAGTACGTGTTCGTCCAGTGGCTATGAACACTCGAGCGCGCCGGCGGGGTTCGCGGGCGAGTTTGCGGTGCTCGCGGTTCCCGGGGTGCCTGTTCAGGGCCTCTCGCCGGGGACGGTCTATCACCTGCGGCTGCGCGCGCATAACACAGAAGGAGAGGGGACCAGGGAAGCGGTCTTCACGACGCAGGCCGCGGGCGCGTTCTCGTTGATCGATGGGCGCCAGTGGGAGATGGTCTCTCCGCCGGCGAAGCAGGGCGCGCTGATCCTCGGACTGGAGCAGGAACCGCCGGGTGTCTCGCAGGCCGCGGCGCCGGGCGGCGCGATCACGTATCTCGCGGACGGTGCTACCGAACCCGCACCCGCGGGGTTTCAGAACCTGCAGCAGGTCTTCTCGACCCGCGGCCCCGTGGAATGGGGTTCGAGGGACCTCGGGGTCCCGCACACGCGCCCCACGGGAGCGAGCATCGGGTATGGGCAGGAATACCGGTTCTTCTCTGAAGATCTCTCCCACGCTGTGCTGCAGCCCTTCGGCTCGTTCGTCGCGTTGTCCAGCGAAGCTTCCGAATCGACGCCTTATCTCGCCACCAACTATGAGAACGGGAACCCTCAGGAACCGTGCTTGCCGCCGCGCATGCCGTGCTACCGGCCGCTGGCGACGGGCAAGCCCGGGTACGCCAACGTCCCCCCCGGCACCGTCTTCGGGAAAGCCCTCGCGGGCCGCGAATGCCCCCCGGAACCGTTCTGCGGCCCGGTCTTCCAGGGAGCGAGCCCCGACGCGGCGCATATCGCGGTGGGCTCTGAAGTGGTGCCGTTGACCTCACCAGGCTTCGTGCCGGGGCCGGGTGAAGAAGGGTTGTATGAGTGGTCGGCGGGCGTCTTCTCGCTCATCAGCGTGCTGCCGGAAAGCGAAGGCGACACCGGGGGCACACTCGGATACAAGGCAGGAGGAGAATCGCCGGATGCTCGGCATGCGATCTCCAATGATGGTTCGCGCGTGTTCTGGACCGCCGACAACGGGCACCTGTATCTGCGTGATGTGGGCACGAGCGAAACGTTGCAGCTGGACGTGCCCGCGGGCGGGTCGGGGGAAGGACCCGCTGCGCCGGTGTTCCAGGATGCTTCTGATGATGGTTCGCGGGTGTGGTTCACCGACATCCAGCAGCTCACCGCAGGCTCCGGAGCACGAGAACTGCACCCGGATCTCTATGAATGCCAGATCCCGTTGGCGGGGAAGCTGCGCTGCGCGCTCTCGGACCTCACGCCGTTGAACGCTGCGAAAGAACCCGCGAGCGTGCAGGGCTTCATCGCGGGCGCAAGCGAAGAAACATGCGACGAAGCAACCGGAGCCGAATGCAACGTGTACTTCGTCGCTGACGGCGTGCTCGCCCCCGGCGCAGTCGCGGGGACCTGCAGCCAGGGCAAGGGCGTGTATAAGCCTGAAGCGCAGTGCGGCCTGTATGTGCGCCGCGACAGCGAACCACCGCGGCTGGTGGCCGTGATCTCCGGCGAAGACAACGTCGACTGGGGCCAGGAAGGAACGGTACTGGGGAGGCTGCTTGCGCGTGTCTCCCCCGACGGGCGCTGGCTGGCGTTCATGTCCGACCGAGACCTCACGGGCTATGACACCCGCGACGCCATCACCGGCAAACCCGCGGAGGAGACATACGTGTATGACGCGCAAAGCGGAGAGCTCGCTTGCGCCTCATGCGAACCCACAGGCGCACGACCAACAGGCCTGACCATCGAAAAAGAAGCCAAAAACGCGCCGCTGGTAGACGGCAATAATGCGTGGGGACGCGGGAGCGTGTTGGCGGCGAGCGTGCCTGGATGGGTGCCCTACGTTTTTGGGGACTCGCGTTATCAGCCGCGGTTTTTGTCTGATGAAGGCCGCCTGTTCTTCGACGCGTTCGACGGGCTCGTCCCGAAGGACGTCAACGGGACGTGGGACGTTTACGAGTACGAGCCGGCGGGGGTCGGCGGGGAAACAGCACGCTGCGGCCCGGGGTCCGCGAGCGGAAGCGTGGTGTTCAAGAACGCGCGGACCTTCGAAACCGAAGGCCGTGGAGGCGTGGAAGGCGCCGGCTGCGTGGGACTCGTCACCTCCGGAGAATCGCCCGATGAATCCGCGTTCCTGGACGCCTCGCTGTCGGGTGGGGATGTGTTCTTCTTGACGACCGCGAAGCTCGCGGCGCAGGACTTCGACAAAGCCTACGACATCTATGACGCCCACGAATGCACGAGCCTCGCGCCGTGCTTCCCGGAGCCGGGCTCACAGCCCCCGGAATGCACCACCGCGGACGCCTGCCGCGCCGCCCCGGCCCCGGAACCCGGGATCTACGGGGCGCCGAGCAGCGCCACGTTCAACGGGCTCGGCAACATCACCCCCGCGGGGCCCGTGAAGAAGACAGCGGCTCAGCTCCGCGCGGAAAACCTCGCCAAGGCCCTCAGCTCGTGCCGCAAGAGGTACCACAAGAAGGCAAAGCGGAGTAAGTGTGAAAAGGCCGCCAAAGCCAAATACGGGCCAGCTAAGAAAACGAAGAAATGAGCCGCGTGTTAGGGCAGCTCAATCAGCCCGAGCAGTTCACAAGCATTGCGGGCGTTGATCGCCGGTGGTTCGAGGCCGATGTGCCCGAGCAGGTGTTTGTCGCCGCTGACGATGAACTCGGCGCCGGCTGTGCGGGCAAGCGCGACGAGGTAGTCGTCTTTCGGGTCGCTGATGATCGGTTCGGGGTTGATCGGGTCCGGGAGCAACGTGCCGGCGTTGGCGATGGCGGTGACGATGTCATTGACGCTCTGCCGAGTGATGCGTTGCAGAAAGTAGGGCTTCTGCAGCGTGCCGGCGACCTCGGCCAGGAGCTCGGGGCAGACGAACACCTCGACGCGCGTACCCGTGAGCTCGTGGTAGATCAGGCTGGTTGGGGCTTCGGGGTGTGGGTTGATGCTTCCGGACGCCAGCGTGTTGGCGTCGATGATGATGGGTCTCAACTGGCAGCCTGCCGGGCGGCCGCTCGCTCGGCGCGCACCTCGCGTGCGGCTTTGACGGCTTCGCGCTCGATCTCCTCGGAGGAGGTACCCGCAAAGGCCTCTCGCGCCAGATCGCTCGCCTCGCGTCCCAGCTGGATACGGGCCATGCTCTTCGAGCAGCTCGCGGTCACTCTGCTCGGGACGGCGCTCGCGCAGCCGGTCCAGCAGCTTCTGGTCGAACTCAACGGTTGCGGTTCCGCTAGTTGACGGGCCCATGTCTGGGATTTTAGCGCCTCGTGCGGGGATCTTCAATTCAACGAGAAGGGCGAGCTGATGCGGCCAGAAAGCAACCTGAGGGCGAGCTACGCCACAGTACGCCCGGTATTCCATCGGTGTCTGAGCTTGCCGGGGGCTGTTCGTCGTTGCACAGGGTTTAAGACCCCTGTATCTCCACCCGCCCCTGCAGGCAAGCTAACGCACCCCGGGTCATCACACGCTCGGTTGCGTAGCTATATCTCCCTTCGCCCTTTTTATTCAATAATCTTATTAACCTTTGTAAGTCTTCTGTTCGGGACCGGAACCGCCCTGGCCAACCGCGCGCATATCTACGAAAAAGTGTTCGGCAGCAAGGGTTCCGCGGCGGGTGAGCTGGAACTCGCCGCCCCGGGGTTCAGTGGGGGTGGGGAAGAGATTTCCGGTGGTAGTGGTGTCGCGGTGGATGACGCGACTGGCGATGTGTATGTCGCGGATACGGGCAACCATCGCGTCGATGAGTTCTCCTCGACGGGGGTGTTTCTTCGTGCGTGGGGTTTCGGTGTCGCGGACGGCTCTAGCGAAGCGCTGCAGGTCTGTCAGGCGACGTGCTTCAAGGGCCTGTCCGGTGCGAAGCCGGGGGAGCTGGAGTCCCCGACGTTCATCGCGGTCGACAACTCCCCAGGGGGGGAATCAGCGGGCGATGTGTACGTCGGGGACGCGGGCGATAACCTGATCACGAAGTTCACCGAAAGTGGGGTCCTCGTCGCAACCTGGGGCAACAATGGCGGCGGTGTCTTTGAAGAACCGAATGGGCAGCTGCACGGTCCGGCCGCTGAACATTTTGGTGTGCCGGAATGCCCGCCTGAAAATTCTTCTGTCATCCGCCGCTGTTGGGCATGGCGGTCGACGGTGCTGGTGACTTGTGGGTCAACGCGGCGCACTTTACGCCCCCATTCACAGTCGCACGGACTATGTATGAGTTCGAAGCGGACGGGGCTTTCACGGCCACCCAATGGGGAGACAGCGGTCTCCCGTCGGGCATCGCTATCGACGGCACGGAGAACCTGTATGTCGCTACCGGCTTCCGGAACGTCGAACAGTACAGTTCCGGCGGGGCCGATCTTGGCCATCTGTTTCTCGAAAACACGGTTGCTCGGACTGGCGTGGCTGTCAATCCCTCCTCTTCGGCTCTGTATGTGGATAACGGCAGTGCGGTCGAAGTGGTTGGTTTGCCGTGTGAACCGTTCGGAGGTGGGGCGCCTGCTACGTGTAAGGTCGCTGAAAGCTTCGGTTCGCCGCAGCTGGCTGGTGGCGCGGGTCTCGCGGTCGGTGCGGGCGGCGAAAGCGAACCTGTGTATGCGGCCGATACGACCGCGGACACGGTGCGGGTGTTCGTCCTCGAACCGCTGGCGGCGCCGACGGTCGCGAGCTTGACGGTCTCGGATGTGACGGGGGAAAGCGCGACGTTGCAGGGTGAACTCGACCCGCGGGGGTTGGCCGGCGAAGCGTTCTTCGAATACGGGAAGTGCGCATCGGCGAGTACGTGTTCGTCCAGTGGCTATGAACACTCGAGCGCACCGGCGGGGTTCGCGGGCGAGTTTGCGGTGCTCGCGGTTCCCGGGGTGCCTGTTCAGGGCCTCTCGCCGGGGACGGTCTATCACCTGCGGCTGCGCGCGCATAACACAGAAGGAGAGGGGACCAGGGAAGCGGTCTTCACGACGCAGGCCGCGGGCGCGTTCTCGTTGATCGATGGGCGCCAGTGGGAGATGGTCTCCCCGCCGGCGAAGCAGGGCGCGCTGATCCTCGGACTGGAGCGAGAACCGCCGGGTGTCTCGCAGGCCGCGGGGCCGGGCGGCGCGGTCACTTATCTCGCGAACGGTGCTACCGAACCCGCACCCGCGGGGTTCCAGAACCTGCAGCAGGTGTTCTCGACCCGCGGCCCCGCGGAATGGGGCTCGAGGGACCTCGGGGTGCCGCACACACGCCCCACGGGAGCGAGCATCGGGACTGGGCAGGAATACCGGTTCTTCTCTGAAGATCTCTCCCATGGGGTGCTGCAGCCCTTCGGCTCGTTCGTCCCGCTGTCGCCTGAAGCTTCTGAATCAACGCCGTATCTCGCCACCGACTATCAGAACGGCAATACCCAGGAACCGTGCCTGCCGCCGCGCATGCCCTGCTACCGGCCGCTCGCGACAGGCAAGCCCGGGTACGCCAACGTCCCCCCCGGAACAATCTTCGGGAAAGGCTTCGTAGGCAACGAATGCCCCCCGTCGCCGATCTGCGGCCCGCAATTCCAGGGCGCGAGCCCCGACGCGGCGCATGTCGCGGTGGGCTCTGAAACACCGTTGAGCTCACCGGCCCCCCCACCCGGCGAAGACGGGCTGTATGAGTGGTCGGCGGGTGTCCTCTCGCTCGTCAGCGTGCTGCCCGAAAACGCCGGCACCACCGGGGGCATGCTCGGATACAAGGAAGGAGGATTCGCGCCGGATGCTCGGCATGCGATCTCCAATGATGGTTCGCGCGCGTTCTGGACGGCCGTCAACGGCCACCTGTATCTGCGTGATGTAGGTACGAGTGAAACGTTGCAGCTGGACGTGCCCGAGCCCGGGTCGGGGGAAGGACCCGCTGCGCCGGTGTTCCAGGACGCCTCCGATGACGGCTCGCGGGTGTGGTTCACCGACACCCAGCAGCTCACCATAGGCTCCGGAGCAGGGGCAGAACACCCGGATCTCTATGAATGCGAGATCCCGCTGGCGGGGAAGCTGCGCTGCGCGCTCTCGGACCTCACGCCGTTGAACGCCGCGAAAGAACCCGCGAGCGTGCAGGGCTTCATCGCCGGCGCAAGCGAAGAAGCATGCGATGAAGCAACGGGAGCCGAATGCAACGTGTACTTCGTCGCCGACGCCGTGCTCGCCCCCGGCGCAGTCCCAGGGGCCTGCAACCAAGGCGAATACAAGCCCGAAGCACGGTGCGACCTGTATGTGCGCCGCGACAGCGAACCACCCCGGCTGGTCGCCGTGATCTCCGGCGAAGACAACGTCGACTGGGGCATCGCCGGAACGGCGCTGGTGGACCTGCTTGCGCGTGTCTCCCCCGACGGCCGCTGGCTGGCGTTCATGTCCGACCGGAACCTCACGGGCTATGACACGCGCGACGCCGTCACCGACAAACCCGCGGAGGAGGCATACGTGTATGACGCGCAAAGCGGAGAGGCTCGCTTGCGCCTCATGCGAACCCACAGGCGCACGACCAACGGGCCTGAACATCGAAAAAGCAGGCGAAAACGCGCCGCTGGTGGACGGCAACGATACGTGGGGAGCAGGGAGCGTGTTGGCGGCGAACGTGCCTGGGTGGGTACCCTACGCTAGCGCCGGTGGCGAATCGCGTTATGAGCCGCGGTTCTTGTCTGATGAAGGCCGCCTGTTCTTCGACGCGTTCGACGGGCTCGTCCCGAAGGACGTCAACGGAACATGGGACGTCTACGAGTACGAGCCGGCGGGGGTCGGCGGGGAAACAGCACGCTGCGGACCACAGTCGGCGAGTGGGAGCGTGGTATTCAAGAACGCGCGGGCTTACGAAACGGAAGGCCGTGGGGGCGTGGAAGGCGCCGGCTGCGTGGGCCTCGTCACCTCCGGGGAATCGCCCGACGAATCGGCGTTCCTCGACGCTTCGCTGTCGGGTGGGGATGTGTTCTTCTTGACGACCGCGAAGCTCGCGGCGCAGGACTTCGACAAAGCCTACGACATCTATGACGCGCACGAATGCACGAGCCTCGCGCCGTGCTTCCCGGAGCGCGGCTCCCAGCCCCCGGAATGCACCACCGCCGACGCCTGCCGCGCCGCCCCGGCCCCGGAACCCGGCATCTACGGGGCGCCGAGCAGCGCCACGTTCAACGGGCTGGGGAACATCACCCCCGCGGGGCCCGTGAAGAAGACAGCGGCTCAGCTCCGCGCGGAAAAGCTCGCCAAGGCCCTCAGCTCGTGCCGCAAGAGGTACCACAAGAAGAAGAAGCGGAGTAAGTGTGAAAAGCAGGCGCGTAAAAGCTACGGAGCGCTCGGGAAGAAGGCCAAGGGAAAGTAGCTTGCGCTTGATCTGAGTCGTGGGCGGAGGGGAGGGTGGGTCCCGTTAATCGGGTTTCGCCGATTAAAGACCGATGCCGGAGCGTCCCTTTTTGCGAGAGGACGACACTCCGGCACCAGACCGATACAAGGAATTATATTAGCAGATGGTAAGCGGTGCCGAGATCGTTGTGCTCCGGTTGCGCGCGCGGCAGGCCGAGATCGAGGACGCGATCTTCGCGCGTGTTAGCGGCGTCGCGTCAGATCCCGTGAGTGACGGCGATGCGGAGTATTTGGTCGGGCTGCGCGCGACGGTGGCAGCGGGTGTGGACTATGTCCTGAGCGGTATCGAGCGGGGTGAGGGTTGGGGGCCGGTCTCGATTCCGCGGGAGGCGGCGGCGCAGGCTCATCGGGCCGCGCGCGGCGGTGTGAGCCTGGACACGGTGCTGCGCCGCTACATGGTCGGTCAGGCGTTGCTGTGGGACTACATCTTGGAGGAAGCCGCTCGTGTTGATTGGGATCCTGCGCACGCAGAGGGCGGCCGGGTGCGGGAGATGTTGCGCACGCAGGCGTCGCTGGTCGACCGGTTGGTCACCGATGTCGCGCGCGAGCACGTGGCTGAGCTGCAGCGGGTCCGGGGCACGCGCGAGCATCGCCTGCTGGAACGGGTGAAGACGCTGCTCGCGGGCGAGGAGGAGCATGCCGGCCACAGCAACGGCGCCGCCGGCAATCGCGGGCTGAGCAACGGCTTCGTGAGCGACGGCGCCATGGCGCATGCCGGCCTCGATCCCGAGCTCGGGTATGACCTGGGCGCCCAGCACATCGGCGCGATCGCCACGGGTGCGGGTGCGCGGGAGCTCTTGCGCGGGGTGGCGCAGAAGCTGGACCGCCGGTTGTTGAGCGTCGCCTGCGGGCAGGACACGGTATGGGGGTGGCTGGGGGGACGGCGCCCGCTGCGGATGGCCGACCTGCGGCGTGCGATCCCGGCGGGGGAGGTGCGTATTGCGGTCGGCGAGCCGGCGTGGGGAATGCACGGGTGGCGCTCGACCCATCGACAGGCGCGGGCGGCGCTGACGGTCGCGCTGCGCAGGAATGGGATCCCGCGGAATGAGAGCCCACCCGCCCAAGGGGTAATACTCACCTGTTATCGCGACGTCGCGCTGCTGGCGAGCGCGCTCAAAGACCCGGCGCTGGCCAGAGTGCTGATCGAGCTCTACATCGCGCCGCTGGAAGACGAGCGGGGCGGCGGCGCGGTGCTGCGCCAGACGCTGCGCGCGTATCTCGATGCGGGGTGCAACGTCTCGTGTGCGACCGAACAGATGCAGGTCGCTCGCAGCACGATCAGAAAGCGGCTGCGCACGATCGAAGCGCGGCTCGGGCGCACGATCAACCCGTGCCCGCCGGAGCTGCAGGTCGCGCTGGCGCTCGACGAGCTCGGGTCCGGGGCAGATACGAATGATCCGATCTTCGAGGCCACGTCTGGATTGGATAGGTGACACGGGGACAGCGACGCGTCGCCAAGTTTTGCGCTCCAACATGGTCGAGCTCGCCCCGGCGATCGGCCAAATCGGCGTTGTCGGCGTATGAGCAAAAAGGTATTCATCCTCCATGGCTGGTGCGGGCCGGCGGCAGCCGCGAGTCGATGAGCTACAGCGCCAGCGGATTCTCGACGCCGTCGTGGAAGTGGTGGCCGAGCGGGGCGCGGCGAATGCGTCGGTGGGGATGGTGATCGCGCGGGCGGGGGTATCCACGCGCACGTTCTACGAGTATTTCGATGGCCTGGAGGCCTGCCTGATCGCCGTCTTGGACGGTGGCTTGGAGCGGGTGGGAGCGCTCGCCGCCGAGGCGTTTCGGGCAGGCCAGGGCGGTCCCTGGCAGGATGGGATGCGCGCGGCGATGGCCGCCGTGTTGGGGTTCTTTGACGCAGAGCCGCGGCTCGCGCGGGTGCTCGTCGTCGAGACCCCGGCGAGCGGAGCGCGCGTGCGCGAGCATCGCGAGCGCACGACCGCAGCCTTTCGCGCGCTGATCGTAAAGCACACCGAACGTGACGTCTCGCACGCCTCGCCGCTGGCCGCGGAGGGTGCCCTGGGGTCGGTGGTGAGCATCGTCGGCGCGCGTTTGATCGCGCCCGAGCCGCGACCGCTGCTCGGGTTGCTCGGTCCGCTGATGGGTGTCATCGTCGCGCCGTTCATGGACGACGCGGCGGTCGCGCGGGAGATCGCGCAGGGGGATCGGCTCGCGCGGGAGATCGCCGCGCAACGCGCGTCCTGCCCGAGCTCGGCCGGGTGTGCGTCCCCAGAGCATGAGCGGGCGCTGATTCCCGCCGCGCTGCGAAACCCGCGGGCGCGCCGTGCGCGTGAGTGCCTCCTCTACCTGGCGCGGCGGGGTGGGCGCGAGCCCGGCCCCTCCAACCGCGAGATCGGGCAGGGCGTGGGTGTTGGCCGCGACGCGCAGATTTCGACACTGCTGGCTCGCCTGGCCGCGATCGGCCTGATCGAGAAGCGCTCATCGGGCCCCGGGCGCCCGAACGCCTGGCGCCTGACGGCATTGGGTGAGCGAGTCGCCCGTGCGCTCGAAGGAAATGTGAATACTCCGAACAAGGCTTCACACAAATAAAAGCATGGACGTTTGTGTGGGAAATCTTGCGGTCGCGATCGTCTGCTCGTAGGGTGAGAAACTCATCAAAGACCGGCGTCCGGAGCGTCCCTTTGTGAGAGGACGGCGCTCTGGGCGCCGGACCGATACAAAGGAGTCTCATAGAATGAGATCTAAGTTCAACAGAGCAGCGCTGCTGCTAGCAGCCGTCTGCGCCTTGAGCGCGGTCGGGGTCTCCTCGGCCTCGGCGGCGGAATGGAAGATCCAGGAAACCAAATCGGAAGCGGGTAACGAATTGAACGGGGTGTCCTGCACCTCCTCGAAATCCTGCGTCGCGGTAGGGCATGGCAGTAGCGAAGCGTTGGCCGAGATCTGGAACGGCACGACGTGGTCCGTTCAGAAAACTGGAAACGCCGGCTTTCTTGTAGCTGTGTCGTGCACATCGTCCACCTTTTGCATGGCAGTGGGAAGCAGGGGAGGCGCAACATTGACGGAGACTTGGAACGGGACAAAATGGTCGACCGCTGCGTCCGAAGTGACTGGACCTCTTGTATCAGTCTCTTGCACCTCGCAGACCGCCTGTACGGCGGTTGGCGGAACAACGGCAACCTACGCAGCGCGCTGGAACGGGACTACCTGGTCAGGGGAAAAAACTCCGACCCCGATCGGCGCCGCCACAAGTAGGCTCGAAGGGGTATCATGTACCTCTTCGACGGCATGCATCGCAGTGGGCGAATACCAAGCCGGTACGAAATACGAAGTTCTGGCGGAGGGCTGGAACGGCACGGAATGGACGATCCAGAAAACGCCTACCGGGCAAGGCAGGCTGAGGTCGGTCTCGTGCACGTCCGCGAAAGCCTGCACAGCCACCGGGATCGGTACGGGCCCACTTCTGGCGGAGCGTTGGAACGGCACAGAATGGTCTGTTCAAAAAACTCCGGCGGGGTCCACCAAAAATCACGTCGTCTCGTGCGCGTCGGCCATCGCTTGTACCTCGGTTGGACAGGCCGCTCCTGATACAGAATCGGCGGATGCCTGGAACGGCACCGAATGGGTAGCACAAACCAACCCCGTTCCCAGCGAAGCAACAGCGGTCAGGTTTGAAGGGGTGTCTTGTACGGCACCAGCGGCTTGCACTGCTGTTGGTTCCTACAGTACCTCGAGTAAAACGTCCATTTTGGTGGAGCGATACGAATAACGCGCAAACGGTGATCTAGGACTAATGGGGACCAGGCCCCGGGCAGCTCCGGGGCCTGGTACTCCTAATGGCAACGCTTATCGAATGTCGAGTGGTGTTTGTACCTCTGCGAGGGTCGCAGGCTGATGGACGGTTTGGTCGGCGGGGTCCTAATCAGCGAGTAGAAGTGGTGAGGCGAGTAGTCGAAAAGCACTGCGTCAACCACTTGCCAAACCGCGTAAGATGAGTGGTCGTGGGAGGGTTGATCAAGAGGGTGATCTTCGGTGTCGCCGCCGCTGCCGTGCTGGCTGTGATGCTGGTTGCGGTGGTGGGAGCCGCGGCCGCCCCCGCCGAGACTCTGTCGCCCTGGTGGCATCTCATGGCGGGCACGCGTCCGACGTACCTACCACGAGCTGGCAGCGCCTACCTCATCGCCACTGTGGTAAACGTCGGTGACGAGAGCACGAACGGCGAAGTGAAGGTCGCTGACACGCTCCCGGCGGGCTTGGAAGCGCTGGAAGTCGAAGGGGTGATCGGGGAGGGCACAAATCACGTTCCTCTGGAATGCTCCGTCGAACACAGCAACGCGACACCCGGAGCGCCCCCGAGTGCCGTATGCGCCTTCGAGGGTGTCGTGCTGCCGTTTGAGGAGATCGAAGTTCGTGTGAAGGTGAAGGTGAAGGAAGAAGCCAAGACGGGTGAGCGCGATGATGTAAGCGTCAGCGGTGGGGGAGCCCCGGCCGCTTCGATCTCACGCCCCGTCACGGTCAGCGCGGTCTCGGCGCAGTTCGGTGTGGAAGATTACGAACTGACAGCTGAAGAAGCAGGCGGGCGGCTCGACACGAGGGCCGGCTCGCACCCGTTTCAGACGACGTTCACGATCGGGTTGAATCAGTCTGCCCAGTCGCTCTCGAGCGGCGGGTTTGTGGCGGCGGAACCTGTGGCGCTGCCCAAGGACCTGCACATCGGATTTCCGCCCGGGCTGATCGGTAACCCGCAGCCGTTCGTGCGCTGCACCGAGACGCAGTTCTCGGCAAAGCTCAACGAATGCCCGCCCTCGTCGGTGGTCGGCGTGGCGGTCCTGACCGCCAACGAACCGGGCACTGCAGGTGTCACGACGTTCAGCGTGCCCGTGTTCAACTTGGAACCCGCGATCGGAGAGCCCGCACGTTTCGGCTTCCTCCCGCTCGACAGGGAAACGCCGGTGTACCTCGACACCTCGGTCCGTACCGGCGCCGATTACGCGATCACCGCCGAAGTGCCCAACATCACCCAGACCGCCGGGGTGGTCGGGGCGGTGATCAGCTTCTGGGGCGTCCCCGGCGATCCGCGCCACGACGAAACCCGCGGCTACAGCTGCCTCGCGAGCGCCGGCAAGCAGGGCCGATACCCGCCGTGTCAGCCACTCAACGAGAGCGCTGCACCGGCGCTTTTCGAGCTGCCGACTTCCTGCAACGGCCCGTTGCGCTCGAGCCTCGAAGCCGACTCGTGGGAAACGCCGGGAAACTTCGCCACGGGGGAAAACATCGTCGCGGCGGCCGCCCAGCCGCTGCCCGCGCTGGATGGTTGCAATGCCCTCCCGTTTCACCCGGAAATCGACGTCTCCTCGGCCGAGCAGCGGGCGAGCACTCCGAGCGCGATCACGGTCAACCTGCACGTCCCCCAGGAAGCCGCTGTGAGCCCGCGGGGCGTCGGTAGCTCCGACATCAGGGACATCACCGTCGTCCTGCCGGACGGCGTCGCGCTGAACCCCGCCGGGGCGAACGGACTGGAAGCCTGCTCTGAGCCCGAGGTCGGCTTCACCGGCTTCGGCGCGCTCGACCCAGAATCTGAACCGAGCGCAATGACCGCCCTGTTCACCCCCGCCCTCCCGGAACCACTCGAGCAGGGTTTCAACTTCTGTCCGGCCGCGGCGAAGCTCGGGACCGTCGGGCTGACGACGCCGATCCTCGCGAACCCGCTGACAGGCGCGATCTACCTCGCGGCGCAGAACGCGAACCCCTTCTCCTCCCTGATGGCGATCTACCTCGTCGCCAAAGACCCCGAATCCGGTGTCCTCATCAAGCTCCCGGGCGAGCTGTCGCTGAACCCCCAGACGGGCCAGATCGCGGTGACGTTTCAGAACACCCCGCAGCTCCCGCTCGAAGACATCGACTTGGAATTCTTCGGCGGCGAAGGCGCGCCGCTGTCGACTCCCACGCGCTGTGGCACGTACACGACACAGGCGTCTTTCACGCCTTGGTCCGGCGGACCGCCCGTCGGGGCGCAGTCGAACTTCGCGATCACCTCCGGTCCGGGCGGCGCGGCGGATGGGGGCGGGTCGGGCGGGTCATCTTGTCCTGGGCCCTCACTGCCGTTCGCGCCGTCGCTCACGGCGGGCACAACAAGCAACCAGGCAGGCGGTTACAGCCCGCTGACGGTGACGATCTCACGCGAAGACGGCGAGCAGGCGCTACAGGGCCTCCAACTGCGCCTGCCTCCGGGCGTCGCGGGGATGCTCTCAGCCGTGCCCCTCTGCCCCGAAGCCCAGGCGGACGCCGGGACCTGCGCCGCCGCCAGCCTGATCGGCCAGACGACGATCTCAGCGGGGTTGGGCGCACACCCATACACCCTCTCCGGTGGGAAGATCTATCTGACCGCAGGCTATGCAGGCGCCCCGTTTGGATTGGTGATCGTCACTCCGGTCAAGGCTGGACCGCTGGACTTGGAGGACGCCCCCGAAAACCACCCGGGGTGCGACTGCCTCGTGATCAGGGCCGTGATCGAAGTCGACCCCAGAACCGCCCAGCTGACGATCACCACCGGCGGGATTCCCAACATAATCGATGGCATCCCTCTCCAAATCAAGCACCTAAATATCACGATCGATCGTCAGAGATTTATATTCAATCCCACAAATTGCGCCCATCTACCCCTGACGAGCACAATCTCAGGCGACGAAGGCGCCGGCGCACCGGTGTCGTCGCCGTTCGAGGTGGCCAACTGCGCGAGCCTGAAGTTCGCGCCAAAGCTCTCGGTCTCCACGTCGGGAAGAACGTCGCGGCAGAACGGCGCCAGCCTGCACGTGAAGCTCGTCTACCCCAAAGCCCCTCCCGGAGAATCGGATATCGGCCGGCAGGCGAACCTCGCCTCGGTCAAGGTGGACCTCCCGAGGCAGCTCGTCTCGCGCCTGGCGAGCCTGGGGGGAGCGTGCCTTGCCAGCGTGTTCGACCGGGACCCCGCGGCGTGCCCGGCCTCCTCGCGGGTCGGCACGGCCAGCGTGAGCACGCCGGTGCTCCCGGTCGCCCCTCCCGGCAGGGACGCCACACATCCCGGCAGCGACGCCAATCCCGGCAGCGACGCCAACCTATCCGGCCCGGCCTACTTCGTCAGCCACGGCGGCAAGCGGTTCCCCGAACTGGTGCTCGTGCTGCAGGGCGACGGGGTGATCGTCGATCTGAGCGGCGAAACGTCGATCGACAGCGCCGGTGTCACGAGCTCGACATTCCGCACGATCCCCGACGTGCCGGTGGAAGCGTTCGAACTGGACCTGCCCGAGGGCCCGGACTCGGCGCTGGCGGCCAACGGCAAGCTGTGTCAGGCCGGCAGGGCCGTCACCGTCGCAAAGCGCGTCGAGGTCCGTGTTGACGGCCGCGTACGCACCGTAACGCGCAGGGTGAGGGAGAAGCTCGGCGGCCTGGTGATGCCCACGGCGTTGACCGCTCAGAATGGGGCTGTGATCCATCAGGACACGGTGATCGGGGTTACTGGATGCCCGGCCGCGCGCGCGAAGGCCGGGGCGAGGAAGGCGCGCGGGGGCGACAGTGAGCTTTGACAGCTTAGCTAGCCGGGCTTGATTGAGCGAGCCGTCTCAAGCGAGCTCTATCTTCTTGGACGGTGTTCGTTGCGGTCGGCTGCGCCACGGGCGACTCGAACCCACCGTGGCCCGCAAGCGTCATATGGCGGTATAGGACTAGTCCGCTACCGCGTCTTTCCGGGACGTTGTGGGCGGGGTAGGTTGGCACGTCCCGCGCGCGGGCGCCTGAGCCTGCGACCGAAGGCAGCTTTGACCTTCCGTCCCGCTTCGCGACCTGATCCGAACCCCACCCGCCCGTTTTCACCGAAACCCCCAGCCAATCTCCTCACCAAAACGGGCTCGCCCCAAAGCCACAGCCCGAGCAGAGAAGCAGACAAGTGTCTGCCCCCAGTTGCTCCCGCCGATGGACGCCGGAGCAGTTTCGGTGACGAGCACGCTCGTGAGGAAGGAAGACCGCGTGCAGGAGATGTATTCGCTGCACGTCGAAGGCCGCACACTCGAGGAGGTCGGACGCCACTTCGGGATCACGCGCCAACGCGTGTCACAGCTGTTTCAAAAAGCGAGCCTGCCGATCGTGCGCCGCGCGGCGAAACCGCGCAAAGGCGCTCGAGAGGGGGAAAAGCGAATCGCCCGGGTGGCGCTAAAAGACGCCGCGCGGGCCGCGCACGGTCCGTTCAGCGCAGACACGTTCGAAGCTCTCCGTAGAGGAACCGGGGCGCCATGGCCGTCCGCCCCCGTGATAGCTCGCGCGATCGGCGAAGGATCGTGGCCGAGGGCGCTCGAAGCGCTCGGCATCGAAAGCGTCAAAGGCAATCAGCGCGCGCGCCTTGCGAGGCGACGCGCGCTGATCGCGGAGCTGTGGGCCGCGGAGCTCACCTACGCGCAGATCGCCGAGCTGTTGAACACGACGCCGGGGTACGTGTCCGTCGAATTGGCGCGGATGCGCAAGCTCGGCTACCAGCTGGCGGACCGGCGGGGGCGACGGGCGTCGTGAGAACGCACGTCGCGGTCCTCGTAGCTCTGGGCCTCAGCTTGGCCGGTCTCGCGTCGGCGCCGGTCGCGACGGCGGGCGAGTACCACGTGTATGCCTGCCGCACCCCGTCCGGTGAAGCGGCGCCGGTGGATGGGTGGAGCGCGACGGCGATGGGCAACGACACGATCACGCAAGACAGCTGTCCCGCGGGTGGCGCGCTGATCGCGGCGCTCGGCGATCGTGGGAGTCATGAGGCCGGTGTGGACCGGGCGCTGTGGACGTTCACGGTCCCCGCCTGGACGCGGATGGCCGGCGCGAGGTTGTGGCGGGCGGAAGATGTCGACGGGGGCGAAGCGAGTGAAGCGTTCTTCTTGACGTGGCTGGGGGGCGCGAACTTCAATATTTTCGCCGACTGCGCGCCGCTTCAGTGCGAAGGCAGCGACACGCAGATAGCCCAGCCGCTGGCCGAAGCCAACCGGATCAGCGTGCCGAGCGCCGATCTCGGGGCGAACCTGTACCTGGACGCGAACTGCGCGGGGGCTGACAAACAACAGTGTCCGATCGGTCGCGGGGATCCAAACGGCTACGCGGCGGCGATGTACATGTTCGCGGCCGATGTTGTGTTGGAACAGGCCGAAGGCCCGGTCGCCCGCGAAGTGAGCGGCCCGCTGGCCACGGAAAGCACCGTGGAGGGCACGAGCGACGTGACGTTCAACGGCTCTGACCCCGGCGCGGGTATCTGGGAGGTCACCTTCCAGATCGACGGGAAGCTCGTGCAGAGCACGGTGCCCGACGAAAACGGCGGGCGCTGCCACGAGGTGGGGCAGAGCACCGATGGCATCGCCGGGTTTCTCTACCTGCAGCCGTGTCCGCGGGCGGAGTCCGCGGACGTTGGGTTCAACACGACAGCGATCGGAAACGGCGCCCATCACTTGATCGTGAGCGTGCTGGACCCGGCGGGCAACTCGGCAACCGTGCTCGACCGCGAGATCAACGTCGAGAACCCGGTAGGAGCGGCAGGCCCCGTGAGTCCCGCGGCGCCGGCGAAGGCCACGCCGAAGCGGCGGCCGGTACGGGCGCGCCTGACGCTGAGCATCGAGCCGCGGCACGTCAGCAGGCTTCAGAGCATTCATTTCTCCGGCCGCGTGCTGGGCGGGTCGATCCCGAAGGGCGGAAAGCAGCTGGTGCTCGAGGCGCGCGAGGGGCGAGGCAAATGGCTCAAGTTCTCCTTCATCCGCACCGGCTCAGCGGGGAGGTACAGAGGAAGCTACCGATTCGAGTTCCTCGGTCCCGGGCGGTGGCAGATACGGGTGGTCTGCGAAGGGGCGGTCGGGTATCCGTTTGCGACAGGGTGGTCACGGGTGGTGCGGGTGCGGGTGAGGGTGGGGTGAGAGAGGCCGTGAGCTCGATGGGACCCAGCTCTCCTGCGCCGGATGCGTATTCCGACTGGGATGGTGTACCCCGCGACGAGCTGCCGCTGCGGCTCACGTTTGGAATTGACCTGATCGTCATCCTCGAACGACGCTTCCCCGCCGGAAAGCTGTTGGCTGACACGCTGAACCGCGTCTGTGTCAGGCACATACGCGGCGCCGACATCGACGTCAACGAGCGCGGCGATGCGTCGGTGGCGCTATGGATTCCGGCGTTTGAGGATCAACGAAGCGAAAACCGCGAGCGCGACGAGCCGACCGAGCACGTCCCGATCTCGGAGAGCGAACGATGGGAGATCGCCGAGGTGGCGTTTGCCGCCCTTGGCGCCGCCGACTCTGACCGAATCATCCACTTCGGATTCCTCACGCCCGAAAGCTCGTTCGCGCTCGACTGGCATGAATGGTGCCGCCATTACCCTCATCCCCCCGAATACGCCCTCGGCTACTGGGATTACGACGCTGAGTAGGCAGGGCACGGTTCAGCATGCACGGATGAGCGAGCTGCAACGTGAGCGGATCGTCGCCGCGGCCGCCGGGACGCTCGTGGAGCGCGGTTGCAGCGCGATAACCGTCGAGGAGATCGCGGGGCGCGCCGGCGTGTCGCGCAAGACGTTCTACGAACACTTCGAGAAGCGGGAGGGGTGCCTGATCGCCGCCTTGGAAGAGGCAGGGACGAACGGCGCGCAAGTACGACATGCGCGGAACCCCGTGAATGGGTTGGGGAGGGTGACATATCGCACGCTTTCCGTGCTGGAGGCGGTTGCCAGGTGCCCTGGCGCCAACAATCGTAAGATTGCGAGACTTGCGGGGCTCAGCGACGAAAGCCACATCTCGCGGATACTCCGGCGATTGGAGGGGCTCGGGGTGGTCGCGCGGGATGGAGGCCCGGCCCACGCGAAGCGGTCCAGGGGGGAGGCCAACGCATGGCGGCTGACGGACTGGGGGGAGGAGGTAAGGAAAGCGGTGGGAGGCCCGCCGGCCCGAGCGCCGGCGGCGGAGCAGTGAGAAGATGTCGGCTTGTGAGGAAAGGGTGAGAGATGCGCGCAGAGGGATCGTTGTGGCAGGTCAACGATGAAAGGTGACCGTGTTATGGAGTGGTGGGCTTGGTGGGACCGTTTGGGTCGAGTTGGACGGTGGGTTTTCGACTGGATCTACGGGGTGAAGCCGGGGGATGACGCGCCGCTGCTGAAGCAGCTTGTCTGGGCGCGGCGCGCCTGGCGTCGCAGCATCGAGCTGGTGTTTGTCGCGCTCGTCGGGATGGCCGCTGTAAAAGGACGAGAGCTGAACTTGTTTGTGTTCCTCTTCGGTGTTGCGGTGATCTTGGCCGGGTTGTTCGAGATGGCTCGTCTGAGCGTGCGGATCTGGCGGCAGCGGCGAGCGGTGAGGCGGTCGATGCGGGCGCGTGAGGAGACGGAGGTTTCAGTGACTCGGTGGTTTCGGGTGGCGGGTGAGGGGGTCTACGGTGGAATGCCGGGGGACGACGAGCCGGACCTGGTGCAGCTTCTTTGGACGCGGCGTGCCGCGGCGCGAAGCATCGGGCTGGGGTTGATCCTGCTGGTCGTGGGGACGATTCTAGAAGGACGACACATAGCCTGGCTTGTGTTGTTCATAGCGTTCGGTGTGCTCCTGCTGGGGTCATTCGTGATGGCTGGTGCGAGCGTGCTGATCTGGCGGGAGCGGCGAGGGATGAGGCGGGGTGGGGAGCGTCGGTGAGCCTGGTTGGGCGGGCCGAGGACGGCCTACAGGTGAGATGGGGCTTGTGCTCGTCGAGGATCCCCGCGCTCTGGCCGGCGACAGGGCCCGGTCGAAATGTCGCTGGCGTGACAGCCTCCCGGAAAAACCCTCCGGTCCTACCCTTCCCCGTGGTCCCAGAAGGCGAAGGCGAATTCGGGGGTGAGTTGGACGATTGGGATCGTGCGATTCACTTTTGCTGCTTCTCGGCGGTAGGTCGCGTAGGGCGCAAAGACACGGTCGGCGAGCGCCCAGATCCTGTCGCACTCGGCCTCGTCGCTGATGACCGTGGCGTGCATGGGGATGGCACCGAAGGTGACGTCGGGGTGGGCGCGGAGATTGTGGAACCACGCCGGGTGTTGCTCGGCGCCGGGCTTCGAGGGGGTGATCGTGACGCTCAGTTTGCTTGAGGGGACTAGTTGTTTTGTCTCCCTCCCCAAAAACCAAAAACGTAATCCCATATCGAAATACTCGGTCCCAAAAAACGATGCATCTTGCAGCAAGACCTGTTAGCTTCCTGCCCGTTCGTGCCGAGTCTTCGACCCTACGGGGCCGGGGGATTAAGTGCCCGCCCACCCCAGTGCAGCCAAGTAGAAGGCTACGGGGGCGAATCGCCACATTTGTGGCGTAGCGCAAGTGCGCGAGCCCGACAGCTAACCCCGTAGGCGCCAAGCAAACCGAAAGGACGCCGCTGCATGCCGGGATTCCCGCGTGATCTTGGTGGGCTCGAGGCTTGGGAGCTATCGCTTCAGCGGTCGCGCGAACGGCGTCGGCTTGTGGGTTGGCCGGCCGTTGGATTGGCGGCGAGCTGGGTCTTCGTGATTTATTTGGCACGACCCTTGGTGTGGGCAGACTTTTTGGCGCGTTCCTCGGCTGCAACGATCTGCTCGCCTTACGTATGGCATCCATCTGAACCTGGGAGCAGCGTCAGGGAGAGCCGGGAGCGGTGATGGCGGGAGGGTCGTTATCTTCGGTATCTTGAGACTTCGCTTCGGGCACAGAGCCAGCACCAACGGGTGATTCAGGTTCGTTCAAACTTATCGGAGCGACAGCAGTGTTCGGCTTCGGCGTGGAAGCGGTGGGCTCGCAGTCATCTGCTGGCTCACGGTAGATGAGCCAATCTTCCAACCGCGTGCAGACGATCGTTGAAATTACAGCCGCGATCGCCGATGCCGCGAGCCAGATGAGTACCGGCTTGTTGTGGATGAGCTTTTCAGGGGCTTCGATCTGAGTGAACCACCATCCCCAGAACGGCAGCCAGACGAGCCAGAAAGAGACATACCGGATGGCTTTTAGCCGCTTGCGAAAACTGAGGTCGATCGATGGCAGCCACGATGTCACCAGTGCAAGACCTCCGGTAGCCAGAAAGACGATCATCACAACGGCAAGCCATGTCGGCTCACCCTGGAAGAAACGCAGGCTGGAAAGAATGCCAGCGAAAGCCCCTGCTACCCCATGAAGATGAAAGAGGTCCATGACTGAAGCTCGGATTGAGTGTAGATGTTGATGAGTGGGCAGTTCGGGCGTGGACGTTTGATGTCAAGGTGCTACTCAGTCGATGACCTGCGGACATCGACGATCTACGTGGTGTTCTCGATGAGGCGGCAACGGCCCTCGACGAGGCTGACAATGCTCTCAGCGGTGTAGTACGGCGGATCAGAGAACCGCCTTCGTTCGTTGCGGAAGGTGTAAAAGAGCGCGCCGCCACGTCTGGTCATAAGCTCGTCAAACCGCGATCGCGCCTACAGGTGCGCCTTGGTAAGGCAGACCAAATCCTCATGGCAGTCGACGAGGCGATGATGCACGCGTGGATCTCCTGGAGCCACCTGAGCGACTTTTATCGACGGAGGCGGGGAGCTGAAAGCGGAAGCTCGGCAAGCGATAGATGCGGGGCGCACCGCGTTCAGGGAGGCGTGGGATGGGTTTCTCGTGGCGTTCGTTGAGCGAGCTGGCACAACTGTCCGTCGGCGGATTCGCGGCCGCCATACCTACTACACCTGTTTCACCAGGGCGTGCTACGGCACCAAGCAGGGTTCGATTTCATCTAGCCCGACGAGCCCTATACCTGTAGGCTGTCTGCATGGACGAAGATCAGATCGTCGCCGATCTCCGGGCCAAGCACCGTGATGATGTCGTCGAAGAGGTCGCTTGGAGAAATCGGATTTGGCGGCCGAGCAGCAGGCCAAGAATCGCAAAGCTCTTTGGGCGATCGCGGAGGGCGCGGCGAGGCCCAACCCTGACCTGACGATGGACATGAGCCTGACGGCGCTGGAGCTCGTGAGCACGCGGGACCCCGAGCTGGCCGCGAACGCGGACCGGCTTCGAGAGATGTTCACCGCGTAGGTCCTGGCTGCGACTGTTCGCCGCCGGGAGCGAGCGTGCCGCACCGCCGAACTCGTGCGCGGAGATGCGAGCGAGATCACCTGGCCGGTATGCGTCAGCATGATTTGCACCGCCAACGCTGTCGAGGCGGCTCTCGAATCTCGATCAGTTGGAGCGCCTCTCGTGTGATCGGGAGCTTGTTTGCTTGGAACGCTGCAACCTTTTGCCGCGCGGCTACGACGGCTCGGAAAGGGTCGAGCGAGCCTGCGCGTACCGTCTCCAAAAGCCCGTCGATCCGATCCGTATACGCCTTGGCTCGTGCTCGCCACTCTGCCTGAGTCTCGTCCTCATCCGGCGGCAGGTTCACCCACTTCGGAGCTCCGTCATAAGGCGCCACCCAGCCTTCTCGCGGGCCGTGTATGGGCGGTACCCCTACTTCAACCGCCGTTGTTCCCCAGTTGCGGGTCCAGTCGACATCCGGGAGCGGTTCATCGCCTCCTGCACGCCGCAAGCCGACTTCCATGGCATACATCCTGATATGCCCCACCGCGTAGTTCTCGCCTACGACACCGTGATCCTCCAGTATCGCGTCAAGGTGCTCACCCAACATGCGCTGCCGTTCGCCGGCATCCGTTCGTATGTCATCCCACTTCCTGAGCCTCCTGGTAAGCAAGCCGTAGTGGCTCCGAAATGCCTGCTCGGGGTTGTATCCGTCGCCGTAGTCGCAGAACCGAGACGTGAGTCCGCTGAGCAGAGAGGCGGCGGATGCCGTCAGAGACGCGTGGTGCGTCTCGGATACCGGCTGTGTCATGTATGCGCCTGCCGCCGCCGCCACGGTTAGTGCTGCGATGACCACGACAGCCACCAGGGCGAAGTTCCAGAGCCGGTCGGCATGTTCCCCATGGGTCGCTGCAAGGACGCCAGCTGCGCCGACCGTCACAGCAAGACCCGCGCTAGCGGAACGCAGCAGCCACCAATGCATCCGTGAGCGTGTCCCGAACAGGAATAGAGCAGCTCTGCCCATGCGAGCAGCCTATGCCGACGAGCCCGTACGATGCGAGCCGCGGGCCCAGAGTGGCCTAGGGTTTTGAGGTTGGTGGCCGATCGGGACCCGCGTCAGGAGGAGTGGCGTTCCCGGAGGGTCCGGGCGGCGTCCGCGCGTTGCTCCTGCCATCGGCGTTGGGAGGTCTCAGCTTCGGCTCGGCGGCGCTCGTTCTCGCGCCGGGTGTGTTCGATGGCGGTGGTGCGCTCGGTGCGGAATGCCGTGAGTAGTCCCTTGTGCTGGGCGCGCGCTCGCCACGCATGGATGGCGATCGTGGGCCATGAGGGGGCCCGCACCAGCTGCGGGGCGTAGTCGATGTAGGGCTTCGGCATCAGCGTGTAGCCGCGTGTGAGGGCCGTGTCCCACGTGATGCTCGTGCCGTTTGTGCAGGTCGTCAGGATGATTTGGTGGCCGTCGACGACGGACGGAAACAGGCACATGCGTCCGATCTGGAGAAGGCCGTCTGAGCGGGTGCGCGACAGCGACCAACGGGGGCGATCGGTAGCCCAGAAGCCTTCGCAACGGATCAGGTCTAGGACATGCGGCTCGACGTGCTTGCTCATCCAGTCGCGGTAGTGGTTCAGCTGGCCCTGCTGGGGTCCGCTTCGCCGGCCGGAGCCGATGTCTTCGAGGCGTGCCATCGACTCGGCGACTTGGCCGGCGCCGGGGATGTCCGGTTGGAGGCGCTCGACGAAACGGCGGAGGGCATGGGCGGAGACGGTGAGTCTGGCGAGGTCTTGCTCGGTGACTAGGCGGGCGAAGTTGGGCTCGGGGATTCGGTGGAGGTGACCGCTCATAGCGTTACATTTTGATCGATTTCTAACCGAACAAGTCCTAGCCTCCATTCAATGGGAGGACAATTTGCCGTGATCCCAAAGGTTGGGCTGAGATGTCAAAGGTGGCACCGATGAGCAAGCTCGTGGCAGAGGCGCAAGATCCCGAGTCCAACGAGCCGCCAGAGTGACGATCGGCTGCATCCGTGGGACGGCGACCGCTGTCTGCCTCGGTGCAGTGGGTGGACGCGAGACTAGCGTTACCGGATTTAGAGCATGAGCAGGCGAGAGGGCGAGTCGATGAGGACGAGAGCTCGGTGGCCTGTGAAGCGAACTTCTGCATGGATCTCGCGGTCATCGTTGCCGATGCGAAGTGGCAGGTTCATGAGTCTCAATGCATTTCCCCCGCTGCGCTGAGCGCTGAGGGCCCACGCGGTACCCTCGCAGGACTTGATAAGGCCCTGTTCGGATGGCCAGATACCAGCCTCGGCGTCGTAGATCCAGCTTCCTTTGTCGGCGCGCCACTGTAGAAGGGTGCGTTGCCAGTGGTGTATCTCGCGCAATCGCACGAGCGCAGCGGAAAGGGAAACGCCGGCGGTTCGGGCGAGCGTTTGGACCACGCTCAGGCTGTGCGGCGTTCGCCGAAAGCTTCCGGATACCCAGGCGCGCGGCATCAGTAGCGCGCCGGCCAGGGCGTCGCAGAGGATCTCCTCGGAGTGGAACGCGTTCTGGGTCGCAAGCAGCGTGGGTGAGGCCAGCTGATCCGTCCTTAAAAGGACGTGTCCCAACTCGTGCGCGAGTGTGAAGCGGCGTCGCTCGAGGGGAGCGCCGAGCGCCAGCATTACGATCGGCCGGCCGTCAACCCATGTGACGCATCCATCCTCCAAGCGGTTGCTGTCGAACACGGGAACGCCGAGTGCGTCGGCGAGCATCCACGGGTCGATTTGGGGGCGGTGGCCCACGCCGTAATGCGCGAGAACCTCCCGCGCCAGCGTGTCAGCTAGATGTCCGGCTCGTGCGCGCATCGTCGTCGAGTAGCTTTTTCCACGCGAAGCGGTTAGCGAGCGAGGAGGCTCGTTGCAGGGTGCCTGACTCCAGTAGGTCCCGATCGTGGCGGAGCTTGCGCAGGCCGAGCTCGACGGCACGCAGCGTCGTAGGCCCGTCCCACTGCCATGTGCCGATGGCGTCCTTGAGGCCGTGCCGTGCGTCGTCGGGGAGCGATGGGACCTCGCTGCGCCGGTACCAGTCGCGGCTGCTCATTGGCTCCGGCATGATGATTCCGAGCTGTGTAAGGAGGTCGAGCGTGAGTCCGCCGCGCGCCTCGGCGAAGTCGAGGTCGTTGCTCATCAGCGCCTCGAGTTGCTCCTTGCCGGCAAGGAGCGCGTCCTGCACTCGACGACGCTCCGCCGGTGTGGCCTCCTGCCAAGAGGCAGCTGCCGCGAGTCGCAGCGGCTCAGTCACCGCCAGCGGGCGGCTGCGACGCAGCGGGCCCGCCAATATGACCGCTTTCCTGTCGTTCATCCATTCGCCGACGGTGGCGTACAACTCAGCCGGTGAGTCATAGTCGCGCACATCGATTGGTGCCTCCGGTGGCGTGCCACCCGCGTGTGGGCTGGGCGTCGACCCACGACGGTGAAGCAGCAGCGTCGGAATCCCGAACGCGATCGCCCATCCAACCTCCCGACCACAGCCGTAGCTGGCGCCTCGCAGCAGCACCACAACTGCGTCGACCTCACGCACGAGCTTGCGGCGGATGGAGCGACGGATCATCACAGGATCATCCGTCGGGGCAAGGCGTCCCTCCGTGACCTCAACGTGCCAGGGCTCGTCAGAGTCGCGCCCGGCGTGCTTGCAAGCACGCCGCACCGAATCGACGGCGAGCTCGGATGCTTCCTTTGCGGCCGCTGAGGCCTCCGGCGTAGGGACCGCTAGGAAGACCGTCGTCCAGTCCTCCTTGTGCTCGTTAGCTGTGATCTGGTTCATCGACACTGGACGCGGATGCAGCGTGGTAGGTTGCGTCAGCATCAGAGTCTGTCACGCTCCTCGGACGTGGCTGCGGTGTCTCAGCTGTGCAGCGCGGCGAGGATCTGGCCCACGAGCAGGCGGACCCCACCAACGCGTATCCCGCCTGAGTCCGCCGCCTCGGGCAGCTCGGCGAGGAGCTGATCATCGGGTCGCAACGCCCTCGCCGCCCGCAGGTATGAGTTGTACACATCCAAAGTTGTCTGCTCCACTTCGTCTCGCCCGCGCCGGCTGGATAGAGCGCTGTCGAGAGCCTCCAGGCGGAGCCGCAGCATCTGCTCCGCTGACGAGGGGGGCTCGGCGGTCGCGAGCGCGAGCAGGGCCGCGAACAGCTCGAGTGTCTGTAGGTCGCTGTCGCGGAGCTCAAAGCCCGTGTCGGATCCCACCGAGAGCACACCGCCGCGGTCGCCCGGTTTACCTACCGGCACGCACAGATATGCCTGGTTCTCGCACCCCTCCCGCACCTCCCACCAGGGGTGATGTCGCAGCTCGGAGGTCGAGGCGGGTTGTCCCGTTTCCCACACGCGCCCGGCGAGTCCCTCCCCGAGGCGGAACGGGTGGTGCTTATACTCTTCCGGCAGATTGCGGCTGTCTGCGACCCCCAGCTCGCGGGGATCCTCGGCGGGTCGCAGCCACGCCGCGTAGATATCGGACGCGTTGCGATCTTCGAAGAGCTCGAGCAGCATGCGCAGCAGGTTGCTCGTCCAGGTCGAGAGGTGTGTGGCGTCGGCTACCCGAACGCTGAGGCCGGCTGCCCCTGTGACCAGGTCTCGAAGCCCTCCTCGGGTGAACCGCAACAGGTCGCCCGAAGTTGCCGTTGCGGATGGGGCATCGAGTGGTCCGGCGGCCTGGATCGCCTGCCGGATCTGCAGCGCCGCCGGGTTCAACGCCGCCTTGAGGTTTTCGTCGTCTCGGGCCCGCCACGTTCCGAGCGTTATCCCCGCAAGATCGCTCGGCAGCTTCAGATCGACATCGTGGGGCGTCAGCAGGAACACCCGGCCTTGACCGAGGGTGCCAAGGAACAGACCGGCCTCAAAGAACAGGTTGTCGCGGGCGGTCCAATGCTTCTCGCCCCGGACCATCACCTCGTCGTCGGCGGTCAGGACGAAAGCAGCGAAGGAGAAGCTTCCCGCGGCGGCGACCAGGCTTCCGAGCGTCTGGCCACCCAATGCGAAGACGTCTTGGTGCCACACGGTGGGCTGGGCGTACGGATCCAGCAGCGCTTGTAGCTCCTCGGCCAGCCGCGTGCCCTCCGAGGAGGAGCCGATGAACAGGCGCGATCGGGAGGTAGTCGAGGCGGACATGCGAGCAACGTGGCAGACTAGCGATGCGTCCGACAGGCGTGTGATCCTTCCGCCATGCACAGAGTCGATTCAACCGCCGCCGCTCCTGCCGCGCAATTTCCCGGGGGGACTCTTGAGTTCGACCCAACGACAATCCTGATCGACTACACCAACTACCGGGGAGAGCGGGCGTGTCGCCGGATCCTTCCGAATCGTCTTTGGTTCGGTGCGGCCGACTGGCATCCCGAGCCCCAATGGATACTCGACGCGTGGGACATCGAGAAGGGCGCGATCCGCTCGTTTGCGATGCGCGACATCCATTCCTGGGAGCCAGACACGCGATCTTAGGGGCGGGGTCCCTATGTCAGAACCAGTGTCCTGCGGTCGCTACCGGCATTTCAAGGGAGGCGAGTATCTCGTGATCGGCGTCGCGCGGGAGTCCGAGACGAAGGGCGAGTTCGTGGTCTATCACCCCATTGAGGATCCCGAGGATCTATGGGTGAGGTCGATCGAGATGTGGAGGGAGACGGTGGTTCGCGAGGGGGTCTCGACCCAACGGTTTCGGCGGCTCGCAGCAACTGGGGAAGGGTAGGCAGATGCTGATGTCCGGGAGTGACCGAGCCCTAAGTCGGGCGGTTGGCCGGATCCGCTCGATGAGCTCGTAGCCGCGGCGCCGCATCGGGCGGGTCTCACGAGTAGAGAGCGGGCCCGTGATTGGGACGGAAGGTCGATGTACCGTCCCAATCAGGGTAGAATCGCCCGGAAATAGCGGTAATTCTGGGTGGGGGGGTGGCCGGGTTGGCTACCAGTAAAAGTCCTCCAAATCGGCACCTTTCCAGATGTCCTCGGGAGCAATTCCCAAGCTTGAGGTCGCGGGTTCGACCCCCGTCCGCCGCTTGGAGAACATGTGAGTTAGGGCAAAGCTCTCGCCACCTTTTGGCGAGGTGGGGAGCTGCTCAATGGTGGGATGCCATCCTGGCCGGACAGCCAGTAGCATCAGCGGAACATCTCGTGACAGCAATCCAGGAGGTCCCGATGGCGTCGGTTGAAAGCGATCTCGAGAATGTGCTTCTTACCGAGCCCGAGGTTTGGGAGCACGGCGTGCCTAACGAGCTGTTCGCGCGTATGCGCGGAGAGTGCCCTGTGCACTGGACCTCTGGTATCACCGAATTTCCCGAGGAGGCCGGCTTCTGGTCGGTGACCACGGCCGATGACGTCCACGCGGTAAGCCGCGACTGGCAGACCTACTCATCCGAACTTGGGGGCATCGTGGTCGCCAACATCGGCTTGCCGATCGAGCTTACGCGCGCGATGTTCATCGGCATGGACCCGCCCAAGCACGACCGCATCAAGGCCCTGTTCCAGGCGGGCTTCACGCCGAAGCGGATCGCCGCTCACGAGGACGCGATCAGGGCAATCGTGGTGGAGGCGCTCGACCGTGTGCGGGACCGAGAGACGTGCGACCTGGTCGCCGACGTGGCCCAGCCGGTGGTCTCGCGCGTGATCGGCAGCTTCATGGGCATCCCGCCGGAGGACGACGAGGCATGGGCGCGCCTGATGAACATGATGCTGGCGGCCGGTGACCCCGATCTGAACCCGCACGAGAGCGTCGTGGCGGGGGTGCAAGCGGGCGTCGCGGAGATCTTCGAGCGCTGCGGGAAGCTGATCGCGGAGCGCCGCGGGACCCCGACGGACGACCTGACGAGCGTGCTGGTGCACGCTGAAGTGGACGGTCAGAAACTCGAAGAACACGAGATCGTGATGGGCTTCTTCCTGCTCGTCGCCGCCGGCAACGACTCCACGAAGGCCACCTACTGCAGCGGCATGCGAGCGCTGATGGAAGACCCCGATCAGCGGCGGCTGCTGCTGGACGACCCGTCGCTGATCCCCGGCGCCGTGGAGGAGTCGCTGCGGATGTTTCCCGCGTTCGCGCATTTCCGCCGCACCGCGACCCGCGACACCGAGCTGAACGGGCGCCAGATCAAAGAGGGGGACAAGGTCGTCATGTGGTATGTCTCCTCCAACCGCGACGAGACCCGTCACGCGGATCCCGATCGCTTCGACGTGCGCCGCACTACCGAGCACCAGGCCTTCGGCGCCGGCGGTCGTCACTTCTGCTTGGGCACCGCGCTGGCCCGGCTGGAGCTCAACACCCTGTTCGAGGAGACCCTCGTCCGCTTCCCGGCGATGGAGCCGGCGGGCCGGCCGACGATCGTGGAATCGGTGTTCGTCAACCAGCTCAAGACGCTCCCCGTACGGCTCTCGCCGTCGTAGGCTGTCGGGCCACCGAGGCCACGGAGACCACGTCGCGGGACCACCGGAATCATGTCGCGAGACCGCCACATAGCCGTCGTATAGTTGCTCTCGCAGTGATCGATGCGACGCTCTACAGCGACCCGGCCTGCCCGTGGGCCTATTCCGCGAGCCCGGCGTTGCGCGTGCTGGAGTGGCGCTATCGCGATCAGCTGCGGTGGCGGCTCGTGCTGATCGGCCTGACCGAGGACGCCTCCCAGTACGAAGCGCGTGGATACACCCCCCTGCGGGCGGCGCGCGGCCAGCTGCGCTACCGCCGCTATGGGATGCCGCTGTCGCCAAACCCAAAGGCGCGCATCTCAGCGACCGCTCGCGCCTGCCGCGCGATCGTCGCGGCGCGAATCCTCGAGCCCGGCAGCGAGTGGCGCGTGTACCGGGCGCTGGCGCTCGCTAACTTCACCACGCCGCTGCTGCTCGATGACGATGCGCAGCTCGCCGATGCGCTTGGCGCGGTGCCCGGCATTCGCGCCCAGGAGATCGTCGCGCGACTCGACAGCGATGAGGTGAGCGAGGCGTACGAGCGCGACCGCGTCGAGGCGCGGACCGCCGCCGGCTCGGCCTCGGAGCTGCAGGGCAAGACCGCGGCCTCGGACGGTCCCGTGCGCTACACCGCGCCGTCGGTGATCTTTGAGCGCGATGGGCGAGCGCTTCAGGCGGGCGGCTTCCAGCCGGTCGAGGCCTACGACGTGCTGATCGCGAACCTCGACCCGGCGCTCTCCCGCGAACCGGTCCCGCCATCGCCCGCGCCACTGCTCCAGCACTTCACCGACGGCCTCACCACCCAGGAGGTGGCGGCGCTGTTAACCGAGGGCAATGACCTGCCCGACCGCTCGGCCGCTGAGACGGCGCTGCTCGAGCTGGTCGCCTCGGGCGATGCGGTGCGCCGACCGCTCGGGGATGACGCGCTCTGGCAAGCGGCCTGAGCCGGCGTTCACCATGCTCACTCCACGATCGTGGCCGGCCCGTGCGCGGCAAGACTGACGGGGGTGCCGGCCGGTAGGGCCTGATCGCCCTGCACCCGTGCGAGCAGTACCTGCTCGCCGCCGGACCCGTCGATGCGGATGTGCAGCAGCGCGTCGTGCCCGTAATAGCGGCACTGCTCGACCTCTCCCATCAGTCCGTCGGCGGCCGACTCTCCGTGCGGGCGCACCTCCAGCTGCTCGGGGCGCACGATCACGACTCCCTGCGTGAGGCCGGGTGCTCTGGCTGGGATCTGGGTGCAGCTGTAGTTGACCGAGCACGGTGTGCGCCCAGCCGCTCGTCGAATCTTGCCTCGACGAGATTGGCTGCGCCGAGGAAGCTCAGCCAGGCGGCGCGTCGACCGGCGTGCTGTACAGCTCCGCCGGGGTTCCCTGCTGGACGATCACCCCGTCGCGCAGCACTGCGACCGAGTCCGCCAGCGACAGCGCCTCCTCCTGATCGTGCGTAACGAGCACCGTGGTGGCGCCCTGGGAGCGCAGCAGCGCGCTGACTTCCTCGCGCACCGTGGCCCGCAGCGAGGCGTCCAGGGAGGAGAACGGCTCGTCGAGGAGCAGCACCTCGGGCCGCCGAGCGAGCGCCCTTGCAAGCGCCACTCGCTGCTGCTCGCCGCCCGAGAGCTGGTGAGGATAGCGCCGAGCGAGGGCTACGAGTCCCGACCAGCTCCAGTAGTTCGTCCACGACGCTTGTGCGCCGCTGCGCTCGCGAGAGACCGAATGCGATGTTGGCCCGCACGCTGAGGTTGGGAAACAGCGCGCCTTCCTGAGGCACATAGCCGATCCCCCGGCGCTCCGGCGGTACGTACGCGCGC
Organism: uncultured Solirubrobacterales bacterium; assembly: GCA_963748895.1. GTDB lineage: Bacteria > Actinomycetota > Thermoleophilia > Solirubrobacterales > Solirubrobacteraceae > Palsa-744. The sequence goes on along the minus strand of CAVVKF010000002.1, from coordinate 621,534 downwards.
CCGTCGTCGAGCGTCTGTGTCCCGAGCGCGATACGTCCTCGCTGGACGCGCTCAAAGCCCGCGATCGCCCGCAGGAGTGTCGTCTTGCCGCAGCCCGACAGGCCCAGCACGGCGACTCAGCGACCCGGCCGGGACGCTCAGGTTCACGCCCTCGCAGCACCGGCTGCCCCGGCGGCATAGCCCTTCCACAGGTCGAGCACCCACAGGTCGCTGCCTGAGTGCTCCAGTGCCGCCGCCTCCTCGCCGGCCGAGCTCATGTCCGGCCCCTCCGCGCGAGCGTCGCCATGCGCTGACTGAGCAGATACACCGGGATCGCCGAGATCAGCACCATCAATCCCGCATAGGGAGCTGCCGCGCCATAGGAGAAGTCGCTCGTGTAGGCCCAGAACTGGGTGGCGAGCGTATCCACGCCTGTAGGCCTCAGCAGCAGCGTCGCCGTCAGCTCGGTGCAGGAGGAGATGAACACGAGCGCAAACGCCACGCCCAGCCCTGGGGCGATCAGCGGCAGGATCACGCGCAGCCAGACCGCCGCCGGTCGCCGTCCGAGTGAGCGGCCTACCTCCTCCAGGCGTGGCGGAGCATGTCGCCAGCCCCGCCCGCACCCCCACCACCGCAAGCGGCAGGAACAGGATCGCGTAGGCCACGATCAGCTCCAGCGTGCTCTCATACAGCGGCAGCGCGTAACGCACCGTGAACGACACGAGCCCCAGCGCCACGACCAGCCCGGGGAGCGCCTGGGGCAAGAGGGCGAGGCGCTCGATCAGGATCGTGAGCCTGTTGCGATGGCGCATCGCCGCGGCGCTCACCGGGATCGCCAGCGCCGTCGCCAGCGCCGCGGCGCCTGCGCTGAACTCCGCTGTGTGAACCGCGTCGGTGAGGATCGACGCCGGCGGCAGCGTGCGTCGAGCCGCCGTGGATCAGCCAGTAGACCAGCGAGCCGAGCGGCACCCCGAGCGCCAGGCCGGACAGCGCGAACAGGCTGCATAGGGCTGGGATCGTCCAGCGACGCCCCAGTCTCACCCTTACGACGGCGCGACGCGCGCCCTGGCCGCTGCTTGTCCAGCGTCCGCGACGGACCAAGGGCAGCTCGCCGGCGAGCGCCGCGACCCCGAGCGCCACCAGCACCAGCGACAGTGCGCAAGCCGCCGCGGTATCGAAGCCGAGCTTGAACTCGGTGAATATCGCCACCGTAAACGTCTGGTACTGGACGATCTCGAACGCTCCGTACTCGGCCAGCAGTCCGAGCGTCACCAGCAGGCAGCCGCCGAGCACCGCCGGCAGCATCTGGCGTAGCGTCACCTTCCAGAACACCATCCACGGCCCCAGCCCAAGGCTGCGTGCGACCTCCTCGAGCGCCGGGTCCACGCCGGCCAGACCGGCGACTGCGGGCAGATACACCAGCGGGTAGAGCGAAAGCGTCATGATCATCACCGCCGCCTGATACCCGTGCAGGCTGTGGTCCAGGGAGACCCAGCCGAAGCCGATCACGAAGTCCGGCACGCCCAGCGGCAGCACCAGCAGCACCGCCCACACGCGACGCGCCGGGATCGTCGTGCGCTCCACGCACCATGCCGCGGCCACCCCGATCACCGCGCACAGCGCCGTGCTCGCGACCACTAGGCGCAGCGTGTTCCACAGCAGCACCGCGGTGTTGTGGCGCAGCAGCAGACGTTCGATTTCTCCCCAGCCCGGCTGTAGAGCCTCGTCGATCAGAAAGACGAGCGGCAGCAGTACCAGCCCGGCGGCGAGCACGCCCCCGGCGATGCTCACCAGCGGCCAGCGCCGCCGCCCGGACCACACGCGTGTCCAGTGCGACCACGGCGCGGTTGGTGTCGATGCGGCCGCCTCGAAAGGGGTCGAGCGCGCTCATCAGCTCCCAGCTCCTCACAACAGGCCGAGCTTCTGCTCGAGCTCCAGCGGCGCGCTCCCGTTGCCCAGATCGCCGATCGTGACCGGCGCGGGCTGCAGCTGGTCGAACGGCTTCAGCGGCTGGGCCGTCTGGACGCCGGAGCCGAGCGAGTACTCGTAGCTGTGGCTGTGGGCGAGGATTTCCTGTCCGGCCTTGCTCACCAGAAAGGCCACGAACTTCTGCGCGGCGGCCTGCTGGGAGCTCGACTTCAGCACCGCCGCGCCCGACACGTTGAGCAGGTAGCCCGGGTCGCGCGGGGCGTAGTAGTGCAGCGCCGAGTGCATGCCGCTCTGGCCGACCTCGTCGCGCAGGCGGTACCAGTAGTAGTGGTTGATCAGCCCGACCGCGCTCTCGCCGTTGTTGACCTGGGCCACGACGGTCTCGTTGTCGGGGTACACCTTCGCCGTTGGCCTGCAGGCCCGTCAGCCATTTTTCGGCGGCTGTCGCGCCGTCGAGCTTCGTGATCGCGGTGAGGAGCGGCTGGAAGTCGGTCTCCGAGGGGGCGAACCCGACCTTGCCTTTCCACTGCGGCTGGGCAAGCTCGAGGATCGAGCTCGGCAGTTCGGACGGCTTGATCAGGGAGGTGTTGTATACGAGCACCGACACGCGCGCCGAGACCCCCACCCAGTCGCCCTGCGGGGAGCTGTAGCTTGCTGGGACGCCGCCGCGAGAGTCGACGCGGGCGAGCGGGGCGAGCAGGCCCTTTTCCTGCAGGTCCTCCAGCACGGGCGTGTTCTCGGTGTAGAACACATCGGCCGGTGAGCTATCGCCCTCCTGGAGGATCTGGTTGCCGAGCACGTCCTCGTCGTCGGAGCGAACCTTCACCTTGATCCCGGTCTGCTTTTCGAACCCTGCGACGAGCAGCGCGGTGGTCTGTTCGTGCTGGCCGTTGTACAGCGTGATCGTGTTCGCCGGATCGGAGGACCCGCCCGCGCTGCAGGCCGTCAACGCGGTGGCTGAGGTGGCCAGCGCGGCGAGGATTACCAGCGTGCGGGCGGCGCGGGTCTTGCTCTTGGACATCGATATCCGATCGGAGGAGTAGGGATTGCGACAGCAAGTTACCACAGGACTTAGGGTTGCCTAACAAGAATGCGTGCAACGATCGCATTCAGCAATCGTGTGCAACGTCCCGTGCAGGTTCCCTGTGCCCGCGCACGTCATCCGCCGCCATTTCCGAGAGAATGGCCGGATGCACGTCACCGCGAAGGCCGACTATGCCGTGCGCGCCGTCGTGGAGCTGGCCGCCGGCAGCCAGGATGCCCCCCGCAAGGTCGATCAGGTGGCGCAGGCTCAGGGCATACCTGTGTCCTTTCTGGAGAACATCCTCACGCAGCTGCGCTCCGCCGGGATCGTGCGCAGCCAGCGCGGGCCCGAGGGCGGCTACTGGCTCGCCCACCCTCCCGAGGAGGTCAACCTCGCGCAGGTGATCCGCGCGGTCGAGGGCCCACTCGTCGGCATTCGCGGACAGCGCCCGGAGGAGATCGAATATCGGGGCTCCGCGGAGTCCCTGCAACAGGTGTGGGTCGCGTTGCGCGCCAACCTGCGCAAAGGTGCTCGAGCACGTCACGGTCGCCGACGTGGCCGCCGGCAAGCTTCCCAAAGAGATTCTTGCACTGACCAAGGAAGAGGAAGCCTGGCACACGCGCTGAGGGGCCGTGGACGTGCCCCTTCTTAGAAGCTAGGCGGCGAACACGCGCGGCGGGAGGCAAGCGCACCGCGAGGATCTGGCCCTCTTTCAGCTCCAGCTGCTCGGCGTTCTCGCGCGTGACCTGCGCCCAGATGTCGCGGCCGTCGTGGAGCGTCAGCTCGACGCGCACCTCGAAGCCCAGGTGGACGACCCGCTGCACCAGCGCCTCGGTCGAGCCGAGGTCGGTGTCGGCGAGGATCTGGATGTCGTGGGGGCGCAGGAACGAGTCGCCGAGGCGGTTGACGGGGCCGATGAACGACATCACGAACTCGTTGCGCGGGCTCTCGTAGAGCTCGTCGCGGCGTGCCGGCCTGCTCGATGCGACCTTTGTTCATGACCACGATCTGCTCGGCGACCTCCATCGCCTCCTCCTGGTCGTGCGTGACGAAGATCGTCGTCACGTGGATCTCCTCGTGCAGCCGGCGCAGCCATTCGCGCAGCTCGCCGCGGACCTGCGCGTCGAGCGCGCCGAACGGCTCGTCGAGCAGCAGCACCCGCGGCTGCACCGCCAGCGCCCGGGCCAGCGCCATGCGCTGCAGCTGGCCGCCGGACAGCTGGGAGGGGTAGCGCTCGGCCAGGCCATCCAGCCTGACCAGCCCCAGCAGCTCTGCCACGCGCGCGCGCGATCTCCGCCTTCGGCCGTTTGCGCACCGTCAAGCCCGAAGGCGACGTTGTCGTGCACGGTCATGTGCTTGAACGGGGCGTAGTGCTGGAACACGAAGCCGACGTCGCGCGCTGCGCGCGGGGTGGTCGTGACGTCCTGCTCGTCGATCATCACCTCGCCGCTGTCCGGGCGTCTCCAGGCCGGCGATGATCCGCAGCAGCGTCGACTTGCCGCTGCCGCTCGGTCCGAGCAGCGCCGTGAGCGAGCCGTCGTTCACGCGGATGCAGACGTCGTCGAGCGCGACGAAGTCGCCGAAGCGCTTGCTCACGTTGCGCGACCTCGATCGCCATGCTCACACTGCCGTCCTGCGGCGCGTGCGTCGCGTGAGCAGGTTCATCGCCACCAGCGTACCCAGCGCCAGCAGCGCAAGCACCACCGCGGCGGTGTAGGCGCCGGTGATGTCGAAGTTCTCGAACTGATCCTGCACGTACAGCGGCAGCGTCTGCGTCTGACCCTCGATGCGGCCGGAGACGACGCTCACCGCGCCGAACTCGCCGAGCGCGCGCGCCGTCGTCAGCACCACGCCGTACACGACCCCCCAGCGGATCGCCGGCAGCGTGATCCGCCAGAAGGTCTGCCAGCGCGCTCGCGCCGAGCGTCGCCGCCGCCTGCTCGGCGTCGGTGCCGAGCTCGCGCAGCACCGGCGCGGTCTCGCGGGCGACGAACGGCAGCGAGACGACCGCGGTCGCGAGCACCATGCCCGGCACCGAGAAGATGATCTGGATGCCGTGCCCGATCAGCCAGTCGCCGAACCAGCCGGTCTTGCCGTACACGAGCACCAGCGCGAGCCCGACGACGACCGGCGAGATCGCGAACGGCAGGTCGATCAGCATCCCCAGCAGCGCCTTGCCCCTGAACCTGCCCCGCTCCAGCAGCGAGCGCCATGCCGATCCCGAACACCGTGTTCAGCGGCACCGCGATCGCGACGATCTCGAGCGACAGCCAGAACGCGTGCACCGCGTTCGGCGCGGTCACCGCGTCCCACACCGGGCGCGAGCCCGTGTTCGAACGTGCGGTAGAAGATCATCGCCACCGGCGCGACCAGCAGCAGCGCCAGGTAGAGAGCGCGACGGTGCGCGCGGCAGCTCCGTCCGGCAGCCGTCGGCGCCGTGCCGCGCTCAGCGAGCGTTCTAGAGGACATGCTGGGACCTCCACCGCGAGACGAGCGCCAGCGCGCCCAGCACGAGCAGCGCGGCGAGCAGCAGCACGACCGACACGGCCGCCGCCGCCGGCAGGTTTTCGTTCTGGATCTGGCCGAACATGTAGACCGAGCCGACCTCGGTCTTGAACGGCAGGTTGCCGGTGATCAGCACGAGCGAGCCGAACTCGCCGACCGCCCGCGCGAAGCTGAGCGCGACGCCCGAGACGATCGCCGGGGTCGAGCGTCGGCAGCACGATCCGGCGCAGCACGGTCACGCGGCCCGGCGCCGAGCGAGGCGGCGGCTTCCTCCATCGAGCGGTCGAGCTCGATCAGCACCGGCTGCACCGAGCGCACGACGAACGGCAGCGTCACGAACAGCAGCGCCAGCGCGATCGACGCGCGCGTGAACGCGACGTCGATGCCCGAGCGGGCTGTCGTTGCCGTACAGCGCCAGCAGCACCAGCCCGGCGACGATCGTCGGCAGCGCGAACGGCAGGTCGATCAGCGCGTTGACGATCCGCTTGCCGCGGAACTCGTCGCGCACCAGCACCCACGCGATCAGCGTGCCGAACACCGCGTTGATCGCCACGACGATCACCGACGATCACGAGCGTCAGCTTGATCGCGGCGAGCGCCTCCGGGTTGGACACCTCGCGCCAGAACGCCGCCGTGCCGCCGCTGTCGTGCCTTCGCCAGCAGGGCCGCGACCGGCAGCAGCACGAGCACCGACAGGTAGAGGCCCAGCAGACCACGGCCGAGCTCTCCGCCGAGCGGGCGCCAGGCCGCCGCGCGCCCGGCAGCCGAGGACCGCCGGCGGGGCGAGCGGAGCCGCCGGCGGCGCGGCTGGCGCGGCAGCGCCAGGTGGTGGGACGGGCTACTTGGCGGTGGAGACTCCCAGCGACTGCTCGATCTTCGTGACGATGCCCGTTTCCGGTTCGAAGAACTGCTTGGTCACCGCTTTCCAGCCGCCGAGGCTTTCGATCGTGAACAGGTCCGCCGGCGTCGGGAACTTGCCGGCCGCCCGGCACTCCGGAGATCACCGGGCGGTAGCCCTTTTCGACCCAGATCTGTCTGGCCGGCGGGGGATAGCAGGTAGTTGACGAACTTCTGCGCCTGCGCCGTGTTGCCTTTGCTCGACGACCGCGATCGGGTTCTGGATCAGGATCGTGGCGGGCGGGATCACGTATTCGATCGCCGCGCCCTTCTTCTGGTCGGAGATCGCCTCGTCCTCGTAGTCGATCAAGCGCGTCGCCGCGGCCGGCGAGGAACGTCTGCAGCGCGTTGCGGGCCGAGCTGTCCTGGCTGACGACGTTTCGAACAGCGCCTTCAGGTATTCCACCGCCTGCGCCGGCGTCTTGCCTTCCTTCAGCTGCGCGCCGTAGGCGGCCATGATGTTCCAGCGGGCGCTGCCCGAGGTGAACGGGTTCGGCGTGATCACGCCCACGCCCGGCTTGATCAGGTCCGACCAGCCGGTGATGTGCTTCGGGTTGCCCTTGCGCACGATGATCACCGCGACCGAGTTCGTGACGAAGCCGTGCGTGGCATTCTGGTTCCAGCTGGGCGAGACGAGGCCGGCCTTGACGAGCTTTTCGACGTCCGGCTCGCAGCGAGAAGTTCACGACGTCGGCGTGCAGGCCGTTGACGACCGCGCGGCTCTGTTCGCCGGAAGGCCCGTAGGACTGGCTGAAGCTGACGCCCTTGCCTTCGCCTGTCGCCTGGAAGGCCGGGATCAGCTTTTCGTAAGCCCCCTGCGGGGTCGAGTAGGCGACGAGCGCGAGGCTGTTGCTCGAGCTGGAGGACGAGCCGCAGGCGGCGAGGCCGAGCGCGACGGCAAGTAAAGACACTGCGATGGCGAGTGTGCGTGTTTGCATGGCCACTTTCTGCATAGGGAACACCAAGAGCATGAGATTTGAATTTGAGCAAATTAGCACAATCCTGCTAGGGATTAGGCTTAATAGAGATTGCCCCTTTAGATGCGGGTCAGGCAGGGCGCGTGGCGCCGACTGAGGCGAGTACGTCGGCGATGCAGGCCTCTTGGACCCGCAGCGGATCGATCTTGAATATTTCCGGGATCCCGCCGGCCCCGCCGCCTACTCCGGTGCGTACACCGACGCCGATCCGCGCCAGGTGCATGGTCCCGAGCGTCTGGGTGTAGAGGTGATTGGCGGTGAAGTCGGGATCCTCGACCGTGAAGAGGCTTTGCTCGGCGCCATGCTTGAGGATCCGTGAAAGGCGACCGAGGCAGGCCGCCATGCCCTGCCCGAGGCGGATCCAGACGGCGTCTGAGATCTCCTCGCGCAGATCCTCGGCCGGCCGGCGCATCAGCGACATGCTGCAGTCCAGGAAAGCGGGGTGCTGGAGGCAATAGCCGGTGTAGCGACGCCAGCCCTCCTGCAACTGCGCGACTGGGTCTAGGGTTCTAGAGATGCCATCGAGCTGGTTGGCCAGATCGATGAGATAGCTCGAGAGCGTCAGCACGTACAGCTCCTCCTTGGAGGAGAAGTGCCGGTAGATGAGGGCCTTATTGATGCCGACCGCGCGGGCGATGTCCTCGATTGGCGCGTCTTGTACCCCGCGCTCGTCGAACAGCCGTCGTGTGGCAGCCACGATCTCGCGCTCGCGCTCGCGCCGCACAGAGGCCCGCCGGGAGGCGATCGGCTTGTTGGTATCCAAGGTGGCCATTAGTGGCTACTATATCTGTTGTAAACGACGTTCACTCTTTAGTTTGACAACCGTTTACATATTGACTAACTTTTAGCCACCGCAGCCGAGGATTTACCGGCCGCTCCCGCGCCAGCGCTCGCTCATCAAAGGAGAGACTCACCTCATGTCCGCCACCCCCGTTGCCAGCTCCGACACGACTGAGGCCGCCGAGGCCGCCGTGGAGGCGATCACCGGCGCGGCCAGCCAAGACGTGACCTTCTCGCTGCAACTGAACCAGGATCAGAAGGACATTCGCGAGTGGGTCCATGGCTTCGCGGCCGACGTGATTCGTCCCGCCGCCCACGAATGGGATGAGCGGGAGGAGACGCCGTGGCCGATCATCCAGGAGGCCGCGAAGATCGGCCTGTACGGCTTTGAGGGCTTGGCGCAGTTCTTTGCCGACCCCACCGGCCTGGGCCTGCCGATCGTCAACGAGGAGCTGTTCTGGGGCGACGCCGGGATCGGCATGTCGATCATGGGTACCGCGCTGGCGGTTGCGGCGATCTTCGGACAGGGCTCAGGTGAGCAGATTGGTGAGTGGATCCCTCGCTGCTTCGGCACGCCGGATGACGTGAAGGTGGCCGCGTTCTGTGCATCAGAGCCGAATGCCGGCTCTGATGTGTCGAACGTGCGCACGCGCGCCAAGTTCGACGAGGCGACGAACGAGTGGGTAATCAACGGCCAGAAGGCGTGGGCGACCAACGGTGGCATCTCCGATGTGCATGTCGTGATCGCCACCGTCGACCCCGAGCTGGGCTCGAAAGGACACGCCGCGTTCATCGTGCCGATGAGCGAGGCGAAGGGCATCTCGCAGGGCTCGAAGGTGTCCAAGCACGGGCTGCGCGCGTCGCACACTGCCGACGTGTTCCTCGACGATTGCCGTGTCCCCGCTAGCTACGTGCTGGGAGGCAAGGAGAAGCTCGACGAGCGCATCGCCCGCGTTCGGGAGGGCAAGAAAAACAAGTCCCAGGCAGCGATGCAGACATTTGAGGCCTCGCGCCCGACTGTCGGCGCGCAGGCGCTAGGCATCGCGCGGGCGGCCTACGAGTACGCCTTGGAGTACGCGAAGGAGCGCGAACAGTTCGGCAAGAAGATCATCGAGAACCAGGCGATCGCGTTCACGCTGGCGCGTATGAAGATGGAGATCGACGCGGCTCGGCTGCTTGTGTGGCGCGCGTCGTGGATGGGCCGCAATCAGGTCCCGTTCGAGAACGCCGAGGGATCGATGTCGAAGCTGAAGTCCGGTGAGGTCGCCGTGTGGGTGACCGAGCGGGCGATCCAGATCCTTGGCGGAAATGGGTATACACGCGAGTTCCCCGTCGAGCGTTGGCATCGCGACGCGAAGATCTACGACATCTTCGAGGGTACCGCTGAGATCCAGCAGCTGGTGATCGCTCGCGCGATCAGCGGCATGTACATTCGCTAGCCGCCGTCTTCGCGGCGGCCTGGGTCCGTCGTCTTCGCGACCGCCTCCGGCTACCAGGCCTGGGGAGTGCCGCAATGCGGACACGAAACGGTCGTGGAGACCGGCGCGGCGAACAGATAGCCGCATTGGCAGCTGTAGGAGGCCTGATCCAGCGGGCCACCGGACGCGCGTACCCGCTCGACGGCAATGTCGCGAGCCTCCGTGGTGGGGGACGGCTGAGTGGAGGCCGCCTGCGCGGCGGATGTCGGCTCATCCTGGCGCCGGAGGGTGGACACGGCCCGGCGCGTGGGCCGGCGCCGGCGCGAGTGCCGCTCGGCGAGTGGGTGTAGGAGGACGCGCGGGCTCATGGTCTTGTACTAGTAATAACTCGACCCACGGATGAATGTTTCGCTCTCCGATTGTGATTTCCTGGCCGAATAGCCGGTTTGGGTTCTCGTGAGCGCTGGAGGGGTGGATCGAAAGCGCGCGATTAGCGCCATGCGCTAGACGCCGCCTGGGGCCAAGCCAAGGGGGGCTCCCCGCCAGATCGAGCGTGCCCCGCGCGGCGTGGAAACAGGTTTGCGATACTGGAGGCGATGAACCCCGCCCGCAAGCGAACGGTGCGGCTGGTGGTTGCGCTGAGCGCGGCCGTGGTGCTGGCGAGCGCGCTGATCTACACCAGCTTCAGCGCCGCTTCCCCGGCGCTCAGCCCCAGCCAGCTCCTGCATCAGGCACAGCCGGGCCGCAGCTACGAGCTGACCGGAACGGTCGTCGCGCACTCGGTCGCGCGCGATGGCGCCGTGCTGAACTTCAGCGTCGCCGACCGTGCCGGGAGCACAACAACGGCGGTCCCCGTGGCCTACACCGGCACCGTGCCCGACCCGTTCCGGGAAGGTCGCGAGGTGATCGTGACCGTGGAGAAGCAGGGCGGGGAGTACGTGGGCGAACGCAACTCTCTGATCACGAAGTGCCCGTCGAAGTACAAGGAAGCGCCGCCCTCCGAGAAGCAGCCCTCCTGAGTGCCCCGCGCCCCAATGCAGTCCGTCTCCGTGTCTCCCCAGTCCATCTTCGTGCTCTCCGCCTCGGTGCGGCGGTCCACCCCTAGCGAGTCCGGGCGCTGCTGATGGCAACGCTCGGACGCGTCTGCCTGTTACTTGCACTTGCCGTCTGCGCGTACGGAATCGGCGCCTCGATCTACGGGGTGCGCACCGGGCGCTACGAGTTCTCGGAGTCCGGACGGCGCTCGGTCTACGCGCTGGCGGGCATCCTGACGGTCGCCTTCGCGATTCTCGAGGTCGCGTTCCTGAACAACGACCTCGCGTTCAACACGGTCGCCGACACCTCCAGCAGGACGACGCCGACCTTTTACAAGGCCGCCGCGGTGTGGTCCTCGCAGGAAGGCTCGCTGCTGCTGTGGGCGTGGCTGATGTCGCTTTGGTCGAGCCTCGCACTGTTTCTGACGCGCAGGCGCATCCGCGACGTCGCCGCCTACGCCACGGCGATCATGCTCGGCTTCGGCGGATTCTTCATCGCGCTGATGGTGTTCTACGCGCAGCCGTTCGCCACCACCCACCCGGCGCCGAGCGAAGGCGTGGGGCTCGACCCGCTGCTGCGCTTCCCGACGATGATCATCCATCCCCCGATGCTCTATTCGGGCTACACGCTGTGCACGATCCCGCTGGCGTTCGGCATGGGGGCGCTGCTGGCGCGCCGGGTCGACGCCGAGTGGATCAGGGTGATTCGCCGGTTCGCGTTCGGCGCCTGGTTCTTCCTCGGGATCGGCATCCTGCTGGGCGCGCGCTGGTCCTATTCGGAGCTCGGCTGGGGCGGCTACTGGGGTTGGGATGCGGTCGAGAACGCCTCGTTGATGCCGTGGCTGACGGGAACGGCATTCCTGCACTCGCTGATGATCCAGGAAAAGCGGGGGATGCTGAAGGTGTGGAACGTCTCGCTCGTGCTCGCCACGGGAGTGCTCGCGATCATGGGCACGTTCCTCGTGCGCAGCGGCGTGCTCGACTCGATCCATGCGTTCGGCGGTCATACGCTGGGGATCCCGTTCGTGGCCTTGATCGCGGTCCTGATCGCCTGCTCGATCTACCTGGTCGTGACGCGCCGGGAGATGCTGCGCACGGAGCACCGTTTGGACTCGCTGGTCTCGCGCGAGTCGATCTTCCTCGCCAACAACGTGGTGCTCGTCGCGCTGTGCTTCGTGATCTTCTGGGGCACCTACTTCCCGCTGATCTCCGAGGCGTTGACCGGCCACGAAGCCTCCGTGGGGCCACCGTGGTTCGACCGCTACACAGTACCGCTGGCGCTGATCCTCGTGCTGTTGAGCGGGATCGGGCCGGTGATCGCCTGGCGCCGCGCGACGCTTGCGAACGCGCGACGCAACTTCGTGGTGCCGGTCGCCGTCGCCCTGGCGACGCTGGTGGTCCTGCTCGCGGCCGGAGTCACAGGAAAGCCCGGGGCGATCGCGATGTTCTGCTGCGCTGCGTTTGTCGCCGGCAGCATCGGACAGGAGTTCTTTCGCGGGGTGCACGCGCGGCGGGCGATGGCCGACGAGGCGGCCCCGACCGCGCTGATCGCGCTCGTGCGGCGCAACCGCAGGCGCTACGGCGGCTACGTCGTGCACATCGGGATCGCGGTCCTGTTCGTAGGAGTCGCCGCCTCGTCCTCGTTCCAGCACGCCTCCGAGCTGGGTCTCTCGCCCGGGCAGTCCGCGCGCGTGGGCGCCTACACGGTTCGCTACGTGCACCCGACGGCGAGCGTTACCCCTGACTATGACTCGGCCAGCACCCAGGGAGGTCGTGAACTGAGCGCGGTCATCCGCGCTGAGCCAGGCGTGACGCTGGGCCCCGACACGGCGCGCACCGGCGCGACTCTCAGCCTGGGCGCCGTGCTCGACGTGAGCAAGGGCGGCCATCACGTCACCACGCTGCGCCCGAGCGAGGGGTTTTATGCCTCCGAAGAATCGACCCAGGGGTCGGTCGGGCATTTGATCGGTGGCCAGCCGGTCAGCCACGTGGCCTTGGACGCCGGCGTCACACGCGACGTGTGGACCGCGATCGCGCCGAACATCGAAACCCCGCAGCTGAAGCGGATCATCGCGCTGGGCAACAAGACACTCCCCTACATCCATCCTGGAGAGGGGATGGTGGCGATCGCGGCGATGGCCGCCGCCTATATGAAGAGCCCACCGCAGGCCCAGTTCCACCTGATCGCCTCGCCGCTCGTGATGTGGATCTGGATCGGCGGCCTGATCGTCGTCGGTGGCGCGCTGATCGCGATCTGGCCGGCGCCTAACGTTGTCCGCCGCCGCGTGAGCGCACGCTCGCGCGCCCGCGCCGAGCATGGTCTGGTGCGCGCCTGAGCCCTGCTCGCTCGTCGCGGAGTTCTGAGTGCAAGCCCTGATCGCAATCCTTGCGCTGGCGCTGCTCGTGGTTGTGATCCTCGTCATCAGCGCTCCGTTGCGCGCTGCCTGGAGCTCGCAGGACAACGTTGTCGGGGCCAGCGCGGCGCTTGGGAAGGGCGAAGGCGAAGCGGCGAAAGAGCGCACGGAGTCAGATGAGGACCGGGTTGAGCTGGCAGATAAGCGAGGGGAGCCCGTTAGAGATCGTCGCGAGCGGACGGAGGAACGTGTTGAGCTTGAAGCGGAGCGTGAGGCGAAGTACCGCGAGATTCGCGATACCGAGCTCGATTACCGCACGGGGAAGCTCTCGAAAGAGGACTTTGCGGCCACCGACAGCGCGTTACGCGCGGAGGCGGTCGGGATCCTCGACCGGCTGGTGGCGCTGGAGGGCGAGGGTGCTACGGAGTCCGAGGGCGCTAGGCCCAAGGACGCTTGAGCAGCACGATTGCATTCAGCACGAACAGGACCGCGAAGAAGATCGTCCAGCGGTTGAGGTTGCGCTCGACCATCGAGCCGCCACCGAGTGGGCCCTGGCCGCTGCCCACACCAAACGCCCCGGACAGGCCGGAGTCCTTACCGGAGTGCATCAGCACCAGGAAGATGACGATCACCGAAAGGGCGACCTGAAAGACTGAGAGAATCGTTTCCACGGGAGAAGGTTATCGTCGATTCCGGGCAGGATGTCGCGAGACCACTGGGGACAGAAGTAATGGAGGTCTCCGAACAACAGGAATGAGCGGCTTGGGGACGCAAGGATTGAGCGGTTTGTGACAAGCGGTCGCGGCAGGAGGATCGCAGATGTCATCGAAGAGCAATAGATGCCGTCACGGCGTCGACAGACGTTGCCGTGGCCCCTTCAAGCGATGCCAGATCAGCGATAAATCTGCCCAAAATCCGACAATTTGGCCAACGTGGCCCGTTCCGCCTTGGGCACCGATACGGTCCAGCCGCTCTGTTTGCCATGGCATCGACCGGAGAGGCGATCTTGCAACGCGATTACGAATCCTTTACGGGTTTCTGCTTGCCTGCCGATATGACTCTCAGTGGCGTGCCTCCCGATCGTGGGCCAGCTGCGCCGATCACGAATATGGAACGCTCAATGACTAACTCCGGGGCAGCTAGCCGATGACTCGCGCGCGTGGCTGGGCGTGGCGGGCGGTGCTGTCCGCACTCGCCGGGGGCGGTTTGGCCGGCCTGGGCGGTCCCCTTGCGAGCGGGGCGCTTGCAGCCGATACGCCCGTGAGCGCGCCATCGCCGGGCGAAGGCTCGACTGCGCCGATCACCACGCCCACCCCCGCGACCCCCGCCGCCGCGACGGGCACATCGGAAACCGCCGCACAGCCGGCGAACACCTCGACGACGAGCACTCCGCAGCCGAGCACGCCGCAGCCCGCGAGCACACCCGCGACCGGAGTGGTCGAAGTCCCCACGGTGGTTGTGCAGCGCCAGCGCCGGCAGAAGACCACCCCGAGCAAGAACACAAGCCCAAACCTCACAGCCACGCACGGCCCGTCCTCGGATGCTCAACCGACGACGGGCAGCCCCAAGCAGGGCCCAACGACGGCTTCCGGCCCCAACGGCGTCGCCCCGTCGCCGCAACTCGTGGCCGCACAGGCCGGCGCGCTCGCGGCGGAGCTCGCCACCTCGGCGGCGTCGGTGCAGGCGCTCGGCTTCTACCGGATCCCGCTGTTCCTGCTGCCGATCTACCGGGCGGCCGCGATCCAGTACGGCGTGCCGTGGCAGATCCTCGCCGCGATCAACGAAGTCGAGACCGACTATGGCTCGGACCTCTCGGTCTCGAGCGCCGGCGCGGAGGGCTGGATGCAGTTCGAGCCTTCGACCTGGCTGCAGTACGGAGTGGACGCCCTCGACGCCGGCTACGCCGACCCGTACAACCCGGTGGACGCGATCTTCGCCGCCGCTCGCTACCTGCACGCGGCCGGCGCCTCCAAGAACCTGCGCACGGCGATCCTCGCCTACAACCACTCCGAAGCGTATGCCGAATCGGTGTTGCTGCGCGCGAAGCTGATCTCCAGCTATCCCAAGTCGGTAATCGCGACGCTGACCGGCCTGGTTGACGCGCGCCTGCCCGTGACCGGCAAGCAGGTCTCCTGGGGCGCGCTGCTCCCCGCGCCCGCATCGCCGTCCAGCGCGACCGCGAACGCGAAGGCAGTCCTAGCCGGCAAGGCGAAGACCGGATCGAGCGACGCGGGCGCGGCGGCTGCAGGGTCGTCCGCGCCGAGCGACTCAACGACCGCCGCCGCCGGATCGGTGCCGGGTTCGGTCCCCGCTCCGTCGCCCACTGCGGCGGCATTGGGCGCGGCCAGCGGGGCGGAAAAGGCGGATGCGGCTCCGCAGCTCGTGGAACTGATGAGTGCGCCGAACGCCTCCGTGGTGGCGGTGCAGGACGGTCGCGTCCTCGGGCTCGGACGCTCCCACAGGCTCGGCAAGTATGTGATCCTGCGCGACATCTACGGCGACGTGTTCACCTATGCCGGGCTGGGCAGCATCGCGCCGAGCTATCGTCTGCCCAAGGTGCCGTCCGCGGCGCTGATCGCGTCGGCCAAGCTCGCGGCGGCTGCCACCGGCAATGGTCAGTCGGCGAGCGGCGGCGGCGACCTGCCCCTCACCCTGCGGGTGAGGCGCTCGCACGCCCAGACCACGCCCTCACAGGATTCGATCCCGGCCGGCTCGGCCGAATCGGTGCCGTCCGCCACAGGCAAGGTGCGGCTGTTCGCCAATCCCGGCAATCCGGACGCACTCGCGGCCGCCGCGCGGGTCACCACGTCCACGCCGGCCAAAGGTTCCGGGCACTCGCTGCCGCTGCGGCGCGGATCGCTCGTCGCCGAGGGCACGGTCCTCGGTCACGTGCTCGTGCCGCACGCGGCGAAGGACGGTCACCTGCGCTTCGCGGTCCAGCCCGCGGGCGACAGTGGCTCGATCGATCCCCGGCCGGTGCTCGCGAACTGGAAGGAGCTCGACGCCGCGCTGCATCCGCAGGGGGCCAAGGGACAGGCCGACCTGCTCGGGGCCACCGCGAGCGATGTGTTCCTGCTCTCCAAGAGCCAGCTCGAGCTCGCGGTGCTCTCCGATCCGGGCATCACGCTCGACGCCCGCGCCCGCCACGAGATCGCCTCGGGGGCGATCGACAGGCGCGTGCTGGCGGTGCTCGCATTCCTCTCGCGCAGCGGCCTGAAGCCGACGGTGCAGGCGCTGCATCGTGGACCCATCCTGTCCGCCGCTGCCGGCCGCCTAGCGGCGAGCGACAGCGACACCGGCGGCGCGGTCGACCTCTCTGAGGTCAATGGCATCCCGATCGCCGGGCACGAGGGCTCCGGGTCGATCGCTGACAGCACGATTCGGACGCTGCTCACCCTGCGGGGCGAATTCGCGCCCAACCAGATCACGAGCCTGATGAAGTACCCTAACGCCGCGAACACGCTCGCCACGCGGGCGCACGCGAACGCGATTCAGATCGACTTCCAGCCGTCGGCCGCGGCCCTTGGGCCGCGGGGAGCGAAGGCCGCCAAGGCGGCGCGCAACTCGGCCTCAGGCAAGACCGCGCCTTCGCCGTTGCAGGCGAGCCCCACCCTGAGCTTGACGCAGTGGAACGAACTGCTCGCGCGCGTCGGCGCAATCCCGGCGCCGAAGGTGGCCGCCAAGCCCACCTCCGCCGCGATCCGCGACCCCCAGGCCGCGCCGAGCAACCGCGGCCTGGGTTTGAGCAAGCCCGCCTCCCCCGGCGGGTAGCTTGCACGGGTTCTCAGCCAGCCGCTACCCGGCTGGGGGACCAGCGGCGCCGCCGGGGGCTTCGCCACTGCTGGGGGGCGCTGCTCCGGGGGGTGCTCCACTGGCGCTGGGAGATCCACCGGCGCCTCCTCCGCGACGGAACGCTCCGGTCAGGTCGCTCCGGCACTTGGCCTCGGCTGCTTTGAACTGAGCGCTGGTGGTGTCGATGCCTTTGGTATCGAACACTGGGCCGCTGCCCGAGGTGTTCGGGGCCGGTACGTTCACGCCGTTTTCACGCATGCAGGTCGCGAACTTCGCGAGCGCTGCCTGGAAGGCGGGGCTTTTGAAGCGCGCGCCGCCACGACCGGCAAAGGCGCCGCCGCCGCACTTTTTCAAAGCGGCTTCATACTGCGAGCGCGTCACACCCTTCGGCAGTTGAGGCCCGCCCGCAGCGCCTGAACCGCCTGCGCCGCCACCGAGAAAGCCGCCGGCTCCACCGTAAGGGCGTTTCTGACCAGGGGTACGTTTCGGCAGCGTGATGCCGTTCCTCTGCAGGCATTCGCGGATCGCGGCGAAGCGACCGGCGTTCGGTCCTTTGGCGCCCGTCCCCGTGCTTGCGCTCGTGGTCGCCGTAGTAGCTGAAGACGAGCTGCTCGAAGAGCCGCCGCAAGCCACCAGCCCGAGACATGCGAGCAGAAGGACCAGCACGACCGCGCCAGCTGCCGCGGGTTTGCGTCTGTTGCTGTCAGTGTGAGACATGAAGCTCCTTTGTCGATGATCGACTGTGTCGGGTTGAGCCTGGCCTGGCCGGGTGCGAGGATCGGCCGGCAAGGTTAATCACGATGGCTAATCGTCGCCTAAGGCCAAGCGCTAGCCGCCGTTTCCGAACAGGGCCGGCCCGCTGCTGCCGCCGGCGCCTGCGCCGCCGCCGCCGCCACCACCACCACCACCACCACCACCACTGCGGCTGCTGGCGCCCGCGCCGCCGAACAGCGCGCTGAGACCGCCGCCCGTGCTACCGACGCGGATCGATTCGGCGCTGATCGCGCCGTTTGCGCCCGCCGCTCCGGTGATGAGGACGGTTTCGCCCGGGTGGATGCCTTTGACGTCGGCTTTCACGGTCTTCGTAACCGTCGACGCGCGGCGAGGTCGTGACCTTGACCGTGTTGCCTTCGGCGTTGGTCACATACAGCGTGCTCCCGGAGACGTACGCAACCTGCCCGGTAGTCATGCCTGCCCCACCAGCGCCGCGGGAGCCCTCGAAGAGGCCGGACGCCGCCGCCGCGCCGCCCGTCGAGGACCCGCCGGTCGCTGCCCCGCCCGCGGAGGTCCCACTCGTGCCGCCGCCGCGCAATGCGGCGAAGCGCGAGGCGAGGCCGGCCGCCCCGCTCCCGGCGGTCGAGCTCGACGAGCTCTGGCCCTTCTCGACGAGCACGCCGGCGATGAACCCGCAAGCGATCAGGAGCACGCCGAGCAGCGCAAGGGGAACAGGATTAACGCCCGCCCCGAGCAGGCGCCGGCGCGGCCGGCGGGGTAGATCCTCGACCGGCTCGTCCCACTCCTCGGCCGGCGGTCTCCTGAACGATCGTCTCTTGGTCGGGCATGGCGGGCTCCTCGTTGGGTGTGTCGCTCACTCAAAGCGCAGCGCTTCGATCGGTCGCAGGCGGGCGGCGCGCGCGGCGGGGTAGGTGCCGAAGAACAGGCCGGACAGCGCCGCCGCGCCGAAGGCGAGGAAGATCGAGTACGTGGCGATTTCCGGGTGCACCCCGGCGATCTCGAACTGGCTGCCGATCACGCCGACGAGCACGCCGGTGACGCCGCCGAACAGGGAGACCAGCACGGCCTCGGTCAGGAACTGCGTGAGGATGTCGCGCGCCTGGCGCCGATTGCCTTGCGGATCCCGATCTCGCGCGTGCGCTCGGTGACGGAGACGAGCATGATGTTCATCACGCCGATCCCGCCGACCAGCAGCGAGATCGCGGCGACCTCGCCGAGCAGCGTGGTGAAGACGCTGCTGGTGGAGCTGGAGGTTTCCAGCAGCGAGCCCTGGTTGAGCACGTTGAAGCCCGGTTCGGCGGTGTCCTTGATCTTGTGGCGTTCCTCGATGATCGTGCGTGACCTCTGCTTCGGCGGCGTTGAGCGAGGACTCGGAGGTGGCCTGGACCGTGATCGAGTCGATCGGCCCGACGCCCGTGAGCGGGTCCTGGACGGTCGTGATCGGGGCCATCACGACGTCGTCCTCGTTGGTGGTGCCGTTGGTTCCCTTTTTGGCGAGCACGCCGACCACTTCGTAGTTTGCGCCGTTGACCTTCATGTTCTCACCGACGGCGCTCGGCCCCGGCGAACAGTTCCTGTACCACTTCCTGCCCGATCACCGCGACGCGCCGGTGCTTGGTGACGTCTTCGGAGGTGAACGAGGATCCTTCGGCGATCTTGTAGGTGTGGGCGGTCAGGTAGGAGGGCGTGGTGCCGACGAACGAGGACGGTTCGAAGCTCGTGCCGTCATACACGAGCGTCACGCCGGTCGCGTTGACGACGGGTGAGGCGCTCTTGACATCCGGGGCCAGGCTCGGATTCTGCAGCGCTTCGGCGTCGGTCTTCGTCAGCGAGATCGTTCCCGCGGTGCTCGCCCGCGCGCCGCCGCGAAAGCCACCGCTCCCCTGCACGACCAGCACGTTGGTGCCGAGGCTCTGGATCGTGGACTGGACGGCCTTGGAGGAGCCGTTGCCGACCGCGATCAGCACGATCACCGAGGCGACACCGATCGTCATGCCGAGGATCGTCAGGCCCGAGCGCAGCTTGTTCGCGGTGATCCCGCTCCAGGCGATGCGCAGCATCTCGGTGGCGATCATGTCGGCGCCCGCACGATGCCAGTGGTCTCACCGGAGCCAGCGGTCCCCACGGCGCCGTGGGTCCCCAAGGCGCCCGGCGCTCCCACGGCCGCGGGAGCATGGGAGGACTTCTGCTCTTGAAAGGAGGGAGGAGGATCGTTCACGCCGAGCGTGCGGTGGTCCTCCACGACCTCGCCGTCGCTCAGCCGGATCACGCGCTTGGTCTGCCGCGCGACGTCAGGCTCGTGGGTGATCAGGACGACGGTCCGGCCTTCTTCGTTCAGCCGCGCGAAGATCGCGAGGACGTCCTCGGTGGAGTGCGAGTCGAGGTTGCCCGTCGGCTCGTCGGCGAGGATCAGTGAGGGGTTGGTCACGATCGCGCGCGCGACCGCGACCCGCTGCTGCTGACCGCCCGAGAGCTCCGCCGGCTCGTGCTGCAGGCGGTGACCCATCCCGACCGAGCGCAGCGCCCCTTCGGCGCGGCGGCGGCGCTCGGACCCTCGCAGCCCGGCGTAGGCGAGTGGTAGCTCCACGTTGACCAGCGCGCTCGTGCGCGGGACGAGGTTGAAGCTCTGGAAGATAAAGCCGATCTTGCGGTTGCGCAGGTCCGAGAGATCGTCCTCGTCCATCTCGCTGACGTCCACGCCGTCGATCAGATAACGGCCGCTGGTGGGTATGTCCAGGCAGCCGAGGATGTTCATCAGCGTGCTCTTGCCGCTGCCCGAGCTGCCCATGATCGCCACGAAGTCGCCGCGCTCGATCTGCAGCGTTACGCCGCGTAGCGCGTGCACCGCGATCTCGCCGATGCTGTAGGTCCTGCTGACGTCGTGCACGCAGATGACAGGCGCTCGCCGCCGGCGCTCTTCGCGTGCCGCGGCGGGGGTGTCGTGCGCGCTCGCCTGGCGCCGGACCAGCGGCTGGCTGCGAGGGACGACGACGCGCGAGCTCGTCCTTGCTTTCGGCAGGCGCGAACGCAGAGAGCGGAGCATCACCCGCCGCCTCTGAAGAAGGCGCCGCCGCCACCACCGCCGGCAAAGCCTCCGCCCCCACCGCCGAGTCCGCCACCGCCCGCGCGGCCGCCGAGTTTGGAGAGGAGGTTGGTCGCGCTCGAGCCGGTGGTGCTCGTGGCGGGCAGGACGACCGTTTCTCCCGCCTTCAGGCCGCTGAGGATGATCGTCGAGGTGTTCCCGGCCAGGCCCGTGACTACACGCTGGCGCACCTGCTTTGCCGTTGCGCTTGACGGTCACCGAGCCGGCGGAGATCGCACTGGTCGGGACGTTCACGCCTTCGGCCTGCTTGACGACGACTTCGGCGGTCGCGCTCATGCCGACCTTCAAGCCCGCTTCGAGCTGGTCGAGCTGGAAGGTGACGTCGTAGCTCACCGCGCCGCCGCTGCTGCTCGTGGAGAGCAGCGCGACTTCGCTGACGTGGGCCGCCAGTTTGGCGCCGTTGAGGGCTTCGACGGTGACCGTCGCGGGCTGACCGGCCTTCACGCTGCCGATTTCCGATTCGCTCAACGGCACCACGAGCTGCATCGAGCTGAGGTCGCTGAGGATCGCGAACGAGGAGCCGGACGAGCTCGAGGAGCTGGAGGATTTGGACGAGCTGCTCGATGAGCCGGCGCCGCCCGCCGCGGAGACGCCGCCCGCCGCGGCCGTACCCGTCCCCGATCCGCCCGAGGAGGAGCTGCCCGACGAGGCTTTGGTCGTCCCGCCGCCGGACACGGTTTCCCCGACCTGACCCGAGAGCGAGACGATCGTGCCGTCCTCGGGTGCGTAGAGCTTGGTGTTCTGGACGGCCTCTTCGTCGCTCTGCACTGTCAATCTGTCGCTCTTGACGGCCGCCCGCGCGGAGGCCAGGTTCGCTTCGCGCGTGGCCGGACTGATGTTGGAGCTCGAAGAGGACGAGCTGGATTTGGTTTCTTTGGTTTCGCGTTCGCTTCCGCTCGTCGTATGTTCGCCCGTGGTCGTTGTCGTCGTGGGCGCGGCGGTCGTTGTCTTTTTGCTTTGCGACTTGCTTGTAGGTGTCCTCGCCGGCGTGGAAGTCGGCGTGGTGGCCGCTTTGGTGGTGGCCGGCGCGGTCGAGGTGGGCAAGGTGCCGGCCGTCGTCGGCTGAGCGCTAGGGGTGGTGTGAGTCGGGGCGGCGTCGGCGGCGGTGGCGGTCCCCGGGTTGCTCGCGTCGGGCGCCGACCCCACCGCGGCGGCGCTGGCGCTCGCGCCGCCCGTGCCCGAGTTCCCGGTGCCGCCCGTGCCCGTGCCCCCGGCCGAGGTTTCGCCGTCGGTTTCTTCCTCTTTGGCGAGCGTGGCTTCGGCGGACTGCAACGCGGCCTTCGACTGTTCCAGCGTCACTTCGGCGCTTTCGGGATTGAGCGTCGCCAGCAGCTGGCCCGGTGTGACGTGCTGCCCCTGAGTCACATAGATGTTCGTGACCGTTCCGCTTGTCTTGAAGCCGAGATCGAGCTGACTGGCGGCCTGCAGGTTGCCGCTGCCGGAGACCGTGGACTGGACAACTCCCTGCGCGGCGGTGGCCGTGCGGGTTACGGTGCTCTGGCTGCCCGATGCCGGTCCCACGACGAGGAAGGCGGCAACAATCGCGCCCACGCAGGCCAGGCTCAATAGGTAGTTGAGCCAGGGTCTTCTGGTGCGTTCGGTCATGGTCTGCTGTGGCCTCTCGGGCGGTGCTCTTGGGGGCGGTGGCGGCGGGACCTTTCTGCAAGGTCGATGTCACGTCCAGGGAAGCGTCACGCCCGGGAAGCGGTGTCGATGTGGGAAGGATCGTCGAGGCTTGTAGGAATAGTGTGTGGAACCCGTAAGAGCAGGCGAAGAAACCCTGCAAGGGAGGCTAAAATTGCCTAAAGCCCACTCCCGCGGATCTTTAGGAGTTATCCAAAAGCTCCGACATCCCTCCCCGGCGTGTGATCAACTGCGGGCGGGAAGCCTCGGAAAGGCATCCATCTCCTTGGCGTGCCCTCACCACCGTCTGCGATGATCCGTCGGAATGGCCAAGTACGGTGGGATCGACCTCGGCGGCACGAAGATCCAGGCGGTGATCGTCGACGAGGATCACAAGGTACTTGGCCAGGCGCGCCGGCCGACACCCACCGAGGGTGGGCCGGAGGACGTGGCAAAGGAGATGGCGCAGGCATTGCGTGACGCCGCCAAGGCCGCCAAGCTCGAGCCGGCGGCGCTGAAGGGGATCGGCGTCGGATCGCCGGGCGTGATTGAAGGCGGCAACGTGAGCACCGCCCGCAACCTGCCCGGCTGGGAAGGCACATTCGGTCTTGCCAAGGCGCTCAAAAGCGCGCTCGGGGTGGGCGGCATCTCGGTCAAGATCGGCAACGACGTTCAGGTCGCGACCGGCGCCGAGCTCAAGCTGGGCGCCGGGCGGCCCTACGAGTCGCTGATAGGTGTCTTCTGGGGCACGGGCGTCGGCGCCGGGCTGATCCTCGACGGCAAACCCTGGCTCGGTCAGGGGGGAGCCGGGGAGATCGGGCACATGGTGGTGAAGATGAATGGCGCGCGCTGCACCTGCGGGCGGCGTGGCTGTGTGGAGGCCTACGCCGGGCGCGCGGCGATGGAGATCCAGGTGCGCAAGCTCCACGAGAAGGGCAGGCACACCGACCTGTTCAAGCTGATGAAGGAGCACGACCGCACGCGCCTGACGAGCGGCATCTGGGAGCGAGCGCTCGCGCACGAGGACATGCTCGCGACAGAACTGATCGAGCGGGCGATCCAGGCGCTTGGCGCCGGCATCGCCTCTGCAGTCAACCTGTTCGACGTCCCGGCCGTGATCATCGGCGGCGGGCTCGGCGTGCGCCTCGGCGATCCCTACGCGAAGCGGATCACCGAAGCGATGCAGCCGCACCTGTTCGCCGACGACCGGCCCCCGGATGTCAAGGTGGCGGCGCTCGGCGATCTCGGCGGGGCGATCGGGGCGTCTTTGCTCGTCGAGCTCGACGAGGCCGGCGTTCCAGGTACGGCCGTGGCATAGATTTGCCGGTATGGCTGAGGCATAGATCTTGGGCGGCGAGACCATGCAATCCGCAGAGTGGCGTAACGTTAGAGATGCTTTGCCGGAGACGACGCTGCACCTATCGACGGTCTTGCGCAGTCCGCTGCTTGATCGAGCGGGAGAGCGTCTTGGCCGTGTCGAGGATCTGATCGTGCGGCTGGCCGACGGCGGCTACCCGCCGGTCACCGGCTTGAAGGCGAGGATCGGGGGGCGTGACCTGTTCGTGCCGACCGACAGGATCGCGACGCTCGAGCCCGGAGCGGTGCGGCTGTCGGGTGAGAAGCTCAGCCTCGGTCGCTTCGAGCGTCGCGTCGGAGAGGTGCTGCTGGGCCAAGACGTGCTCGGGCGCAAGCTGGTCAACGTCGAGGCCGACCCACCGAGCCTCGTTACTGCGCACGAGATCGAGCTCGCGTGCATCGAGGGCTGGTGGCGGGTGGTCGGTGTCGATCACAGCACTCGCGCGCAGCTGCGGCGTCTGTTGCCACGGGCATTGAAGAGCATGGTGAGCGACCGGCCGTTCATGGACTGGACCGACCTCGAGCCGTTCGTCGGTCATGTGCCGACCGCGCGCCTGCGCTTCTCCCACCGCAAGCTGGCCAACCTGCATCCCGCGGAGATCGCCGACCTGGTCGAGGCCGCCTCGCACGACGAGGGCGAGGAGTTGATCGAGGCGGTGGGGCAGGATCGCGAGCTCGAGGCGGATGTCTTCGAGGAGCTCGACGAGCATCACCAGCTGGAGTTCATCCGCGAGCGTCCGGATGTGCAGGTGGCGGCGGTGATCGCGCGGATGGCCGCCGACGACGCCGCCGACCTGATCGTGGAGATCGAGCAGGACCGGCGCGGGCGTATCCTCGCACTGCTGCCGCCGGCGCAGCGACTCCAGATCGAAGGGTTACTGGGCTATAACCCATCGACTGCGGGAGGACTGATGAGTCCCGAGTTCATCGGCCTCACAGAGAGCGCAACGGCGGGGACGGCGATCGAGCGGGTGCGATCGAGCGAGATCGCACCGGAAACGCTCACCACGATCTTCCTGAGCGACGCCGAGGGCAAGCTGTCGGGGTCGGTGGCGGTGGTCACGCTGTTGCGCGCCGCTGCACAAACGCCGCTTTCGACTCTCGCCGAGCACGAGCCGGTATCGGTGCACACCGATGCTGATCTGCCTGAGGTCGCGCGCACGATGACCGACTACAACCTGGTGATGCTCGCGGTCATCGATGAGCAGGAGCGCGTGGTGGGCGTGGTCACTGTCGACGACGTGCTCGAGCTGACGCTGCCAAGTGGCTGGCGGCGACGATTCGGGCTCGTGCGCGACTGACCGTACGCGCCTCCGCGCGACTCATTGCACGGCCTCCGCGACTGGCCCTGCGCGCCTGCCGATTGCTAGGCTGAGCACTCGACCAGCTCGAGTCGCGGCGTACAGACGCGGCGTTAGAAAGTAGACAGGCATGGACCGAGAACAGCCACGAAGTACCCAGTCGGTCGCACGCCCGTCGGGCTCGTCCCTCCTGGCCTAGCCGCTTCCGGGACTCCGTCCGCATCGGCGCGCGCCGAGATTTGACGCGTAGCCCTAGGAGCAGTCCGACAGCAAGGAAGGAGGTGACCTTTAGATGGCCGACGATCAGACGACGCTGACTGATGCCCCGCCGCGCCCCGAGGGTGTGCCTCCGGTTCTGGACGAGGCCCACATCGGTGACATTCGCGGGGCGCTGGGCACGATCAAGATGCACGACAGCGGTGAGCGCCACGGATGGCGCTCACGCGCGATGGCGCTGCTCGCGATCATGGGCCCCGGCCTGATCGTGATGGTCGGCGACAACGACGCGGGAGGCGTATCCACGTACGCGCAGGCGGGGCAGAACTACGGCACGAGCCTCTTGTGGGTGATGCTGCTGCTGATCCCCGTGCTGATCGTCAACCAGGAGATGGTGATTCGCTTGGGGGCAGTCACCGGCGTCGGCCATGCACGCTTGATCAACGAGCGCTTTGGGCGTTTCTGGGGGTGGTTCTCGGTTGGGGATCTGTTCGTCCTGAACTTCCTGACGATCGTCACGGAGTTCATCGGTGTGAGCCTCGCGCTCGGCTATTTCGGGGTGAGCAAGTACCTGGCGGTGCCGATCGCGGCGGCGGCGCTGGTCGCGATCACCTCGACAGGCAGCTTTCGCAGCTGGGAGCGCTTCATGTACGTGTTCGTCGTGGCCAACTTCCTCGTCATCCCGCTGCTCGTCCTGGCACACCCCCACGTCGGCGAGATCGCCGAAGACGTCGTCACGCCGGGGATCAGCGGGGGAGCGAGCTCGACAGCCGTGCTGCTGATCATCGCGATCGTCGGCACGACCGTCGCGCCGTGGCAGCTGTTCTTTCAGCAGTCGAACATCATCGACAAGCGGATCACCCCGCGCTGGATCAACTACGAGCGCGCGGACACGGTGATCGGGGCGTTCGTCGTCGTGATCGGCGCGGGCGCGCTGATTTGCGTCACCGCGTTCGCGTTCGGCGGCACCTCGGACTTCGGTCATTTCGTCAACGCGGGCACCGTCGCCACGGAGTTGGGCCAGCAGCTGGGCTCGGCCGCGGGGACCATCTTCGCGATCGTACTGCTCAACGCCTCGCTGATCGGCGCGGCGGCGGTGACGCTGGCGACCTCCTATGCCTTTGGCGACGTGTTCGGCGCAAGTCACTCGCTGAACCGCGGGCCCTTGGACGCAAAGCTCTTCTACGCGAGCTTCACTTTGATGGTGATGGCCGCTGCCGGCATCGTGCTGATCCCGGGGGCGCCGTTGGGCCTGATCACCACCTCGGTGCAGGCGCTGGCCGGGGTGCTGCTGCCGAGCGCGACCGTGTTCCTGCTGCTGCTGTGCAACGACCGCGAGGTGTTGGGGCCGTGGGTGAACGCGCCCTGGCTGAACGCCGTCGCCGCGCTGATTGTGGGAGTGCTCGTGGAGCTGTCGCTGATCTTGATGGCGAGCACGATGTTCCCCCAGATCAATGTCACGCACCTGTTCGTCGAGCTGACGATCGTGCTGCTGGCGACCTTGGCCGGGGGCGGGGTCTATACCTCCTATCGGAGTCGCCGCTCGCCCAATCGGGAGGGGGTCGGCGCGGTTGCGGAGATCCCCAAGGACAAGCGCCACACGTGGACGATGCCGCCGCTCGCGCTGCTCGAGCGCCCGGTGTTCTCGCCGGGGCGCAAGGCGGGCATGCTGTTGCTGCGTGGCTACCTCGTGGTGGCGGTGCTGCTGCTGGTTGTGAAGACGGTGCAACTCGGGAATTGAGTCCGAGGCGCTGAGCTCAGTCCCCCGCGAGGCTCGTCGGCAGCGGCTGGCCGCGTGGTGGTGGGTCGTCGAGCAGCAGGCGGGGAATCGTCACGGGTTCGAGTCCGCGCTTGCGTAGCCCCCGGATGATCGCCGGGAGCGCCGCGATCGTCTCCGACCGATCGCCGCCGGCGTCGTGCATCAGGATGATCGCGCCTGGATGCGCGCCGGCGAGCGCGCTCTGCACGATCGCCTGGACACCGGGGAGGGTGTAGTCGTCGGTGTCGGTTGACCAGAGGATCATCAGCAGGTGCAGCGCGTGCAGCAGATGGAAGGTGATGGCGTTGAAAGAGCCATAGGGAGGCCGAAACAGGCGGGGCCTCGGCCCATCGAGCAGTTCGATACGGGCGATCTGTTCGACGAGCTCTTCGCGCTGGTTGCGCGCTGACAGCGAGGCCAACATCGGGTGGGTCTCCGTGTGATCGCCGACCACGTCTCCCGAGCGCAGCTCGAGTGCGGTGCCAGCGGAGAAGTAGCGCTCCTCCTCGCCAATCGCAAAGAACGTGGCATGCACGTGGTACTTGTTGAGCACGCCCACGAGCTGCTGGGTATAAGGCCCAGGGCCATCGTCGAAGGTGAGCGCCAGCTCGTGGCCCTTGCTGCCACCGCTTGTCACCGCGGGCGTGTAGGCGAGCACGGAGTCGACCGCCTTTTCTTCTGCCTGGTGGGTTCGCGCTTGCTCCTCGACCGCGGTCAGGTGCGGAGCCGGCGCATGATGCGAGCTGGGGTCTGACTTGATGTGATCGTGATGGGCGCTGCCGTGCGAGCCGATCGCGGTGATCAGCAAGGCAAGGATCGCCAGCAGCGCCATGCCGGCGATGGCGCGACGACGGTGGTATCGCTTTTGGTCCTCGTCAGCCATTCAAAAGATCCCCAAGGGTCGCGCAGCTTATCGACGCCCGGCTCGCCGTGGAAAGAACGAGCTGTCATTGGTGGAGGGGACGTGCGACACGTGGAAGACGCGACCCCGGGGCGTGATCGCGAGTGGGTGCAGGCTCATGAAGACACATCTATGTTGATTGGCGATGCTCCCCTTCTGGATATCGATCGGAGCGCTCTCGATCGTCCAGGGCGCCTTGGTGGCGGTCCCGGGCGCGGGTGGCCTCGGAGCGCTCAGACGGTTGCGCGGCCGTCACTGGGCGGTGATCCCGCCGCTTTCGGTGATCGGCTTTGTGTTCGTTGCGCGCGGAGCGGAACAGGCGAGCGCGCGGGGTCTCACCTACCTGGCGCTGGTCGCGGTGCCCTTATTGGCGGCGCTCGCGCTCGGCTGGCTCGCCTGGAACGCCCACCCGCCGCGCCCGGCACGGGCATTGCTGGTGGCGCCGCTGTTCGCTTTGGCCTGGGCTGATCGCGGCGGCCTTGCGGGCGAGGCGGCGGCGCTCGTGCTGTCGGCGTTCAGCTGTGTCTCGCTCGGCGTGCTGCTCGCCGCGGTGACGCCCCCGCGCTGGCTGGCCGCGGGGATCGTGGCGATGGCGGTGGCGGACACGACGCTCGTCGTCTCGGATCTGCTACAGCGGCCGAACGACGCGCTGAACGCCGCACGCCCGGCGGCCGGCCTGCCACAGCTGCAAAGCGCCGTGTTCGGCACGGCGGTGATCGGCTACGGCGACCTGTTCGTCGCGGCCCTGCTCGGTGCGCTGCTCGCGGTTGCCGTGGGGCGCTCGTGGCAGACGCGCGGCGCGGCGCTCGCGGTATTGCTGGCGGTGGTCTTCGACCTACTGTTCTTCTTCGTCGACGAGCTGCCGGCTACAGTGCCGATCGCGCTGACGATGATCATCGTTGTGCTGGTGCGCCGGCGGGGATCCTCGCGGAGGCGCGAAGCTCCGGTGTCGGCGACAGGAGATCTGATTCGAACGGAGGCTTCGCCGTCTCCGGCGACTGGGCCGGCTCGGACTCCAGCTGCGCGATGATCGGGCGGGCGCTGGTCTCGATGATCGCCGGGGGCGTGACCTCGCGCTCGGAGTTCGCGCCGGCCGCCTCGATCCGCCGCACCTGCGGGATCACGCCTCGTTCGAAAGAGCCGACCGCTTTGTTGTAGGAGCTGACGGCGGAGTCGAGCTGCTTGCCGATCTTCGCCAACGGCTCGACGAAGCGTCCCAACCGGCGGTGCAGCTCGCGCGCGGACTCGGCGATCTCGCGCGCGGACTCG
The DNA here is from genome assembly GCA_963748895.1 of uncultured Solirubrobacterales bacterium. Taxonomy (GTDB): domain Bacteria; phylum Actinomycetota; class Thermoleophilia; order Solirubrobacterales; family Solirubrobacteraceae; genus Palsa-744. The sequence goes on along the minus strand of CAVVKF010000002.1, from coordinate 592,582 downwards.
GCGATCAGCTCCTGCTGCCAGCCGTAGTGGACCGCCCACAGCAGGCCGATCAGGGTTGTGGGGGTTGCCATCAGCACCTGCTGTTGGACGCCGTACTCGATCAGCGAGGGGTCGTGCCCGAGCGCGGCCTGGTAGATGCCGTCGGAGGGCACGAACATCACGACGAACTCGGGTGTCGAGTCGAACTGTCGCTGATAACCCTTAGAAGCGAGTTTGGAGATGTGTTCGCGCGTCTGCTTGGCATGGCGGGCGATGTGTCCTTCGCGCTCAGCGTCTGTGTCTGCCTCCAGCGCGGACAGGTATGCGTCGAGCGGGACCTTCGAGTCGACCACGACCAGCTTCCCGCCGGGCAGGCGCACGAGCATGTCGGGCCGCAGCTGACCGTCGGGCGACTGCACAGTCGACTGCTCGACGAAGTCGCAGTGGGAGATCATCCCGGCCATCTCGACCACGTTGCGCAGTTGGATCTCTCCCCACGAGCCCCGTGTCGAGGGCCGCTTCAACGCGGAGACGAGGTTGCCCGTCTCCTTGCGCAGCGTGTCCGTCCCTTGCGTCAGCGTGCGGACCATCTCCGCGAGCTGGACCTGCCCATCTCGCCGCTCGCGCTCCAGGCGCCCGAGCTCGCTCTCGACCTTGCCGAGCTTCTCCTGGACCGGTTCCACCAGCGCTTTGATCTCCGCGGTCCGTGTCGCCATCTCGCCTTGGGAGCGCTGCTCCTCGGCGCCCCGCTGGTCGGCCAGCCGCTGCGCCAGCGACTCGCTGGTCTGGGCAAGTACGTCGGCCGAGATCGACTGCATTGCGTCGCGCATCCGCTCGCGGTTGGGTTTGAGCACGGCGGCCGCGGCGGCGGCGCCGAGGATCAGGCCAATCAGGATTCCGAGCAGCAGCAACATGATTTCAACGCCTTTCAGGCGGTCAACGGGGAGTTGATAAGGGAAGCCAGCAAAAATGACATGGGCCTCGGACACGAGGCGCGGGCGGACTAAGGAACCCGATTTGACATCGAACAATCCGAGGAGTAGCTTCCAGCGAGCCGTCCACTGGGCGGCGCGAATTGCGGATCGACGCCGCCGGGTCGGGCGCGCAGGAGGAGGAGTGAGACGATGACGATGATTGCTGCCCTACGCGGGGCGTTCCATCTGGGTGATCGGTCGATCGGGCTTGCGCTGGTAGCGCTACTGGTTGCATTCGGGGCGCTGGCTCTGGCGCCGGCCGCCGGAGCCAAGAGCGTGCATCCCGTCAGCACCTATTTGGCGCTCGGCGACTCGATCAGCTTCGGCTACAGCGAGCAGGTGTTCGACGAAAACGAGCCGAATGATGCGCCGGCATACTTCGAAGAAGGCTTCACCGACGCGTTCGCCGAAGACCTCGGAAGACGGCGCGAGGTCGGCAGGAACCTGGTGCTCGTCAACGATGCCTGCCCTGGGGAGACCTCGAACGGGCTGATCGGCGAAAAGGAGGCGCTCGGCGGGAAGGTCTCCACCGAACCGGCCGGGCACAACCCGCAGGGAACCGGCGACTATCACCCGTGTGCGTATAACAACGTGGACGGACTGCCTCTGCACAACTTGTTGAGTGTCGGCGGACAGTCGATCTCACAACTCGAAGACGCGCTCAGCATCCTCAAAGAAGGCCACCCGGCGCACCCGGTCCAGGCGATTACGCTGAACATCGGCTCCAACGACGAGCTCGCGGCGATCAAGCAGTGTGAAATCGAAGTCACTGCTGAATTCACCGGCACCGGGAAAAGCAAATATGGGACTTCGCCGGAAGCGGCGGTCGTTGCCTGTATAAGGGTGACTTCGGAAAAAGTCACCGCTCCGCACATCATCGCGAACATCGCCGACATCCTCGGCGTGCTCGACACCACCGCGCCGGGCGGGGGCCACTACACCGGGCCGATCGTCCTGGTGGGCTTCTACAATCCCGACGCGTTGATCCTGCCCGGCAGCGACGCGCTGCAAGAGGGCCTCAACGCGGCGATCGAAGCCGACGTATTGCCGCACTTCCCGAACGTCACGTTCGCAAATCCGTTCCCCGTGTTCAACAGGGGTAACAAGCCGGCAAAGGAGCAGGCGTCGATCTGCGAATACACCGAAATGTGTAATCCGAACGACCCCGGTGGCAGCTCCGATGATGGTGATATCCATCCGTCGCCATTCGGGTACGAAGTGCTGGGCAGGCTCGTCAACCGGGCGTATCTGGCCAATCCGGCGCGCTGAGGCTCACGCCGCGCGGCGCGGGGCCAGCGCCTCATACCGCGCGGCCGCCTCCGAGAGTGCCGAGAGCATCGCCGGGGCCGCCGGTAAGAGGCGCGCGCCCGCAGGCGTCGCCGCGACCACTTGACGTGCCGGCGGGCGCGGGGAGAGGGCGCGGATCGCGATGTCCTGGCGCACGACCGTCAGCGCCAGCTCGGGGATCAGCGCGACGCCCACCCCCGCCGCGACCAGACCTTGGACGGTCTGGTAGTCGTCGCTTTCGAAGGACACCCGCGGCTCGAAGCCGGCTGCGTGGCAGCTGCGCACGACGTGGCGCGCGCACGGGCTGGCGCTGGAGGTCTGTACCCAGGCTTCCCCGCGCAGGTCCTCTAGGCGGAGCTTGCGTTTCGTGGCCAGCTTGTGCTCGCGGGGCAAGGCCAAGTACAGCGGATCCTCGAGCAACTCCACGCGCGTGAGCTCGTCCGCGCTGCCGGCGGAGGAGCCGAACTCGAACAGCAGCGCGAGGTCGAGCTCCCCAGCGCGCAGGCGCGGTGCGATCTGCTCGGGCTCGCCCTCGGCCAACGTCAGCTCGACATCGGGGTGGCGCGCGCGGAAGGTGGCGATCGCCAGTGGCATCAGCGTCGCGCCGGCCGTCGGGAACGAGGCCATCCGCAGCCGGCCCCCGCGCAGGCCCGCGATCGCCCCGAGCGCCGCCTCGGCGGACTCCAGCCGCGCCAGGATCCCCTCGGCGTGGCCCACCAGCGTCTGCCCCGCCGCGGTCAGACTGACCCCGCGTGGGTGGCGCTCGAGCAGCGTCATGCCGGCTTCTGACTCAAGCGCTGCGATCTGCTGGGAGATCGCGGACTGTGTGTAGTCGAGCGCGTCGGCCGCGGCTGAGAACGAGCCGCGCCGAGCGACCTCGTCGAGGACCTTCAGCCGGGCGACATTAAGCATAAGTAGAGCTTATAGCAGCAATTACAACAATCATTGGCTCTGATGGCAGGATGCTGCCAGCATGAAGCGAAAGAACTTCGCAAGATCTAAGAAATAAGAGGAGAACACCATGACCAAGATCATCGTTTCCTATGACGGAACCGCCAACGAGGCCGACGCGATCGCGTATGGCTCGCTGCTCGCCAGTGCCGGCGCCGAGGTGTCCCTCGGTTACGTTCGCCACACCAACGAGGCCGTGAGCGACGCGGAGGCCCAGGAAGTGCTCGACCGCGGCGCGGCGCTCGTCGACGGCACGTTCGCCTCGAGCCACGCCGTGACCGACCGCTCGACTCCGCAAGGCTTGAGCACGCTGGCCGAGCAGATCGGCGCTCAGGTGGTTGTGTTCTGCTCGGACTCCCACACCGCTCGGGGCCACGTCACGATTGGCAACTCCGCCCAGCAGCTGCTGGAGGGTGGTCCGGTCGCGGTCGCGATTGCTCCGGCGGGACTGGCCGATTCCGGTGGCGGGAAGTCGGATGTGCAGCGGATCGTTGCGGTCGGCGAGGCCGGCGGCGACGGCAGCGCGCAGGCGACGGCACAGGCCCTGGCCGGGGCGCTCGGCGCGGAGGTCGTGCCGGTCGTCGACGAGCAGACGGACCTGCTGGTGATCGACTCGCGCAAGGACGCCACGCCCGGGCGCGTCTCGATCAGCTCCTCGGCTGCGCACCTGATCGAGATCGCCACCTGCCCCGTGCTCATCACGCCGCGTGGCGTCGCGCTGTCGTTCGGCAGGCCGGTCGCCCTGACCGCCTAGCGAATCGTTCGCCGGAGCGCTCGCGCGAGTAGATACCGCGCGAGCGCGCCGGTGAAGTCGAGGGCGCCGCCGGCGAAGTGACCGACCGGGCCGGTCCACAGCCATGTCTCTGAACGCTTTAGCGGCGAGGAGGAGTAAAGGCGGGGTGCCACGGAGCGGCACGGTATCGTGGCGGGCGTGCCCACCGCCGTGAAGACCACCGTTACCGAGCTGGGAGAGTCACGCGTTCGCGTGCAGGTGGAGGTGCCACCTGAGGAGGTCGAGGGGCGCATCGAGCACCGGGCGCGCCAGCTCGGGCGCCAGCTGAAACTGCCGGGCTTTCGCAAGGGGAAGGTGCCGGCGCCGCTGGTGCTGCAGCGCGTCGGCCGCGAGGCTGTGCTGGACGAAGCGGTCAGGGACTCGCTTGCGAGCTGGTACTCGGACGCGATCATGACCGCCGGGATCGTTCCCGTGGGCGATCCTAAGGTCGATCTGGCGGACCTGCCGCCGCAGGGGCAGGCGCTTGAGTTCTCGATCGAGATCGGTGTGCTGCCGAAGGCCGAGCTCGGCGACTATGAGGGCCTGGAGGTCGCGCGCCGCCAGGCGACGGCCGCGGATGAGCTGATCCAGCAGGAGGTCGATGCGATGCGCGAGCGACTGGCCCGGCTGGACACGGTTGAGCGGGAGGCTGGAGAGGGAGACTTCGTCGTCGTCGACTACATCGGCTATCTGCCTCCAGAGGATGCCTCCTCGGGCGAGGCGCCCAGCGCGTTCGAGGGTGGCGAGGGTCGCGATCAGCTTGTGGAGCTCGGCGGCGGCAATCTGATCCCCGGCTTCGAGGAGGGCCTGCTCGGTTCCGCCGCCGGTGAGACGCGCACGATCGAGCTGGCCTTCCCTGCTGACTACGGCGCCGAGCATCTTGCCGGTAAAGACGCCTCGTTTGAGATCACCGTCAAGGAGGTCAAGGAGAAGCGGCTGCCGAAGGTGGACGAGGACTTCGCGATCGATGCGGGCTTCGACGACGTGCAGGAACTGCGTGCGGACATCCGCGGCCGGCTGCTCGAGGCCGAGGAGCAGAAGATCGAGGGCGAGTTCCGCGAGGCCGCTTTGGACGCGGCGGTGGCCAAGGCCACGGTGCCGATCACCGTGGAGCTGAAGCAGGCGCGAGCGAAAGAGATGTGGGAGCGGATGCTGCATTCGCTGTCGCACCGCGGGATCTCGCGCGAGGCATACCTGCAGATCGCCGCCCGCGAGGAAGCGGAGATCCTCGCCGATATGCTGCCCGACGCCGAGCAGGCGCTGCGCCGCGAGGCGGTCCTCACGGAGGTCGTCGCCGCGGAGGGGATCGTGCCATCCGATGAGGATCTGCTGGAGGCGATGGGGCCGGTGGCCGAGCACGAGGGTGTTGAGCCGGAGAAGTTGCTGCAGGACCTGAAGAGCGCCGGGCGGCTCGAGGAGGTACGCGAGGATCTCGCCGCGAGACAGGCCGTCGAGTTCCTCGCCGAGCGCGCGACGCCGATCTCTGTGGAGCAGGCCGCGGCGCGCGAGCAACTGTGGACTCCCGAGCGGGGGGCGGCGGGGGAGGGTGGCGAGGTCGCCGCGGAGCCAGCGGGTCTTTGGACACCGGACCGTTGAGGCCAGATCGTGGCTGCCGACCGATCGGAGATCCGCCGGCCAAGTCCGGATCCGCGCAGTTGGGCCGCTAGGGTTTGCAGAAGGAATCGAGCCAGGTAAGCGAAACAGAGCGAGGACCATGAGCCCACTTGTCCCAATGGTCGTCGAGCAGACCTCGCGAGGCGAGCGTGCGTTCGACATCTACAGTCGGCTGCTGAATGAGCGGATCATCTTCCTCGGCACGCCCGTAGACGACCAGATCGCCAACCTGATCGTCGCCCAGTTGCTGCACCTGGAGTCGGAGGACCCCGACAAGGACATCTCGATCTACATCAACTCGCCTGGCGGGTCGGTGTATGCGGGACTGGCGATCTACGACACGATGCAGTTCGTCAAGCCCGACGTGCAGACGATCTGTGTGGGGATCGCGATGTCGATGGGGGCGCTTTTGCTGGCGGGCGGTGCGGCGGGCAAGCGGATGGCGCTGCCGAACGCGAAGATCTTGATCCACCAGGTCTCATCGAGCTTCCAGGGTCAGGCCACCGACATCGAGATCCACGCGAAGGAGATCATCGATGTGCGTGAACGGCTGGACGAGATCATCGCGAAGCACACTAAGAAGGATTTGAAGGATGTCAGGAAAGACACGGAGCGTGATTACTTCATGAGCTCCGAGGAGGCGAAGGAGTACGGAATCATCGATCGCGTTATTTCAGAGCATTAGCTTCGAACACGCGCGGAGGGCATGAACGCCACGGCGGGGAGAAAAGGAAATGGCCAGACCGACAGATTCAAACGAGCAGCTGTTGTGCAGCTTCTGCGGCAAGTCCCAGCGGCAGGTGAAGAAGCTGATCGCCGGGCCCGGCGTGTACATCTGTGATGAGTGCATCGACCTCTGTAACGAGATCATCGACGAGGAGCTCGCCGCCCCGCCCGCGTTCGATCTGGAGCACCTGCCCAAGCCGCGTGAGATCTACGACGTGCTCGACGAGTACGTCGTCGGGCAGGACCCTTCCAAGCGCACGCTGTCGGTCGCGGTCTACAACCACTACAAGCGCGTGCAGATGATGATGTCTCCCGACACGGACATCGAGCTGCAGAAGTCGAACATCCTGCTGCTCGGGCCGACCGGGTGTGGCAAGACGCTGCTCGCGCAGACGCTCGCGCGGATCCTGAACGTGCCATTTGCGATCGCTGACGCGACTGCGCTGACGGAGGCCGGATATGTGGGTGAGGATGTCGAGAACATCCTGCTGAAGCTGATCCAGGCCGCCGACTATGACGTGAAGAAGGCCGAGACGGGGATCATCTACATCGACGAGGTCGACAAGATCGCGCGCAAGGCGGACAACCCGTCGATCACCCGCGACGTGTCGGGCGAGGGGGTGCAGCAGGCGCTGTTGAAGATCCTCGAGGGCACCCAGGCCTCGGTGCCGCCCCAGGGTGGGCGCAAGCACCCACACCAGGAGTTTTTGACGATCGACACGACCAACGTCTTGTTCATCTGTGGCGGTGCATTCGCCAACCTCGACAAGGTGATCGAGCACCGCATCGGGCATAAAGGCGTCGGCTTTGCGGCCGCGATCGAGGCGAAGGCCGAACGTGATACCGGCGAAGTGTTCGAGCACTGTTTGCCCGAGGATTTGATCGAGTACGGGCTGATCCCGGAGTTCATCGGCCGCCTGCCGGTCGTCTCCGCCGTGCACCAGCTGACGCGAGAGGACCTCGTCTCGATTCTCACCGAGCCGCGCAACGCGCTCGTCAAGCAGTTCCAGCGCTTCTTCTCCTTCGACGGGATCGAGCTCGTGTTCTCAGAGGACTCTCTGACGGCGGTCGCCGAGAAGGGCCTCCAGCGCGAAACAGGCGCGCGTGGACTGCGCTCGATCATCGAGGAAATCCTGTTGGAGGTCCAGTTTGAGCTGCCTTCGCGCCGCGACGTGAAGAAGTGTGTCGTGACGAAGGAGACTGTCGAGAAGGGGTTGACACCGACGCTCGTGACTGAAGCCGCGCCTCTGGGAGACGACGACGTGGACGAGCTGCGCGAGGAGTCGGCGTAGCGCCGGCGCTACCGCGACCGCTACCATCGCGCTGTGAGCAAGTTGAGCAAGAAGTCGGGCGGACAGGATAAGTCCAAGCTGGAGCGCGTGAAGGATCTGCCGTGGGTGCTGCTGTTACAGATGGGCGTCGTGCTCGGCAAACGCTGGCGCTCACTGTCGGCGAAGGATCGCGCTCACCTGACGAAGCTCACGCGTGAGTCCCAAGGCCGGCTCGGCAACCTCTCCGACAAGCAGCGCAAGGAGCTGAAAAAGCTTGTGGGCAAGCTCGACCTGAAGAGCACGAGCCGCGAACTGGTGCTGTTGACACGCGCCCGCCGCTGGCGCAAGCGCCGCTGAACGGTCAAGATGGCCGACGACGATCTCGACCAGCTCTCGACGCACGAGCTTCACGACCGTGCGGTGCATCGAGCCGAGAAGCACCTGGACGTGAAATTCCTGTGGTCGCTGCTCGAGATGATCCCGGCGGCCGAGACCGCAAGCGGCGACGTGGGAGAGGCCGACTACGACATCGAGTCCTCCAAAGGCCTGATCTCCGACGCGGTTCACAGCGGCGACGGCGCGCTTGGAGAGGCGCTCCGGCCAGTGTTCATTGACTACCTGCGCAAGCACGCCGACGCGTAGGTCTACGGCGCACGCGCGTCCGGGCATGCAACCTCCGCAGAGCAACCACCCCACAGCGCCCTGGAGTAGCGAGCAGGCTGAGCGTCACCTGCGCTCGTTGGAGCTGTTCGGGATGCGCTTTGGCCTGGACAGGATGCGGCGCATGATGACCGCGCTTCACTCACCGGAGCGGCGCTTTCAGACGATCCACGTCGTGGGCACGAACGGGAAGTCCTCGACCACGCGCATGATCGCGGCGATCCTGGGGCGCCACGGGCTGCGCACCGGCACCTACACCTCTCCCCATTTGATCTCCTATACCGAGCGTGTCCAGGTGGGCGAGCGCGACCTGGAGAGCGACGCATTCGCCGCCGCGATCTCCCGCGCGGCGTGGGCGGCCGAGCATGTCAACCACACGCTGGAAGGGGACGATCACGTGACCCAGTTCGAGCTGCTGACCGCCGCCGCGCTGTGGGCGATGGCCGAGCTCGGAGTGCAGGTCGCGGTGGTCGAGGCCGGGCTCGGCGGCCGGTATGACGCGACGAGCGTGATCGACTCGCGTGTGACGGTATTGACGAACGTCGGCCTGGAGCACACTCGCTGGCTGGGCCCGACCGTCAAGGACATCGCCGAGGAGAAGCTCGCGGTGCTGCGCCCCGGCACGACGCTCGTGCTCGGGGAGGATCTGGCGCCCGAGGCGCTCGTGGTGGCTGAACGGGTGGTGGCCGAGCAGGATGCCCGGATCGTGCTAGCCGATGTTTCATTCCTCGACGCCGAGTCGCTCACGGACATCTCGCTGGCCGCGAAAGGCTCGTTTCAGCGGCGTAATTTCGCGCTTGCTCGCACGGCCGCGGAGACGTACCTGCGTGAGATCGATGTCGAGCCACGTGAGCCGGCGGTGCGCGAGGCGGCGGCGGCCACTGCGGTGCAAGGGCGCTTGCAGGTGGTGGGGGAGGACCCGCTGACGGTGCTCGACGGTGCGCACAACCCCGACGCGACGCGAGCGCTCGTGCAGTCGCTGGGAGAGCTGTTCGGGGATCGCCCGGTGGGTCTGGTGCTCGGCGTGCTCGAGGACAAGGACGCCGCGAGCATGCTCCGGACGCTGCTCGGCGTGTGCGAGCGCGCCTGGCTCACCGTCCCCCCGAGCAGCCGTGCCCTCTCGCCCGCGGCGCTGCAGTCCCTGGCGCGCCAACTTGGTTTTGACGCAGTGGTTTGTGAGCCTCAGCCGTGGCGCGCGCTCGCCGAGGCACAGCGCTGGGCGCGCGCTCGGGGCGAGAATGCGGCGGTGCTCGCAACCGGCTCGGTCTACCTCGTCGGCGATCTGTTGGGCCATTTGAGGAGCGCCGATGACGGATCGTCGGTGGACGGGTCTCCCGAATCGTCCGTGCGACGCACAAGCCGTGGTGGAGGGCGCTGAGATGAACGACGAGGGACCCTCCGTCCTGAAGATGATCGGCGCGGTCGCGCTGGGAGTCGCGCTTGTGATCCTTGTGTTCTTCGCTGCTGGTTACGGATTCGGCCGCTTGTTTCTCTAAACTCAGCCGGCCATGTTTCCGCTCGCATATTTCGGCATCGAAAGCAGTGGCTTGAGCCTGGCGATCGACCTGCTGATCCTGTTCGTCGTCATCCTGTACTTCGCGCTGATCTATTGGACCTACGCCGACGCCCGTCGGCGAATCGACGACCCGATGCTCGTCGGCTGCGCGACGGCGGCCTCGCTGTTCCCGTTCGTGGGCACGATCGTCTACATGATCCTGCGCCCGCCCGAGTACCTGGAGGACGTGCGCGAGCGCGAGCTGGAGATGCAGGCTGCGGAGGCGCGGTTGCACGAGCTCGACCACGGGCTCTGCCCGCACTGTGACTACCGGATCGAGCGTGACTTCATCCGCTGTCCGAGCTGCCTGCGCAAGCTGAAGGAGCGCTGCATGAGTTGCTCGCGTCCGCTGGACCAGGCGTGGACGATCTGCCCGTACTGCGAGACCGAGGTCCCCGGCGCCGCTTCCACCCGCCGCCCGCGTCGCAGGCGTACCACCGCTGAGAGTGAGTCGATGGTGATCGAGAGCGAGCGATCGGCTCCGCAGCGCCCGGAGAGCTGGCTCGAGGACACCACCACCGCTGATGGCGGGGGTTCGGCTCTGAGCGAAGATGGAGCGCAGGCGAGTGCCGCCGAGCCCGTCGCGGCTTCCAAGCCAGCTCGATCCCGGAGCTCCGGACGTGCTGGCCGCCCTGGCGGTCGCCCGCGCCCCACCTCCTGAAACCCACGATCCGAAAAGGACTCAATGGACCGCACGCTGATCCTCGTAAAGCCGGACGCCTTCGCCCGATCGCTGAGCGGCGAGATCATTGCCCGCTTCGAGCGAAAGGGCCTTTCGATCGTGGCGCTTTCACACATGACGGTTACCCGCGAGCTCGCCGAACGTCACTACGCTGAGCACTCTAAGCGCCCCTTCTTTGGCGAGCTCGTCGAGTTCATAACCTCGGGACCGATCGTGGCGATTGTGCTCGAGGGCAAGAGTGCCGTAAAGGCCGCGCGCCAGGTGATCGGCGCGACCGATCCACTCGAGGCCGCGACCGGCTCGATCCGCGGCGACTTCGCGGTGGAGATGGGCCAGAACATGGTCCATGGCTCGGACTCGCCGGAGTCGGCGGCGCGCGAGGCCGCCCTGTTCTTCCCGGAGCTTTAGCGACGCTCCCCCTCGTCCTGGCCTCTAACTCGCCACAACGGCGGGCGATCCTTCGAGCGTTTGGGGGTGTCTTTCACGGTGCGTCCCGCTGACTGCCCGGAGATCGAGCAAGGAGACCCGGGAGAGGTGGCACTCGCGAATGCGTTGCGCAAGGCTCGCGCCGTGCAGAGGCCAGGCACGGCGGAGGTGGTGCTGGGATGCGACACGCTGGTGGCGCTCGAGGGCACGATCTACGGCAAGCCCCGCGACGAGCGTGAGGCCCGCGCGACACTGCAGGCGCTGAGCGGCGCCACACATGAGGTGCTGAGCGGGGTGGCGGTGCTGCTTGGGGGTGAGGGAAGATCGGAAACCGACCGATCGGAGGTCGGCCAGCGCACCGCCCTCGCGCGCACCGCGGTGACGTTCCGGACGCTCGATGAGGAACTGCTCGACTGGTCGCTTGAGAGCGGGGAGTGGCGTGGACGGGCCGGTGGCTATGCGATTCAGGGAACCGGTGCGGCACTGGTCCGAAAGGTTGAGGGAGACTATGAGAACGTCGTCGGCCTGCCGCTGGCGGCCCTGCTCGAGATCTACCCCGAGCTTCTTTTCGCCTGCAAATAAGCTGGCAACACTGTCGGCCGGGGCGCGGCGTTCGCTACACTGCCCAGCGGGTACGGCCCGGATGCGCGCCGCCCGGCGGGGCGTGGCGCCAGACGGCCAAGCGACCGAATCCAAGCGTGTCCAATCTCTGAAATATGGGCATCTTCAGTTATCTGACCGGATTCGGCGGCCGCGACATGGCGGTCGATCTCGGTACTGCCAACACCCTGGTGTACGTGAGAGGGCGCGGGATCGTGCTGTCTGAGCCGAGCGTCGTGGCGATCGACTCCCGCACCGGCGAAGTCCACGCTGTCGGGATCGAGGCCAAGCGCATGCTCGGCCGCACGCCGGGCACGATCCAGGCGATCCGTCCCCTGAAGGACGGTGTGATCGCCGACTTCGACGTGACCGAGGAGATGCTCAGGCATTTCATCCAAAAGGTCCATCAGAACCGCTGGGCGCACCCGCGCGTGGTCGTGTGCGTGCCCTCCGGGGTGACCGGCGTGGAGAAGCGCGCCGTCGAGGAGGCGTGCCTGTCGGCTGGAGCGCGGACGGCCTATCTGATCGAGGAGCCGATGGCCGCCGCGATCGGGGCGGGCTTGCCGGTCGGCGAGCCGACGGGCTCGATGGTGGTGGATATCGGGGGCGGGACCTCCGAGGTCGCGGTGATCTCACTCGGCGGGATCGTCGTGTCGCAGTCGATCCGCGTCGGCGGCGACGAGATGGACGAGGCGATCATCAATTACGCCAAGAAGGAGTACAAGCTGCTGATCGGTCAACAGACCGCCGAGGAGCTGAAGCTCGAGATCGGCTCGGCCTGTCCGATGGAGGAGGAGCTGCAGGCTGAGATTCGGGGGCGCGACATGGTCTCTGGCTTGCCTAAGACCGTCGTGCTGACGAGCGAGGAGATTCGCCAAGCGCTGGAAGAGCCGCTGAACCAGATCATCGAAGCGGTCAAGGAGACGCTCGACCGCACCCCACCGGAGCTGGCCTCGGACATCATGGATCGCGGTATCATGCTCGCTGGCGGCGGTGCGCTGCTGCAGCGCCTCGACGAGCGCCTGCGTGACGAGACGCAGATGCCGGCGCACCTGGCTGAGTCGCCGCTGACCTGCGTGGCCGTCGGCTCGGGGCGCTCGCTGGAGGAGTTCGAGGCGATCCACCGTTCTAACCGCCACGCGCGCAACAACCGACGCCGTAGATGAGAGCCGCGCCCTCATTCCGCGCGCGCGGGTTACTCTGTCTCACGAACGCTTCGGAAGGCCCTGATTCATGTACGACAAGACGGTCCGGCGTCGACGTGCGGTGCTTGCGCTGCTCGTCGTGCTCTCCCTGATACTGCTCACCGCCTACTTCGGCGAGTCCGCCGACGGTGGTCTGCACTCGGTGCAGCGCGGCTTCCTGACGGTCGTCTCGCCGATCCAGGAGGGCGCGAACAAGGCGCTGAAGCCCGTGCGCGACCTGTTCAGCTGGGTCGGCGACACGCTGCACGCGAAAAGCCAGCTCGCGGAAGTGCGCAAGCAGAACGACAAACTGCGCAAGGAAGTGATCGCCGAGCGGGCCGATCAGCACGGCTACCACGAACTGCTGGCGCTCTACCACCTGGATCAGCTCAGCCTCAACAGCTACCGGCCGGTGACCGCCACGGTCGTCGGCAAGTCGCCGAACCTGTGGTACTCGACCGTCTGGATCGACAAGGGCACCTCCTCGGGCGTGCATAACAACGATCCTGTCGTCAACGAAGAAGGACTGGTCGGCAAGGTTGCCCTGGCCGCTCCCGACGCCGCCGTGGTCGATCTGATCACCGACAGCGAAGTCGGCGTCTCGGCGCGGATCAACGGGACGAACGCGACCGGCGTGGTGCAGCCGAAGGTGGGCGATCCGAACGATCTGGTGTTGCAGTACCTGCCGGCCAACACCTCGGTCAGCAAGGGCGAAAACATCGTCACCTCCGGGACCGTGGCCAGCCCCGATGATTCGCTGTACCCGCCGGGAATACCGATTGGGCAGGTGAGCTCGCTCAACGAAGAAAGCGGATACAAGTCGGTCAACGTGCACCCGCTGGCCGACCTGCACAACCTCGACGTCGTGCAGGTACTCACGTACACCCAGGGCAGCAAGGCGGCGCGTCTTACGAGCCTGCCGAGCACCGGCCAGAGTGCTGGCGCCGGCGGCGAAGGTGCTCAGCTCACCTCGGCCTCGACCGGTCTCGGCGGATGACGCTCTCCGGTTCGCTCCTGACACGGATCGCGGTGCTCGTGGTGGCGGTCGTGTTCTTCCAGATCGGCGTCGTCTCGGAGGTCCCGGTGTTCGGCGTCGCAATCGATCTATCGCCGCTCCTGGTGGCCTTCGTCGGGCTGCTGTGCGGCTCGACGATCGGGGCGGCGACCGGTTTTGTGGTCGGTCTGCTGGTCGACCTAGCGCTCGTGCAGACGCTTGGCGTGACCTCGTTGATCTTCACGCTGATCGGCTACTGGTGCGGGCGTCTGCGCGAGCTGCGCGACCCCCAGGCCACGCTCACGCCGCTGCTGGTGGGCGCAGCGGCGGCCGCCGCCGCGACGGTGGGGTACTCGTTGATGGAGTTCATGCTCGGCGTGGACGCGCCCGTCAGCCTCGAGCTGCTGCGCCAGATCGTGCTGGGAGTCCTCGTTGACACGATCGTCGCGCTGCCGATGTGGGCGATCGTGCGCCGCAGCCTCGAACCGGGCTTGCCCGACGATCCGCGTCGCCGCCGCAGACGTGCATATACGACCGGGGGCCTGAGTCCTCTTTCGCGCGCATGAGCACCCCGATCGAGCGCGTCAAACCAACTGACCCGCGGATGCCCGTCTCGCCACAATTGGCGCTGCGGGTGGCGGTGCTGGGCGGCGTGGCGCTGCTGATGTTCGGGATCATCTTCTTCCGGCTGTGGTATCTGCAGGTGCTGACCGGCGAACAGTACGTCCAGGAAGCGGCGGCCAACAGCGTGCGTAAGCTGCCGGTGGCCGCACCGCGCGGGCAGATCCTCGACCGCGAAGGCCAGCCGATCGCCGCCAGCACCGTGACCAACGCCGTGCAGATCGTGCCCTCGGCGCTGCCACCCGCGGGCCGACCTCGGCTCGAGCTCTACCGGCGGCTGGGGGCGCTGCTGGGGATGAGCGCCGGCCATATCGAGGCGCTCGTGATCAAGGGGCGCACAGCGCTGCCGTACGCGCCCGTGACGATCAAGACCGCCGCCGGGTCGGGTGTGCTGACAGTCCTTGCCGAGCGCCAGAACGAGTTCCCGGGCGTCACCCAGCAGCCCGTCTCGATCCGTTCGTACCCGTACGGCGAGATGGCGGCGCAGGTGCTCGGTGACGTCGGCGAGGTCTCCAAAAAAGAGCTGGAAAAGCCCGCCTTCCGTGGGGTCCAGCAGGGGACGGTGGTAGGGCAGGAAGGCCTCGAGTACCGCTACGACAGCTACCTGCGCGGCCGCGACGGCGAGCAGCGGGTGCAGGTGAACTCCGCCGGCTATCCCGAGCCCACCCGTCTGCAGCCGACGCCACCGAAGGCCGGCTACAGCCTGAAGGTAACGCTCGACCTCGGCCTGCAGCGCGAGGCTGAAAAGGCGCTGCTGGAGGGGATCGAAAACGCCCGCGCGGGCGGCAAACCGGCGGAAGGGGGTGCGTTCACCGCGATCGACCCACGCAACGGGCAGATCCTGGCGATCGGCTCATATCCGAGCTTTGACCCGAACAAATTCGCCAAGCCGTTCACGACGAGCGAATACGAAGCGCTCAAGGGCGAGGTGCACGGCCGCCAGGAAGGCCCCGTGCGGTTGACCGACCGCGCCGTCAACGGCGCCTATCCGACGGGGTCGACGTTCAAGCCGTTCACCGCGATGGGAGCGCTCGAAGCCGGAGTGATCAACCCGACCGAGGGTCTCGGCGCCGGCCAGTGCATCTCGGTCTCCACCGAGCAGTTCTGCAACGCCGGCAAGGCCGACTACGGCGCCGTGGGGCTCGTCGAAGCGCTGAAGGTCTCCTCGGATACGTACTTCTTCGAAGTCGGCGAGCTCGCCAACAAGTACCACGAAGTGATCCAGAACATGGCCCGCGAGCTCGGCATCGGCCATACCACAGGGATCGATCTGCCGAGCGAGATCGAAGGCACGATCCCCGATCCGGCGTGGCGCGAAAAACAGAATCAGCTGCAGGAAAAGTGCGAACACGCGAGGCATCGCGGGACCTGCGACATCGTCGCCGAAGTCAGGCCGTGGAGCGTCGGCGACAACATGGACCTGGCGGTTGGGCAGGGGGATCTTTTGACCTCGCCGCTGCAGATGGCGGTTGCGTACTCGACGCTCGCCAACGCGTACATGCACGGCGGCTACGGCGCCGTCGTGCGCCCGCACCTGGGGATGGAGATCGACGAATCGAGCGGTGGCTTGGTGCAGAGCCTGAGCTTCCCGCCCGTGCGCCATGTGCACCTCAACTACTCCGACCTGAGCCTGGTGATGCAGGGCATCCACGAGGCCGCGAGCCAGCCCGGCGGCACTTCCGCGGACGTGTGGAGCGGTTGGGACCAGGAACAGCACCCCGTCTACGGCAAGACGGGCACGGCGGAACACGCCGGCAAGGAAGACCAGTCCTGGTACATGTGCTACGTGGGCGACCCCAACCGGCCGATCGTGATCGCCGTGACGGTGGAACAGGGCGGCTTCGGTGCGGAAACCGCGGCGCCGATCGCCCGGCTGATGGCCTCGCAGTGGTTCGGCAAGCCCGAGAAGTTCGTGGTGGGGACCTCGAAAACGTTCTGATCGGCCCATGCCCTCCTCGCTCGACAGCCCGATCAAGCCCGCCGCCGAGGAGTCGCCGGCCGCGACCGGCACGCGCACCCGGCGCCAGCTGCCGCTGGATCCCCTGCTGACGATCGCCGTGGTGGGACTCGGGATCGCCTCGGCGATGACGCTCGGCGCGGCCACGCGCGAAGCGGTATCCGGCGACCCCAGCTACTACGTCAACCGCCAAGTGGTCTACCTGGCGGTTGGCCTGACCCTGATGGTCGTGCTCGCACGGGTCGACTACGCACGCCTGCGCCGGCTGAAATACGGCATCTACGCGCTGCTGATCCTCAGTATCCTCGCCGTCCTGGGGGCGGGCCATGAAACCAAAGGCTCCACGCGGGCGATCAGCCTGCCGTTCTTCTCATTCCAGGCCTCTGAGCTCGGCAAGGTGTTGTTGACCGTGGCGCTGGCGGGGTTCATCGTCGACCGCGCGCGGCGGCTGCGCGAGCGCGACACGACCGCCCGCGTGATGCTCGCGGCGCTGGTGCCGGCGATGCTCGTTATCGCCCAGCCGGACCTCGGCTCGGGGATGGTGTACATGGTGATCGCGTTCGTCATGCTGCTGGTGGCAGGGACGCCGTGGCAGCAGCTGAGTGGACTGGTGGCGCTGGTGTGCGTGTCCCTCGCGGTCGTGCTGGTGGCGGCGCCCGCGATCGGCGTGCACGTACTCAAGCCATATCAGACCGAACGACTAACGGCATTCCTGCATCCTTCCTCGAACTTCGAGGAAATCAAGGAAAAGGAATCCAAGACCGGCGAACCAGATCCCCGCTATCAGCTCGCCCAGTCGAAGATCGCGATCGGCTCGGGCCAGAAGACCGGCCGGGGCTCCGCCGACTCCACCCAGCTCACGGGCAACTACCTCCCCGAGGACGAC
The DNA here is from genome assembly GCA_963748895.1 of uncultured Solirubrobacterales bacterium. GTDB lineage: Bacteria > Actinomycetota > Thermoleophilia > Solirubrobacterales > Solirubrobacteraceae > Palsa-744. The sequence goes on along the minus strand of CAVVKF010000002.1, from coordinate 575,443 downwards.
ACCGACTTCGTGTTCGCGGCCGTCGGCGAGCAGTACGGCTTCATCGGGGCCGGGTTGGTGTTGTGTCTATATGGGTTGCTGATCTGGAGGACGTTGCGGATCCTGGTGATGTCGAAGGACCTGTTCGGCTCGCTCGTGGCAGGGGGCGTAGCGGCTATGCTGATGTTTCAGGTGTTCGTCAACGTGGGGATGACCATTGGGATCATGCCCATTACCGGCGTCACGCTGCCGCTCATGAGCTATGGCGGCTCGTCGGTGATCACCACCCTGTTGGCGGTGGGCCTGCTGCAATCAATTTATGTTCAGGCACGTGCTTCAGCGGCGCTGAAGGGTCGCGTGCCGATTTACTAGAAACAGACACCATGTCCGCCAATCACTCCCGATCGCCAGTTGTGCAAGCGCCGCCGAGGATCCTCCTCCGGCCTTCACCCGCGCGGGATTCGGCCGGCAGCGATACCGAAAGACTGGATCAAATTGAAAAAGCAAGTGCTTGTCAGCGTCGATCGCGCAGAGACGCGCGTCGCGCTATTGGAGGCCTCCGGAACGCCCGGCGCCTCACGTTCGGCCTCCACCAAGTCCCGCAAGCGCGCAAGCGGCGCCCCGGAGGCCGGCTATCGCATAGCTGAGCTGTATCTCGAGCGCCGCGGTGGGCGCTCGATCGTCGGCAATATCTACAAGGGCAAGGTCGACAACGTGCTGCCCGGCCTGGAGGCCGCGTTCGTCGACATCGGCTTGGAGAAGAACGGGTTTCTGCACGTCGATGAGATCGTGCTGCCCGGTGTTGAGGCTCCCAGGCGGGGGCGCGGTAGCGGCAGCGGGCGCAAGATCTCAGACCTGCTCGGCCCCGGGCAGGAGATTGTCGTGCAGGTCGTTAAGGACCCGCTGAAGACGAAGGGCGCGCGGCTGTCGATGGAGCTGACGATCGCCGGGCGCTACATGGTTTACGCCCCCACGGGCGAGGGGATCGGTGTGTCGCGTCGCTTGGAGGATCGCGAGCGCGAGCGCCTGCGCAAGCAGACCTCGGGCCTGAATCTGGGTGACGGCGGGGTAATCGTGCGCACGGCCGCGCACGGCGCCAAGCGCGAGGACTTCGAACGCGAGCTGAAGTACCTGCACAAGCTGCACGAGGTGCTCGGCAAACGCGTCGAGGATACGGTAGCTCCGGATCTCGTCTTCCAGGAGGCCGACCTGTCGGTGCGGGTGGTGCGCGACATCTTCTCCGAGCACTTCGAGCGCGCGATCGTCGATGACGAGCAGCAGTTCAAGCGTCTGGTCTCCTTCTTCACGCGCACCGCCCCGGAGCTGGTCGAGCGCGTCGAGCTGTGGGAGCAGAAGGAGCCGCTGTTCGAGGCCTATGGCGTGGACAAGGCGATCGAGGGCGTGCTGTCACGGCGCGTTGATCTGCCGAGCGGCGGCTATCTGGTGATCGACTATGCCGAGGCGCTGACCGTGATCGACGTCAACTCGGGATCGTTCATCGGCCGCGGCAAGGGCGCGGCGCTGGAGGACACGATCACGAAGACCAACCTGGAGGCCGCCGAGGAGGTCGTTAACCAGCTGCGGTTGCGCGATATCGGCGGGATCATCGTGATCGACTTCATCGACATGGCGCGCGCGCGCAACCGCGATGCGGTGATGAAGACGCTCAGAAAGACGCTTGACGAGGACCGCACGAAGACGTTCACGGCGGAGATCTCAAAGCTCGGCCTGGTCGAGATGACTCGCCAGAACGTGACCGAGGGCGTGCGCGAGATTATGAGCCGGCCGTGCCCGACGTGCGACGGGGAAGGCGTGATCCGCTCGGAGGAAACCTACGCGATCGAGTTCGAGCGCCGCCTGCGCGACGTCGCGCTGGAAAACCCCGACATCGAGGCGTTTCTGGTGCAGATCAATCCACGGGTGACCGCGGAGTTCACGGGGCACGGCTCGCGCGTGCTGCATGCGCTCGAGATGCAGACGGGCAAGTCGTTCCTGTTCGAGGGCTCCGAAGGCCTGATGCTCGAGCACTTCGCGATCACCTTCCAGGGCACCCGCGAGGAGGTCGAGGAGCGGGCGCTGCCCTTCCGCCAGGGCGACGAGGTGCTTGTCGAGATCGTCGAGCCGCATATGTATGACGTGGATGACGCGGTGGCGAAAATCGACGGCTACATAATCTCGATCGCGGGCGCGGCGCGGAGTGTCGGCGAAAAGCGGATGGTGCGTATCGACCAGGTGGGGCGCACGGCGGCGAGCGCGCTGCTGCTCGATGAGTCCGGCGAGGTGGTCCACCTGACGCCGCGGGCCCCAGCCCCAACCGCCAAACCGAGACCGAGACGGCGGACTTCAAAGCCCGCGGCCCCTGTGGAGGAGCTCATAGCGGGTGCGGATGCCGCCGAGTCCCATGCGAGCACCACTACGGATGCTCCACAGGGCAACGGGGACGGGGCTACGCAGAACACCGGCGGGGATACTTCGCAGGACGGGGGCGGAGAGGATGACCTACAATCCAAGCCTCGGCGTCGTGGCCGCAGAGGCGGGCGACGCCGTTCGGCTGCCAAGGCGCAGACAAGCACCGACTAGGTAAACCAAATCATGTATGCAATCGTGAAGACAGGCGGCAAGCAGTATCGCGTCGAGCGGGGCCAGACCCTGCTCGTGGAGCGCCTTGCGGTCGATGAGGGTGGGAACGTGGCGCTCGAGCCGATCCTGTACCGCTCCGAGGACGCCGTGTTCGACTCGGCCGGCCTGAAGCAGGTCAAGGTCACGGCGAAGGTGCTGAGCCATGAGCGCGGCGAGAAGCTTAGGGTCTTCAAGTTCAAGCCCAAGCGCGGCTACAAGCGTCGCACCGGCCATCGCCAGGAGCTGACACGGATCGAGGTCACAGACATCTCGATGGGCGCGGCGACGAAAACGGCGAAACCGTCCAAACCCGCAAAGGCCGCCGCCGAGAAGGAGACAGAGAATGGCTCATAAGAAGGGGCTGGGCTCCAGTCGCAATGGGCGCGAATCGAACGCGCAGCGATTGGGCGTGAAGACGTTCGCCGGCGAGACGGTGAGCGGCGGCGAGATCATCGTGCGCCAGCGCGGCACCAAATTCAAACCGGGCGAGGGCGTTGGCATCGGCAAGGACGACACGCTGTATGCGCGCGCCGCGGGAACCGTGCAGTTCTCAACCAGCCGTCGCGGGCGCGTCGTCAGCGTCTCCTCCGTCGAGTGACCTCGCGCCGCCAGGTGCGCTCTAGCAACCGAGGGGCTCGTAGGTGAGCCCGCGCCGCGGCGCCCGCGCGCTGGCGATCGGCCGGGCAGCATTCGGCGCGGCGCTGCTGATCGTGCCCGAAAGGGTCGCGAAGGGCTGGCTGGGCGCGTACGCCGAGCGCCCCGCGGTGCACGCGCTGGTCCGGTCGATCGGTGTTCGCGACCTGGTGCTCGGGATGATCGCCTTACACACGCTCGATCATCCGGAAGTCGGACCGCGTTGGCAGGCCACCTGCGCTGTGGTGGACTCGGTCGATCTGCTGGCGACGGGCGCTGCTCGTAAGGATCTGCCGGCCGCCGGCGTTGCCGGAACTGCGCTCGTGGCCGGGGGCGCCGCGGCGGCGGGCTTTTACTTCTCGCGTGCGCTGAAGCAGAGCTGAGAGGCGCCACCGTCCGCGGTGGTCGCTTGGCCCCGTTGGGACTGTCACGATGACGCACGATGCTGCACGACAACGCGAGAGTTCATCTGCAGGCGGGCACCGGCGGGAACGGCTCGGCGAGCTTTCGCCGCGAGGCGCATGTCCCGCGCGGAGGACCCGACGGCGGCGACGGCGGACGCGGGGGAGACGTGGTGCTCCTCTGCGACGACTCTCTGCGTGACCTGCAGAGCTTCCGGCGCAAGGCGATCTACCGGTCAGGACAGGGCGGATACGGGGAAGGCTCCCAGCGACACGGCGCCGACGGCGAGACGCTGACGATCAGGGTGCCGCCGGGAACCGAGGCGATCGGGTGCAACGGGCCAGGGGACGAGGAGGGCGATCTGGAGGGACGCCGCTGGGAGCTGCTGAAGGACGGGCAGCGCGCGATCGTGGCGAAGGGCGGAGCCGGGGGCAAGGGAAACAAGCGCTTTGCGACTTCAACGAGGCAGGCGCCGCGCTTTGCCGAGCGCGGCCTGCCGGGCGAGGAGGGCTGGCTGGAGCTGAAACTGAGGCTGCTGGCGGACGTCGGCTTGGTGGGGCTGCCCAACGCGGGCAAGTCCTCACTGCTGGCGCGGCTCACAAGGGCCGCGCCGAAGGTCGCCAACTACCCGTTCACGACGCTCTCACCCGTGCTGGGCGTGCTCGACGACGGCGAGCGCCAACTGGTGGTGGCTGACATCCCCGGGCTGATCGAGGGTGCAAGCGAGGGCGCGGGCCTCGGGCACGACTTCCTGGCGCATGTGGAGCGCACGCGCCTACTGGTGCACGTATTGGACATTGCACCCGAGATCTCAGGCGGGGAGGACTCAGGCGCAGTGCAGAACCACACGACGATCGAGCACGAGCTCGCAGCACACGACGAGCGGCTGGCCAGGCTGCCGCGGGTGCTCGCCCTGTCGAAGGCAGACCTGGTGACCGAGGCGCGCGCGGGGGAAGTCGCGGCGGAGTGGAAGAGCAGGCTTGGGGGCGAGGTCCCGGTGATCGTGACGTCGAGCGCAACAGGGGCCGGGCTGCAGGAGCTGGCGGGCGAGCTGTTGAGCAGGGTGACGCCGCATGGAGCGTCCGACGAGCACGGTGGTGATGACGATGCAGGCGCGTCTGTGCCCGCCGCGCACGCCGGACAGGCTGCGGGTGGCGGGGAGGAGGATCTGGCCGAGTACATGGTGTTCCGCCCGGCGGCGGGGAAGGGCTTTGAGATAGAGAAGACGGGAGCGGGATCGTTCACGGTCAGGGGCAAGGGCATCGAAAGGCTGCTGCAGCGCTACGACATCGAGAACGAGGACGCGATGGCCTACCTGGAGGAACGGCTGAGAAGGATCGGCGTGCTCGGGGCATTGGAGGCGGAGGGGTTCGAGCCCGGCGACGAGCTCGAGGTCGGAGGGGTCAAGTTCGAGCTCGACCCCGACGCGCCATAAGCTCCCAGAAATGAGACGCACGGTAATCAAGCTCGGGTCGAGCATCGTCGCCGAGGACAACGGCGAGCTGCGCGGTGAGGTGCTCGCGCGGATCTGCGACGCGGTCGCTGCGATGCACGACGCCGGCGATGAGGTCGTGATCGTCTCCAGCGGCGCGATCGCACGGGGGATGCGCGTGCTGGGCCTGCGGGCGCGCCCAGCGGCGATCGACGAGCTGCAGGCCGCGAGCGCCGTTGGGCAGGGCAAGCTGTATCGCGTCTACGACGAGCTGCTGCGCGAGCGCGAGGTGACGAGCGCGCAGGTGCTGCTGACGATCGGCGATCTGAGCGCGCGCACCCATTATCTGAACGCCAGACAGACGTTGCGCAAGCTGCTGGACTGGCGCACGGTGGCCGTGGTGAACGAGAATGACACGACCGCGACCGACGAGATCTCCTTCGGCGACAACGACTTCCTGGCGGCGCAGGTGGCGCTGCTCGTGGGCGCCGATCTGCTGGTGCTGCTGACGGACATCGACGGCCTCTACAGCGCCGACCCGCGGATCGACGCGACCGCGAAGCTGGTCGAGGAGGTGACGGACTTCGACGCGCTCCAGGAGCTCGAGATCGGCCACACCACATCGCCGCTGGGCTCGGGCGGGATGCGCTCGAAGGTCCTCGCCGCCGACATGGCCACGGCGGCGGGCGTCGCGACGGTGATCTGCAACGGCCTGCGCGAAGGGGCGCTCGAGGCGGTGCTCGGCGGGGGGCGCGAGGGGACGAGGTTCGAGCCGCGGGAGACCGGGCACAGCTCGTTCAAGCTGTGGCTGAAGTACGCGAAGCCAACGCACGGCACGCTCGTGATCGACGACGGGGCCGCGCGGGCGTTGCGCGAGGGCAGCGCGAGCCTGCTCCCGGTGGGGATCGTTGCGGTGCAGGGCGACTTCGACGCGGGCGACGCGGTCGAGATCGCCGGCGAGGGGGGGACGCGAACGATCGCGAAGGGCATCTGCAATTACTCCGCGGGCGAGCTGAAACAAGTGATCGGCATGAAAACCGAGGCGGTGCGCGGAATCCTGCCGCACGCGACCGACGAGGCCGTGCACCGCGACTACCTGGTCGTGGGATAGGGAGCAGCAGAAACGACTTTTGGGAGACTGCCTCGGTGGTCTTCCGTAGACCGGTGGGTGTCGCCGGTCTCCGCGGGAGTAGGACGAGCCCGAGCGAAGAAACCGCCGCACAGCCAGCCTGTCGTACCCTTAGAAGATGGCAACGATCACGACTCGAGTAGCGGATATCTGCGCGGAGGCCAAGCGCGCGGCGAAAGCGCTGGCGCGGGCGGATACCGCGACCAAGAACGCGGCGCTAGAGGAGATCGCGGCGGCGTTGGAGGATCGCGCCGAGGAGATCCTGGAGGCAAACGCGCGAGACATGCAGGCGGGGCATGAGGCCGAGCTGAGCGAGGCGCTGCTCGACAGGCTGCTGCTCGACGAGGCGCGAATCGCTCAGATCGCGAAGGCGGTCAGGCAGATCGTGGCGCTCGGTGACCCGGTCGGCGAGGTGATCGACGGGCATCGCCTGCCGAACGGCTTGGACGTGCGCAAGGTCAGGGTCCCGCTCGGCGTTGTGGCGGTTGTGTACGAGGCCCGGCCGAACGTGACGATCGACGCGGCGGCGCTGTGCCTGAAGTCGGGTAACGCGATCGTCCTGCGGGGCTCCTCCTCGGCGCTTCATTCCAACGCGGCGCTGGCGCGGATCGCCGGCGAGGCCGCGGTGGCGGGGGGACTGCCGGAGGGCTGTGTGAGCCTGGTGGCGGGTGGCGGGCGCGAGGAGCTGGCGGAGCTGGCGACGCAGAAGGGGACGGTCGACCTGATCATCCCGCGCGGCGGAGAGGGGCTCAAGGCGGCGCTCGAGGAGGTGGCGAGCGTGCCGGTGATCTACGCGGCTTCGGGCAATTGCCACGTGTATGTGGACGCTTCGGCGGATCTCGAGCAGGCGCTGGCGATCGTGCTGAACTCAAAGACGCAGCGCCCGGGGGTGTGCAACGCGGCGGAGACGCTGCTGATCCACGAGGCCGCGGCGGCGGAGTTCGTGCCGCGCATCTTGGGAGCGCTCGGTGACGCCGGTGTGGTGCTACGCGCGGACGAGCGCACGCGGGCGCTGGCAAGCGAAGCGTCCGGGACGATCGAAGCGGCGGACGAGGAGGACTGGGGTACGGAGTACTTGGCGATGACGCTGGCTGTGAGGGTCGTCGCTTCGACGGAGCAGGCGATTGAGCACATCGGTCGCTATGGGAGCGGGCATTCGGAGGCGATCGTGACCCGCGACACCGAGAGCGCGCGGGCATTTCAGCTGGGGGTGGACGCGGCCTGCGTCTATGTGAACGCCTCGACGAGGTTTACCGACGGGGGCGAGTTCGGGATGGGTGCGGAGATCGGGAACTCGACGCAGAAGCTGCATGTGAGAGGGCCGATCGGGCTGCGGGAGCTGTGCACGTTCAAGTATCTGGTGGAAGGCGACGGACACGTCCGCGAATGAGTCGCCGCCGGCCGACCTGCCGGCCGGCGTCCGATCGGCGATCGGTGTCCTCGGGGGGACGTTCAACCCACCTCACCGCGGGCATCTTGCACTGGCCTGTCGCGCGCGGGCCGAGCTGGGCTTGGAGCGCGTCGTGCTGATGCCGGCGAACAGCGCGCCGCACAAGGGCGACGAGGGAGACCCCGGCCCGCGGCGGCGCCTGGAGATGTGCCGGTTGGCGGTGGGGGAGGAGGTTGGGTTGCAGGTATGTGGGCTGGAGATCGAGCGGGGTGGGCGGTCCTATACGGTGGATACCTTGCGAGCGATCCATAAGAGCCATCCGGACACGGAGCTGACGTTCATCGTGGGCGCGGATATGGCGCTGACGTTGCCGAGTTGGCGCGAGCCGCAGGCGCTGGTCGAGTCTCGCGAGCTTGGGTGTGGCCGAGCGCGAGGACGGACGGCACGAGGATGTGTTGCGGGCGCTCGCGCCGCTGGGAGCTGAGATTTCGTTCTTGGGCATGCCGATGGTCGATGTCTCCTCCTCGATGGTGCGCGAGCGGGTACACGACGGCGAGCCGATCGAGGGGCTGGTCGAGCCGGCGGTCGCGCGGTACATCGCCGAGCATGGCCTGTATCGCGCGGCAGCGGGCACCGCGACAAATGCGAGGGCGCTCGACGCACAGGCCCAGGCGGGAACGAGATGAAGCCCGAGGAACTCGTCAGCGAGATCGCGCGCTACGCCGAGGACAAGAAGGCCGGCGAGATCGTTGAGCTGGACCTGCGCGGCGTACTCGGCTACACCGACTACTTCGTCATCTGCTCGGGCAACACCGAGCGCCAGACGAAGGCGATCCACGACGGCATCCTGGAGGGCTGCAAGCGCGAGCACGAGCTCCAGCCGCGCCGGGTCGAGGGCTTGAGCCAGAGGGACTGGATCTTGATGGACTATCTGGATGTCGTTGTGCACATCTTCACGCCACAAACGCGAGCCTTCTACCGGCTGGAGCAGCTCTGGGGCGAGGCCCCATCAAGGGTGGCCGTCGGCGAGGAAGGGTAGCCACCGCGCGCTCCCGCGCGCAGCGAGCGTGATCAGTAATCCTTGAACGAGCGCCGCCACGCCGGTGGCCAGCGCGAAGGCAGGCGCGATGGGAAGCGTGGGCAGTGAGACGGCGAGGATGAAGCAGAACAGCGCAAAGGCGAAGAACCCGGCGATCAGGCCGCGCCCGAGTCGTAGGAACTCGTCGGCTCCGCGCTGAGTGTGGGTGAACACCGCGAGCACGCTCGAGACCACTGGAAACGCCGCGAGCAGCCCGCTGAGCCGGGAGCCCAGCCAGCCTGCCGCGGCGGCCAGCGCGAGCACGAGCAGCAGTGCGCAGAAAGCGCGCAGTGGCAGATCCCAGATCGGTGGCGCAGGGGCATGGGAGGGCTCGGTGCGCGGGTCGGGGAGCAGCTTCAGTCCAACCACGAAGCTGGCGCCGGACAGGAGGAGCGCCACGCCGACGGGGATCACCAGCGTGCTGAACAAAAGGGTCCCCACCACGAACGTGGACCAACCGGCGAGCAGGCCCACGAGCCAGTGGGATTGCCCGGTGAGGCGTCCGTAGACGACGACGAACGCGGTCAGCGAGATCAGCCCGAGCAGGGTGCCGGCGGCGGCGCCGGCGGCGAAGGCGGCTCCATGGGTGAGTGCGTAGACGAGCAGGATCGGGCCGGCCACGACTGGCAAGCCAGCGACCAGGCCGCCGATCTGCGGTCCGTACCGGCGGGCCGCGAGCGACGCGCCGACGACGAAGCTGGGCGCCAGCAGCACCTTTACCGCAAACGTGGCCACGCGCGGATCATGACCGTCCGGCGCGCGAATCGCAGCGCGGGGTGACACGCGGTCACAGCTGAGGCCCCCGCGCGCTGCATTGGCAGCGCAATCGCGACTTGCGAAGATGGCGTGGTGAACAGCACTCCCGATTCGAGCCATGGCCCGCGTCTCACAGCGGTGATGCGCGAAGGCGAGCAGGTTACGCCGCTGGAGTTGTTCTTCGACCTGGTATTCGTGCTCGCGCTGACGCAGTGCACGACGCTGATCGCACGCACGCCGACTTGGGAAGGGATGCTCAAGGGCCTGCTCGTGCTCGGCATGCTGTGGTGGTCGTGGGTCGGCTACGCGTGGCTGACGAGCGTGATCGACCCGGAGGAGGGGTCGGTGCGGCTGGCGATGTTCGCGGCGATGGCCGCGTTCCTGGTTTGTGCTCTGTGCGTGCCGGGAGCGTTCGGCGCGGAGGCGCTGCTGTTCGCCTGCGCCTACGCGGCGGTGCGGACGGCGCACATCGTGCTGTTCATGCTTGCCAGCCGCGAGGACGCCGAGCTGCGCAGCTCGGTGCTCGGCCTGGCCGCCAGCACCGCGATCGCCGTGGGTCTGCTGTTCGTCGCTGCGTTCACCGCCGGCGCCGTGCAACTCGGGCTCTGGGGTCTCGCGCTGGTGCTCGACGCGGGCGGCCCGTATCTGTTCGGCGCCGACGGTTGGAAGCTCGTGCCCGGCCATTTCGCCGATCGTCACGGGGCGATCGTGATAATCGCGCTGGGCGAGTCGATCGTCGCGATCGGCGTCGGCGCGAAAGCCGTGATCGGCGCGGGCATCGTCGTGGCCGCGGTACTGGGGGTCGTGATCGCGGCGGCCCTGTGGTGGGCGTATTTCGATGTCGTGGCGATCGTCGCCGGGAGGCGGCTGGCGCGAGCGCCGGAAGGACGCGAGCGCAACGAGATCGCGCGGGACTCATATTCCTACCTGCATTTTCCGATGATCGCCGGTATCGCGTTGATCGCGGTCGGGATGAAGCTGACGATCGAGCACGTCAACGATCCCCTGAAGCTGGTTCCGGCGGCCGCGTTGCTCGGCGGCGCCGCGATCTATCTGCTTGCCCACGTGGCGTTCAGGCTGCGCAACATGCATACGCTGAGCACACGGCGCCTGGTGTGCGCGTTCGTGCTGCTCGCGCTCCTGCCCGCCGGTGCCGTGCTGCCGGCGCTCCTCACGCTGGGGATGCTTGCGGCACTGCTTTCGCTGCTGATCGCGTACGAGGCGCTGCGCTACGCCGATGTGCGCGAGCGGGTACGCCACGCAGGATCACCTGCGCCCCCCGCGACGGACTGATCGTGATGCCTCGCCGGCGCGCGACCTCCGGGCGCTTGCCCGCGGGGTGAAGCTCGCAGCGCGCAAGCACCGCGCGCAGGACCAGCTTCATCTCGAGCAGTGCGAAGCTCGCGCCCAGGCAGCGGCGCCGGCCGCCTCCGAAGGGAGTCCATGTGTATGTCCCAGGTGCCCGTCCGCCCTGACTCTCGAGGAACCGCTCGGGGCGGAAGGCGTAGGGATCGGGATAGATCTTGGGGTCGTGGTGGAGCAGGTGGGCGTTGGCGGTCAGGATCACTCCGGGCGGATAGCTGACGCCGCCGATCTCGATCGGCTGCTTGACCAGGCGGGGCTCTGCGTTGGGCAGCACCGGGCGCAGGCGCATGATCTCGTTGATGGTCGCCGTCAGGTATTGCTCGTCGGAGTCCTCATCGTGTATCTCCTCGACCAGACGTCCCTGCACCGCCGGCTCGCGGGCCAGCTCGGCAAACGTCCATGCCAGTTGCGAGGCGGTCGTCTCGTGCCCGGCGACCAGCGCCGTCATCAGCTCGTCGCGCAGCTCCATTGGGCTCATCGGCGAGCCGTCGTCGTGTTCGGCGGCCAACAGCAGCGTGAGCACGTCAGCGCCGCCCGAGCCTTCCCGCTGGCGCTCCTCGATCAGCGCGAAGATCAGCTCGTCAGCCTTTGCCCTTGTCCGTTCGAGGCGGCCCACCGGTCCGCGCCCGGCCATCAATCGGGGGATCGGCATGAACGACAGGGGGCTCTCGGTGAACGCGAGGAGCTCGGTCAGCAGCTCGCGCAGGGAGTCCAGCTGGGCGCCCTGCTCCAGTCCGAAGACAGCGCGCAGGACGATCTCGAGCGTCAGGCCCTGCAGCCGCGGGTGCAGCTCGATCGTCTGATCCAGAGGCCAGGAGTCCACCTCGCGCTCGGACAGCTCGACCATCAGGCCGGCCAGGTCCTGCATGCGCTCGCCATGGAAGGCCGGCAACATCAGCTTGCGCTGCTTCAGATGCGGGCCCTCGTCGAGCAGGATCACCGAGTTGGGGCCCACGATCGGCTCGAGCAGGCTGGCGCCCTCGCCGGGGTGCAGGACATCGGGCGGCGCCATGAACAGTTCTTTGATGTCGTCGGGATCGGACAGCACCACGAACGGTGGCTGGCCGAGCAGGCGGATCGTGAAACGCTTGCCATAGCGCGAGCGGTTGCGATCCATCGAGGCCGTGGGACGGATCCAAGCACCGATCGTCTGTAGCAGAGCGGGCATGCGCGAACCCGGGGGGAGCTCATTTTTCATGGCGGCCGTTCCTTATGCCGATGTGTTGATTTCGGCGAATATATCTTCTACTCGACGAACGTGCCCTTTGGTCACATGCGGGCTCTCACGGCGGGCGTGGCGGCGGCGGACCTGGCGCTGAACGCCTCTCCCTGCGCTAGCGTCTCGCGGCTGTGGCGAGCGCGATAAGGCCAGGGTGTAAGCACCGATCCGATCGGCATCCGCGAGCGTGGGCACTGGGTGCGCTGGTGCTCGTCCTGCTGGCGATTGCGGTGATCTGGAGGCTCGCGACCGAGGGTACGCCGCCGCTTGACCTCCAGCGGACGCTGCCCACATACGTGCGTCTCCCCGGGAACGCGCCGGTGCTCGCCTGGCCGCGTGAAGGTCAGGCGGCGGTGGAGGTGGAGGGGGTGGGCAGCTTCGGAGCATCTGGGAGCACAACCCCAGTGCCGATCGCGAGCGTGGCGAAGGTCATGACGGCGTACCTCACCCTGCGCGAGCATCCGCTGGCGCCAGGCGAGCAGGGGTTCGTGGTGACGATCGCGCCCGCGGACGTCGCTGAAGAGGCGCAGCGGCTCGCCCTCGGCGAGTCCACGCTGAACGTGAAGGCCGGCGAGCGGATCACCGAGCGCCAGGCGCTGCAGGCGCTGTTGTTGCCCTCGGCGAACAACATCGCCGTGTTGCTCGCCAGATATGACGCCGGCGGATCGGCGGCGTTCGTGGCCCGCATGAATTCCACCGCGCGCAAGCTTGGCATGGGCTCGACCAGGTACACCGATCCGAGCGGCTTCAACGATCAAACGGTCTCCATCGCCGCCGACCAGCTGAAGCTCGCGCGGGCGGCCATGACGATCCCCGCGTTTGCGGCGATCGTCGACGAGCCGTCGGCTGAGCTGCCCGGTGTGGGACGGGTCGCCAACTTCAACGGCCTGATCGGATCAGGCGGCTACGTGGGAGTGAAGACGGGCTCGGACCGAGCGGCGGGCGGGTGCCTCATGTTCGCCAAGCAGGTCACGGTCGCCGGACGGCGGCTGCTGGTGCTCGGCGTGGTGCTCGGCCAGCGGGAAGGCTCGTTGATCGAAGCCGCCCTCGCGAGCGCCGGGCGGCTCGGAGACTCGGCCGCGGCGAGCCTGCGCGTGGAGACGGCGCTACTCGCCGGCACACGCGTGCTGCGCGCGAGCTCCTCGAATGGCCGGCGGACGACGGCCGTGACCGCGGACACCCTGCGGGAGCTCGGTTGGGGCGGTCTTACGCTCCCCGTCCGCGTGGTTGCACGCCCGGCTATGACCCGTCTGCGCGCCGGGGAGGCGATCGCGACAGTGGCTGTTCGCGGTGCGAGCGCCGCTGTGACCAGCGCGGTGGCCACGCGCTCGGTCGCAGGCCCGTCGCTCGGCTGGCGCCTGCGACACCTGTTCTGATGCAATCGAGCGAGATGCCCAAAGAGTCAGACGACGAGCAGGCGGCCAGCGCCGGACGGTTCAGGCGACGCAACCGGTTGCTCGTCGGCGTGGGCCTGCTCTGCTTCATCGTCGGCGTGCCGCTGGTATCGCTGTCCGACGGCACGGCCCTATCGGTGATCGGCCTGTCGCTGGAGACCGTCGCGGGCGCCTGTGTGATCTCGTTCATCTACCTGCTCGCCGGCGACCAGCCCGAGCCTGACAATGACGAGGAGGAATGAGGAGCACTGACGCGCGAGCCGCGATCCTGCGGCGGGTACGCGCGATTCCACCGGGATACGTCCGCACATACGGCGACGTCTCACCTGGCGCGCCGCGCCTGGCGGGCTATGTGCTGAGCCACGCCGACGCGCGTGAGGCGCCATGGCATCGTGTCGTTCGGGCAGACGGCTCGCTCGCAAAGGGAGCACGCCAGCGGCGCCTGCTCGAAGCGGAGTCGGTCCCCTTCCAAGGTGAGCGGGTACTACTTTCCAGCGCACGACTCGACGATCTCGACGCGATGTGACGCGCGCTCCGGCGATCACGTGATTCTTGGGGCCACGGGCTTCCACCACCACCACCACCACCACCACCAGCGGCCGCTCGCGTAAACCCGCGCGGTGGCCACCGGGTCAGTCTTGGCAGCTGTCCAACTGGAGATGGGCATCTTTGGTCGGCGGACCATATGGGCATGCCCTCCCCAGAGGGACGATGTCCGGCATGGCTCTCAAGCCCCTATCGGCGGAGGAACTGGCAGAGACGCCAACGCTGTTCGCCAGCTTTATGGGCTACGCGGGCACGAGCCATAAGACGTTCGGCCAGCTGCGAGCGATATATCGAGAACGCAGCACGGCGCTCCACGCAGATGAGGACGAGGCGGACAATCTGCGGGTCGACCGGTTCCTCGATGACATGGCAACCAACAGGTGGAAGTCTGATGTGGTCCTGCGGATAGGGGTGTTCGACGGCATCGTGCTCGCGATTGACGGAATACATCGCGGCATCGCATACCTGGCGTGCATCGAGGAGGGGATCAGCCCCGATCGGCTTCCATCGCTGTGTGTCGACTGTTGAGGAACGTGCCCGGTTCCCGACGACCGCTACTCGACGATGCGGAACGAAGCCTCGGTTTCTCCTAGTGGAGCTAGAGGGGCTCGAACCCTCGACCTCCGCCATGCCATGGCGGCGCTCTCCCAGCTGAGCTATAGCCCCAAGGCAGATCATCGTATCGTCTCGAGGGCTCACCCAGGCGGAATGAACTCCGGCACGTCGAGGTCGTCTCCCGGGTCATCCTCGCGGCCTCGGCGGCCGAGGAGGCGGAGGTCATCTGCGCGGCGGGGGGCGCCGGGGCCGGCTTGATCCAGGCGGGCGGTCAGGCCACCGTGGGCCAGGCGCACGTCGCGGATCAGGCGCTCGGCGTTGTTGTGCAGGGAGACGGAGAGCTCGCGCAGGTTGCGGGAGAGGTCGGTCCCCTCGCGTAGGACCTCGCGTGCGACGACGTGGGCCTCGCTGACGATCTCGCGCGCGTCGGCACGCGCCTTCGCGCGCACCTCCTGGGCCTGCTCCTCAGCGGTGGAGCGTAGTTGGGAGAGGTCCTCGCCGCCGGCGGCGAGCAGCCGCTCGGTCTGCTCGTGCGCGCCGGAGGTGAGCCGGTCCGCCTCCTCCTGTGCTTTGGCCAACACTGCGGCGGCCTGTGCGCGTGCCTCTGCAAGTACGTGCTCGGCCTCAGCCTGACCGCCGGTCAACATCCGCTCGGATTCTCCGCGGCTGCCAGCAAGGATCTGTTCAGCTTCGGTACGTGCCTCACTGCGCATACGGTCGGCCTCCGCGAAAGCCTCGCCCCGGATACGCTCTGCCTCGCGCAAGCGCTCGTCCGCCTCGCTGTGCAATCCGCCCACCGTGGATAGGGCCTCGTTCCTGGCGGCCTCCGCCTGGGCACGGGCGGCCTGGAGGATCTCCTGCGCCTCTTCCTCGGCCGCCTGCACGCGGTGCTCAGCCGCCCGATCGGCCTCGGCGATTCGCTCGCGACCGCGCTCCTCGGCCCGCTCGCGGAGTCCCCGGGCCGTGCGCTCCGCCGCCTCGAGGATGCCCGCAACGCGAGCCGGAGCGCCGATCAGGTCACCGGGGTCTGAACTCTGATCGGCATGTCCGTCGGTGTCCGCGGGGCTTGGAAACTCCTCCATCAGCTCATGGTAAACCGCGAGGCCGGTCCGCAGCAGATGAGTGTGTCAACGGTGGATGGCAGGAAATGTTGGAAATCTGTCCTTGCGGACAGACGCGGAGTCGGCCATGATCGGAGGATGGACGATGCTCGATCTTCACTGGACCAGCTTCCCAACCTCCGCGCCAGATCGCGATCCTCGTCTACCCGGGCGTGCAGAGTCTCGACTTCGCCGGTCCGCTGGAGGTGTTCGCGGGCGCCCAGCGGCTGATCGAGGAGTCAGACCGGCGCGAGCGTGGCTACGAGCTGAAGCTGCTCAGCGTCGATGGCCGGCCGCTTGCAGACATCGAGCGGATTGACCGTGACCCCGCACGCGAGCCTCGCCTCTGCGCCTGCGACGATCGACACGCTGATCGTCGCGGGCGGGCATGGCTGCATGGAGGCGGCGGCCGATCGCGCGCTGCTGGACTGGATCTCCCAGGTGTCCGCGACCGCCGGCGCACCGCCTCGGTGTGCACCGGCGCTTTCCTGCTGGCGGCGGCCGGTCTGCTCGACGGCCGCCGTGCGACCACGCATTGGGCATCTGCCGCCGAGCTCGCCGCGCGCTATCCCGCAGTGGACGTGGACCCCGAGCCGATCTTCCTGCGCGACGGGCCGATCTGGACCTCGGCCGGCGTCACCGCGGGCATGGACCTCACTCTGGCGCTCGTCGAGGAGGATCTCGACCGCGACGCGGCGCTTGCAGATCGCGCGCCATCTCGTGCTGTTCCTGCGCCGTCCCGGCAACCAGTCGCAGTTCAGCGCGACGCTTGTCCGCGCAGGCAGCCCGCGCGCGAGCCGCTGCGCGAGGTTCAGCGCTACGTCCTCGAGAACCCCGCGAGTGAGCTGTCTGTGGAGGCGCTGGCCGATCGCGCGCATATGAGCCCGCGGCACTTCGCCCGCGCGTTTCGCGCTGAGTCCGGTGTCACGCCCGCGCGCTACGTCGAGCAGGTGCGGTTGGAGGCCGCTCGCCGGCGCTTGGAGGACACCGCGAGCCGATCGCCGCGGTCGCCGTGGCCTGCGGCTTCGGAACTCCCGAGACGATGCGCCGCGTGTTCCTGCGCGCGCTCGAGGTCGGACCGGCGGAGTATCGCCGCCGCTTCCAGGGCCTCTCCATGGCTGTCATTGACTCTTCCGCCGCCTGAGCACCCGACCAATCCGGCCCATCTGAGCAACATAAAGGAGACGAACATGGACATCGCGATCCTGCTCTTCGACCGGCTGACCGCGCTCGACGCCGTCGGCCCCTACGAGGTGCTCAGCCGTCTGCCGGGTGCGACGGTCACGTTTGTCGCCGAGCAGGCGGGCCCCAAGCGCACCGACACCGGCCAGCTCGCGCTGACGGCCGACGCCTCGCTCACGGAGCTGGAACACCCCGAGGTCGTGCTCGTCCCCGGCGGTCCCGGCCGCGAGGCGCTGATGGACGACGGTCCGGTGCACGACTGGCTGCGCGCCGCCGACGAGCGCAGCACGTGGACGACCTCGGTCTGCACCGGCTCGCTGGTGCTGGCCGCCGCGGGTCTGCTCGATGGCAAGCGTGCGACCAGCCACTGGCTGGCGCTGGAGGAGCTGCGCGGGCTGGGCGTCGACGCCGTCCCGGAGCGGGTGGTGTTCGACGGCAAGCACGTCACCGCCGCGGGCGTGTCGGCGGGCATCGACATGGCCTTGGCGCTCGCCGCCAAGATCGCGGACGAGCAGGTCGGCCCAGGCGATTCAGCTGGGGATCGAGTACGACCCGCAACCGCCGTTCGACGCAGGATCGCCCGAGCGGGCGCCGGTCGAGATAGTGCGAAGCGCTGCGCGCCCGTCGCGCCAGTCTCGGCTGACACGTTGGGTGAATCCCTCCGAGACGACTGCGCTAACGTTGCGTTGCTTCCGAGCTTGCAAAGAGACTGGGGGGAATCGCAGATGTCGTCCGACAACCCGTTCGCAACCACCACCTCGTCGAAGGCCACCGGCCTGAGCGTCTTCGAGCCGCGCGCCGCCGACCGCGAGGCCAGCTCGACATTCCTGCTCGGCCAGGTGATGTTCCTTGTCGCTGTTGCGCTCGCGTTCACCGCGGCCGGCACGTACATCGGTCGCGATCATGCCCTACGGCACGGCGTTGATCTGCGAGCTCGGCGCGTTCGGGATGCTGATCGTGCAGATGTTCGTCCCCAGGCTGCGCGAAGGGCCGACGGGGATGACCTGGATGTTCGCGCTCGCGCTGCTGCTCGGGGTGGGCCTCGGGCCGGTGATCAACGAGTACGCGACGGTCGACCAGAGCGCGATCTACCAGGCCGCCGGCGGCACCGCGCTGACGGTCGGCGTGATGGGCTCCTACGGCTTTGCCACCTCGCGCGACCTGATCCGCTGGATGCGCCCGCTGTTCTTCGCGCTGCTGGGGGTCTTCGGGCTCGCGATCGTGTTGATCCTGATCGGCTCTGGCGAAAGCTTCCTGCTGAACCTCGCGATCTACGTGATCGTAAGTGCCTACCTGGCGATCTACTTCCAGATCATCCGCCGCAAGGCGACCGAGCGCGACGTGATTTGGATCGCGACGGGCGTGTTCATCAACGTGATCAACATCTTCCTCACACTGCTGCGGATCTTCGGCGGCCGCTGAGCGCACACGCCATCCGGGTGGATGCCCGTCGACGTTGCTCGCGCTGCATCCGTGCGAACACGGGAAATCGATCCCCGAAGCGGACGATAACCTCCGAGCTCAGATGATCGAACACCGCTACGACCCCCAGGAGATCGAGCCCCGCTGGCAGGCGTTGTGGGCGAAGGAGCGCACCTGGGAGGTATCCAACGACAGCGCCGCGGACGGCACGCCGCGACGACGCCGAGCACGCCGACGTCCTACGTGCTGGAGATGCTGCCCTACCCGAGCGGCGAGCCCCACATCGGCCACCTGAAGGTCTACTCGGTCGGCGACGCGATCGCGCACTACCACCGGCGGACGGGTCATCGCGTGCTGCACCCGATGGGCTACGACGCGTTTGGGCTGCCGGCGGAGAACCACGCGATCAAGACGGGCGTGCACCCGCGCGACTCGACGGCCGCGTCGATCGCGTCCTTCCAGCGCGAGTTCCGCCGCTGGGGCATCTCGATCGACTGGTCGCGCGAGCTCGCCACGCACGACCCGCGCTACTACCGCTGGACGCAGTGGATCTTCCTGCAGCTGTTCGGAGCCGGGCTGGCGTACCGCAAGGAGGCGGCGGTCAAGTGGTGCCCGAAAGATCAGACGGTGCTCGCCAACGAGCAGGTCGACGCGGACGGCCACTGCGAGCGCTGCGGCGCGCTCGTGGAAGTCGCCAGCTGGAGCAGTGGTTCCTGCGGATCACCGACTACGCCGAGCGGCTGCTGGGCGACCTCGACGGGATCGAGTGGCCCGAGCACGTGAAGACGATGCAGCGCAACTGGATCGGGCGCTCAGAGGGCGCCGAGGTGACGTTCCGCTGCGAGGACTTGGATCCCGCCCACCCGATCGACTATCCGGTGTTCACGACCCGCCCGGACACGCTGTTCGGCGCGACGTTCTTCGTGATGGCGCCCGAGCATCCGGATGTGGCGCGGCTCGCGGAGGGAACTCGCCTACGAGCAGGATGTGCGCGACTACGTCAACCACGCGCTGAACGAGTCGAACGAGGAGCGCGGGAACGCCGAGAGGGAGAAGACGGGTGTGCCGCTGGGCCGCACGGTCACGAACCCGGTCAACGGCGAGCAGATCCCGATGTATGTGGCCGACTACGTGCTGATGGAGTACGGCACGGGCGCGATCATGGCGGTGCCCGGGCACGACGAGCGCGACTACGCCTTCGCGCGCGCCTACGAGCTGCCGATTCGCCGCGTGATCGAAGGCCCGGCCAGCGCCGCGCCGGACGCCGACCCGAGCGCGGCCGAGACCACCGAGCAGGGTCGGTGGTGGGCCTATACACGGCGACGGCCTACTCGTCAACTCCCACCCCGACTTCGACGGTATGCCCAATCGCGAGGCGCTGAGCGCGATCGTGGCGTGGCTGGACCGCGAGGGCAAGGGACACGCGTCGGTCAACTACCGCTTGCGCGACTGGCTGATCTCGCGCCAGCGCTACTGGGGCTGCCCGATCCCGATCGTCAACTGCGAGCGCTGCGGGATCGTGCCCGTGGCAGAGGACGAGCTCCCGGTGGAGCTGCCCGACGATCGAGGACTACACGCCGCAAGGGGCGCTCGCCGCTGGAGGCGGCGGAGGATTGGGTCAACACGAAGTGCCCGGAGTGCGGCGGGAGGGCGCGCAGGGAGACGGACACGATGGACACGTTCGTCGACTCCTCTTGGTACTTCCTGCGCTACTGCGACGCCTCCAACGACCAGGCCGCCTGGGATCCGGTGGCGTTGCGGGAGTGGATGCCGGTCGATCAGTACATCGGCGGAGTGGAGCACGCGATCCTGCATTTGCTGTACGCGCGCTTCTTCACTAAGGCGCTCGCCGACCTCGGGCACCTCGACTTCCAGGAGCCGTTCAAGGCGCTGTTCACGCAGGGGATGGTCACGAAGGACGGCGCGAAGATGAGCAAGTCCCGGGGCAACGTCGTCTCGCCCGCGGCGATCATCGAGCGCTACGGCGCCGATACCGCCCGCTGCTACATCCTCTTCATCGGACCGCCCGACCAGGATGCGGATTGGTCTGATGAGGGGATGGAGGGCGTGCACCGATTCCTGAGTCGGCTGTGGCGTTTGGCAGTCGAAACATCGGATATGGGGGAGGAGGATTTGGGGGGGGACGTGCCGCATGCGGCACGTCCGGCAGGGGCGCATGCGCCCCTGCCACGGTCGGCGCATGCGCCACTCGAACTGCGGAGATCGACAGAGCGGGTGGAGAGCCCGTGGAGGACGAGGATCTCGAGACTGTTGCGTAAGGCACACTGGGCGATCGACAAGGTGAGCAATGACCTGCGCCGGTTCGCGTTCAACACGGCGATCGCGGCGGTGATGGAGCTGCTGAACGAATGCTCGCGGTTGCGTGAGAGCACGAGCGTGGAGAGCCGGCGTTTCGCGCTGGCGACGGCCGCGTCGTTGCTGTTCCCGTTCGCGCCGCACGTGAGCGCGGACATCTACGAGCGGCTGACGGGCGAGCGCGTGTGGGAGCAGCCGTGGCCGCAGGCCGAGCAGGCGTATGCTGGAGCGCGACGAGTACGAGCTGGTGTGCCAGGTCAACGGCAAGCTGCGCGACCGCGTGCAGGCCGCGAGTGGGCGCGGATGCGGAGGAGCTGAAGGAGCTGTGCAGGGCGGCGCCGAACGTGCAGGCGCACCTCGACGGCAAGCAGATCGTCAAGGAGATCGTCGTCCCAGGCAAGCTCGTGAACCTCGTCGTGCGCTGCAGCCATACACTCGGCCGAATGGCAGAGCCTGAAGCCCGCGTACCTGATCCACGGCGACGACCACGGCGCGGTCGCCGAGCGCCGCGCGGGTTTGAAGGCGCTGGCCGAGCAGCAGGGGGACGCCGGCAGCGTCGAGGTGCTCGATGGCGAGGCCGGCACCCCGGCCGGGGTGGCGCTGGCGCTGAGCGCGATGACGTTTGCGATCGGCCGGCGCGTGATCCTCGTCGACGGCGTGGAGCGCTGGAAGCAGGCGGAGGTCGAGCAGCATCTGACGTCGGCGATGGGGCAGATGCCGCCCGAGACGACGGTGGCGCTGTTCGCGCGCGAGGAGAACCGCAGCAAGGCGCCGGCGGCGGTCCACGACGCGGTCAAGCGCGCGGGCGGGCAGATCGTCGCGCAGGGGACGGTGAAGCCGTGGGAGCTGGGAAAGTGGGCGCGCGAGCAGGCCACGCGCATGGGTGTCACGCTCGACGCGGCCGCCGCGAACGCGCTGGTGGCGCAGGTGGGGGGACGCCAGCAGCGGCTGTTGCGCGAGCTGGAGAAGCTCGCGCTGGAAGTCGAGGTCGAGGGGGAGACCCAGCGGGTGAGCGTGGAGGACATCGAGCGCCGCGCAGCCCACTCGGCCGAGTGGCGCTCGTTCGCGCTGGCCGATGCGCTCGTCGGGGGCGACACGGCGCAGGCGACGCTGTCCTATCTGCGTGTCCGGCGCCAGGGCGAGCGCTTGGCCGGGCTGACCTACCTGATGGCCCAGCGGGTGCGCGAGGCGCTTGCGATCGCGCTGCGCTTGCAGGTCGGGCGAGTCGGTGGGGGACGTGCGCCGCGGGCTGCGCATGCCGCCGCGCGCCGCGGAGCGCTTCGTCGCGGACGTCGCCCGCGCCGACCCCGACCGTCTGCGCAGGGCGCTCGGCGTGCTGGCCGACCTCGAGCTCGACTCGCGCGGCGGAGCCGCGATTCGGCTCAAGCCGCTCGCCGCTATGCCACGCTGGACGAGGACACGATCGCACTGCACGCGATCGAGACGATTACGACCTAGACGACGACCGTCTAGGAATCTGACGAAACGCCGGCGCGAAGCCTTGACGCGCGGGACTTGCGGTGCGCGCCGGTGTTCTTGTGCATCGCGCCACGCTTGACGGCCTTGTCGATCGTGCTCACGAGCTCGCGGTGCTCGGTGTCGGCCGTGGCGGTGTCGCCGCTCTCCATCGTCGTTTCGAGGCGACGGAAGTAGGTCTTGATCGCCGACGTGTAGCGCCGGTTCTCCAAACGCTCGCGCTCGGTGCGGAGGATCCGCTTCTTCTGGGAGTGAATGTTGGCCATAGCTAGACGCCGCGAGGCGCTGCAGAGAAGCTGCGGAGCGCGCCGCGGAGCGCCGTACTATAGCGGCCTTGTCCCTCCCCGGAGAACCCCCCGCCCCCGCGGAGCCGCCCAGCCCGGGACAACCCGACGATGAGGGGTTAGTTTCCGAGGCAAAGGCATCGCTTGAGGGGGAGCTGCCCGACCAGGGTATCCAGCGGGTTGCGAGCGCGCAGCTGACGGGAGCCTCCCCGGCGCCTGGCGCCGAGGAGCCGATCGGGGAGGAGCCGCAGGGCGGGGGAGAGCCACCGGATGACAGCGTCGCGCACTCGGCCACCGGCAAGGGCGTGGCGCGCAACACGGCGATCTTCTCGATCGGCACGGGCGTCTCGCGGGTCGTGGGCCTGGGACGGGAAATCGTCTTCGCGAGCTACTTCGGCACGAGCGGCGCGGCCTCCGCCTTCACGATCGCCTTCGCTGGTGCCGAACCTGGTGGCGCAACCTGTTCGCCAACGCCGCCCTGTCGGCGGCGTTCGTGCCGGTGTTCACCGACCTGCTCCAGCAGGGCCGGAAGAAAGAGGCGCTGCGGCTGGCCTCGACGCTGTTCTGGATCATGCTGATCGTGCTGGGCGCGGTCTCGGCGTTCTTCATCCTCGCCGCGGGCACGATCATGCCGCTGTTCATCGGGCCCGACCTTCAACGCCGGCGCTGGACGAGCTGACGGTCGGCCTCTCGCAGGTGCTGTTCCCGGTCGTGCTGCTGCTCGGCCTGACCGGCCTGCTGACGGGCATCCTGCAGTCCTACGACGAATTCACGATCCCCGCGATCTCCCCGGCGGTATGGAACCTGGTGATCATCGTGCTGCTGGTCGTGCTGGCGCCGCACTTTCACGGCGAAGACAAGGTCTACGCGTACGCGATCGGCATCCTCGCGGCCACCGGCGTGCAGCTGGCGATGGCGTTCGGCGCGCTCGGGCGGATCGACTTCCGCCTGCAGTTCACGATCGACTGGCACGACCCGCGGATCAAGCAGGTGTTCATGCTGATGCTCCCCGTGACGATCGGCCTGGGGATCGTCAACCTCGATCAGCTGATCAACTCGGCCTTCGGCAGCCTCGTCTCCGACGAAGCACCGCGCGCGATCGACAACGCGTTTCGCATCTACATGCTGCCCCAGGGCATGTTCAGCGTGGCGGTCGCGACCGTCCTGTTCCCGGTCCTCAGCCGGCTGGCCGCCCGCCGCGACGCTGCGGGGATGCGCCGCACCGTCGGCACGGGGATGCGTCAGATCAACCTGCTGCTGATCCCGGCGGCGGCGTTCATGATCGTGCTCGCGACCCCGATCACGCGGCTCGTGTTCGAACGCGGCCAATTCGATGCCCGCTCCACCTATCTGGTCTCCGAAGCGCTGTTCTGGTTTGCCTTCAGCCTGCCCTTCGCCGGGATCAACCTATTGCTAACGCGTACCTTCTTCGCGCTGCAGCGACCTTGGATTCCGACGCGGCTGGCGGCGATGAACATCGTCGTCGACATCATCGTCAGCGTCGGCTCTCTACAAGCCGCTGGGAATCGCCGGGCTGGTGATCGGCACGGTGGTCGCCAACGCGGTGATGACCGCCCTGCAGCTGCACCGGCTGCGGATCGGCTTCAACGGCCGCCTGGAGGGCGGACAGACGACGATGATCACCGCGCGAATCGCCGTCGCCTCCGTCCTGCTGGCCGGGGTCTCGTGGGTGGTGTGGTACGCGCTGCACGCCGCGCTCGGGCAGTCGCTACCTGCGCAGATCATCAGCGATGGGCGCCGCGGGCGCCGCGGGCGTGTGGATCTACACGCGTGCGGTCCTCGCGATGCACATCCCCGAGGCTCACCAGGTCAACCGCATGATCCGCGGCTCGCCTGGGGCGCGCGTAGGACGAGCAGAGGCCGGGTGAGCCGAGGCCCACCCGGCTTGCGCCCGAACATAGATCGCCGCTTACTACTTACGTCCCAGGACTGTGTGTCTTGCCTGGGCGGCGTGACACTCTCGACACCTGGACAGGCCGCCGGTCAGAAGATCGGCGCGTAGCCGCGGCTGAATGAATCCTTGTCGAGTTGGCGATCCGCCGGACAACAAAGGCTAGCGCGTCTACGCTGTACGGCCCATGGACCAAGCAAAGATCCGCAACTTCTCGATCATCGCCCACATCGACCACGGCAAGTCGACGCTCGCCGATCGCATCCTCGAGCTGACCCATACGGTCGCCGCGCGCGAGATGCGCGCGCAGCTGCTCGACTCGATGGACCTGGAGCGCGAGCGCGGGATCACGATCAAGGCGCAGGCGGTGCGCGTGTTCTACACGGCCAAGGACGGGGAGACCTACCAGCTGCACCTGATCGACACGCCCGGGCACGTCGACTTCACCTACGAGGTCTCGCGCTCGCTCGCGGCGTGCGAGGGCGCGCTGCTGGTCGTCGACGCCGCTCAGGGTGTCGAGGCGCAGACGGTCGCGAACACCTACCTGGCGGTCGAATCCGGCCTCGAGCTGATCCCGTGCCTGAACAAGATCGACCTGCCCGGCGCCGAGCCCGAGCGCGTGGCCGGCGAAGTGAGCGATCTGATCGGCGAGCCGACCGAGGCGATCCTGCAGATCAGCGGCAAGACCGGCGAGGGCGTCGGCGAGGTGCTGGAGGAGCTGATCGCGCGCGTGCCGCCGCCGCATGGCGATCCGCAGGCGCCGCCGCGCGCGCTGATCTTCGACTCCGAGTTCGACCAGTACCGCGGCGTGATCGCCTACATCCGGGTCGTCGACGGGGTGTTCAAGAAGGGCGAGGCGATCCGCGCGATGGCGACGGACACCGAGGCGGACATCGACGACATCGGCGTGTTCAGCCCGCAGATGATGCCGACCGACCAGCTGGCGGCGGGCGAGGTCGGCTATCTGATCACGGGCCTGAAGGACGTGACGCTGCTGCGCGTCGGCGACACGCTGACCACGCGCGCGCGCACGTCCGGCCCCGGCAGCGGATCGAGAGCCCACCCACCCGAGGCGACCGAGGCGCTGCCGGGCTATCGCGAGGTCAAGCCGATGGTCTTCTGCGGGCTGTTCCCGATCGACTCCGACGACTACCCCGACCTGCGCGACGCGCTCGAGAAGCTGGTGCTCAACGACGCGGCGCTGTCGTGGGAGCCGGAGACCTCCGACGCGCTCGGCTTCGGCTTTCGCTGCGGCTTTCTCGGGCCTGCTGCACATGGACATCGTGCGCGAGCGGCTGGAGCGCGAGTACGACCTGGAGCTGCTGGCGACGATGCCCTCGGTGGAGTTCGACGTGACGCTCACGAACGGCGAGGAGCTCGAGGTGCACAACCCCTCGGACATGCCCGACCCGGGCACGATCGAGGAGATCCGCGAGCCGTTCATCCAGGCGTCGATCATCGCCCCGAAAGAGTTCGTCGGCGCGGTCATGGAGCTCTGCCAGGAGCGCCGCGGCGAGCACTCCGGCATGCACTACCTCTCGCCCGAGCGGGTGCAGCTGAACTACGAGCTGCCGCTGGCGGAAATCGTGCTCGACTTCTTCGACCAGCTGAAGTCGCGCACCAAAGGCTACGCCTCGCTCGACTACGAGCTGAGCGGCATGAAGCAGTCGGATCTGGTCAAGCTCGACGTGCTGCTCGCCGGCGACCCGGTCGACGCGCTGTCGATGGTCGTGCACCGCGACAAGGCCTACGAGATGGGCCGCACGCTGACCGAGAAGCTGCGCAAGCGGATCCCCCGCCAGCAGTACGACGTGCCGATCCAGGCGGCGATCGGCGCCCACGTGATCGCGCGCGAGACCGTCAAGGCGTTCCGCAAGGACGTGATCGCCGGGTGCTACGGCGGCGACATCACGCGCAAGAAAAAGCTGCTCGCGAAGCAGAAGGAGGGCAAGAAGCGGATGAAGCAGGTCGGCCGCGTCGAGGTCCCCCAGGAGGCGTTCCTGGCGGTGCTCGAACTGGGCGAGGAGTAGTGGAGAGTCTGCCTGGAGCTGAAGGCCCGCCGCGACCGGTACCAGTGCTCCAGCCGGTCCGCATGCTGTTCGTGTGCCTCGGGAACATCTGCCGCTCGCCCACCGCCGAGGGCGTGATGCGAGCGCTCGTGCGCGACGCGGGACTCCAGGAGTCAATCGAGCTGGACTCCGCCGGCACCGGAGGCTGGCACGTCGGCAGCCCGCCGACGCGCGCGCCACGGAGACGGCGCACGCTCGGGGAGTCGAGCTGGACGGCGCCGCCCGGCAGGTTCGGCGCGAGGACTTCGATGAGTTCGATCTGATCCTCGCGATGGACCGAGCCAACCTGGCGGAGCTCCGGCGACTTGCGCCCGACGAGCAGGCGCGCTCGAGGGTGCGGCTGCTGCGCGAGTTCGATCCGGCGAGCAGCGCCCCCGTCGCTTCGCGGCGACCCACGGAGGAACTCGAGGTGCCCGATCCCTACTACGGCGGGCCGAGAGGCTTCGAGCAGGTGCTCGACATCGTGCAGGCGGCCTGCGTCGGCCTGCTCGAGGAGTTGCGCGAGCAACTGGAGCAGGCGCGCGGCGGTGCGGCTCTGCCGGAGCATGCTCCAGCCCGCGACGCTGAGTCCGCGTGAGCCTCCCGGTCGGGGCCACGGACGCGCGCCGGGTCGGCGGCGGCGACATCAACGAGGCCTTCCGTGTCACGCTCGCGGACAGCGGCACGGCGTTCGTGAAGACACGGGCTGATGCCGGCCAGGGGAGTACGCGGCCGAGGCCGACGGACTGGCCTGGCTCGCCGAGCCCGGAGGGCTGCGCACGCCGCGCGTGCTCGAGGTCTCGACGATTACCTCGCGCTCGAGTGGATCGAGCCCGGTCGCCTCGACGCGGCGGGATCTGAAGAGCTCGGACGCGGCTTGGCCGTCATCCACGCCGCGGGTGCCCCTGACTTCGGCGATCCTCAACCCGGCGGCGCCCGTTCGGGCGTGCCGTCGCGCTTTGGCTCGCTGCGCCTGCCCAACGAGCCGACCGCCGACTGGCCCTCGTTCTACGCCGAGCGGCGCCTGCGACCGCTGGCGGCTCGCGCCCGACAGCGCGGCGCCCTATCGGATCGGGAGTCCGCGCAGTCGAGCGGGTCTGTGCGCGGATCGCCGAGCTGGCGGGTCCGGTCGAGCCCCCGGCCCGGCTGCACGGCGATCTGTGGGCTGGCAACGTGATGGCCGACGCGGACGGGCGTCCGTGGCTGATCGACCCCTCGGCCTACGGCGGCCACCGCGAGGTCGATCTGGCGATGCTGAGGCTGTTCGGGGCGCCTTCCGAGCGCGTGTTCGCCGCCTACGCTGAAGTCGCGCCGCTGGCCGAGGGCTGGGAGGACCGGGTCGAGCTCTGCCAGCTGCTGCCGCTGCTCGTCCACGCCGTGCTGTTCGGCGGCTCCTACCAGCCCGCGGCCGAGCGAATCGCGCATCGCTACGCCATCCGAGCGAGGTGAGGGCGCGTTGTTTGGATTGACGATGCGGACGCGAGGACTTGCGACGCTGGATATATCGCGATCGTGGATGCATAGAGTCCTTGTCCCGTTTGGGGCGAACGGTCGGAGTAAGGAGATGTGCGCTCCGAGACGCTCGACACACGTCGCCGCCTGTATCTGCTCGCGCGGGTGGTGGTCGCGCGCCACTATCGCCGGCCGCTGACGCTCGTCGGTGTGGCCGAGGCCCTGTCCAGCTCGCCCCGCCAGCTGCAGCGCGCGTACGCGCAGTTCGGCGAGACCACCTTCGAGGAGGATCTGCTCGCGCGGCGGATGACCGCCGCCGCCGAGCTGCTGATCGAGCAGCGGGCGATCCCGGTGCGCGACGTCGCGCGGCTGGTCGGCTACCGCCAGGCGCCGCACTTCGCCCGAGCGTTCCGTCGCCGCTACGGCCTCTCTCCGGCGAGCTTTCGCGAGCAGGCGCCGCGGCGTCGCGCGAAGCGATAAACGCAGTGCGGATGTTGCGATCGAACGCATGTCAAGCGGATAGCGCTCCGACGCTCGTCTCCCGTGGGTGGGAGACTCCGGTGCGACGGCTTCGGCGCCGGGCAGGCGCAGACGCATCAGCGTGCCGCCGCCCGCGGCCCGCTCGGCGGTGACGCTGCCGCCGTGCTGGCGAACGACCTGGCGCACGATCGCCAGTCCCAGCCCCGAGCCGGGGCGTCCGCGGGCCTCGGCGCCGCGGTAGAAGCGGTCGAACACGTGCGGGAGGTCCTCCGCGGAGATCCCCGGGCCGTGGTCGCGCACGGTCAGCTCCTTGCCGTGAGAGCTCGATCTCGACAGGCTCGCCCGGCGGGCTGTACTTGACCGCGTTGTCGATCAGGTTCGCGACGGCGCGCTCCAGCCGCGCGGGCACGCCGGTGACGATCGTCGGTGCCAGCTCGAGCAGCAGGGAGGTGGTGGGCGAGTGCCGGCGCGTGCGTTCGACGACCTCGCTCACCAGCACGTCCAGGCGCAGGTCCTCGGTGTCCGCGCTGGGCTCCTCGCCGCGCGCGAGTTCGATCAGGTCGTTCATCAGCAGCGTCAGCTCCTCGATCTGCTCGACCACGTCGGCCAGCAGGCGCTGGCGTTCATCGGGCTCCATGTCCTGCGCCTGCTGGAGGATCTCGATGTTCGTGCGCAGGCTGGTGACGGGCGTGCGCAGCTCGTGCGAGGCGTCGGCCACCAGCTGGCGCTGCGCGTGGACGGAGGCGTCGAGCGCGCTCATCGAGTGCTCGAGCGCGTCGAGCATCGCGTTGAAGCTCGATCGCCAGGCGCCCGATCTCGTCTTCCCCGGTGGGCTCGATCCGGCCGCTGAGGTCCTGGGTGAGGGCGACGTGCTCGGTGGCCTGGGTGAGGCGCTTCAGCGGCAGCACGGCGGCGCCGGCGACGAGCCGCCCGAGCAGCGCCGCGAGCGCGATGCCGCCGATGTCGAGCAGCGCGAGGATCAGGCGCAGGCGGCGGAGCAGGCTGTCGACTTCGGTCAGCGGCTGGGCGACCTGGACGGCGCGTCCGGGCGCGATGTGCTCGGTGAGGATGCGCAGGTGCAGGCCGTTGACGCGGGCGTCGCGTGAAGAAACGTGTACCCGCGTTGGCCGCCAGCGCGCGGGTGCGGGCGTCGACCGGCAGCGTGACGTTGCTGGAGGAGCGGAACAGAACGTGGCCGTGGCGTCGACCAGCTGCTGGTAGCCGCGCACCTGGTCGGGTCGTGGCGGCAGGTTGCCCAGCGGGGTGATGCCCTGCAGCGTCGTGGTGCTCTGCGCCGACGTCTGGTCTGAGTCTTGCCCGTTGATCAGAGCCAGCAGGGAGCCGCGCGAGCGGCGCGTGGGGTTGCGCGCGACGAACCGCAGGCTGTCGGCGCGGTTGCGCAGCTGCGAGTCCACCTGGCTGTGCAGCTGGTGGGAGGTGAGCAGGTAGGTGAGCAGCGAGGCGAGCACCACGGCGACCGCCACCGCGGCGGCCGAGACGAACGTGATGCGCCGGCGAAAGCTCACGAGGCCTCGCGCAACACGTAGCCGACGCCGCGGACGGTGTGCAGCAGGCGGGGCTCATCGTCGACCTCGGTCTTGCGGCGCAGGTAGCCCATGTAGACGCCCAGCGAGTTCGAGGTCGCGCCGAAGTCGTAGCCCCAGACGTGCTCGAAGATCGCCGAGCGGGTGAGCACCTGGCGGGGATGGCGCAGGAACATCTCCAGCAGCAGGAACTCGGTGCGCGTGAGCGGCAGCATCCGCTCGCCACGCCACGCCTCGTGGGCGAGGCGGTCCAGGCGCAGGTCCTCGAAGGCGAGCGGCGTGTTGTCCTGCTCGTCGTCGTCCTCGCTCGCGCGGCGCAGCAGTGCGCGTACGCGCGCGAGCAGCTCGCGCAGCGCGAACGGCTTGACGAGGTAGTCATCGGCGCCGGCGTCGAGTCCGGCGACGCGGTCGTCGACCCCTTCGCGGGCGGTGAGCATCAGCACGGGCGTCCTGTCGCCGCCGTCGCGCAGACGCCGGCAGACCTCCAGGCCGTCGATGTGGGGCATCGACACGTCGAGGATCACGACCTCGTAGGCCATCGCGCCCAGGCGCTCGAGCGCCTCGCGCCCGTCGGCCGCCTGCGCGACCTCGTAGCGCTCCAGCGTCAGCGCCCGCGACAGCGCGGTCTGGACGGCGGGCTCGTCGTCGACGACCAGTATGCGGGCGGCTTGCTCGGCAATGATGTGATTAGAAGCCGACAGTGAGCAGAGAAATCGCCGATCAGCCAAAATCCGTGCACGAGACCACCGATGAGCTGGCTGCGCAGTCGCGCACGTTGCGCAACAGCGTCATCAGCCTCGCCGTCTTCTTCGGGATCGTCATCGCGCTGCTGCTCGCGGTGCCGGGCCTGCACTCGATCGAGCGAACGCATCTCCGACGCGAACGCCTGGTGGGTGGCCGCCGCAATCGGCCTGGAGCTGCTCTCGTGCGCCGGCTACGTCGTGCTGTTCGGGCTCGTCTTCGGGATGCTCGGCAAACGTCTCATCTCGCGCCTGTCGCTGTCGGAGCTGGCGGTCAACTCGGTCGTCTCGGTCAGCGGCCTGGCGGGTCTGGCGCTGGGAGCGTGGGTGCTGCGCACGCAAGGGCATCTCGGTGGCAGCGGATCGCGAAGCGATCGGTCCTGATCTTCGTGCTCACCAGCGCGGTCAACGTCGGGGCGGTGGTCGTGATCGGCGTGCCGATGTGGCTGGGCCTGCTGCCCGGCTCGCGCAACCCGCTGCTCACGCTGCTGCCGGCCGCGGCGGCGCTGGCGACGATCATCGGCACGCTCGCGCTCGCGGCGTGGGCGCGCCGCGCGGCCGCGCGCAGGCCGCTCGAGCAGGGGCCGCTGGGCGGTGACGCTCGTGGCCCTCAGCGGCGGCGTGGCAAGACGCGCTGCGGCTGATCCGCGAACACGACTGGCGGGTGCTCGGCGCGGTCGGGTACTGGCTGTTCGACAACCTTGCGCTGTACGCGTGCCTGGCCGCGTTTGGCGCCACCCCCGGCGGTGTGGGTGGTGGCGATGGCCTACCTCGTCGGGATGCTCGCCAACTCGCTGCCGATCCCCGGGGGCTTCGTCGCGGTCGAAGGGGGCCTCGTGGGCATGCTCGTGCTGTTCGGCGTCCGCCCGGCCTCGGTCGTGGTGGCGGCGGTGCTCGTCTACCGGGCGATCTCGCTGTGGGTGCCGGCGTTGATCGGCTCAGTCGCGTTCCTCAGCCTGCGCCATGAGATCGGCAAGCCGCTGAAGCCCAAGCCCGTGGGCGCCGCGGGGTCGTGAACTGACCGGGGTGCAAGACCCGCTCTACAGGTGGGGATGGCCGCGCGGGTGGATCGGTTTCGGGCGGCAGGTGTGGTACGTGCGGGTGCCCGTCAGCGTGGTGCCCTTCACCGTGCGGGCGACGATCCGGATCGTGAAGGTTCCGTAAGGCAACTGGGTGAGCACAACTTGGTCGGTGAGGCCCTTCTTGTTGAGTGAGCGCTCGCGTTTTTTACCGAGGAACACCTCGGCTGAGACGACCTTCGGGTAGCCGGGCGGTTGTTGGATGTGGATCTTGAAGGAGCGCTTGCTGTAGCAGAGCTTTGCTGAGGGGAGACCGAAGGCGGTTGCGAGTTTCGTTTCGAGTTCGGCAGTGGTGGGCGGGGAAGGGGGTTGGTTGTTTGTGCCGCCTGATGAAGATGAGCCCCCGGTGGAGGATCCGGTACCAGCGGCTGTCGAGACGTTTGGAGGTTGGTTGGATTTGGGTTCGGGTTCCGGTTCAGGTTCGCCGCCCGATTCTGGTTTTCTCGCAAAGACCCAGGTGGCGCCGACCTCGCTGTTGTCGCCGGCGCCGCCGACCAGGGCAGTGAGGCCGTCGGCGGACAGCGCGACGCTGGAACCCTCGGTGGGGGACCCTCCTGTCGAGCCGGTACCTTCGAGTTTCTCTTGTTCGTTCCATGTGGAACCCGAGCGCACGAACGCCCACGCCGCGCCCACCGAGACATCGTTGTGATACCCGCCGATCAGTGCCGTGTTGCCGTCTTCGGACAACGACACGGCGTGGCCGACCTGAGCTTCCTTCGGCGTCGCGTCTTGGCCAAGCAGCTTTTCGCCCTGCTGACTCCAGGTCGAGCCGGAGAGCGTGTATACCCACGCCGTCCCAAGCGCTCCGTCGTATCCGGGTCCGCCCACGAGCACTGTACTCCCGTCGCCCGAGACCGCCACGCTCTGGCCGGCGCCCGTCCGTTCGCCTGAGCCGGTGCCCGCGGGCAGTTGCACCTGTTCTTTCCATCCCGACCCCGATTCCGTGAAGACCTATGCACCGCCCTCTTCGGGTGTCGCGGACTGGCCTTCCTCGCGCGGGCCGCCGATCACGGCGGTGTGACCGTCGGCGGAGAGCGCCACGGAGGTTCCCTCTTGCACCAGCCCACCGCGGTGTGTGCCGATCAGCGCGCCGCCCTGTTGCGCCCATGTGGAGCCCGAACGGGTGAACACGAACGCCGCTCCCGGCGCGGTGGGGAATTCGTTGTCCATCGCGCCGACGAGTGCCGTGTTGCCGTCGGCGGACAGCGCCACGCTCGATCCTTGCTCACCTTTTTCGGTCGCGCCCGTCGTTGCCACCAGCTTCTGCTGTTCATGCCAGGTCGTGCCTTCGCGCGTGAAGACGTAGGCCGCCCCAAAATATTCTTCGGCTTTCCCCGCGTCCTGCGGCGCGCCGATCAGCGCCGTGTCGCCGTCGGCCGACAACGCCACGCTGAAGCCCTCTTGGGCGTCGTTGCTTGCGTTTTTACCCACCAGCTTGGCCTGCTGAGTCCATACCGAGCCCGAGCGCGTGTACACCCACACGGCCCCGCGAAAGATTTCTCCGGGATGTCCTTCTTTGTACGCCAGGGCACCCACGAGCGCCGTGTCGCCATCGGCTGAGATCGCAACGCTGGAGCCCTGTTCGGCCAGTTCGCTCACTCCCGAGGCTGTGAGCTTTGCTCCCTGCTGCGTGAAAGGGTTTTCTTTCAGTGAAAGGGCCGCGGCCGGCCGCGGCGCGACGCCCAGGATGAGCGCGCAGGCGAACGCAGCGGCCACGGCAACGCAACTCAGAGCACGCAAACGGCTCACGGCCGGGATCGTACCGCCAGAGCGCCGCTTACGCCAGAGATGTCTGTTCGGCAGTCCTCTGGGTTTGTTCTCGGCCCGTCCGGCGCGCCAACACTCGGCGAAGGATCCTCAGAGGTGAGCGCCAGGCCGATACTGTCCCGGCTGACCCGGAGTTCGCGCTGGATCGCTCAAGTTTGGTTTTGCCACGGTCGATACATGGGTCATCCGGCTCCCGCCCGTCTCGGCGCTTGGGAGTCACATCCCCACAAATGAGCTTGCCTGCAATGAGCACAACCGACCTGAGCACCAATGGCAATAAAGCAGTGGAGCAGCAGACCGGTGAGCCCGTCGGCGACGTCGATCACGAGCGCACGATCACTCTCGATCTCGCCCTGAGCGAGGCAGAGGCGCTGCGCACGTGGCTGATGAAGCCCGCAAAGGACGGGACGACCTCGCTCGATGACCCGCTCGTCAGCCACGCGCTGGCGAAACTGGGAACGGCGATCGACACCGTCCTGTCCACCGTGAATGTCCGTCACGAGCTCCAACAGGCGGGCCTCACCGTCGAGCACCTCACCGACGAGCAGGTGTGCGAGCTCGGACGCCGCGTAGTCCAAGCTGCCACACCGGGCATCCGCTGACGTCAAAACGCGCAGCGCCTCGACCAAGAAGCTGGTGTCCAGGCGATCTCCGTTATTCCCATGACCGTGGCCTTCCTAGGTCTTCTTGTCGACCTCGATCGCGGCGAGGATCGCGCCGTAGAGCGCGCGGCTGCATAGCTCGGTGAGGTGCGCGCGGTCGATTCCGCCGTCGGTGAGCCACGCCAGCTCGGCGCCTTCGACGAACGACTGCCATCCCTTCACGGCGAGTGTGATGGTTGGGCTTCTGGGCGCCTCGGGCGGTAGGCCCGAGAGAACCATCTCCAGGAGAGCTGTTCGCTCGTTCTCCATGATCGCGCGGACCTCAGGGTGCGACATCGCGCCACTGAGCAGCTCGCGGTAGCCCGCTGGGTACTGCTCGATGAAGGCGAGGTGGGCGTCGAGCGCGAGCATCAGGCGCTCGATTGGGGTGGCGGAGGAGTCGGCGGCGGCGGCCATCTGCGCGTGCATTTCGCCCGCGAGTTGTTGCAGTCCGGCGACGTAGAGGCCTTGCTTGTCGCCGAAGTAGTAGTAGAGCAGGCCCTTTGCGACGCCGGCCTCCGCGGCGATCTCGTCGATCGAGACTTTCCCGTAGGGACGCTCGGAGAACAGGCGCAGCGCGATGTCGGTGAATTCGGCGCGACGCTTAGCCGCGCCCTTGGATGTAGGTGCTGGGGGCGTGGGGGGAGCTTATGCCCTCAGCCGAGCATCCTGTCGATTGCCTGCAGCAGGCGCTCGGAGGACGCCGAGTCGCGTAGGCTGATGCGTATGTGGTGGGGCTCGCCGAGGGCGTCTCCGCTGGCTACGAGTATGCCGGCGCGTGCGAGGCGCGTGAGGAGCTCGCCACCGTCGAGCGATGGGTGTGCGACCCAGAGGAAGTTGGCCTGGCTGTCGGTTACTTCGAGGTGGCGTTCGCGTAGCGCGGCGGTTAGCGTGACGCGCTCCTGGGAGATCAGGCGTACGCGTTCGGCTATGAGCTCTGTGCAGCTGTGTAGTGCCTCTAGGGCGCCTGCTTGGGAGACCTCGGAGACGCCGAGGTCTGGTGCGAGCTCGGCGAGGAGCTCTTCTGAGCCGGGTGCGCCGAGGGTGTAGCCGATGCGTAGCCCGGCTAGGCCCCAGGCCTTGGAGAAGCTGCGAAAGACGAGCAGGTTGGGGTGGTCCTCGAGTAGCTCCAGGGAGCTGTCGAGGGGCTGTGAGTCGGCGAACTCGACGAGGGACTCGTCCAGCAGCACGGCGACGCCCTCTCCTAGCCCGTGGAGCAGGCGGGAGAGCTCGGTGGTGGGGAGCAGCTCGCCGGTGGGGTCGTTGGGGCTGGCGAGCGCGATCACGCGGGTGTCGTCCTCGCGGGCTGCCTGTAGCAGCGCGTCGACGCCGCCGGTCACGGGCACGGCGCGGCCGTGGGCGCGGCGGGCCATGATCGGATACAGGGGGTAGGAGGGCCAGGTGGTGATCAGCCGCTGCCCGGGCGCGATCAATGCGCGCGTGGCGGAGCTGAGCAGCTCGGCCGCGCCGTTGCCGAGGATCAGCCGCCCGGAGTCGACCTTGTGGCGTAGGGCGAGCTCGTCATGCAGCGCCGAGCCGCGTAGGTGTGGGTAGCGCTGCATACCGCGCTGCGCCGTGAACGTGATCGCGGAGACGATGTGGGGGTGCGCGAGCTCCGGCCAAGTCGTCTGCGAGAGATCAAGCGGCGGCACACGTGCCAGAGCCCTACGCTTGCGCTCATCTGCCTCTTCACGTAGGCCACGATTGATCTCCTCTTCAGGCATTCCTTCGAACTGGCGGTAGTAGTCGAGGAGGCCCATACCGTGCTTATCGTCTCGTTGTTTTTGACGCAGGTTCAATCACGAAAGGTAATCTACTAAAGAAGTTTGAACGAAAGTCAAAATGTCGCTAGACTTCGTAGATCGACATAGCCGGGCCAAGTAGGCTCCGAGCTGGATCGAGTCGGACCTGCAGACCGAGCGGAGGAGAGAGAAGCTGATGCGCAAAGCGTGCATGTACATGATCTTGGTCGCACTTGCCGTACTCGGCTTGCCGGCGCTTGCCTCGGCGGCCACGGTCACGGGCGTGAAAGCGGCGATTGTGCCGATCCCGGGGTTCCCGGGGACGGGTGACATCCTTGGTGCTGGCGCGGACGTCGAAATCGAAGGCAAGCTCGAAGGCAATGAACTTCCTGGCGGTCTCCCTTTGCAGACGCGCAGGCTGGTTGTGTACTTCCCGGCGGGTACGAAGATCGACCCCACGGGTTTCCCGACGTGCACGGTGGTCAAGCTCGAAGAGGTCGGCCCGGAAGGCTGTCCCAAGCAGTCACGGGTCGCTGATGGCACGGTCGGTGTGGCTGACCAGATCGGGTCGGGTGAAGCGACGCGTGAGGAAGGGAAACTGGAAATCTTCATCACCCCGGGTGACGGGGTGGTGGCGTACGCCAACGCGGCGTCGCCGATCTCGGCGCAGATCATCATCCCGGCGCACTGGGAAGCAGCCCCCGCGCCGTATGGGTTGAAACTCACGTTTGAAATCCCGTTGGTCGACTCCGTCCCGGGTGCGCTGCCGGTGTCTGGGACCTCTCTCAAAGTGAAGGCCGGGGCCGCGATCCGCAAGGGCGGCAAGACCTACTACTACGGGCGACTCCCCGCGAAGTGCCCGAAGGGCGGGTTCCCCGGCAAGGGCGAAGTGACCCTCGAAGGCGGCCAGAACATCGTCACCGAACTGAAGGTCCCATGCCCGAAGCGCTCGGTCAAGAAAAGAAGTAGTAAAGGTCACTAGGCAGGCCTGTGCGAAGCGATCCTTCCGATAGTGGCGGCCTGTTCGTCGGCCGCCGGCCCGGCACTGCGCCGACTCGCTTTCGCGAGCTGCCCAAGCGCGGCGGCGATCGGCGCCAGCGCATCGATGGCTCGCTGGCCGGCGTGCTGTTTGCCGCGATCACAGTCCTCAGCCTGCTGTGCTGGGGGCCGATCCCGATCGCCTGCCTGTGGATCGGCTCGCAGGTCGACTACCTCACTGCCAGCGTCAGCTTCGGCATCCTGATCGCCTTCGTCGGTCTGCTCGTGCTCCTCTTCGGGACGCTCATCCTGCTGCGCCGCCTCGACGAGGCATGGATCCTCGTGCGCCGCGCCGCCGGACACGACCAGCGCACGGGGGTGCTGGGGCGGATCTTTGCAATCACCGCCGCGATCTGCGCCCTCCTCTTCACGTTCTGGTTCCTGATCATCAACGGACCAGGAAACGGCGCATGAAGAGTCCAGTGTGAGATAGGGGGCTGAGTGCCTACGGCGCGGTGTCGAGCTTATGAAATGGGTGCTGGGTGCCGATGTGTTGAGTTGTCATGTCTCCTAAACACTCGAGCCCGGGATTGGATGAGATACGTGTGCCGCTGCCACCGTCCGTTTCGGGGGATGAGCCCGGAGAAGATCTCGCTCGTCTCGGCGAGGCGCTGAAGGCGCGACTCGGGGATGTGCTCGAGCAGACTGTCGAGCGAACCTCGGCGTCGGGCGAAGCCGTCGACGCCTTGGTTCAGGAGAGCTTCGAAAGGATCTGCAACAGCTCGACGATCGCGGTGGCGCGCTGGATCGCGGGGGAGGGTATGGAGGTGGCGATTGAGGCCGGCCGGGAAACGTGGGAGATCTTCGCCGAGCTGGCCGCTCACCGCGCGGCGTCGCTGAACGAGGTGACCCGCCGCTGCTACTGGTGGCGCAATGTGATGGCTGAGGTACTAAAAGATTGCGCCACGAGGCTGGGCGTCGCGCCGGACACGCTGTCACAGGCGCTGAACATCTTGCAGCTGAGCCTCGAGTTCAGTGTTCTGCGGATGTGTGAGAGCTATGAGGCTGAGCGGCGGCTGACGGATGAAGAGCTCGCGCGGCGCGAGGAGGAGCTTTCGTTCCTGGCGACGCACGATCCGTTGACGGGGTTGCCGAACCGGACGTTGATCCTGGATCGCGTCGAGCAGATGCTGGTGCGCTCGCATCGCAGTCAGACGCCGGTGGCGGCGCTGTTCGTCGATCTGGATAACTTCAAGAGCATCAACGACACGCTCGGTCACGCTGTCGGCGATGAGCTCCTGCAAGCGGTTGCCGCGCGGCTCGACGGTGTCGTGCGGGCCACCGATGCGCTGGGGCGCCTGGGTGGGGATGAGTTCGTCGTGGTCTCCGAGGAGCTCTCGCTGGGAGCGGGACCCGAGCTGATCGCCGAGCGTCTGCTCGATGCGCTCAAGCCCCCGTTCAAGCTTGGAGCCGGCCAAGAGACCAGGGTCACCGTGACGGCAAGCGTCGGGATCGCCTCGGGAGAGCACACTTGCGCGGAAGAGCTCCTGCGTGACGCTGACATCGCGATGTACCGGGCGAAGTGGGACGGCAAGAATCGTCACGTCGTGTTCGAGACGGGGATGCAGGGCATGGTGCAGAACCGCATGGAGCTGGAGATGGACCTGCGCGAAGCATTGGAGAAGGATGAGTTCTTCCTCGCCTATCAGCCCACGATCGACCTGCAGGATATGAGCCCCAACGGAGTCGAGGCCCTGATCCGCTGGAAGCACCCGACGCGCGGCGTCGTCCAGCCCGACGATTTCATCCCGTTGCTCGAGGAGACGGGGCTGATCGTCGAGGTCGGGAAGTGGGTCCTGGAGGAGGCCTGTGCTCAGGGCGCCGCATGGCGTGCGGCCGGATATCCGATCGGGATGGCCGTTAACGTCTCCGGACGCCAGCTCGACACCGATCAGCTGATCGTCGATGTGGAAGAAGCGCTCTCTCGCAGTGGTCTTGAGCCGGCGGCGCTGACGATCGAGATCACAGAGACCACGCTGATGCGTAATATCGAGGAGACCGCGCGGCGGCTCGCCCAGGTCAAGGCACTCGGCGTGCGGATCGCGATCGACGACTTCGGCACCGGGTACTCCTCGCTGGCTCACCTGCAACGGTTCCCGGTCGACGCGCTGAAGATCGACCGGTCGTTCATCCTGGGCTTGGAGCACAACAAAGAGGGGGAGACGCTGATCCACACCCTCGTGCAGCTCGGCAAGTCGCTCTCGATCGAGACGTTCGCTGAGGGCATCGAGCAACAGGAAGAGCTCTCCCTGCTCAGAGGCGAGAATTGCGACAGCGGGCAGGGCTTCCTGTTCGCCCGGCCTCTCGACGTGGCCGATACCGAGAAGTTCCTTCAGAACTGGGCCGAGAACGCCACTCCCGAGAACGCCACTCCTATCCTGGCGCAAGCGCCACAGTCAGCACAATGAGGCGCAAGCGTGACATTCAAAATCACCCATCATTCGGGCTTCGCGGCTCCCGCCGACGCTCTTGACTTGCTATGGCTGCGCCTCGACTGCAACCGCGATGACGTCCGCAGCCGCGATGACGTCCGGTTTGCGAAAGTTGATGCTGAGCTGAGGGCCACATGGAGAGAGGACGCGCCGCTCTCAATGGAGCGCCCTGAACGCGAGGAGTTCGGGCGCCGCGCTGTCTTGAGCGTCCTCTACGAGGTCTGCGAGCTCGCACCGGAGCTCGAGTCAGACTGGTACGCCGTCTGCAAACCTCACTAGGGACCACAAGCGGGCGCCAGGGCCTGCCCCCGGCGCCGTGTGACGACCGAGCTTGCGCAACGATCACACGCGAAGCCTGTTTACTGGAGACATGGCGCTTCCGCGACGGCTGATCCTGCTGCTTGCAGCGACCTGCGCGCTGTTAATGATCTCGGCCACCGAGGCCGGCGCACAGACGAGTCGCCCACCGATCCAGCCACTCGCCGCCGCGGCCGAAGGCGGCGCGCCGGCGCAAACCCCGCTCCCGGTGACTGTGACGATCGACCCTTTCGCTCCAGGCCCGCCCGTGCCCAAGCGGTTTCTCGGGCTTTCCTTCGAGGTGGCCGCGCTCGGCCAGCTCGTGCAGTACGCAGAGCGCGGCGACCTGGTTAGGCTGCTGCGCTCGCTGGGGCCCGGCGTGCTGCGCTTCGGCGGCATCACCGCCGATGAGAACGTCGCCTGGACCGACGCCGCCACCCCGCGGCCGGCGTGGGCATCGAGCACGATCTCACCCGAGGAGATGAAGGCGCTTGGCGTGCTAGCCCGCCGCAGCGGCTGGCAGGTCCTGCTGACGGTCGGCATGGCCCACTACGAACCGGCGGCCGCCGCACGCGAGGTCGCTGCCGCCCACCGCGCGCTCGGGCCGTATCTCGCCGCGGTCGAGATCGGCAACGAGCCGAATGCCTACGGCAGCCACGGTTTTCGGCAGCTCCCCTGGATCGCGCAGGGCTATGAGGAAGAAGTCGGCAGCTACCGCGAAGCGATCGACGCCCTCACGCCGGGGGTCCCGATCGCCGGTCCCGACGTGTCCGGCTCGGGGGTCTTCCCGGAATGGGGCGAGGAGGAGGCGCTCTCGCAGAAGCCGGCGCTGCTGACCGGACACCACTATCCGCTTGGATGCGCGCAGACACCTGCGCCCTCGATCGAAACGCTGCTCAGCGCAGCGACCCGTGAACGCGAGGCGCAGTCGCTACAGACCTACATGTCGGTGGCGAGCTCCTACCGCATCCCACTTCGTCTCGACGAGGCCAACTCCGTCTCCTGCGGAGGAGTCGCGGGGATCAGCGACACGTTCGCCTCGACGCTGTGGGCGACCAGCTACATCACGCAGTCGATGGCGGCGGGCACGGCGGGCATCAACCTCCAGGGCAACCCAACCAACTGCACCGGGTATACGCCCCTGTGTGCTCCCGATCAGGCGGCCCTCGTGAAGGGGAGTCTGCGCGCCAAGCCGGATTGGTACGCGCTGCTGCTGACCAGCTCGCTTGCCGGCGATCGTCCGCTGCCTACGACGATCACCGAAGGCTCACCAAACCTCACGGCGGCGTCATTCTCAGGGCCCGACCACTCGCTGAAGGTGGTGCTCGTGGACGATGAGGAGCCGGGCGCGAGCCCGCTCGCGCTGCGGCTGAATGTGGGCGCCGGTCTGGGCTCGGGACGGATCCTGCGTCTCACCGCGCCCGCGCAGAGCGCCACCGGCGGCGTGCTGCTCGGCGGCCGCGCCGTCGCGGCCAATGGCTCCTGGAGCACTTCCATGACGCCTGAAAGTGTCTCGGCCCGCACGGGCACTGTCGCGCTCGAGCTCGCGCCCGACAGCGCCGCGCTCGTCACCGTAAGCCCCCCAGGGCCTGCGCCGCGCCATCGCCAGAAGGTCGGAAGACTGAGTGGCGCCGCGCGGCCGATCGCCGTGCCACCGATCGGCCCGATCAGCGAGTCGAGCCTGCTCAGGTCGGTCCACCCACTTCGCTGAGCGGACGTGTGGGATGATCGGCGGTATGGCTCCGAAACAGTTGAACCCTCTGCCACGCCTGATCGGAGGGGCCTTCGCGGTCCTGCTGATCGGTGCTTGCTGGGCAGACGCGCCCGCTGGCGCCTCGGGGCTGGGCCGAGCTTCTCACGCAGCCACGGCCTGCCCCGGTGAGGTTCTGCAGGAAACATCCGGTGGTGTCCTAACCCACGAAGTCCGCGACCACGGCGAGGGGCCGGAAACCGAAGAAGCCTTCCTCTGTAGCTCCGCGGGAGGACATCCATTCCGGATCGAAGGACCGGGCGGCAGCGGAGACTCGCTCACCTACTCGGGCCTCGACTTTGCCGGCAAACAGGCCGCCATTGAGTTCGACTATGGGTTCGGCGGCTCGGTCCCCGAACTGTGGGTCGTCGATCTCGCCACTGGCAAGGTCTCCTACAAGAAGGCTCTGCCGGAAATAGTCTTTCCGCAAAACCCGGCCAAACCGGAAAGCCCCCGCGTGGGTCGCACCGTGCTGAAGCGCGACGATTCGCTCGCGTGGACCGAGCTTCTCCCCGGCGGCACCTACGAGGTGCTCGAGCACACCGCCGGCGGCCTGAAGAAGCTCGACACGACGCACACGACCCGGCCGTACTCGCTGAAGCTCAACGGGTCGACGCTCAGCTGGCTCGAGCACAACGGAGAAGAACGCACCGCAACGCTCCACTGAAGGCCGACTGGACGTAGTCTGCGGCGATGCCAGATCCGCAAGGCAGCGATCTCCCAGCCGTGCCGCAACGGACGACCGTCGTGTCGATCGTCGCGGCGGGCCTGCTGGTGATCCTCAAGCTGGGAGCCGGGTTGCTGGCCGGGAGCTTGGGGTTGATCTCGGCCGGGATCGAGTCCAGCGGCGATGTCGTCGCCGCGACGTTGACCTTCTTCGCCGTCCGCCTCGGTAGCCAGCCAGCCGACCCCGAGCATCCCTATGGCCACCGTCGCGCCGAGAACCTCGGAGCGCTGGGCGAGGCGGCGATCCTGCTGGCTGGCGGCGCGATCGTCGCGGGCGGCGCGATCAAACATCTGCTCACCACCGAAAGCACCCCCGACACCGGCTTCTATGTCTTTGCGGTGATCGCGGTCGCGTTGGTCGTGGACCTCACCCGCACGATCGTCTCCCTGCGCGCCGCGCGCCGCTACGGCAGCCCCGCGTTGCGCGCGAACGCGTTTCATTTCGCCGGGGACATGGCGGGCTCCGTGGTAGTCCTCGTCGGGCTGCTGCTCGTGCGCGACGGCTTTGCCCAGGGCGATGCGATCGCCGCGCTGGTGATCGCGACGATCGTCCTCGCCACCGGAGCGCGGCTGATCACCGAGAACGCGAACGTGTTGATGGACCGCACTCCCGCCGAGGCCCGGGAGGCCGCCGAGCGAGCGATCGCCCGCCTGCAGGGAGACATCGAGCTTCTGCGCCTGCGCCTGCGCGAGTCCGCCGGGCGCTACTTCGCCGACGTCGTCGTCGCGGTGCCGCCCGGGCAGGCGGTGGTCGAGGGTCATCAGACCGCCAACCTGATCGAGGCGGCAATCGAGCGCGCGCTGCCCGGTTCAGACGTCGTCGTCCACGTCGAGCCCCGCCGCAGCGGCCTCGACCTCCGCGACCGTGTGCTCGCGATCGCATTGGCCGAGCCGCTGGTCCGGGAGACCCACGACATCACGATCTTCGAGCAGGCGGGCGCGGTCAGCGTCGCCCTGCACCTGAAGTTCCCGGCCGATCTCGACCTGCAGGCGGCACATGACGTCGCCGAGCGTGTCGAGCGGGCGATCCGCGCAAGGCCCGGCGTGGCCGACGTGCAAACCCATCTCGAGCCGCTCGAGCTCCCCCTGCTCGCCCGCGCCGCCGATGATCGCGCCGACCGGCATGCCGTGGCGGAGATCCAGCGCCTCGTGCGCGAACGGACCGGCAGCGAGCCGCCCTCGGCGCGGCTGCTGTCGACCAACACCGGTCGTGTCGTCTTTCTCACGGCCGAAGTGGGCGCCGATGTATCGCTAATAGATGCCCATCAACTGGCCAGTGAGCTCGAGGAGCAACTGCGCAGCCAGATCCCGGACATTGTCGACGTGGTCGTTCACACCGAGCCCCGGGGGCGCCGTTCACACGAGCTCTAGACTTGAGCGCTTCTCCCGAGGAGGGTGCATTGAACGCCGCTGCAGGCGCCGCCCTGGCCGGCCCCGACATGAAGACCCCGGACCCGCCCAACCTGCGGCTGGTGTTCGGCGGTCTGCTGCTGGTGATGCTGCTGGCGGCGCTCGATCAGACGATCGTCGCCACGGCGCTGCCGACGATCGTCGGCGACCTCGGCGGCCTCGACCACATCTCCTGGGTCGTCACCGCCTACCTGCTCGCGCAGACCGCCGTCACGCCGCTCTACGGGAAGCTCGGCGACATGTACGGGCGCAAGGTCGTGCTGCAGGCCGGCCTGGTCGTGTTCCTCGCTCGGCTCGGCGCTGTGCGGTCTGAGCCAGAGCCTCGACGAGCTGATCGCCTTCCGCGCGCTGCAGGGGCTCGGCGGCGGCGGCCTGATGGTCAGCGCTCAGGCCGCGATCGGCGATGTCGTGCCGCCGCGCGAGCGAGGCCGCTACACGGGCCTGTTCGGCGCCGTGTTCGGCCTGGCCAGCATCGCCGGGCCGTTGCTCGGCGGTTTCCTGACGAGCGACTTCAGCTGGCGCTGGATCTTCTACGTCAACCTGCCGCTCGGGATTCGTCGCCTTCTTCGTGCTCGCCGCCACGCTGCCCACGCGTCACCGAACGCGTGCACCACGTGGTCGACTACCTCGGGACCGTGCTGCTCGCGGCCGGCCTGACCGCGATCGTGCTGGCGGCCTCGCTGGGAGGCACCTCCTACGCCTGGGGCTCGCCGTTGATCATCGGCTCTGGCCGTCGCCGGCGTGCTGCTGCTCGTCGCGCTTCGCGTTCGTCGAGCGCCGCGCCGCGGAGCCGGTGCTGCCCCCGCGGCTGCTCACCAACCGCGTCTTCGTCGTGACCGGCGCCGTCGGGTTCGTGGTCGGCTTCGCGCTGTTCGGCGCGGTCACCTACCTGCCGCTGTTCCTGCAGGTCGTCAAGGGCGCGACGCCCGACGGGATCGGGACTGCAGCTGCTGCCGTTGATGGGTGGCCTGCTTGATCACCTCGATCGTCTCCGGGCAGATCATCACGCGCACCGGCCGCTACAAGCCGTTTCCGATCGCCGGCACCGCGGTGATGACGCTCGGGCTCTACCTGCTCTCGACGATGTCGCCGTCGAGCTCGCGGGCCTCGATCTCGCTGTTCATGTTCATCCTCGGGCTGGGGCTGGGGATGGTCATGCAGGTCCTGATCCTCGCCGTGCAGAACGCGGTCGACTACGCAGACCTCGGCGTCGCGACCTCGGGCGCCACCCTGTTTCGCTCGATCGGCGGGTCGCTGGGCACCGCGGTGCTCGGCGCGATCTTCGCCAACCGGCTGACCAGCGAGCTGAAGAGCGTGCTTCCCAGGCGG
This sequence comes from uncultured Solirubrobacterales bacterium, assembly GCA_963748895.1. Classification (GTDB taxonomy): domain Bacteria; phylum Actinomycetota; class Thermoleophilia; order Solirubrobacterales; family Solirubrobacteraceae; genus Palsa-744. The sequence goes on along the minus strand of CAVVKF010000002.1, from coordinate 530,779 downwards.
CGTCGCCGGCCACGCCGGTCACCGGCGGGGCAGGTCAACCCGCAGGCAGATCGCGCAGCTGCCGTCGGTCGCTGCGCGTCGGCTATCTGCATGCCTTCACGAACTCGCTCAGCACCGTCTTCCTCGTCGCATCCGCGTTCGCGGTGCGTCGCGTTCGCGCTGTCCTGGTTCATCCGCCAGCTGCCGCTGCGCGAGACCGTCGCGAGCCCCGACATGGCCGACACCTTCGCCAGCCCGCGGGAGATCGACTCGCTGGAGGTGGTGATCGACAAGATCGGGCGTCTTGACCGTCGCGAGGGCGCCCGCGAGATCATCCGGCGGTGGCCCTGCGTGCGGGCGTCGAGCTCGACCCCACCGCCTGTTGGCTGCTGGCGAGGCTGAGCGAGACGACGCCGCTACCGCTCGACGCCTCGCCCGGCGGGCTCATGTCGAGACCGCGACGCTCACCGCACGCCAGGGACCGGCTACTCGATCGCGGGTTGATCGCCCCCGACCCGAGCACCGCGAGCACCTACGAGCTGACCGCCGACGGCCACAGCACCTGGAGCGCCTGCACGAGCACCGGCGAACAGCGCTTGACGGATCTGCTGGAGTGCTGGCGCCCCGACGAGCATGCGGAGCTCGCCCGCTTCATCGCCAACCTCGCGCATGAGTTCTTCATCGACGACTCGGCCCTGCGAGGCGGCATCCAGGCGCCCGCGACGGCAGTCGCTTCCTGAGCGAGGAGACGAATGCAGAAAATGACGCCTCCACCAACCCTGCTCGCCGTGCCCAACGTCTCGGAGGGCCGTGATCAGGCGGCGCTCGCCGCGATCGGGGCGGCGTTCGCCGCAGGAGAGCGGTGTGCGCCTGCTGGACACACACTCCGACAGAGACCATCACCGCACGGTGTTCACGCTGGCCGGCTCACCCGGGCGCGCTCGTCGACGCGTTGCTGTGAGGTGCGCGGGTGGCGGTGGAGCGAGATCGAGATCGGCGACGGGCGTGGCGCACACCCGCACGTCGGCGCGATCGACGTCGTGCCGGTGGTCTATCTGGACGACGACGCGCGCGGAGCCGCATGCGCCGAGGCGCTGGTGGTGGCCGACCGGATCGGCCAGGAGCTGCGCCGTGCCGGTGTTTCTCTACGGCGCCCTGGCCGGGACCGCACCCCGCACGCGGGCGGAGCTGCGCCGGGGCGGGGCGGCGCGATTGGCGCAGCGGATGCGCTCGGGCGAGCTGCGGCCGGACTTCGGCCCGCGGGAGGCGCATTCCGGTGCGGGTGCGACGTTGGTCGCCGCGAGGGAGCCGTTGGTGGCGTTCAACCTGCAGCTCGAGACACCGGCCACGGTCGAGGATGCCCGCACGATCGCGGCTCTGATCCGCGAGGGTGGTGCCGAGGGATTGCCCGGACTGCGCGCGATCGGCGTTGCACTGCAGGGGGCGATCGCGCAGGTGTCGATGAACGTCGAGCGCCCCGGCGAGCTGCCGTTGGCGCGGGTGGTGGAGGCGGTGCGCCGGCACGCCGCGCTCGCCAGCGCGGAGCTGGTCGGGCTCGCGCCGCGGGCGGCGCTGGAGGGCTTCCCGGAGGATCTGCGGCTGGTCGGGTTCGACCCGGTGCGCCACGTGATCGAGAACGCACTGAGCGGATGACACGCGAGTTGGACGCGCCGGATCGCAGGCGTGAAGGCCACGACCGGGGTAACCATCTAGGCTAAGAGGATGGCTCAGACAAAGCGCAAGCGCCAGACCAAGCACCGCGGGAACGCGGCCGGGGTGGTCGAATCGCGGGGTCGCACCGGACGCAAGCCGACGGCCGCCGAGAAGAGCGGCAAGGGCTTCGACGCCAGCGGGCAAAAAGACGCCGCAGCTGGCCAAGGCAGGACCGTCCGCCGACGTGGCTCGGCGCGTTCTACCGGGCGATGATCGCCGCCGTGCTGATGCTGCTCGTCAGCCTGTTCCTGATCAAGAAAGCCAACGAGGCGATCGCGCTGTTCCCGATCGTCCTGCTCATCTACATCCCGATCAGCTACTACACGGACATGTGGATGTTCAACCGGCGCATGCGCAAGAAAGCCGCGCAGGGCGGTGGCAAGGCGGCGGCGCGATGAGCGACGCGCGCGGGGAATCGAGCCCGCCCACCCGATCGGCGACCTGGACGTGAGGATGTTCACCGTTGGGCCGATCCAGGAGAACGCCTACATCGTGCGCCGCGGTGCGAGGAGCAAGCGCGCGGTGATGATCGATCCTGGAGCGGAGGCCGAGCGGCTGCTGGAGGCGGCGCGAGCGCTGGGAGTGGAGATCGAGGCGATCCTGATCACGCACTGCCACTTCGACCACATCGGCGCGGTCGCCGAGGTGGCGCGGGCCACGGGCGCGCCGGTGTACTGCCCGGAGATCGAGCGGGGCGTGCTGGCGGACATCAACAGCTGGGTGCCGCCTGGGTTCGGGTCGTTCGAGAGCTACGAGGCCGATCACACGGTCAAGGGCGGAGAGCGGCTTAACCTTGCGGGCCTGGACATCGACGTGGTCTTCACGCCCGGGCACAGCTCGGGGCACGTCACCTATGCGATCGCCGCGGCCGCGTCCGATCGCGACGTTGCGGCAGCTGGCGAGAGCGGGCGGGCACTTGAGCGGGCACCGGGCGCGCGGGCGTTGCTCTCGGGAGATGTCCTGTTCGCGGGCTCGGTCGGCCGCACCGACCTGCCCGGGTGGCGACTGGAACGTGCTGGAGCGCTCGATCGGCGGCTCTGCTGCAAGCGTTCCCCGCCGAGACGGCGGTCTACCCCGGGCACATGGGCACGACGACGCTCGGACGCGAGCGCGACACGAACCCCTTCCTGCGGAGCTGCGCGTCCCCGTGGAGAGGCCGGCAATGGGCGAGGGGCCCGAGCTGGCGGCGCGTGCCGTGGCGGACCCGGCAGCCGGAAGTTGAGCCGCGGGGAGCAGATCAAAGCCCCGCGGGGCACGTTCGACGTGCTCGGTCGAGCAGGTGGGGGCGCGCGCGAGCTTGGAGGCCGGCGCCCGCAAGATCCTGGAGGGGGCGGGGTATGAGCGGATCGAGACGCCGGTGCTGGAGGCGACCGAGCTGTTCGCGCGCGGGGTAGGGGCTTCGACGGACATCGTGCAGAAGGAGATGTTCACGCTCGACGACGGCGGTGGGCGTTCGCTGACGCTGCGCCCGGAGGGCACCGCGCCGGTCTGCCGGGCCTACGTGGAGCACGGTATGCACAAGCGCAAACAGCCTGTGAAGCTGTGGTACCTGTCGAGCTTCTTCAGACACGAGCGCGCGCAGGCGGGGCGCTACCGGCAGTTCTGGCAGGTGGGGGCGGAGGCGCTTGGCTCGGAGGATCCCGCGGTGGACGCGGAGTCGATCGTGCTGCTTGCGGCGCTGCTGGCGGAGATGGGCGTGCGCGAGGTCAGGCTGCGGCTGTCGAGCCTGGGCAGCCAAGAGAGCAGGGGCGAGTACCGCGAGCTGCTGCAGGCGCATTTGCGCGAGCACGAAGCGAGCCTGTCGCGATGAGGTCAAGAGCCGGATCGAGCTGAACCCGCTGCGGGCGTTCGACTCCGACCACGAGGGCACGAAACGGGTGATGGAGAGCGCGCCACGCCTGCTCGATCGCCTGAGCGTGCAGGACAGCGAGCACTTCGCGGAGGTGCGCGACCTGCTCGATCTGGCAGAGGTCCCGTACGAGGTCGATCCGACGCTTGTGCGTGGCCTGGACTACTACACGAGGACGGTGTTCGAGTTCACTTCCGATGCGCTCGGGGCGCAGAGCGGCGTGGGCGGCGGCGGTCGCTACGACGGGCTGGTGGAGAAAATCAAGGGACCCTCCAGCGACGGCTCCTCGACGCCCGGCATCGGCTGGGCGGCCGGGGTCGAGCGGATCCTGCTGGCGGGCGAGCCGGCGCCAGTCGCGCCGAGCCCGGTAGATCTATTCGTCGCGCTGTGGCGACAGAAAGGCGGGGTTCGGCGTGATGGGCGCGGCTCGATCTGCCGGGTTGACGGCCCAGATGGAGCTCGCCGGACGCTCGCTGAAGGGTCAATTGGGGTACGCGAACGTACTCGGTGCCCGCTACGTGGCGATCGTCGAGCAGGAGGAGACGGTGCTGAAGGACATGCAGGGGGGAGGGCAGGAGACGATCTCCACGGATACTGTCGTGCATGCCGTTTTACGCGCTTTGCGCACCGCTCTGAGGGTCCAGCGGGTTTTGCGGGGTTCAACTCTTCGGCGAAAAATGCCGAAAGGGGAGCGATGGCACAGCTTTCCCGTCCCTTCCAGATCGCCCTCGCGGCGGTTGTGCTCTTTGCGGTGGTGTGGTTCGTGGCGCTGCAGGGACACAGCTCGAGTCCCAGCTCGACGCCCGTGGCCAGCACGCCTGTGAGCACACCGGCTCCTGCCACGGCGGCGAAAGCGAAGGCCCCTGCGGGGACGACGCATATCGAAGGTATGACGCGCGCGGTCACTCACGCGCGTGAAGCGGTCGCGGCCTCCCAGCAGGCGGCGAACAAGTCCGCTGCCGCCTCGGCGGAAGCCCCGACTCAGGGCACAGCGCTCACCACGTCGAGCACGACCGTGACCCACGCCAAGCAGGCAGGTGCGCCGGGGAGTAGTGCGGTCAAGACCACGAAGAGCACTACCGTGATCAACTCGAAGCATGCCGCGGTCCCCGCTCCCACCGTGACGAAAAGCAGCGTGACTGTGACCAAGTCGACGCATGGCGCCCCGAGCGGCACAACCACGGTCACGAAAACCGCCGTGCACGCTGCTCCCGCTCAGCAGGTGGCCGTGGAACGCGAGCTCAAGCGGGGCGAAGTCGCGGTGGTGCTGTTCTGGAACAAGAAGGGCGCCGACGACGTCGCCGTGCACGAAGAATTGCAGATCCTGCTGGCGGCACACCACGAGGTCGCGGTGCATCCCAACAAGGCGCAGGTGCGCAAGCTGCGCCTTGCGACGGGGCTCGAACTGGAAAAGAAGATCGCGGTCCACTACGCGACCGCGGCGCAGGTCACGTCGTTCGGCTCGTTCACGAAGACCGTGCAGGTGTACGGGACGCCGACGATCTTGATCATCAACAAGCACGGTGCGGTAACGACGATGAACGGCCTGACCGACGCCTTCGCGATCGAGCAGACGATCGACGAAGCGCGCCAGGAATCGTAAACTCGCTCGGGTGAATAGCCCGGAAGCCCTCGCCCAGCATCTCGAAGCACCACTCGGCCGCGGACACGCCCCCGAGAACGCCTTCACGGGCGCGGCGGGCGGCGCGGCCTGCGGCGATCTGATCCGCGTTTCGATCGCGCTCGACCCTGCTAGCCCCGACGAGCGGATCGCCGACGCGGGGTTCGACGCGAGCGGCTGTGGCGCGTCGATCGCCGCCGGCAGCGCGGTGGTGGGCCTCGTGCGCGGCGTTGCGTTGCTTCAGGTGGCGAGGATCGGCACAGAGGAGATCGCGCGCGAGTTGGGCGGACTGAGCGCGGCCAAGCGCCACGCGGCGGAGTTGGCGGCCGACGCTCTGCACCGCGCGCTCGGCGGTGCCGTACGCGCAAGCGCGGCCCTGGCCCCGACGGCGGACCGCACGCTGGTGGCGATGAGCGGTGGCGTGGACAGCGCGGTCGCGGCGCTGCTCGTCACACGCGAAGGAGCGCAGGCCGTCGGGGTCACGCTGGAGCTGTGGTCTGACCAAGAGAACGACGGCGAGGCCAGCTGCTGCTCGGCGCAGGCGGTGCGCGGGGCCCGCGAGGTGGCACACGGCCTGGGGATGGCACACCTGTCGATCGATCTGCGCGCGGAGTTCCGCGCCGGTGTCGTCGAGCACTGGCTTACAGACCACGAGGCCGGAGAGACGCCGAACCCGTGCGTGCGCTGCAACGGGAATGTGAGGCTCGACGCGATGCTCGAGCTGGCCGACCGTCTGGGGGCGCGGACGCTTGCGACCGGGCACTACGCACGGGTGATCAAGGGACCGCCCGCCCCCTTGCTGCGGACGGCAACGGACCAAGGCAAGGATCAGAGCTACGTGCTGGCGGCGCTTGCGCCCGAGTCGCTTGCCCGGTTGCGGTTTCCGCTGGGGGGAATGCGCAAGGCGGAGGTGCGCGAGCTGGCGGCGGCGGCTGGGCTCGCGGTCGCCGCCAAGCGCGACTCGCAGGATCTGTGCTTCCTCGCGGGAACGCGCCAGGGCGCCTTTCTGGAGCGTCACGCCGGGCTGGGAGAGCGGACGGGGAAGATCGTCGATCGTCAGGGGAAGGTGCTCGGCGAGCACGCGGGTGCGCATACGTTCACCGTCGGCCAGCGCCACGGCCTCGGCATCGGCGGCGGCGAGCCGTTGTACGTGCTCGCGACGGACACGCGCAAGAGCACGGTCACGGTCGGTCCGCGCGCGGAGCTGTTGAGCGACGGCGTACGGGTGCGCGAGGTGACGCTGCACCGCGACGGCGGCTGCGTGGACGGCGTTAAGGTGCGCTCGCGTGGGCGCCGACTGGAGTGCCGGCTGGCCGGCGAGGCGGAGGCGGGGCGCCACGAGCACGTGAACGTGCAGCTGAGGGATCCGGCGGAGCGCACCGCGCCGGGGCAGTTCGCGTGTTTGTACGCGGGCGATGTGATCGTCGGCCACGGAACCGTTACCGCATAGCGTCCGGTGTCCCGGATTTGGGAGACAACTAAACGTCGTTTCCGCAGAGAGGTCCGTGTCGCCGGTCACTGAGGGAGTTGGACGAGCAAGAGCTAGGGAGTGGAAGCACGAGGTGGGCGGGGGGAGTAGGATCAAAGGACAAGACGGTCGGAGGAAAGGGAAGCCGGTGAGAATCCGGCGCGGACCCGCCACTGTGACCGGGGATGCCTGACGCGGCGCGTGAGAAAGACACGCGAGCCACTGTTTCGGAAGACGAGACGGGAAGGTGCGGAAGGAAGGCCCGGGAGCCAGGAAACCTGCCGAAGGCCGAAAGCCCACAAGCCCTCGTGGAAAGGGGTTGGCTCAATGAATGCATCCCGTCGTATGTTGCCGGCGCTCGCCGGCGCCGCCTCAAGTGTTCTCGTTCTTGCTGTCGTCGGCGTAGCAACAGCATTTGCCGGACCAACGGTCAGCCTGCGCATTGAGGGGGAATCGGCGACGCTGTTGCCGCTGACATCCGTGACCCTCAGCGCTCCTGAACCGGTAAGTGGATGTCCAGCGGACAGTGCTAATGCGGCAATCAACCTCGCTGTGGAATCGGTGAAAGGTAGCTGGGACCACGGGGACGAGAAGGGTGTCAAAGGTGATTTCACCGAGACGATTCTCGGTGAGACACATATCTTTGAACAGACCGAAACGACGTGGGACGTGTGGATCGACGACAAGTGGGGCGGCGGTATCTGTGGGGACATACTCAGCGAAGGCGACGAAGTGCTGGTGGTCGCCGACTACGACCCTCAACCGGCCTACGCTCCGACGCGGCTGCCACTCGTTCTCAGCGGAGTGCCGACCAGCGTTCAAACAGGTGTACCTTTCACCGTCCAGATAGACAAGATCCATACGCGTGCTGGCGAATTTCCCATAGAAGGCGAAGGTACCCCAGAACCCGAGGCGGGAGTCACTATCTCAGGCGGTGGAGCTAGCGCAGAAAGTAGCTCCAGCGGCGTCGCCACACTTACACTCGCGAGCACAGGAAGCGTGACACTGCGAGCGACCAGGTCCGGGGATGCCCCGTCGGCATCTTTCACGGTCTGTGTTCACAACGGGAACGACGGTAACTGCGGAACGTCGGCCACCGGTCCCGGTGGTACTTCCACTGGCGGTGGGACCACAGCAGTGAGCTCCAACCCGAGTTCATCAACCGCGATCACAGCGCGCATCAGCTCGCTTCTCGATGGTCACGTGTATGCACGTCGTGGGGCGCCGCGAATTCTAAGTGGCACTGTCACGACGACTGCACCACTAGAAGAGGTCGAGTTGCGCCTCACGCGTCGCGGTCCGAAGGGTCGTTGCTCTTACTTCGACGGTGTCACCGGGCGTTTCCGCCAAATGCGCTGTGGGGCGGCAAACGGGAAGTACTTTAAGGCGTCCAGCCAGAAGCTGTTCTCGTATCTGCTTCCTGAAACACTCGCTCCTGGTCGCTACGTGCTCGATGCGGAGGGAGTCGGCGCTGGAGGTCACCTCAGCTCACTTGTGCGCGGCGCGAGCAGAATCGTCTTCTATGTCAAGTAGGCGTAGGGCGTCCACGAGCCACAATCTCAACGTCTGCGTGGTGCGGTGAGACCGAGACTTGACAAGAACGTCATAAGCCCCGGCGTAACGGTGATCGCGGCGGCCATTCTGGCCGCCGCGTTAGCCGGCTGTGGCCTCGGCGCCGGCCCGGCGCCGGGGGGCGTGCAATTGACGGTCACGCGCGACTTCGGCGCGCATGTGCTGACCCAGACCGGCGCTCCGCGGGTGGTGGGGACAGAAACGGTGATGAGCCTGCTGTTGCGCAACGACAGGGTCGACGACGAAGTACGGCGGCGGCTTCGTGCAGAGCATCGACGGTCAATCGGGCGGCAGCGAAAGCGGGGGAAACCCGAGGGACTGGTTCTACTACGTCAACGGGATCGAGGCGCCGAAGGGCGCGGCGGCGACGAACGTGCACAAGGGCGACCACGTGTTGTGGGACCTGCACGACTGGAGTCAAACGGATGACGTACCGGCCGTGGTGGGCTCCTACCCAGAGCCGTTCCTCAACGGCACCGAAGGCAAGCGGTTACCGGTGCGCGTGGAATGCGCCGCGGCGCAGAGCGCGTCATGCCGCACGGTGATCGACCGGTTGCGCGCGCTCGGCGTCCCCGCCGCCGTCGCGGCGATCGGTAGCGGCGCCGAGCCGGACGCGCTGCAGGTGGTCGTCGGGCAATGGACTGCGGTACACGGCGATCCGAGCGTGACGAGCATCGAAAGCGGACCGCGCGCGAGCGGCGTGTACGCGCGCTTCGCCTCGAACGGCCAGACGCTGACGCTGCTCAATGGGGCGGGCGGCACAACCGCCACGCTGACGGCGGGAGCGGGCCTGATCGCGGCCACGAAGGATGTCGAAAGCGCGATCGTGTGGGTCGTGACGGGCACAGATGAAGCGGGTGTGCAGCGCGCGGCGGGCGCGTTCGACACGAGCGCCCTGCAAAACCACTTCGCGCTGGCGGTGACATCGACGGGCGCGCAGCTGCCGGTCCCGGGGGCGAGCGGATGAGAGATACGGGCCAGATTTCGTCTCGTGACCGCTGCTTGCGGATGCCGGGGAGAGACCGATGAACACCCGCCTGCTGTTCTACCGCCGCCTCACCAGCCCGCTGCACGCGACGCGCGCGGGGGTTGGCGCGGTGTGGGCGCTCACGCTGACCGCGGCCGCGCTGATCCTCTACAACCCGCTCGCCCTCGGGGCGCTGGCCGTGGCCGTGCTGGGCGCTGGCGCCGGTGCCGGAGTGGGTCGCCAGCTCGCGGGCACGCTGCGCACTGCGATGATCGTCGGCCTGCCGATCGTCGCGATCAACGTGCTCGCCTCACGCGAGGGCCTGACGGTGTTCGCGCGGCTCGGCGACCTCGGCCCGTTCGGCCAGGGCAACCTGACGGTCGAGGCGGTCGTGTACGGCGCGGTGATCGCGCTGAAGGTCACGCTGCTGATGCTGATCACCACGCTCGCGAGCCTCGCGGTCGACCCCGACGAGCTGCTGCGGGGCTTCCGCCGCCTGTCGTTCCGCTCGGCGCTCACCGCCTCGCTGGCGACGCGGATGATCCCCGTGCTCGGCGCCGATGCGCAACGCCTGGCCGAGGCGCAGCGCACCAGGCCCGAGGACCCCGCGCGCGGCGTGCGCGGCCGGGTCGCGCTGCTCAGCGCGATCGTCGGCGGCTCGCTCGAGCGCGCAATGGAGGTGGCGGCGACGCTCGAGTTGCGTGGCTTCGCCGTCGCCGCGGAGAGCCGGTCGGGCCCGCGGCGCGCGCGCCTGTGGGCGTCGCGCCGGCGGGGATCGGGAACACGCCTGCTGGGACCCCGCGCGGGGCGACTAAATCCATATGGATCGGCGATACGAGTGGGGCGCCCGTGGTCGCGGCACGATCTCGCGTTTCTATGCTCGGCGCTCGCCGTGCTGGCTTTGGCCTTGGCGGGCAGGTTGAGCGGAGCGGCCTCGTTCGAGGCGTACCCGCTGGTGAAGATGCAGGTCGACCCGGGCACGTTTGTGTTGTGTGCAGCGCTCGTCGCGGCCGTGCTGCTGCCTTTCGCCGACAGAAGAGGAATTGACAGGTGATTCTCTCCTTCGATCACGTCACCTACCACTACCCTGGGGCGGAGACTCCGGCGCTGGACGACATTAGCTTCGAGTTGCAAGCGGGCGAGTTCTGCCTGCTCGCTGGACTGTCCGGCCACGGCAAGTCGACGCTCCTGCACGCGGCCTGTGGCCTCGTGCCGCACTTTCACGGTGGCACGCTTCGCCGGCACCGTTTCGCTGGCGGGCTTGGACACGCGCGAGCACGGCCCCGCGCATCTCGGAGGCCACGCGGGCGTCCTGTTCCAGGACCCCGAGACGCAGCTCGTGATGAGCTCCGTACGCGCCGAGCTGGCCCTCGCGCTGGAGAGCCGCGGCCACTGCGCGGCGGCGGTTGCGCGTGGGGTAGAGGAGGTCGCGCTCGCGCTGGGGATCGACGCGCTGCTGGACCGCTCGACGCCACGAGCTCTCCGGGGGCGAGAAGCAGCGAGTCGCGCTCGGCGCGGCGCTGGCGGGCAGGCCGAAGGTGGTGCTGCTGGACGAGCCGACCTCGCAGCTGGACCCCGTCGCCGGAGACGAGCTGATCGGTCTGCTGCGGCGGCTGAACGAGGAGTGGGAGACGACGATCGTGCTCGCCGAGCACCGCTTGGAGCGCTGCCTCGGGGCTTCAGATCGTGTGATCTCGCTGGAAGCAGGCCGTGTGGTCCACGATGGCGATCCCAAATCGTTCTTGAAATGGGCGGCGCAACACGAGCCAACACTGCAGACGCCGGGCGCGAAGCTGTTCGCGTTGGCCGGGTTGCATCCGGCGCCGACGGGCGTGAAGCAGGCGCGCGCGACGCTGCGCTCACACGGTCTGTTGCCCGAGGAGGTGGACTCCGCGCAGGTGGGCCCGTCCCAGGTAGCCACCTCCCATGTGACCCCCGCCCAGGTGGATCGTCCGATCGTCGCGGCGGGGGAAGGCCCGGCCCGCGGAGATGCTTCCCGTCGGGCGGGACGTGCGCCTGGTCTGAAAGGGATCCTAGGACGTAGGGAGAGCGTCCCGGCGCTTGCGGATGAAGGGCGTGTGGCACGAGCTGCGCGACGGACCGGCGATCCTGCGCGGCGTCGATCTGACGCTCGCGCCCGGCGAGAGCGTCGCGCTGATGGGCCGCAACGGCGCGGGCAAGTCGACGCTCCTGCGCCACGCCGCCGGCCTGATGGAGCCCACGCGCGGCCGGGTCGAGCGCGCGGGAAGGGTCGCGCTGCTGCTGCAGAACCCGGGCGACTACCTGATCCACGAGCGCGTCGCCGAAGAGGCGCCCGCCGAGGCGCTCGCGGCCGTCGGGCTGGCGGGGATGGCCGAGCGCAACCCGAAGGACCTGTCCGGCGGCGAGCGTCAGCGTCTGGCGCTCGCAATCGTCGTCGGTGGGGCGGGAGACCCTCCGGCCGTGCTCGCGCTGGACGAGCCCACGCGCGGCATGGACCGCGGCGCGAAGGCCGAGCTGGCGAAGGATCTGCGCCGCCGCGCCGAGCAGGGCCAGGCCGTGATCGTGGCCACGCACGACCCCGAGTTCGCCGCCGCCTGCGCCGACCGTGCGGTGCTGCTCGCCGACGGCCGCGTGATCGCCGACGGCTCCGCCGCCGAGCTGCTCGCGGGCGGCTGGTACTTCGCCACCGAGACGGCCCGCATCCTCGGCGGCGCCGGCGGCGCGCTGCTGCCCGAGGAAGGCGCTGAGCTGTTGCGGGCCCCAGCGGCCCTGGAGGTCGTCGCGTGAGCTGGCCGCTGGCGTCGTTTGCGGTTGTCGGCGTGGTGCTGGCGCTTGGCTGGCTCGCCTACGAGCGCAGGCGGCCGTCGGCGCGGATGGTCGCGGTCGTGGGCACGCTGGCGGCCGTCGCCGCGCTCGGCCGTGACGCGTTCGTCGCGTTGCCGGACGTCAAGCCGATCACGGCGATGACGCTCGTCGTCGGCTACGCGCTCGGTCCGCTGCCGGGCTTCACCGTCGGCGCGGTCGGGATGTTGATGTCGAACTTCCTGCTCGGCCAGGGCCCCTACACCCCCTGGCAGATGGCGGCCTGGGGCGGGGTCGGCCTGTTCGGCGCGCTCGTCGGCCGGCTGAGCGGGCGGCGCCTGGGGCGCGTGCCGCTCGCGCTCTGCTGTGGCGTCGCCGCGCTGGCGGCGAAGGAGGTGATGAACGTGTACACGTGGACGATCGGCGCCAGCCACACCCCCGCCGCGCTGCTCGCTGGTCGCCGGCGCGGGGCTGCCGTTCGATCTGACCGACATGGTCGCGAGCTTCCTGTTCGGCCTCGCCTTCGGCCCCGAGCTGGCGCGGCTGCTGGCGCGGATGCGCGCGCGCATGGATATTCAATGGGACCCAGCCTCACCCAAGCCCGTCGCGTCCAGAGCGCCGGCGAGTGGGGCGATCAGGGGCGTGCTGGCGATCGTTGCGCTCGTCGCCGTCGGCACTGCGTTCGCCTTCGGCGGCGCGACCGCCCGGGCGTCCACCACGTCGACGGTCCGCGCCCACGCCGCGTCGCTGTCCCCGGAGCTCTCCTTCCTGACCTCCGCCCAGAACCCCGACGGCGGCTTCGGCGCCGCGCAAGGGCCAGAGCTCCAGCGAGCTGTACACCGCCTGGACGGCGATGGGCCTGGCGGCCGCCGGTCGCAACCCTGCGAGCGTGCGCCGCGACGGGCACTCGGTGCTCGACTCGCTGCGCGCCGAAGTCTCGACGCTGAGCGGCCTCGGCGACGTCGAGCGCACGATCCTCGCCGCGGCGCGCGTGCGGGGCCTCGTCGTACTCGTTCGCCGGGCGCAACCTCGTCGCCGAAGTGCTGCAGGCGCGCGAGCAGCGACAACTCCTTCGAGCATCTCGTCAACCTCACGGCGTTCGCGATCTTCGCGCTGCGCGCGGTCGGCCATTCCCCCGGCTTCCCCGCGATCCGCGATGCGGCCGGGCTGGATCGAGCGCCAGCAGAACTCCGACGGCGGCTTCGGCTTCGGCGGACACGGCTCGCCCAGCGACGTCGACGACACCGGCGCGGCGCTGCAGGCGCTCGTCGACGCGGGCGCGCACAACGCGCATGCGCTGGGCGCCGCGCGCCGATTACCTGATCCGCGTCCCAGAACCTCGACGGCGGCTTTCCTCAGCAGTACGGCAACGAATCCAACGCCCAGTCGACCGCCTGGGCGATCCAGGGCCTGATCGCCGCCGGCCGCGATCCCGACAGCGGTGCGCCGCCGCGGCAGCCGCTCGCCGATCGGCTACCTGGAAAGCCTGCTCGCCCCCGGAGGCTGCATCCGCTACTCCCGCACCGGCGCCCAGACTCCAGTCTGGGTGACCGCACAGGCGCTGATCGCGCTGACGGGCAAGACGTTCCCCGTCGGGCCGTGAGCTACCACTCAGAGCGCTTCAGCCCTCGTTTAGCCGCGTCCCTACCCTTTAGGGACGCATGGATGCGAGACCAACCGCAAGGCTTGCGAACCCGCCGAGTGCGGCCGGCGGCGCTCTTCGTCGCCGGGCTGTGCGTGGCTTGCGCTCGCGCTGACCTGGGTCGTGGCGGCGCTGGTGCCCGCCACGCACGTGAAGGACGCGGTCGCGCTGTACGACTTCACGCTGCTCGGCGGTCCGCATGTGGACGACCTGGCGAACGCCCTGCTGCACCTGCTCGACCCGCGCTTTACATCCTCTGGGGCGTTCTGCTGATCGTGCGTTGCGCTGAGGCGACACCGACCCCGGGTGGCGCTCGCGGTCGCGCTCGTGATGGGCATGGCGCCGCTGACCGCGGAGACGCTCAAGCCGCTGCTCGCCCACCCGCACGCGAGGATCTACGGAGATGAGATCACCGCAGCCTCGTGGCCGAGCGGTCACGCGAGCGCGGCGACGGCGCTCGCGATGTGCGCGGTGCTCGTCGCGCCACGGCATCTGCGTCCCACCGTCGCCGTGCTGGGCGCGATCTTCGCGGCGGCCGTCGGCTTCTCGCTGCTGATGCTCGCCTGGCATCTGCCGAGCGATGTCGTCGGCGGCTACCTGGTCGGCACGCTGTGGGTGGCGCTGGCCGTGGCCGGCCTGCGCGCCGCCGAGGCGCGCTCGCAGGTCACGCAGACTTGGGAAGCGGTGTTCGAGCCATGGGCGCCGGGGTCCCATAGCGGCTCGGATCCCGCGGATTCGGATCCTGTTTGGGTGGGTGGGCCTTCATTGGATGAGCCCTCATTCACCGCGCGGCCGAGGATGAACAGCAGGTCCGACAGCCTGTTCAGGTAGCGCACCACCTCGGGGTTGACCTCCTCGCCCACGGCGATCGTGCGGCGCTCGGCGCGGCGGCAGACGGTGCGGCAGACGTGCAGGTGCGCGGAGGCGGGGGTGCCGCCGGGGATCACGAACGAGCGCAGCGGCTGGAGCGTCGCGTTGACCTCGTCGCAGGCGTGCTCGAGCCACTCGGTGTAGGCGGGACCGATGCGCAGCCGCTCGCGCTCGGTCTTGCCGGAGGACGAGTCGCCTGCGGTGGAGGCGCGGCACCGACAGGTCGGCGCCGAGGTCGAGCAGGTCGTTCTGCACGCGGCGCAGCCACTCGGCGAAGCTCTGCGGAAGTCCGGGCTGCAGCAGCGCGACGCCGAGCGTCGCGTTCAGCTCGTCGACCGTGCCGTAGGCCTCGACGCGCGGATCGAGCTTGGACACGCGGCTCATGTCGCCGAGGTGTGTCTCGCCGCCGTCGCCGAGCTTCGTGTAGATGCGGGTCAGGTTCACGGTCATCGCGTCCTTCGAGTTTCGCACACCGGACCGGGTGGGCGGGCATTCGTCAACGCGATGGGATACGTTCCCGCCCTGCATGCGGATCGGTGTTCCGAAGGAGACCGCGGCGGGCGAGCACCGGGTTGCGCTCGTGCCGGAGGTCGTCAGCAAGCTCCAGGCCAAAGGGCTCGACGTCCTCGTGCAGAGCGGCGCGGGCGCCGACGCCCTGCTGCCGGACGCCGCCTTCGCGGAGGCCGGCGCGCAGATCATCGGCACGCCCGGGCGGTGCGGCGGTGGATCCCATCGCACGGACGTGTGGGGCGCCGACGTGGTCGTCAAGATCGCGCCGCCCGACGCCGAGGAGATCCGCGGGCTCGGCTCCGGCTCGATCCTGATCGGCTTCCTCGCGCCGCTCACGAGCCCGCAGACCACGCGCGCGCTGGCCGACGCGGGGGCGACCGCGTTCGCGATGGAGGCGATCCCGCGGATCTCGCGCGCACAGTCGATGGACGCGCTGTCCTCGCAGAGCAACGTCGCCGGCTACCACGCCGCGCTGCTCGGCGCCGAGCAGATGGGCCGCTTCTACCCGATGCTGATGACCGCCGCCGGCACGATCCCGCCGGCGAAGGTGCTCGTCCTGGGCGTCGGTGTCGCCGGGCTGCAGGCGCTCGCGACCGCCAAGCGCCTGGGCGCGCGCACGACCGGCTACGACGTGCGCCCCGAGGTCGCCGAGCAGGTGCAGTCGCTCGGAGCGCAGTGGCTCGACCTCGGCCTGGAGGCCAGCGGCGAGGGCGGCTACGCGCGCGAGCTGACCGAGGAGGAGCGCGCCGCCAGCAGCAGGCGCTGACCGACGCGATCAAGGGCTTCGACGTGGTCATCACGACCGCGCTCGTGCCCGGGCGCCCGGCGCCGAGGCTCGTCACGGCCGAGGCCGTCGAGGGGATGAAGCCGGGCTCGGTGATCGTCGACCTGGCCGGCGAGGCGGGCGGCAACTGCGAGCTGACCGAGCCCGGCGAGACGGTCGTGCGTCACGACGTCAAGATCGTCTCGCCCCTGAACCTGCCGGCGGGCATGCCCGAGCACTCCTCGCAGCTGTTCGCGCGCAACGTGCTGGCGCTGCTCGAGCTGTTCGTCGGCGAGGACGGCAACCTGCAGCTGGACTTCGACGACGAGATCGTCAGCGGCGCGTGCATCGTGCGCGACGGGGAGATCGTCCACCCGGGAGCCAAGGCGGCAGTGGAGGCCAACGTCATGATCCTCGCCAGCACGCTCACCACCAACCTCGCGATCCTCGTGCTCGCCGGGCTTCATCGGCTTCGTCGTGATCTCGAAGGTGCCGAACACGCTGCACACGCCGCTGATGTCGGGCACGAACGCGATCCACGGGATCGTCCTGCTCGGCGGTCTGCTGCTGGTTGGTCTGCCCGGGTTGGACGGGTTCAGCAAGGCGCTGCTCGTGATCGCGATCGCGTTCGGCACGATCAACATCATCGGCGGCTTCCTGGTGACCGACCGGATGCTCGAGATGTTCAAGTCCAAGCCGAAGCCGGCTGCGAAGGCCGAGGTCGAGCCGGCCGGCGGGGCGAACGAGGGGAAGGGCTCCGGGGCCGGCGGCTCAGGCACGGGCACCGACGGCGCGCGGGGGGAGGCTCGTGATCCCCCTCTCATCGCCACAACCTTCCTGCAGAGCGAAAGCTTCATCTACGTCCTCTACATCATCGCCTTCGCCCTCTTCATCCAGGGCCTGCGCGGTCTCGCCGGCCCGACGACCGCCGTGCGCGGCAACCGGATCGCCGCCGTCGGCATGGCGATCGCCGTCGTCGCCACCCTGCTGAACCCCGGCGAGGGCAACTGGGGCCTGATCGTGCTCGGCGTCGCGCTCGGCGCCGCGGTCGGGATCCCGGCGGCGCGCCACGTGAAGATGACGGCGATGCCGCAGATGGTGGCGCTGTTCAACGGCGTCGGCGGCGGCGCCGTGGCGCTGATCTCGTGGGTGGAGTTCCGTCACTACGGCTCGACCTATGGCACGCGTACGGTTCATGTCGGCGGCGAACTCGCCCATGGCGTCGTCCTGCAAACCGGCGCCACCGTGCAGATCGCGGGCGTGCCCACCTACGTCGCGATCTTCTCGGTGTTCGCCGCGATCGTCGGCTCGGTCTCCTTCTGGGGCTCGAACATCGCCTTCGGCAAGCTCCAGGAAATCATCCCCGGGCGGCCGATCAGCTTCGGCTCGGCCCAGCAGATCGTCAACCTCGTGCTGCTGATCCTGGCGCTGGCCGCCGGCATCGACCTGATCGCGGGGGCACACTCCGAAGTGCTGTTCATCGGGATGCTGATCGTCGCGGCGCTGCTCGGCAACGCGGTCGTGCTGCCGATCGGCGGCGCCGACATGCCGGTCGTGATCTCGATGCTGAACGCCTTCACCGGACTGTCGGCGGCCGCCACGGGTATGGCGCTGAACAACCCGGCGCTGATCGTCGCGGGCATGATCGTGGGCGCCTCCGGCTCGATCCTGACGAACCTGATGGCCACCGCGATGAACCGCTCGATTCCGTCGATCATCGCCGGTGGCTTCGGCGGCGGTGGTGCCGTCGAGGGCGCCGAAGGTGCCGGCGAGCACGCCGGCACGGTGCGCTCCACGAGCGCCGCCGACGCGGCGATCCAGCTCGCCTACGCCAACCGCGTGGTGATCGTCCCCGGCTACGGCATGGCGGTCGCCCAGGCCCAGCACGCGGTGCGCGAGCTGACCAAGGAGCTCGAGAAGCGCCAGGTCGAGGTCAGCTATGCGATCCATCCCGTAGCGGGGCGCATGCCGGGACACATGAACGTGCTGCTCGCCGAGGCCGACGTGCCGTATGACCAGCTGCAGGAGATGGACGACGCCAACCCCGAGTTCCAGCGCACCGACGTCTCGCTCGTGATCGGCGCCAACGACGTGACCAACCCGGCGGCCAAGAACACGCCGTCCTCGCCGATCTACGGCATGCCGATCCTCGAGGTCGCCGACTGCCATTCGGTGATCGTGATCAAGCGCTCGATGAACCCAGGCTTCGCCGGTATCGAGAACGAGCTCTACTTCGACCCGAAGACGGCGATGCTGTTCGGGGACGCGAAGTCCGCGGTGAGCGAGATCACCGCCGAGCTCGCCCAGATCTGACCGGCGCCTGCTCGCCGCTCTGCGAGACTGACGGCCGTGATCGAGCGAAGCCAGGCTCTTGCCGCCTTCTCGGAAGACGAGTTCGACGTGGTCGTCGTCGGCGGTGGGATCACCGGGGCGGGTGTAGCGCTGGATGCGGCCACGCGTGGTTACAGCGTGGCGCTCGTGGAGCGCGCCGACTTCGCCTCGGGAACTTCGAGTCGTTCGAGCAAGCTCGTCCACGGAGGCCTGCGCTATCTGCAGAACTTCGATCTCGGGCTCGTGCGCGAGGCGCTGCTGGAGCGCCAGTTGATGGTGGCGCTGGCGCCGCACCTGGTCCGCCCGCTGCCGCTGGTCGTGCCCGCGTTCGAGGGCGCCCGTCCGGACCGGATGGTGGGGATGGGGTTGAACCTATATGACGTGATGTCTGTCGACCGCGATCGCCTGCGCTCGCGGCGGGGCAGGCGCGCCCGTGCGAGCGCTGATCGGAGATCGGCCGGTGAGCAGGGCGATCGGACCGCTCGGCTGGGAGAGGGCGAGTCCTGGAGCCCCGAGCGCCACCGCGTGATCTCCGGCGAGGAAGTGATCGAGCTGCTGCCGGCGCTCGCCGCGCGCGAGCCGACGAGCGGCTACCTGTTCTATGACTGCCAGACCGACGATGTCCGCCTCGTGCTGACAGTGCTCGGCGAGGCCGAGCGCTTCGGCGCGGTCTGCGCCAACCGGCTGCGGGTCACCGGGTTGCTGGAGCAGGACGGGCGCACGCGGGGCGTGCGGGCCCTGGACGCCGAGAGCGGCGCGGAGCTCGAGGTGCGCGCCGCGAACGTGATCAACGCGACCGGCGTGTGGGCCGATCAGCTGCGCCCGGAAGAGCTCCACGACGAGGCCGAGCTGCCGCGCATTCGCCCCAGCCGCGGCACGCACGTGATCCTCGACCGCAAGGACCTGCCGCTGGTGGGCGGTGCGATCGTGCCGGCGGGAAATGGACGGTCGATCTTCGCGCTGCCCTGGCTCGGACGCACGCTCGTCGGCACCACCGACAACGACTACGAGGGCGACCTCGAGCACGTGCGGCCGTCCAGCGAGGACATCGACTACCTGCTTCAGGCCGTCAACGACTTCTTCGGCGCCGCTCTGGACTCGAGCAATCTGGCGGGCGCCTTCGCCGGGGTGCGTCCGCTGATCTCGACCGGCGATCCGAAGAAGTCGGTCGACATCTCGCGCAAGGCCGAGCTGTACGAGACCTCGAGCGGGATGATCACGATCACCGGGGGCAAGCTGACGACCTGGCGGCGGATGGCGAAGATGACAGTCGACCGCCTCGTCGAGCGCGATGCGCGCGAGGCCCCCTGTCGTACCCATGAGATCCCACTCGGACAGGCGATCGCGGCGGATGAGCTGCCTCGCGTCGAGGGCGTGCCCGCGGAGTCCTATACCGCGCTGGCCTCCCGCTACGGCGAGGCCGCCCAGCAGGTGCTCGCACTCGCGGCCGAATCGAACCCCGCCCACCCCGAGCTGGCCCAGCCGATCGTCCCCGGCCTGCCCGACCTGCTGGCCGAGGTCGTGCTGGCGGCCCGCAACGAGCAGGCCCGCAGCGTCGGCGACGTGCTCCTGCGCCGTACGCGCCTGGGGCTGCTCGCCGCGCGGGAGCTTCCGGTAGAGCGTGTCGCCGATGTGCTGGCGCGAGAGCTCGGCTGGGACACGGAGCGCATGGGGCTGGAGATCGCGCGCTTTGCGCAAGAGGCCGATGCCGAGGGCATCATGCCCGCATGAGTGTGTGCTCTGATCGTGTGCTGGCCTGCGATCACGTGCTGGAGCTGGGCGGGCGTCCGTGGCTGATGGGCATCGTCAACGCCTCGCCCGACTCGTTCAGCGACGGCGGGCGGTTCAGGACGCTGCAGGCGCAGATCGAGCTGGCGCGCGAGCTGCTCCTGGACGGGGCGGACATCCTGGACATCGGCGGCGAGTCCGCGAGCACCGGGCGCCCGCCGGTGAGCGTCGAGCAGGAGATCGAGCGGGTAGTGCCGCTGATCGAGCACGTGGCGGGTGAGCTGGGCGCGGTCGTCTCGGTCGACACCTACAAGCCGCTGGTCGCCCGCGCAGCGATCGCCGCGGGCGCCACGATCGTCAACGACGTCAGCGGCCTGCGCGACCCGCGCCTCGCGGAGGTGTGCGCGCAGAGCGGCGCCGCGCTCGTCTTGATGCACACGCGCGTTGCGCCCAAGCAGCGACTGCAGGACCCCGATCTGTACGGTGATGTGGTCGGCGAGGTTTATGCCTTTCTGAGCGAGCGGATCGAGCAGGCGCTCGCCGCCGATATGGCTCCTGAGCAGCTGATCCTCGACCCTGGCCCGGATTTCGCAAAGACGCCCGCCCAGACGATCGCGCTGCTCGCGGGGATCGCTCGCCTGCACGAGCTGGGGCGTCCGCTGCTGATGGCGATCTCGCGCAAGGACTTCATCGGGGCGCTGACCGGCCGCCCCCCGCGCGAGCGCCTGCCGGGCACCCTGGCGGCGCTCGCCCACGGCGTGGACGCGGGCGCGCGGATCTTCCGGGTCCACGATGTCGCGGCCGCCGCCGACTTCCTGAGGGTGCGCGCGGCGCTCGCGGGGGAGCTACAGCCGCAGAGGGATCTTGCGCTCGCCGAGGAACACCGCTACGAACGCTAGGCTTCATCCAGCGGGTGCCGGTCGCTGTCCAACGCGACCGGACGCCAACCGCCCAATCCAAACGAAGGAGAAGCAATGTCAGTAATCGACCGCTCCGAGCTGGAGGCGTCACCTCTGGCCGACCTGCACGCGATCGCCGATCAACTTGGCCTCGACGGCTTCCGGCGCCTGCGTAAGGGAGATCTGATCGACGCAATCCTCGGCGAGCCGGCCAATGGCCGGGAGGGCTCCGACTCCGGGCGGGACTCAGATTCCCGGGAGGATTCCGACGAGTCAGGCGTGCAGAGCGCCGACAGCGAGTCTGGGGGAAGTTCCTCTGATCGATCGCGTGGCGGGAGCACCACTGCCGCCGCTCGCAAACGCCGTACTCCTCGTCTGCGGCGCGGGGCGGGATCGAAGGGTGAGGTCGAGGACGTGTCGGCGAACGAGCGCGAGTCCTCATCTGCTTCTCGTTCTTCTTCTTCTTCTTCTTCTTCCTCCTCATCATCGGATTCCTCTGATTCCTCGCGCCGTGGTCGCGGTGGAGGTGAGCGCGATGAGCGAGGCGGTCGTAGCGGCCGTGGCGCCGCGCAGCCGAATGGCCGAGCTGGAGAGTCGCCGTCGAATGCGAAGGCCGGTGAGGACTCAGACGGCGCCCGCAGCGCCGAGGGCGTGGTCGAGCTGCTGGGGAACGGCTCGGCCTTTTTGCGTGTCGATCCGCCGGAGCCTTCCGACGATGATGTCTACATCTCCGCCGCGCAGGTCCGTCGCTGCGAGCTCGTCTCCGGCGACCGCGTGAGCGGACCCGTGCGCACCCCCCGGCGCTCGGAGCGCTACCCCTCGCTCCTACGCATCGACACCATCAACGGAGCATCCGCCGACGCGGTCTCCGAGGGCGCTCACTACGAGGATCTGCCGGTGGCCTACCCCAGCGAGCGCTTCGCGCTGAACGCCGGCGACCCCACGCTTGACGCGATCGAGTGGCTGACGCCGCTGGGTCGCGGCTCGCGCGCGGTGATCGTCGGGCCGGCGCGCGCAGGCAAGACCGAGATCCTGCGGCGCCTGCTGGGTGCTTTGACTGCCGTTGCTGCGGCAGCCGGCGATGCGGCAGTCGGCGCCGCGGATGCTGGCTCTGGAGCCCCTGAGATCACGGTGGTGCTCGCGGGTGCGCGGCCCGAGGAGATCGCCGAGTGGCGGGAGGGGCCTGCAGCTCCTGTCGCTGCGCTCAGCTTCGCTGCCTCGGCCGACGCCCAGGGTCAGGCGGTCGAGCGCGCAATCGAGGCCGCCAAGCGCATCGCCGCGCGCGGGGGAGACGCAGTGGTGTTGATCGACGGCCTCGACGGGGTGCACCCGCTCGCCGCCCGCAAGACGCTCGCGGCGGCCCGCAACCTGCGTGACGGCGGCTCGCTGACCGTGATCGCGACCGCCGCGCGCCCGTTCGGAGGCGAGACGACCGTGATCGCACTCGACGCCGGGCTAACCGACAGCGGTCTGCCGATCCTCGATCTGGCGGGGAGCGGCACGCTGAAGGCAGAGCTGCTCGTCGGTGAGGACGGCGCCAAGGCGATCGCGAAGGCGCGCGCGGAGGCCCGGAGCTAGCGTCTGGTGTAGGCGACGCGGCCCCATGAGGGCTCGGGCGCCAGCTCAATCGGCTCGCCGCCGGCCGCTCTGGCATCGACGGGCTGTACGTAGGCGAAGCTGCCGGTCTCTTCGTCGAACGCGACGCTCAGCTCGCCCTCGTTGACGCGCTGATCGAGCCAGGCGCCGCGGAAGACCAGACGGCGCAGCCAATGGACCAGTGAGCGCTCGGCCGGACCGATGAGCTCGGGCCAGCAGTCGTTGACGTGCTCGCCCAGGGCCGAGGCGGGATCGAGGATCTCACCGTTGACGGCCAGGTTGACGAGGTCTTCGAGCTCGCCGTCGCCGAGGCGACCGCCGACGAAGCCGAGCTTCAGCGCCGCCTGCTCGCAGCGCTCGGAAAAGTCCTCCTCGTTGAAGGTGAAGCGCAGCTCTCCATATTCGAGGACGAAGTCCTCTCCCGAGTCGTAATTTCCGCGGCGCGACGTTTCCATGTCAAGAAAGCCGGGGATAGGTTGAAACCCGGGTCGTCGGGATCATATGCAGAGCTCCTGCATTGCCGGCTGTGGTGAATGGGATTTTGCAGAGCCGATCCCGAGCCTCGCGGGGATGCCACGCTAGGCTCCCGGCTCGATGGCACGCCTGACCGAACGAGGACTGCGCCGCTCCGTCGGCGTGCCCGGCCTGTTCGCGACCGCCTACGGCAATGTCGGCTCCTCGATCTACTACGCGCTCGGGCTCGTCGCCGCGCACGCGCTCGGGCTCACGCCGCTGGTGTTCCTGTTCGCCGGCGGTCTGTTCGCGCTGACGGCCAAAACCTACGCCGAGGGCGCCGCGATGTTCCCCGAAGCGGGCGGCTCCTCATCGTTCGCGCGCCACGCCTTCGACGATGTCGTCTCGTTTTTCGCGGGCTGGGCGCTGAGCCTCGACTACATCCTCACGATCGCGATCTCGGCGTTCTTCGTGCCGCACTACCTGAGTGCCTTCCCTGGCCTTGGTGCGCTCAAGCACAACCCGGACGACATCTTTGGAGGGCTGATCGTGGTTGCGATGCTGGCCTGGCTGAACATCCGCGGGCTCGGCGAGTCGGCCAAACTGAACCTCGTCCTGGCCGTCCTCGATCTGTCAACCCAGATCCTGCTGGCGGGGGTCGGCATCGTGCTCGTCCTCAATCCGGCGCTGCTGGTCCACCAGATCCACCTTGGGTCAGTGCCGAGCTGGAAGGAACTGATCTTCGCGCTGTCGCTGGCGATGCTCGCCTACACGGGCATCGAGACCGTGGCGAACATGGCGGAGGAGTCAAAGGATCCGGGCAGGCAGGTGCCGAAAGCCGTCAACCTCGTTGTGCTCGCGGTGCTCGCCGTCTATGCCGGCATCTCGGTCGTCGCGCTCTCGGCGCTGCCGGTCATCCATCACGGCGTCGGTTACAGCGCCGAGCTCAAACAGTCCTTTTCGCAGCCCGGATATGCGACCTCGCTTGGCGGCTTCTTCGAAAACGACCCGATGCTCGGGGTGATCGAACACCTCGGGCTGCACGGCACGGTGCTGAAACTGTCCAGGTACTACCTCGGGATCCTCGCCGCGACGATCCTGTTCATCGCGACCAATGCAGGAATGATCGGGATCTCGCGCCTGTCCTGGTCGCTGTCCGAGCACCGCCAACTGCCGAGCATCTTCTCGCGGCTGCACTCCTCCTACCGCACACCGTGGTTCACGCTGATCTTCTTCTCGGCGTTGGCGAGCACCCTGATCATCTACGGCAACACCCAAGTGCTCGGCAACCTGTACTCGTTCGGTGCGATGCTGTCCTTCACGACAGCACACGCGGCGATCATCAAGCTGCGCGTCAGCGATCCGGACCGGGAGCGTCCCTACCGGAGCCCGTGGGGTCTGCGCATCAAAGGCTCCGAGATTCCGATGACCGCGGTGATCGGCGGGATTGGCACTGCCGCCGCGTGGGTCGCCGTCACCGTTCTGCACGTTGAGGCCAGGTACGTCGGCATCCCTTGGATGATCGTCGGGATGGCGGGCTACTTCTACTATCGCCACAGCCAGGGCCTGGACCCTCGCAAGCACTATCGCATCGTGCGCGCCGAGCGCCCTCCCGACTTCCAGGAGCTCGACTACCGCACCGCGCTCGTGCCAATCTTCGGTGAGGACGTCAGCGCCGAGGCGTTGCACAGCGCCGCCAAGCTGATCGGCGAGGACGGCGTCGTCTACGCGATCTTCGTGCTGCCGGTACCCAGCCAGCTCTCGCTGGAGTCGGGCCTGGAGGACGAGGAGGCCCAGGGTCGCTCGGTGCTCGAGAGCGCGCGCATCCAGGCGCGCCGTAGGGGCATCAAGATCCACACCGGCCTGATCCGCACGCGCAACCCTGGTAAGGCGCTGGTCGAAGAAGCCGAGAGGATCGGCTCGGACGTGATCTACTGGTCGACGATCCACGCTCCCACCGGCGAGCAGCGGATCGGCCCCACCGCCGCCTATCTGCTCTCAAAGCGTCCCTGCCGGATCATCATCGAGACCGAGAATCGGCCCGCGCGCTCGTCTTCGGCCGCCGCGGCGCCCACGCCGGCCTGAAGCTCTTTGCGCTCAGCTGAGTGCAGACCGTAGTGCCTCACCCAGCTCGGGGTAGCGGAAGTCGTAGCCGAGCACGAGCGGCTTCGCAGGCACCACCCGCGCGCCCGTGGTGACGATCTCGGCCATCTCGCCGTACAGCAACCCCAGGGCAAAGCCCGGCACCGGCAGCAGCGACGGCCGGTGCAAAGCATGACCAAGCGCGTGTGAGAACTCGCGGTTGGTGACCGGCTCGGGCGCCGTGCCGTTGACGGGACCCGACCAGCGCTCGTCATCCAGCGCCGCGCGAATCATGCCGACGAGGTCCTCGCGGTGGATCCACGACATGTACTGCTCGCCGCCGGCCACCGGCCCGCCCACGCCGAGCTGGAACGGCGGTAGCATCTTCTTCAGAGCGCCCCCGTCACGGCTCAGCACGACGCCGGTACGCACCAGCACCACGCGCATCCCCAGCGCTGAGGCCCGCTCAGCCTCGGTCTCCCAGGCAACGCACGTCTCCGACAGGAAGTCGCTCCCCGGGGGCGCGTCCTCGTCGAGCGGCTCTTCGCCGCGCGGGCCGTAATAGCCGACCGCCGAGCCACTGATCAGCGTCTGGGGGCGCTGGCCTGCTGGTGCCTCGCCGGCTGCCTCCAGCCCTGCGATCAGGTTACGGGTGCCCACCACGCGGCTCTCGCGAATCGCCCGCTTGGCTCGCTCGCTCCAGCGCTGGGCGACGTTCTCCCCGGCCAGGTGAACGACCGCGTCTGCACCGGCGAGGGCCTGCACCGGGGCGGGTTCGCTCAACGGATCCCAGCGCACCGCCTCGACACCCGATAATGCCTCCCTCTGGCGCGACGGGTCGCGCGAGAGGACCGTGACCTCCGCGCCGTGCTCACGCAGCTCGGCGACCAGCGCGCTCCCGATCAGCCCACTTGCTCCCGTCACGGTCACGCGCATGGCGATCTACTCCTTTTCGACGATGACCCTCAACCTTGAGTATGCACGTGTTGCTCGTCCCCCTGGGCGAACCCGACCTCCGAGCCGGCGAGCGCGGTGCCGCTCGCGCGCGCCTCGTCGGCGACGGCCGCCGCGACCGCGGGTGCGACGTCGCGGTTGAAGACCGACGGGATGATGTAGTCCTCGTGCAGTTCCTCATCGGTCGACGATCGCGGCGATCGCGCGGGCGGCCGCCATCTTCATCGACTCGGTGATGTCCGGCGCGCGCACGTCGAGCGCGCCGCGGAAGATCCCCGGGAAGCAGAGCACGTTGTTGATCTGGTTGGGGTAGTCCGAGCGGCCGGTCGCCATGATGCGCACGTAGGGCGCCGCCTCCTCCGGGAGCACCTCGGGATTGGGGTTGGCCATTGCGAACACCATCGCGTCGTCGTTCATCCGCGCGAGCGCGTCCGCTTTCAGCGCGCGCGCCCCGGAGAGCCCGATCAACAGATCCGCGCCGTCGATCACGTCCGCCGGCTTGCCCGCACGGCTTTCGGGGTTGGTGCTCTGCGCGAACCAGCGCTTGACCTCGTTCATCGAGCCGTTCACATAATCCTCGCGCTCGACATGCAGCGCACCGCGCGAGTCGGCGCCGATGATGTGGTGCACGCCGGCCTCGAGCAGGATCTTCGTGACCGCGATCCCGGCTGCGCCCAGCCCGATGATCAGCACGTGCAGGTCCTCCAAGTGCCGGCCGGTGAGCTTGACGGCGTTTAGCAGCGCCGCCATCACGACGACGGCGGTCCCGTGCTGATCGTCATGGAAGATCGGGATGTCCAGGTCGCGCTTGAGGCGCTCCTCGATCTCAAAGCAGCGCGGCGCGGAGATGTCCTCCAGGTTGATCCCCCCGAAGGCGGGTGCGATCAGCGTGACAGCGCGGACGATCTCGTCGGTGTCCTTCGTGTCCAGGCAGATCGGGAATGCGTCGACGCCGGCGAACTCCTTGAACAGGCAGCACTTCCCCTCCATCACCGGCATCGCCGCGCGCGGGCCGATATCGCCCAGCCCGAGCACCGCGGTGCCGTCGGAGACAACGGCGACGGTGTTGCGCTTGATCGTGTACTGGAAGGCGCGATCCTCATCGTCGGCGATCGATAGGCACACGCGCGCGACGCCCGGGGTGTAGGCCATCGAGAGGTCGTCGCGCGTCTTCAGGGGATGCTTGTTGTGCTGTTCGATCTTGCCCCCGACGTGCAGCAGGAAGGTGCGATCGATCGTCTCGATCACGCGCGCGCCTCTCACCGAGCCGATCGCGGCGAGGATCTGCTCCCAGTGGGCCTTGCCGGAGGCGTCGACGACGATGTCGCGCACGCTGTGGCCGGAGTCGATCTCGACCGCGTCGACGGCGACGACGATCCCGTCGGCCTCGCCGATCGCGGCGGTCAGATGCGCGAGCGTGCCCGCGGTGTCGTCGAACTCGACGCGAATCGTCAGGCGGTACTGCGCGCTGGGGGTGACGCTGCTCACGGGATGACTCCTGAATAGAAGGCGACGAGGACGGGCGGTCGGGCATCTTATTTACTTGCCGCCCTGCGGCCGCCACGCCTACTAATAGAGTGATTGGCAGTGCTCCATCTCAAGCCAAGACGACTCCTCGCGCGCGGGTGAGCGTCGCCGCACCGGCAACGGGCGAGCAAGAGCGGCGCCTGTTCCTGATCGACGGTCCCAGTCTCGTCTACCGGGCCTTCTTCGCGCTGCCCGAGTCGATTGCTACCTCCACCGGCGTCCCCACGAACGCGATTTTTGGGTTCGCTTCGATGCTTGTGAAGATCGTCACCGAGTACGGCGTGTGTCCCACCGTGGTCGCGTGGGACGCCGGCACCTCGGGCCGTACGGAGATGTTCGCCGACTACAAGGCCACGCGGCGCTCACGTCCGGATCTGCTCAAGCAGCAGTGGCCGGCGATGGAACCGCTCGTCGAGGCGTTCGGTTACAGCAACCTGCGCGTCGAGGGCTACGAGGCCGACGATGTGCTCGCCTCGATCGCCGAGCGCGCGCTTCGGGCCGACCCACCCGTACCCGTGATGATCGTCACCGGCGACCGCGACGCCTTCCAGCTGATCGACGGTGACGGTGTCGTCAAGGTGATGGCGACCGCCCGCGGGATCACCGACACGAAGATCTACGACCGCCAGGCCGTCATCGACCGCTACGGGATCGCGCCGGAGATGATCCCCGACTTCTACGGGCTGAAGGGCGACACCTCAGACAACATTCCGGGAATCCCCGGCATCGGCGACAAGACGGCGAGCGAGTTGATCCGGAGCTACGGGACGCTGGAGGAAGTGCTCGCGCACGTCGAGGAGATCAAAGGCGCCAAGCGCAAAGAGAACCTCGTGCAGCACGCCGAGAACGCGCGCATCTCCAAGCAACTCGCGACCGTCCAGCGCGACCTTGCTGTCGACTTCGACGTTGCCGCGGAGTCCGTGCGTGAGCCCGACCGCTCGCGCGTGCGCGCGGTCTTTCGTGAGTACGAGCTGCGCGATCCGCTGCGGCGTCTGGAGGAGGCGCTCGGTGCCCCCGACCTCGCCGCGCCTGTAGTAGCCGCCGAGGTCAAGCTGAGTGGGCGCGTGCGCGCGGGCGTGCCCGCCGACATCGCCCGCCTTGGTGCGCCCGAGGTCGAGCTCTCGCTCGTTGTGCGCGAGGCGCAGACGCCCGAGGGCGCGCTGTTCGCCGAGGGCGCGCCCTGGCGCTTCGCTAGCGCGGTTGCCGGCAAGGTACTCGCGGGCGACTGCGAGGGCCCCGAGCAGGTTGTGGAGGCAGTGGGACGGCGCGCCGTGCTCGCGCACGACGCCAAGGCGCTGCGCATCGTGCCCCCGGGACTCGCGCACGACACGCTGCTCGGCGCCTACCTGCTCGAGCCTGCCCGCCGCGGCTACCCGTTCGCGGAGCTGTGTGAAGAGCGCGGCCTAGCCAGTGACGTGGAGGACCCGCTCGCAGCCGACGCGTTGTTGCTCGGCGCGCTCGCGGACTGGCAGCGCGAGCAGATCGAGGAGCGAGGCCTGCACGGCGTGATGAGCGACATCGAGCTGCCGCTCGTAGTCGTCCTGCGCGAGATGGAGCTGCTCGGGGTACGCCTGAATCTCGAGCGTCTCGCCGAGATCACCGGGCGCGTGCGCGGGGAGCTGATCGCGCTGGAAGCAGAGATCTTCGCGCTCGCTGGGGAGGAGTTCCTGATCTCCTCGCCACAGCAGCTGGGGGAGATCCTGTTCGAGAAGCTCGGGCTCTCGCGCAAGCGCCGTGGCAAGACTGGCTTCTCGACCGACGCGCGCGTGCTTCAGGCGATTCGCACCGAGCACGAGATCGTGCCGAAGATCGAGCGCTGGCGCGAGCTCTCGACGCTGGCCAAGACCTATCTCGACGTGCTACCGGAGGTGGTCGACGAACGCTCGCGCATTCACACGACATTTCTGCAGGCCGGCGCCCAGACGGGGCGACTCGCGAGCACCAACCCGAACATGCAGAACGTCCCGATCCGCACCTCGCTTGGCCGAGAGATCCGTGGCTGCTTCGAGGCCGAGGACGGCAACATGCTGATCTCCGCCGACTACTCGCAGATCGAGCTGCGAGTGCTTGCGCACGCGGCTGAGGAGCCCGTGCTGAAGGAGATCTTCGTGCGCGGCGATGACGTGCATACGGCGACCGCCTCGCAGGTCTTCCAGGTTGCGCCCGATGCGATCGACCCCGGGATGCGCTCGAAGGCCAAGATGATCAACTACGGGATCGTCTACGGCCTATCCGACTTCGGCCTCGCTGACCGCCTGAACATCCCGCGCGAGGAGGCGAAAGAGTTCATCGACGCCTACCTCGAGCGCTTCCCGCGCGTCGCTGCGTTCATGGCCGAGACGATCGAGCGGGCCAAGGAGCAGAGTTATGTGACGACGCTGTGGGGGCGGCGCCGGCAGATCCCTGAGCTGCAGGCGCGCAACTACCAGGTGCGGATGCTCGGCGAGCGGCTCGCCGTCAACACCGTGATTCAGGGCACGGCCGCCGACATCATCAAGCTCGCGATGGTGCGCACGCACGCGGCGCTCGCCGGGGCGGGACTGCAGACGCGCCTGCTGCTGACGATCCACGACGAGCTGCTGTTCGAAGCGCCGCCCGCCGAGCAGGACGCGGCGAGCGCGCTGATCGAGCGTGAGATGTGCGGGGTGTGGGAGTACGACCCACCGCTGGATGTCGATGTCGGTGTGGGGCAGAACTGGCTGGAGGCGAAGTGACACGCGGGCTGACCATGCCGCTGGGCGCTCGCAAGAGCCGGCTGGAGGCGAAGTGACCCGCACGCTGGCGGTGCTGCTGGCCGCGGGCGCCGGCTGCCTGGTCGGAATGCAGGCACCGATCAACTCACGCCTGGGCAAGTCCGTTGGGAGCGTTCAGGCGGCGACCGTATCGTTCCTGGTCGGCACGCTCGTGCTGCTGCTCGCGGTGACGTTCGTCAATGGCGGTTTCGGGAACTTCGCCAATACCTTACGCGCCCCGTGGTGGGCGCTGCTCGGCGGCCTGTGCGGCGCGGTGTTCGTGACGATCGCGATCGTCACCGTGCGCACCCTCGGCGCGAGCGGCCTGGCCGCGGCCGTGATCACCGGCCAGCTCGCCGTCTCGGTCGCGATCGACCGCTTCGGCCTGCTCGGAATCGCCAAGCAGCCTGTCGGCGCCCCCCGCGTCCTCGGGCTTGTGCTGCTCGTGCTCGGGGTTGTCCTGGTGGTGCGGAAGTAGGCGGCTCCCGTTCGGGTGCCCGTTCAGATGCCTGCCGTCGCGGCATCTCAGGCGGGCGCGCGCACCTCCGCCAACGCCTCTCCGAGCAACCGCACCCCCTGCTCGATCGCCGGCTCGGCGAGATTGCCGTAGCCGAGCACAAGACCTGGGGGACCGCCCGGGGTGAAGCGATGTAAGGAAAGGCCCTCCGCGCCAACCCCGCGCGCGGCGGCGCTCGCCAGCAATGCGGCCTCGTTCACGTCGCTGGGCAGCTCCACCAGCTCGTAGAGCCCGGCCTCGTCGCCGCCCACACGCGCATCTCCCAGCCAGCTGGCGAGCGCCCCGAGCAGCGCTTCGCGGCGCGTCTGATAGCGCCGGCGCATCCGACGCACGTGGCGGTCGAGCTCGCCGCGCACGATGAAGTCGCACAAGGCGAGCTGCCCAATAACCTCCGAGCCTGAGTCCTCGACCGCCTTTGCCGAGGTCAGCTGCCATGCCAGCCACGGGGGCATCAAGAGCCAGCCGAGTCGCATCCCGGGGGCCAGGCGCTTTGCGGCCGATCCGCAGTAGAGCACGCGTTCGGGCGCGAGGCCCTGCAGTGCGCCGACCGCCCCGCGGTCGTAGCGAAACTCACCGTCGTAGTCGTCCTCGAGGATCAGTCGGTCCCCGCTCTCGGCCCACTCGACGAGCGCGGCGCGGCGCGTGGGGCTGAGCACCGCGCCAGAAGGAAACTGGTGAGCGGGGGTCACAACGACCACATCAGCGCCGCTACGAGCGAGCTGCTCGACACGCAGCCCCTGGGCATCGACCGGGATCGGCACGACCTCTAGGCCGGCCTCCTCGACGATCAGCTTGTGTGTGTGCCAACCGGGGTCCTCCAACGCGACCGAGCGCACGCCATGGCCGCTCAATGTCCGGCAGGCGAGCGAGAAGCCCTGGGTGAAGCCGGTGCAGATCAACATGTGCTCGGGGTCGGCCGCCGTGCCGCGGACGCGTCCCAGGTAGTCGCTGAGCACTTCGCGCAGCTCCGGGACACCGCGCGGGTCGCCGTAACCCAGGGCACCGTGCGGTGAGGTGCGCAGCGCGGTGCGCAGCGAGCGCAGCCAGCCGTCGCGGGGGAAGCCGGCGAGATCGGGCAGGCCGGGGTGGAAGTGGTATGGGAAGCTTCCCTCAAGCGACCGTGCGGGAGCGCGTGGGATCGAGGCGCGCACCGCGGTGGCGACTCGCACAGGCGCCCCCTGGCGGGTACTGAGGTAGCCCTCGGCCGCGAGCTGGCCGTAGGCCTCGGTGACCACGCCGCGGGAGACGCCCAGCTCGGCTGCCAGCCCTCGCGTCGAGGGCATCCGTGTGCCGCCGGGCAGGCGTCCGGAGCGGATGTCCTCTCGCAGCGAGCGCTCGAGCTGCTCGTGGAGCGAGGTCTCGCCGCCCTGGTCGAGCCTGACGAGCAACTCCGGTCCGCCAACTGGTCCTAAAGAGTTCGGCACAACTGGAACTGTACTCCGAGCCAGTTGCGGCGTAGCGTGCAGCCTGTAATCGATCCTGGAGGACCCACGATGAGTCAGCAGATCACGATAGTAGGAGGCGGACTCGCCGGGCTGAGCGCCGCGATCACGTGTGTCGAAGGCGGAGCGAAGGTGCGCCTGCTCGAGGCGCACGACGCGCTCGGCGGGCGGGCACGCAGCAACGATGGGCCGTTCAAAGCGAACCTTGGCCCGCATGCCCTCTACCAGGATGGACCCTTGTGGCAGTGGCTGGCGGAGCGCAAGCTGCTCCCAGCGCACGTTGCACCGGCGCTCCGGGGCGCGGGTGGCGCAAGGTTTCGCTGGGATGGTGCCGTGCGCCGCACGCCGCCACTCGGCGCGATTCCCTCGGTGCTGCGTCTGCGCGGGCGTGAGGCGCCCGTCGAGCTCGACTTTCGCAGCTGGGCGGCCAGCCACACCGACCAACGCACCGCGGATCTGCTGTCGGCGGCGGCCGGCGTCTACACGTTTCACCACGACCCGGGCGAGCTGTCGGCGGCGTTCGTGTGGCCGCAGACGGTACGCCTGTTTCTCGCGCGCCCGCCCGGCCCCGTTCGGTATGCGAGCGGCGGTTGGGGGATGCTGGTCGCGATGCTCGAGCGCCGGGTGCGCGAGCTCGGCGTCACCGTCGAGACCGGCCGGCGCGTGGACGATTTGCCCGCGGGACCTGTGATCGTCGCTACCGAGCACGAGCAGGCGGCACAGCTGCTGGGCGAGGAGTCGCTGAGCTGGCCGAGTGGCCGCACCGTGTGTCTCGACTTGGGCCTGCGCAGCCGCCGTGGCGATCCGTGGATCGTTTCGGACATGGAACAGGCGGGCTGGATCGGGCGCTACTCCACCTCAGATCGAGCGATTGCGCCTGCCGGGCACGATCTGATCCAAGCGCAGATGCCGATCCGCCCGGAGGAGAGCGTCGATCAGGCCGGCCTGCGCCTGGAGGAGCTGCTCGACGAGTCGCTGGTTGACTGGCGCGCTCGAGAGACCTGGCGCCGGCGTCAGGTGATGGACGCGCGTTCAGGGGCCCTGGATATGCCCGGCAAGACCTGGCGCGACCGACCCGCGGTGGACCGCGGCGACGGCGTGTTCCTGGCCGGCGACATGGTCGCGGCCCCGGGCCTACTCGCCGAGGTCTCCTTGACCAGCGCCGTGGAGGCCAGTCGGTTGGCGCTTCAAGCGGCGAGCGCCGCCAGGCCACAGCTGCGCAGGGTCGCCTGAGCGCTCAGGAGGAACGTTTGCGCCGCCTATATAAGCCACCTATATAAAGCTCAGGGCGGTCCCTGCTCAGGTGCTCGCAGCCACTGCGACCCGCTTCGACGACGGGGTGTCGCGTGAAGTGGGCGGCCTCTCACCGACGAAGGTAGGCGGCGCAATCGCCAGGTAGTGATCGAACGCCCAATGGGAAACCCGCCGGCTCTCGAACGCGAGCGCGAGCGCGGTGACCGCGCGCGAGGGGGTCATGCGGCCGATCGCGCGTTGGAGTTTGAGCAGCGAGTCGTATTTGCGCTCGTGGGCGGCGGAGAACGAGCCGTAGCGTGCGAGCGCCTGCGCGCGCGTGGCGCGCCCGTCGAGCACCGAGCGCAGCTCGCGCCCGCAGGCGAGGCCGAAGTAGAGGGCGGTGCGAATCCCCTCGGCGGTCAAGGGCAGGCAGTGACCGGCGGAGTCACCGGCGAAGAACACGCCGTCCTCGACGGCCGCGCGCAGCTTATGGGGGATCCAGTTGCCCTGATAGCCGTCGGCCGGCAGACCCTGGTCGCGGGCGAGCCGGACGGTTGGCTCCTTGACGTGGTGGGCGGGCCAGAACGAGCCAACGCCGACGCGCATCTCATCGTGTGCGGGGAAGCTCCAGGAGTAGCCCGAGCGGATGTAGCGATGGTCGATCCACAGCTCCATCTCCTCGCCGGCCCCGGCGGGGTGGACCTCGAGACCGCGCGACAGCGTGGCGTTCGGGGGTTGAATCGGCGCTGCGTTCGACAGCACGCGCCGCCAGCCGAGCGCGTCGACGATCAGCGGCGCGCTGCACATCGCCGCGGTCGGTGTGCACGGTGAAGCCGTCGCGGCCGGTGACGGTGGCGATCTCGAGTTCCGTGAATTCGGTCCCGCTCGCCCTGACCTGGTCCCAGAGCAGCGCGCACAGCTCGCGGTAGTCGAACGTGGAGTACAACCACGGCAGCGACCAGTGGGAGGTCCGATAGGGGGTGTGCGCGACGAGTTTGTCGAAGCTCTGGCGCAACGACTCACCCAGGTCGAGAGCGTCCAGCCAGCCGGTGGGCATCGCGCAGGCCGAGGTCTGGCGCTCACCGAGCTCGTAGCGGTCGAGGAGCAGGACCTTCGCCCCCGAGCCGGCCAGTTCACGCGCGACGGCCAGCCCCGCGAAGCTCGCGCCGCAGACGAGCACGTCGCAGTCGCGCTCGCTCCAGGGGTGTGCGCTCGGCTCCCCGCTTCGTGGCTCGCACAGGCATCCGTCGATGTTATACGTGGTGGATTCCAGCGACGCGCGTTACGACAATCAAAAAAATCAGTCAAGCAGCGGGACGAGACTTTTCAGCCGGCCGTTCCGCGAAGCGGGTTTAGGGCCGGCTGAAAACGTCCGCCCGCTGCTAGGCTACGGCGCGTGCAAACGCTGATTGAGCAACCCGACGCTCGCGTGGTCGAGGGGTCGAACGGGCTCCTGCTGGAAATCGACGGCCAGATCGTCCCGAACTACGACGCCACCTTCCAGCCGATCGAGGAGGGACAGGTCGTCACCGGCCACGTCGTGAGGATCGACAAGGACGAGGTGCTGGTCGACATCGGCTACAAGTCCGAGGGCGTCATCGCGGCGAACGAGCTGTCGATCCGCAAGTCGGTCGACCCCAAGGACGAGGTGCATCTGGGGGAGGAGGTCGACGCGATCGTCCTGATCAAGGAGGACCAGGACGGGCGACTGATGATGTCGAAGAAGCGCGCGCGCTTCGAGAAGGCGTGGCGGCGGATCGAAACCGCCGCAGAGTCAGGTGAGCCGGTCGAGGGCACGGTCATCGAGGTCGTCAAGGGCGGTCTGATCATCGATCTCGGCGTGCGCGGCTTCTTGCCCGCCTCGCTGGTGGACATCCGCCGCGTGCCGAACCTCGACGAATACATGGGCACGAAGATCGAGAGCAAGGTGATCGAGCTCAACCGCTCGCGCAACAACGTCGTGCTCTCGCGCCGCGCGGTACTGGAGGAGGAGCGCAAGGAGGTTCGCCAGCAGATCCTCGACCGCCTGCAGCCGGGGCTGGTCGTGGAGGGGCAGATCTCCAACATCGTCGACTTCGGCGCGTTCGTCGACCTCGACGGGATCGACGGTCTGATTCACATCTCCGAGCTGTCGTGGTCGCACGTGAACCACCCGTCAGAGATCCTCGCGATCGGAGACACCGTGAAGGTCAAGGTGCTCGACATCGACCGCGACCGCCAGCGCATCTCGCTTGGGCTCAAGCAGACCCAGGAGGACCCGTGGCAGCGGATCGTTGACACCTACAACGTCGGGGACGAGCTCGAGGGCAAGGTCACGAAGGTGGTCACGTTCGGCGCGTTCGTCGAGATCCTCGACGGCGTCGAGGGGCTCGTGCACATCTCCGAGCTCGCCCCGCACCACGTCGAAAGTCCCGCGCGAGGTCGTCCACCCGGGCGATGAGATCCGCGTGCAGATCCTCGAGATCGACTCCGAGCGCCGGCGCCTGAGCCTGTCGGCCAAGCGCGTCGAGGATCAGATCCTGCCGCTGTCGCGCCCTGACGACGACGCCGCCTCCCCCGAGGATGCGGGCGAGGACGCGGCGGTTACTGAGGCGGAGGAGATCACTGTGGAGGCAACCGCCGAGGTCGAGGTTGCGGAGGCCCCCGAGGCCGAGATCGCCCCCGAGGGCGAGGTTGCAGAGCTGGCGCCTGATGCTGAGGCTGCCCCTGAAGCGCTTGAGGCTGAGGTTGCAGAGGCGGCGTCTGAGGCCCAGGCTGCTCCCGTGCCCGAGGCCACGCCGGAAACATCAGAGGCGGAGGCCGAGATCGTCCCCGAGGCCGAGGTTGCAGAGGCCCCCAAGACCGAGGCTGCGCCCGAGGCGCCGGAGGCAGAGGCGATCCCGAGCCGGCGGGCGCACCCGTGGCCGAGCCCGAGCCGGCCGCCGAGCCCGCGCAGGACTGACGACGGCCGAGACGGACCCGCCGAGCAGGTGGAGCCAAGCATCCCTCTGATCGGGCTCACCGGGGGCATGGGCGCCGGGAAGTCGACCGCGCTGAAGGCGCTGGAGCGGCTCGGGGCGGCGGTGCAGTCGAGCGACGCGGTCGTGCACGAGCTGTACGAGGGCACGAAGCTGCGCGAGGCCGTGATCGCGCGCTGGGGCGAGGAGGTGGCGCCCGGCGGCATGGTCGATCGCGCAGCGGTCGCAAGACGCGCGTTCGCCGACGATCAGGGCAGGGCCTGGCTGGAGGCCACCGTCTGGCCGATGGTGGGCGAGCGGATGGCGGCATGGCTGGAGCAGGCGCGCGCGCTCGAACCCTCCCCGCGCGCGATTGTGATCGAGGTGCCGCTGCTGTTCGAGGCGGGGATGGACGGGACCTACGACGCGACGATCGCGATCGTGGCGTCAGAGCCGTTGCGCGAGCAGCGCGCCGCGGAACGGGGGCACGCGCTCACGGCGGAGCGTGCGGCGCGGCAACTGACCCAGGAGGAGAAGGCGCAGAGGGCCACCTATGTAGTACAGAACGACGGCAGCGTGCAGGAGCTGGAGCGGAAGTTGTCGGGCGTGCTTGACAAGCTGGGGAGATGAGGCGGCGGCGCAGGCGAACGCTGGGCGCGCTGGTCGGAATCGCGCTCGTGGTGGTAGTGGGGGTGATGATCGCGCATGTAAACCACGCCGTGAACGAATTGACGCTGCCGCTGAGCGACGCGAGCGTGATCCGCGAACAGGCCGCGGCGAAGCGGCTCGACCCGGCGCTGATCGCTGCGGTGATCTATGCGGAGACGAAATTCGAACCGAGGACGTCGTCGGCGGGCGCGGAGGGCCTGATGCAGATCGAGCCGGAAACGGCGGAATTCCTCGCGAAGCTCTCGGGCGGGTATAGCTTCACGACCAGCGATCTTGGCACGCCGAGCGTGAACGTGGCCTACGGCAGCTACTACCTGCGCTACCTGCTCGACCACTACGAAGGCAACGAGATGCTGGCCGTGGCCGCGTACAATGCGGGCTTGGCGAACGTGGACCGCTGGGTGGCGAAGGCGCGCGCCGAAGGAGACAGCTGACCGTGAGTGCGATCCCGTTTCCCGAGACGCGCGCGTACGTGCAGCGCGTGCTCGAAGCGCAGAAGGAATACCGCGCGACGTATCACAAGCAGCTCGGGCTGAACTGATCCCTGCCTGCCCTGACGGCTCGCTACGGTAGGAGCTATGCCTGACTTCCGACTCGACAGCGCCTTCACCCCGACAGCCGATCAGCCGAAGGCGATCGCGGCGATGGCCGCGGGGATCGCGCGGGGCGAGCGCTTTCAGACGCTGCTGGG
This sequence comes from uncultured Solirubrobacterales bacterium, assembly GCA_963748895.1. Lineage (GTDB taxonomy): Bacteria > Actinomycetota > Thermoleophilia > Solirubrobacterales > Solirubrobacteraceae > Palsa-744. The sequence continues at coordinate 493,251 of CAVVKF010000002.1, read as the reverse complement.
GGCGACGGGGACGGGCAAGACGATGACGATGGCGGCCACGATCGAGGCGGTGCAGCGCCCGACGCTCGTGATCGCCCACAACAAGACGCTCGCGGCGCAGCTGTGCAACGAGTTCAGGACGTTCTTCCCGGACAACGCGGTCGAGTACTTCGTCTCCTACTACGACTACTACCAGCCCGAGGCATACGTGCCCAGCCGGGATCTGTACATCGAGAAGGACTCCGCCATCAACCAGGAGGTCGACCGGCTCAGACACGCGGCCACGGCGGCGGTGTTCGCGCGCCGCGACGTGATCGTCGTGGCCTCGGTGTCCTGTATCTACGGGTTGGGCTCGCCCGAGACGTATGAGATGAACATGCAGATCCTCCGGCGGGGGGAGACGATCGATCGCGAGCAGCTGTTGCGGAAACTCGTCTCGATTCAATACACCCGTAACGACACGGTGCTCTCTCGCGGGAGCTTCCGGGTGAAGGGGGAGACGCTCGAGATATTCCCGGCCTACGCGGAGAGCGCCTACCGCGCGACGCTGTTCGGGGACGAGGTGGAGCGGTTGCAGCACTTCGACCCGCTGACCGGCGAGTTGATCGAGGACGACATCGAGCACGTGGCGATCTGGCCGGCGACGCACTACAACGTCAAGGAGGGCACGATCGAAGCCGGGGTCGAAGCGATCGGGCGAGAGCTGAACGAGCGCTGCGCGGAGCTCGAGTCAGAAGGCAAGCAGCTCGAGTCCCACCGGCTGAGGCAGAGGACGCAGTACGACATGGAGATGCTGCGCGAGATGGGATTCTGCTCGGGGATCGAGAACTACTCGCGGATCCTCGACGGGCGCCAACCGGGCGAGCGGCCATATTGTTTGATCGATTACTTCCCGAAGGACTTTGTCTGCTTCATCGACGAGTCCCACCAGACGGTGCCGCAGATCGGGGGGATGTTCGAGGGGGACCGCTCGCGCAAGCAGACACTCGTGGAATACGGGTTTCGGCTGCCGAGCGCGATGGACAACCGGCCGCAACGCTTCGAGGAGTTCCTCTCGATCACCCCGCAGCTGATGTTCGTCTCGGCGACACCCGGGGAGTATGAGCGGACGCGCTCGACGAACGTTGTCGAGCAGATCGTGCGCCCGACGGGGGTCGTCGACCCGAGCGTGGAGGTGCGCGAGACAAAGAACCAGATCGACGACCTGATGAACGAGGTCCGTAAGCGTGTGGACCGCAACGAGCGCGTGCTCGTGACCACGCTGACGAAGAAAATGTCAGAGGACCTTTCGGGATACCTGCTGGAGATGGGCTTTAAGACGAGGTATCTGCATTCGGAGATCGACACGCTCGAGCGGATCCAGATCATCAGGGACCTCAGGCTTGGGGAGTACGACGTGCTCGTCGGGGTGAACCTGCTGCGCGAGGGGCTGGACCTGCCGGAGGTCTCGCTGGTAGCGATCCTCGACGCCGACAAGGAGGGCTTCCTGCGAGGGGAGACCTCGCTGATCCAGACGATCGGGCGCGCGGCGCGGAACATCGAGGGCACCGTGCTGATGTACGCCGATAAGGAGACAAAGGCGATGAAGGCGGCGATCGAGGAGACCGACCGCCGGCGCGAGATCCAGCTCGCCTACAACGAGGAGCACGGGATCACCGCGGCGACGATCGTCAAGGGCATCTCCGATATCGCCGAGTTTTTGCAGGCCGACAGCAAGGTCCCGAAGAAGGGCCGCAGCCGCCGCGGCGCCGAGCGGCGCCGGGCGGGCAGGGAGCGGGTGGGTGGGGTTCCCATCCATGAGCTCGAGCGGATGGTGGTGGAGCTGGAGGAGGAGATGGCCGTCGCGGCGGAGGACCTGCGCTTCGAGTACGCCGCGCAGCTACGAGACGAGCTGCGTGAGCTGCGACGCGATCTGCGAGAGATCCAGGCGAGTGAGGCGCCCGCTGAGGAGACTGTCTGAGCTTGGGCGTGTCGGCGCCGTCGACTGATTCAGCCAAGCAGGTTGGTGTTCCCGGCCCGCCGCACCGGGGCTTGTTCGAGCGCCACCATTCCCTCTCCGGTGACGCTCGAAGAGCCCCGTCGCGTGCCCCCTCGCGCGACGAGTCTAGCAATGCTGAGCGCCGCAGTCTTTCTCACGCACTGCTACATGTAGGATCCATGCCGTGGAGCTCGACCGGCAGAGCATCGAGAAGCGGGATTTTCCGATCGGCCGTCGGGGGTATGACCCCGCAGCGGTCGACGCGCACCTGCGGACGCTCGCCACAGAGGTCGAGGAGCTTCGCTACGCGCTGGAAAGCCGCTCGGGGGAGACGTTGGGGTCCAGCGCCGGAACGCAGGTGCAGGGGATCCTCGAGGCTGCCGAGGCGACCGCCGCCGAGATCGACCAGCGCGCCGCCGAGGACGCGCGCGCCACACGCGCGGAGGCCGCCTCCGACGCCGAGCGCACGCGCGTTGACGCGGTCGAGCGCGCCCAGGCGCACGTCTCAGCGGTCGCCCGAGCCACATCCGTGCTGATCGAGCGCGTCGAGTCGATGGACGCTCAGTCCGCCGCGCTCGTCGAGTCTTTGCGGGCGGGGGCCTCCCGGCTCGCCAGTGACCTGTCTGCGGTCGAGACGAACATGGCTGAGCTGTACGACGCCGCCGCGGGGCGCGGTGGGGATGCGACGGCGGGCGAGCCCGGACAGGAGGAGGACTCCCCGCCTGCGGCACCCGCGCCCGTGGTGCAGGGGCATGCCGAGTTCGTTCCCGCGGCCACGCTCGCTCCTTCGCCACCGGCCTCGGCCTTGGCGGACGGTGCCCCGGCGGCAGCCGCTCCCGTGCCGCCGGTCGCCGCTCCAGCGCCGTCGTCTGTGCCGCCCCCGCGCCGTCACCGCCTGTGCCGCCCCGATCCGAGCCGCGGGCGGGCGCCGGCAACGGGGATCTGGACGGGGCGCGGCTGATCGCCCTGAACATGGCTTTGAACGGGGACTCGCGCGCGGCCACGGACCGGTATCTGGCTGAGCACTACGAGCTGGGGGACCGGCAGAAGCTGCTGGACGAGGTGTTTGCCGCGGTCGAGGGGTAGGGGTCTCAGCGATCCTCAAAGGCGAACATCTGTTCGCCACAATACAATGACCGGTAGATGCCGGTAAGCGATCAGATCGTCGTCACGGGGGCGCGCGAGCACAACCTAAAAGACGTCACACTGTCGTTGCCGCGTGACGCCCTCGTGGTGATCACGGGGCTGTCCGGGTCGGGCAAGTCGAGCCTCGCGTTCGACACGATCTACGCCGAGGGGCAAAGGCGCTATGTAGAGTCGCTGTCGGCCTATGCGCGGCAGTTCCTGGGTCAGATGGACAAGCCCGACGTCGATTCGATCGAGGGGCTCAGCCCGGCGATCTCGATCGACCAGAAGACGACCTCGCGCAACCCGCGCTCGACCGTCGGCACCGTCACCGAGATCTACGACTACCTGCGGCTGCTGTGGTCGCGAGTGGGCAAGCCGCACTGCCCGATTTGCGGGCGGCCGATCGTGGGGCAATCGGCCGAGCAGATCATCGACCAGGTGATGGAGTTGGGGGACGGGACGCGCTTCATGGTGCTCGCCCCGATCGTGCGCGGGCGCAAGGGCGAGTACGGCAAGCTGCTGGACGAGCTGCGCGCGGAAGGCTTCGCGCGCGTGAAGATCGACGACCGGCTGCGGATGCTGGAGGAATCGATCGTGCTCGACAAGCGCTACAAGCACGACATCTCGGTCGTCGTGGACCGGCTGGTGATGCGCCACGACCTGCGCAAGCGGCTGGCGGATTCGATCGAGACGGCGGTCGGGCTGGCCGAAGGGCTCGTGGAGGTTGAGATTATGGGCTCCGCCGCGAAGGGAGTGGTTGACGACGGAACTGGCCAGGGCGCTGCAGGTGGTGGGTCATCGGCCAGTGGGCGGGGGCGAGGCACTGCCGCGGCAGAGTCGGCGGAGAGCGGGCACGCCACCGGCGCGAAGGGCGCACGCAAGGCCGCCGCGCAGATCGTCCCCGGCGAGGTGCCACCGGACGGCACGATCTTTACGTTTTCCGAGCGCTTCGCCTGCCCGGTGCACGGACCGTCGCTGGTCGAGCTGGAGCCGCGGATCTTCTCGTTCAACTCGCCGCACGGGGCCTGCGGGCACTGCACCGGGCTTGGCGCGCAGATGGAGATCGACCCCGAGCTGATCGTGCCTGATCCCAGCCTGTCGATCGCCGAGGGGGCGCTCGCGCCGTGGGCGGGCAGCTCATCGAGCTACTACGAGCAGGTGACTGAGGCGATCGCCGAGCGCTACGGCGTGGATCTTGATGTGCCGTGGGAGGACCTGCCGGCCGAGATGCAGGATCTGTTCCTAACCGGGACCGACGAACGGCTGCAGATCACCTACCGCAACCGCTACGGACGCAAACGGACATACGCGACCAGGTTCGAGGGGATCGTGAAGGGCTTGGAGCGCCGCTACCGCGAGAGCGAGAGCGAGGGTACGAAAGAAAAGATCGAGCAGTTCATGTCGCTGCGCCCCTGCCCGGTCTGCGGCGGGGCGAGGCTGCGCGCGGAGTCGCGCGCGGTGCTCGTCGGAGGAACGCCGATCGACGAGTTCTGCGCCTTGTCGGCGCGGCGGGCGCTGGAGTGGCTGCAGGAGGTCCAGCTGTCAGAGACCGATCGGCATGTGGCGCGGCTGATTCTGCGCGAGATCGACGAGCGGCTACGGTTCTTGGAGAACGTCGGGATCGGCTACCTGTCGATGGATCGCGCCGCCGCGACGCTGTCCGGGGGCGAGGCGCAGCGGATCCGGTTAGCGACGCAAATCGGGTCCTCGCTGGTGGGCGTGCTGTACATCCTCGACGAGCCCTCGATCGGGCTGCATCAGCGCGACAACTCGAAGCTGATCGGGACGTTGGAGCGGTTGCGCGATCTCGGCAACACGGTGATCGTGGTCGAGCACGACGAGCAGACGATGCGCGCGGCCGATTACCTCGTCGACATGGGCCCGGGGGCCGGCGTGCACGGAGGGAAGGTCGTCGCGCAGGGCACCGCAAAGCAGGTGGAACGAGTGAAGGATTCCGCCACGGGGCAGTTCCTCGCGGGGACGCGCACGATCGCGGCGCCGAAGAAGCGACGGACACCGCGCGGCTACGTGGAGATCGAAGGGGCGAGCCAGCACAATTTGCGTGACGTCGACGTGAAGGTCCCGCTCGGCGTGCTGACATGCGTCACGGGGGTTTCCGGGTCGGGAAAGTCAACGCTCGTCAACGAAGTGCTGTTCAAGAGCGTCGCCAGCCGCCTGCACCGCGCGCGACGCCGGCCAGGCGCGCACCGCGCGATCCACGGGCTCGACCAGCTCGACAAGATCATCGCCGTCGATCAGTCCCCGATCGGGCGCACCCCGCGCTCGAACCCCGCGACGTACACGGGGTTGTTCGACGTGATCAGAGACCTGTTCTCAAAGACTCAAGAGGCGCGCACGAGGGGTTACAAGCCGGGGAGGTTCAGCTTCAACGTCAAGGGCGGGCGCTGCGAGGTGTGCAAGGGCGACGGACAGATCAAGATCGAGATGCACTTCTTGCCGGACGTTTACGTCCCCTGCGAGCAATGCCACGGCAAGCGCTACAACCGCGAGACGCTCGAGGTGAAGTTCAAGGGCAAGAGCATCGCCGACGTGCTCGACATGGCGATCGAGGACGCGCTCGGCTTCTTCGAGCACATCCCGAAGGTGCGCCGCCGGTTGGAGACACTGAACGCTGTCGGGCTGGGCTACGTCAGGCTCGGCCAGCCGGCGACGACGCTCTCAGGCGGCGAGGCGCAGCGCGTGAAGCTCGCGACCGAGCTGTCGAAGGTCGCGACTGGGCGGACTTTGTACATCCTCGACGAGCCGACGACGGGGTTGCACTTCGCCGACGTGGAGCGTTTGCTGGAGGTCTTGCAGCGGCTCGTCGACGCGGGTAACAGCGTCGTCGTGATCGAGCACAACCTCGACGTGATCAAGTCGGCCGATCGACTGATCGACATGGGCCCGGAGGGCGGAGAGGAGGGTGGCATGGTGATCGCACAGGGCACGCCGGAGCAGGTGGCGGCAGAGCCGATCTCATATACGGGGGAGTTCTTGGCGGAGCTGCTGGTTCCGGCGAAGCGCGTGAGGGCGAAGAAACCGCCCGGGAAAGGCGCTGCCCCTAAACGTAAGCCGCTGGCGAAGGTCGCCGCTTGAGCGACACCGACGTCGCGAGGCAGGCAAGGCTGTGGGCACAGAAGTGGCGCTGGTATGAGCGCAACTCGCTGCCCTGGAACCGCGTGCGGATTCACTGGGAGGCGATGCGCCGCGAGGCGTTCTTACGCTGGCCCACGCACGGGAACGTGTTGGAGGCGTTGCGCGAGGGACGGCTAGAGCTAGGCAAGGGGGCGCTGCTGGAGCCGGACGTGTGGATCACGGCGCCGGGGCAGGCGCGAGTTCGGATCGGCGCGGGCACCTTCCTGAACCTAGGCGTGATGATCGCCGCGGAGGACCTGGTGGAGATCGGCGATCACTGCATGCTGGCGAACGGCTGCTTCGTGACCGACTCCAGTCACCGCTACGACGATCCCGAGCGGCCGGTGCCGTGGCAGGGCTTCCAGACGAAGGGTCCAACGCGGATCGGCGATAACTGTTGGCTCGGCGCGAACGTCGTCGTGACGAGCGGCGTCACGATCGGCGAGCGCTGCGTGATCGGCGCGAACAGCGTCGTGACCCACGACGTCGAGCCGTTCTCGGTCGCGGCGGGCGCCCCGGCGAAGGTGCTCAGGAAGATCGTCTACGACAGCTGAGCATGCAGATCCGCCAGCTCGGAGGGATCGATCGAGTAGGTGTGCTCGGGGCCTGGGTAGCGCCGGCTGCGCACGTCCTCGCTAAAGGCGGTCACGCCGGCGTTCATCTCGTCCTGGAGGTTGGCATAGCGCTTGACGAAGCGCGCGCCGAGGCCGTCGCGGATGCCGAGCAGGTCGTGGAACACGAGCACCTGCCCGTCGGTGGCGGGGCCGGCGCCGATGCCGATCACGGGGATCTCGATCCTGGGCATCAGCTCGTCGGTGACGGCGGCCGGGATCGCCTCGAACACGAGCGCGAAGCAGCCGGCATCCTGCAATGCGAGCGCCTGTGTGCCGATCTGGGCCGCCGCGGCCGCCGTGCGGCCCTGGGCCTTCCAGCCGCCGAGTGCCGTGGCGGTCTGGGGCGTGAGGCCGACGTGGCCCATCACGGGGATGCCCGCCCCGACGATCGCGCGGGCGCGAGCGACCGAGGACGGCCCGCCACCCTCGAGCTTGACGGCCTCGCAGCCGGCCTCCTTGACCAGACGCATCGCGTTTGAGATCGCCTGCTCGTCTGAGACCTCGTAGGAGCCGAACGGCATATCGCCGATCAACAGGGGGGTGCGCAGGCCGCGGCGCGCGGCGCGCGCGAGCACGAGCATGTCGCCGAGCTCGACGGGCGTCGTCGAGTTGTACCCGAGCACGGTCGTGGCGGCCGAGTCGCCGACGAGCACCAGGTCCACGCCCGCTGCCTCGGCGGCGCGGGCGGACGGGTAGTCGTAGGCGGTGACCATCACGATCGGTTCGCCGAGCCGCTTCTTTTCCGCGAGCAGCGGGAGCGTCATCGGCAGGCGTCCGGGATCGGAAGGGGCTTGGACGGAGGTGTGGCTGGACATGGTGTTTCCTCTCTGGCGCGGTTGACGGGCGGGCGGGGATTTCATCCCAGCAGGGTCGCCACCTCGTCGTCGATTGTGATGATGCGGTTGGTCTGCGCCTCGACGTGGACCACGCGAGGCTCGTAGTGGGACAGCTCGGCTTGGTCGTATTGGCCATAGGAGATGACAATGATCGTGTCGCCGTGGTGCACGAGGCGCGCGGCGGCGCCATTGACCTTGATCTCCCCTGAGCCGCGCACGCCCCCGATTGTGTAGGTCTCAAAGCGCGCGCCGTTGTCGACGTCGACCACGTGAACCTGCTCGTGCTCGAGGATGTCCGCGGCCTCCAGCAGGTCTGGGTCGATCGTGATCGATCCCACGTAGTGCAGATCGCAATCGGTGACGGTCGCCCGGTGAATCTTCGACTTGAGCATCACGCGCTGCATGTGGTCATCGCCTTTTCTGTGTTGGAAGCAATTGTCGGTACGGCAGCCGGCTCGAGAATCAGGTTGTCGATCAGGCGGGTGGCCCCCACGTGGGCGGCGATCGCGAGCAGGGCGGGCTCCTCCAGCCATTCCAACCGCTCGAGCGTGTCGGGCTCCACCAGCTCCAGGTACTCCGGGCGCACCCCACACGCGGCGAGCTTTTGCTGACCGGCCTCGAGCAGTCGCGCCGTGCGCCGCTCGCCTCGCGCCGCGCAGTCCTCGATCGCGCGTAACGCGGCGTAGAGGGCCAGCGCCTGGTCGCGCTCGTGCGGGTCCAGCAGCGCATTACGGCTGGACATCGCCAGGCCGTCTGGCTCGCGCACGGTCGGGCAGACCTCGATCCGGACCGGCAGGTTCAGGTCACGGAGGAGCCGGCGAATGATGACCACCTGCTGGGCGTCCTTCTGACCGAAGTAGACGGCGTCCGGGAGGGTCATGCAGAGCAGCTTCGTGACGACGGTGCAGACGCCGCGAAAGTGCTCCGCGCCGCGGGCGGCGCCCTCCAGGCGCTCGGTTACGCCCAGCACCTCGACGGTCGTCGCGAACCCCGGGGGGTAGACCTCCTCGACCGACGGTGCGAACAACAGGTCGGCGCCGGCCTCGGCTGCCAGACGCGAGTCGTGGGTTTCCTGACGCGGGTAGCGCTCGAGGTCCGAGCGCTCGTTGAACTGGGCTGGGTTGACGAACAACGAGACAACGACCCGATCGCACTGCTCACGCGCCCGGGAGATCAGCGAGAGATGGCCCTCATGCAGAGCCCCCATCGTGGGGACGAGGCCGATCTCCAGCCCGGCGCGGCGGTCGGACGCGAGCGACGCACGCAATTCATCCACGGTGCGGAGCGTCCTCATGAGGAGAGCACCTCAGTCGTACAACAGCGGTGCGTCACCGCGCGGTGCGGATGCACGCAGGCGACGACGTGGCGAAAGCGGTTTGCTCGGCTCATCTGGCTCGGTCCAGTTCCCTCGGGGATACCGGTCGCGACTTGCTTAAGCATACAGCCGTTGAGGACGTCTGTGAGGATATGTGCGCAATCGCACATGAGAACCGGCTGCCCGTATCAAGCTGCGGTCCTCGCTACCCGGCTGCCCTCACCACGTGTCGATGTTCGGGCGCTTCTTCCCCTCCCGCTGCCGCCACTGACCGGTGCTCTCGTCAAACAGCGTGGCGATCCAGCGACGCGAGTCGGCCGGATCGATCACGTCGTCGATCTCGCCGTAGGCGGCCATGTTCAAGCCCTGGCCGTGCTCATACGCCGCGGCGACGGTCTGCTGGAACACCCGCTCTCGCTCCCCGGCGTCCTCGATCGCCTCCAGCTCGCGCTTCATGCCCAGGCGCACCGCGCCCTCCAGCCCCATTCCGCCGAACTCCGAGCTCGGCCAGCCGACGGTGAAGAGCGGCGCCTTGAAGCCACCGGCCGCCATCGCCTGTGCGCCGAGGCCGTAGCCCTTGCGCAGCACGATCGTGCCCGTCGGCACCGTGAGGTTCGCGCCGGTCACGAACATCCGCGCGAAGTGACGCACGGTCGCCGTCCGCTCGGCCGCGGGGCCGACCATGAAGCCGGGGGTGTCGCAGAGGAAGAGTAGAGGCAGATCAAACGCGTCGCAGAGCGCCATGAAGCGCGCCGCCTTGTCGGCGCCGTCGGCGTCGATCGCCCCGCCCAGGTGCGGCGGGTGATTGGCGAGGACTCCCAGCGCCCGGCCATCCACGCGTGCCAGTGCGGTGACGACGCCCGGCCCGAAGCCGCGGCGCAGCTCCAACACGGAGTCCTCGTCGAAGAGCGCCTCGAGCACCTTGCGCACGTCGTAGATCTGCCGGCGCCGCTCGGGGATGATCTCCCGCAGCCGAGCTTGGTCAGGCACGCGGACGTCATCCGCCGGCACCGGGGCGCCGAAGTAGGAGAGGTAGCGCTTGGCGGCCGCCACCGCGGCGCGGTCATCCGCGACGCGCAGGTCGACCACGCCGTTGGCGTCTTGCACGTCGATTGGGCCGACCTCGGCGGGCCCGTAAACGCCCAACCCGCCGCCCTCGATCATCGCCGGGCCGCCCATGCCGATGCTCGAGTCCTCGGTCGCGATCACCACGTCGCAGCACCCGAGCAGCGCGGCGTTGCCGGCGAAGCAGTTTCCGGAGGCGATGCCGATCAGCGGGACGAGGCCACTGAGGCGCGCAAACAGATTGAAGGCGCGGCAGTCGAGGCCCGCGACCATCGGCACATCGACATCCCCCGGTCGCCCGCCGCCACCCTCGGCGAACAGCACCACCGGCAGCCTGCGGCGCTCGGCGAGCTCGAACAGGCGGTCCTTCTTCTGGTGCCCGCGCATGCCCTGTGTGCCCGCCAGCACTGTGTAGTCGTAGGACATCGCCACGCAGCGTTGGCTGTCGATTTCGCCGATCCCCCCGACTAGGCCGTCGGCTGGGGTGCGGGCGATCAGCTCCTCGCGTGAACGCCGGCGCTCTTGGGCGGCGAAGAGGAGCGGGCCGTACTCGACGAACGAGCCCTCTTGCACGAGTTCCGCGAGGTTCTCGCGGGCGGTGCGCCGCCCCAGGGCGTGGCGCTTAGCGATCGCCTCGACTCGCGCGGCGTCCAAACCGATCTCGTGACGCTCACGCACAGCCTGGAGATCCGCGTGCTCACCACCGCCCTGTGGCACAGGAGTATGCTCGATATCGCCCGCCGTCTTGGCGTCTGGCTCAGAGGGTGGCGCCATCGCGAGATCATCGCTCATGGCCACCGAGCCGGTCGGATGCCTGCTTCGCTCGCAGCGTGCGCTTGTTCGTTCATGCACCCCGGCAGTTGCAAGAACTAGCATGCAGGCCGTGTCAGTCCAGGAGAGCGAGTCGGCCGCCGAGCGGCGTGAGGCACTGAAGGAAGTCTTCGCCCAGGCGCGGGGCTGCACGCGCTGCACTGAGCTGGCCGCGACGCGCAAGACGGTCGTGTTCGGCGCGGGCAACGCGGACGCCGATCTGATGTTCGTGGGGGAGGCGCCGGGCGCGAGCGAGGACGAGCAGGGGGTGCCGTTCGTCGGAGCGGCCGGCAAACTGCTGGAGAAGCTGTTGGTGGAGATCGGGATCGCTCGCTCAGAGGTCTTTATATGTAACGTGCTGAAGTGCCATCCCCCCGGTAACCGCGACCCACAGCCGGTCGAGATCGACAACTGCCAGGAGTATCTGCACCGTCAGGTCGAGCTGATCCAACCCAACGTGATCTGTACGCTCGGGAACTTCTCGACGAAGCTGCTGCGCGGCGATCCGACCGGGATCACGCGGTTGCACGGACAGTCCGAGGTACTGACCCTGGGCAGGCGCGCCGTGCGGCTCTACCCGATCTTCCATCCCGCCGCGGCGCTCTACACGCCGCGCATGCTCGAGACGCTGCGTGAGGACTTCACACGGCTGCCGGAGCTGCTGGCGCTGGGCGCCCCTGAGCAGCCGGACTTGGTAGAGATGCCGGAGGTGCTCCCAGAGGCGGCATCCGAGGTGGCGCAAGTAGCGGTTGAGGAGCAGAGCTCCGAGATCGACCAGCTGGGGTTGTTCTAGACACTTTTTGGACGCCATTTCCCCCGGAAAGAGGGGATCTTGGGGAATTGTCGAAACTCTCGAACTAAGGGCTAAAGCAAACCGAGATGGTTGTCGATATGAGCCCTGTCTCCATCCTCCCAAGTAGTGACGACCGGCCCGCGCTTTCCCTCTCCCGCGGGCCGGTCGTGTTTAAAGTGCCCGCGGCGTCTGGCGCCGCTGACGTTCCAGGCCTGTCTCCCCGCGTTTGAGGTGAGATCCGCTCTAAGGTCTCGGCGTGAGCGTGAGCGTCGTCGAGACGAATGATCCACTTGAAACGGAGGCGCTTGGCGCCGAGCTGGCCGCCGGCCTGCGGGACGGAGATGTGGTGCTGATCCACGGCGAGCTCGGTTCGGGCAAGACGACCTTCGTGCGCGGCGCCGCGCGGGCGTTGGGCGTCACCGACCCGATCACCAGCCCGACATTTAGCATCGGCCACCGCTACAGAGCCGCGCAGACCACCGTCTCCCACCTTGATCTCGACCGTCTGGCGGACGGTCTGCAGGCCGAGGACCCCGGCCTGCTGGATGACTATCTGGGTCCCGGGCGGATCGCTTTCGTGGAGTGGCCGATTCGGGATAGCGCCGAGCTGTCGGACGCGCGCGTGCGGGTAACGTTGGCTCATCTGGGCGATGACCGCAGGCGAGTCGAGGTGGTTCAGGGATGATCGTGCTCGGCTTCGACACCGCCACACGGTCCACCGCGGTTGCCCTGTGCCTGGGAGACGGGAGCACGCTGCATGCGCGCGATGACCCCGAAACCAGCGAGCATCCCGGACATGCCACAAGACTGCTTGCAATGGCGGATGGGCTGCTGGGGAGAGCGGGCATCGGCTGGGGCGCGATCGACCGGATCGCCGTTGGGCTGGGGCCGGGCACCTTCACCGGCCTGCGCGTGGGGGTCGCGACCGCACGCGGGCTCGCGCAGTCGCTGAGCGTGGATCTGGTCGGGGTATCGAGCCTGCGGGCGCTCGCCGAGCCGGCGCTGCGCTCCGAGTTGGATGGCTCACACCACGTCCTCGCGGTCCTGGACGCACGCCGCGGAGAGGCGTTTGTGGCCGCGTATGAGATGACCGATCGAGGATCGACCGAGGAGCTCGTGCCCCCGCGCGCACTGGCCCCCGAGGATCTGGGGAGCGTCGTCGAGCAAGCAGAAACAGTGATAGGAGACGAGCGGGCCAAGAGGTGGCAGGCGATCGGCGACGGGGCCGTGCGCTTTCGAGATGATCTACAGGCCGCCGGCGTAGCGGTCCCGCTCGATTCTTCGCCGCTGCACCTGCTGAGCGCAGAGGCGATCTGCGACCTCGGCGCCCGCACGGAGGCGGTCGCGTCAGGTGAGGCGATCGTGCCGGACTACCGGCGCCGCCCGGATGCGGAAATCGCCTTGGAGCACAAGCAAGCGCTGGCGCTCGCGCAACCATCTGACGGTGCGCCGACCCAGGGAGGGTGCCCAGCCGTGACCGAGCCATTTACCCCTCGCCTGTGACCAGCGATCCTCTGTCCGTGAGGAGCGACCCTCTGTCGGTGAAGATCCGGCGGCTGGTCTACCCCGACCTGCCGCAGGTGATCGCGATCGAGCGCCGCGTGTTCCCGACGCCGTGGTCGCTTGCGATGTTCGTGCTGGAGCGCTCCAAGCAGTCCGGGATCTGTCTGGCGGCCGTGCTCGACTCTACGCACGGCGGGCGCCTGGCCGGGTATCTGATCTGCTCTCGCTACGAGGACGCATGGCACGTGATGAACGTGGCTGTAGATATCGACTATCAGCGCCTGGGGGTGGCCTCGGCGCTCCTCGCGGAGCTGTATGCGCAAGTCGGGGATGACGATGCGCGCTTCACACTGGAGGTGCGCCGCTCCAACCACGTCGCGATCCATCTATACGAAAGAGAGGGCTTCCGGGCAGCCGGCATGCGCCGCCGCTACTACCAGGACAACGGGGAGGATGCGCTTGTGATGTGGCGCACCCCGGCGACGCTGAGGGGCTCGCTCGATGATGTGCCCAATCCGGGGCCGGTATGAACATCCTCGCGCTCGAGAGCAGCTGTGATGACACCTGCGCGGCCGTGCTCGGCGCCGACGGCCGGCTGCGCTCGAACGTGATCTCATCGCAGGGAGTGCATGATCGCTTCGGGGGAGTCGTCCCGGAGATCGCCTCGCGCCAGCATCTCGAACTGATCAACCTCGTCGTCGAGCAGGCATTGAGTGAGGCGGATATGACGCTCGAGCAGATCGGGGTAGTGGCAGCTACGCAGGGCCCGGGGCTTGTGGGGGCATTGCTGGTTGGTTTGTCCACCGGAAAGGCTTTGGCCGCGGCCCGTGAGCTGCCGTTCGCGCCCGTCGATCATCTGCAGGGGCACGTCGCGGCGAATTTCCTCGATGGCTTCGAACCCCCGTTCCTCTGCCTGATCGCCAGTGGTGGCCACACGCTGCTGGTGGGAGTGACCGAGCACGACGGATACGAGGTGCTTGGCCGCACACTCGACGACGCGGCGGGGGAGGCGTTCGACAAGGGGGCGAGGATGCTCGGGCTGGGATATCCGGGCGGCGCCGCGCTGGAGCGTCTGGCCGCCGAGGGAGATCCTGAGGCATTCTCCTTCCCGGGCTCGCGCGGCGAGCGCTCCCGTGGCGGGCGGGGGCTGGGCCGGGCGGCATTTGCGCGGAGCCTCGACTTCTCCTTCGCCGGGCTGAAGACCGCGCTGCTCTACCGGCTGCGCGAGCTTTCCGAGGCGGAGGCCCGGGCGCGTCGCGCCGACCTGGCAGCCTCCTATCAAACGGCGATTGTGGACAGTCTGATCCTGCGCGCCTCCCGTGCGCTGGATCAGACCGGAATCGGCCGTCTGGCGGTGGGCGGCGGCGTGGCCGCCAACGGCGAGCTGCGCCGGCGGCTGGGCGAGCTCGACGCGGAGCTGCATGTTCCACCCCGCGTGCTGTGCACCGACAACGCCGCAATGATCGCAAGCGCCGCGCGCTTTACGCGGGCGTTGCCCTACCCGGAGTACCTCGCGATCGACGCCTACGCCACTGGGGAACGACCGATCACCTCGCAACCGCCGGCCGTCGCCAGAGGAAGCATCCTCTAGAGTCACGGCGATGACCTACAACGAAGTGAGCACGGGAGCGGGTGCGGCCGAGCTGGACGGCGGGAACTCCTTCGAGCGAGCGGCTGTCACTCGGCGTCGCGGCGCGCCTGTCGCGCTACCTGCAGGTGCTGACGCAGGCCAAGAAGATGGGCAAGGAGACGATCTCCTCACAGGAGCTCTCGGATTACACCCACGTGAACTCGACCCAGATCCGTCGCGACCTGTCCGGCTTCGGGAAGTTCGGCAAGCGCGGTGTCGGCTACAACGTCGAGGCGCTCGTGTCGCAGATCCGCAAGATCCTGCGCACGGCGGGCCAGCACAACATCGCGCTGCTCGGCGCGGGCCATCTGGGCAAGGCGATCGCCTCGTCGGACATCTTCGCCGACCATGGCTTTCGGGTGGTGGCGATCTTCGACGTAGACGCGGCGAAGATCGGTACAAGCGTGGGCAACCAGGCGGTGCGACACACCAGCGACCTGCGCCAGGTGGTGGAGGACGAGGACATCGTCGTGGGTGTCCTGGCGGTGCCCACGGACGCCGCCCAGGGGCTCGCGAGCGAGCTGGTGGAGGCGGGCGTGAAGATCATCTTCAACTACTCCGAGTCGCTGCTGGACGTGCCTCCCGAGGTGACCGTCCACACGTCGAGCCCGGCCGTCGATCTGCTCTACGCGCTGTACTTCTATCTGACTTGACTTGACCTGACCTGCCCGACATGACCTGGCCCGACCTGATCTGACCTGCACCTGCACCTGAGCGATGACCAGTCTCGACCTCGACAAGGTGGAGCAGATCTTCGCCGCGGCGACCGACATGACGGTGGGCGTCGAGGAGGAGTTCTCGATCCTGCACCCCCGCACGCTCGACCTAGAGCCGCGCTTTGAGGAGCTGCGCGCCGCCGCGGAGGGCGATCGGCTCCTGCACGAGCACATCACGGGTGAGCTGATCTCCTCGGAGATCGAGATCATCTCCGGCGCCGGCGCCGACCTGCACGACGCGCTGGCGCGCCAGCGCGAGCGCCGCAGGGGACTGTTCGCGCTCACCGCCGTCCACGGCGCCGCGCTGGGCGCCACCGGGACGCATCCGTGGGCCGACTACCGCGAGCAGCCGATCATCGACACCGAGCACTACCGCCGAGTCGAGGAAGGGCTGAAGTACGTGGCTTGGCGCAACAACACCTTCAGCCTGCACGTGCACGTGGGCGTGCGCGACATCGACCGCGCGGTGCGCGTCTGCGACCGTCTACGCCCGCTGCTGCCGGTGTTGCTGGCGATCTCCGCGAACTCGCCTTATCTGGACGGTCTCGATACGGGGCTGCATTCGGCGCGGACGCAGAGCTTCACCAAGAGCTTTCCGCGCTGCGGAGTGCCCGACGCGTTCGGCGGCTGGCGGGCGTACCGCGAGTACATCGCGCTGCTCGTGCGGACGCGCTCGATCGTGGAGTTCACCCAGGTGTGGTGGTCGGTCAGGCCGCATTTCAGCTTCGGCACCGTGGAGGTGCGGATCTGCGACGCACAGACCACCGCCCAGGAGTCCGACGCACTGGTCGCACTGATGGTCGCGTGCATCGGGCA
The DNA here is from genome assembly GCA_963748895.1 of uncultured Solirubrobacterales bacterium. Lineage (GTDB taxonomy): Bacteria > Actinomycetota > Thermoleophilia > Solirubrobacterales > Solirubrobacteraceae > Palsa-744. The sequence continues at coordinate 476,933 of CAVVKF010000002.1, read as the reverse complement.
GGCGATGCGCGACATGGACGAGGGCGTCCCCTTCGCGGACCCGCTGCCGCGAATGATCGAGGAGAACATGTGGCGGGCGATCCGCTTCGGGCTCGACGGCAGGCTCTTGGATCTGGAGCGCGGCGAGGAGTACCCGGCGCGCGCGGCGATCGAGCGCCTGGCCGCCTGGACGGCGCCGATCCGCGCCGAGCTGGGGATCGAGCCGACTTTCCCCGAGCGCAACGGAGCACAGCGCCAGCGTGAGAGGATCGAAGCGGGCGCCACGCGCGAGGAGGTTTTCGCGGCCTCGGTGGCCGAGACCCGGCAGACCTATTCAGAGGAGGTGGCGGTGTGAGGCGCGCACGCGCGATCATTACCCGACCGTGGCGTAGGCGAGGAGAGGACGACAGATGAGCACCGATCCAACCGCAGGACAGGCCGAGCAGGGGGCTGGTCAACCGCAGGGACAACCGAGCGAGGAGGAGCTACGCGCGGCCTACGAAGCGGAACTGAGCCGCATCACCACGGCGGACATGATCCTACAGGCGGCGGTGTCGTTGCTGAATCTGGGCGGTCGCCGCCTGGGCCTGGCTCCGGGCGCGAAGGGTGAGCGCGACCTCGAGCAGGTGCGCGACGCGGTCGACGGCGTGCGGGCGCTGTTGGGGATCCTGGAACGGAGCGTCGCCGCTGCGGAGCTGCGACCTCTGCGCGACGCGCTGTCACAGCTGCAGATTGCCTATGCGCGTGAGGCGCAGGCAGGTGGTAGCGAGCCGGGCGCACAACAACGGCCGGCCGGAGAGTCGAGTGCGCCCGTTGCGGAGGGGAAGGCCGGCACGCCGACGGCCGCGGATAAGCCGGATGAGCCACCGACAGAGGGTAAGCCCGGCGCCGGGCCGGCGGAGTCGAGCGGCAGGTTGTGGGTGCCGGGACGCTGAGAACGCTTTCCCGGGGCCGGCACGATAGACTGCGCGCGCCTTTCCGCCGGGGAGCGCTCGGACGAGCGAGCCGGGGGACAGACGTACGACGCGCGAAATCCTCGCGCGGCACGCTAACAAGACCGCGGAGGATTTCTGTTGAGTAGCTTTCTGATGAACCATGGGGTCGTCGTCGCCCTGGTCTGCGCCGCCTGTGCTGTGGTTTACGGCCTCCTGACCACACGCTCCCTGCTCGCGCTCTCACCGGGCAACGAGAAGATGCAAAGCATCTCGCTGGCCGTTCAGCAGGGCGCGCGGGCTTATCTAAACCGTCAGTACATGACGATCGCCGTCGTTGGCGTGGTTGTGTTTGTCGCGCTGGCCATCGGCCTGAACATCGCCGTCGCCTGCGGCTTCGCGATCGGTGGCCTGCTCTCCGGCTCGGCCGGCTATATCGGCATGAACGTCTCGGTGCGCGCGAACGCGCGTGTCGCCGAGGCCGCGCGCGGCGGGGTTTCCGAGGCGCTGAGTGTCGCTTTCCGCGGCGGCGCGATCACGGGCCTGCTCGTGGTCGGGCTTGGGCTGCTCGGAGTGGCGGGTTACTACGGGGCGCTGACCTCGTTCTTCAACGACAGCCCGAAGACGGCGGTCGATGCGCTCGTCGGTCTCGGCTTCGGAGGCTCTTTGATTTCGATTTTTGCCCGACTCGGTGGAGGGATCTTTACAAAGGCCGCGGACGTCGGGGCCGACCTCGTCGGCAAGGTCGAGGCCGGCATACCCGAGGATGACCCGCGCAACCCGGCGACGATCGCCGACAACGTCGGCGACAACGTCGGCGACTGCGCCGGCATGGCGGCCGACCTGTTCGAGACCTACGCGGTGACCGCGATTGCGTTGATGCTGCTCGGTGTGCTCACGTTCCACGAGGCCACCAGCGTCGTGCTCTACCCGCTCGTGATCGGTGGCGCGGCGATCGTCGCCTCGATCATCGGCACTTTCGCGGTGCGCACAAAAACAGACAACGTCGAGCGCGCGCTCCTGCAGGGACTGATCGTCTCGGGCGTGATCGCGGCAGCCGCGTTTGCGCCGATCACCTACTGGCTGATGGGTAACCTGACCTTCAAGGTCGTCGGCAGCTCCGTCAACACGCCGAGTTGGACACACCTGTACCTGTGCTCGCTGATCGGGATCGCGGTCACGGCGCTGCTGTTCGGAATAACCGAATATTACACATCGACTCGCTTCTCACCGGTCAAGAAGACGGCCAAAGCATCGATCACCGGACACGCTACGAACATCATCCAGGGCTTCTCCTCGGGGCTGCAGGCCACGGCATTGCCCGCACTCGTAATCGTGCTCGGCATCCTTGGCGCGTGGAAGCTCGCCGGCGGAGGTGTGACCGGCATCTACGGGATCCTCGTGGCGGCGATGGGCCTGCTCTCGCTGACGGGGCTGATCGTCGCGCTCGACGCCTTCGGGCCGATCACCGACAACGCGGGCGGGATCGCCGAGATGGCCGACCTGCCCGAGGATGTGCGCAAGGTGACCGACCGGCTCGACGCGGTCGGGAACACGACGAAGGCCGTCACGAAGGGGTATGCGATCGGCTCCGCGGTGCTCGCCGCCGTCGGGTTGTTCGCCTGCTTCCAGAAAGAACTCGAAAACAAGCTCAGCCACGCGATCTCCTTCGGCATCAACGAACCGCCGGTGCTGATCGGGCTGCTGCTGGGCGGGCTGATGGTCTGCCTGTTCGCCTCGCTATCGATCGAGGCCGTCGGTCGCGCCGGCGGCGCGGTCGTCGAGGAGGTGCGCCGCCAATTCCGCGAGCACCCGGGGATCATGGACTACACCGAAGAGCCCGACTACGCGAGGTGCGTGGACATCGTCACGAGGACCGCCCAGCGCGAGATGATCCTGCCGTCGCTTTTGCCGATCGTGCTGACGCTGATCGTCGGTCTGATCGACCAGCAGGCGCTCGGCGGCCTGTTGATCGGCGTGATCGTGGTGGGCTTTTTCTTCGCCGTGCTGATGACGGCCGGCGGTGGCGCGTGGGACAACGCGAAGAAGCTGATCGAGGACGGGGCGTTCGGCGGCAAGGGCTCCGAAGCCCACGCCGCCTCGATAACGGGCGACACGGTGGGCGATCCGTTCAAGGACACCGCTGGACCCGCGATCAACCCGATGATCAAGGTCGCCAACATCGTTGCGATCCTGATCATCCCGCTGATCACCTGAAACTGATGCAGGCCGGGTTGCCGCCAGGTCTTAAGCTCAATCGAAGATGACCACCGGCCAACAGGCGCATCGCTCGGCGACATTGATCTTCTCCCTGGTGATGGCAGTCATCGGCGTGGCGCTTATCGCCCAGGCGGTCGACGGGCACGGGGGCATCATCTCTCCACGTCTGCTGCTCGGTGTGCTGTTCATCGCGGCGGGCGGGGGACGGATGTATCTGGAGACGAAGAGGGGCAGGAGAGGCTCGTGAGCACGCCGCTCGGTAAAACCCCCGCCGGCGCCCCGGGAGCGCCGGGTGCGGTGGATCCGGCAACCGAGGTCGAGCACGCCGCAACGGCGATCGCCGCCCGCTCGCGCGTGACAATGCGGCGCAGCATCGGCTCGCCGGTCCTGTTCACGGTCGTGTACACGTCGCTGGCGAGCGCGATCTACTTCTCCCTCGGTGTGATCGCCGGCCACGCGCTCGGGCTCACGCCGCTCGTGTTCCTGCTCGCGGCGCTGCTGTTTGTGCTGACAGCGATGACCTACGTGGAGGGGGCCTCGCTGCATCAGGATCGCGGCGGCTCGACCGTGTTCGCCCGTTACGCGTTCAACGAGCTCGTGAGCTTCATCGCCGGCTGGGCGATCCTGCTCGACTACATCATCCTGATCGCCGTCTGCGCCTTCTCGGCAACCCAATACCTGCGTGTCTTCTGGCATCCATTGGGACATCACACCGAGGCGCTGCTGCTCGCACTCGCATTCATCGCAATCGTCGTGCTGGGCAACATCCGAGGCTTCGGTAGCGGTCGCTCGCGACGAGTCGGGCTGTTGGTCGCCGGCGATCTGCTGCTGCAGCTGTTGATCGTGGTGATCGGGCTGGTCCTGTTCTTCAACCCAGGCAAGTTGCTCGATCCAATCCACCTGGGCAGCGCGCCGACGTGGTCGGATCTCGTGTTCGCCCTGACGGTTGCCGTGATCTCCTTCACCAGCCTGGAGTCAGCCGCCGGATTGGCGGGAGAGGTGCGGATCGGCCGGCGCGGCCTGAAGCACATGGTCGGCAGCGGCGCCGCGACGGTGATATTCGGTTATGTGGGGATCGCGCTGGTGGCGATCACCGCGCTGCCGGTGCACGCCGGCCACACGGAGCTGGCGGGCCGCTACCTAAACGATCCCGTGATCGGGATCGTCACCCAGATACACCCCTACTGGCTGGCGCATACGCTGAGATACGTGGTGGGAGCGCTGGCGACGCTCACGCTGATCGCCGCGGCGAACTCGGCGATGCTCGGCCTCTCGCGGCTTGCCTACTCGCTCTCGACCAATCGCCAGATCCCGAGTGGTCTCGGGCGCTTGCATCCCCAACGCTCAACCCCGTATGTGCTGATCGTCCTGGCAGGTCTGCTCGCGGCGGTGCTGGTGGTACCGGAGAACCTCGATTTCCTCGTCGGGATCTATGCCTTCGGGGCGATGCTGGCATTCACGATCGCCCATCTCTCGATCTGCCGACTGCGCTACTCCGAGCCCGATCGCGACCGCCCCTACAAAGTGCCGCTGTCGGTGCGGGTGCGCGGCGGCGAGCTGCCGCTGCCCGCGGCCTTCGGAGCGCTGGTCTGCGGCGCCGGTTGGGTGGCGGTGATGATTCTCCACGAACCGGCTCGCTACGTGGGGCTGGGATGGATGGCGTTCGGGATCATCGGGTACGTCTCCTACCGGCGTGCGGATGAGACCTCTTTGACGGCGCGGGTGACGGTCTCGCCGCAGATCCTGCGCGCCGAGCCGCTGAGCGAACGCGACTACGGGTCGATTCTCGTGCCGCTGTTCGGCACCAAGCTCGACGAGGACATCGTGCAGACGGCGGCCCTGCTGGCCGCGGGCGAGGCCACCGAGGAGACCGGGACCGAGACCGAGACGGCGACGATCGAGGCCGTTTGGATCTTTGTGATGCCGATGTCGCTGCCGCTCGACGCGCGCCTGCCGGAGGAGCAGATAAAGCACGCCCGCCTGGCGCTGGCGCGGGCGAAGGCGGTGGGGGAGGAGTACGGGGGCGTATACGTCGCCACGGCCACTGTGCGTACGCGCCGCGCGGGGTATGCGATCGTGGAGGAGGCGCGCCGCCGGGGCGTCGAAGCGATCGTGCTCGGGGCGGAGGAACCCTCCCGGATCCGCGGCGGCGCGGGCCTGGGGGGACGGGGTGGGCCGCTTGAGAACTTCGTTGGTGAGATCACCAAGTACGTCGTGAGCAAGGCGACTTGCCGGGTGATCGTGACGGCGCCGGCTGCTCACTCACCCGAAGATCACTCGGCGGGGGAGCAGCCTGGAGAGCCGGTGTCCTCCGAGGTCAAGCGTTCGGGAGAGCGCCAGCCTGGAGAGCAGTCCGGAGGCCCTCGGCGAACAGAGCCCCGCATCGTCTAATCTCCGCATCCGCACAATGTTCGTTCTTACTTCATGTTCGTCCTAATCGTCGGCGCCGGCCGTGTGGGCTCAGCGGTCGCGAAATCTGCGCTGGCGGCGGGTCACGAAGTCTCCGTGTTGGATGCGGATCCACTCTCGCACGAGCGTCTGGACGCGGGCCAGAGCGAGAGCTGGGAGGACGCGGAAGGTCAGTTCACGGTCGGCACGGCGCTGGAGGTCGATGCGCTGGTGCAGGCCGGCATCGAGCACGCCGACGTGTTCATCGCTTCTACCGGGGGGGATAACACCAACCTGATCATCGCCCAGATCGCCCAGAAGCGCTTCGATGTCGAAAAGGTGCTCGCGCGAGTCATGGACCCCGCACGCGCCGGATGGTACGGCGCGCAGGGCTTGCAGACAATCTCTCCCACCCGGCACGCGATCGAGATGTTCGAGAGCGCGCTTGAGATTCAGCCGGCTTGAGGAGCTAGAACGGGTGTACGCGATCATCGTCGGGGCAGGCAAGGTCGGGCGCAACCTGGCCCGAGAGCTGATCGTGAAGGGTCACGAGGTGACCCTGATCGAGTCCTCGCGCTCGTGCTATCTGGCGATCGAGGAGGAGTTCGAACACGCCGCGCAGTACGGCGACGCCACCGAGCTGTGGGTGCTGGAGCGTTCGGGGATTCAGCGCGCGGACCTGGTGGTCGCGGTGACCGGCGATGACGAGGACAACATGCTGGTCTGCCAGGTGGCCAAGGAGAAGTACCTGTGCGAACGCATCATCGCGCGCGTGAACAACCCGCGTAACCACGACCACTTCAGGATGCTCAGAATCCAGCCGGCGGTGTCGGCCACCGACCTGATCCTGCGCTTGATCGAGCACGAGGTTCCGCGCTATGGGCTCGTGCACCTGCTGGCGCTCGAAGAGGAGCGCCTCGAGATCATCGAGCTGGAGGTGAGCGAGGACGCGCCGACCGTCGGCGTGAAGGTGGCCGAGATCGCGCTGCCCGAAGGCAGTCTGATCATCTCGGTGTTACGCGAAGGGACGGGCTTCGTGCCCAAGCCCGACACCGTGATCGAGGCCGGCGACGAGGTGCTGCTGGTGCTCGATACGGGCCTGGAGGAGGCGCTCACCGCCTTCTTCGCGCCGAACGGTCAGCCGGTCTGAGCCCTACCGGCTCGTTTACTATTCTTCAAGCGAAGGCACTGTCCGGGATAGTCCAATTGGCAGTGACGCCCGGTTCTGGTCCGGGAGATTGGGGTTCGAGTCCCTGTCCCGGAGTTGACGATGGCCCGTGTCCTCCGATCGCTTTGCTTCGCGGAGCCCTGCGCAACAAGGAGTCCGCTGTGATCGGGGCGAGCACCGGCATCGCGCGCGCCTCTCAGCGAGTCTTAAGCTCCTCTCCGGAGTAGCGTGTGGGTATGTCCTCTTTATGGCCCGCGCTTTCCTATGAGCAGTGGAGCGAGACGTGCGACACGCTTCACGCGCATACCCAGGTCCTCGGCAAGCTGGCTGTGGCGCTCGCGCCGCCCGAGCCGCAGCTCCAACACGCGGCGCTGCGTCTGACCGCGCGAGGGTGGGAGACGCTTGCGCTGCCGGCGCCGGACGGGTCGGGGGCGCTCGTCGTCGCGCTCGATCTTCAAAGCCACGAGGCGATCGTCGAGCACTCAGACGGCCCCACCCGGCGCGTCGCGCTCGCACCCGACCGACCAGTCGGCGAGGTCACGCGGGAGTTGCTCGGCGCCGTCGGCGCTCTGGCCGGCGCCGTGCAAATCGACCCCACTCCGCAAGAGGTGCCTTGGAGCGTGCCGCTCGACGAAGACGACGAGCACAAGCGCTATGACCCCGATCAGGTCTGCATCTACTTTGCCGCGGCGACCCGTGCCGCTCTAGTTCTCTCGGCGTTCCGCGCGCCGTTCCGTGGACGCTCAACGCCGGTCAACGCGTGGTGGGGTTCGTTCGATCTCGCGGTGAGCCTGTTCTCCGGTCTCCCGGCCGATCCGCCGTCGAATGACTTCATCATGCGCAACGCGATGGACGCACAGGAGGTCGCAGTCGGCTGGTGGCCCGGCGACGCTCGCTACGACAAGGCGGCGTTCTACGCCTACGCGCACCCCGCGCCGGACGGATTCGCCGGCGCGACGCTCGCTCCCGCGGCCGCGCATTGGGACGGGAATCTCGGCGAGTACGTCCTGGACTGGGAGGACATTCGCTCCACCCCCGACCCGCCCGCGAGCGCACTCGAGTTCGCCCACTCAGCGTTCGGCCATGCGTGCGCGGTGTGCGATTGGGATCCGGCGCTCGCCGCCAGCGCCGAGGGAGTGCCACCGCCTGTCGCGTAAGACCGGCCGGGGAAGGCTGCGCCCACCCAAGCTAGGCCGCGGCCTGCGAGGCCCAGTCGCGGTAGAGCTCGAAGTAGCGACCCTCGGCGGCGATCAGCTCGTCATGTGTGCCCTGCTCGACGATGCGCCCGTGTTCGAGCACGACGATGCGGCCGGCCTGGCGGATGGTGGAGAGGCGGTGGGCGATCACGATCGCGGTGCGCCCCGCGAGCAGGCGGCGCAGGCCGGCCTCGATCCGGCCCTCGGTGTGCAGGTCCACGTTGGAGGTCGCCTCGTCCAGAATCAGGATGCGCGGGTCGGCGATCAAAGCGCGGGCGAACGCGATCAACTGGCGCTGGCCCGAGGACAGCTGCGCGCCGCGCTCGCCGACCTCGGTGTCGTAGCCGTGGGGCAGCTCTGCGATGAACTGCTCCGCGCCGACCGCCGCCGCGGCCTCGCGGACGTGGTTCTCGTCGGCGTCGGGGCGGCCGAAGGCGATGTTCTCGCGGATCGTGCCGGAGAACAGGAAGGCCTCCTGCGGCACGATCCCCATCTGTGAGCGCAGCGAGTCGCTGGATACATCGCGCAGGTCATGCCCGTCGATCAGGATCTGACCGGTGCTCGGGTCGTAGAAGCGCGCGAGCAGCTTGGCGATCGTCGACTTGCCCGCTCCGGTGGCGCCCACGAGCGCGACGGTCTGCCCGGGAGGGATCGTCAGGTCGATGTGCTCGAGCACCATCGCGTCGCTTGTGTAGGAGAAAGAGACGTCTTCGAAGCGGACTTCGCCGCGGATGCGATCCAGCGGGATCGCCCCTTCCCGGTCGGTCAGGTTCGGTGTGATGTCCAGCAACTGGAAGATCTTCTCCAGCGCGGCCATCCCCGACTGGTAGGTGGTGTAGAGCTGGGAGAGCTGCTGGATCGGTTCGAACAAGAATGACAGGGTTCCGACGAACGCGACGACGGTGCCCGTGGTGATGTGGCCTTCCAGGGCCTGGTAGCCGCCGTACAGGACGATCAGCGCGAGCGCGACGCCGGAGAGCATTTCCACCGTCGGGAAGTAGGCGGCGTTGAGCCGCACCGTGACCATGTTCGCGTCGCAGTTGTCCGTGTTGAGCTCCGCGAACCGTGCCTCGTGGTGGGGCTCTTGGCCGAAGCTGCGCACAACGCGGATCCCCGACAGGGTCTCCTGCAGGTAGGCGGTGATCGCGCCGATCGTCTCCCGCGTGCGCCGGAAGGCGCCGGCCGAGACGAGCCTGAACCAGATCGAGCCGGCGGCCACGAACGGGACGACGCAGAACGTCAGCAGGGCCAGCTTCACGTCGAGGAACAGCAGCACCACGACCGCCCCGACAAGCGTCAGGCCGGCCTGGAACAGTGTCACCACCGAGTCGGTCACGAGGCTTTCCAAGGCCTCGACGTCGTTGGTCATGCGCGAGATCAGCACCCCTGCCGGGCGGCTCTCGTAGAAGCCGATCGGCTGGCTCTGCAGGTGGGTGAAGATGCGAAGGCGCAGATCCGCGAGCGCGCGCTGGCCGACCCAGCCGACGAGGTATGTCTGCGCGTAGGTCATCGCCCACACGAGCAACGCCGATGCGAGGAACGCGAGCACCACCAGCACGAGCGTGTGGGTGTCGTGGCGTTCGATGCCATCGTCGATCGCGACCTTCGCCAGCAGCGGGGGCGCCAGCGAGGCGGCCGTGCCGAGCACGAGCGCAGTCAACATTGCGCTCACGCGCAAGCGGTAGGGACCCAACAACCGCAGTAGGCCGCGCAGGTTGCGCCCGCGTGTGCCCTTCGCGGCGCGCTCGCCCGTCCACTGCGAGCCGGGGCCGCCACCGCCCACCATCCGTGCGCCGCCGTGTGCGCTCATATCCCGCTCACCTCGCGTTCGCGCGGTAGCTCGCGCGTCAAGAACACCTGGTCCGGCAAACCCTTTTCGACGATCTCGCGATACAGCTCCGAAGCCTCCAGCAGTTCCTCGTGGTTGCCGTGGGCGATGATCCGGCCGTGATCGAGCACGACGATCTCGTCCGCCAGCGCGATCGTGGAGAGGCGGTGGGCGACGATGAACGTGGTCCGCCCCGCCATCGCCTCATCGAGCGCGAGCTTGATCTGACGCTCGGTGGAGGCGTCGACCGACGAGGTGGCGTCGTCGAGGATCAAGACGCGCGGGTCCGCAAGCAGCGCCCGCGCGATCGCCAGGCGCTGGCGCTGGCCGCCGGACAGGGTCAGCCCGCGCTCGCCGACACGGGTGTCGTAACCGTCGGGCAGGCGCTCGACGAACTCGTGGGCCTGGGCGCGGCGGGCGGCCTGCTCGATCGCCTCGCGCGGGACCGGAGGCCCGCCCACCCGCGCGTAGGCGATGTTCTCGGCGACGGTCTCGGAGAACAGGAACGGATCGTCGCTGACGACCGCGACGGCCTGGCGCAGCGAGCGCAGGTCCACCTCGCGCACATCGGCGCCATCGAGCAGCACGCGCCCGGAGCTGACGTCGTACAACCGCGAGATCAACGAGACGAGGCTGGTCTTGCCGGAGCCGGTGGCGCCGACGAGCGCGACCGTGCGCCCGGCCGGAACGTCCAGGTCGATGTCGCTCAGCACCGCTCGAGCGGTGGGGGCCGGCGCGGCGCCGTTCGCGTGCGCTGACCCGTTCGAGGGCCCCGCGGCGCTCGGTCGGATCTGTGCGCCGTTCGCCGAACCGGAACCGTCCGGCAAGGACTCTGGCGTGCGCGTCGCCGAGGACTGAGCGCTCGCGGTGGAGTCCGGCGCGCTTGGCCCCGAGGCCCCGTTCGGCGTGCCCGCCGCCGAGTACGCGGCCCCGAACTCGTCGGACTCGTCGTAGCGCAGGGTGACGCCCTGCAGTTGTACGTGCCCGCTGCCGGGCGGCAACGGCGGGGCGCCTGGCGGTGCGGTCAGGCGCGGGGCCCGATCGAGGACTTGAAAGAGGCGTGCGCCCGAGGCGGTGGCGCGCTGGGCGAGGTTGAGAATCACGCCGAGCGTGCGCATCGGGGCGATCAGCATGTTCAGGTACAGGTAGAACGCGGTGAACTGGCCGAGCGTCAGGTGCGCGTGGATCACGGCGTTGCCCCCGATCAGCAGCACCGCGGCGAGGCCGAGCTGGGGCAGGAAGCCGATCATCGGGTTGAACTTCGCTTCCAGGCGGGTGGCGACCATCGCCTGGCCGAACACGCGCCCGACGCTGCCCTGAAAGCGCTGAAGCTGGCGGGGCTCGCGGGCGAAGGCCTTGACGACACGCACCCCGGAGATGTTCTCCTCGGCGTCGGCGGTCAGCTCAGCGATGCGCTGCTGTGTCTGCTGGATCGCGGGGCGCGCGCGGCGACCGTAGCGGTAGGAGATCAGCACCACGAACGGCACCGGCGCGAGCGAGATCAGGCCGAGCCGCGGTTCGGTCACGATCATCACGGCCCCCGCGAGCACGATCGTCAGGATCGACTGCAGGATGAACACGAGCCCGTAGCCGAGAAAGAAGCGCACGGCCTGCAGGTCGACGGTCGCGCGTGACATCAGCTGGCCCGTCTGCTGGCGGTCGAAGAAGCCGAGCTCGAGCTGTTGCAGGTGGCCGTAGAGCAGCTTGCGCAGGTCGTATTCGACGCCGAGCGAGAGCCGCCCGGCGACCATCCGCCGCCAGTAGGTGAGTCCCCAGCGCACCAGCACCACGAGTGCGATTGCGCCGGCGATCAGCGCCAGTTCGTTGCGGGCGCTCGCCTGCGCGGCGGCTTGGTGGTGGGGGCCCGTGCTGATGATCTGCACCGCACGCCCCGTCAGGGCGGGCAGCGCCACGGTCATCACCATTGCGAGGCTCGCCAGTCCCCAGGAGATGATCATGCCTCGCTTGTAGGGGCGCAGGAATCCAAGTAGTCGGTTGAAGATCTTCATAGTTGCTCAGTCAACGATTATTGCAGGAGGCCGTCGCGGAGCCATTACGCTGCGGTGATGACCGCACCGGTGACTCCCCCGAGGCGTGACCCGCGGGCCGGGCTGTGCGCGGATTGCAAGCACCAACGGGAGGTGAAGAACACCCGCGGCTCGATGTTCTCGCTGTGCGAGCGCTCGCGCGAGGATCCAGCTTATCCGCGCTATCCCCGACTGCCGGTTCTCGACTGTCGCGGATATGAGCCGGAGGGCGATTGATTTTTTGGGTGGGGGCTTGCGGGGGAACCTGCTCCCCCCGCGCCCGCCCGGCCGCGTTGAAGTTGTGGGTTGGGACACAGGCGTGGCTAGGTCTTACACCCGCGTGCGTCATCACGCGGCAGCTGTCACCGGTTCGGGCGCCTGAGTGGCGGGCACCTCTCCGGCGGAGACGAAATCGCGGCTGCGCACGAGCGCGAAGGCCAGCACGCCCCCGACGAGCGCGATCATCGCGGCGATGATGGCGATCGTCGTGAACGCTTCGGTGAACCCCACGCGGTAGGAGTGTTCGAGGGCCGTGTGGGTCGCGAGGGGAAGGGATTTCGCGAACTGGCTGACTTCGCCGGACTCCAGCAGCGTACTCAGCCGGCCATGGGCTGCGCCAAGGATCGCGTGGACCTGCCCGCTCGAACGGAGCGCCGCAGTGGTGCCTTGGGTCACGCTGTGCTGGAACACGGCGCCCAGCCCGGCGATACCCGTGGCGATCCCTACTTGGCGGAAGGTCGAGTTGATCCCCGAAGCCATCCCGCTGTGCTCGACGGGCACGACCCCGACCGCGGTGGATGCAAGCGGCGGGTTGACGAGGCCCACACCGGCGCCGGCCAACACGAAGCCCGGGATCAACGCGGTCCAGCTCGAGGCCGCGTCGATCGCGGTCATGGTCAGCAGGCCAATCCCGATCAGCAGCAGGCCCGATCCCAGCAGCAGGCGCACAGGCATGCGGACGCTCAGCTTTCCCGCGATCGGGGCGACGATGAAGGACAGCAGCGTCGACGGAAGGAACCGCAGCCCGGCCTGCAGCGGGCTGTAGCCGAGCACGTCCTGGATGTAGAGCGTGAGGTAAAGGAACATCGCGAAGAACGAGCTCGACAGGCAGAATGCGACGATGCTCGCTCCCGTGAAGGCGGGGCGGCGGAAGAGCGTGAGGTCGAGCATCGGGCGACTCTGCAGATGCTCGACGACCAGGAACGCCGCCATCAGCACGACGGCGGCGCTCAGAAAGGCGACGATCTCCGGGGAGCCCCAGCCCTTTTGGTTGCCCTGGACAAGGGCGTACACGAGCAGAAACAATGACCCGGAGAAGGTCACAAGGCCAGCCCAGTCGACTCCGGTGGCGTTTGGGTCGCGCGAGTCCTTTACCCGGGTGAGCGTGATGAACACCGCGATCACGCCGATCGGCACGTTCACGAAGAAGATCCACTCCCAGCCGATGCCCGAGGTGATGACTCCGCCGAGCACCGGCCCCACCGCCACGGCTCCGCCCGTCACCGCGCCGAACACGCCAAAGGCCGTCCCCCGCTCTTTGCCATGGAAGGCCTCCGCAAGCAGCGCGAGCGAGGTTGCGAACATCATCGCCCCGCCCGTGCCCTGGACGGCGCGCGCGAGATTGAGCATCAGCGGCGTGGTGGACAGGCCGCAGACCGCCGAGGCGGTGGTGAACACGAACAGGCCGGCGATGAACACGCGCTTGCGCCCGATCAGATCAGCCACCGAGCCGGAGGTGAGCAGGAAGGTGGCGAGCGTCAGCGCGTAGGCGTCCACGACCCACTGCAGGTCGGAGAAGGAGGAGTGCAGCGAGCGCTGGATGTCGGGGAGCGCGACGTTAACGACGGTGATGTCCAGCAACAGCATGAAGATCGCCACTGAGACCGCGATCAGGGTCCACCACTTACGCTCCACTCAAACTCCTCTCTCGAAATCAGCTTCCCCTCACCTTACAAACGGGCTACCGCACCCCTGCCCGCTGTCTCTTCAGCTCAAACGCCTGGAGGCACGGGTTCCGCTGGCGCCGTGGCCGGCGGGAAGGCGCTCCCGGCCTGGGCGTCCAGCTCGCGTAGCTTGCGGCGCACGCGTTTGTGTGTCTCCCGTAGCTCCGCTTCCAGGCTCGCGAGCTCCGCCGCGCGGCCGCGGACGAGCTCGAGCTGACGGTCGATGTGACCGAGCGCCTCGCCCAGCAGCTCGCGCCGGCGCTCCGGGTCGACATCGTCTCGCTGCAGCTGGGCGCGGACCGCGGCCCGTGCATCCTCGGCGGCGAGCAACGTTTTCAGCTGATCGAGCGAGACCCCGAGCAGGTCCTTCAGACGCATCACCTCGCGCAGACGCTCGACCTCGGTCTCGGTGTACAGCCGATGCTGGCCCGACGCACGCGCGGGCGAGGGGGGAAGCAGGCCGATCTCCTCGTAGTAGCGGATCGTGCGCGGCGTCGTGCCGGCCAGCTTGGCGACGTCGCCGATGCGCAGGCTGGGCTCGGTCGCGGAGTTGGGGCTCATACGCGTACTTGCGACCGCGCCGCGATCTTCCCCGGTGCGGTCCCACGGGGCTGGGCCTGGTCTGGGTGGGTCTTTTCCGGCTCAGTGTCCGGGCCGGCCGAATGCTCCTCAAAAGACAGCGTGGCGGACTCCGCGGCGGACATGTGCTTGGGGCGCAACAGGCAGACGCCCGCTCCGAGCAGCGAAGTCGCGGCGAGCACCCACAGCGCGACGTGCATGTTGGTGATGAACGGCGCGAGCTTCGCTTCGGAAAGTCCCTTAGTGAGCCCGGAGAAGACCGCGAACAGCGTCGGCTTGGGCACGGCCGAGGTGATGATCGCGAGCACGAACGCAATCGACAGCACGGCGCCGGTGTTCTGCAGGAGTGTTCTCGCGCCGGCGGCGATACCGCGGCGATCGGCGGGGACGGTGCCCATCATCGCCGCCGTATTCGGGCTGTTGAACATACCGGAGCCGACGCCGACGATCAGCAGCCACAGGCCGCTCTGCCAGTAGGGGGTGTGTACGCCGAGCGTCGTCATTCCCGCGAGCCCGACAGTGCTCACGAGCATGCCGATCGCGGCCAGCGCGCGCGAGCCATGACGGTCGGCATAGATGCCGGCAAGTGGCGAAGCTACGAGCATTCCCAGCGCAAGTGGGATCAGCTTGATGCCGGCTTCGATCGGCGTGTTTGACTGGGCGCCTTGGAAGTAGAAGACGAACAGGAACATCAGCGCGAAGCGTGCGAGCCCGTTGATGAACGAGGCGGCGCTCGCGGCCGCGAACAGACGGTTCTTGAAGATCTTCAGGTCGAGCATCGGTGCGCGCGAGCGGCTCTCGATCAGCACCCAGATCGGCAGCAGCACGGCCGCCGTGAGTAGGCCGACGATCACGATCGAGTCGTTCCAGCCGCTGATCCCGCCGCGCGAGATGCCCAGCACCAGGCCGGTCAGCCCGACGATGAAGGTGATGTTGCCGAGCACGTCATACCCGCGCACCTGATCTGGTTTTGAGAGCTCGCGTAGGATCAGTGCGCCCCAGGCGGCGCCGCCGAGTGCCAGCGGCACGTTGAACCAGAACACCCAATGCCATGAGATCGCCACCAGCGCGCCGCCGAGCACCGGGCCGATCGCCAGGCCGATCGCGGCGACCATCGTGTTGGTGCCCATCGCGAGACCTAGTTCCTCCTTGGGAAAGGCGTCGGTCACGAGGGCGGCGGCGTTTGCGAACAAAAAGGCCGAGCCGATGCCCTGCAGCACGCGCCAGACGATCAGGACGTCCGCGTTCGGGGCAAACCCCGCTCCGAGCGAGGCGAACGCGAACAGCAGGAAGCCGCCCACGTAGGCGCGCTTGCGCCCGAACAGGTCAGACAGGCGGCCCGCCATCAGCACAAGCACCGTGGCGGCGATCAGGTAGGCGAGGATCACCCACACGAGCGCCAGCAGGCTGGCATGCAGCGAGCGCTCCAGATCGGGCAGAGCGATGATCAGTGTGCCCGAGTTGGTCGCCGCGAGCAGCATCCCGAGGCTCGTGCAGGAAAGCGCCCACCACTTGTAGTTCTCGTGGCCGGCGGCGACGCCGAAGCGGGATCCTGGGGAAGTTGACGTGAACGTAAACATCATGATAGCAGGGCGGTGCAACGCGACGATGCTAGAACTCATAGGGATGAGTGAGGCAAAAGTCGAGAAGTCCGATCAGGAGTGGCGTGAGCAGCTGACGCCCGCTCAATACGATGTCCTGCGCAAGGCGGGTACCGAGGCGCCGTTCACAGGCGAGTACGTCCACCACAAGGCCGACGGCTCCTACCGCTGTGCGGCCTGCGACGCTGAGCTGTTCGGTTCCGACACCAAATTCGACTCCGGCACGGGCTGGCCCAGCTTCACCGAGCCGGCGGTCGCCGAAGCGGTCGAGTTGCGCCCGGACAACGGCCTGTTCATGCGACGCACCGAGGTGCTCTGCCGCACCTGCGGCGGCCATCTGGGGCACGTCTTCGACGACGGACCCCGTGTTGATGGAGGCCCGCCCACCCAGCGCTACTGCATCAACTCGGCGGCGCTCGCCTTCCAGCCGGGCTCTGATGCGCCGGATGCGCCACCCACCGCGCAGTAGTCTCTCGCCACCATGATCATGCAGGACCAGTCCAAGCGGCTGTCCGAGCCGCTGCGCTGGGGGCGGCGCGAGAGGACCGTCGTCGTCGTGATGCTCGCGTGCGTGGTGCTGGTCGTCGTCGGCCTCGGCGCGTACGCGCTTACGAGCGGCTCGCCCGGCCGTAAGGACTGCATCGAAGTCTCGTTCGCGAGCACGCTCGGCGGCGCGACCGAGCATGCCTGCGGCCCACAGGCCAGGAGGGTGTGTGCCTCCCGGGCGCGTTCAGGCACGTCGCGGCCGAACTGCGCGCCGCCTGCCGGCGGGCCGGCTTCCCGTTCGCCGGCCCTGGCTGACCGTACGGCCCGACCGGCGGCCGATCGCCTCGGGACACGGGGATGAGCTGGTGTCGAAAGCGCTTTTCTTCGTCATCTCGATCCGTTCCGGGCGCTTTGCTCGTGATCCATCAACGCAGTGGCTCGATACCAGGACAGCGATCCGCCGGGGTGTCTATCCAAATGTCGAAAGCCACCGCCCAAGTGTTGGCCACGGTGTCCCTACCGGCTGCTCCCCATGCCGGATTTCATACCCGCGACGTAATGGCGTGCTCTGCTCCGTGCTGGATGGAGCACCGCCATATCCACAACGGTAGGAAACGGAGGCACATGTCCTGGAACGCATACCCAAGTTGGCTCAACGCCGGCGACAACGCGTGGCAGATGACCGCCGCGACGTTCGTCGGGCTGATGAGCCTCCCCGGTCTCGCCGTCCTGTACGGCGGGGTCATGCAGAAGCGCTGGTCGGTCAACAGCATGATGCTCACGTTCGTGGCGTTCTCGCTCGTGACGCTGGTCGCCTGGTGCCTGTGGGCGTTCAAGATGGGCTTCGGCCATCCGATCGGACAGCGGTAAGGGCTATCTTCGACACCAAGGGATTCCTGGGGCAGGCTCTCGGTGAACCGGGCAGCGTGCTCAGACCAGACGGCGGAGGAGGGCCAGGCGGTAAATCCGTCGATCACGGAAGGTCCGCCGTTCCACTTCCCCGAGGCGTCGCTCGTCTACTTCCAGTTCGTGTTCGCCGCGATCACCCCGATCCTGATGCTCGGCTCGGTGCTCGGGCGGGTCAACTTCAAGGCGTGGATCCCGTTCGTGCTGTTGTGGATCACGTTCGTGTACACGGTCAACGCGTTCCTGATCTGGGGCGGCGGCTACTTCGCCGCGCACGGCGCGCTGGACTACTCCGGTGGGTACGTGATCCACTTGTCGGCCGGTATCTCAGGCTTCGTGCGCGCGGCGGTGATCGGACCGCGATTGCAACGAGATCGCGAGATCGACGCGCCCAACAACCTGTTGATGGTGGCGGCGGGCGCGGGTCTGCTGTGGCTGGGCTGGAACGGCTTCAACGGCGGGGACTCCTACTACGCCGGCGCCGAACGCTTCGGCGGCGGTGCTCAACACCAACCTCTGCACCGCGGTCGCGATGCTCGTCTGGATCGCGTGGGACTACATCTTCCGCGACAAGCCGTCACTGCTCGGCTCGGTCAACGGGATGATCACGGGGCTGGTCGGCGATCACGCCCGCCGCCGGTTTCGTCAACGGCTGGGGAGCGATCATCATCGGGGTCGTCGACTCGACGATCGTGTGGTTGGCGATCCGGTTCCTCAGTCGAGCACCGATCGTTCCGGACATGTCGACGACACCCTGGGGGTGATCTACACGCACGGTATCGCCGGTCTCATGGGAGGCCTGATGGTCGGCCTGCTTGGCCGACCCGCGATCGTCGAGTACATCGGCGTGGGCGGTGCGTCCAACCTGCCTGGGAAGACAGGTCTGCTCCTGGGCGGTGGCTGGACGCTGCTGCGCTGGCAGGCGGAGACGGCCGCGTGGGTGATCGTGTTCAGCGGCGATCGTGACGTTCATCCTGCTGAAGCTCGATCGGGATCTTCCTGCCTCTGCGTCTCTCCGACGAAGAGCTGGAGATCGGCGATCACGCGATCCACGGCAACGAGGTCTACCCCTCGGACGTGCCCACGCTCGGTGGCCCGCACGCTCCGTCGTGGCAGCCAAGCCCGGCGGCCGGCTAGTCCGCTCCGCACACCGGAGGCACGGACGCCTCCGGTTTCAACTCAACCCAAACCCACTACCAGCGGCCCCGCTTCGGCGGGGTCGCTGCTGTTAAAGGACGTTCGGCGAGGAGTTCGTCAGGCCCACAGGACAGCTCACGCCGGTGCCGCCCACACCGCAGTACCCGCCGGGGTTCTTCGCCAGGTACTGCTGGTGGTAGTCCTCGGCGTAGTAGAACGGGTGGGAGTCCAGGGGCGCGATCTCGGTCGTGATCGCGCCGTGTCCGGCCGCCGTCAGCACCTCTGGTAGACGTCGCGCGAGGCTTCGGCTGAAGCCCGCTGGGCCTCGCTGCGCCAGTAGATCGCCGAGCGGTACTGGCTGCCGACGTCGTTGCCCTGGCGCATGCCCTGAGTCGGATCGTGGCCCTCCCAGAACAGCTTCAGCAGTTCCTCGTAGCTCGTCAACGGCAGGGTCGAAGACGACGAGCACGGCCTCGGTATGCCCCGTGCGTCCGGAGCAGACCTCCTCGTAGGTCGGGTTCGGCGTGAACCCGCCCGCGTAGCCGACGGCGGTCGTGTAGACGCCGGGCGCCTCCCAGAAGACTCGCTCCTCGCCCCAGAAACAGCCCATCCCGAACACCGCCTGCTCGAAGCCTTCAGGGAATGGCGGCTTCAACGGTGTTTTCAGTACCTCATGCAAAGCGGGGACGTCCATTGTGCGCTCGCGGCCCGGGAGCGCGGACGCTACGTCGACCATGGTCGGATCTGGACGGCTGAAGAAGCGCATACTGGTCTCTCAGGCTAGCCGATGATGGAGGCCGGTCAGTGGGGTGTGTTTTTTAGCGCTGCTCGAGCACGAACAGGCGAATTTCCCGCGTCGTTCGCGCGCTGTAATCATCGAAGCCGCTGTAGTGCTCGTTCATCTTCTGCCACAGCTCAGCGCGCTCCTCGCCCTCGGCGACTCGTGCGTGCACTTTCCTTCGTTCACTGCCGACCTCTACCTCCGCAACTGGGTTCGCCTCCAGGTTCAGCGACCACGCCGGTGCGGTCTTATGCCCGGCATTCGATCCGATCACGACCAGGCGCTCGCCATCGGGGAGGTACACCACCGGCACGGTGCGCGGCTGACCCGAGCGGCGACCGACCGTCGTGAGCAGCAGTACCGGCGTGCCGGCGATCTGCCCGAACAGCCGCCCGCGGCTGGCGCGGTAGAGCGGGACGTTGAGCTTGCCGAAGGCCTTCAGCGCCCAGGCCGAGGTCGTCGAGAGACGCGTGTAGACGCGGTCGCTTGGCATCTGCGCAGTATCCCAGCAATGTTTCTGGGAGTGGCGCGTCCACAGCCCATCGCCCACAGTCAGATCCCGCCATGCCTCCTGCCCCTATAATCGGCGCTCGCGCGGATGTAGCTCAGTTGGCTAGAGCGTCTGCTTGCCATGCAGAAGGTCGAGGGTTCGAGTCCCTTCATCCGCTTTCTCGAAAAAGCCTTACGAACCCGCCAGGCTCTCTCTCGGCACATACCGGCCGCCGTCTCCTCTGCTCAGCAGTCCCATCAGCTCGAGCTCGCTCAAGGCGAGCAGCGTCTCGCCGGCGTCCGCGCTGTCCGCGGTCAGCTTCGTCGGCGTGTCCTTGCCGATGCCAACCTGCTCCAGCGTCGCCTTCAGCCTCGGCTCCAGTTCGGTCGGCTTCGGCGTTCGGTAGGTCCTGCTCGTCGTGCTGTCCTGGCCCCGTGGTGGATTGCCCTCATGCAGCAGCTCCAGCACGTCACCCGGTCCTCTCACCAGCGGGGCTCCCGCCATCAGCAGCGCATGTGTTCCTCGCGACACCGGCGAGGTCACGCGCCCCGGGACCGCAGCGACTCCTCGGCCCAGGGTCTTCGCCACGCGCGCGCCCAACAGCTCGCCCGGATCTTCGTCGGCCTCGACGACGATCGTCAGCTGCGCCAGCCCAGCCACGATCCGCTCGCGCGCCGTGTAGCACCATCTCCTGGTGGCGCAGCCGCAGGGCTGCTCCGCGACGACGCAGTTCGTCGCTCGCAAGCGCTCGTACAGCGCGCGGCGGCGCGCCGGGCACGCAACGTCCAGGCCGCCGTCAATCACCGTCAGTGTCTTCCCCTCGGCTTCGAGCGCGCCTTCCTGTGCGGCCACCGCGATCCCGTCCGACAGGCCCCCCGCCACCGTCACGCCGCTCGCGGCCAGTCCGCGCGCCAGACTTCGCGCCATCTCCATTCCGTAATCGGTCGCCCTGCGGCTCCCCACGATCGCCACGGTCGGCGCTGCGCCCAGTTCTTCCAGTCGCCGCGCCGCACCGGCGACGTACAACATCCGCGGTGCTCTATCGCCGGCCAGTCCCAGCCCGCGCGGGTAGCCGGGATGGTGTCGGCAGATTGCCTGCACGCCCGCGCTCCAGTGGAGGTCCTCCTGCGTAAACCGCGCGTATCGCTCTCGCAACTCCCGCCGGCGCGTGCCCCCGATCGCCTGGATCAGCTCCTCGTCGCCGAGCGCCAGCAGCGCGAGCAGCCGTCTCCGATCGCGAGCTTGGTATGCCAAACGAGCGCTCACTATCGCCAGCAGCCAACTGCGGCGCAGGCAGTCTCCACAGGCCCGGCTCGCGCCACGCCCCTCCGCTTGAGAGAGAACTTCCGTTCCTGCCTGGCGCGGATGCTCACCGCGAGCGTCTGCCGTGTCTCGCCCGTGCGCGGTGTCGCGCCCGTCTGTTATGTCGTACCCGTTCTTCATGCCGCGCGAGCTACCCGCATACTCGCCTACGGAGCGCAGCGCCAGCGCCGAGCCGACGTCCCGCGTTCGCACCTTGCTCGCTGCCGTTCAGGTCGGCGATCGTGCGCGCCACGCGCAGCACCCGGTGCTGTCCGCGCGCGCTCAGCAAGCCCCGCTCCTGGTTCTTTTTCAGCAGCATCCTCCGCCTGTGCCTCAAGCCGCGCGTGGCGCTGCAGCATGCTGCACGTCCATGTGCGCGTTCACCGTCACCACCTCGTCCTTCAGGCGCGCCGCCTGACGCTCGCGCGCGAGCATCACCTGCTCGCGTGCCTTCTCGCGAGCTCGTCAGCGGCGTCGGCGCCCAGGCCGAGCGCTCCCTCGCTCTCGAGCTTGACGATGCAGATCGATGCGATCGAGCAGCGGGCCGCTCAGCCGGCGGCGGTGCCGCGCCAGTGTCCGTTTCGCTGCACCTGCACCTTTCCGAGTTCCCCGCGTAGCCGCATGGGCATGGGTTGGTGGCCGCCACCAGCATGAACCGCGCCGGGTACACGGCGGAGTGCTGTGCTCTGACGATCGCCACGCGCCCGTCCTCCAGCGGCTGGCGCAGCGCCTCCAGCGTCGGGCGCGCGAACTCCGAGAGCTCGTCCAAGAACAGCACCCCGTTGTGCGCCAGCACGATCTCGCCGACCCATCCGCGTCGCGCGCCGCCGATCAGGCCCGCGGTCGTGATCGAGTGATGGGGCGCCCGAAACGGCCGGCTGCTGGCCAGATCGCCCTCCCAGCCGCCCGCGATGCTGTGGATCCGCGTCACCTCGATCGCCTCCGTGCGGCTCAGCGGCGGCAGGATCGAGGGGAGTCGCTGGGCGAGCATCGTCTTGCCCGTCCCCGGCGAGCCGCTCAGCAGGCTGTTGTGGGCGCCCGCGGCCGCCACGATCAGCGCCCTCACCGCGTGGTGCTGGCCGCGCACGTCGCTCAGGTCCGGGCCCGCGTGCGATTCGCGCGCGTCCGCGACTCTCGGCGCGCTCTGCTCGGGCAGCGCGTCAGGCGGGCCGCCGCTGAGCACGCGCACCGCGCTCGACAGACGCTCGACGGCGGCGACCTCCAGGCCCTCGATCAGGCACGCCTCGCGCGCCCGCTCGGGCGCGAGCACCAGCGTCGCGCAGCCCGGCCTTCAGCGTCGCCTGCGCCACCGCGAGCGTGCCCTGCTCGCAAGCCCTCACGGCGCCGTCGAGCGCCAGCTCGCCGAACAGCACATGGCTCTCCAGCGGCTCGCTTGGCAGCTGCTTGCTGGCCGCCAGCACCGCGCAGGCGAGCGCCAGGTCCAGGCCAGGGCCGATCTTCGGCACGTCGCCGGGGGCGAGGTTCGCGGTGATCCGCCTGGCGGGGAACTCATATCCAGAGTTGAGGATCGCCGCCTGCACCCGCTCGCGCGCCTCGCGCACCGCCGCGTCTGCCAGCCCGACGATCGTGAATGCGGGCAGCCCGGGGCGGATGTCCACCTCGACGGTCACATGCCGCGTCTGCAGTCCCTCGATCGTGAACGTGTGTGCCCGTGCAAGCATTCGTCTTTCTCCTGTCGCCGTTTCTGGACGGGGAGCAAGAAAGCTAGGCCGAGCTTGAGACGGGACGCTCGATCGGGGCGGGGTCGGTGCCTTTCTCGACGGCCCCCGGCAGGCTTAAGCCTGCCGGGTCAGACGCTATTTACAGCCCGGCGGGGTGGCGTGCGACGTAGCCCGCCGTGGAGGTCATCGAGTCCGACCACCGTGTGTCCGGTCTCCTGCTGGGCGATCGTGTCGAAGCGTTTGCCGTCGATCGCCATCCACGCGTGTTCGGCGTTCGCGTAGATCGTGATGTACCTGCCCGGTCCGGCTTCGCCGTAGGACTCGAGCGCCGATGAGTCCTCGGGCGAGCTCAGCAGGCCGCCGCCGTGCAGCGCGTAGGAGACCGAGCCCGAGCAGTCATATCCCTCGGACTGGAACGAGCCGTGCCCGCCGCCGAACACGTACGGCCTGGTCGCGATTTCATCGCCGGCCGCGATCACACGGGCCACGACGCTCGAGGATTCGCCTTCACCGCCGGCAGTGTTGCTGAGGCCGAGTCGCTTGGGCGACGCCGCCGTCGAGTCGCTGCGGCCCGGGCCGAACGCCGCTAGGGCGCTGTGGGCGGCGTGAGCGTGCTCTCGTCGCTGATCCCGATCACGCTCCAGGTCGCCGGGCCGACGACGCCGTCGACGGTCAGCCCGTGGCGGGCCTGCAGCCGGCGGATCGCCGCCTCTGTTTCCGGACCGAAGTTCGCCGTCGACCGGCAGGTGCAGCGCGCTGCTGCAGTCGTGCCACCGGGTTGCCGCCGTCGAGTGTGGCCGGTGCGGCGGCTGTGCCGGCAGCGCTGGGCGCGCTGGAGGTGTCGGCTACGTCGACGGCAGCCGCTGCTGCTTGCCGGTTGAGCGGCCGGCTGAGCGATTGCCGAGGGGGGAGGGGTGAGTGTTTCCTCGCCGTGCACGCCGATCACGCTCCAGGTCGACGGGCCGACGATGCCGTCGACGGTCAGCCCGTGGCGGGCCTGCAGACGACGGATCGCCGCCTCGGTCTCGGGGCCGAATTCCCCGTCGACGGGGAGGTCCAGCGCGTGCTGCAGCTGCGCGACCGCGCTGACGGGGCGCTGCCGGTTGATGTCGGAGACATCCTGCGGCGTGCTGCTGGAGCTCTCTGCTGACTGGAGCTCGATGTCGATGCAGACTGCAGGCTGTCAGCGCTGTCCGTCTGCGCGGAGGAGGTTTCGCCGGAATCGGCGTTGTGACGTCGGCCGCGAACGCCGATCCCGAGCCCGTGCCGCGCAGCGCGGCGCTCGTCAGCGGGCCGACGATGCCGTCGACGGCGAGCCCGTGGCTCGACCTGGAAGCTGCGTACCGCCGTCTTCGGTTTCCGGCCCGAAGACACCGTCGACTTTGATCGCTCCGAGGGCCTGCTGGAGCAACTGCACCTGCCGGCCTTCGCTGCCGGAGCTCAGCACGATCGCGTGTTCGGTCGTCGTCGCGGGCTCGGGCGTGGGGGTAGGTGCGTTGGCGGCCGCTACCCCGGTCGGCGAGACTGGCGGTGGGGCCGGCGGTGAGCGCCGCGAGGGCGCCCAACGAGATGCGCTTCGCCCGCGAGCTCGCCGGCACGAATCGCAGCTCGGCGGCGCGGCGACGTGCGCGGGAGCGGCCCAACGACAGATCCCACGGCAGCTCCTCGGCGAGGTCGCGCGCGGCTGTCCGGTTGCGTGCGTCCAGCATCGCCGACAGGGAGGCCGAGGAGGTGTGGGCGGCGGTGCGAGTACGTCCACGGGCGGTCCGCTGGCGGCGCTCACGCGAGCGAATCGACGAAACCTCCCAGGGTTCGAGTACGGCAAGATCACGCGGGAATCCCGGCATGCAGACGCGTCCTTTCGATTTGCTTGGCGCCTACGGGGTTAGCTGTCGGGCTCGCGGACTTGCGCTACGCCACAAATGTGGCGATTCGCCCCCGCAGCCTTCTACTTGGCTGCATTGGGTCCCCCGTTCCTCGGCCCCGTGGGGTCGAAGGACTCGGCACGAACGGGCGGGAACCTAACAGGTCTTCCTGCAAGATGCATCACATCGGGAGGTCTGCAAGATTTCTTGCCGACGGGCGCACCGACCCGTGGGACGTGGGATGTGCCCGTGTTGCATGGGCGCCATCCACGCCGACGGCGTCAGCGAGCTACGCTCACCGCATGCCCTGCACGCACCTCGACCACGTTCTGATCACGCAGCTGCCAGAGGCGACCGATGGCTGCGAGGACTGCCTGCTGACCGGTGATCCCTGGTTGCACCTGCGCATCTGCCTGGAGTGCGGGCACGTCGGCTGCTGCGATGACTCGCCCAACCGTCACGCCACCGCGCACAGCCGCTCAAGCGGGCACCCGATCATCCGCTCGATCGAGCCCGGCGAAGCCTGGGGGTGGTGCTTCGTCGACGAGGTCATGATGAACGTCCCACAGGTGCGCGGCGAGACCCGTATCCCGCCGTCACCGCTGGGCGGCTAAGCCGGGGGCTGTCCGAGAGGAAGCGCTCGAGCGCGTCGGGTGTGAGCGGGCGGGCGAACAGGAAGCCCTGCGCGAGGTCGCATCCCTCGCGCTGCAGCTCGCGGACCTGGCTGCGGTGCTCGACGCCCTCGGCGAGCGTCTGCAGTCCAAGTGCCTTGCCGAGCGCGATCAGCGTGTGGGTCAGCGCCTGTGCCTCACTGGAAACCGCCAGGCCGGTGATGAAGGTGCGGTCGATCTTCAGCGAGTCGACGGGAAACTGGCGCAGATACGCGAGCGAGCTGTAGCCCGTCCCGAAGTCGTCGACCGCGATCCGGACGCCGAGCGCCTTCAGTTCGGCGAGCAGACTGGGCGGTGGTGTCCGGTCTGGCGCATCAGGACGGTCTCGGTGATCTCGAGCGTCAGCGCCGCTGGGTCGAGGCCGCTGTCGTGCAGCGCCGTGCGCACCTCCTCGATGAGCTCTGGGCGTTCGAGCTGGCGTGCGGAGACGTTGACCGAGATGTTCAGGGGATATCCCTGTTCGTGCCAGGCGGTGCCCTGGGCGCAGGCCTGCTCGAGCACCCAGCGGCCGATCGGGACGATCAGGCCGTTGTCCTCGGCGATCGGAATGAACACGTCGGGTGGCACCGTCTCGCCCGCGGGATGGCTCCAGCGCAGCAGCGCCTCGACGCCGACGACCTGCTCGTTCTCGAGGTCAAGCATCGGCTGGTAGAGGAGGAAGAGCTCCTCTGCGTCGAGTGCGTTCCCGAGGTCCATCTCCAGATCGATGCGGTCTCGTGCGGCCGTCTGCATCGCGGATTCGAACTTGACGTAGCCGTCCTTGCCGACGGCCTTGGCCTTGTACAGCGCGAGGTCGGCGTCTTGCATCAGCTCCTCGGCGCAGGACGGCCGTCCGGTCGCGATGCCGATGCTCGCCGTCACCGAGATCGGTGGACGCGAGGACTGGGGCAGGTGGATCGGCTGGCGCAGCACATCCAGGATCCGCTCGGCGACGAGCTCGGGCGTGGCGTCCAGCCCGGCGGAGTCGATCAGCATCACGAACTCGTCGCCGCCGAGGCGGCCGACCGTGTCGCTGTCGCGCAGGACGGTCATCAGTCGCGCCCCGACCTGGCGCAGGACATCGTCGCCGGCCTGGTGGCCGAAGCGGTCGTTGATCTGCTTGAAGCCGTCGATGTCGACGAACAGCGCGGTCACCGGCACGTCCTGGCGCCGCCCGCGCACGAGGATCTGCTCCGCGCGGTCGAGCACCAGGATCCGGTTCGGCAGGTCGGTCAGCGGATCGTGCAGCGCGCGGTACTCCAGCTCGTCGGTCTTCTCCCCGACCAGCCCCCAAGCCTGCTGGCGCGAGCGCGAGAGCACGCGCTAGAGCAGGAATATGAGCAGCGTGACCAATAGGCCGAACCCCAGGGCGATCAGGCCCTGTGCGTCGGCGGCGAGTGGACTGTCCGGCATCCCGGTCACCTCGAGCAGCCAGCCTTCTCCCAGATCGAGGCGCTCGGAGTAGCCGGGGGAGCGACTTCCGGGATGGGAGCCCGCACGGCCGATCAGCTGTAGCGAACTACCGATGTTCTTGTGGTACAGCGCCAGGGTCAGCGAGCGCCGGCCGGCGAGCAGCGGTCCGATCAGCTTTGCGCTGTCGAACGAAGTGCCGATTATGCCCCTGAAGGCCACTCGGCGCGCCGCGACCGTAGCGAGTGGCGCGCCGAGCCGGTAGACGGCTTCGCCGATGCCAACGAGCGAGGGGCTGCCGACGCCGGGTAGGGGAGTGACGATGAACGCCCCCGTATCGCGCTCCGCTGCGACCAAGGCCGCATATGGCGATTTGCCGATGCCCGGAACCACCGGCGCGCAGTAGTCGAGCAGGGGGGGATACAGGGTGTTTCCGCCGGGGTTGCCGACGGTGGCCCGAGTCAGGCAATAGAGCGGGCGGCTGCCGGAGGGGACGATCTGGAAGCGGCCGTGCAGCAGCTTGCTGAACGCCGGGTCGGCCTCGGCCTGTGCTCGAAACGCGGGCAGTTCAGCGGCGGGGATCGCCCGGATGAAAACAGCCGTCACATCGGGCGAAGCAGGGGCTCTGTGCTGCAGCTGCTGATACCACTGCAGAAAACGCGTGTCGCCGGCGTTCGGCTCCAGCGTGGCGATCGAGCGCATCGCACGTGTCAGCTCGATTTTCGTCTGGAGCTTCGCGTCCAGCGTGTTGCTCAGGTCCGCGACAGTGGACTGGAAGGACTTCTTGTTGGCGCGTTGCGAGCTGGAGCGCCATGCGGAGGCCAGGAAAGTCGATCCGGTAACTCCGATCACGACGATCAGCCCCCCGATCAAGGCGGATCGGACGCGACCCGAAAGCCGAGGCTCCGCTGGTCCGGGGGGCGCGCGCGAGGGCGCGCTCGAAGCTCTTTTCGTATCTTGCGCACGCGCATCTGGAACGAGATCTTTGCCAGTAGGCGCCTCGGAATGGTCGTCGGGGTCCACTTCTAGACTCCACGCGCCTGACTCACCGCGACGGGACCGATCATCACGGTCACGGCTCGTGAAACCAACATGCCGCTCCAGGGCCGTCCGGTACGCAGGTGCGGCCAGAGCCGCGGAGAGTCCATTCGCTAGCCGACTTCCATAATACTCCCGTCGTCAAATAGATCGTATAGCTTGAATCTGCGGGCCGCGGATGGCTGGGAAATGAGGCCGCTGTCGACGATGGCAGCGAACCCCCGGCTTTCCTTCGTCAGCGGCGCAGTAAGTGGCTGATGGCCCCCGCGCCGTCGAGTCCACGGTGGCCCGATACGCTTGGGTTGCTTCTGGCGTCGTGGCGGAGTGGCTACGCAGCGGCCTGCAAAGCCGTCTACACCGGTTCGATTCCGGTCGACGCCTTGGACGTTCAGTGACTGCATCAGGAGCACGAGTGCAGCCTGATACGCCGTTCAAGCGCTCGGGAGCATGCACAAACACAGTGGAGGCGCAGCGTCTTACCGATTACTTCGGATCCGGTTAATGATTCTTTCCGCTTTCGTTAGCGGCGCTTTCGGGTTGCGTTAGCGCCCGCACAGCCGATCGTCACATCATGGTCTGATCCCGTCAGAACCCGGATGGAGGTCACCCGTGAAACGTCTTTTCGCACCTATGTTGCTCGCCGCGCTGCTCGGAGCCGCCGTCGCGACCGTCACGGCTGTGCTCGTGGGCGCCGGCGTTCAGGGCTCGGCGCCGGCCGCGCGCACGACCACGGCCACGAAGGGCGGCTCTTCCTCCTCGGGCTCTTCGGGCGCCCGCCGTGAGGTGGTCTCCACGGCGGCTCCCACGGCCACCGAGATCTACCAGCGCGACTCCTCGGGCGTCGTGGCGATTAGGGCAGTGACCTCCGCGGGCGAAGACAGCGGCACGGGGGTCGTGCTCAACAACGAAGGTCTGATCCTCACGAACGATCACGTGGTCGCGGGCGCGAGCAGCATCGTAGCCGGCCCAGGCAAGTCCTCCAGCGTGACCCGCACCGCGACGCTCGTCGGTGAGGAAGCCAACGACGACCTGGCGCTGATCAAGATCGACCCTACGGGCCTCGGCCTGAAGCCGCTGACCCTGGTGAGCTCGAGCTCTGTCCAGGTCGGCGATCCGGTGTACGCGATCGGCAATCCATATGGCCTGGACGAGACCCTTACCCGCGGCATTGTCTCGGCGCTCAACCGTGAAATCGCCGCGCCCGACGGTTCGAAGATCACCGGCGCGATCCAGACCGACGCCGCGCTCAACCCTGGGAACTCCGGTGGTCCGCTGCTCAACGAACAGGGCGAAGTCATCGGCGTCAACTCGCAGATCGCAAGCGACGCGGCCCGCTCGGAAGGCTCACAGCCGGGCAGCACCGGCGTCGGCTTCGCGATCGCCTCGGACACAGTCGCCGCGGCCGTCAAGAAGATCGAGGCCGGGCAGGGGGTCTCCTCGGCGTCTGCTTCTACCCAGGGCACGGTTCAGACAGAGGGCGGCTCTGGCTCGGGCTCAACGGAAGGCAGCGTTTCGCCGCGCGGTTCGCAGAGTCCGTACGGCGAAGTCGAATCCGGCGGCTCGTCCTCTGAAGGGGTCGAAGCGGGCTCCAGTTTCGGATCCGTCCCCAGCGGCGGGGAAGGCGCGAGTGGGGTGGAAGGAACCGGCGAAGTCGGTTCCAGTGGCGAAGAATCCATTGGTACCGGCGGCGGAGGCCGGGTCGTGATCGTCCCCTGACCGAGCGCGAGGCTTGGGCACCCGTTGATAGGCTTGGGTCCGTTCCCAGGGCGATTAGCTCAGCTGGGAGAGCGCCGCCTCGACAAGGCGGAGGTCGAGGGTTCGAGCCCCCCATCGCCCATTTCTGAAACACCGAAGTCGCCGGACTCCAACCGCCTTTGCAAGTTGGGCGGCTTTCGCTTCGGGCGGGAAGCAGGCGGGATGCAGCCTGAGCGAGGTTTGCTGGCCGGACGTGTCGCGATGACGTAGATGGTGCTTGCAGCTTTGTCACCACATTTCCCGTGCGGTACGGTGCCGACGCTTGCAAATCGCAATCACTTGGAGGACGCCGATGCCGGACACCACGTGCCACATGTCGATCTCGCTCGACGGCTTCGTCGCCGGGCCGGACCAGAGCCGGGAGAATCCGCTGGGCAAGCGCGGCAGGGAGGTCCATAGCTGGCACCTCGGCGACGAGCGCGCGAACGACGCCGACGCGACGGCAGAGGGCTGGCTCATGCGACCGCGCGGGGCCTACGTCATGGGCCGCAACATGTTCGGGCCGATCCGCGGCGAGTGGGATGAGGACTGGGATGGATGGTGGGGCTCCGAGCCGCCTTACCACGCGCCGGTCTTCGTGCTAACCCACCACCCCCGCGAGCCGATCGAGATGGATGGCGGCACGAGCTTCCACTTCGTCACCGAGGGCTTCGAGGCCGCCTACGCGCAGGCGCGTGAGACGGCCGGCGAGGATGGCATCGACATCGCGGGCGGCGCCTCGACCGTCCGTCAGGCGCTCGCCGCCGGAGTGATCGACGAACTCACACTCGACGTGGTCCCCGTCCTGTTCGGGTCCGGCGAGCGGCTCCTCGACGGAGTCGAGTCCCTCGGGTTCGAGCCGGTCGAGGTGCTCCACTCTCCGCTCGCCACGCACATCCGCTACCGGCGGGCGGGGTGAGGGGAACTCCCCGCGCTACTCGGTCGGTTTAGGCGAGCGGATCACGACTGCGATCACGTTCGGCGGAGGGGCCGGCGGCATTGCTCCATATGGACGGCTTGCGTGACTCGGCGGCCTCCATACCCCGGGCGCCCGACGTCGTAGGCTGCTCGCATGAGCCCTGGCCGACTTGACCCACTCGAGGCCGAGGCCGGTGTTGAGTACACGAAGGGCGAAGTCAACCGTGCCGGGAGACTGATTCGGCGCTACTTGGATATAGGGGTCGCCAGCGACTTTGATGAGGCTCTCGCCACCCTCGGCGTCCAAGAGGTGGTCGGTGCCTTCCGCGCGGTGACCTGGTGGCGCAGCCTGCACGCACGACCCCTCACGCTGGTCGCTGCGGGCCTGCGCTACCACGTAGACAAGGAGCACGGCAGGATCGATGGGCACATCGATGTGACGCAGCGGTTGAAGCGGCGCTCCACGGTTATCAACAAGCTCACGCGGGAGCCGACCATGGAAGTCGCGCAGATGCATGACATCGGCGGCGTCCGCGCCCGGTTGCCGACCACTGGCCACGTCTATGCGGTGAGCCGGCGTCTTCGCAAGACGTGGACGATCATCAAGATCAGGGACTACATCGCCAAACCGAAGGCCTCGGCCTACCGTGCGCTGCACGTCATCGTACGTCGCGAGGGCTACCCGATCGAGGTCCAACTACGCTCCATCCGACAGGACGCGTGGGCGAACCAGGTAGAGGAAGACGGGCGGACGATCGGCGTGGGCCTCAAGTTCGGGGCGGGTGAGGCCGATGTCCACGAGTACTACCGGGCGGTGTCGGAGGCCTTCGCCCTGATGGATCGAGGCGAGCTTCTGCCGGACGAGCTGGTGAGGGCTCTGAACACTCGCTATGCGATCATCAAGGGAATCCTGCCCCGCAGCGAGTAGGAGAGATACCCATGAGCCCCGAGGACATCAAGCACTTCCTTGTCATCTACGACATCAACGCTGGTAACGCCGAGGTTCGCCCGTTTGGGACGGACTACGACGCGGCACAACTCGCCTACGAGAAGGTCGAGCAGGAGATGCGCGACCGTTCCGACTTCGACGTGGTCTTGTTGAGCGCCGACTCCCTGGAGACAATCAAGCGCACTCACTCCAGCTACTTCGACACGCGCGAGTCGTTCGAGGCCCTACTACCCGCTGGTGTGCTCCGCCAGTAGACCGCGCGATCTCGTATTCGCGGACCCCGATGCGCACACGATGAGCGTATCCGGTGTGTGTTACGGGGGAAACGTCGGGCAACCCCGCTCAGGTTCGGGGGATTCTCGGGGGAAAGCCGTGTCAAAGGTGCCGATTTGCAGGTATGTCCAGCGAATCGAACCAGTATCGCCCATCGCATTTGGCCCCATGTTTACGGGGCTTTTTGCGTTTTTGAGCTTGTTGGCCGAGGGGACCAAGGGCCGTTTTCCCACAGAGCGTCGCGACGCACTTGGACCGGCCCGGCCTCGCTGCCCGAACGCCAGAACTCAACGTGAACCATCCTCGCCTCTCAGTCGATGTCGCTACGTTAGCTCCTGAGCAACCATCGCTCACCCTGCTCACGCAGCATCGACGTGTTCGCGTTCCACACCTCACAGCCGCTGCCTACACGCCGCCGCCCAACGACTCAACGTCCGCGTCTGAGGAGCTCAACGACGCGGTGGGGCGCAGGATGTGCGCTTGGGCTCTCAGCAGCACGATCAGCGCCAGGCTGCTGAGCGGGTTCATCTCGCGAGTGAGGATCTCTCGCCGCTCGTCGTTCAGGTGGAGGTCGCGGAGCATGTCGGCGTGCACGCTGAGCTGGTCTCCTAGCCCTTCGAGCAGCGCCCAGGCGTGGGTTTGCAGGTCGACCTTCAGATCGCTTGGGGGCGTGCTCGAGCCGATCTCCTCGAGTAGCGCACGCATGGCATCCTGGCAGCGGAGGGGGTCTTGATAGCGCTCAGGATGCTCGCGCCCACCCTCACGCTCATCCGCATGCGTAACCCACTGTGCGAGGATCGCAATCTGGCTGCGCAACCCATCCCGCAGCAGATCGACCATCTCAGCCGGTATGACAACTGTACTCATCATGGCGGACCACGATAGGACGAGGCCAGCGAGAATTAAGGGCTTCCGCAGAATTGGTTCAAACTCGGCACAGTCTTGTCACATATTCTTCCTTTTCATGTAATAAAATCTTGTAAAGTCCTCACCCCCCGGGCGGCGCGGCGGTCTTATAGCTCCCCATGCCGGTGAATTTGATCGTGCCGTCGGCGAGTTGCAGGTAGCGCACTGCCGGTGGAGTCTGGGAGTCTTCGCGTGTCAGGCTGCACTGCCACGCCTGGTTGCCGTTGGGCGAGGCGTGGGCGTGGGCGTGGGGGTTGGGGGGTAGGGGACTCTGTGCGAGGGCCGCGAGGGTCTCCACCCTTTTGCAGACGATCATCGCGCAGACATACGCGAGGCGCTCGCGCACGAGATTGCTCAACCCCTCGATGGAGCGCACGAAGTCCTGGCCCAGCACGTACGGCCCCAGGGGGTGCTGGGTGCGCTCCTGCAGGCTGAGGGTCTCCAGCCAGCGCTGCAGGATCAATTCCATCAGAGCGCCTTCGGGATCCTGCGCCCTCACCCGCGCGGCGCCGCGGTCGCGCTGGGTCATCCGCAGGCGCCGCTCGGCCTCACGCTCGCCCTTGACAGCTTCATCGCGTTCCTTGTGAGCGAGGGTGAGTTGCTCCTCATGTTCGTGTTTGGCGATCTCCGCTTCTTCGGTGACGCGGATGAGCGCGAGCGAGCGGTGCGCCGCCACCGGGTCGACCTCCGGCACCATGCTCCTGATCATGTGCGCGTCGCGCAGCGCGTAGGCGAGCTGTCTGAGCGAGCGGGGCCCGTACTCGCCGGTGGGGTCGTACACCTGGGGATGCTCGCGGGGATGGCCCTTGGCGCTGACGCCGGGGAGCCACACTCGCATCGACCCGTTGAAAGGCCCGCGGCGATCCGGTACACGCATACCCAACTCGAGCGTCAACCGGCCCGTCAGCAGGAAATAGATCCGCGCGGACGGCCCCACGATCGCGCGCACCTCCTCTACGTCAAGCGAGGGCTCACGCTGATCCTGCCGCGCGGTCAACACGACAACCAGATCGTCCCGATCGGGATCCAACACCCTTTCCACGATCTCCGCGACATCGCGATGGCTCTTGACTACGACATAAGGCCGGTTCGTCTCGGGCACAGAGGGCCGTTCCGACTCGGGCCGTCCCGCCGTGCCCCCGGCGCTCGGCGGCTTTGAGCCGAGCAGCCTCACGCACTACCTATGGGGTATCGCCTACAGGTGCAGGACCGACAGACCAGAAGATCGAAGCTGTGGCCTTGCACGAGCCAGTGCCTCAGCTTGCTCGCAACCTACGCGCGTCGCGCGAGGCCAGCGGGCTCTCGCAGGTCAAGCTTGCCCAGCGAAGCGGGGTGGATCTGTCATTCATTAACGAGCTCGAGAACGCACACGCAGATGCGACGACACGCACGCTCCTGCGGCTAGCTCGAGCCCTCGGCACAACGCCAGCCGAGCTGCTGCGCGACATCGAGTAGCCCGGTGGGCCGGGCCCTCGGTGGCCTGGAGACCCCCTCCGCACCTCGTGCCCAAGCTCTGACGCTGCAGTCCGCTTTCGCATGACTTGAGAGATTATACATCCGGGACTCGGTGTCATCAAAGAGGGTTCGGCCCTCATGCCCGCCAGCCCCGATCCCCAGCTCGCGCTCGGCCGCGCGATCCGCCTGCGCCGCGAGGAGCTCGGCCTCGAGCAACACAGGGTTGCACTCGACGCCGGCATCGAGCCGTCCTGGATATCGCATATCGAGTCCGGCAGGCAAAACCCCTCCTGGGGAACCGTTGACCGCATCGCACGCGCGCTCGGCTGGTCGCTCTGGCAGCTTGCAAGGCTCGCCGACGGGCTCGAGACCGAGGATCGGCGGCCGACCGACCAACCTCTCCCGCCTGGCGACTGACCAGCGACTGCGCGCAACGTCTCCTCCTGTTCGACCCCTTCGATCTTCTACGCCGTGGCGAGCATACCGGTTCTGCATCTACCAGTTGCAGAAGTGCTCACCCTTGCACTCTGCTGGCAGTCTTCCCGCCATAGGAGCCAGCCAGAATGCAGATTGGTAGCCACGTACGCGCGAAGCGCATCGCCCTCGGGCTCAGCCAGGAGGACCTGGCCACCGAGCTGGGCGTCAAACACCAGCACGTATCGAGGATCGAGCTCGGCGACGCGACCCCGTCGCTCGAGACTCTCCTGGGACTCAGCCGGATCCTCGGCGTGAGCACCGACTATCTGCTTACCGGACACGAGCAGGCGCCGCCGGACGTGGCAGGCGCGATCCGCGCGGCGCCTGACATCAGCACGAGCGCCAAGCGGCACCTCGTCGGAATCGTCGAGGAGCTCCGCGCGAGCGACTGAGCCTGGCCGGTACGCTCCGCTGACGGGCACCACACCGAACAACGGCATCGAGGTCGACCGCGACGGTCAGCGCTATTCGGCGCGCCTGCTGGTCGGCTGCGCCGATCGCCCCGGGATCGTCGCTGCCGTGTCGGGCTTTCTGTTCGAGCGGGGCGCCAACATCGTCTCCTCCCACCAGTACTCCTCGGATCCCAGTGGCGGCAGGTTCTTCCTGCGCACCGAGTTCTTCCTGCAGGAGCCGTTCGAGCGCGAGGCCTTCCAACAGAGCTTCGACGCAAGCGTCGCCGGCCGCTTTGAGATGGACTGGAAGCTCCGCTTCTGGGAAGAGCGCCAGCGCCTCGCGATCCTTGTCTCGCGCCACGACCACTGTCTGCAGGAGCTGCTGTGGCGCTGGCGTCGCGGCGAGCTGGACGCGGAGATCGTCGCGGTCATCTCCAACCATCGCGACCTCGAGCGCGACACCGTCGCGGCGGGCGTCCCCTTCCACTACGTGCCGGTCGAGCCGAGCGGCAAGGAGCGGGCTGAGGCGGAGATGCTCGAGCTGCTGCAGGGCAATGCCGAGCTGCTCGTGTTGGCGCGCTATATGCAGATCCTCAGCGGCGACTTCCTGGAGCGGGTGGGGATGCCGGCGATCAATATCCACCACTCGTTCCTACCGGCGTTCGCCGGCGCCGACCCGTACGGCAGGGCGCGTGAGCGTGGGGTCAAGTTGATCGGGGCGACGGCCCACTACGTCACCGAGCAACTCGACGACGGACCGATCATCGATCAAGACGTCGTTCGTGTCGACCACCGCCAGAGCGCTCACGACCTCGAGCGTGTGGGTCGCGACGTCGAGCGTCTCGTGCTCGCGCGGGCGGTGTCGCTGCACCTCGACGATCGCGTGATCGTCGACGGCAGGCGCACGATCGTGTTCTGAGGGGGCTCCGGCCGAGCTGCCCCGCGCCTTTTGGCCGCCGGAGCTGGCGCATGGATCGCCACCTGTCTGGTTTGGTTGGCCCAAAACAGAGATAATTCGGCTAGACCGTACGCTCGTGCCCTTCTTGGGCTACGATTGCGCGGATGCCGGCATCAACCCTGGGCTCGGGAGCGCTCAGCCCGCAAATGATGATTCTGGGCCTCGTGGTCCAGCAGGAGGACACGGTCGCGGGCGTCGCGCGGCGCCTGAATAACCAGTTCCCCTTCGCGCGCTTCGCGCGCACCGCCGCCTACAAAGATCTTCCCGTCCTGGCGGGGAAGGGCTACGTGCGCCTAATCGAGAAAGGTCCGCCGAACGAGCCGACGCTCGACCGCTATGAAGGGACGCGCGACGGCGCCGAGCTCTTCGATGGGTGGCTCCTGCACACCGAGCCCCCGGGGATGCGCGACGTGCTGCAGTGCAAGCTCGAGTTCGTCACCCGTGAGCATCTTCTCGCGTTTGTCCAAATCGTCGCCGAAGACGAGCAGGCCTACACCTCCGCATACCAGGTCGCACACACCCGGGTGCGCCGCGAACAGCGCTCCAGGCTTGCCAGGGGGGCGCCTGTGGACTGGCGTATCCGCTTGCGCGGGATCCAGAACAAGGACGAAGCGATGCTGTGGAATCTGATGTCCAAGCGCCTCGGGCGTCTGCGCGAGGAGCTCGAAGAGCTCCTCGGCGAAATCTTCGAGCGGTACGGTCGATGGTGGATGAGGCGCTCTCGCTCGAGGGTGTCTGGAAGGGATTTTCGTGTGACGGCCGGTGGACCGGGGTGCTCGAGGATGTCTCCTTCCAGGTCGGGCAGGGAGAGATCGTGGCGATCGTCGGAGGGCGCCTGCGAGGCAAGACGACGCTGTTGAAGATCGCGGCGGGGATCGAGAACCCCGATCGAGGGGAGGTGTCGTTGGGCAGCCAGCGGTTGGCTGGGCTGCGCGAGCGAGCCTGGGCTCGGCTGCTGGGCCACGAGATCGTGTGGGTAGACCGCGAGGGGCCGAAGATCCCGGTGGAGGTCTCGCGATTCGTCGGCTGGCCGCTGGCGTTACACGGGCGTGGCGCCAGGCATTCCCAGGAGATGGCGGCGCGGGCTCTGAAGCGGGTAGGGGCCGAGGATTGCGTGGGTCGGCGCTGGAGCGAGCTCTCCAACTGGCAGAAAGTTCTCGTTGGTCTCGCGCGCGGGTTCGCGGGCGCCCCGCGCGTGGTCATCATCGATGATCTGCTCGACGCTCTCAGCGGCCGTGACACCGAGGAGGCCTCCGATCTGTTGCGCTCGCTGGTGGACGAGTCTGACCCTCGCTGCGGTGTCCTGATGAGCGCCTCTGAAGCGGACGCCGCGATCTTCGCAGACCAGGAGTACTCGCTCACGCGCAAGGGCAGCCTGAAGCTGCTCTCCGGTCGGCCCGCCGGCGGCGCCGACGTCAAACCGTTCCCCAAACCCGCCGAGCGTCGGGACTCGCCCGGCGTAGGTTGCCCGTAGGTGCTCGAGCTACGCGATCTGGTCAAGCATTACCAGGTGGGTGGGGGGGAGCCCATCCGCGCCGTGGACGGGGTGTCGATGCGGATCGCCCGCGGCGAGTTCGTCGTGCTTTACGGCCCGAGCGGCTCGGGTAAGACCACACTGCTGGACCTGATCGCCGGCCTGCAGGCGCCTGACAGTGGCAGCGTGCTCGTGGATGGCCGCGACATCGTCTCGATGTCCCGCCGAGAAGCCGATCAGTACCGTTTGCGCCAGATCGGGATCATCGGCCACGACCTACCTCCGGGGTGGCGGGCGATCCAAAGCGCCTCGCTGAAGCTGATGCTGGCCGACGGGCGTCAAGCCAAGCGCACGGTCGAACCGCTGCTGGGGCAGCTGGGGCTCGGAGACCGGCTGCAGCATCGCACCGAGCAGCTGTCGATGGGCGAGCGTCAGCGCGTGCTGATCGCACGCGCGCTGTCCGCCGATCCGACGCTGGTGCTCGCCGATGAGCCGACCGGGAGCCTTGACAGCGAGCTCACCAGGGAGGTGCTGGGCCGACTGCGCGATCTTTGCGGCAAACGCGACATGGCGCTCCTGCTCGCGACGCATGACCAGCAGGCAGCGGCATACGCCGACCGGGTCCACGAATTGCGCGACGGGCGCCTGCGGGCGTATGCGCCGGATCGCACCCCGGTGGCGGCGGAGCCGAGCAAGCCAGGAGCTTGACGATGCCCGGGATCGGCCTCTCGGGCATCCGCTACATCTACGCGGCCCGGTTGGGAGCCAGAGCCGTGCTCGTGCAGGAGGGCTTTGCGATCGCCGGGATCGCGGTTGGCGTGGCGCTGCTCTTCGCTTCGCAGATCTCGAGCACCAGCCTCGCTCGCTCCGAGACACAGCTCAACACCCAGCTCCTCGGCAGCGCCCAGGTGCAGCTCGACGCCCGTGGACCCGAAGGATTCGCTGAAGGGCTGCTCCAGCAAGTCCAGGGGGTTCCCGGCGTCCGCGTGGCGCTGCCGATCGTCGAGCGGCAGGTGAACCTCACCGGGCCGCGTGGCGAACGATCGGTCGATCTGATCGGTGTGGATCTACGATTGGTGCGCTTGGGTGGGCGCCTTCCACGTCGCCTCTCCGCGGGGCAACTCGCCACGCTGCCGGCGATCGCGCTGCCGGAGCCGCTCGCCCTTGAAATCGGCGCGGTGGGCACGCTGGCGCGGCTCGAGTTGCAGGTCGGGGCGCGCCTGCAGAAAACGCTTCTCGCCGCCACGCTGAGCGAAGCCGACATCGGTGGCTTGGTCCACAATCCGATCGCGATCGCGCCGATCCGCTACGCCCAGCGCGTGGCCGGCGCGCCCGGCCGACTCAGCCGGATCTTCGTGCGCTATGAGGAGGCGCGCGCCGGCGAAGTGCGTGCGGCGCTCGCGCGACTCGCCGCGAGATCGAACGTGAGCTTCGTCCCCGCCGGCTTCGATTCTCGGCTGTTCGCGGTCGCGGTGGCGCCGCAGAGCAAGAGCGAAACGCTGTTCTCCGGGATCAGCGCGCTGGTCGGGTTCATGTTCGCGCTCAACGCGATGCTCGTGACCGTGCCCTCCCGCCGGAGGTTGATCGAAGAAGTTCGCCCGCACGGGGCCACCCGCTGGACGACGATCCAGATCCTGCTGTTCGACGCCGCCCTGCTCGGGGTGCTGGGTTGCGTCCTTGGCCTCGTGCTCGGGGACGTCCTCTCGATCGCGGTCTTCCACAGCACACCCGGCTATCTCGCGTATGCGTTCCCCGTCGGCTCGCAGCGGATCGTCACTTGGCACAGCGTCGCGCTGGCCGTCACGGCCGGGTTGGCGGCCGCCGTCATCGGGGTGCTCTGGCCCGTCCGTCAGATCCTTGCCCGCCCGCTGCACCCACGAGCGGGCTCGGCGGACCGTCGCCGGTTCTGGATCGCGGCGCGGCTGATCGCCGGATTGCTCTGCCTGCTGCTGACGACGTTCACCCTGTTTGCTGACACGCGCGCGGCCGTGGTCGGGAATGTCGCGCTGCTCGTCGCGCTCGTCTGTCTGTTGCCGTTTCTCTTCGATGGCCTCGTGCGCGCTTTCGATTGCGTGTCAAAGCTCCTGGACGGTGTGGCTTCCGCGCTCGCCGTGACTGAGCTGCAGACGCCGCAGACTCGAGTGCGCTCGCTGGCGATCGCCGCGACCGCGGCGGTGGCGGTTTTCGGGGTGGTCGAGTTTCAGGGCGTGGGGACGAACCTCAAAAGAGGTCTCGACGCCTCGATCCGCGCGATGGACTCGCGTGCCGATCTCTGGGTGACACCGAGCGGCAAGTCGAGCTTGCAGAGCACGGTCCCGTTCGAGGCGATCAGTACGGCCGCGCTCGCGCGCGTGCCGGGGGTCAGCCACGTCGGCGTGTATCGCGGAAGCTTCCTCGACTGGGGTCAGCGCCGGCTGTGGGTGCTCGCGCCGGCGGGCGACGCGGCACATCTCCTGCGCGCCGGCCAGCTCCTCAGCGCCAACGCGAATCTCGCCTCGGCGAGAGTCCAAGCGGGCGGCTGGGCCGTGCTCTCACAGGAGCTCGCGGCAGAACACCACCTGCACGTCGGCCAGGCGTTCATCCTGCCCTCGCCACGACCGCGGCGGATGCGCCTCGCCGCGTTGAGTACCAACCTCGGCTGGCCACCGGGCGCGATCGTGCTCAGCTCGAGCAGCTACGCACAGGCGTGGGCGAGCAGCGACCCGAGCGCATACGAGCTCCAGACCGCGCCGGGCGTCCCCGTCGTGGCCGTACGCGATCGGGTCCGCAGCGCCTTGAGCTCAGAACCGGGCCTGACCGTAGAAACCGCGGCCGAACGCGAGCGGCGTCACTACGCCGCGGCGGCTCAGGGACTCGCGCGGCTGACGCAGATCCGGCTGCTCGTGCTGATCGCGGCGGTGCTCGCGCTGGTCGGGGCGATCGGCGCGATGATCTGGCAGCGCCGCGGTCTGATCGCGTCGCTGAAGTCCGACGGTTACAGCGAAGGCGTGCTGTGGCGATGGCTGCTCTGCGAAGCGGCGGTGCTGCTCACCGCGGGCTGCTTGATCGGCGCGATCTTCGGCCTCTACGCTCAGCTGCTCGGCAGCCATTTCCTCTCGACGGTCACCGGGTTCCCGATCGTCTTCAACATCGAAGCGATCGCCGCGATCTCCAGCTTGGCGCTGGTCTGCGTAATCGCCGTTGCGATGCTCGCCGTGCCAGGAATGCGCGCGGTGCGCGTACCACCCCGGACCGGCGCTCCCGCTTACTGATACGCAGCCCGTCCCCTCCCCAAACCGCGCTTTGGACCCTTCCCCGCTTTCGGTCCTGCAGCTACGGGCGCTGATCGCGGGCGCGAGCAGGGAGCTGCTGTGGGGACTGGGAGCCGTGGCCCGCGAGGAGCACAGATGGCGGACGCTCGCCGCCGCGATCCCCGATCGGCCGATCCGCGAGGACGCCCTCAGCGCGCTCCGCGACAAGCGCGGCCAGACCGACGGCGCCGCCCTGTTCTCGACCCTGCCGCGCGCTCGCAACCCCAACCTGCTGCGGCTGCTCGTCGCCTACCAGATCATCTGGGACTTCCTCGACAGCGTCAGCGAGCGCGGCGCCGGCGCGGGTCAGGCAAACGGACGTCAACTGCACCTCGCCCTGATCGACGCGCTCGACCCGGGGAGGCCGCTCTCCGACTACTACCGCCACAACCCGTGGCGAGAGGACGGTGGCTATCTGAACACGCTCGTCAGCGTCTGTCGCGAGAGCTGCGTCCGGCTGCCCGCATACGAGCGTGTGCGCGATCTCGTTGTGCAGGAAGCCGGCAGGGCCCAGGTCCTCGCGATCAACCACGACCTCGATCCGTCGCGTCGAGACACGACGCTCGAAGCCTGGGCCCATAGCGAGTTCCCGCAACCAGGAGGGGCAACTTGGTTCGAGCTCAGCGGCGCCTGCAGCGCCGGTCTGAGCATCTTCGCCCTGCTCGCGCTCGCCAGCGAACCGACTCCCACCGAGAGTGAAATCACGCGAACACGCAGTGCCTATTTCCCGTGGGTCTCCTCGCTCGCCGCGATGCTCG
The DNA here is from genome assembly GCA_963748895.1 of uncultured Solirubrobacterales bacterium. Taxonomy (GTDB): domain Bacteria; phylum Actinomycetota; class Thermoleophilia; order Solirubrobacterales; family Solirubrobacteraceae; genus Palsa-744. The sequence goes on along the minus strand of CAVVKF010000002.1, from coordinate 435,741 downwards.
ACAGCTACGTCGACCAGACGGATGACGCCTGCAGTGGCGACCACTCCTACATCGCGCACTACCCCACGCCCGAGCTGGCGATCGAGCACGTTTGCCTGATGATGCGCCGTTGTCTCAGCGACGTCCGCTCATTGCAATGCAGCGAGAAGCACGTCCTGATCGTGACCAGCATGGTCGCGATGTACCTGTCCAAGGACAGCGCCCTGACCCCGGCGATGCGCGAGGGCACAAAACACATTCTCGCCGCCGGTGGATCGCTCACCCGCATCCTGCTTCCAATTCTGCGGCTGTGGCGAATCGCCTATGCCCAGTGCTCGACGTAACCCAAAAGTAAATGTTCGAAATAAATCACACAACAAGGAGTACTCATGTCAATCATAAACTCATGCTCGCCGCCGGTCCGCCGTAGCAGTGAACTGCCGCCCAGCGGACCCCTCCCCGCGACACTCCAAACGCTCGCCGGCTGGTATCTGCCCTACGCCTACCCCGAGTACTGTCATGCCCGTCTCGGGGACCGCTTCACGGTCCATTCGCTGCACAAGCCGCCGCTTGTATTCCTCTCAGACCCAGAGGACATACGCGCGGTTCTCAGCACCTCGTCCGCTGATCTGCATCCCGGCGCCGGCGCCGACGTGCTCACACCGCTGATCGGCGAGCGCGCGTTCATGCTGCTCGAGGAGGACGCTCACATGAACGGCCGCAAGGCGATCACGCCGGCGTTTCATCAGCGCATGGTGAGCGAGCAGTCGGTCATGCTCCAGGAGATGGTGGCGCGGGAGATCGCGACCTGGCCACTGGGGACGGCGTTTGCGATTCATCCGTATATCCGTGCGCTGACGCTCAGGGTCATCCTGAGAGCGATCTTCACCGACAGGGACGAGGCACTGGGACCGCTCCACGAGCAGTTGATGGGAATGCTGTCGGTGAGCACGAGCCTGATGCTCCAGGAGCCGAGGCTGCGGCATCTGCCCGGCTGGCGCACGACCTGGAGCAAGTTCGCGACACGGCGCCTCGCGGTCGAGGGGCTGATCTTCGACCTCCTGGATCGGCGACGGGCCGAGCAACGGTCTCAGCCACGGGACCTGCTGGACATGCTGCTCCGCGCGAAGAGTGCGGACGGCTCGCCGATGCCCGAGGAGAAGATCCGCGACAACCTGATGGCGATGATCGTCGCCGGACACGAGACGACGACCGGCGAGCTCGCGTGGGCATTCCAGCTCTTGGCGCACAACGTCGAGGTGCAGGATCGATTGATCGAGGAGATCGACAGGGGCGGGGGAGAGGAGTACCTGACCGCGACCGTCAACGAGACGCTGCGCCGCAAGCCGGTCTTCCTGTTCGCGATTCCACGAAAGGTCGTGCGAGCGGTCGAGATCGGTGGGTGGACATACCGTCCTGGAGTTCAGCTCGCGGCCTGCACCTACCTCATGCACCACAACCCGGAGCTCTACCCCGAACCCCAGCGGTTCCGCCCAGAGCGCTTCATCGGTCAGACGCGGCAGGCGCGCACCTGGCTGCCGTGGGGAGGAGGCCGCAAGCACTGCCTCGGCCGGCACTTCGCGCTGCTGGAGGTCAAGGCCATCCTGCGGGAGGTGCTCGCCGGCAAACGCGTGCTCCCCGCCGGCGATCGCGTCGAGCGCGCGAGGTGGCGCAGCGCGATCCTGGTCCCTCGTGACGGCGGTCGAGTGATCCTGCGAGAGCGCCGCCACTGACATGTTTTGTTACCTGGGTAACGCTTTTTGTTATCCAGGTAACGGGTTTCTCGCTATCTGACTCCGCGCGCGTCAAGATCGACGCGCATGGAGATTCGGGTCGATTCGGGCGGGCAGCTGCGCGCGATGTGCGCCGAGATCGTGCGCGAGGACCGGGCGCATCCGCTGGTGGGGTTGACCTGCCGGGCCGGTGCGCGCGACCCGGCGCTGGCGGTCGATCGGGTGCTCGAGCTCGTGGGCCCAGGCATCCCCGTGTATGTGATCGAGCCGCCGCAGGCGAAGGCGTCCAAAATGCTGCTCCCGGCTCGCCACGCGGTCTATGGCGGCGCGGCGCGCGTGTGGTGGCCGGGTGTCAGCGAGGACAGCGACCCGTTTCACCCCGTGATCTTCGACGCCACAGGCGTCTACGGGGAGGACGCGCTGCAGCGCCTCGCCAGAGAGTTCCGCGTCCAGTCGCCCCAGCCGGTGGGCCTCTCCCCCCAGCAGCAGGCTGTCCTTCAGGAGCGCCTGCGGATTCGCGCCGAGAGCCGCTGCCGCGAGCTCGAAGCGCAGCTGCGGAGCCTCCAGGGGAGTGGCGGAGAGCTCGAGCAGCGTGCGCGAGCAGCTGGGAGTCGCTAGGTGCGCGAGGGCTGTTGATGGCGGACATGACGCAACGCAGAGCGAAGGCCGGGGCTCAGCGCGATCTCCTGTCGCTGGCCGCAACCCTGGAGACACCGCGCTACTCGCAGTCGTTGGAGCGTGGCCTTGCGATCCTCGCATCCTTCACGCCCGAGCAACCAGATCGAAGACTGGCCGACATCGCGGATGGGCTCGGCCTCAGTCGCTCCACGACGCACCGCTACGCCACAACGTTGGTGGCCCTCGGCTTTCTCGAGCAGGGCGAGTCGCGCAAATATCGCCTCGGCCTGAAGGTCACCGACCTCGGCATGTCGGTGCTCAACTCGACCGGACTGCGCGAGCACGCCCGTCCCTACCTCGAGGAGTTGCGCAAGCGGAGCTCCTACACCGTCAACCTCGCCGTGCTCGACGGCACGGAGATCCTGTTCGTCGACCGTGTGCGCAGTTTGCGTCGCGTGCAGGGCAAGATCGACCTCGGCCTCGCGCCGGGATCCCGACTGCCGGCCTACTGCACCGCGATGGGCAAGCTGCTGCTCGGGAGCTTGCCGCAGAGCGAGCAGAGCGAGCGGCTCGCGGACATGAAGCTGACCAAGCGCGGCCCCAACACGATCACCAGCAAGCAGACGCTGCGCGAGGAACTCGAGGAGGTGCAGGCCTCGGGTTTCGCCGTCAACGACGAGGAGCTCGCGCCCGAGGTGTACGCGATCGCCGCGCCCGTTCGCAACGAGGCTCGTGAGGTCGTCGCCGCGGTCAACCTCGAGGCGGAGCGCTCGATGATCTCGCTCTCAGAGTTCGTCAACGCCCTCAGCCCGCAACTGATCTCCACGGCCGACCGCGTCTCCGCCCGTCTGGGCTACCGCCGCGACGACGAGTAAGAGGACCTTGCCGGCTTTCGAGGTCTGCGGGGATACTTAGCGGGCGGTGGTTTCCGCCATCTGGCAGGCCTCGTCGCGCAGCTGGCGAAAGAGAGTGTGCTCGCGGTGGGCGGTCTGGTCGGCGAGCAGCGTCTGCTCCGTTTCGGAGCATTCGGTGAGGAAGCTGAACCGTTGGCGGACCGTGGTGCAGATGCGGTCGTGGTCTTTTTGCAGGCGCCGCGGCACCAGGCCTTGGAGCTCGGCCCAGGCGAAGTTCTTGGGCTGAATCGCCTGCAGGAATGTCTCGGGGTCATAGCGGGGGCTGGCGCGTTTGTCGGTCCATGCCTTCAGCACTGCGAGGCGGCGTACGAGTGCTGCGGAGAAAGGTCTTTCGGCCCAGAGGTAGAGGTCGTAGATGTCCTTCGCTGAGCCGCCGAGGCGGCGGTTGCAGGCCATGATCTTCTCGCCGATCATCTCGTAAGGGTCCAGCCCGTAGAGGGTGGGGATGCCGCACTCCACACGCGTGAAGTAGGGCTGCTGGGCGAGCGTCAGATCGCGGGGGTTGAGGATCGGGTCCAAGCGGTAGCTGATCTGTAGCTCGAACGTTCCGCTGCCGTGGGGATGCTCGTAGGCGATCGTGCCGCTGAAGTTCTCTTCCCGGGAATAGCGGAAGCCAGCGATCCGAAAGGTGATCTCGTGGTAGGGGTTGCGTTGCTCGAGCTCGGCCTCGATTTGCGCCTCGAAGCCGTTCTTGTGCGTTGCGTCGAGATCGATGTCTTCGGAGAAGCGCCCGGTGCTTCCGAAGACGCACTTGCGTAGTGCGGTCCCGCCCTTGAAGAGCAGTGGACCGGGCGTCTTCTCTGCGTCACGGCCGATGAGGCCGGTCTCGTTGAGTAGCGCCAGCATGTAATGAAGGACGACGTCTTGCCCGGCGACTTCGGCGTCGACTTGCTGCCCGACGGCGTACTGACGAATGATGGCGTTGGGGATCATCAGCGGATGATCTCCTCGCGCAGGGCGGGCGCTCCGATGTTGTCGATCACAGCCCAGCGGGCCAGGCGAGCGCCGCGTGCTCCAAAAATGCGCCGCTCGCCTAGATATAGCAACGACTCCGCGCGGTGGGCCTGGGCGTGCTTAGTGAATGCTTTGGGAATCTGTAGGTCGAGGATCTCCATCAGCGCGGCGAGGCGGCGCAGTGCCGCGTGCCCGCGGACGGCCTGCCGGCCAAGGTCGACGAGCAGGCCCCAATCGAGGCTCGGGTACGCTTGATCGAGGACGCGTGCGAGCCCGTGAACACCACCGATTCGTCCCGGCAGCCCGGCGCCGTCGATGAGGATCTTCTCTGGCCGGGCGACCTTTATCTGAAAGTCGTGCAGCTCGAGTTGCTCGACGCCGACCGGCGCAAAAGAGCGCAGGAAGATCAATGAGATGGGTATCTCGGCCCATGCCTTGGGACGATTGGTGCCGGCTGGGACGCAGGCCTGAACAGCGCCTGTGCGATCGGGAGTGAGCCCGCGCTCATACGCGGCGGATTGAAAGCCGACGTAGTAGCGCAACCCGGTGCTCCCCAGGGCAGCCCAAGGATTCGGCAGGGCCCATCCACCGGTGTCGGCTAGGACCGTCTCGTAACGACCACGTGAGGTACGGGTGAGCCAGCCCTTGCGAGTCAGATTTGAGACCGTGTGCCAGACGGTCTGCGGGGGCCATCCGAAGCGCTCTGCGATGTCGTCAGATGAGACGCTGCGAAGGCGCTCGCTCTCGAGCCACGCGACGACCTCCGCCTCACGGGATGAGAGAGTACGTGCCGGCGGTTGGGAAGCATCGAAAGCCATTGCTCATGTATACCCGATCCTGCGGATATTGTGAAGGTTGGGCTATACCTGAGCAGGATGAGGCTACGCTCAAGAAGAAGAATTCGTGCCACAATTTATCCTCTAACGCGCCCGGCTGAGCGCACGGCTCAGCCGGAACATTAGTGAGAAGGCGATCGCAGCGAGCACAATGCACCGACGATCGCGGCGAGCCTGCCTTAGTTCGTTGTCTCGGAGCAGATCGCGCAGCTGAGCGGCCCACTCCTGCTCATACCTCTGCTCTTCGGTCGACTCCATAAGTCCGAGCAGCCGTCGGTCCAAATCATCGTTTGGTGCTCCAGCCAATCGGAGCGTGACCCACGCCACGATCACACTCGCGACGGCCCCAATGACGGTCGCGATTGCGGCTACCAGCGTCGCCTCTAGCACTTGGTGTCCCGCGCAGAGCTGCACATGCCACGAGTATTTGCTGCTAGCACGGTGCAGCGATTGCTGGGCTTGATCCCGAACGCGCGAGTTGAGAAGGGGCCCAAGGTCTATCCGGGGAAGGTGCGCACGACCGTCTCGACGGAAATGGGCGGCCGTCTTGCCCGAGCCATGGGATACATGCCGGCCGAAATCGATGGTCTATAGCCTGAGCGTCGCTTCCCTCGCCAGAGTCCACCGACCACCTTGAATGACTCACCGTCGCTCATCGAATCGCCGGGACTGGCGCGAGTTGTTATGCGCCAGCGGTCAAACGCGCAGCTAGGAACGAGCCGCAACCGCGTGCCGCACGACTTCCCTCCGATTCACGTATTTTGAATATCGGCCGTTTGGGGTGTACCCTCGGCTTGACGGCCTGTCCGCCTGACTAGGGGTTGCGGGGAAGCGAGCAAAGGGGAGCATGAGCCAAGAGGACCAATTGGGAGTGCGCGCGCTGAAGCTGCTCGCCGAGGCGGGGATGGTGGCGATCCTGCGCGGCCTCGCGGAAGGCGCGCAGCGCCCCGCGGAGCTCGAGCAGGGCCTCTCCGACGGCGGCCACGCGATGGCGATGCGCTGCTTGCCTCATCTGCTCGAAAGAGAGCTCGTGACCTACGAGCGTCGACCCGGGCTACCCCCGCGTGCTCACAGCGCTCCGATCCCACGCCGGACCCTCTACAGCCTGACCGACGCCGGCCGCGCACTGCTCGAGATCATCGCGGAGGCCAGCCGCTGGGAGCGGCGCTGGTGCGCGCAAGCCGAGCGAGGCGCATCGGCCGGAGCGGCGGCGATCAAGGCCATCGCTGACGATCACACGCGCAAAATCGCGCTCCTGCTGACTGACGGTCCGCTGTGCACCAAGGAGCTGGACGAGCGGGCGGCCGACCTCGGCCGCTCGGCGCTGCGCCGGCGCCTGCGCGAGCTCCTGCTCGCGAGAATGCTGCAGCGGCGCCAGCAGGGGCAGGTCCCCATATACGAGCTGACGGCGGGCGCCCGGCAGCTGGCGTCAGTGGCGATGCTCGCCGGACGCTGGGAATGGCGCTGGGCCCGGCCAGAGCACGTGGCGCCTGGCGCGAAGCTCGACGACCTGGAGTGGTGGGACGTGCTACTCCCGCGGCCTTGATCTCGGCGCTTCTCGCCTGAACCTCCACAAACCTCATTAGCAGGCATCTTTAGGAAAGTTTTATCTTCGAATCTGCGGGAAACCTCACCGAGGCGTCCTCCAATTTGGACTTTCCGCGCATCTAGGGGATTCTGACATTCCTCACAGTGTGGGTCCGCTTTTCCCGGGGTAATCCGTACGAGCGAATCGAATAACCCTGCTAACACGGCACCTTTTTGTTGTGGTAGACCTCGCACGTGTCCTCGCTGACGTCGTATGCGAAGCTGCATCCGGGTCCCGGCTGGCCGCGCGAGCAGGCGGCGTCCCACCAGCGCGCACGGATCCACGCGGCGATGATCGAGCTCGTCGCAGAGCGCGGCTACGGCGCGGTCACGGTGCGCGAGCTCGTGCGCATGGCGGGGGTCTCCACGGGCACCTTCTACGCGCACTTCGCGGACAAGGACGCGTGCTTCCTGCGCACCTATGGGCTGATCGTGCGGCGTTCGACGAAGCAGGTCGGCGCCGCGCAGAAGGACTGTCACGACTGGCGGGAGCGCCTTGAGCTGGCGCTCTGCGCCTGGGCGGAGGGGATCGTGCGCGAGCCGCAGGCGTCGCGGCTTGGGCTCGTCGAGGTGTTCGCCGGCGGTGCAGCGGCGCTCGAGCAGATGCGCCGCGCGGAAGGGCACTACGAGAGGATGATCGAGCAGAGCTTCGCCGGCGCGCCGGACCCTGTGCCGGTCCCGCCGCTGATCGTCAAGGGCATCGTCGCGGGCGTGCACCGCGTGGCGCGTGCGCGGCTGCTGGCCGGCCGCGCACACGAGCTGCCCGGCCTGGCTGAGGAACTGCTGGAATGGATGCTCTGCTTCCGCTGCCGGGACGCCACGGCGCTCGAGCGGCTCGGTCCCTCGTCCGCGGCGGTGGCGCCCGGTACGGCGAGGACCGCCACGCACGATCGCGGTGTGCGCGAGGACGAGCGCGAGCGAATTCTCGACGCGGTCGCGCTGCTCGCCGCGCGGGAGGGCTACCGGCAGCTGACGGTGCCGCGGATCCGCGGTGCCGCCGGCGTCTCGCGCAAGCGCTTCGACGAGCACTTCGAGGATGTCCAGGGCTGCTTCGTCGCGGCGCTTGAGCGCCTCAGCGAGCGCGCGCTCGCGAACGCCGTCATGGCGGGCGTTGGCGCCCGCGGTTGGCCCGGCGGTCTGCATCGCGCGGTGTGCGCGCTGTGCGCGGACATTGGGACCGATCCGGTGCTGGCGCGGCTGGGGTTCGTCGAGGTGTTCGCGCCGGGCCCGGACGGGATGCTCTACCGGGAGCGCTCCGTAGCCGCTATCGCGGAGAGCCTGCGGATCAGCGCGCCGGCGGGACAGCGACCGAGCGAGCTCGCCGCCGAAGCGTCGATCGGCGCGGTCTGGGGGGTCATCCACCACCACGTCGCGCTCGGACGCGCACACCAGCTCCCGAGCATCACAGGGGTCCTCTCCTACCTGGCGCTCGCGCCGGCGATCGGCGCGGAGCAGGCGGTGCAGGCGATCGCGGCCGAGCACGAGGCTATGGGCGCCGGCGCCGGACTGATAGGAGCTGCCCATATATGAAAGAGAGAAAGCTATTGCGCGGAGTGTGTGTCTGCCCGCCGAATTGTACTACCCGCCCGGTGAGCTCCACAAGGATCGCCAGCGGCGCAGGGGTCCTTCTCCTTCACCGTTCATCCCGGGACCGAGTTGAGATGATTTTTTTTCGGATAATAAAAAGACTGACCGAACGTGGGTGAGTGGGTGCTCATCCCGGGCCCAGGGGTTCGCCAAAAAACCCCGGACGTTCGTCAGCCGGATCTGGTGTCACCGATGAGCTCGGGTGGCCAGTTGCGTTCAGGCCGCGGCGCTGTGCGAGGTGCTGGGTGCGGGCAGCGCGTCGAGGACAGCTTGGGGCAGACGTTTGCTGGCGTCCCAGACCTCGAGCGCGACGACCTCGTCGGTGGTGGCGTCGTGATCGATCAGACCCCAGCCGACCTCTTCGCTGAGGACGTCCTCGGAGTAGCCGGTGGGCAGCCATGCGATGTCGGCGTCGCGGTCGTAGTAGGCGTAGCGGGCGGTCATTGCTTTGAGGATAGCTGGGGTGGGCATTGTTCGCTAGGGCCCTTTCTTTCTTCGCAGAGGCCACGCGCTGACGATTCGCGCGGCGTTGGGGTCGCGTTTGGCGGGGTTGTCGTAGACGACCGCGAACGTCTTGCCATCGGAGCGAACGCCGTGGACGCGCCAGTCGGCGTCCCCGACGTTGACCTGCCGCTCGTCATGTCCGTCACGGATTGCCTGCTCGACCCCCTCCCGCGTGAGGTGGCGTTCGCCGAGGCGCACCTCAGCGTGGTGGGTCCATTCAAAGCGTTCTATGGCCATCAAGCTTCGACCATACCCCGAGCTTGCGACGCCACGCTCGATCTCAACCCCACCCGCCCGCCAAACCCCAGCATTTCCGGGCCATCCCGCCGCCAAGTTGGCGCGAAAACGCACACCGCCCACTCCCGCGAAGCGGGCCACGTGCCAGGCATTGAACAAGGCCGAGACCTCTATGACGCACAAAACATCTGCGGCAAGCTCACTACGCAATGTATGACCACAGACCAACGTTGCGTAGCCATATCCAAGCAGACCTACGAATCTTCATCCGTGCCTCACCACACCCCCTGTCCCTGGGGGCCCGCCTCGCCAATTCAGCGGGTCGGTGTGGCTCGCCGGAAGAGCTTGCGGAAGAGCTTGGCCACCCGCGCGGGGAAGGGGAAGTCCGGTCCAACGAGGCTCCCCGGCACAGCAGGAACCCACGTTTCCTTCGGCCGGCAAAGTCCAGCCGGCGCCAAAGCCGGCCCGCGAGCGCACTCGCCGCTCAGCCCCCGCCCCCCGCAAGCTCCCCACCGAGTTAGGAAACATCCAGCCCAAAACGTTGACTTTTCCGGAGAGAGCGGCATCCTGGCATTCCAAGGGTCGATCAAGAGGAGGACAGCAGTCCAGATCAAGAACGACTTCTCTAGGCAGGCCTGCCCGCGCGGATTCTGGGCAGGTCCCCGAACGAATCTTCTGCGTGCCAGACATGGGAGCAGAACTAATCCGGCCCCGGGGCGCCACTACGTGCTTGCGGAGGGCGCCCCAGGGCCAAGCACAACACAAGGGAGCATATCAAGATGAGTTGTAATCGATTGAGAGTTTTGCTGGCGAGCTTGCTGGCGGTGTTCGCGGTCAGTGCGGTGGCGTCGGCTTCGGCTTCGGCCACGGGGCAGTGTTACAAAGTCATTACCGCGACAACCGGGACATTCGAAGAACCCACCTGCGTGGGAGCCGCTGGCACCAAAGCATACATCAAGGTCATAAGCCTGGAAAAAGAACTGACCACACCTAGCGAATGGTGTGCGAAGGTCGCAAAACCAACGGGAAAATTTAGCGATGCCGCTTGTAGTAAAGAAGAAGCCGGTGCGACAGAAAAAGAATTCATCAAGGTCCATGTGCCTACTTTCTGGGTTTGTAAAAACGTCGGAGCAGGAAAAGGCAAATATAAAGACCATGAATGTAAAGTAGAAGGCGGCGAAAAAGAATGGGACTGGAAGCCAGTAATCGGGGCTGAAAGTTTCCCATTCGAAGGCACAAGCGGCGTGTCACTACTGGAAACCAATATAGGCGCCACGCGGGTAATCATCGAATGTAAAAAAGACAAAATCACAGGTGAAGACCTCGGGTCGGGAGGCAGGACTACAGGCGTCGTGATTACCTATGAAGAATGTAAACTGTTTACAGTATCAAAATACGTCAAGACACTAACTATCTGCAAAGTGCCGAACATCGTAACAGCCAAACTCAACGACTTTTTGATAATGGGTAAAGGCGCCGGGCCGGAAGATGAATTTGAACCGGCAGCGGGTACTAGCTTTGCAACGGTTGTTATAAAAGAATGTGCTGGGTTCGAAGGTGAATATGAAGTAAAGGGCAAGCAGATCTGTCAGCTTCCCGAAGCTCCCGTGGGGCTGGTGACTCACGAAATCGTGTGTTCACCGAGCGGCGGCTCCCTGAAGTTCGGAGCCACATCAGTACCAGCGAGCTATTACGGCACTTCGCTGGTCAAACTAACCAACGGATGGGCCTGGGGTGCTGAACCCTAAGTAGAGCGTAGCTCCGTTCAAAAGGCGGGCAACGTACGGCTGGGGGCTCGGGTCATCGAGCCCCCAAGCCGTGCGTGTCGGACCAAAGCGAGTGAAGAGTCGTCAGTCAAGTTACCTCAGGGGAGGAATGTGTTTATGGGGATGAGGATTCAGGTGCGGCGCGCGAAGGACGTGCTGGTTACAACGGTTGTGATCGCGTGCGTCGGTGTCGGAGTCGGCGCGTTTCCGGTCGCCCCGGCTGCTGCGGCTGAAGTCTGTCCCAACACGGCGTTCCGTTCCGGTCTTTCGACGAGCCTCCCCGACTGCCGGGTCTACGAAATGGTCTCGCCCGTCAAGAACGAGGACGGCGATGTCTACGTGCCCAACACAGGTCCCGCAGGTGAGGCCATCACCACGCCTGTGCCGTTTCGAGCTTCGGTGAATGGCGACGCGGTCGCCTATGTGGGAGATCCGTCCTCGGAAGGTAACGGAAGCATCGGCATTGGGAAGGGCAACACCTACCTGGCCACGCGTGCCCCGGCGGGTGGCTGGATGTCGCAGGACATCCAGCCAAAGAGCATCCAGCCCGCGATTTACTACGCCTTCTCGAGCGATCTTTCGATGGGGATCCTCGGGTCGCCCGAAATCTTGCCCGAAGCGGGCGTGCCGGAGGAACTGGCCGGCTACAGTCTCCTGTACTCGCGCACCGACAGCGATGGCGCCTACCATCCGCTCTTCACCACCAAGCCCCCGAACCGGCTTCTCGGTGCAACTGGGGCAGACCAGTTTGGGTTCGCCGTTCCGGGGTCAGGTGGTGTGGAACCGGTCCGCTATGCGGGCGCGAACGCAGGCACGAGCACGGGTCCGGCACTCAACCACATCCTGTTCGAGGCCAACGACGCGTTGACGGCGAACGCTGTCGACGGCGGTGATGAAGCGAACAACCTGTATGACTCGGTTGCTGGCCGGCTGACGCTGGTCAACGTGCTGCCCGGCGGCGCGAGCGAACCGAACAAGAACGCCACATTCGGCGCTCCGCATGCCGGGGGTTTCTCCAACCCGCCCAACTTCAGCCACGACATCTCCGCCGACGGGTCGCGCATCTTCTGGAGCAGCCTGAACAGCAACGGGCAGCTGGAAGACCTCTACGTGCGCGAGAACGGCACGGATACCGTGCAGATCTCGCAAGGCGGCCGCTTTTGGACGGCCGACAGCGAAGGCACCGAGGCCTTCTTCACCAAGGGCGGCCTGTACGAGTGGCACGAAGTCGACGGAGCGCCGACGACGACCGACCTCACCCCCGGCGTCGAAGTGCAGGGCGTGCTCGGCGCGAGCGAAAACGGCGAATACGTCTACTACGTCGACGCGAGCGACAACCTCGATCTCTGGCACGACGGCGCCACCATGTCCATCGCCACGCTCTCGCCTGGCGATAACGAAACCCATCTGATCCACGAGAATGGCGCTGAATCTGGTGACTGGCGGCTCGGCCTCGGGCAGCGAAGCGCCGAGGTGACGCCCGATGGGCGCGCTGTCGTGTTCATGTCCAGCCAGAGCCTCACCGGCTATCCCAACCAAGGCCTGCAGGAGGTGTATGTCTACGAGGCCGAAACAGAACATCTGTTCTGCGCCTCGTGTGACCCCAGCGGAGCGCCACCCGCGATCACCGAGGAAAACGCGGCCTTCCTGCCACTGCCCTTCTCAGCCGAACACAGTATGGATACCTACCAGCCGCGTTGGATCTCCGAAGATGGCAGCCGCGTGTTCTTCGACAGCGAGGAGCCGTTGGTCTCCCAGGATACCAACGGCCTGCAGGACGTCTATGAGTGGGAGCGCGCCGGCGCCGGCAGCTGTCAGACCGCGGAAGGCTGCGTCTATCTGCTCTCGGGCGGGACCAGCAGCGACATCTCCGCGCTCGTCGATGCGAGCTCCAGCGGCAACGACGTGTTCTTCGTGACTCGCTCTCAGCTCGTTCCGCAGGATGGCAAAGAAACCGACGTTCTCTACGACGCTCGTGTCGGTGGTGTCCAGCCGCTCGTGCCGCCCGTGTGCACGGGTACCGGCTGTCAGGGCGTGCCCTCCGCGGCGCCGCTGTTCGCGACTCCGCCGAGCGTGACGTTTGACGGTGTCGGGAACGTCGAACCTGTCCCGCCGGCGCCTGCGGTCAAACCGAAGGCGCCGGCGAAGGCGTGTAAGAAGGGCTTCGTCAAGAAACACAGCCGGTGCGTCAAGAAGAAGCGATCAAAGGCGAAGAAGTCATCGGCTAAGGGGAGCAAGCATGTTTAGGAGATATCTGGTCCTTGCTCTTCCTCTCGCTGTGTATGTTCTCGCGAGCTCGTCGCCCGCGATGGCGTCCTCCTCATTCGGCTTTCATACATTTGAAGTCTCGCTCTCCAACGCCAACGGGACGCCGGACACGCAGGCTGGCTCGCATCCCTACGCCGAGACCTACACCTTCGAACTCAACAATGCACCGAATGCGAAAGGAATCGCCGAGCTCCCCGGCGGAAAGGAAGTCAAGGACCTCGACGTCAACCTCCCGCCGGGCGTGATCGGCGACGTCAACGCCGTGCCCCAATGCCCCCGTCAGCAGTTTGACGCCCAGCGCTGCCCCGCCTCGACCCAGGTTGGGGAAGATACGACAGGTCTCGGTGGCGGGGGGCCGGTCGTTGTCCCATTGGGTCCATTCCCTGTGTACAACATAGTTCCGCCTCCCGGAGTCCCAGCCGAGTTCGCCTTCAACGAAAATGGCATCCACGCCATCATCGATTTCGTCGTTGGCCCCGGCAGCGAACAGTATGGCCTCGTCGCGCATGTCTACAACACCCCTCAGCGGGTCCTCGCCTATAACAGCGTCACCTTCTGGGGCGTTCCCGGGGAACACAACGGGTCGGGCTCGCCGAAGGCGTTCCTGACCCTGCCGGCGTCCTGTAGCGGCCCGCTGAAGTTCAGCATCGCGGCGACTACGTGGCAGGAGCCGGATGCCCCGCCGGTCACGGACAGCGTCGAAGCGCCCCCCATGACGGGCTGTTACCACTTCACTCGCTTCGCCCCGTCGTTTGTCCCGTCGCTCGCGGTTGCGCCCGATACCTCTCACGCCGATACGCCCGCGGGGTTGACGGCCGATGTGACGGTGCCCGAAGACCCCGGCCTGACTTCCGCCAGCGAAGGTCGGAGGGCCTCGGACATTCAGAACGCGACCGTGACGCTGCCGGCGGGTGTCGTGATCAACCCCGGCCAGGCGACGGGGCTGGCCGCCTGCCAACCCGCGCAAGAGGCGCTCGAGGAACCGGAAAGCGCGCCGTCGTGCCCGGCCGCTTCCAAAGTTGGCACTGACAGTGCCTCGACGCCGCTGCTACGGGACAGGCTGGAGGGCAACGTGTATGTGCTGCAGTCCAATCCACCGAATCTTCAGCTTTTGTTCGGGCTGTCTGGCGATGGCGTGAACGTCAAGCTGATAGGCGATGTGCATCTCGACCCGGTCAGCGGCCAGTTGACTACGACGTTCTCCAGTCTACCGCAAGTGCCGATCACTGACTTTAGTGTGTCCTTCAGCGGCGGCGCGCAGGCCGCGCTCGTGACGCCGACGGCCTGTGGTGTGTATACGACGGCCTCGGACTTCACGCTGTGGGCGAGTCCCTTCACACCGGACGCCTTCCCGGGCAGCGCCTTCGCGATCAACGCCGGCGCGGACAGCAGCCCGTCGTGTCCGTCTTCGCCGTTGCCGTTCGCCCCGTCGCTGATCGCGGGAGCTACGACCGACCAAGCGGGGGGGTTCACGGACTTCTCGTTGTTGCTTCAGCGTGGCGATGGGCGGCAGCGGATCGAGAGGCTGCAGTTCAAGACGCCGGAGGGCCTGTTGGGGATGATCTCCGGTGTTCCGCTGTGCCCCGAACCGCAGGCGTCACTGGGCGAATGCTCCCCGGCGTCGCAGATCGGGCACACGGTCGTCGAGGCCGGACCGGGCCCGTATCCGCTGGTCGTCCCGCAGCCGGGAGCGCCCCCCGCGCCGATCTATCTGACCGGATCGTATGAGGGTGCGCCGTTTGGCTTGTCGATCGTGACGCCGGTGATCGCGGGTCCGTTCAACCTGGGCACGATCGTCACGCGTGCGTCGATCGTTGTGGATCCCAAAACCGCACAGATTACGGTCACGACCGACCCGCTGCCCCAGATCGTGGAGGGCGTGCCGACAGACCTGCGCACGATCGATGCCGTGATCGACCGGCCCAACTTCATGTTCAACCCGACCGACTGCGATCCGATGTCATTCAGCGGCACGGCGAGCAGCACTGAAGGCGCGAGTGCTCCGCTCTCGAGTCCATTTCAGGTCGGCTCGTGCCGCAGCTTGGAATTCAAGCCGGACCTCAAAGTCTCGACGTCCGGCAAGACGTCCAAAGCGGACGGCGCCAGCCTCGACGCGAAGGTGATCTACCCGAGCGGCCCGCTGGGCGCGAACCAGGCCAGCTCACAGTCGAACATTCAGAGCGTCAAGGTCGATCTCCCGAAGCAGCTCCCCTCCCGTCTGACGACGCTGCAGAAGGCGTGTGTGGCCGCCACGTTCGAAGCGAACCCCGCAGCCTGCCCGGCGGCGTCGCGGATCGGCGTTGTGAGGGCGAGCACTCCGGTGTTGCCGGTCGCGTTGAGCGGCCCGGTGTATTTCGTCTCTCACGGTGGTGCGGCGTTCCCGGACCTGATCATCGTTTTGCAGGGCTACGGTGTCCGGGTCGACCTGGTCGCCGCGACGTTCATCAGCAAAGCGGGGATCACGAGCAGCACGTTCAAGAGCATCCCCGATGTACCGATCAGCTCGTTCGAGCTGTATCTCCCCGAGGGCAAGTACTCCGCGCTCGCCGCCAACGGGAACCTCTGCAAGACCAAGCTCGTGATGCCGACGGCGTTCACCGCGCAGAACGGCGCAGTGATCCACCAGTCCACACCAATCACGGTCACCAACTGCCCCAAAACCAAGGCAGCCACAAAGACGAAAAAGAAGTCCAAGGGTAGGAAGGCACGCAAGGTCAGTCACCGCCACGGAAAGACAGGGAGCAAGTGATGTTGAGCATTCGCAAGTTGACTCTGACGGGACTGGTGTCATTGTGCGCGTTGGTCATAGGGGCGGGTTCGGCTCAGGGTTTCGGCGAAACCAGCTCGTTTGGTGGAGAAGGCTCAGGCGCAGGTCAACTGCTCAAACCCAATGGCGTCGCCTTCAACGAAAGCTCCCACGATCTATACATAGCCGACGAAGGTAACAATAGGGTCGACGAGTTCACCGCCACGGGCGCGTTCGTTCTGATGTTCGGTAAGGAAGTCAACGCGACGAAGAAAACGGATGTCTGCACCCAGACCGAAATCGAAAACGAACATGTCACCTGTCAGGCCGGCGAAGCCGGGTCGGCGGCTGGCAAAGCCGTGTTCAGTAAACCTCGTGGGGTGGCGGTCGATAACTCAGGTCTCCTGGATGAGGGAGACGTGTATGTCGCCGACACCGGCAACAATCGGATCGAGCTGTTC
Organism: uncultured Solirubrobacterales bacterium; assembly: GCA_963748895.1. GTDB lineage: Bacteria > Actinomycetota > Thermoleophilia > Solirubrobacterales > Solirubrobacteraceae > Palsa-744. Next base: position 419,551 of record CAVVKF010000002.1, on the reverse strand, counting down.
ACCTCCTCGGGCACCTATATCCACGAGTTTGACGGCCACGAAACTCCACTCGCATCGTTCGAACAGCCTCGGGGCTTGGCCGTCGACGCTGATGGAAACGTGTACGTAGTCGATCACGGCCACAGTGTGGTTGACAAGTTCAGCCCGCTCGGCGCCGCGTACGTCGCCTCACCGTACTTGGCGGGTCTTCCAAACCCAGCCGTGGTGGCTGTCGACTCCAATCCGGGGAGCGAAGCCATATATGTCGCTAATCGCTTTGAAAATGTGACAAAGTTCAACTTTACGACGGGCGCAAACGAAGGAGTCATCGACGCACAGGCAGAACCTAACGCGCCAGAGGGCGTAGCGTTGGACACGGTGACTGGAGATGTCTTCGTCAGCGGCGAAGAGAAAGTCAGCGAGTACGATAAGTCTGGAGGCTTCATCGAAGATTTTGGTTCCTTTCCCGAATCCTCACTAATCACTGTCGCCGTGAACCCATCGAGCAGCGATGTCTACGTCGCCCTCGAAAAAAGCAGCACGGCAGGAAGCAACACGGTGGGCATTTTTGATCCGCTCGCGTCGCCAGCGGTATCGCCGGCGTCGGTTACCGGTCCGCCGTCGCATGAACAGGGTACGAGCGCCATGGTCGAAGGCACGGTCAACCCGAACGAAGTGGCGATCACGGGATGCCAGTTCGAATACGGGACGGGCGCCTCCTACGGCCAGACCGTTCCCTGCGAACAGACGCCCGTGCAGATCGGCGCGGGCAACACCCCCATGACGGTCACCGCGACTCTGAGCCCCCTTCAGCCGCACATCGCCTACCACTACCGACTCGTCGCACAAAACGCATCCGCATCAGTCACCAGCAAAGGCGTCGACAAGACGTTCGAAAAGGGCGCCGACGACACGTTCAACACGCTTGCGGTACTGCCGAGCGTCAACGACCGTGCCCCGTCGGTGAGCGTCAAGTGCCTGACCACGGGTCTCTCGGGCACGGTCGACCCGGAGAACAGCTCGACGAAATACCACTTTGAATACGGTGCGACGGCGGCATATGGATCAAAGACCGAAGAAGGGAGTGCCGGTTCGGGCTTCGGCGATGTCTCGGTCGGTCCGCAGGCGCTGGTGGAATTGCAGCCGGAAACGATCTACCACTACCGCCTCGTGGCGACCAACGAAGCCGGTAGCGAACCGGGCCCGGACTACACGTTCACAACCGCCACACGCACGTTTCCGCTGGTCAGCACCGGGGTAGCGAGCGGGGTGACACAGACGGGCGCGAGCATCTCGGGCGCCGTCGACCCGCAGTGCATAGAGACCAGTTACGCGTTTGAGATCGGTACCGATACGGGTTACAGCGGCGCGAAGGTCTTCGGCGATGTGGGGCACGGCGAAGGCGCCGAACCGATCACGGTAGCCCTCCAGGATCTCGCGCCCGGTACGACGTACCATTACCGGCTCACGGCGAGCAACTTGTATGGCTCGAGCTACGGCCGGGACATGACGTTTACGACCGTAGGGGTGCCGTCGCCGATCGTGCAGCCGTTGAGCGTGCCGCTGCTCGCGACCCCCTCGGTCGTGTTCCCGACGGAAACGGGCACACCCACCACTAATGTGACGAAAGTGCTGACGCGGGCGCAGAAGCTTGCCGCGGCGTTGAAGGCTTGCCGGACGAAGGTGAAGGGCAAGCGGGTCCGTTGTGAAAAGCGGGCCCGGAAGGAGTACGCCTCGGTGAAGGCCGGGGCGAAGAGGAAGCACAATAAGCAGGACTAACTGAGCCTAAGGAGGCTTGCCATTCATGAATCATAAAGGTTCGATACTAGGAAGTTGCAGGCGCGCGCTTGTCGTTGTGGCTGCGTTGGTAGTGCCGTTGGCGGTCGCTTCGCCGGCGTTGGCGACGGAACATCATCCGAAAGGAGTGTTTGCTCCGTTTGCGCAGTGTCCGTTGAGTAATGCGTCGGTGACGCAGTGCATAATAGCGAGCAGCACGAGCGGCGAATTCACGGTCGGCCACAAGACAGTCCCAATCAACAAAACGATCACGCTGCAGGGCGGGACGATCCCGATCAAAGAATCGAGCGAACTCACGTTCGTGGCCGCGGAAAATGGTGAAACGCTGTCGAAAACGGCGCTTTACGTTCCTGGTGGCCTGTTTGGGCTCAAACCGCCGGAATACCTGACCAAAGAACAGAAAGAACGCTTCGAAGAAATGGTGAACAAAGGGTTGACGGGTGTCACGGAGACGACCGAACTCGCGAAGCCGGCGAGCGCGATCAAACTGAACACCCAGAACCTGGTTTTCGAAACTGGGGTCGCGCTTCAGCTGCCGGTGAAGGTCAAGCTGGGTAACGTGTTCCTCGGTAGCAGTTGCTACATCGGCTCGGAAGCCAACCCGATCATCCTGAACCTCACGACCGGGACGACGAGTCCTCCCGAACCGAACAAACCAATCAAAGGCGCCGCGGGCGAACTGGAAGTCCTGGAAGCGGGCGCTCTCCTGCGTCTGATCGGAGGGTCGCTCGTGGACAACGCGTTCGCGGCGCCCGAAGCGACAGGCTGCGGGGAACCGTTCTCGACGCTCGTCGACAAACTCGTCAATTCGGCCTTCGGTGTTCCTGCCGCGGCGGGACTGAACACCGCGATCCTCACCGGCAAGCTCGAAGACGCATACGCACCGGCCGTAAAAGCAAGCGAATAACAACACCGAAGCACCTTTCCTAGCCAAGGTGGGGTTCCCCGTCGCAAAGCGCGGCAGGGAGCCCCACCCGGCTCGCAAAGGTTCAAGCGGATGTCGCGACACGATAGATTCCAGTTGACGGGCGTGGACAGAAGGCTCCTGCTCGGCGCGCTATGCGCGGTCATGGCGCTCGCGGGCTGCGGCGCGTCACGCCCGGCGACGACAACGAGCCGCTCGGAGCATGCACGCACCGCCCCCGAACGGGTGCCCGCCGTGTCGATCGTTGTATCGACTCCCACTGTGCTTCAAGAAAGGGAAAGCTATATCCCCAAGCGCTACACATGCGACGGGGCGAACGACTCGCTCCCGGTGCGATGGAGCCACATCCCGTCCGCCACTGCCGAGATCGCGATCTTCGTCGTTAACCTGCAACCCGTCCACGGTAAGGTCTTCTTCGACTGGGCGCTCGCGGGCCTCAACCCGACATCCCACGGGATCTCCTCCGGCACGCCGCCCCCCGGCGCGGTCGTCGGCCGCAACAGCTACGGCAACGTCGGTTACTCGATCTGCCCAGCGAAGGGCACCCGGGAAGAATCTTATGTCGTGAGAGTGGTTGCGCTGCCACACCCACTCGCGGCCAGCCCGGGCTTCAACGTGGAAGCCTTGTACCGAGAGGCCGAGCGGTCGGCCACGGCCGTCGGCCTCGGCGGCGGGCTCTACCCGCCACCAAAAGCGTAGGGCGCGAGCAAAAGAGCATACCAAAATGAGTTCTAATCGATTGAAGGTCCTGGTAGTGAGCCTGCTGGCGGTGTTCGCCATCAGCGCGGTCGCGTCGTCTTCGGCCTCGGCGAATGGCCAGTGTTACAAAGTCATTACCGGAGGAAGTGGGGGATTCGAAGACCCCAGCTGCATGAAAGCCGGCGGCACCAAAGAATATGCCAAAGTCGCGAAACTAGAAACGGAAATCAAAACCGGCGAATGGTGTGCGAAAAGCGAACCAGAAGGCACGGGGACATTCAATAACAACGCATGCACAGAAGCGGGCGGCACCAAAAACTTTCTCAAGGTCAAAGTGCCTAGTTTTTGGGTATGTAGGGAAGTAGCGGGTGCCGGCACAGAACCGCCGATAAAATATGATAATCACCTATGTAATACAAAAGCCAAACCGCTAGCGGAACGGAAATGGTCCTTTCTACCTGTGGCAAATGCCGAACTCCACGCATTCGAAGGCACAAGCGGCCCGACCAAATTCGAAAGTTTCCTAGGTACAATGCGAGTACTTGTTGAATGTGGGAAAGACAAAGTCACAGGTGAAGACCTCGGGGCTCGAGGACTGCGGCAAGATCGCCGCCGGGCGCACCAAGCACGTCGTGCGTGTCGCGATCGAACCGGACACCGAAGAACGCGCCGAGTTCGAGGTCTCCGAGGACCGCATTCTGCTCGACGCCGCTTGAGCCAGGACTTCCCCTTGGCTGATTTGGGGATTATTTTTATCAAGTAGCGCAGGACCATGACGATCGTCATCACGTGATCGGCGAAAAATACATCGTCGTGGGTGAACCGAGTTGCAAAGTGTCGATCAAAACCAGGCCGCTGGTCGCGAAACTCGAAGGCGGCACGGGAGCGATCAAGCTCAAGTTCGTGCCCGAATCAGGCACGGAAATCGCGAAATGGACGATAACGGGCTGTACCAGCCACACCGAAAGGAACGGCAGCTACGAAGCAGACGGCACGATGGACTGCAACTACAGCGGTGTGGAAACAGAATCCAAAGAACACCCACTCGAATTCACTGCCACTTCGGGCAGCAAAGTTGAAGTCAACGGCAAACCGTCTGAATTCAAGGGCACCGACAAGGTTCACCTGAGCTCCGGGAAGCTATGGTCGGCGTCCGGATGAAAACCGGATGAGTCGTGCCGCGGGGCGATGGCGTTGAAGAGCGCGGTCACAGCTCTGCGTCGAGTATCGCGTCGAGCTCCTCGCGTACATGTCACGTCGCACTATCCCGAGCTCTGAGCATGCACCACTCGCCTGAGGACATCTGCTGGCAGCGCGCGAGGCCTCGGATGGGTACCGATCCCGAGTACGCTGCTCGTCGTGCTTGACCGGGAGACGCCGCCCCTGTCAGATCGGGATCGCCGCGCGGCGCAGGTCGCGCATGTCCTTGCTCGAGCAGTCCGGCAGGGCGAGCTGATGGCCACCGATGCCCTTCGCATCCTCAGACACGAGCTGCGCCAGCGAAACACCAATCAAGCATTGAAGATTGCGACCCGTTCGACGGAGGCCCAGAGAGTCATCGACGAGTATAGCGAAGCGAACGTGCCAAAGAATGAATCACCCGACGCGCTGCACGCCGACCATGTCTACCCGCTGACAGAGGATCAGCTACACCGCAACGACACGCTTGAGCTGTGGATCGACACAATGCACCGTCTGAACCGCCCCGGCAGAAGTCGTCTTGGCCAAAGCCTGGGCGGGGTTCACTCAGATCGGACTCTTCAAAGCCAGGCCCGTCCCTTTCACTGGGAGCCCTAGATCAAGGAATGAGCGTTTTCGCGCCAAGTTTGAGTGGCAAGACCCCCGTAAAACCTAGGGTTGAGGGCTTGATTGGGCTCCGATCGACTGAACCGTCGCCGTCGCTGCTTACTGTGCTCTGCATGGATCGAATCCCAAACAACATCGTGTAGCTGCCGACCCGCTCGGGGCCGGGGCGGGTGGTTGGGGACGAGGTCATCGTCGAGCCTGATCGCGTGGATGAGGCAGGCGCGAGCCGTGAGACGGGGAACGGAGTCGCTGATGGATCTGCGAGATGTGATCGGGCGCCTGCTCAAGCGCCGTGGCAGGCTCATCGACGAGCTTGCCGGGTATCTCACGATCTCCACGGCGCGCTGGGGCGGCGACCCTCAGACTGTTGTCCATATCGATCGTTTGATCCCTACGCTCGCGGTTCCCGAGGGCACTGTCGAGAGCGAGCACGAGGACGCGGACGTCGACGCTCGCTGGCGTGTGCTGACCGCCAAGCCGCCGCACCTCTATGACTTTCCGGCACCGACGAGCGCGCTCGAGGAGTTCCACCGGGCCGATGCCAGGAAGGGACGCCGGCTGCTCGTCCGCGATCTGGATGCCGGTCACATCGCGGCGGTGCTTTCGTGGCACTTCGAGCAGGGGTCAATCGAACAGGAAGGTGCTCAGCGCAGCCGTCGCAGGCGCCTGCGGCCACATCTCGTGACAAGTATGGTGGTCCGCCGAGACACCACCGTGCCGGTGCGCGGCGAGTACACGGTGATGCTCTGGTACCTGCTCCTGATCGTTGCCGCGATCGACCGGAGAACCGTCAACCGGCGTCGTGTTGGTGTCGTTGTCGACAGCGCGATCGTCCTGACACTGGACGAGCTGCGGATGCTCGGTTTACGGAAGGGCCCTTCCGTAAAGCATGGGGGATACGCCGACCGCGCTTACTACGAGCTCTCGACGTAGCGGCGGTAGATGTGCTCGGCTTGCTTGGCGTACTTCTTGGGCAGCGCCTCGCGCAGTTCGGCCAAGAACGAGTCCTGTGGCGCCGGCTGCGGCGCGGGATGGAGCTCGGCGAAGTAGCGGTCGATTTCAGCGCGAACTGCCTCCTGGTGAGGTGGTGGTTTGCCCGATGCGCGCTCCAGCAGCCCGCCGGCGACCTCTTCGACCGATGCACGCCGAGCCTGCGCGGCGATTCTCAGCACATCGACGATCTTCAGGTGCTTCTCGACGCCGCCCCACAGCTCGGGCTCGATGCCGAGCTTCGCCACTGCCCGCGTGATCCCCGAAGGATGGATCTCGATCAGCTCCGCGGCTTCCTGGTAGGTGGGCAGCGTGCGAACGGCGTCGGCTCGTGCGGGTGTCTGGGTGGCGGCCATCGGGTGAGTGTAGCGCATGCGACGCAAGTCTTGCAAGTCCTGCAAGGATGGTTGGAGCCCGACAGCTAATTGGCCAGTTAGGAAACATCGTGCGCGAAACGTTGACTTTCTGGACGGAGGGGGCATCCTGGGACCGTCGGAGTCGATTAAGGGGATGACAGCTGGGCGAGGTCAAGAACGACTTCTCCCAGGGTCAAGCACAACAGCAAGGAGAGGTTGTCTCTCTTTTCTCTATCACTTTCCTTCCCAGCTATAGAGCTTTGAGCGCCGCTCTACGACCCTCTCCTGGCGGCGCTCGAGGGAGAGCCTGGCAACACAACCCACTGTCTGGCTCTCACGGAGTGTGCCGTGGCCCGCAGGAAGCGGGTCACGGTAGCTCCGTGGGTGGGTTCGGTGACGGGTGGGCGTTTTCGCGCCAGGTTTTTGACGCGATGGCCCGTAAACCCGAGGGTTCAGCACCTGGACGGCGGTCAAATCGAGCGTGCCGTCACAGGTGGTGCGTATGGTCGGGTCGATGCCATCCCCTGCCCTCACCGCGTGGAGCACGAGCTCTGCCGCGGCCCTGTCGCAGCTGGAAGCAGCCCACGCCTCCGTGGGAGGCACGCGCGCGGGACGCCGCACGAACACGCTGCAGCTCAACTACGCCTACGTGCTGCTCCTGTCCGCGCACTTCCAGGCGTACTGCCGCGGGCTGCACAGCGACGCGACGCAGCTGCTCGTGGATGCCATCGACCCAGGCATCGCCGTTGTGCTCGACACGAACCTCACGTTCGCGCGTCAACTCGATCGCGGCAACGCCCAACCCAGCGCGCTCGGCGCCGACTTCAACCGCCTCGATCTCGAATTCTGGACGGTCGTGAAGGCGGCGGACGCCCGCAACGCGGCGCGCCAGCGCAAGCTCGAGGAGCTCATCGACTGGCGCAACGCGATTGCCCACCACGACATCGAGAGCAACCGATCGGGCCTGCGTCCGCGCGAGGTCACGCTCGACACCTGCCGCTCCTGGCGCGGCGCGCTGAACGGTCTGGCCGAATCCTTCGACCGAGTCCTCGCCGGTCATCTCGCAACCCTGCTGAGCTCCCGACCCTGGTGATATCGTGAACCCCGTCATGTCACAGACCGAGATCGCTCCCAAGCCCGAGTTCGCCGACTGGTTCAAGGTCGGCCGGCGCGTCCACGTCAAAACCACCACGGGACCGCCCTTCACAGCGATCCTGCTCGAGGACCGCGGCAAGCGCGCCGCCAAACAAACCAAGCACCTCGTACGCGTCAGAATCACACCGGACAACCCCGAAGAAAGCATCGAGTTCGAGGTCTCCGAGGACCGCATTCTGCTCGACGCCGCTTGAGCCAGGACTTCCCCTTGGCTGATTTGGGGATTATTTTTATCAAGTAGCGCAGGACCATGACGATCGTCAGCACGCGATCGGCGAAAAATGCAGCGTTGTGGGCGAACCGAGTTGCAAAGTGTCGATCAAAACCAGGCCGCTGGTCGCGAAACTCGAAGGCAGCACAGGAGCGATCAAGCTCAAGTTCGTGCCCGAATCAGGCACGGAAATCGCGAAATGGACGATAACGGGCTGTACCACCCACACCGAAAGGAACGGTAACTACAAAGCCGACGGCACGATGACCTGCAACTACAAAGGCGTGGAAACAGAATCGAAAGAACACCCACTCGAATTCACGAGCTCGTCGGGCAGCAAAGTCAAAGTCAACGGGAAACCGTCCGAATTCACGGGCACGGACAAGGTTCACCTTGCCGACGGGAAGTTATGGTCGGCGTCCGGGTGAAGACGGGATGAGTCGCGCCGCGGGGGGCTCATGTAGATATCACGCCTTAATTCTGCTACGGCACCTCGGAAAGTGCATCCCAGAGGTCTGTGACCTTGCCGGCCGATCGTTGTGCGATTCGCCGGGTCTTGGTCTCGCGTTTCCGTCTGCGCATGGCCGGGGACGGGCGAGATAACTGGGCGGCATCGCGCCAGGTTTGCGGTGCCGCTGCCGTGTTTACTGGGTTTCGTGACGCTGGGAGGCGCCGGCGGTGGATTCCGTCGCGGTCGGTGCGTATGGTGGGACGTGGTTGATCGCTCGCCCGCTGATCGGTGGTCCGCACGGGGGCCTCTCAAGAAGGGCACGGTTGTGAGCTGGCCGGCAGAGTGATGATCGTCGCTTGACGTTCCTTGAAAAGTGAAGGGTTTCGGATGACCTGTGGACCCTGGGTGAGCGTGTCCAGCCCGAGCGCGGCATCTACGTGCCGGCCGCCCAGATCGCGCGGATCGAGTTGCTGCCGGCCGGAAGCGGCGGTATAGTCTCATCATGAGTCTTTGGAGCGCCATTTCAAGCTTCTTCAACGCTCGGCGCATCGAAGAGGGTGCCCTGATGCCCTTGAAGGGTCCCACTGGGCCGCCTCCGGTGCCCAAACTGGTGCCGCTGCGACCCGCGACCGACAAGCCCAAGGATCCTCAGAAAACATAGGTGGATTAGGCGCCGCGGCATGCCGCCCGTGACGCGCGAGAGCCGCAGACGGTCGCAACGTAGCTGGAGCGACCGTACTGGTCAGGCGGTGCCGGGGTTAGATGCTTTTTTATTTCGGACAAATCACTTGTCCACCTCTACGTCGTTGACCCCGCAGTCGCCCTGCATCTGCATCGACCTCTTATTCGCGACAGCGCCAACCTGTCTATGGCAGTTGGGAAACATCGTGCGCGAAACGTTGACTTTCTGGACGGAGGGGGCATCCGGGCAACTACCCACTGCCTGGCTCTCGAGGAGTGTGCCGTGGCCTGCCGGCCGTCGTGCTACGCGCCTGGGAAGCGAGCTAGGTTGCGGCTGATCTCGGGTTGGCGGCGCTTCCAGTATGCGGCGATCGTGGCGTGGTCCTCGGGGAGCATGTCGTCTTCGTCCACGTCGTCGAGATAGCCGAGTGCTTCGACGATGTGTCCGATGCTGGGGTGCTCTGGTGGTATCTGGTAGCGGGTCATGTAGAGGCCGATGCCTTCTTCGACGCGGCGGTCGGTGATCTCCTCGATGCGCTTGAGGTCGAAGTAGTCGCGTAGCTCTCCGCGGTCGCCGATGACCTTGATCTTCATCGCGAACACGTCCGCGAGGCTGGACACGAGGATTCCGGAGTGTACCTGGGGCTCGTCGAGGTCGATCTGGTCGTGGGCGTCCAGGAATTGCAGCTTGGCGCCCTGCAGGAGCCCGTTGAGGGTGCCGGGCGCGCGAGCGCTCACGGCGAACGAGCCGAGCTGCGACAGGTGCTGCTCGAGCGCGGCGAGGTCCAGGCTGGGGTCCGTGTAGAAGAAGTCGAGGTCGCGGCTCTGGCGGTGGCGCAGGTGCACTGCGAGGGCGGTTCCGCCGGCGAGCCGGCAGCTGGGCGGGAGAACGGGAGCGATGTGCTCCCACGCCCAGGCGGTCTCGCCCGGCAGGATCTCGGTGAGCTCAGCTGGGAGCGTCATTGCGACTCCGGGCGGCGGCGTAGTTCAGGGCGAGCGCGCGCCGTCGGGGTGTGATGCCGCGTGTGCGGGCGGCGTGGCGCCAGTCATTGGCGGTGAGGTTCGTGGCGCCCCACGCGAGCCCCTCGGGGTCGGCCACGGTCAACAGCCGCCGGGCGATGTAGCCGCCGGCGCGGTCGGTGTGCAGCTGCGAGGGAGCAGTGTTCCAGAACAGGTGCCTGAGCCTTGGGGGAACGCTGTAGGTGGGGGTTCTGCGTCGGCGCGGACGAGGGTGCGCTCCCGCGATGATTCCCGCGAGCTGCTGCCAGCGCGAGGAGCCGTAGTCGAGGCGGATCAGCTCGACCGTGCGGGCGCGTCCAGCCGGCAACGTGTGTCGTTTGACGGTCACGAGTCCCTGTGAGCACAGCGACTTGATTGCGCGGCTCGCTGTCGTGGGGGAGAGGCCGGCGCGCTCGGCGACGGTTCGTGCGGAGGTCAGACCCAGCGGCGCGCGGGCAAGCACGGCCAGGACCTCTACCTCTGTGGGCGTCAGTCCCGGGACGCGAGGGAGAGAGTCGCCCAGCACCTCACGCAGACGCGCGACATCCGTTGCCCCGAGCGCCATGCGCCCGTTGTCCTGGCGCACATCGAGTCCCAGCCGCTCGATCGCGCGTACCACGCGCGGCAGGCTGGTACCGAGATCCCGCGCAAGCGCCGCGGCGGATATACCAGTGTCCATATCGTTATTTTACCGCACTACGATGACGTTCGTGAGCCTGCTGGCCGTGTTCGTGTCGAGCGCGCTCATGGTCTCGGTAGCGTCGGCGGCGGAATCACGGGCTGTACCACCCACACCGAAAGGAACGGCAACTACGAAGCCAACGGCACGATGGACTGCAACTACAAAGGCGTGGAAACCGAATCCGAAGAACACCCACTCGAATTCACCGCCACGTCGGGCAGCAAAGTCGAAGTCAACGGCAAACCGTCAGAATTCACGGGCACGGATAAAGTGCACCTGAGCTCCGGGAAGCTATGGTCGGCGTCCGGGTGAAGACGGGCTGAGTCATGCCGCGGGGCGGCGGCGCTGAAGAGCGCGGTCACAGCCCGGGGCACACGAACGCCTTGTGTGACCCCGAGGCCGCACCGCCCTTGCTTCAAAATCGCGGACGGTGTCATCGTCCGCTACAGCCGGTCCGGGCGGCCGATCGCACGTTATGCGGTCTGCGATAATTGAATCATGGAGAAGCTAGCCGTCAACTCCAACACCCCGGCGACCGACGCCGGGTTCGAGCTGTTGACCCGGATCGCGATCGATCCCGCCAACGACGAGCGCTACCCGAATCGGACCGTGCTGATCCCGTCTGACGCTAGTCACACCTCGAAAGGCATCGCGCGTGCGATCGAGGAACGGCGCCCGATCGCGCTCGTGTTCCCCGACGGCTCCGATCTCCTCATGCGGCCTCCGGCCGCTCACGGGCTCGCCCTGTTGCTGGCGGTCCGGCTGATCGCCATCGCCGAACTTTTTGGTGCCCGCCGCGACCGGCCTACGTTCGTCCCGCGCGAGTGGGTCACCGAGTTCCACGCCGCCCGTGACGCGCGAGAGCCGCAGAAGGTCGCAACGTAGCTGGAGTGACCGTACTGGTCAGGCGGTGCCGGGTTCAGATGCTTTTTTATTTTGGGCAAATCACCTGTCCACCTCTTCGTCGTTGACCACCAAGGCTTTCCCTAACTGTATCGACCTCTTATTCGGGACAGCACCAACCTGTCTCTGGCCAGTTAGGAAACATCCCGCCTGGAACGTTGACTTTTTCGGTGAAGGGGGCATCCTGGGACCGTCGGAGTCGATCAAGGGGAGGGCAGGGTCGAGATCGGGACGATCCTTCAGCCATAAAGCTTTGAGCGCCGCTCGAGGGGGCCGGCTGAGTCAGGGGGCGTTGGCGCTGCGTGCCGCGACGAGCCAGTCGTATGTCTCGCGGGTGGAGGCGGGGGAGGTCATACCGACGTTGGGCCAAGCGGAGCACCTGATGAACTGTCTCGGCTATCAGCTGCGGATGCGGGTAGAGCCGCTGCCCCGGCGCAGCGATCGCGGGGCATTGGTCGATCAACTGGCGATGAGCCCGCAGGAGCGGATGCAGAGCGCAGCGGCGCTGCACAACGTGATGGCCGAAATGAAGGCGGGTTTGAGTGGCTGAGGACGGGCGCTGAATCCGGCGCTACGGCAAGCTCGACATCCTGTACCGGCCCGATGGCAGCGACAGCTATCCGAAGGTCAAGCAACGCAGCCTGCAGACCAAGATCAACGGTCAGCTCGTCCATGTCGCCGGCAAGAACGACCTCGTCCGCATGAAGCTCGCCGCCGGTCGCACCGATGACTTCCGCGATGTCGCCAACCTCACATCATCCGAGCAGGGAGCCCCGCGCCTCCTCTTCGTCTCGATGGCACTCGCCCCGGAGGTCGACCAGGAGTGGGCCCGTGAGGAGGCCGCGGAGCGAGCTGCGAAATTCGACCCGTCTAGTCGTGTGCGGATCGCCGAGAACACGCACCTGCGGATCGAGGCCCGCAGATCTGATCTCACCGATCAACAGATCGAACAGTGGGCGCACGCCCTGGCCGATCGTTTCGAGGCGGCCGGAATCATCGCCCACACCGACATCGATGTGCAGATACGGGACGCCTGAGTCCTGAGGGTCGGTGTTGACGCTCTTTGTCTGCATCGCTAAGATCGTGTCAGTGGCTCCTATCAAGCAAGCAATCGGAAAGAGCGACGTCGTCGAGCTCATGGTGCCGGTCTACAGGACCGAAGGCGTGTGCCGATCGAGCAGCTGAAGCTGATCACCAAGCGCAGCTGAGCGAGGACATGGATAACAAGCGGTGGCGAAACATTCCCGGGATGACCCTATGAAGTTCCCAGATTATTTCGGCTGCATCGTGAACCTGCTCACCTGGGGCGTCTTCGCCTGCTTCGGCTGGCTCGACGGCGATCCCACGAGGGCGCACGTGGTGACGATCCTCGTAGCGGCGGTTGCTGCACAGCTCATCGCCAGCTCCCTCGCCGAACGCGTGTCGCTGCGCGGCTCTGATGGCGATCGAGCTACGCCAGGCAAGGCGAGGTTCGGGGCGGGTACACTGCGTGACTGACGCCATCCAGGGTCGCTTCCTGAAGCTTCACCAGTAGCTCTACGAGCGCAGCGGGGGAAGGGTGGGGCGTGGGATGATCGGGGTGCCCACAAGCCCGTTAACGCAAAAAGCCCCGGCAGCTGCGAGTTGGCACGGTGATGGCCGAAGCGATGGAGCCTATGCTGGCGTGAGTGCGCGTACGCCACAGCAGGCCTACCTGGAGCTACAGAAGCTCGCGCGAGCCCAGGGACGCAACACGCAGCAGCGCTGGGGTAGTGTAGGTGGCATGGCTCACGTTGTGGTGGCGACCGCGTTCGGCGGACCTGAGGTCCTGTCGGTCGTCGAGGAGTCTGTGGAGGGGCCTGGGGCGGGCGAGGTTCGCGTCGCCGTGCGTGCTGCTGGGATCAATCCTGTGGATTGGAAGCTCTACGGCGGTTTGATGGGCACCGGCGCCGCGTTGCCGATGCGCTTGGGGTTCGAGGCCGCCGGCGTGGTTACGGAGGTCGGCGGTGAGGCGGTCGGTCCAGCCGGGCCGCTCGCCGTGGGGGATGAGGTGATCGCCTATCGCATCGATGGCGGATATGCCGACGAGCTCGTCGCACCGGCGTCGGCGGTCGTCCCGAAGCCGGCGGCGATGAGCTGGGAGGCGGCTGGGGGGCTGATGCTGGCCGGCGCCACCGCAATGCATGCGCTCGCCGCGACCGGCGTCGGCGCGGGCGAGACCGTACTGGTGCACGCCGCGGCCGGCGGGGTCGGGCTGATGGTCGTCCAGATCGCCGTCGCCCGCGGAGCGCACGTCGTCGGGACCGCGGGTGAGGGCCACCACGAGTACCTACGCGAGCTCGGTGCCGAGCCGACGGCCTACGGCGAGGGTCTGGCCGACCGGGTGCGCGCGCTGGCCCCGGATGGCGTCGACGCCGCGATCGACTGTGTCGGCACCGACGAGGCCGTCGACGTGTCGCTCGAGCTGGTTGCCGATCGCGACCGAATCGTCTCGATCGCGGCGTTTCCCCGCGGCGTCGAGGTCGGCATCAAGATGATCGGGGGCGGCCCGGGCGCGGACCCGGGAACCGAGCTGCGCGACGCCGCTCGCTTGCAGCTGACTGCACTCGTCGAGCAGGGAAAGCTTAACGTCCGTGCTCGCTCGTTCGTGCTTGACGACGTTGCTGAGGCCCACCGCGAGGGACAGGCCGGTCACGTCACCGGCAAGCTCGTCCTCGTCCCGTCCTCCAGTTAGCTCGCCGGCGCGCCTACCCCGGCGGAGTCCTGGCGAGGAACAAGGTGAGGTTGGTCCAGTCGGCCTGTACTGGGTACACAGCGATTGCGCGGGTGATGACGTCGAGGATTACGCCGAACTCGCCGTGGTCGATCCCGACGATGATCGCGCAGCCCGCGTGTGTGCGGCCGGCCTCGGCCCAGCGGCGCGTGATCGCGGGGAAGTCGTTGACGTCGCACGTGACGAGCACTCGTTCTTCTTCGGCCGCCAGCGCCAGCAGCTCTTCGTCAGGAGGGCCGTCCAACTTGCGCTCCTCGGCGACGGCACGGACGTCGTGCCCTGCCTCACGGAGCGGCACGGCGACGCTTTGCGCCGATATGTGTGCGTCGAGGAGCAGCCTCACGAAATGTCTGGCGCTTGCTCAGGCGGGAATTCGAAGCACAGGAATGGACGGATATTCCTCTTCGAGCTGCTCGATCGGCCGGCGGTTCTCGGCGATCGCGGCGTCGATCTCCTCGGGGAACATCTTGTAGTAGTCCAGCGCAAGCTGGATCTGGCGCTCGTCGATGGACCAACTTTCGACCATGCGCTCGACCGAGCCGACGTCCTTGTAGATATCGACGACCTGCCACACGTCGAGCCCGGTCCCCATCACCCATGCTCGCCGCTCCCAGTCCCTGCCCATGAACCCGATCCCCGGGAACAGGCGCATACGCAAAGCCTCATCGGCCAACGCTTCGACGATCGCGCCCTTGCTGCGGCCGGTGCGCTTGGACTCCCGGTCGATCAGCGCCTCCATCCGCTTGGACAGGCGCATGCTGAACGGAGCCGACTTCGTAGCCATCGTCCGATGGTATCACGAAAATTACGTGGTAATGTTCGAAGGGTGACGCGCGGGAGCACTGCGTCGCGCCGTGAGTAGTACGGCGAGGGTGCTCGCCCGAATTGGCCGCCCCAGGCGCTCGTGGAGAGCGTGGTTCTCGCTCGTGAGGGCGTCACGCTCCTCGAGTGAGAGCCGTGCCCAGAATGACATCGTGGCGAGCAGGACGTTGAGCTCGCCGGCGGTGTGCTCTACCAGGGTTGGCACGGTTGTGAGCTGTAGATCCTCGAAGAGATCGGCAGCGTAGTCGCGTCCTATGTCATAGCTCCCCAGCCAGCTCCAGGCGTCCGCGACGTTCCGACGGCGTTCCCGCACGCCCGCAATCGTGTGATCGAGGTCGCGGTAGCTGGGCCAGGTCGCGGCGATCTCCGGCGCGTGCCTGCGCAGGGCCGACAGTAGAGCCTCCTGATCGTCGGCGCTGCGCTGCTCCTTGAGGCCGAAGTACTGGATCAGCGCGAGCGTCCCGCCCGGAGCGAGCGCGTCGGCGATCTTCCGCCAGCTCAGATCGGGGTCGACCCAGTGAATGGCGGACGCCGAGAACACCGCCTCATAGCTCTCGCGAGGCAGCTGCGCGTCCTCGAACCGTGTGTGGACGAGCTCCACATCGCCCGCATCTCTCAGGTTCTCCCCGGCGAGCAGGATCAGCTGGTCTCCTGGCTCGAGTGCGGTCACGCGCAGCCCTCGCACGAGGAGGCTGCGCGTCAGCTGGCCGGTCCCGCACCCGATCTCGAGCACCCGGTCCCCATCCCTGATATGAGCCACCTCGCATGCTTGATCGACGAGCGCATCGGGGTAGGCCGGGCGGTTGCGGTCGTACTCGGCCGCAATCTCGTTGAAGACCTTGCCGTAGCTCCGTACGAGCGTCCCGTCGCTCATACCCGAAACGTACACACTCGCCCGATCAGCTTGGCGCGGCTATGAGTTCGCGAGCGGCGGCGCTCTGCTCGTGCTCGAACGCCGGCTCGAGCCGCTCGAGCTGTTGAGCGCCGAGGCCCGTCGCCCGTGCGACGTCCCGCCAGCGCTCAGTCGCCGCTAATACCTCTGCGACGATGGCGCGAGCTTGCATCTCTGGGAGTCTGAATAGAGGGGCAACTTCAAGAGCGATCGCTAGACGACCTTCGGTGTCGAGCACATGCGCCTTCGGCCGCGCACCGCCGAGCGAGCTGCCGCCGTGAAGCAGAAGGCGCAGATCCTCGCTGGTCGGTTCGTCGCGTTCGAGCTTTTCGGCTGCGCCCAGCAGACGCGGAAGCCCGATCAGATGTGGGACCCCCTCGGTGTCGAGGGCTAGATATTGCTCGCTGTCGTGGCCGCGGAATCGCAACGCCCCCTGGCGCAGGTCGTCGCGGGCGCCGAGCAGGAAGTCGACCTCCGTCAGCCCGCGCTGCTGGGTGTCTGCTTCGCGAGCCCGCTGTGCCTCCGCGCGCCTGACGAGTCGCCGTCCCCACCCGTCTGGGGCGCAGTCGGACATCGCTCCGAACAGGGGCTGCTTGACCGGCGTCTGCTGCTGGCCGGCTGGAGGCGGCAGCCCGGGGTCGAGCTCGTAGGCATCCGCTCGTTGCAGATAGTCCTCCCGGTAGCTGAAGGTCGCCGATTTGCTCTGCCCGCGCCGATGCGTCCAGAGACGTCCGGCGGGGACATCTCGGCCGGCGATCTGCACGTCCACCTCGATTGGCTGCTCAACCATCGTCCGTCAGCCTTCTTGGTCGCACGCGACGCGGAAGCTCCTCCTCTGAGCGCAGCCGACCGACGTCGCTGGCGAGCGGGTCCAACGCTTCGGTTAGAAGGTCCTGAATGCCAAGCGACCTCAAGACTCGGAGCAGGTTCTCGACGCTCACGCCGCCGTCAGCCGCCTCGATGCGTCGAACCACTCCTCGCGAGACGTCGGCGCGCTCGGCCAGTTGAGCCTGGGTGAGGCCGCGCAGCTTTCGCCACGTCGCGACGCTTTCTGCCAAGCTCCGTTGGGCGCGGCGAACCGGCACCGGAATTGCTCTGTGCTGTATTTTATGCTCCATATATGGTGCACTATAGCTCTTACCGCACCATATATCGACCATTATGAGCCGCAGCTAAATTAGCGTCTATTCTGTGGCTACTTTTTCTTCGCTCGCCGCCGACCCGAGCCGACCTTGCCGACCGTCCTGGTCTTCAATGGGGCGAGCCTCGCCGTCGCTCCCGGCCCCGGCAACATGTTCCGCCCGCCCTCGGCGATCACGGTCGCGGTGAAGCTCTCGAACGGGAGCACGTTCGTCAGCTGCACGCCGCGGCGGCTCAGCTTTGTGAAGAACGTCTCCAAGCGCCCGTCGCTGCCCTTGACGAGCACCTTGTACTGGCGGGCGCCGGCGGCGGCGCTCCAGGTGACCGATGCGCTCGTGCCGTGACGCGCGATCTTTGCCTTACGCGGTCGGCCGGGCCTGAACGCGCCTGGCGTGGTGTAGTGGCCGACCGTCAGTTCGCGCACGGTCGCGTCTTCGCCGTTGAGCAGGTAGGCATACACCGTGCGCGCGCGCCCGAGCGCTTCTTGGGGAGTGAACGAGAGCGTTCCCTTCGCCTTGCCCACGGTTCCGAGCACATGAGTGCTGTCGGCGCCGCGTTCGACGAACTGCACCTTCGCGCTGGGGATGAGATGGCCGATCCTGTAGGCAAGCGACCACTTCGCGCCGCGACGATGGGCGACTCGCACGCGCACCGTCGCGGGCGCCACGTCTTCGGCGAATTCGAGCTTGGAGACAGGCGACGATCCGGCCACGGGCTGGACCTGCCAGGTCCCGCCCTTCGGGTGGCGCAGCAGCACCAGCACCTGATCCGGGTCGGGCGCCACCGCGCTCATGAACTGCCCCGGCACGGTGACGAGATGCCCGGCGCTCGAGGGTGTCGTGTACGTCACGCCGCCGGGCCCTGAGAGCGTCACCATTGGCGTGCCCGACGATGAGGTGATGCGCAGCTCCTGGCCGAGGGTGCCGCCCGGCAGCGTGAACGTTTCGCCTCCCGCGGCGGCGGATCCCGCGGTCGACCCGGATCCGCCCAGCGCGCCCAGCCCGCGCGTGAGCGAGCCGCCGGCCCCCGGCAGGAAGATCGCGGATTCTTCTTTGACGAAACCGCCCTTGTGTTCCTTTTCCGGTTTCTGGCTGTACTGCTTGAGCTGATCGGAGCAGTTGTCGTTGCCGTACAGGCCACCGTCGATGTTGCCGTCGGAGAAGCGGTAGCGCCCCTGGACTCCGCCGCCGAAGACCCCTTCGGCGCCGCCGTGCACGCACGCGGCGGCATATTTGTTGTTGATCAAAGCCGCCGCTTCCGCGCTGATGATCCACAGTTTGAAGTAGACGTTGCCGTGTGCCTGCCACAGCCCGCTGGCGGGTTCGTCCCAGAAGCCCGCCCCGCCGGAGACTTCGATGACGGGACTGCTGGATTCGAACGGGAAGTGCAGGTTGAATTTCACCTGAGCGTCGATGTAGCCGTCGGAGTAAACGTCGGCCGCGAGCGTGGCAATTTCGTCATCTTTGAGAGACAGCTTGCCTTCGCCGCCGAAGAAGCCGAGTTCCGTCTTGGTGGCTTCGCGGTACTGAAACGCCAATTCCAATTCGAGTAGTTCGGCGATCTTGGCGCCCAGGCTACCGCCGAATATGAGCGGGTTGACACCTACCGATGCGCCGATCTCGTTGAGATTGACGCCCGGGTAGATCGGCACGCCGGGATCGGCCTTGAACTTCATCGCGGCCGACTGGAATTCACCTTTTTTGAACGCCATTTCGGCTTCGAGTTCCGCTAGTTCTTCACCGAACGTGATCGTCGCCTTGGCCTGCCAGCTGTCGCGCTTTGATTCTTCATAATATTCGGGGAAATAATAAACAAACGAGGCCTTTTTGACCTTGAATATCGGCGCCAGGCTCGCTTCGGGGATTTCGAACTGCAGCGACTGCAGTTCGATGCCCGTTTCCAGGTTTGCCTCGATCTCGAGCGCCCCGGTGGCTTCGAATTTGACCGCGCTCAGGCTCAGCCCAACCTGCACGTCGAACAGCGCCTGGCCTTTGTTGGTCAGGTAGACGTCGATCTGACCCTCCAACGGGAAGTCTCCGGGCAATTCGCCGCACGCCGTCAGCCCATTTTTCGGGGGGCAGCAGCCTGCCTTCTTTTCTTTGCCTTCGCACTGTTTCCCCACCCCAATCGCCATCAGTAGGGTCTTCGTCGGTTTGTCGGCAGCCCGCGCGGGTGGCGCGCGCAGGCCGTGGTAGAGCGGGACCTGCAACTGGTTGAGCGCGCTGTGCACTTCGAGGTCCATCGGTTCGGCTTCGAGATCGCGTTCGCCGAGCACCATGTCGCCGATCGGCGTGTTGAGCAACTCCACATAGACCTGAGCGCCGTAGAGCTGCGTGGCTGAGCCGTCGATCGCGTAGTCTTTGACCGTCCTGATCTTGAGGAATCCACCGCTCTTCGGCACGAGCACCATGCCGTTGATCTCCAGCTGAGGGCCTCCGATCACATAGCCTCCGCCGGGCAGCTTCTGGATGCATTCCGCGAGCAGGTGCGCATCCCCGATTTCGAGCGTCGGCTGGCATTCGCCTTCGCCGCCGTCTGCAAGATGGACGTGTGAGAGCGGGGGCAGCGTCACGCCGAATTTGCTGGTCGAGTGTTCGCCATTGGAGTTGGTCACGGTGAGACCGATCGTGTGCGACCCGGGCCCGAGCATGATGTGCGCGATCGGGTTGGTGGCAGTGCTCGTTTCGATCTTGGGACCGCCGTTGAAGTTCCAGCCGTAGGAGATGATGTGGCCGCTGCCGGGCGCCGAGCCCGCGCCGCTCAGGGTGACCGGCTCACCGGCATGCGGACTGGGAGTCACGATCGTCCCCACCGCCGTGGGCGGCGTGGGGGTGGTGGCTCCGCCGCCGGAGGGGCCGTGTGATTCTTCACCGCCGACTTTTTCTTTTTCTTTCTTTTCCTTTTCTTCTTTTTCTTCTTTTTCTTTTTTGGTTTCTTCTTCGACCTTTTCAAAGGTGAGGTTGTCGATCGCGACCGTGTCTGGGCTCGGTTTGGTGGTCGCAATCGCGAAGTAGCTGACCTTCCCTTTGGCGGGGTTGGCGAGCGTGAGGTGCGTCCATGCGTTCTGCCCCGCTTCGCCTTCGGTCGTGGCGAGCGGTTTGCCCGAGCCGTCGTACGCCGTCAGCTTCACCTCGACCACGGTGAGCCCCGGCGTGAGGTCGCGCACGTCGATCGACATGGCGCCGGCCGGTTTGTCGAGCAGCGCGCCGTAGGTGCCGCTGGATTCGGCTTCGCCGGGCTTCTGCTTGCAGTTGGCAAGCACCGCGTAGTTGGGAGGCGAGGGCGGTTTGTTGACGGCGTCACCCTGAACGGTCGGTGCGCCGCAGTCGCCTGCGCCAGGCGAGGCTTGGCCGAAGTCGGCCGCGTGACCCAGCTTCAGCCCTTCGGCTTCCCACTGGTTGGTGACGACTGTGCCCGCTGGCACCGAGGCGCCGCCGGGGAAGTGATCGAAGCCGATCACCGTTTCCGCGGCCGAGGCGGCCGAGGCCGTCCCAAGGGCGAGCGTCAGCGCGGCGAGGATCGCCGTCAATGCCAGTGCAACACCGATCCTCGACCCGGAAGGCTGTTGGCCGACCATACCGGGCGAGCATCGCAGCCGCCCCGAGGATTGTCAACCAGGCGTTCTGAGAAGGAGTGTTCCGAGAAGGATTGAGCTTCTCTGGGCTGGCGTTTGCGTCTAGCGCGCGGCGGGCGCGTCTTTGTTGCGGATGCCGGGTGTAGCGGCGTGGGCTACGCGGCGTCCGAGCTCGCACACCTCGGCATCGGCTCCCGCCGCGAGCTAGCCGATGCACTCGCAGCGCCACCGGACCGGTAGCCATTCGGCTGATCGCTTAGAAGGGTGCCCCCAGCAGCTCAACAGTTCCTGAGGGGTCCGCAGCGGGTGGCATCCTCGATCGATGGATAAATCCAAGCATCCGCGTTATCGCGACAACGATGGCTCGCGCTTCTACAGGGCGGGCCGTCTGTCGCCGGAGGAGACGTGGCAGATTCTCGGGGACGATCTCGCCCGTGTCTTGGACGATGCGCTGCAGGCGTTCTGGCGCAAGCCGCTGCGGATGGACGCAGAGCGCGTCCGTTGGTGGCATGGCGCGATCTTCGCACGGCACTTTCCCCATGATGGCGGACGCTTCCGTCAGGAACGCACGTTCTTCGGTGTGATGACGCCTACTGGTGGGATGCGCCAGCTCGAGGGGAGCTCGCCCGAGACTCAGCGCCGAGATCTCGAGGAGGTCTGCGTCTCGTTCAACCAGTGCATAGATGCCTTCCACGATGTGGATGCGGTGAGCATCCTAGGCCGCACCCGACCAGTGGCGGCTCTATATGCCGGCATCCTGCGCGTGCACCCTTTTGCCGACGGGAACCTTAGGACGGGCTTCATCGCGCTCTCGGCCGCACTGTGGTCCCTCGGGCTGCCGAATGTCAGGTTCATCGGTCCCGAGGAGATGATTGCTCACGACGATTCACTGGTCCCGGCACTGATGTCCGCCTCCGGGGATGTGGAGCCCTTCGCGCGGCTATTGGCCGAGCGCATGGAATACACGATCGACGATGCGACATGAAATACCCTCGAAAAATGGAAAACGGCATTCCTTCCTCACTCAAGAGGCTCGATCGCGCCCATACTGTCTGTGGTAACCATCTCGTCGAGACCACTCCGGAGGTCAATCGCGAAGTCGCCGAAAGCGCGATGTTGCTCTCCCAAGGAGCGCGAAGGGCGATCGAGATGATGCGCGAAGCTGATCAGGAAGCAGCTCGCGAAGCCGGCTCCGTCGAGACGACGGCTGACGCGGCCTGACGCTCTGCCTGTAGGGCATCAGATTTCATCGGTAAGGCGTCTCGCGGTCTTGACGTCGTGCTGGTCCGGCGCACGAGCTTCGTCATCCAGGGTATATTGAAATGGGATGTCGAGATGTGTAGCGGTCATCATCGCTGTGTTCGCTGTCGCGTGTGCGCCTGCCACGGCTTCGGCTGGCGCCACATCGCGTGACGTCGCCTCGACGCACACTTATCTCGAGGCCAGCTACAAGGTGCTGCACGCCGCGGTCAGCACTTGGTCGACGGTCGAAGCGAGCATCCACAGGCTCGACCTCCGGTTCCACGCCGAATGCCCGGACGTGGGGGCGGGATCGCCGCAGAACGAAGAAGATCAGAAGCTCAGCTATGAGGCGGCCGGCGCGCTGTGGGCGACCGGCTACCACACCGACGCGGCGATTGTCCACGCGTACGTCCACACCGTGAACCGGCTGACATGGAGCAACCCGCAGATCACGCGTGACGCCCGCGGGCTCACTCGGGGCCTGCAGGAAATGACCGAACTACAGGTACCGAACATCTGTGCGGATGTCCGCGCGTGGGGCGCGAACGACTTTGGTGCGGCGCCGGCCAACGTGAAGCAATATGACCAGCACGTGGAAGCGATCGAAATCCATGAAATTCCCCGGCACCTACTCGTTCCCTATGTGCAACCGGCGGACAATGGCCTGCGCAAGCAGGACGAACACCTCGCCACCAGGTTCGAAGAACTTGAATTCATGCGGGGTCAGGCCGACTGGATCGCGCTGCTCGAAGTGCTTGGGGTCAACGAGTAGTAGAAGTGATGCGGCGCTGCCCCATTTCTGAGTCGTAGCGGTCGTGGAGGTCGAAGCCGTTCCGAAACGGGACAGACCTTGCCCGGATAGCTCCTCACATGTCCAAAGGTGACCCGAAGATGCTGGCCAATCGGCCCCTTGCGCCCGCCGGCGCGGCCGTCATCCTGGGTGTATGGCTGACGATCCCGCGATCATCGGCGGTCCCACGCAGATCCCGGCTCCTCGTCCCGGCGAAACCTACCGCTGGAAGGTCAAGGACGGCCGCGCCGAAAAGCATGTCTATGTCCAGATCGCGGACTATCTCAGCGCGGAGGCGTTCGAGGAGCCGCTGCGGTCGGGGATCGCCTCCAAGGGCGAGTCGGTGCTGCGCGCGCTGCTTGCGCGCGGGAACGTCCCGACGCGGATCAAGATCACCTCGGCCGGGATCACCGAAGTGGGCACAGATCGCCGTTCGCGCCCCTGCTCGATCTGATCTCTGAGCCCCCCTGAAGGCCGCTCCGGAGTGATCGATCGGGCGGGTGTTGGGGCCGGGGCGGATGGGCCGGCCCATCGGTAGGTCTCGGGGTGAACGCCGACTCAGTCGATGAGCAGTAGAGCGTGCTTGCCCACTCTGCCGCAGGGCAGGCAGGCGCTATGGGCTCGCCGGCGCCGTTGCTGTGCTGCGCGGGTCGATCAGGATCTTGGCGTGTACATCTGGACTGTCGAGTGCGGTGAACGCGTCCTTTACGCCGTCGAGTCCGACCGTTCCGGTTATCAGTGGTGTGGGGTCGACGTTGCCCTCGGCGAGCATCTGCAGGGTGTCCCGGAACTCGAGCGGCGTGTAGCCGATCACGAACCGCAGGTCGAGCTCCTTGTTGATGGCCATCGCGGGGGTGAACTGGTCGACACCGACGCACACGCCGACCACGACTACGCGGGAGAACAGCGGCGCACCGTCGATCACGCTGTCGATCACGCCGGGCACCCCAACGCACTCGAAGATGACGGGGTGCTTCGGCGCGGCGCCGAGCTTCTCGGCGAGCCGCCACGCGTGCCACCACCCGAATGGGAGGCGCTCCAGTTTCTCGCGCGTGCCGACGGCCAACTCGAGCGCGGCGGGAATGTCCGGCACCTGCCCGCGCCGCTCCACGGCGGTGAACGGGGACTCCTGCGCGGGGTCGAGGACGACGTCCGCGCCGCAGGCGGTGGCCAGCACGCGACGCGCGGGCGAGTAGTCGCTGGCGACGACCGTGCGCACGCCCTTGGCCTTCAGGAGCAGGATTACCGCGAGCCCGATCGGTCCGCAGCCGATCACGACCGCGACGGTGCGCTTGCCCACCTCGCCGCGGCGCACGGCGTGCCAGGCCACCGCCATCGGCTCCGTCAGCGCCGCGATGTCGGGCCCCAGGCCATTGGGCACCGACATCATCAGCGACTCCTCGACGATCACTTGCTCGGCGTAGGCACCGGGAGCATGTACCGATAGGCCGACGAGATCCACACCGCGACTCCCACGCAGGAGCGGCAGCGCCACTACTCGCGTCCCCGCCTGCAGACCCTTGTGGGAGCGGGGGCCGTACTCGGCGAGCGCCCCGCAGAACTCGTGGCCGAAGACGATCTGCTGCTCCGAGCGAGCAAACCGCTCGTAACCCGCACGCACCGCCAGATCGGCCCACACGTCGCAACCGTGGCGCGCATGCAGATCGGAACCGCAGATCCCGCAGCGCAGCACCTCG
Organism: uncultured Solirubrobacterales bacterium; assembly: GCA_963748895.1. Taxonomy (GTDB): domain Bacteria; phylum Actinomycetota; class Thermoleophilia; order Solirubrobacterales; family Solirubrobacteraceae; genus Palsa-744. The sequence continues at coordinate 395,008 of CAVVKF010000002.1, read as the reverse complement.
ATGCGCACCTGCCCGCGCCCCGGCACGGGCTCCGGCCGCTCGAGCACCTCGAGCTCCGCTTTGTTGCAGACGACGGCCCTCATCGCGGACGCCGTGAGAGACAGAGGCCGATCACGCGAACATTCTCGCACCCCTCAGGGCAAAAGCGATCGAGGACGCTCTTGTACTCTGCGCCGGGATGGCCGACACGAGCACGATCGCCTCGCTGGCCACGGCCGGCGGCACCCTGATCCTTGCGCTGGCGACGTTCGCCTCGACCCGTTCGGCCAATCGCGCGGCGCGGGTCTCCGAGCAGGCGTTGAAGGTGGGGTTGCGCCCGGTGCTGTTCAATGCCCGGCCGCAGGATCCGCCGCAGAAGGTCGGCTACGGCGACGATCACTGGCTCGTGCTGCGCGACGGTCTCGCGGCGGTGCAGGAGTCCGACGGGAATCTGTACCTAGCGCTGCCACTACGCAATGTCGCTTCGGGTTTAGCCGTCCTGCACGGATGGCATCTGTGGCCGCGTCGCGCCGGCCTCGACGATCCGCACCCCGAGATCGACGACTTTCGCACGCAGACGCGCGACCTCTATGTCCCGGCCGGCGACGTCAGCTTCTGGCAGGCGGCGCTGCGCGACACCGAGGATGACGCTCTACGTGCCCGTGCGCGAGGCGATCTCAGCGCGCACACCGCTCAGCGTCGACCTGCTCTACGGCGACCACGAGGGCGGACAGCGCACGATCACGCGCTTCTACATGGTCCCGCGCACGCGCGAGGAGGACGAGCAGCCGTGGCTGTGGATCTGCTCGACCTCGCGTCACTGGAACCTGGATCGCGCCGACCCGCGCTGAGGTTCGATGAGCTAGGGCAGGCGAGGCCGAAGAAGGCGTCCAGCACCATGCTGCCGGCGCGTTCGATCTCGATCACCGAAGGCTCGTCGAGCGTCCCGGCGGGCCAGACCGGCGTGCGGTCAGCTCGGCGACGATCGGGCCGGCCTCAGCCATTGGGCCAGCGGCCGTGGCGGTCGAAGTACTCGCGTGCGGCCTCCTCGGCTTCGCGTTCGCGATCGCCGCTGGCCCCGGCGCGGAACAGCCAGTTGACGAAGAAGATCGCCAGGCCCGCGCTGACGATCCCGGCGCCGCCCTCGAGGTGGTTTTCGTCGCCGAAAGACATTATGACGAGCCCACCGATCACGACGACCGCGGGGAGCACATAGCGAACCCCATCGAGCAGCCACCCGTGGCGGGTGGGTTTGCGCTTGCGCTTGGGCGGGGAGCCGGCTGGCTGGTGTTCGGCCATGGAGTCTTTATAGCTCTAAGGTGGGCGGATGGCACTGATCCGGGCAAGCGGCCCGCTCAGCCGAGCCCTACGGCGCGCGTTTGCAGAGCGGCCGTTTCATGTGCGCTTCTGGGACGGCGGGGTGGTGCAGGCGACGAGCGATGGCGCGCCGACGTTCTTCGTGAGGCGCCCGTCTGCCCTGTCGCATTTCCTCAGAGCGCCTGACACGCTCGGTTTGGGACGCGCCTATGTGGATGGCTCGCTGGAAGTCGACGATCTGGATGCTGGATTCATAGTGATCGACGAATGGGAGCCACCCGAGCTGAGCGTCGCGGACAGGATGCGCCTGGGATTGGGCGTCGTGGCCGCCGCGCTGGCAGGCGGGATCCCCAAGCGCCCGAGCCTCGAGCTGATCCTGCGCGGCGAGCGCCACAGCCTGCAGCGCGACGCGGCCGCGATCCGCTACCACTATGACGTCGGCAACGAGTTCTTCGGGCTGTTCCTGGACGAGTCGATGACCTATAGCTGCGCGATCTACTCGAAGGGCGCGGAGACGCTCAAGGACGCCCAGCTCGCGAAGCTGGATCTGATCGCGACCAAGCTCGCCCTGAAGCCGAGCATGCGTCTGCTTGACGTCGGCTGCGGCTGGGGCAGCTTCGCGATCCACGCGGCGAAGAACTATGGGGTAACCGTCACCGGCGTCACGCTCTCGCCCGCGCAGGCCGAGCTCGCGTGCGAGAAGGTGGCCGCGGCCGGTTTGAGCGAGCAGCAGGTGGAGATCAGGGTGGCCGACTATCGCGAGCTGCCGCGGGGATCGTTCGACGCGATCGCGAGCATCGGCATGTCCGAGCACGTCGGCGAGAGCCAGATCGACAACTATGCGAAATCGCTGTTCGGGCTGCTGCGCCCGGGCGGCGTGCTGCTGAACCATGCGATCGCCGCGCTCGATCCCGAGTACGACTCGCTCGACGACGAGTTCTCGATGCGTTACGTGTTCCCCGACGGGGAGGCGCTACCACTCTCGAGGGTCCAGCTCGCGCTGGAGCGCGCCGGCTTTCACGTCGACCAGGTGGAGGGCTTCAAGAAGGACTACGCCCGCACACTGCGAGACTGGACGAAGCGTTTGGACGAACACCTAGAGCGGGCCGAGCAGCTGGCGGGCGTCGAGCGCCTGCGGGTCTGGCGACTGTATCTGCGCGCCGCCCGGCACGGCTTTGACACGAGCGTCACCGCCGTCTACCAGGTCCGCGCGCGCAGGCCCGTCTGACCCCGACGGCCTTCGATCTCGCAACGGGCCGGCAGGCCCCGCGGTGATGGGGAGGAGATTGGTATCGCGCGCGCCCGGCCGACTACGCACGTGGGCTCAGACTTGCCGCGGAAGATGGGTGCTAACACCCATATGCTCGTCCGGTCTTGAAGTCGTTACTCAGGCATACCCTGACGATTAGACGAGGGAAACATATAGGAGCGTTGTGATGCGAGATCTTTTAAGACGAGGTGCTCAAGATGAGGGTGGTTTTACCCTGATCGAACTTCTTGTCGTGATCTTGATCATCGGCATCCTCGCCGCGATCGCGATCCCGGCGCTGCTCAGTCAGAAGAGCAAGGCGTATGACTCCTCGGCGAAGACGCTCGCTCAGACGGCTCAGACGGCCGCGGAGACGTATTCGACTGAAAACAACGGTCTCTACACGTTCACGGAAGCGAAACAGCTCCAAGCGATCGAGCCGTCGATCAACTACACGAAGACCACCGAAGCCGAGTTGACCGTCGCGAAAGGCGAAGAAACCAACAAAGGCTACGTCGTTACCGCGAAAGCACAGACAACCGGCGATGAATATAGCGTCGTGCGCAAAGAAACGGGAGCGGTTGAACACATCTGTAAAAGCTCCTCCACGGTCAAGGGTTGCCCTGGCCACAGCGAAGAATCCAAAAGCTGGTAGCTACGGCTCAACCAGCCCGCGCCTGATCGCGTAGCGGGTCAGATCCACTCGGTTGCGCATGCCGAGCTTGTCGAGGATGTTGGCGCGGTGGCGCTCGACGGTCTTCTTTGAGAGCACCAGCTCGGCGGCGATTTCCTCCGAGGTGTGGCCTTCGGCGATCAGCTTCACGACCTCCAGCTCGCGCGCGGTCAGCGGGTCCTCGGGCGGCGCCTCGCCGAACCGGGCGCCGTCGAGATAGTCGCGCACGAGCGTGGCGACGGCCGGGGGATACAGGAACGCCTCGCCGCGCATGCACGCGCGGCAGGCCTCGACGAGGTCGCGGTTGGCGGCTGTCTTCAGCACGTAGCCCGAGGCGCCGGCCTTCAGAGCCTCGAAGAAGTACTGCTCGTTGTCGTGCATCGAGAGCATCAGGATCCGCAGCTCGGGCCGGCGGCGATGTAGCTCGGCGGCGGCCTGCAGTCCCGTCATGCGCGGCATCGAGACGTCGAGGACGGTCAGGTCGACCCCCTCGCTGAGTGCCCGCTCCAGCGCCTGCGCCCCGTCTGCGGCCTCGGCCACGACCTCGATGTCCGACTGCGCTTCGAGCACCATCCGCAGCCCGCTGCGGACGACCTCGTGGTCGTCGGCGAGCAGCACGCGGATCTTCAGGGGGGTGGTCATGACGGTCTGGTCGCTGTAGCTCGGTCTGCGCTGGCATCATTCGCCGCGACCGTCAGGCGCACCTCCAAGCCCCCACCGGGAGGGGAGTCGATCTCGAGTTGACCCTGGATCAGGATCGCGCGCTCGCGCATGCCGGCCAGCCCGGTGGTCTGGGCTGGCATCGGGGCCGGAAGCCCGCGGCCGTCGTCGGTGACGGTCAGCACGACGTGCTCGCGCTCGCGCGCGAGCGCGACACGAACCTTGGAAGCCTCCGCGTGGCGAAAAGCGTTGGTCAGGGCCTCCTGGGCGACGCGATAGATCACCAGCTCGGCCTCGGTGCTGAGCGGCGGCAGACCGCCCTCGAGCTCGCGCAGCACCCGTAGCGCGCCCTGACGCTCCATCTGCAGGCAGAGTGAGATCAGTGCATCGATCAGCCCGAGGTCGTCCAAAGCCTCCGGGCGCAGCTCGCGAGCGATCCGGCGGACGTCTTCGAGGCTGCGGTGGACCGTATCGACGATCTCTCCCAGCGCCTGCGACTGTGTGGGCAACTCGCCGGCGGCGCGTTCGGCGCGCAGGGCGACGGCGGTCAGCGTCTGGCCGACCTCGTCGTGCAGCTCGCGGGCGATCCGCAGCCGCTCGCTCTCCTGGGCTGCGAGCGCGCGGTGGGCGCTGTCGCGCCGCTCGGCCTCGATCCGGTCGAGCATCGTGTTGAAGGAGCGTGACAGCGTGATCATCTCGGTGCTCATCCAGTTGCTCACCGGGGCGCGCTGCCCCGGTTGCATCGGGTCGATATGGCCCATCAGGGTCGTCAGACGGCGCAGCGGGGACATCACGAGCATCAGCAGAACCAGGTTGACGGCCAGCGTCACGACCAGTCCGACGACGAGCGCCGTCAGCTCGCTGAGCTTGATCGGGTTGGAGACCGTCGCGGGACTCGCGATCAAGACGAACACCGCCAGCCCGAAGACGATCGCATTGACGGTGAAGACCCTCCACAGGATCGAGACAGCGACGGGACCTCGCCGCGTGCTCGGCTGATCTTCCGTGTTCGGGCGCGCTTGCCCGATGTGGACGCTGAGCGGTCTCATCCTCCCGATGCTCGCGCGCGGGCCGGACGGGACGGGTGTGAACGGCGCCGGCGTCATGCTTTGAGTCTTGGCTCCGGCGCCCGGTCAGAGCGCCAGGCTCAGACGCACGGCAGCCGGTACTTGCGGCTCTTGGGATCGCGCTGGAGCAGGCCGAGCTCGACGAGCGTGGAGGCGTAGCGGTGGGCGGTCGAGGGGCTCATGCCGGCGTCGTGGGAGAGCTCGACGATCCCGCGCGCGGCGCCGTCGGGGCCGAAGCAGGTGAGCAGCGAGAGTCCTCGTATGAGCGACTGGGACAGGCGCGGGTCGTCCAAGTCGCTCGGCAGGTAGCCCCCGATCACTGTGGAGATACTCGGTGCGCGACTTTGGGAAGCCGCCCGTACCACCTCGTCGACCTGGGTGGGGGACAGCGTGATGACGATGGAGGCCGGCTCGCTTTTGTCCATGGGCCGATGATTGCAAATACTGCGGACGGTTGTCTGCATTCTGTTGTCTGGTTCCGTGTGCTGAGAAGTCCTGGAGCCGGCGCGCGTGCGGCCTGCGGGCCGGCCAGGGGACGGCCGGGTAGCCTCCAGGATTGAGATGGCAATCACAGTGACACTCCCCGACGGCAAGGCCCTGGAGCTGAAGGATGGCGCCACGGGCGCGGACGCCGCCGCGGCGATCGGCCCGGGCCTGGCGCGCGCGGCGCTGGCGATCGAGGTGGGCGATCCGGCCGTGGACCCTCCTGCGGACACGAATCCCGCCCGTCCCCCCGCGGATACCAATCCCGCCCACCCCAGGGATCGATCGAAGGTCGGCCAGCACGAGCAGGCACGCGAGCTCTGGGACTTGGCTCGTCCGTTGCCCGACGGGGCGCGGATTGCGATCGTGACGAAGAAGGATGAGGAGCGGGCGCTGGCGCTGATCAGGCACGACGCCGCGCATGTGCTGGCGGCGGCGGTGATGGAGCTGTGGCCGGGCGTGAAGATATCGATCGGACCGGCGATCGAGAACGGCTTCTACTACGACTTCGAGTTCCCAGAGGGGACGGCGATCTCCGAGGCGGACTTCCCGGAGATCGAAGCGAAGATGCGCGCGCACGTGAAAGCGGGGGAGAGCTTCGAGCGCGCCGATGTCACGCCGGCGCAGGCGAAGGAGCGCTTCGTGGGAGAGGACCAGGACTACAAGGTCGAGCTGATCGACGATCTGGTTGCAAACGCCGGGGAGGGTGGGGATCGAAAATCACTGGAGACCGTGTCGCTGTATACGAACGGGCCGTTCACGGACCTTTGCCGGGGGCCGCATGCTCCTACAACGAAGAGTGTGGGGGCGTTCAAGCTGCTGTCGGTGGCGGGGGCATACTGGCGCGGGGACTCGACGAGGACGATGCTGACGCGGATCTATGGGACGGCGTTCTTCTCCAAAGCCCAATTGGAGGAGTACCTGGAGCGCGTTGAGCAAGCAAAGGAACGCGACCACAGAAAGCTCGGGAAAGAGCTTGGCTTGTTCATGTTCTCCGACGTCTCGCCCGGCGCCGCCTTCTGGTTGCCCCCGGGGACGGCGATCTGGAACCAGCTCGTCGCGGTCTCGCGCGAGATGGGTCAAGAGCGAGGGTATGAGGAGGTCAAGACGCCGCTGATCTACGACGCCGAGCTTTGGAAGACCTCGGGGCACTGGGGGAAGTACCGCAAGAACATGTTCACGGTGCAGGTCGAGGAGCGCGAGATGGGCGTGAAGCCGATGAACTGCCCCGGGCACGCGCACCTGTACGCCGCTCAGCGCCACTCCTACAGGGACCTGCCGGTGCGCTATTCAGAGCCGGGTCTGCTCCACCGCAACGAGCCTTCGGGCGTGCTGCACGGGCTGCTGCGGGTGAGGCACTTCGCGCAGGACGATGCGCACATCTTCTGCACCGAGGAGCAGGTGCAGGAGGAGGTGCGGGGCTGTTTGGAGATGACGTTCGCTACGTATGAGCTGTTCGACTTCGAGGTGCGCCTGGAGCTGTCGACGCGCCCGGATGAGAGGATCGGCACAGACGAGATGTGGGACAAGGCCGAGGAAAAGCTGAAGAACGCGCTCGACGCGCAGGGACTGGAGTATGAGCTGAACCCTGGGGACGGGGCGTTCTATGGCCCGAAGATCGACATGCACATGACCGATTCGCTGGGGCGCTCGTGGCAGCTGGGGACGGTGCAGCTGGACTATTCGATGCCGGCGCGCTTCGACTTGAAATACACGGGCGCGGATAACCAAGAGCACCGCCCGGTGATGATCCACCGCGCCGCGTTCGGGTCCTACGAGCGGTTCATCGGGATCATGATCGAGCACTACGGGGGCGAGCTCCCACTGTGGCTGGCGCCGGTGCAGGCGATCGTGCTGCCGATCTCCGATCCGTTCAACGAGTACGGCGCCGGCGTGAAGGGCACGCTGCAGAAAGTCGGGTTGCGCGTGGAGCTGGATGGGCGCAGCGAGTCGATTGGGAAGAAGATCCGCGAGGCCGAGCTGCGCAAGATTCCGTACATGCTGATCGTCGGCGAGCGTGAGCTGCGGGAGGGCCAGGTCGCGGTGCGCGAGCACGGGCAGGGTGACACGGGCAGAGTTTCGATACAGGAACTCTCTCAGCGGCTATACTCGGCAACGTTGAAGCTCGCAAATTCAAAGCTCCGCGCCTAATTTCAGCTTGACGCGCGGTAAAGACAACAGCTAGTGCCGGTTCCCCGCCGCTTCGACCGGCGCCCGCCCGAGCGGGACACGACGAGGATCAACGAGCGCATCCGCGTGCCCGAGGTCAGGGTGATCGACGACGAGGGCAATCAGGTAGGGGTGATGAAGACCCCCGACGCGTTGAACTTTGCGCAGGAGCGCGACTTGGATCTGGTCGAGGTCGCGCCCGAGGCGCGTCCGCCGGTCTGTCGCGTGTTGGATTACTCGAAGTACAAGTACGAGCAGGCGCAGAAGGTCAAGCAGGCAAAGAAGCATCAGCAGCAGATCACCGTCCGCGAGATCAAGTTCCGCCCGAAGATCGCCGAGCACGACTACGACACGAAGAAGCACCACGTTGAGCGCTTCCTCAAGCACAAGGACAAGGTCAAGGTCACGATCATGTTCCGCGGGCGCGAGGTCACGCACCCCGAGCGCGGCACGATGATCCTCGACCGGCTCGCGGAGGAGCTCGCCGAGATCGGCGTGGTCGAGCAGCGCCCGATGCAGGAAGGGCGCAACATGACGATGATGATGGCGCCCTCGAAAGCGGTGCTGGCGGGCCACCTCGACGGAGAGGCGCACCCCGATAGCGGTGCCCCGGCCGTGGTGTCGAAGGCACAGGCCGAGAACGGAGCGGACGGCGCGACGGATGCGACGGCGAGCGACGCTCCAGCCGAGAACGGCGCGGGCGCGGCGGCGACCGAGCCCGTGGGCGTAGACGGTGCGGACGCGCCATCGCCCGAGCCGCAATCCTGAGGCGCGCGGGCGCCCCCCGCGGCGCCGTGTCATAATCACCGCGCGATGCCCAAGATGAAGACCCACTCAGGCGCGAAGAAGAGGTTCAAAGTCACCGGTACCGGCAAGGTGCGCGGGCGCCATCCCTTCACGAGCCACATCCTCGAGAAGAAGTCGCCGAAAAAGAAGCGCGCGCTGGGCGGGCCGAAGATCATGTCCGATGACGACACGCCGCGGATCAAGCGGATGCTGGGGGTCGGCAAATGACGCGGGTCAAGCGGTCGGTCCACGCGAAGAAGAAGCGGCGCGCGACGCTGGAGCTGACGAAGGGCTTTCGGGGCGAGGCGCACTCGAATTACAAGCGCGCGAAGGAGGCACTGCTGAAGGCGGATGCCTACGCCTATAGGGACAGGCGTAACCGCAAGCGCGATTTTCGCAGGTTGTGGATTACGCGGATCAACGCCGCGACAAGGATGAATGGGATGAGCTACTCGACGTTCATGCACGGTCTGATGCTGGCCGGCGTGGAGCTCGACCGGAAGGTGCTCGCGGATATCGCGGTGCGCGACGCGGACACGTTCCGAGCATTTGTGGAGGTCTCCCGCGAGGCGTCAGCCTTGGCGGCCACCTCCGAGCCAGCCCGCGAGGCGTCGGCTGCTTAAAGTAAGCACTCGACAGAGAAGAGCCCGCGGGCGTCGCTCCTGAAAAGGACGGCGCCCTTTTTTGTACCTGAAGCCGACCCAGCGAAGGACGAACGGCCCACCGGACGAACTGAACTTGACGAGCCAATGACGATCACCTCCCAACACAATCCAGCCCTCAAGCAACTGCGTCGCCTGGCGCGCAAGCAGGACCGTGAGCGCAGCGGCCGCTTTGCGGTCGAGGGCGAGGATCTGATCGCCGCGGCCGAGCTGGCGGGAAGGTATGCGCTCGAGGGCTATCGCGTGGCGGGCAGCGGACTCGGCGCAGAGAGCTTCATCGATGTGGATAGGGACACGCTCGCCGCCGTGTCGACGCTCGGTTCGGGCACGCGCGTGATCGGCGTGTACGAGCAGCGCTGGGCCACGAAGCCGAGCGGGCCGTTATGCGTGTATCTGCACGGCGTCGGCGACCCGGGGAACGTCGGCACGGTGTTGCGCTCGGCGAAGGCGTTCGGCGCGAGCAGCGTTGCGCTCGGTCCGGGTTGCGCCGATCCGTATTCGCCGAAGGCCGTGCGTGCGAGCATGGGCGCGATCTTCGACGTGGAGCTCGTCCGCGTGGAGTCGATCATCGAGTTGCCCGGCGAGCGGGTGGCGCTCGTGGCTGACCCGAGCCCACCCGCCCAGCGCCTGGCGGGACTCGCGGGTCCGGTCACGCTGCTCGTGGGCGCCGAGCGCGAGGGACTGCCGGCAGAGGTCGTGCAGGCATGTGAGCGCACGGCGCACATTGCGATCGAGGCCGAGTCGCTGAACGCGGCGATGGCGGCGACGGTGGCGTTGTACGAGATGACCAGGCGGGGCGGGCGGGACCACGATACGGTCACGACGAAATGATCGAGCGGATCGAGCAACTGCGAGCACAGGCCGAGGCAGAGATCGCCAAGGCGAACAGCAGCGAGGCGCTGGAGGGACTGCGCGTGGGCTACCTCGGCCGCAAGGCCGAGCTGCCCCAGCTCCTACGAGGAGTGGCCGAGCTGGAGCCGGCGCAGCGGGGCGCGGTTGGCAAGGCCGCCAACCAGGCTCGCCAGGCGCTGGAGGCGTTGATCGAGGCGAGGGCGGCGCAGTTGGGCGCGGCGGAGCTGGAGCGCGGTCTACAGGACGATCGCGTCGATGTGACCCTGCCCGGCGCCCCGCCACAGCGGATCGGGCGGTTGCATGTGTTGACAGCGACGATGCGCGAGTTGGAAGACATCTTCCTGGGGCTGGGTTTCACCGTGATGGAGGGGCCTGAGGTGGAGACGGTGCACTACAACTTCGATGCGCTGAATCACAACGCGACGCATCCGGCGCGGGCGCGGACGGACACGTTCTATGTGCAGTCCTCCGATGGCGAGCCGACGCGCACCGGGGCGGAGGGCCTCGTCCTGCGGACACACACCTCGCCGATGCAGGTGCGCGCGATGGAAGCGAACCCGCCGCCGCTGTATGTGGTGATCCCCGGACGCGTTTATCGCCCTGACTCCGACGCCACGCACACGCCCCAGTTTCACCAAGTGGAGGGGTTGGCGGTCGACGAGGACATCACTTTGGCTGACCTGAAGGGCACACTGCTGGCGTTCGCGCGCGCGGTGTTCGGGGATGAGCGCGACGTGCGGTTGCGGCCGCATTTCTTCCCGTTTACCGAGCCGAGCGTCGAGGTGGACGTGTCGTGCTTTCACTGCGACGGGAAGGGTTTCTCAAGGGACGGTGCGCGCTGCTACCTGTGCAAGGGCGAGGGCTGGCTCGAGGTGCTCGGCGCGGGCGAGGTCGATCCGAATGTCTACTCCTACGTACCGACGACGGAGGCGAACGCGCCTGGATACGACCCCGAGAAGGTGCAGGGCTTTGCGTGGGGCATGGGCGTGGAGCGGATTGCGATGCTCAAGCACGGCATCCCGGATCTCAGGCTCTATTACGAAAACGACCTTAGATTCCTGGAGCAGTTCTGATGCGGGTTCCGCTCGACTGGCTGCGTGAATATTGCAACCCAAGCCTCGACGCCAAGGGAATCGAGGAGCGCCTGACGATGACCGGGACGAAGGTCGAGGCGATCCATCACCACGGGGTGGGAGCGGTCGAGCACTTCGTGGTGGGGAAAGTGCTGGAGGTGGAACAGCACCCAGACGCGGATCGGCTGAAGGTGTGCAAGGTCGACCTTGGGAATACCGAGGGAGATGAGCCGGCGACGATCGTCTGCGGCGCGCCGAACGTCGCTGAGGGACAGACGGTCGCGGTCGCGACGCCCGGCGCGGTTATGCCCGATGGAACGAAGATCAAGCAGGCGAAGCTCAGAGGCGTGATGTCCGAAGGGATGATCTGTGCCGAGACCGAGCTGGATTTGAGTCCGCCCACATCCCACAGCGTGGGGATTCTCGTATTGGACGATCTTACGCTCGACGCGGAGCTCGCACCGGGCACTCCGCTCGCGGACGTGTTGCCGATCGCCGGCGAGGTGCTGGAGTTGGAGATCACTCCGAACCGGCCGGATTGCCTGGGGGTGTACGGGGTTGCGCGCGAGTTGCACGCGGCTACGGGAGCGCCGCTCGCCGATGCGCCGTGGAGCCAGGACCCGGGTTCGGACGGTCCCGTGGACGGCGCCGAGGTGATCGTCGAGTGTCCCGACCTCTGCCAGCGTTTCACAGCGCGCGTGTTCGAGGACGTCGAGGTCGGGCCCTCGCCGCCGTGGTTGAAGGCGCGGCTGATGGCGGCTGGGCAGAAACCGATCAACAACGTCGTGGACATCACCAACTACGCGATGCTGCTCACCGGCCAGCCGCTGCACGCCTTCGACCTCGACCACATCGCCGGCGCGCGCTTGACGGTGCGCCGCGCGGGAGAAGGTGAGCTCCTCGACACGCTCGATGGCGAGACGCGCATGCTCGACGCAGAGATGGTCGTGATCTCCGACGGGGACGGGCCGACGTCGATCGCGGGCGTGAAGGGCGGTGCCCGCTCGGAGGTGCGTCCGGATACGACGCGGGTACTGCTGGAGGTGGCGACGTGGAGTGGCCCGAACATCCATCGCACCTCGTGGAGCCTGGGTCTGCGCAGCGAGGCGTCGGGGCGGTTCGAGAAGGGTCTGGCGCCCGAGCAGTGCATGCACGCACAGGCCGTGGCGAGCAGACTGCTGATCGAGTGTTGCGGCGCGAGGATCGCTCCCGGCACGATCGACATCGGTTGGGACGGCACGCCGGCGCAAGTCATCCGTCTGCGCGAGCAGCGGGTGGAGGCGATCCTCGGCTTGCCGGTGTCCCGAGAGCGTCAGGCGGAGATCCTGCAGGCGCTGGACTTCCAGACGGTCGAGGTATCGGATCTGGAGACGCCAGAGCGGGACGGACTGGATGTGACGGTGCCGGCGCTGAGGCGCGTGGACGTCACACGCGAGGTCGACCTGATCGAGGAGGTCGCGCGGATCGACGGCCTGGAGAAGCTGCCGGCGACATTGCCCGCGCGCCGCGGCGCCGTGGGCCTGCTCAGCCACGCCCAGCGGGTGCGCCGCGCGGCCGAGGACGCGCTCGTCGGCAGGGGTCTGCACGAGGTGGTCGGCTGGAGCTTCACCGACCCCGGCCTGCTTGACCGGCTGCGCCTGGGGGAGGACCACGCGCTTCGGCAGGTGGTGAGGATCGAGAACCCGATGTCGGAGACCCAGTCGACGATGCGCCCGACATTGCTCGGCTCGCTGCTCGACGCCGCCCGGCACAACGTCGCGCGTAACGGCCCCGACGTGGCGATCTTCGAGTCCGGTGGCGTATACCGCGCCAGGCACAATGGTGCGTCTGTCGGTGAGAATCACACGCTCGGCTTGCTGCCTGTCGAGGAACATCATGCGCTCGGCGCCCTGCTGACCGGCGCGCTCGCGCCGGGCTCGTGGCGCGGTGAGTCGAGTGAGGCTGACTTCTTCGCGGCCAAGGCGCTGCTCGGCGCGCTGCTCGACTCTTTCCACGTCGCTTGGTCGGTGCAGCCGGCCGATGAATGGCCGTTCCTGCAGCCCGGCCGCTGCGCCGAGGTGCTCGCCGGCGGCACGAGGCTGGGGTTCGTCGGGGAGCTGCACCCGCTGGTCGCCGAGCAGTGGGATCTGGAGAGGACCGCCGTATTTGCGATCGACCTGGGCAAGCTCGCCGCGGTGTCCCCAGCCGTGCCGGCCTTCGAGTCGTTTGCGTCGGTGCCGTCGCTGCGCCAGGACCTCGCGGTCGTCCTGCCCGAGCAGATCGCCGCCGCTCAGGTCTTGGAGCGCGTGGAGGAGGCGGGTGCGGAGATGCTCGAGGAGGTGCGGGTGTTCGATGTCTACAGCGGTCCCCAGGTGGGGGAGGGAAAGCGCTCGCTGGCGCTGGCCATGTCGTTCAGGGGGCAGGACAGGACCCTCACCGACGAGGATGTCGCTCCCGCGCGCGCAAGGATCGTGGCGGCGCTGGGCGAGCTGGGGGGTGAGCTGCGTGGTTGAGCTCGGCTCGACGCATGCCGCCGCCGGCGAGGCTCCGCCTCAGGGCTTCGCGCCCGGTTCTCCACGGGTGATCGTCGCGGGCGCCACCGGTTTCGCCGGCGCGCTCGCCGCACACCTGCTCTGGCGCCATCCCGGTTTCGAGCTGGTGGCCGTTACCGGTCGCTCCGAGCTCGGCAGAGGACTTGACGATCTCTACCCCCGCTATCGCGTGCCGCTTACGATCGAGGAGCTGGATATCGACAGGCTGACGGGCGCATCTGGCGCGGGCGCGGGCATTGATGCAGCCGTGGTCGCCTACCCACATGCCGCTTCGGCCCCGGTCGTGGCCGCGCTGCGCGCCCGCGGCGTGCGTGTGTGTGACCTCAGCGCCGACTTCCGTCTGCGGGAGCTCGCCACCTACGAGCAGTGGTACGGCCCCCATCCGCACCCCGAGTTGCTCGCCGAAGCGGTCTACGGGCTCACCGAGTGCCACCGTGAGGCGATCCGCGACGCTGGGCTGGTTGCGACGCCGGGCTGCTATCCGACCGCATCGACGCTGGCGCTCGCGCCGCTCGCGCGCGCCGGGCTGATCGCCGACCTCGTGATCGACGCCAAGCAGGGCCTCTCCGGCGCCGGGCGCGCCGCCACCTGGCAGACGCACTTCTCCAACAGCGGCGAGAACATCCTCCCTTACAACATAGTCCACCACCGCCACACGCCTGAGATCGAGGAGCAGCTGGATGAGCTGGACCCCACTCACCCGGATCTACGCGTGCAGTTCACGCCGCACCTCGTGCCGCTCGACCAGGGCGAGTTGGTCGATTGCTATGTGACGCCCACGCGGACGGTCACACAGGACGAGCTGGACGCGATGTATGAGGACGCCTACGCGACTGAGCGGTTTGTCGAGTTGACCCCACAGCCGGCCGAGGTGCGCGATGTGCGCGAGACGAACATCTGCCGAGTGCACGTCGCGCTCAGCGAGCATACGGGCAAGATCGTCGTGCTGTCGGCGATCGACAACCTGTGGAAGGGCACCTCCTCGCAGGCGGTCCAGAACCTGAACGTGATGTTCGGGCTGCCCGAGACGGAAGGCCTCACATGAGCGCGGGCAAAGACATCTTCGGCGACAGGCTCGCCGCGAGCCCGCCACAGCCTTTCTTTCACTCGCGCTGGGTGTCCGCGCCCGCGCATGTGCGCGATCTGGGACCCGCAGTTGGGTTGCCTGCCGGCTTTCGGGCGGCCGGGGTGGCGTGCGGGATCAAGCCGAGCGGCAACCGCGATCTCGGGCTGCTCGTGTGCGACGCCGAAGATCCCGTCAGCGCCGCGCGCTTCACCGCGTCGGGGACGCCGGCGGCGCCGGTGCTCGTCAGTCAGGAGCGCTGCCGTCTGGATTCGTTACGAGTGATTCTCGCGAACGCCGGCTGCGCAAACGCAGCGACCGGCCGGCGCGGGATCGACGACGCCGCCAAGACGCAGGGCGCCGCGGCGATCGCCGCCGGGGTCGACGAGGCCGCGGTAGCGCTCGCCTCGACGGGCGGCATCAGTCAGTACCTGCCGGTGGACGCGGTGCTGAAGGGCATCCTCGCGGCCAACGGCGAGCTGCGCCGCGAGGGCGACGCCGACTTCCAGCAGGCGATCCAGACGACAGACGCCTTTGAGAAGCGCGCCTGCCTGGAGGTCGAGCTCTCCAGCGGACCGGTTCGCCTCACAGCACAGTGCAAGGGCGCGGGGATGATCTCGCCGCGCTTCGCGACGATGTTCTGCTTCATCCAGACGGACGCGGTGCTGCAAACCGCGACGGCGGATCTGTTGCTCGGCGTCACGGTCAAGCGCTCGTTCGACCGTGCGTCGGTCGACGGCCAGCTCTCGACGAACGACGTTGCGATCCTGATGTGTTCAGGCGCCTCCGGCGTGAAGGTCGCCCCGGAGTCAGAGGACGAGCTGCGCTTCGGCGAGGCGCTCGACGCGCTGCTGCGCCAGCTCGCGATCATGATGGTCGCCGACGGCGAGGGCGCCGCGCGGATCGCGCGGGTCGTCGTCCGCGGTGGGAGCCTGGAGGGCGTTGAGACAGTGGCGCGCACGGTCGCCAACTCGCCGCTCGTGAAGGCCGCGCTGCACAGCGGCGACCCCAACTGGGGCCGGATCGTCCAGGCCGTCGGCGCAGCCCTGCCGGGGACAGCCCCACTTGCCGTGGACATCTCGCTCGAGGGCATCCATGTGTGCTCCGCGGGCGCCGCGATCGACTACGACGAAACTGAGCTGGAGGAGGCGTTGAAGGCGAAGGAAGTCGAATACGAGATCACCCTCCCGGGAGATGGCGCCGAGACAGAGGTTTTCTTCTCTGACTTGTCTCATGAGTACGTAACGATCAACGCGGATTACACAACGTGACCCTCTTCACCGCCCACACGAAAGGGAGGACCAACTGATGCGCGACGTCGGCACGCTGCTCGAGGCGCTTCCCTACATCCGCGAGTTCCACGGCAAGACCGTCGTGATCAAGTACGGCGGCGCCGCGATGGAAGACCCCGGGCTGCGCGAGGAGTTCGCACGCGACGTCGTCCTGCTCAAGTACGTCGGGCTGAACCCGATCGTCGTCCACGGCGGCGGCCCTGAGATCACGGCCTACATGGAGCGCCTCGGTCTGCCCGTCGAGTTCGTCGGCGGCCTGCGCGTGTCCGATGCGGACACCGTCGAGGTCGCGAAGATGGTGCTCGTCGGCAAGGTCAACAAGGAGATCGTCCTGCGCCTCGCCGGCCACGGTCAGCCCGCGGTCGGGCTCTGTGGCGATGACGGATCACTGTTCCGCGTCGCGCGCCGCACGGGACCCGGCGGCGAGGACATCGGCTTCGTCGGGCGCATCGAGCGCGTGAACGCCGGCGTGATCGAGCACGTCGCGAGCGACTACATCCCCGTGATCGCCTCCGTCGGCGCCGATCGCGATGGGCGCTCCTACAACGTCAACGCCGACGAGGCCGCCGGCGCCGTGGCGGGCGCGATGGGCGCGCAGAAGGTGATCTTTCTCACGGACGTCCCCGGCTGGCTGAGCGACCCGGCCGACCCCTCGAGCCTGATCGGGCAGGCCTCCGCTGAGCAGGTCGAGGATGCGATGGCGAGCCTCGAGGGGGGCATGCGTCCCAAGCTGCAGGCCTGCCTCGATGCAATCCATCAGGGTGTGAGCGCCGCGCACATCCTCGACGGCCGTACGCCGCATTCACTTCTCTTGGAGCTGTTCACCGATGCAGGGGTCGGCACCAAGATCGAGGGCTCTCCATGAGCCTGCATGTCGGCGCTGGCCGGCGTCCTCTGTCGCTTGCGTGCTACTCGCACGCCACGCTTCCTGCGTCCTTGTCCAGCTTGGCCTGCAGGCTCATGGGGGAAAGCTTTCGATGAGCCTCGCCGAGTTGCAGGCACTCGAGGATTCGAGCGTGATTCACTCCTACGCGCGCTTGCCCGTGGAGTTCGTTCGTGGGGAGGGCGTGCGCCTGTGGGACGTGGACGGGAACGAGTACCTCGACTTCCTCTGCGGCATCTCCGTCACGAACATCGGTCACTGTCATCCCCATGTGGTCGCGGCCGTGCGTGAGCAGGCTGGGCGGCTGATGCACACGAGCAACCTGTTCTACACCGAGCCGGCGATGCGTTTGGCCGAGCGCCTGTCGCGGTCGAGTCTTCGCGGCAAGGTCTTCTTCTGCAACTCCGGCACCGAGGCGAGCGAGGCCTCGATCAAGCTCGCCCGCAAGGCCCGCCCCGCGGGAGATGTCGTGTCGGTGTACGGCGCGTTCCACGGGCGCACCTACGGTGCGCTGTCGGCCACACCACAGGAGTCAAAGCAGGCGCCGTTCGCACCGCTCGTCCCCGGTTTCCGGGCGGTTGACCCCACGCCCGAGGCGATCGCCGGCGCGGTGGACGTGCATACGGCCGCGGTGATGCTGGAGCCGATTCAGGGCGAGTCGGGCGTGAACGTACTCTCCACCGAGGCGCTCGTCGCCGCGCGCGCAGCCTGCGACGAGCACGGAGCGGCTCTGATCTTCGACGAGGTCCAGTCAGGAATGGGACGCACCGGCACACTCTGGGCCTATGAGCAGACCGGCGTCACACCCGATGCGATCACCGTCGCCAAGGCGCTCGGGGGAGGACTGCCGATCGGCGCGCTGATCACCGGCCCGCGCCTGGCGGATGTGCTCGAGCCCGGCGATCATGGCTCCACCTTCGCCGGCGGCCCCGTCGTCGCGGCGGCGGCGCTCGCCGCGCTGGATGTAACAGAGGATCCCGCGCTGCTGACGGGCGTGCGCGAGCTCGGCCTGCGGCTCGCGGCCGGCTTGGAAACACTGCCGCATGTGGTCTCGGTGCGTGGGCGTGGGTTGATGCTCGCCTGCGAGGTCGACGTCCCCGCACCCGCGGTCGTACGCCGCGCGTTGCTGACAGAGCGCCTGATCGTGAACGCCACCGGGCCAACGACTATCCGCCTCCTACCGCCGCTGATCGTCGGCGAGTCCGAGATCGACGACGCGCTCGGACGGTTGGGCGTGGCCCTCGCCGCGCAGGACGAAAGATAGGGTTCGCCGCTGTGTCCGATGACTCCACACACAGCTTTCCACCGCGAACTGCCTCCTACGAGGCCGATCCCGCCGAGGTGCATCGAGTGCTCCTGCTCTACTCCGGGGGTCTTGACACAAGCGTGATGCTGAAGTGGATTCAGGACGAGTACTCCGCTGAAGTCGTCTGCCTGACGGTGAATCTCGGACAGCCGGGCGAGGACTACGCGGTGATCGAAGACAAGGCTCTACGTCTGGGCGCCGTGAAGTGCCATGTCGTCGACGCGCGCGAGGAGTTCGCGCGCGAGTACGTCCTCCCGGCGATCAAGGCCAACGCGCTCTACGGCGACTACCCGCTGTTCACCGCGCTCGGGCGGCCGCTGATCGCCAAGCTCGCGGTCGAGCACGCGCGCCGCGTCGGCTGCGACACGATCGCCCACGGCTGCACCGGCAAGGGCAATGACCAGGTGCGGATCGAGGCGACCGTCGCGACGCTTGCCCCTGAGCTGAGGGTGATCGCCCCGGTGCGCTCCTGGCAGATGGGTCGCGAGGAGGAGATTGCTTACGCGCATGAGCACGGCATCCCGATCAAGTCCTCTTCAAACACCGGCGCGGAGACGGCGCCCTATTCGATCGATGACAACCTCTGGGGCCGCTCCTCGGAGGGTCGCTGGATCGAGGATCTCGGCCACGCGCCGCAGGACGATGTGTTTGCGCTCGTCACGCCCCCCGAGCGGGCGCCCGACGAGGCAGAGGTCCTCGAGATCGAGTTCGAGCGGGGCGTGCCCGTCGCTTTGAACGGCGAGCGGCTGTCGCTCGTCGAGTTGCTCGAACAGACTGCGGAGATCGGCGCCCGCCACGGCGTGGGGATCCTCGACCACATCGAGGACCGGATCGTCGGCCTGAAGGTGCGCGACATCTACGAGGTGCCCGCCGCCGCGATCCTCCTGCCCGCCCACCGCGAGCTCGAGCGGCTCGTCTGCACGATCCACCAAAACCAGTTCAAGTCCGGACTCGAGCGCCAGTGGGCCTACCTTGTCTACGCCGGGCTGTGGTGGGAGCCGCTGCGCGCCGACCTCGACGCCTACATGGAGCACGTCAACGAGCACGTCACAGGGACAATTGGGATCAAGCTCTACAAGGGCCACGCCCGGGTCGTGACTCGCTCCGCGCCGGGCGCGGTCTACGACGTGAGCCTCGCCTCGTTCGCGCAGTCCGGCGGGCTCTTCTCGCAAGCCGCCTCGCCCGGGTTCATCGAGCTGTGGTCATTGCAATCGCGCATGGCCTGGCGCCTGCACAACGAGTAACCCCGGCTCGCCGGTCGCGTCCGGTCTCACCCATAGCCTGAGCGGTCACTGTGATGGCCGAGGGATCAGAGACACCTGGGGAGCCGCCGCGGCCAACTGACCGCGATCTTCTGGCTGAGCGCCGCGCACGTCGCGCGGTTGATTTGGATCCCACCCACCCGACGGATGCGCTCACGCGCCGGGCCGAGGCGGCCGAGGCGACCGTGCAGACGCTCGAGACCCACCTTTCAAGCCTCCAGCAACGGGTGCGCGAGGCCGCCGAGGAGCGAGCGATCTTCGCCGAGCGGCTTACCGCCGAACAAGCGGCCGTGGCAGAGCGTGAGCAGGAGCTGCGTCGTGTCAAGCAGCGTGAGTACGCCGAGCAGCAGCTGCGCGTCGAGGCCGAGGACCGTCGCACGCGCGCAGAGCGCGACAGCCGCGCCGAGATCGACCGCCTCACCCGCCGTCTGGGCGCCAGCGAGCATCACGCCCGTGAGCTGGCCGAGCGTTTGGAGAGCGCCCAGCGCGAGCTGGACGAGGCCGAGCAGGCCGCGGTGTCCGAGCTGGCCGAGCTCCGCTCGGCGGCGGTCCTGGCCGATATTCGCTCGAGCGGCGAGCGGGAGTTGCAGCTACGGCTCGCCGAGCTCGAGCGCCGCGCGCTCGAGATCCGCCGCGAGATCGACTCCGAGCGCGCCGCGCGCACGAACGTCGAGCACCAGCTCACAGAGATGCGCGCCGGCTATCGGCGAATGGGGCTGCTCGTCGCGGAGCTGAAGGGCGTCATGGTCCAACTGCGGGCCGCCGCGGCACGCGAGCCTACGCCGGAGCAACCTGTGTCCGGTGTTCACGATGCCCACGGCGAGCAGCGCGAGGAGCTGGCCGACGCCCTGGCGGCCGCCGTCGAACGCCTCCGCGCGCGCGCCGAGTCCGTGATGGAGCCCGAGGAACTCAACGACGTACTCGTCACGCCGAGCCCGTCGGAGATTGAGCCTCTCCCGGCGAGGCCTGTGTCCAAGGACTCGCCGCACAAGCACAGCAGGTCGTTGCTGACCCGCGCGCGGTTAAGACGCAAACAGCGGCGCGAGCGCCGCTCCGCCGCCGCTAAGCCGCCTAAGATCCAGGCCCAGTGAGCACCCCGTCCTGCGCCCACCTGCATGTGCACTCCGAGTACTCGCTGCTCGACGGCGCGTGCAAGATCGACGCGCTGGCGGCGCGCGCGGCGGAGTTCGGCCAGCCCGCACTCGGCCTGACCGATCACGGCGTGATGAACGGCGCAGTCGAGCTCCACAAGGCCTGCGCAAAGCACAGCGTCAAGCCGATCGTCGGCTGCGAGATCTACCTCGTCGACGACCACACGGCCGCGACCGGGAGGATCGGGAACCCACCCACCCGCGTCGAGCGCAACCACCTGACGCTGCTCGCCGCCGACGACGCTGGCTACCGCAACCTCGTCAAGCTCTCCTCCGCCGGTTTTCTCGAAGGCCTGCACCGCGGCAAGCCGACGGTTGATCTCGCCCAGGTGCAGCGTCACTCCGAGGGAGTGATCGCGCTCACCGGCTGCCTGGCATCGCGCTTCTGCCAGCGCCTGCTCGAGGGCCGCCAGGACGATGCGCGGGCGCACGCCGACGAGCTGCTTCAGATCTTCGGCGCCGAGAACGTCTACTTTGAGGTACAGAAGAACGGGCTCGCCGACCAGGACAAGTGCAACGAGGGCATCGTCCGCATCGCCCGCGAAGTCGGCGGCAGCCTCGTGGGAACCGGCGATGTGCACTACCTGCGCCGCGAGGACCACGGGCATCACACGGCGCTGCTCTGCGTGCAGACCAAGAGCACGCTTGCCTCGCCGAAGATGATTTTCGAGACCAACGAGTTCTACTTGCGGGACTCCGCTGAAATGGTCGCCGCCTTCGCGGAGTGGCCCGAGGCGATCGCGAGCACCGTGGAGATTGCCGAGCGCTGCTCGGTCGAGCTCGAGCTGGACAAGCAACTGATCCCCAGCTACCCGACGCCCGACGGCGCCCCCGAGCGCGAGTACCTGCGCGCACGGGTACGGGAGGGCCTGCGCCTGCGCTACGGCGATCCGCCGCCAGCCGAGGCGGTCGAGCGCATGGAGATGGAGCTCGACGTGATCGACGGGATGGGCTTCAACGCCTACTTCCTGATCGTCTGGGACTTCGTCAAGTTCGCCAAGGAGAACGGCATCGCGGTCGGCCCCGGCCGCGGCTCGGCCGCCGGCTCGATCGTCGCCTACTGCCTGGCGATCACCGACGTGGACCCGCTGCGCTACGACCTGCTGTTCGAGCGTTTCCTCAACCCCGAGCGCGTGTCGATGCCCGATATCGACATCGACTTCTCGGTGCGCGGGCGCGAGCGAGTGATGAAATATGTGACCGACAAGTACGGACGCGAGTCGGTTGCACAGATCGTCACCTTCGGCAAGATGTTTCCCCGCGCCGCCACGCGCGATGCGGCGCGCGTGCTCGGCTTGGATTACGGCGCCGGCGATCGCCTGGCGAAGCTGATCCCCGATCCAATCATGGGCCGCTCGCCATCCTTCGCGGACTGCCTCAAGCAAGGCGAGCCGCTGCGTAAGGCCTGTGATGAGGATCCCACTGCGAAGCAGATCATCGACGTCGCCCAGGGCTTGGAGGGGATCGTGCGCAACTCCTCGATCCACGCCGCGGCGGTCGTGATCGCCGATCGGCCGCTGACCGACATCGTGCCCCTGCAGCTCGCCGACGGCGGCACCGATGAGCATGGCGAACGCGTCTGGCGCACCGTCACCCAGTTCTCGATGAAGCCGATAGAGGACATCGGCCTGCTGAAGATGGACTTCCTCGGCCTGCGCAACCTCGACGTGATCGAGGACGCGCTCGACATCATCGAGCGCTCCAGCGTCGACGCCGACGGCAATGGCGTCGGTCGTCCGGATATGACCACGCTCCCGCTCGATGACCCCCGGACCTATGAGATGCTCGCCCGCGGAGACTCCACGGGCGTGTTTCAGTTCGAGTCCGAGGGCATGCGCGAGGCGCTGAAGAAGGTCCGCCCGGATGAATTCAATGATCTCGTTGCGCTCAACGCGCTCTACCGCCCTGGCGCGATGGACCAGATCCCCGTCTACGCCAGGGGCAAGCACAATCCGGAGACGATCTCCTACCAAGACGAGCGGCTGCGCGGAATCCTCGAGTCTTCCAAGGGCGTGATCCTCTACCAGGAGCAGGCGATGCAGATCTCCAAGGAGATCGCCGGCTTCTCCGGCGCCAAGGCGGACGACCTGCGCAAGGCGATCGGCAAGAAGAACCGTGCGGCGATGGCCGCATTGAAGCCGGAGTTCGTCGAGGGCTGCCGCGCCTCGGGCACGAGCTCGGCTGTGACCGAATCGCTTTGGCAGACGAATGAAAAGTCCGCCGACTACTCCTTCAACAAGAGCCATGCCGCCTGCTACGGGCTGATCGCCTACCGAACGGCCTGGCTGAAGGCCAATTACCCGGCCGAGTACATGGCGGCGCTGATCTCTTCGGTGATGTCCACGAAGGACAAGGTCCCGTTCTTCGTTGCGCGCTGTGAGGAGATGGGCATCGAGATCCTGCCCCCCGACGTGAACCTCCCAGACCACGAGTTCACGGTCGTGCAGGGCAACATCCGCTTCGGCTTGGACGCCGTCAAGGGCGTCGGCTACCAGGCGGTCGAGGCGATCAAGCAGGCGCGCGGGGAGGGCGGAGCTTTCATCTCGCTGTGGGACTTCTGCGAGCGCGTGGACAACCGCACGGTCAACAAGAAGGCGATCGAGGCTTTGATCAAGTGCGGGGCCTTCGGCTCCACGGGGGCCACCCGCAAGGGCATGCTCGCGGTGCTCGAGCAGGCCCAGGGCGCGGGACAGAAGGCCCAGCAGGACGCGCTGATCGGTCAGGGTTCGATCTTCGACCTGGATACCCCGGCCGCCTCTGCCGGCGGTGGCGGCTCTTCCTCCGGGATAGAGGGGGGCTCGGGCGGCGAGCCTGGTGCCGGTGCCGCGGGCACGGCCGGCTTTGCGATTGGGTTGGCAAGGCCGATGCACCCGCCGATCCCGACGGAGGAGTTCGAGCAGGCCGAGCTGCTGGCCGTGGAGAAGGAAGCGATCGGGCTGTTCGTCTCCGCGCACCCGCTGAAGCCGCTGCGCGAGGTGTTGCGCGCCCGCGTGGACTGCCCGCTGTCCGCGCTCGCCGACCGTCGCGACAAGGACCTGGTGACGGTCGGTGGGATCATCACCGAGGCCAAGCGGATCCGCACGCGCAACGGCGACCCGATGATGTTCGCGACGCTCGACGATCTCGCGGGGGCGGTCGAGATGATCGTCTTCGGCAAGGCGATCGCAGAGCACGAGGCGGCGCTAGCGGTCGATCAGGTCGTGTTGGTGCGCGGCCGTGTGGACCACAAGGAAGCCGGCAATACCTCTCTGGTGGTGCAGTCGGTCGAGTCCTTCTCACCTTCGCAGGAGGAGATCGAGCGCGCCCGCTCACATGCCGACGCGACCGCCAGGACCGCCACGGCACTTGCCAATCCGGTGCGCCTGCGCATTGATGCGTCCTGTCTGGGGGCAAGCGCGATCGAAGACTGCAAGCAGCTGATCGAGGAAAACCCAGGCTCCGCCGAGGTCGTGCTGGAGATCGACACGAGCACCGGGACCCGCCAGGTGCGCCTTGGCGAGATCTATCGAGTGCAGCACACCCCGACGTTGCGGGCTGAGTTGGAAAACGTGCTGGCTCCGGTGGCTCAGGCCGCTGCAGCCGGCTGACTCTGACGCCCCCAGCTCACTTCTTGCGGGCCGCGATGCCTCGCTCGCGCAGTTCAATTGCCAAGGCGATTTCCTTGCGTCCGGGGCCTTCGCGGTTCTCACCTGGAGTCTCGAGCACGCACGGTAGCTTCTGCAGGCCCGGCGCGGACAGGAACGCCATGCAGCCCTCCTTGCCCAGCTCGCCGACGCCGAGGTTGGCGTGGCGGTCGCGGTTTGAGCCGAGTGGGGTCTGAGAGTCGTTGAGGTGCAGCGAGCGGACCTTGCCTGCACCGAGCTTGCGCGTCGCCTCGCGCACCGTCGAGCTCATGCCTCCGACCGTGCGGATGTCATAGCCCGAAGCGAGCAGGTGACAGGAGTCAAGGCACACGCCCAGCCGCTTGTCCCCGCCGGAGGCCTCCAGGAGCGTCGCGAGCTCGTCGAACGAGCGCCCCAGCGTGCCGCCTGTGCCCGCCGTGTTCTCCAGGTGCAGCTCACAGCCCTCGCTTTCCTTCAGAGCCTCTTTGATCGTCTTTCCAGCCCTGGCGATCGCGCTCTTCACGTCGCCGGTCTTCGCCGAGCCGGGGTGCAGGACCACACCGCACGCGCCGATCTTCTCACCGACGCGTAGCGAATGTGTGAGCGAGGTCAGCGACTTCGTGCGGATCTCCGGATCGTCGCTGGCACAGTTGAGCAGGTAGACCGCGTGGATCAGGACCGCGTCGATCGGGCTCTGAGACATCGCCTGCTTGAAGGCGGCAACATCTTCCTCGCGGTAGGTCGTGGGTTTCCACATGCGCGGCGACTGGTTGAAGATCTGGATCGCCCGAGCGCCGCGCTCGACACCACGCTCGATCGCTTTTGGCAGCCCGCCCGCGGGCGAGACGTGTGCTCCGATTAGCATGGCGGCGATCTTATGGTTTCTACTCCCACCCAGACTGACCGCCCGGAGCCACCGATGCGCGTGAGGTTTGCGCCATCGCCGACCGGCGCGCTGCACATCGGCGGGGCGCGCACGGCGCTGTTCAACTGGCTGCTCGCCCGCCACGCCGGCGGTCAGTTGGTGCTGCGGATTGAGGACACCGACCGCGAGCGCTCCACGCCGGAGAACGTCGAGCAGATCCTTGACGCGCTGCGTTGGCTTGAGCTCGACTGGGATGAGGGCCCGGTCATGCAGTCAGAGCGCTCTGAGCGCCACCACGAGGCGCTCGCGGCGCTGCTGGAGGCAGGACTCGCCTATCGCTCGAGTGCGACGGCGGAGGATGTGAAGGCCTACAAGCAGCTCCATGGCGCTGAGCGCGGGTTCCGGGGAGAGCACGAGTCTGATGGGGCGGTGCGATTGCACGTGCCCTCCGATGGCGCAACGGTCATCCACGACGTCATCCGCGGGGAGACGCGCTTTGAGCACGTCCACCTCGACGATCCGGTGATCGCGCGCGCGGACGGATCGGTGCTCTACAACTTCGCAGTCGCGATCGACGACCTCGATGCCCACATCACGCACGTGGTGCGCGGTGAGGATCACCTCTCAAACACCCCCAAGCAAGTGCTCGTGCTGGAGGCGATGAGGGCGGCCGGGTTCGGCGCTGAGCAGCCGCTGCCGCTGTACGCGCATCTGCCGCTGCTGCACGGTCCCGACGGCAAGAAGCTATCCAAGCGCCACGGCGCGGCTTCGGTACAGGAGCTGCGCGACGCCGGATACCTGCCGGCGGCGGTCCGCAACTACCTCGCGCTGCTCGGCTGGGGCGCGGGCGACGACGCGACCGTGCTCTCCACGGCCGAGCTGATCGAGCGGTTTACGCTCGAGCGGGTGAGTCGCAACCCGGCGCGCTTTGACGAGGTCAAGCTGAAGTGGCTCAACGGCGTCCATATCCGCGGTCTACCCGCGGAGGAGTTGGCTGGCAGCGTGGGGGAGTTCCTCGAGCGCATGTGTCACACGCAAGCGCGGGAGGACGAGCGCTTCGCGGGAGCGGTCGCCATCAGCCAGGAGAAGATCCACACGCTTGCCGACTTCTGGCCGCTGGCGGGGTTCTTCTTCGATGGGCCCCGGGACGAACCAGCGGCGGGGGAGAAGTGGCTGGGCGAGGATGGACTCGAGGTGCTCGTCGATGTGCGCGCGGCGCTCGCCGAGGTCATCGACTTCGACCAGGCTGGTGTGCAGGAGGCGCTGGAGCGGGTCTTGGAGCGCCGCGACCTGCGGCCGCGAGCCGTCTACCAGCCCGTGCGTGTGGCGATCTCCGGCACGACGATCTCCCCGGGCATCTTCGAGAGCGTGGCTTTGCTCGGCCGTGACGAGACGCTGCGGCGCATCGACGCCGCGCTCGCCAGGGCGCACTGAACCGGCGAACTGCCCCTCAACCGTTCGTCCAGGGATGCCGATAGTACCCCGACACACGGCATTCCTCCTTGGGTGCCGACGATCACAAGGCAGGTACACGGACGTATGCATGCCACAGCTTCCAAGCCAAAGCGGGCGACCACGAAGGGCCGCGCCGCGGAGGTAGAGCGCCGGGCCGGCGGATCCGCCGGGGTTCCTGGCGCGCGCCATCAGAACGAGGGGCATGGTCGCCGCCTGACGATGGCCTTCGAGGCTTTGGAGGCCTTTCCCGCGCTCGCCGAGTCGCGCAACCGCCTGCTCGCGGTGATGTCCGGGGACCACGTGGCCACGGCCGACATCGTCACTGCCGTTGAGTCAGATGTCGCGCTGATCATCGCCGTCCTGCGGGTCGCCAACCAGGCGCAGAGCTCGCGTGTACGCGTGGACACCGTCGTCGCCGCCGTGGAGCTGCTCAGCCCGCAGATGGTGCAGGCGCTGGCTGGGCGCGTGCGCACATTTGAATTCTTCGAGCGCTCGAGCGTGTGGGAGGCGGCTCCGGAGCGCTTCCGGCTGCATGCGCTGGCGACCCAGCGCGCGGCCGACCGGGTCGCCGCGGAGGTCGGCTACGAGCACCGCGATCGTCTCACTGTGACGAGCCTGTTGCACGACATCGGCAAGCTTGTGCTGCTGCACGCCTACCCCGGCTATCCCGCGGAGGTGCATCTCGGGGCAAAAACGCCCGAGGAACGCATCCATCAGGAGCGCCGGGAGCTGGGCGTCGACCACGCCCTGGTAGGTGGTGTGCTCGCGCGGCGCTGGGGGCTGCCGGGCTCGATCGCCACCGCGATCGAGCGCCATCACAACCCGGATGTGGAAGGCGAGGCCTCCTTCATCCGCCTGGCGGACATGCTCGCCCATTACGAGCAGGGCGCCTCGGTGTCCTCCACGGAGATGCTACAAACCGCCCGGATCGTCGGCATCGGCCCGGAGGAGCTGCGACGTGTGATGTACGAGCTGCCGAGCTCCGCCAACCAGCGCCAGCGCCACGTCGACCCCTGCCCGCTGTCCGGGCGCGAGCTGGGCGTCCTGCAGCGGCTCGCCGAGGGTAAGGTCTACAAGCAGATTGCCCACGAGCTGACGCTCTCGACGAGCACCGTGCGCACCCATCTGCACAACATCTACGGCAAGCTGGGCGCCGTCGATCGCGCTCAGGCGGTCTTGATCGCCACTGAGCGCGGCTGGTTGTAGTTCCGTAGCATCGCCGTGTGATCTCGATCACCAGCAAGTCTCCCTACGCCGTGCTCGCGCTTGTCGAGCTCGGGCGCTCTGCGGGCTCGGGGCCGGTTCCGATCGGCGAGCTGGCGCGCAAGCGCGATGTGCCCGTACAGTTTCTCGAGCAGCTGTTCGCCGCGCTGCGCCGGGCGGGGGTGATCAGCTCGCAACGGGGGGTGAAGGGCGGCTACCGGTTCGCGCGCGAGCCTTCGTCCGTAACCGTGCTGGAGATCGTCGAGTTGCTCGACGGTCCGCTCGGGCGCGACTCCGAGGGGGTGTTCGCCGACGCCGCCGAGGCCGCTCGCAAGGTACTCGAGCAGACGACGATTGCGGATGTGATCGAGCGCGAGTCGCGCGATGCGGGCGCGAGCATGTATTACATCTGAGCTGAAAGGCATTGAAAAGAAAGCCGGAGATGTGCACCTTTGAGATGTTTTGCGGTTCTTTGAGGCCATCTTTGTGTGCCCGGGACTAGTACATATGTCCAGTCATCCCACAGTGGCTTAATCTGTGCTTACACTCCCACCTCGACAACCACACTGAAAAGGCAAACCCGTCGTGAGACGGGGTCGCAAAGTCAGAGATCTCGACGAGATAGCTCGGCCGCCAGTCAAAGCCACGGAGGGCTATCTTGTTTACGGACCT
This sequence comes from uncultured Solirubrobacterales bacterium, assembly GCA_963748895.1. Taxonomy (GTDB): domain Bacteria; phylum Actinomycetota; class Thermoleophilia; order Solirubrobacterales; family Solirubrobacteraceae; genus Palsa-744. The sequence continues at coordinate 366,753 of CAVVKF010000002.1, read as the reverse complement.
GTCGCGCACCTCTCGGATCTTGCAGCGCCACTTCGCCCGTACGCCGGATCGACTGCGTGAACGCGCGCAGGATCAGAGTGGTTTTGGACTCATCGAAATTCTCGTCGTGATCCTGATCATCGGCGTTCTCGCTGCGATCGCCCTGCCGGCGTTTCTCAACCAGAAAACCAAGGCCTACGATGGGGCAGCGAAGGAACTGGTTCACTCTGCCGCAGTCACCGCCGAGACGATCGCCACCGACAACAACGGTCAATACACAAAGGTCACGGCGGCGGAACTGAACAAATACGAACCAACGCTTCAAAGCGCCGCAGGTGGGGGGAACGCATACATCAGCACTCCCACCGCACCTGAAGCAAACGGCTACAGCGTCACGGCGACAGCCGCGAGCACCGGCGACAAATTCACGATCACCAAGAGCTCGACCGGCGCGGTAACTCGCACATGCAACAGTGGCCCCAGCAAAACAGGCTGCTCAGGTGGGGCAACAAGCAGCTGGTAGTAGCGCTTCAGCGCGTCCGGGCGATGGATGCCCGGGCGCGCTTGGCGGCGTACATCGCCCGATCGGCCTCCACCAGGATCTGCTCGTCGTTGCGGGCCTGGCTGTCGATCAGCGCGAAGCCCACGCTGCCCGACAGGTGCACGATGGCGTCGCCGGCGTCGACGGTGCATGCGGCGATTACCGACGCCAGGTCTCTGGCGACGTGCTCGGCGCCGTCGCGGTCCATGTGGGGTAGTAGCGCAGCGAACTCGTCTCCACCGAGACGGGCCACTAGGTCGGTGGTCCGCAGGCGACGGGTGAGTGTCCTCGAGACCGCTCTGAGGGCCTCGTCGCCGACCTTGTGACCGTGCAGGTCGTTGACCTGCTTGAAGTAGTCGAGATCGATCACCATCAGGGCGGCCTGCTCGCCGTAGCGCTGACAGCGACCGACCTGCAGCTTGAGGTCGTGCTCGAACAGCCGCCGGTTGCGCAGACCGGTGAGGGGATCGTGGTCGGCGAGGTGGCGCAGGTGCTCCTCCAGGAGCTTGCGCTCGGAGATGTCCTGGATCTGCACGATGAAGTGCAGGGGATCGCCGTCCTGGTCACGTACGAGCGAGATCGAGAGCAGCGCCGCCATCGTCTCTCCGACAGAGTTGAAGTAGCGCAACTCGGTCTGGAACGCCGCGATCTCGCCGGCCAGTAGCCGTCGACGGGGTTCCACGTCGCTCTCGTCGTCGGCATGAGTGATGTCCTTGAAGCGCTTGCCGATCAGCTCAGTGGAGGTATAGCCGGTGATCTCGCACAGCGCGTGATTGACCAGCACCCAGCGGCCGTCCTGATTCAACAGTCCCATTCCGACCGGAGCCTGGTCGAAGACCAGCTCGAAGTGCTCGCGCGGGTGAGGCCAGGGCTCACCCGCATCCCTACGTGCGCGCGCGGAGATGTCGAGGACGACCGCCACTCCGCCCGTGAGGGCGCTGGGCTCGTTTGCTCTCGGAGCGGAGTCCTCGAGGCACAGCGGGCCGACGTCCACCATCAGGCCGCGATGCCCGTCGGTGCTCCACAGCTCTCGCGAGCGGGTCTCTCCGTCCAAGGCGGAGCGGCACAGCGGCTCGATCTGCCGCCACATCTCCGCGGGGAAGGCATCCGCAATCGACTGCCCTTCGCGGAAACTCGAGGGAGAGCGCCCGCTGCGTCCGAGCGCCTGACCGGCGCTCAGCACGAAGCGAAGCTCGGAATCGAACACCAGGATCAACGCCTCGGGTAGCTCGCGCAGCGCGGCCGCGGCGCCCTCGGCCTGCTCGTCGAGCGCATCAAGGGTCTGCTGGGCTGGCGCATGGCGCCCGGATCGGGACATGGTCATCTCATCGGCTATCCGGGCTTGAGCTTGACGGTCGTGGGTGCGGTCTTGCACGATCGTTGCAGCTGCCCTCCTCGCGGCCCACTATTCTCGGGGGCGGATGTCCCAAATCCCGATCAACATTGCGGAGCTTGTCGGTAACACGCCTTTGGTCGGGCTGCCGCGGATGCTCGAGGGCACTGGGGCCGCTGACGGCGTGGAGCTGTGCGCCAAGCTCGAGTCGCTCAACCCGGGCGGCAGCGTCAAGGACCGGATCGGCGTCGCGATGATCGAGGAGGCCGAGTCCGAGGGCCTGATCGAGCCGGGTCGCACGACGATTGTGGAGGCAACCTCCGGCAACACCGGCATCGCGCTCGCATTCGTCTGCGCGGCGCGGGGCTATGAGCTTGTGCTGACGCTGCCCCAGGGCATGAGCCGCGAGCGCGAGAGCCTTTTGCGTCTCTACGGCGCGCGCGTTGACATCACCGAGTCGCTCGGGGGAATGTCCGAGGCCGTCGCTGCCGCCCGTACGATGGCGGAGGACCCCGACGTATTCCTGCCCGACCAGTTCTCCAACCCAGCCAACCCGGCCGTCCATCGGCGCACCACCGGGCCGGAGATCGACCGTGCGCTCGACGGCCGTGTCGATATCCTCGTCGCCGGCGTCGGCACCGGCGGAACGATCACCGGCGCAGGCGAATTTTTGCGCGAGCGCAATCCCGAGCTCCAGATCGTCGCGGTCGAGCCCGCCGGCTCCGCGGTCCTCTCCGGCGCTCGCCCCGGGCCGCACCGCATCCAGGGCATCGGCGCGGGCTTCGTGCCGGCGGTGCTCAACCGTGAGCTGCTCTCCGAGGTGATCGCCGTGTCCGACGATGACGCGATCCAGACCGCCTGGACCTGCGCTCGGCGCGCCGGGCTGCTCGCGGGGATCTCGTGTGGGGCGGCGCTCTGTGCGGCGCTCCAGGTCGCCGCTCGCCCCGAGTCAAAGGGCAAGCGGATTGTCGTGATCATGCCCGACTCGGGCGAGCGCTACATCTCGCAGGCCTTTTTCACCCCCTGACGCCACCCACCGCCTGTCCACGTGCCACCAGCACGCGGCCAGTCGGCGTGCGGCGTCAGACGCGTTGTTCCTGGGTCGTGGTCTCTTGCGGTATCGCGCTGATGGTCCAGAGTTGGCCGCTACGCTGTTTGCATGCCCGGCATCGGCGCATTTGCGCTCCTCGCTCGTGAGCTGCGTCGCGATGTTGCCGCGGCGCGTGATCGCGATCCCGCCGCACGGGGGGTGGGGCAGGGCGAGATTCTCGCGACCTGGCCCGGGATTCACGCGCTTTTGGCCTATCGCGTCGCGCATGTGCTGCACGGCGCCGGGGTTAGGGTTCTGCCGCGCACGATCTCGATGCTCACGCGCACGCTCACCGGTATCGAGATCCACCCTGCGGCCCAGATCGGCGAGGGTCTGTTCATCGATCACGGCACCGGCGTCGTGATCGGCGAGACGGCCGACATCGGCGACGACGTCACCCTCTACCAGGGCGTCACGCTCGGCGGTACCGGCTTTGCGACCGGCAAGCGCCACCCGACTGTCCAGGACAACGTCACGATCGGCTCAGGTGCCAAGCTGCTCGGGCCGATCACGATCGGTCACGGCGCCAAGATTGGCGCCAACAGCGTGGTCATAACCGACGTGCCGCCCAACTCCACTGTCGTCGGCAACCCCGGGCATCCTGTGCGCGTCGACGGGCGCCGCGCCGAGGGCCCGGACGCCGACTGGATTCATCTCCCCGACCCGATCGCCGAGGCGATCCAGGGGCTTGCGAGCCGCATCGGAGCGCTCGAACGCACCGTCTCAGAGCTATCCGGCAAGGAGGCCGACGCCCCGCTGGCCGAGGTGCGGCCGCTGCGCACCGTCAAGGGACCGAATCCCGCGGGGGGATAGCGGACCACCTCCTACGGCACGGACGGCGCGCCTTTACTCTGGCAGCCGGCGCGCCTCAGGCGTGGCCGGCGTGTACCGCGAAGTCCGTTCATCACGGATCGATTGCCACGAGCCGAGCAGCACCGCCACGGCGCCGACGAGCGCAAGCCAGGCGCCCGCACACAGCGAGCTCGCGTGGTCGGGCCGCTCCAAGACCCGTACGATCGCCGCCACCACCGCGATCAGCCCGAACAGCACCCCCCACACCCCGGCCGCTACCGGCAACGCCGGTGTGCGCTCCGCAACGGTGGCCAGGAGTAGCACCAGCCCGGCGATCGCCGCCAGCATCAGCAGCACAACGGCGGGCCCGAAGGTGCTCCACGCGTCGAGCTTGCCTTCGGCGTTCTCATACCACGGCAGCGTTAGCGAGACGACCAGGCAGACGGCGCCTGCCGCGGCAAGCAGCTCTCCCAGGCGGATTCGCGTGAGTCTCATCGACTCGCCGGAGCTCGAGCCTGCATGTGGGCCGCCCGCAGCGTGTTCACAAGCAGGTAGGCAATCGTCATCGGTCCCACGCCGCCCGGCACCGGGGTGATCGCCGAGGCCACCTCGACCGCCGCCTCGAAGTCGACATCGCCGACTAGGCCGCTCTTGTTGTGAGCCTGCTCGGGTGTGAGGCGGTTCATGCCGATGTCGATCACCACCGCGCCCGGCTTGACGAACTCGCGCGTGACGATTCGCGCCCGGCCGACGGCGGCGATCAGCACGTCCGCGCGCTTGCAGACAGCGCTCAGGTTGCGTGTGCGCGAGTGGCAGATGGTCACCGTCGCGTTCTCCCCGAGTAGCAGCTGCGCCATCGGCTTGCCGAACAGGTTCGAGCGCCCAATCACGACCGCCTCGGCGCCTTCCAGGTCTGTCTCGACGCTCGCCAGCAGCTCCATCACACCAGAGGGTGTGCAGGGTCGCAGGCCCTCCAGCCCGAGCGCGAGTCGCCCAGCGTTGACGGGCGTCAGGCCGTCCACGTCCTTGTCTGGGTCGATCATCGCCGTCAGCGCCGCCCCGTCCAGATGGCCCGGCAGCGGCAACTGCAGCAGCACTCCGCTCACCGCGGGGTCGGCGTTCAGGCTTCGCAGCTCCTCTGCCACCTCTTCGAAGGGCACATCTGCTCCCAGACGCCGGTCGAACGGGACCATTCCGACCTCCGCACAGGCCCGTTGCTTGCCGCCCACATAAACGGCCGAGGCCGGGTCTTCGCCGACCAGTACCGTCGCCAGCCCGGGGCGGCGGCCCGTCTGCTCGGTGAACGTCTCCACCTCGCCTGCGACCTCTCCCCGCACCCGCGCGGCGATCGCTTTACCGTCGATGATCGTGGCGGACATATTGGCGGACTCTAACGTCGTGCGACCTGCGCGTACTCAGCCATCAGCTTGCGCTCTGAGCCGTCGTTGGCGAAGCGCACGACGATCACCCCGCCCGGCTCTACGCCGGTGACGACGCCTTCACCGAAAGCGGCGTGGACGACGTCCTCACCCATTCGGAACATTGGCGCGGCGGATGCCCCGCGGCCGTGCTCGCGGGAGGAGGCCTCCCGGCCCTGCGCTCCTGAGCGCCCACCCCAGCCACTGGCCGGCGCTCCACCGCCGCTGAACGAAGACCCCCCGTTGGCTGATCCCGCGCCGGCCCTGGCGCCGGCCCAGGAGTGAAGCGCCGGCGCCTGCACGCGGTCGAGCAGCTCCGCTGGGATCTCGTCGAGGAAGCGGCTTGGCAGCCCGTAGCTCTGCGCGCCGAACACTGCCCGGCGGCGTGCGTGGGTCAGGTACAGCTTCTGCATCGCGCGCGTCACGCCGACGTAGAACAGGCGCCGCTCCTCCTCGAGCGCGCCTTCGTCGAGCGCGCGCGAGTGGGGGAAGACCCCGTCCTCGCAGCCGGCGATGAACACGATCGGGTACTCCAGCCCCTTCGCGTTGTGCAGGGTCATTAGTGTCACGAGCCCCTCGTCCTCGGTCCGTGAATCCGCGTCGGCGACGAGCGCGATCTGCTGCAGGAAGACTTCGAGCGTGCCCTCGCCCTGCGGCGCGCTCGTGTCGAACTCGCGCCCGACCTGTACGAGCTGCTCGAGGTTCTCGATCCGTCCCTGCGCCTCGATCGTCCGTTCTGCCTCCAGCGCCTCCACATAGCCGCTCTGCGACAGCACCGCCTCGAGCAGATCCGCCACAGGTGGCTGTTGCTCGACGCGCGCGCGCAGGTCGTCCATCGTGTCCATGAAACGCCGTAGCGCCTTGATCGCGGCCGTACCGAGCCCGGGGATCTGATCGGGGGTCGAGGCGGCCTCCCAGACGGACACGCCTACGCTGGCCGAGTGGGCCACGATCCGCGAGAGCGAGGTTTGCCCGAGCCCGCGCCGCGGCGAGTTGGCCACGCGAGTGAAGCTGACCACGTCGAACGGGTTCGCGAGCAGAGATAGGTAGGCGATCGCGTCCTTGATCTCGGCGCGCTCGTAGAACTTTGTCCCGCCGATCACCTGGTAGGCGATCTCACGGCGCACGAGCGTGTCCTCCAAGACCCGCGACATCGCGTTTGTGCGATACAGCACCGCGATCTCGGCGCGACTGGCGCCCTCGTCGACCAAGCGCTCGATCTCGCCGACGACGAACCTCGCCTCGGCGTGCTCGTCCTCGAGCTCGCGAACCTGTACCTGTTCTCCCTGTCCGAGCTCGCTCCACAGGCGCTTGGCGATCCCGCCGCGGTTGTTTGCGATCACGGCGTTCGCGGCTTGCAGGATCGTCTCGGTGGAGCGGTAGTTCTGCTCCAGCTTTACGACCCTCGCGTCGGGGAAGTCCTTCTGGAAGTCCAAAATGTTGCGTACGTCGGCTCCTCGAAATGAATAGATTGACTGGGCGTCGTCGCCTACCACCGCTAGGTTGCGGTGTCCGACCGGCCCCGCGTACGTCGGCCGATCGCCAGGCGCGGCTTGCCCGCTCGGCGGGCGACCCCCACCCACCAGCAGCTGCAGGAACCGGTACTGCGCGTGGTTGGTGTCCTGGTACTCGTCCACCAGGGCATGCTGGAAGGTGTTCGAGTAACGCTCACGGACATCCTCGAACAGCTCCAGCAGGTTTACGGTCCTGAATAAGAGGTCGTCGAAGTCCATCGCGTTCGAGCGGAGCATGTCTCGCTCGTACAGCCTGTAGACCTCGCCGACCATCTCCTCGAACGGGGAGCCCACTGCCTGCTGGTAGGCCTCGGCGTCGAGCAATTGGTTCTTAGCCGCGGAGATCTGGTTGTGCAGGGCGGCCGGGGTGTAGCGCTTCGGATCGATCCCCAGCTCGTCGATGCAGCGCTTGGTCAGCCGGCGTGCGTCGGCCTGATCGTAGATCGTGAACTGCCTGGTATATCCGAGGCGCTCGGCCTCGGTACGCAGGATCCGCGCGCAGGCGGCGTGGAAGGTCATCAGCCACATCCCGCGCGTGCCGTGCCCCAGGAGCCCTTCTACCCGCTCGCGCATCTCCTTGGCAGCCTTGTTGGTGAACGTGATCGCCAAGATCTCGCCGGCCTGCGCCTGATCTGTGTAGATCAGGTACGCGATCCGATGCGTGAGCACCCGCGTCTTGCCACTGCCCGCGCCGGCGAGGATCAGCAGCGGGCCCTCGCCGTGAGTGACGGCCTCGCGCTGGGGCTCGTTCAGGCCCTCCAGCAGCTCCTTTAGGTGCTCGGCGTGCGGGTTTTCCGGCATCGTCTGGGAATGCTCCGACATCTACTCCCAGCATAGATGCGTCTTCGGCTGGTGGACTCAGGAGCGTCGGGCGTCGATCTGCTGACATCAGGCAGTACGTTCGATGGTCTCACGCGGGAGGCTCCGCGGCTTTACAGGGGCTCCGTAGAATGCGGGCCGTGATCGACCGCGACGAGGTTCTGCACGTGGCGCGCCTGGCGCGCCTTGAGTTGAGCGAAGATGAGGTCGAGCCGATGGCGCGCGAGCTCTCCGCGGTGCTCGATCACATCGCCACGATCGCGCAGCTCGATCTGGACGATGTCCTCCCGACGACGCATGTGGTCGAGGTATCTGATGGCTTACGCGCGGATGAGCCCCGCGACTCGCTGCCGCGGGAGGTCGCGCTCGCCCAGGCGCCGGCCGTCAGCAACGATGGTTTCTCGGTACCGAGCCCGCAAGCGTGAACGACGCTGACATCATCGGCCTGTCCGCCGCGCGGGCGGCGGCACAGATCGCCGCCGGCGAGCTTGCTGCGGAGGAGCTGTTCGAGGCCTACCGTATCCGCGCCGCCGCGCACGTGGCGGCGGGCCTGAACTGCTTTACATGGGTAGCAGAGGAGGCATCAGGTGGGGAGGCTGCGGCGCCGCTGGGAGGAGTGCCACTGGCGGTGAAGGACATGTTCTGCACCCAGGGCGTCTCCAGCCAGTCGGGTTCGAAGATCCTCGAGGGCTACGAGCCGCCGTACACAGCCACCGCCGTCTCGCGTCTGACTGGAGCGGGCGCAACGCTGCTGGGGAAGACCAACCAGGACGAGTTCGCGATGGGCTCCTCGAACGAGAACTCCGCCTACGGCCCGGTGCTCAATCCGTGGAACCGCGAGCGGGTGCCCGGAGGATCCTCTGGTGGCAGCGCGGCCGCGGTCGCCGCCGGCCTGGCGCCGTGGGCGCTCGGCACCGACACCGGCGGCTCGATCCGCCAGCCCGCCGCGCTATGCGGGATCGTCGGCTTGAAACCGACCTACGGCGCGGTTTCGCGCTACGGGATGATCGCGTTTGCCTCTTCGCTCGATCAGGCGGGCCCGCTGACCCGCGACGTGACCGATGCTGCGTTGATGCTGCACTATCTGGTCGGCCGTGACGAGCGCGACGCGACATCGCTCACGTTCCCAGAGGAGATCGCGCTGCCGAACGCTGAGCGTCTGGACGGGATCCGGCTCGGTGTGCCGAAGGAGCTGACCGCCGGCTCGCGCGACGCGGACGGCGAGGGGATCGAAGCGGGCGTGCTCGATGCCTTCGCGGCCGCGCTGCGCCGCGCCGAGCAGCTCGGCGCGGAGATCGTGTCGAGCGTCCAGCTGCCGCATGCGCCCCACGCGCTCGCCGCCTATTACGTGCTCGCGCCCGCGGAGGCCTCGTCGAACCTGGCCCGGTTCGACGGTGTGCGCTACGGACTGCGGGCCGAGGGCGCCGAGGACCTGCTGGATATGTACACGCGCACGCGCCACGACGGCTTCGGGGCAGAGGTCAAGCGGCGGATCATGCTCGGCACCTACGCACTGTCATCTGGCTACTACGACGCCTACTACGGCCGCGCCCAACGAGTGAGGACGAAGATCGCCGAGGACTTCCGCACAGCGTTCGATCAGGTCGATCTGATTCTCACGCCGACCGCCCCCACGGTCGCGTTCAAGCTTGGCGAGAAGACGGAGGATCCACTGGCGATGTATTTGAACGACTTCTGCACGGTGCCGATGTCGCTTGCGGGGATCCCTGCAATCTCGATTCCCTGCGGGCTCAGCGAAGGACTGCCCGTCGGACTGCAAATCGCCGGACCGGCGTTCAGCGAGAATCGTCTGCTCGACGCCGCTCACGCGCTCGAGCTGGCGCTCGGCTTCGACGGGTCTGGGGCGCGCGTATGACCGAGTTCGAGCCCGTGATCGGCCTGGAGATCCATGTGCAGCTGAAGACGAAGACAAAGATGTTCTGCGGCTGCGAATTGTCGTTCGGCGACACCCCGAACACACACACCTGCCCGGTCTGCCTGGGACTGCCGGGGAGCTTGCCGGTCGCGAACGCACGCGCCGTGCACTTCGGCATGATGATTGGCATGGCGCTCGACTCCAAGCTCGCGCCGCGCTCGATCTTCCACCGCAAGAACTACTTCTATCCCGATCTGCCGAAGGGCTACCAGATCTCCCAGTACGACGAGCCATTGTGCCTAGGGGGCAAGCTCAGTGAGGTGCGGATCCACAGGGTGCACTTGGAGGAGGACGCGGCCAAGCTGATCCATGTCGGCGCAAGCGGCCGGATCCAGGGTTCGGATGAGAGCATCGTCGACTTCAACCGCGGCGGCACGCCGCTGGCGGAGATCGTCACCGAGCCCGATCTCAGGACAGCCGAGCAGGCCGGGGAGTGGCTGCGGCTGCTGCGCACGACGCTGCGCCAGCTGGGGGTAAGCGACGTGAACATGGAGGAGGGCTCGCTGCGCTGTGACGCGAACATCTCGCTGCGCCCGGTCGGTTCCAGCGAGCTGGGGACGAAGACGGAGCTGAAGAACATGAACTCCTTCCGCTTCATCGAACGCGGGATCAAGGCGGAGATCGAGCGCCAGCGCAAGCTGCTCGAAGGCGGCGGTCAGGTCGTCCAGGAGACGCTGCACTTCGACCCGGGCTCCGGCGCGATCTCCTCGCTGCGTTCCAAGGAGGAGGCACACGACTACCGCTACTTCCCTGAGCCTGACCTGCTGCCCGTGGCAATCGACGAGCAGATGCTCTCAGACGCGCGCGAGGCGATGAGCGAGCTGCCGGCCGCTCGTGCCGAGCGCTTCGAGCGGGAGTTCGAGCTGAGCGCGGACAGCGCTCGGCAGCTCGCCTTCCGCAGCGAGCTCGGCGACTACTTCGAGGCGGCGCTCGCCGACGCGTGCGACCCGCCCGCGCCCGCGCGGGCGCTCGCGAACTGGGTCAGCGGCGACCTCGTTGCGCGGCTCGGCGACGGCGAGGACCCCGCCGACTCGAGCGTCGAGCCCGCCGCCTTGGCGGCGCTCGTCGGCCTCGTCGCGGCGAAGCAGATCAGCGTCGGCGCCGGACGCCAAGTCCTCGACCGGCTGACGGCCGAGGGCGGCGACCCCGTGGCGATCGTTGAGGCTGAGGGGCTTGCCGCGCTCGACGGTGAAGGGGACGAGCTGGCCGCGATCGTAGCGGCCGCGCTCGAGGCCAACGCGGACGTCGCCGAGCGCGTGCGGGGAGGAAACGCGAAGGCGATCGGCCCAATCGTGGGGTACGTGATGCGCGAGACCAAAGGCCGCGCCGACGGGGGCGAGGTTACGAGGCTGGTCAACGAGCAGCTGGGAATCTGAGCCGCCGCGTCATCCCCAACACGCGCGCGGTGCACATTTTGGACGGCAGGCCAATGGCACGCGCCCAGCCCCGCGTCAATATGAGGAATGCATGAGTTAGCTCTCTCCTCACATCAACTGCACCTTGGCTTCCCCCGGCCGGGTGCGCGCGAATGCGGTCGGGCAGGGGTTGTTAGCGCCCTGCTCGACCGCATAACCGTCTACGCTGTGGGTATGAATGCGAACGAGTCTTCATCTCCGTCACTCGGCAAGATGCTCGTCGCCGGGCTGATCCTGGTCGTCGCCGTTTGGCTGCTGCTGCACTTCGTGATCCACCTGGTCGTGTTCGTCGCGAGCATCGCCGTCGTGGTGCTCGCGGTGGGAGCCCTGATCTGGGCTTTGCGAGTCCTCTTCTAGGAATCTACGCCCACCCCGCCGATGGCCTATGTCGTGATCGCGATCTGCTTCGGTCTGGCCGGCGGCATCGTCGGCAAGATCAAGGGCAGCTCGTTCTTTCTGTGGTTCCTGATCTCGGGGCTGATTCCGGTGTTGGGCCTGATGGCCGCGATCGCGTACCGCTTCGAGCGCGAGGAGCTGCGCCGGGAATGCCCGCAATGCGGGCGCGTGACCAAGATCTACGACGCGCTGTGTACCCGTTGCGGGGCTGAGCTCGAGTTCCCCGAGGTGGCGATCGCCCCCGAATCTTGGGAGCCTCGCCCAACGCCTCATTCCTGACCGCTCGCCGAGGGGCGCAAGGCCACTTCGGCCGCCCTAATCCGGGCCTTCGCCTAGCCTTTGCAGCGCGATGAACACACAGGCAAAGGCAGCACCTGATCGAGTCCCACCAACTTCCTCGCTGATCTCTCGGATGATCCACCGTGCGGGCTTCGAAGACGAGACGGACTTTGTGCTGCGCGTGGTGCAGCCCGCGCTCGTGGGGATGATCGACGGCACGGTCTCCTCGCTGGCGCCGATCTTCGCGGCGGCGATCTACGCCAACTCCCATACGGCGCTGGTTGTCGGCCTCGCCACAGCGCTGGGCGCCGGGGTCAGCATGGGCTGGTCGGAGGCGCTGTCGGACACCGGCGAGCAGACGGGCCGCGGCTCGGCGGTCGTGCGTGGCTCGATCACCGGCGGGATGACCACTCTGGGCGGCCTGTTCCACACGCTGCCGTTCATCATCTCCGACGTCCACACGGCTCTGCTGGTGGCCGGATGCGTGGTCGCGGTGGAGCTCTTCACGATCGCCTGGATTCGCAAACGCTTCCTCGAGGTCTCGATGCGCTCATCGCTGCTGGTCGTCACCGTCGGCGGCTTGATCGTGCTCGCGATCGGCATCGGCATAGGGTCGTCCTGAAAAGCGGGATTTAGCTCAGGGTGGCGAAAACCCGCTGATACACTGGGCTTTTGCGGAGATAAACCCCTGGATCAAGGAAGGAGGTCGGTGCTATGCGCGCAGTGGATGCGGTGATGGAATGCCTGAAGGCGGAGGGTGTTGATGTGGTCTTCGGGCTGCCCGGCGGCGCCAATCTCCCGACCTACGACGCCTTCGTGACCGGAGGGATTAGGCACATCCTCGTCCGCCACGAGGCCGGCGGCGGCCACGCCGCCCAGGGCTACGCGAAGGCGACCGGGAAAGTCGGGGTCGCGTTCGCCACGAGCGGGCCCGGTGCAACGAACCTGATCACGCCGATCTGCGACGCGATGATGGACTCGGTTCCCGTTGTCTTCATCACCGGCCAGGTAAGGACCGAGCTGCTCGGCACCGACGGCTTTCAGGAGGCCGACACGCTCGGGATCACGATTCCGATCGTCAAGCATTCGTTCATGATCCAGGACCCGCGCGAGATCCCGCGCGCGATCCACGAGGCGTTCTACATCGCGTGTTCAGGCCGGCCGGGCCCGGTGCTCGTCGATATTCCGCAGGATCTCTCGCGCGGCGAGATCGAGTACGAGCCGGTCACCGATGTGCGTCTCCCCGGCTACCAACCGACGACCGAGGGCAACCAGAAGCAGATTCGCCAGGCGGCGAAGGCTTTGGCGGCGGCGCAGCGCCCGGTGATATACGCCGGCGGCGGTGTCGTGAACGCGAACGCCTCGGAGGAGCTGATCGAGTTCGCGACGAGTGACCGTTTCCCGGTCACCTGCACGCTGATGGGTCTAGGGGCCTTCCCGGCTCGGGTGGGTGGGGAGATCAATCCCCAATGGCTGGGAATGCCCGGCATGCATGGGACGCGCGCGGCGAATTATGCAATGGACGAGGCGGATCTGATCTGCGCGGTGGGCGCGCGCTTTGACGATCGTGTGACGGGCAAGCTGTCGGAGTTCGCGCCGCACGCGAAGTTCATCCACATCGACGTCGACCCGGCGGAGATCTCCAAGAACATCCCCGCGCACATCCCGATCGTGGGCGACGCCAAGCACGTGCTGGCGAAGCTGGTGATCGAGTACCGCGGGCTGGGCGTCGACTCCGCTCGTTTGGGCGCCTGGTGGGAGCGGATTGAAGGCTGGCGTGAGAAGTACCCGCTCGGCTACGAGGACAGCGCGGACGACGAGATCAAGCCGCAATACATGATCCAGGCGCTGTACGAGGCGACCGGCGGCGAGGCGATCGTGACGAGCGATGTCGGCCAGCACCAGATGTGGACGGCGCAGTACTACGACTTCCCGGCGCCGCGCCGCTGGATCAACTCTGGCGGGTTAGGCACGATGGGCTTCGGGCTGCCGGCGGCAATGGGCGCCGCGGTGGGCTGTCCCGATCGCCTGGTGTGCTGTGTTGCCGGAGACGGGTCGGTGCAGATGAACGCGCAGGAGCTGGCGACGTGCGCGCAGAACAAGATCCCGATCAAGGTGTTCATCCTTAACAACGGCTTTCTGGGCATGGTCAGACAGTGGCAGGAGCTGTTCTGGGACGGTAAATACAGCCACGTCGACACGGGCGAGTTCCCCGACTTCGTGAAGCTGGCGGAGGCCTACGGCGCGACGGGGATGCGGTTTACGAACAAGAAAACGCTCGTGGACGACATGAAGCGGGCGATCGACACGGACGGCCCGGTCGTGGTCGACGTGAGGGTGACGCCCGAGGAGAACACTTATCCGATGATTCCCGCCGGGCACGCAGCGCGGGAAATGGTGGGGTGAGCTCGATGAGCGGTCAGGCAACAAAAGAGCCCTTGAGCTTGGAGGGACTACAGGCGTCGGGCAGCCTGCGCACGGGGCGCAAGCACGTGCTGTCGATTCTCGTGGAGAACAAGTCGGGCGTCTTGACACGGATCGCGGGCCTGTTCGCGCGGAGGGGCTTCAATATCGACACACTCACGGTCGGCCCGACCGATGACGATCAGATCTCGCGCGTGACGCTGACGGTGGACGGGGCGCTGCACCCGATCGATCAGGTCACAAAGCAGCTGCACAAGCTGATCAATGTGCTGAAGATCCGTGACCTGGAGCCGGGCGACACGGTCACCCGCGAGCTGGCGCTGTTCAAGATTTCCGCCGACGGCTCTCAGCGCGGTGAGCTGATGCAGATCACCGAGATCTTTCGCGGCAAGGTCGTCGACGTCACAAAGCGCTCGGTGATCGTCGAGGTCACGGGCACGACCGAGAAGATCGAGGCGTTCGAGGGCATGGTGCGTCCGTTCGGTTTGATCGAGATGATGCGCACGGGCGAGATAGCAATCTCCCGCGGACGCTCAGAGACCTAGCGAGCACGGGTGCGACAGCCGCCCCTGACTAAGTCCAGGAGCCTGTTCGCGCTGGTTGGGGAGGATCGCGAACGGCTCCTCGATCATCTGCATCTCGCAGTCAAGCGTGCACGCCGGGCAGGCAGAGAGATCCTGGCGACGATCAGCCTGGAGCTGCCCGCCGAAGTGGACCCGAGCGCCGTTGTATGCGCTTCACGGAGAGCGGAAGAGGCGTGGTTTGTGTTCGAGCAGCCCGACCGTGGAGGGGCTGCGCTGGCGGCGCTGGGCGAGGTCGCACACCTGGAGGCGTCGGGGAAAGATCGCTTTGCGATGGTGGCGGAGCGCTGGCGCACGCTGGTTGCCGCGGCGGTGGTGGACCTCTCAGATAGCCCCAACGGCGGGGGTCCGGTGGCTGTGGGAGGGTTCGCCTTCGCGCCCGGGGGAGGTGTGGCGCCGCACTGGGCGGGCTTTCGCCCCGCATCGCTGATCGTGCCGGAGGTCGCGCTGACCAGGAGAGCGCTGCGGCGAAGGGGAAGGGATGAACGCGGCGAGGTACGGATGACGGTGGCAGCGATGGCGGGTGCCGATGATCTGCCCGAGGACCTGTTGGCGCGCTTGGAGCGGCGCTTGGCCGAGCTGCGAGAGCAGGCGCTGCCGATACTCGATCCCGCGCCCGCGGGGCGCTACCAGGTTGCGAGCGCGATGCCACCGGAGCACTACGAGTCGGCCGTGGGGAGTGCGGTCCGGCTGATCGATGGGGGAGAGATCGAGAAGGTGGTCCTTGCCCGCGAGGTGCAGGTCCACGCGCCCCACGAGTATGACCCCGCAGCGGTCTTCGGCGTGCTGCGCGAGGCGTTCCCGTCCTGCTTTGTGTTCTGTGTGGGGCGCGGCAACGCGACGCTCGTGGCCGCCAGCCCCGAGCTGCTGGTGCGTCGAGAGGGACACCGCGTGAGCACGCTCGCGCTGGCTGGATCCACCCGTCGTAGTGCCGACCCCGCTGTCGATGACCATCTGGGCGAGCAGCTGCTGCGTGACGAGAGCTATCGCGAAGAGCACGCGATCGTCGCGCGGCGGATCGAGCGAGCGCTGAGGCCCCACGCCGTGTGGGTTGCGGCGGCTCCAGAACCGGAGCTCGTAAGGATCGCCAACATCCAGCATCTGGCGACGCCGATCCGTGCCCAGCTCACCGCTCCGATAGAGGCCTTGGAGCTGGCCGGGCTGATGCACCCGACGCCGGCAGTCGGCGGCGAGCCGGCAGCGCCGGCGCTGCGTCTGATCCCAGCCTTGGAGGGCTTGGATCGCGGCTGGTACTCGGGTCCGGTGGGCTGGACCGACGGGGCCGGTGATGGCGAGTTCTGCGTGGCCCTGCGCTGTGCGCTGCTGCGCGGCGGGGTCGCCCATTGTTATGCGGGCAATGGAATCGTGCGCGACTCCGACCCGGCGAAGGAGCTGGCGGAGACCGAGATCAAGCTACAGGCGCTGCTGCCCTTACTCGCCGGCTGAGAGAGCGTCCGCGACTGCGGTCCAGAGAAGGCTGTGCAGCTCGACGTTGCTCGTGCGGTCGGTTCGCACCTGCACGATCGCCGAGCCGACCTGTGGCGAGAACGCTCGCTCCAGGGCGACACGGAACGCGGGGATCGTCTCCACGCGCTCGTGGGCCAGACCGTACAGCGCGGCGGCCTGTGCGAAGTCGAGGCCTGTGGGGGTGGCGATGTGGCGGGTGTAGATGTCGTACTCCTGCGCCATCGCGGTCCTCGATACGGGCAGGAAGTCGAAGATTCCGCCTCCGCCGTTGTCGATCAGCACAATTGTCAGCTTCAGATCGAGGCGCTTCGCGGCGAGCAGGCCACCGATGTCGTGCGCGAGTGCCACATCGCCGATCAACAGCACCACGGGCCCATCTCCATCCGCGGCGGCGCCGAACGCGCTCGACACGATTCCGTCGATTCCGTTTGCGCCGCGGTTACACAACACCTTGGGTGGGTCAGGGCGGACCGGCCAGAACGTCTCGATCTCACGGACCGGCATCGAGGAGGCTACGAACAGTGTCGCCGTCTCTCCCAGCAGCACGCCCAGCTCTACAGCGATCCCCGGCTCGCTCAGATCCGCGGAACCGAGCACTCCAAGGATCGCCTCCGCGGCGCGCTCGTCGGCGGCGCGCCAGCCGGCCAGCCAATCGGGGTCGGCGGGGGATGGGCGGGGTCCTGTTTCGCTCGGCGTCGGTCTCGTACCAGTCGTCGACGTTTCCGTCGGGGGGGACATCAGCGTGGTTAGTCCCATCAGTGCCTCGGTGGGCTCCAGTGCGAGCGAGTCGCTCAGTACCGCTGCCGGGTCCTGCCACGCGCCCTCTGGGTCGAGCGCCACCTGTGGAGTGTCTTTCAGGCCCGCCAACCACGTGCGTAGCGGCTTCGATACTGGGAGATCTCCGACGCGGAGTATTAGGTCTGGGTTCAGCTTGCCGGCGAATGTCTCCTCGCGCAGCAGCGCATCGTAATGAGCGATTGCCGCGTTTCCCCGTCGGGCACCGGAAAGCGGATCAGCCAGCAGTGGCCAGCCCGTCGCTGCACAGAACGCGGCGGCAGCCTCTCCCAGCGAATCGATCGAGGACTCCTCGGCCCGCTCATTGCGTCCAGCCACGACGATGCCGCGCTTGGCCGCCTTCACCAGCCTCTGCAGCTGGGCTTCGCTGGTGGTAGACGCTGGTGGCCGGCGCACATAGGGGACCCGGTCAGGGCGCCCGGTCTGATCATCGGGCAGCGGATCCTCGGTGACCAGCGGCTCGCGTAGTGGGAAGTTGAGGTGCACCATGCCCGGCCGGCCCTCCAGCGCGGTCCAGTATGCGCGACAGGCCAGCGTCCTGACCCAGCGCAGCCGCTCCTCGCTCGCCTCGTGTGTCCCCACCTCGAAGAACCACTTCGCCGCGTTCCCGAACAGCTTCAGTTGGTCGATCGCCTGTCCCGCCCCGTTCTCGCGCAGCTCCGGGGGACGATCGGCCGTGAGAAGGATCAGCGGCACGCGCGCCTGGAACGCCTCGATCGCAGCGGGCAGCAACTCAGCGGCGGCGGTTCCGGAGGTACAGGTGACGGCCACGGGCAGTCTCGACGCCTTCGCCAGCCCCAGCGCGAAGAATCCAGCGCAGCGCTCGTCGATGTGCGAGTAACAGTCAAGATGCTCCTCGCGCGCGAGCGTCAGCACCAGCGGCGCGCAGCGCGATCCCGGCGAGGTGCAGGCGGCGCGCATCCCGCAGCGCCCCAGCTCGTCCACGAACGCCCTGAGCAGTAGATAGGTGTCGGTGGCGGGGGTCATAGGATTGTGATGTGCCGGAGAGCGTCGTCCTGTTACATGGGTTCAGCGGCACCCACCGCGCCTGGGATGGCGTGATCGCACGACTACACCCGGAACGCTACCTGCCCCGGGCGCTCGACCTCCCGGGACACGGCGACGCGGCTGATGCGGAGCGTCCGATCACGTTCGCCGGCTGCGTCGAATACGTGCTTGCGCGCGGCCCTGGGCGGTTCGTGCTGGCCGGCTATTCGCTGGGCGGACGGATCGGCCTGCACATCGCGCTGGCCGCGCCCGAGCGCGTGAGTAGGCTCGTGCTCATCTCCACTTCGGCGGGCATCGAGGATCCAGCCGAGCGAGCCCAGCGGCGCCTCGCCGACAATCGCCTCGCCGAGGAGCTTGAGAGCATTCCCTTCGAGGATTTCATCGAGCGCTGGCGTACCCAGCCGCTGTTCGCCGATGAACCACCCAGGGTGGGCGTTCTCGCGCGCGAGGATCAGCGCCGCAACCGGCCCGATGCCCTGGCCGCGGTCCTCAAGGGCGTCGGCGCCGGGGAGATGAGCCCGCTCTGGGAAAGGCTCCCCGAGCTGACGATGCCGGTCACCGTGCTGGTGGGCGACCGCGACGCCAAGTTTCGGGCGCTGGGGGAGCGGATAGTGGAGCTGCTGTCCGACGGGGAGTTGGTCATCGCGCCTGGTGGGCACGGCTTGCCTTTGGAGAATCCAGCAGCCGTGGCCGATGCCTTACAGCGGATCGACGCCAAGCCCGCCGATCGTGGGTAGGACGATCTCGCCCTCCCGCGCCGGCAGCGGGTTCTCAAAATCCTCAAACAACGCGAGCGTCGCCAGGCCACAGGGTGCAACGACCCCGCGGGAGGCCAGGGCTGCGGCGGCGTGCAGCGCGGCGGCCACTCCGAGTGGGCCGTCGAGCGTTGACGCTAGGTAGACCTCCGCGCCCGAGGCGCGCACCAAGGTGGCGGACGCGATCAGGCCAGAGATGCCTCCGCAGCGCGAGATCTTCAAACAGACCGCATCAGCGACGCCCGCCCCGAGCGCTCCGTGCTCGGCTGCGGTCTCGTCGATCGACACCCTCACCGGCACCCGCTCGCGCACTTCGCGTACCGCCTGCAGGCCGTGCGTCGGCTCCTCGACGAGCTCGAGGCCGGCAGGGGACAGCAGCTCGATCGCCCGCACCGCCTCCTCCACGCTCCAAGCGCCGTTCGCGTCCAGACGCAGATCGGTCTCCGGGCCGGCCGCGGCGCGCACCGCGGCCACGCGGCCCGCGTCGTCGCCGATGCCGACCTTCACCTTCAAGCATCTGAACCCCGCCGTCACAGCGGCCGCCGCCTGTGTGGTGGCCCCCGCGCGGTCGAGCGCCGACAGCGTCGCGTTGACCGGCACCGCCTGCGCCGGGCGATTGGTTAGCAGCGCAGCGACCGGCTTGCCCGCGCGCCGCCCCGCGCGATCCCACAGCGCCATGTCGATCGCGGCGAACGCGGCGGGCAAGTCATCCACTGCGCGGCACGCATCGATCAGCTGTGCTCCGTTCTTGCCCTCCGAGCTTGCAAGCACAGGCGTGTAAGCCTCGAGTGCCTGCTCCACCCGCTCGATGCTTACGCCGTCATAAGCCTCCAGCGGCGCTGCCTCGCCATAGCCGCTGAGCCCGTCTGCGTCGGTCAGCGACACGCTCAGGATCGCCCGCTCCTTCACCGCCCCATATGAGCTCTCCAGTGGCGTTGCTAGTCTCAGCGCGTGCCGCCGAGTGCTCAGCTTCACGAGCCGATTCCGCCGCCGGCCAGGATTCCGGCCGCGAACAGCAGACAGAAGAGGAGTTGCAGCGCGCCCGTCTTTGCCAGCGCGCCGTTCAGTGCAGGTCCGTCCGTACGGGTTCTGACGACCCCGATCGTGTCGATCGCCAGCGGGATCGCGGCCCAGCAGAGCAGCAGCCATGGGGTCATCGAGCCGAGCCCCCACAGCAGCGGTGCGCTTCCGAACGCGCACACGACCATCCCCGTGTACAGCGCCCGTGTGCGCTCGCGGCCGAGGCGCACCGCGAGCGTGCGCTTGCCGGCGCGGCGATCGGTCTCCAGGTCGCGCACGTTGTTCACCACCAGGATCGCGCTCGCCAACAGGCCCACCGGGACGGCGCAGGCGAACGCCTGCCACGGCAGCGCCTGCACCTGCACGAAATAGGAGCCGGTGACCGCCACGATCCCAAAGAATAGGAACACGAACACCTCGCCCAGCCCCTCGTAGCCATACGGCCGCGGGCCGCCTGTATACAGCACACCGGCGAGAATCGACGCGGCGCCGACCGCGATCAACTCAGGTCCCGCCACCGCCACGAGGTAGACACCGCAGAGCACCGCCAAGCCAAAAGTCACGTATGTGGCGAGCAGTACCTGGCTCGGCGGCACCAGGCCACCAGCGGTCACCCTGACAGGTCCGAGCCGATCCTCAGTGTCGGCCCCGCGCCGTGCGTCGGAGTAGTCGTTCGACAGGTTCGTCCCCACCTGGATGAACACAGCACCCAGCAATGCCGCGACGAAAGCAAGTGCGCGGAAATGACCGGCGCCAAGGGCGAGCGACGTGCCCACGAGCACCGGCGCCACGGCTGCGGGCAGCGTGCGCGGACGCGCGGCCATCACCCAGATGCGCACGGCGCTCACGTTAGGCCCGCTTGGGGAAGCGGGAGAAGTCCGGCTTGCGCTTCTGCTTGTACGCGTCGCGCCCCTCCTGCGCCTCCTCGCTTCCGTAGAACAGCAGGTTGGTGTCGTGCGCGAGCTGTTGGATGCCGCTCAGACCATCCTCGGCGGCGTTGAAGCTGGCCTTCATCAGCCGCAGCGCAAACGGCGACAGCGCGAGCATCTCGTTGCACCACTGCACGGTCTCCTCCTCCAGACGCTCCAGCGGCACGACCGTGTTCACCATGCCCATCTGCAGGGCCTCCTCGGCCGAGTACTGCCGGCACAGGAACCAGATCTCCTTCGCCTTCTTCGGCCCCACAAGGTTCGCCAGCAGCCCCGCGCCGAAGCCGCCGTCGAACGAGCCGACCTTCGGACCCACCTGTCCGAAGCGCGCGTTATCGGCGGCGATTGTCAGGTCACACACGAGGTGCAGCACGTGCCCGCCACCGATCGCATACCCGGCGACCATCGCCACGACCGGCTTCGGTAGGCGGCGGATCTGCACGTGCAGATCGGTCACATGAAAGCGACCGACCCCGGCCTGGGCGGGTGGGGACTTCATCTGCTCGTCATGCAGGTATCCCGAGTCGCCGCGCACGCGCTGGTCGCCGCCCGAGCAGAAGGCGTCTGGACCCTCGCCGGTGAGCACGATCACGCCGATCTGCGTGTCCTCGCGCGCGTCCTCCAATGCTTGTGAAATCTCGATGATCGTCCGCGGCCGGAACGCGTTGCGCACCTCGGGCCGGTCGATCGTGATCTTCGCGATACCTGTATTGGATCCGGCTTGCCCAGCCGACCCCGCCGACTTCTCGTAGCGGATGTCTTCGTACTCGCCGGCGGCGATCCAGGTGGTGGTGGACAAACGTTCCTCCGGGCCGTATTGGAGATGAGCGCCGTGAAGGCTAGCCTGTGGACGATGATCGTCGAGGGATGGCTGCCGCGCGCGGCCGCGTCGCGGCCGGGGGGGGTGGCGCTGGAGACACCACAGGGCGGGGTCTCTTACACGGAGCTGCTCGCCGATGCGAGCGCGGGTGCGGCCGAGCTTGCCGCGTGCGGCGTGAGGCCCGGGCAGCGTGTCGCGATCGCCCTGCCGCCGGGGCTCGCCTTCGCGCAGGCGCTCCACGCCTGTCTGCTGCTCGGCGCGGTGGCAGTGCCGGTCGACCTCAGATTGACGGCGGCCGAGCGGGCGATGGTCAGCGCCGATGCAGGCCTGGTGGTTGGGGAATCACTTTCAACCGAGCGCCGGCCCCCAGGTGCCGAGCGCTACGTCGGAGCGCAGCACGACCTTGCCGCCACGGCCGTGGTGATCTACACCTCAGGCACCATTTCCGCGCCCAAGCCGATCGAGCTCACCTACGGCAACTTCCTCTGGAGCGCGCTCGGCTCGGCCGTGGCCCTCGGCCTGGATCCCCGGGAGCGCTGGTTGTGCGCGCTGCCGCTGGCCCACGTAGGCGGTCTTTCGATCCTCCTGCGCTCCACGATCTACGCCACTACAGCTGTGCTCCACGAGCGCTTCGACACCGACGCCGTCCTTCGAGCCCTGCGCGAGCAGGAGATCACACTTGTCTCTGCCGTCGCCACCACTTTGACTCGTCTGCTCGATGCGGGTCTGGAGCATCCGCCGGCCCTGCGCTGCGCGCTGACCGGGGGCGGGCCAGTACCTGCAGCGCTGGTTTCTCGTGCGCGCGAGGCCGGCGTTCCCGTCAGTCTCACCTACGGATTGACGGAGGCCTGCTCGCAGGTCACGACTGCGCCGGTCGCGGGCCTCCATGACGAAGCTCTAAGTGCCGGCCCGCCCTTGTTCTGTACGCAGGTGCGTATAACCAATGCGACACAGACTTCCAGAGAAGAGCTGCGAAATGGGGAGGAGGGGGAGATCGTGATCGCCGGGTCGACCGTCGCGCCGGGGTCGCTCGACGGCGACGGCTGGCTGCACACCGGCGATCTCGGCGTCATCGACGAGGACGGCCGGTTGCACGTGACTGGGCGTAAGGCCGACACGATCGTCAGTGGTGGCGAGAACGTCGCGCCGGCCGAGGTCGAGGCGGTGTTGGAGGAACACCCCGAGGTGCTCGAGGCGGCCGTCCTCGGCCGCCCAGACGAGCGCTGGGGCGAGGCCGTCACGGCTATTGTGGTGACGCGGCCGGGCGCGGTGTTGGAGGTAGAGGCGCTGCGCGCCCATTGCGCTCGTGGCCTCGCTGCACATAAGGTGCCCAAGCAGGTGTCGTTCGCCCACGAGCCACTGCCCCGTACTCGATCGGGAAAGCTCCTGCGTAAAGAACTCCTCGTCTGTACAGAGGAGCGATGAGATGAGCTTTGACCCGAGTGCCCACCGCGACGCGAGCTTGCAGAACTGGGAAGAGGCGGCATCCGGCTGGACGCGCCAGCAGCGAGCGATGCGCGAATTCAGCGCTCCAGTCTCGCACTGGATGATCGACGCGATTGTGCCGCAACCCGGCGAGCGTGTGCTCGAACTGGCGGCCGGTCTTGGCGAGACGGCCATGTTGGCGGCGGAGCTCGTCGCGCCGATGGGCGGTGTGATCGTCTCCGACCAGGCCGAGGCGATGCTCTCAGGCGCCCGCGAGCGTGCGATCGCGCTGGGTCTGAGCAACGTCGAGTTCCGGGTTCTGAACGCCGAATGGATCGACCTGCCGGTGGCGAGCGTCGACGCAGTGCTGTGTCGCTGGGGCTACATGCTGATGGCCGATCCACTGGCGGCGCTGATCGAGACCCGACGAGTGCTGCGTCCGGGTGGCCGCGTCGCGCTCGCGGTGTGGGACTCGGTCGAGGAGAACCCCTGGGCCCTGCTTCCGTCGCGAGAGTTGATCGAGCGCGGTCTCAGCACGGGGCGGGCGGGTACTTCTTCTCAGCCGGGGACTCCGGGGCCGTTTGCGCTGGGGAGCTCCGAGCGGACTGCAGAGCTGCTCCAGCAGGCTGGCTTTGTCGATGTGCGCCTGCAGGCGCTCGACCTGCGCCGGCGCCACGCTAGCTTCGAGGAGTTCTGGGACTCGACGCTCGATCTCTCGCGCGCGCTGCACGATGCGGTGCTTGACCGTCCCGAGCCGGAGATCGCCGAGATCTATGCGGCGCTGGCGGAGCGCTTCGCGCCCTATACGGCCGACGATGGCTCTTTGGATATTCCCGGGCGCACCCTCGTCGCTTCCGCCGCCGCGTAAGTTGGATAGCCTGCGCCGAATGCTCTACGACGACGACGCTGACCTGCACCTGCTCGACGGCAAGACCGTTGCGATCATCGGCTACGGCTCCCAGGGCCATGCCCACGCCCTGAACCTGAAGGACTCCGGCGTCAACGTCGTGGTCGGCCTGCGCGAGGACTCAGCCTCCGTCGTAAAGGCTCGCGAGCAGGGCCTCGAGGTGCTGTCCGTCGTCGAGGCCGCCAGTCGCGGCGATCTCGTGATGATCCTGCTGCCGGACGAGCGACACCACGACGTCTGGGAGCAGGAGATCCGCGACGGCATCGCCGAAGGCAACATGCTGCTGTTCGGTCACGGCTTCTCGATTCACTACAAAGAGATCGAGCCGCCGCCGGGTGTGGACGTCGGCATGGTCGCGCCCAAGGGCCCGGGTCACCTCGTGCGCCGCCAGTTCCTGCAGGGCAGCGGTGTTCCCGGCTTGATCGCCGTCGAGCAGGACGCGACCGGGAACGCCCGCGGGCTGGCGCTCGCCTACGCCAAGGGGATCGGCTGCACGCGCGGCGGCGTGATCGAGACGAGCTTCAAGGACGAGACCGAGACGGATCTGTTCGGTGAGCAGGCCGTGCTCTGCGGAGGCGCATCCGAGCTCGTTCAGGCCGGTTTCGAGACGCTCGTCGATGCCGGTTATGACCCCGAGATGGCCTACTTCGAGTGCCTGCACGAGCTCAAGCTGATCGTCGATTTGATGCACGAGAAGGGTTTGGCGGGTATGCGCTACTCGATCTCCAACACGGCGGAGTACGGCGACTACACGCGCGGCAAGCGCGTGATCACCGAGGAGACCCGCGCGAGCATGCGCCAGATCCTCAAGGAGATCCAGGACGGCGATTTCGCGCGCGAGTGGATCGCCGAGAACCGCGCCGGGCAGGAGAACTTCAAGCGGATGCGCGCCGAGCAGGCCGACACCCAGGTCGAGCACGTCGGCGCCGAGCTGCGCGAGGGTATGGACTGGATCGAAACCTCGTTCTGAGGTTCCCGCTGTGCTCGCCTACGTCTTCTGGCATCGCCCGCTGGACGAGGCGGCGATCGAGGCCTACGAGCGGGCCCAGATCGCGTTTCACCGTTCGCTGGCGCACGCTCCGCCGGCAGGGCTTCAGAGCTCGGCGGTGTTCCGGACCACCGGGCTCCCCTGGTTCGAGGGCACCGGTTACGAGGACTGGTACTTCGTCGAGGACTACACGGCGCTCGGCGTCTTGAATATGGCCGCGGTCAGTCATGGGCACCGAACCGTCCACGACGATCTTGCCCACCGCTTCGGCGCGGGCGTCGGCGGCCTGTACGGTCTGGTCGAGGGACATCCCCCGGTCGCCCCCGGTGCGTTTGACCAGGAGTCAGTCGCCGTCTGGGTCGGACGCGCGCCGGGAGTGCAGCGGCGCGCGCTCGGAGATCTGCTCGGCGACGGTATGGATTCCAAACACGCGAGCCTCTGGCGTCGTCAGTTGGTCTTCGGCCCGGCGCCCGAGTTCTGCCTGCTCGCCGGCGACAGAACGAAGCTCGGACTGCCGGCGGGTGTAGCGCCGACGCGTCTGCCCGCGGGCTGGACAGCGAGCGTGTTCGAGCGCGAGGCGCTCTGGGTCGGCTGAGCACTGTTCGCGGTTGCCTGTGCGCGGGGCACGCTCGATGTGACTCGGCGCGTTCGCTACACTCGCTGACGTCGTCGCGACTGGCGCTCAGGTGGGCCTAACCACCGGGAAGCGACGTATGAGCAGCACCGCCGCGCGCCTGGGCATTCTTCGATCTCCGCGACATTCCACGAAGGAGGCCCATGATGCCGAACTCATCGCCCGAGCAGACAATCCTCCTCGTGATTCCCGACGGGCTGAAGCCATCCGACGGGCGCTTCGGCTGCGGACCTTCGAAGGTTCGACCGCAGGCGCTCGTGCGCCTGGCCGGTGAGGGCGCCGCCGTGATGGGCACCTCACACCGTCAGCAGCCGGTGAAGGCGCTCGTCGGCGAGATCCGCGCCGGCCTGCGCGAGTTGTTCGCTGCGCCCGACGGGTACGAGGTCGCGCTCGGCAATGGCGGCGCCACCGCATTCTGGGACGCCGCGGCATTCGGCCTGATCGAGCGCCGCGCGCTGCAGTTGACCTACGGCGAGTTCTCCTCGAAGTTCGTGACTGTCACGACCGGCGCCCCATTCCTGCAGGACCCGATAGTCGTCTCC
Source organism: uncultured Solirubrobacterales bacterium (assembly GCA_963748895.1). GTDB lineage: Bacteria > Actinomycetota > Thermoleophilia > Solirubrobacterales > Solirubrobacteraceae > Palsa-744. Next base: position 340,946 of record CAVVKF010000002.1, on the reverse strand, counting down.
GCCGACCCCGGCGATGCCCCCGATCCGGCCGCGCTCGACGCGGCCACGACCGACGGGAAGGTCGATGTCGTGACCTGGGCGCACAACGAGACCTCCACCGGCGTGATGGTCCCCGTCCAACGGCCGGCCGCGACGGGGGAGGCGCTGGTACTGATCGACGCGACCTCGGGCGCGGGCGGCCTGCCGGTGGCGGTCGATCAGGCCGACGCCTACTACTTCGCTCCCCAGAAGAGCTTCGCGGCCGACGGTGGGCTGTGGATCGCGCTGCTCAGTCCCGCCGCCCAAGAGCGGATCGCGACGCTCGACGCGTCCGAGCGCTGGATCCCGGCGTTCCTCTCGCTGCAGACTGCGCTCGAGAACTCCGTCAAAGACCAGACTTACAACACGCCCGCGGTCGCGAGCCTGTTCCTGCTCGCCGATGAGATCCGCTGGATGCTCGACGGCGGTGGCCTGGACTGGTGTGTGTCGCGCACCACGGCCTCCTCGGAGCACCTATATGGCTGGGCCGAGCGCAGCGGCTACGCGACCCCGTTCGTGACGGACCCGGCGAAGCGCTCGCTCGTGGTCGGGACGATCGACTTCAACGAGGAGGTCGACGCCGCGCTCGTCGCCAAGACGCTGCGGGCCAACGGAATACGTCGACACCGAGCCATACCGCAAGCTGGGACGCAACCAGTTGCGGATCGGGATGTTCCCGGCGGTCGAGCCCGGCGATGTTCAGGCACTTACCGCATGTATCGACTGGGTCGTAGAGAGGGTCTCGGCATGAGCGACGATCGTTTGAAAGTCCTTGTCAAGGAGAAGATCGGCGACTCCGGCGTCGCCCTGCTGAAAGAGCACTTCGATGTCGATCTCGGCGTTGACTGGACCGACGAGGAGCTCGCCGAACGGATTGGCGCCTACGAGGGAATCCTGATTCGCTCCGCCACCAAGCTGACAGCCGAGCTGATCGAACGGGGCACGAACCTGCGCGCGATCGGCCGTGCCGGGGTCGGGGTAGACAACGTTGACGTCGAGGCCGCCACCAAGCGGGGAATCATCGTGGCGAACGCGCCACAGTCGAACGTCGTGACTGCCGCCGAGCACACGATGGCGCTGCTGCTCGCGCTCGCGCGCAACATCCCGCAGGCGTATGCGTCGCTGACGAGCGGCAAGTGGGAGCGCTCGAAGTTCTCCGGCGTGGAGGTGTACGAGAAGACGCTCGGCATCCTGGGCTTCGGGCGCATCGGCCAGCTCGTCGCAATACGGGCGCGCGCTTTCAACATGCGCGTGATTGCCTTCGATCCCTTTGTCAGCGCCGATCGCTACCGCGAGCTGGGCGTCGAGAAGGCGCAGAACAGTGAGGAGATCTACGCGCAGGCGGACTTCATCACGATCCATCTCCCGAAGACGCCGGAGACGCAGAACTGGCTGAACGCTGCGGCGTTCGGGCAGATGCGCGACGGCGTGCGCATCCTCAACGTCGCGCGTGGCGGGCTGATCGACGAAGCGGCGCTCAAGGATGCGCTCGACTCGGGCAAGGTCGCCGGGGCCGCGCTGGATGTCTTTCCCTCCGAGCCGATGACTGAGAATCCGCTGTTCGGCAAACCCGAAGGTGGTCGTCACTCCGCATCTCGGCGCCTCGACCGCTGAGGCGACCGACCGCGCCGGCTACCAAAGCGCCGACCAGGTCGTCGCGGCGCTCACCGGCGGTGTCGTCTCGACAGCGGTGAACATCCCCTCAGTCGGTGCGGAGGACATGGAGGTGCTCGGTCCGTTCCTGCCGCTCGCAAAAAACCTGGGACGTCTGGCGATGGAGCTCGCTGAGGGCAGCTCGGTCGAGCGAATCGAGGCCGCATTCATGGGACGGATCGCGGACTTCGACACACGCCTGCTAACGCTGGCTGTGATCGGTGGTGCGCTACAGGGACGCACGGAGGAGCAGGTCAACCTCGTCAACGCTCCCAGCATGGCCGAGGAGCGCGGGATCGTGATCGAGGAGAAGTCTGTCTCAGAGGCGCAGGACTTCAACGAGCTGATCCGCGTCACAGTCATTGCCGGCGAGGAGCGGGTCGCGGTTGCCGGCACGGCGATCGGGCCCAACCGTGTTCCTCATCTCGTGGAGGTTCAGGGACGGCGCTTCACGGTCGAGCTGGAGCCGTTCGTGACGATCTTCCGCTATGAGGATCTGCCCGGCATGATCGGCCGCGTCGGCACGATCTTCGGTAAGCACGGGATCAACATCTCCTCGGCGGCCGTCGGCCATACACCGAACGGCCAAGCCGACGAGGGGGATCGAGCGAAGGGCGGACAGCGCCTAGCCGCGATGGTCGTCACCACCGACGCCGCCGTGCCCGACGCAGTCGTAGATGAGATCGTTGCCTCGGAGGGTTTCGTCGACGGCTGGTCTGTCGACCTCGGCTGAGCGGCTGCTCGGCGCCATGGCCAGGCTATTAGCGGCCACTAACCAAATCGAGTAGGGTGTCCTCGATGCGGGCGGTTGTCATCACCAAGCACGGCGGGCCGAGCGTGCTTCAGGTACAGGAGCGACCGGACCCTGAGCTCAGAGCCGGGGAGGTGCGCATCGAGGTCGCCGCGGCGGGCATCAACTTCGCCGACGTGATGGCCCGTATGGGCTTGTATCCGGACGCGCCGAAGACGCCCTGCGTGGTCGGCTACGAGGTCGCCGGCACGATCCTCGAGCTGGGTGCCGGTGTTTCGGATTCCCACCCGACCCTCACGCCGGGCCAGCGCGTGCTCGCCTCGACCGTGTTCGGCGGCTACGCCTCGCAGGTTGCCGTGCCCGCCGCCGACGTGTTCGCGCTGCCCGAGGAGCTCAGCTTCGAGCAGGGGGCGGCGATACCGGTCAACTACGGGACCGCGTGGGCAGGCCTGATCGGCTACGGAGTGCTACAGGCCGGCGAGCGCGTGCTGGTGCACTCGGCCGGTGGCGGCGTGGGCATCGCCGCCACCCAGATCGCCAAGCGCACGGGCGCTGAGGTCTACGGCACGGCCTCGCCCGGCAAGCACGCCCGCATCCGCGAGCTCGGCGTCGACCACGTGATCGACTACACCGCCTCCGGCTGGGAGCGCGGGCTGCCGCAGTTCGACGTGATCCTCGACGCGATCGGCGGGCGTAACTTCCGGCTCAGCTACTCATTGCTGCGGCCCGGTGGGCGACTGATCGCCTTCGGCGCATCCTCGGTCGTTTCCGGCGAGCGCAAAAACGTCCTCACCGCGCTGCGCGCCGTCGCGCGCATGCCGCGTTTCAACATGATCAAGCAGATGTCCGAATCGAAGGCCGTGATCGGACTGAACATGCTGACGCTGTTGAAGGATCGCGGCACGATCGCGCCGTGGCTGGAGCCGCTGCGTCCGATGCTCGACGACGGCACCGTCAAGCCGGTGATCGCTGGTGTCTTCAGCTTCGACGACGTCGGCGCCGCGCAGACGATGATCGTCGAGCGGCGCAACGTCGGCAAGGTCGTCTTGACCCCCTGAGGTACTTGCACTCGCCGAATGCGGTGCTACCCTGCTCACAGATGTCGTTCCGCAAGTCTCTTTCGCTCCTTCTCCTGCTCCCCCCTCGGGGGGAATAGCGCGTGGCGGCCGCGTAGCCGCATACCCAGCAGAGAGGAAGCCTGAAAGAGACCTAGAAGGAGAACGAACGACATGAGCACGAGCGATGCACGCAGCGAGTCCAACCGCGTCAAGATCTTCGACACGACCCTGCGCGACGGCGAGCAGTCGCCGGGGATCTCGCTGAACAAGCAGGAAAAGCTGGAGATTGCCCATCAGCTCTCACGGCTGGGCGTGGACGTCATCGAGGCTGGCTTCCCGATCACCTCGCCGGGCGACTTCGAGTCAGTGGAGGCGATCGCCCGCGAGGTCGAAGGACCCGTGATCTGTGGTCTGGCTACGGACTAGCAAGCAGGACATAGAGGCGGCGTGGAACGCGGTGCGTGACTCCGAGCGTCCGCGTATTCACACTTTTATTGCTACCAGCGACATTCACATCGAGCGCAAGCTGCAGACCACGCGTGAGGATGTGAAGGGGCAGGTGCGAGCGGCGGTCGCGCAAGCGCGCGAGTACACAGACGACGTCGAGTTCTCTCCCGAGGACGGCTCGCGCTCGGACGTTCGAGTACATGGCCGAGGTGATCCAGATCGCGCTGGATGAGGGCGCCAGCACGATCAACGTGCCGGACACCGTCGGCTACACGATGCCGCGCGAGTATCGGGAGATTTTCGAAACGCTCTACGAGCTGGTGCCCGATCTGCGCAATGTCGTCGTTTCCGTGCACTGCCACGACGATCTCGGGCTGGCCGTGGCCAACTCGTTGGCGGGAGTCGAAGCGGGCGCCCGTCAGGTCGAGTGCGCGATCAACGGCATCGGCGAGCGCGCCGGCAACGCCTCGCTGGAGGAGATCGTGATGCTGTTGCACACGCGGCGAGTCGAGCCTGGGACTGTGGACCGGCTTGGAGACGACTGAGATCGCGCGCACGAGCCGGCTAGTGTCGCGGTTGACGGGCTACCCGGTGCAGCCGAACAAGGCGATCGTCGGGCGCAACGCGTTCGCGCACGAGGCGGGCATCCATCAGGACGGCGTGCTGAAGGAGCGCACCACCTACGAGATCATGGATGCCACCACGGTTGGCCTGCGCAGCAACTCGATCGTACTGGGCAAGCACTCCGGCCGCCACGCGCTGAGCAAAGCCCTGGAGGAGATGGGCTTCCAGATCGACGGTCAGGCGCTCAACACGGCGTTCAAGCGCTTCAAGGAGATCGCCGACCGCAAGAAGCAAGTGACGGCGATGGATCTGGAGGCGCTCGTGACCGACGAGCTGCGCGAGGAGATCACCGGCTATGCGCTCGAGTCTTTCGATGTCGAGGCCTCCTCGCACCGACCGCCCGCACGCGCGTGTGTCGATCACTCTGCCTGACGGCGCCTCGCGCGATCGGTTCATTCACCGGGGATGGCCCGATCGACGCGGTCTTCCAGGCGATCAACGCGGCGACTGGCGTCGCGCCGACGCTCAGCGAGTTCACGATCGGGGCGGTCACCGAGGGCCAGGACGCGCTCGGCGAGGTCTCGGTCGTGGTCGAGCTGGGTGGCTTCACCGGCGCGGGCCAGGGCGTCTCGACCGACATCATCGACGCGGCCGCGCGCGCGTACGTGCGCGCGCTGTCAGTGGCCGTGGCCCGTGCGCATGCCGACGAGACGATCGGACTGCCCGAGGCCGCCGCTCCCTGATCACGTCTGTCTGTGATAACGTACGCGCGTATGGTCACTGCATCCGCGCCCGTACCCGCCACGTCACTACCCGATCAGCTCGACCCCGCTGTGATCGGCGCGCGCGTGAAGGCCCTGCGCGAGTCTTCCGGCCTCTCGCTGCGCGACCTGACGGAGCGCAGCGGGGTCAGCGCGCCGATGCTCTCGCAGGTCGAGCGTGGCGAGACGAGCCCGACTCTTACCGTCGCCGCGCGGATCGCCGCGGGTCTTGACCTGCGGCTCTCGCAGCTGCTGCGCCTGGACGAGTCGGGCGCGGTCACGATCGTGCGAGCGACACAGCGCCAGCGCGGCGGCAACAAGCGGCGCGGGCACAGCTTCGAGGTGATGACCTCCAGCCAGCCCGGCCAGCGCGCGGAGCTATCGCGTCACACGCTCGCTCCGGGCGGGGCGACGGGCGCCGCCGACGATCCGCCGATGCACGAGCCGGGCAGCCGCGAGACGGCGCTCGTCGAGCACGGCGCGCTCGCGCTCGTCTGCGACGGACAGCGCTATGAGCTGAAGCAGGGCGACTGCGTCACCTTCGATGCCGACCTGCCACACCATTTCGAGAACCCCAAGGAGCACGATGCCGAGGCGGAGTTCCTCGCGGTCGTCTCCGCGGGACTGAGACGCAGCTAACCCACAAGAAGAAGGGGCCGATGACGATGCCACAGACGCTGTTCGACAAGATCTGGGAGACGCACGAGGTGGCTCACGGCCTGCTCTACATCGACCTGCACCTGGTCCACGAGGTCACAAGCCCGCAGGCCTTCGACAGCCTGCGCATGGCCGGGCCGCCCGGTGCGCCGTCCCGATCGCACGCTCGCGACCGCCGACCACAACACGCCGACCGACGGCACGTCCGATTGCCGCACGAATCAAGGACGAGCTCTCGCGCGTGCAGGTGGAAACGCTCGAGCGCAACTGCGCCGAGTTCGGTGTGCTCGTCTACTCGCTCGGCTCAGATCGCCAGGGGATCGTTCATGTGATCGGCCCCGAGCTCGGCGTTACGCAGCCCGGCATGACGATCGTCTGCGGCGACTCGCACACCTCCACGCACGGCGCCTTCGGCGCGCTCGCCTTCGGGATCGGCACGAGCGAGGTCGAGCACGTGCTCGCGACCCAGTGCATGGTCCAGCACAAGCCGCGCTCGATGCGCATCCCCTATCGAGGGCGACTTGGGCTTCGGCGTGACCGCCAAGGATCTGATCCTCGGCACGCTCGGGCGGCTCGGCGTCGGAGGGATGACCGGCCACGTCGTCGAGTACGCCGGCCCGGCGATCGAGGCGCTGTCGATGGAAGGGCGAATGACCGTCTGCAACATGACGATCGAGGGCGGCGGGCGCGCGGGGATGATCGCGCCCGACGAGACGACCTTCGCATGGTTCACCGACCAAGATCGCCCCGGCGCGCCGCGTGGGGAGGAGCTCGGCAAGGCGATCGAGCACTGGCGCGAACTGCGCACCGACGAGGGCGCCGAGTTCGACTCCGAGATGATCGATCGACGCGACGAAGATCTCCCCGCAGGTGACGTGGGGGACGAACCCCGGGATGGTACGCGCCGTCACCGAGAGCGTGCCCGCGCCCGAGGAGTTCGACAGCCCGGCCGACCGTGAGTCGACCGAACGCGCGCTCGCGTACATGGGCCTGCAGGCCGGCACGCCGATCGAGCAGATCGCGCTCGACCGCGTGTTCATCGGCTCGTGCACGAACTCGCGGATCGGCGACCTGCGCGCCGCCGCCAAGGTCGTCGCTGGCCGCAAGGTCGCGGCGAGCGTCGACGCGATGGTCGTGCCCGGCTCTCAGCAGGTCAAGAAACAGGCCGAGGCCGAGGGTCTCGATCGAGGTGTTCCGCGAGGCCGGCTTCGACTGGCGCGTAGCGGGCTGCTCGATGTGCCTGGGGATGAACCCGGACATCCTGCAGCCCGGCGAGCGCTGCGCCTCGACCTCGAACCGCAACTTCGAGGGACGTCAGGGGCGCGGCGGCAGGACACACCTCGTCTCCCCGCAGATGGCCGCCGCCGCGGCGATCGAGGGACACTTTGTCGACATCAGGGATTGGAGCTAGAACATGGACCCGATAAGCGTCATCGCGGGCGCCGTCAGCCACCTCGACCGCGCCGACGTCGACACCGACCAGATCATGCCCAAGCAGTTCCTCAAGCGCGTCGAGCGCACGGGCTTCGGCGAGTTCCTGTTCTTCGACTGGGCGAAGGAGCCCGGCTGGGACCTGCCGGCCAACCCGATCCTCGTCGCCGGGGAGAACTTCGGTTGCGGCTCCTCGCGCGAGCACGCGCCGTGGGGCCTGCAGGACTACGGCTTTCAGGCGATCGTCGCGCCGAGCTTCGCCGACATCTTCTACTCCAACTGCACGAAGATCGGGCTGCTGCCGGTCGTGCTCGACGCCGAGGACTGCCGCGCGCTGGCGCACGCTGGCGCCGGCGAGGTCGACCTGCTCGAGCAGGAGGTCCGCTTCGCCGGGCGCGAGGTCGCCTTCGAGATCGACCACGAGATCCGCCACCGCCTGCTGAACGGGCTCGACGACATCGCGATGACGCTCGAGCAGTCCGCCGAGATCGCCGAGTTCGAGCAGCAGCGCAAGCAGTGGGCCGCGATCCCGACGACGGCGCTGTAGGAGGATCGCGACATGAGTCATCGCATAGTCACGCTGCCCGGCGACGGGATCGGCCCGGAGATCATGGCTCCGACGCTGCAGCTGCTGGAAAAGCTCGGCGACTTCGAGTTCGAGGAGCACGTGTTCGGCGGTGCGTCGATCGACGAGCACGGCACGGCGCTGACCGACGAGACGCTGGCGGCCTGCCGCCGGGCCGACGCGGTGCTGCTCGCGGCCGTTGGCGGGCCGAAGTGGGACACGACCGATCCGGCCAAGCCGCGACCGGAGCAGGGTCTGCTCGGCCTGCGCAAGGGGTTGGGCCTGTACGCCAACCTGCGCCCGGTCAAGCCCCTGCCCGCGCTGTACGACGCCTCGCCGCTGAAGCGCGAGCTGATCGAGGGCACCGACCTGCTCGTCGTGCGCGAGCTGACGGGCGGGATCTACTTCGGTGAGAAGACGCGCACCGCGACCTCCGCCTCGGACGTCTGCTCCTACACGACCGAGGAGATCGAGCGCATCGCGCGCACGGCCTTCGCGGCCGCGCGGGCGAAGGTGACGAGCGTCGACAAGGCCAACGTTCTCGAGACCTCGCGCTTGTGGCGTGAGGTCGTCAGCGGGCTGCACTCGCGCGAGTTCCCCGAGCTCGAGCTCGAGCACGTGCTCGTCGACAACGCCGCGATGCAGTTGGTCTCCAATCCCCGGGACTTCGACACGATCCTCACCGAGAACATGTTCGGCGACATCCTCTCCGACGAGGCGGCGATGCTCACCGGCTCGATCGGCATGCTCCCGAGCGCCTCCCTGGGGAATCGGAACCCGCCCACCGCCCCCACCAACCCGGGCATGTTCGAGCCCGTGCATGGCTCCGCCCCGGACATCGCCGGGACCGGCAAGGCCAACCCGCTGGCGATGTTCCTGTCCGCCGCGATGCTCCTGCGGCACGGCCTCGGTTTGGAAAGCGAGGCGGCGGCTGTAGAATCGGCCGTTGAAGGCGCGCTGGCTGCGGGTCTGCGCACCCCCGACCTCGGAGGGACGGTGGGCACGGCGCAGGCGACGAAGGCAGTGATCGCCCACCTCGAGTAACCCCCTCAGCAGGAGTCAAATGAACGTGGACCCCACCGACCTCATATGGATGAACGGAAACTTTGTCGCCTGGGAGGACGCCAAGGTCCACGTCCTCACGCACGGCCTGCACTACGGCACGGGAGTGTTCGAGGGTGTGCGTTGCTACGACACCGAGCGCGGCCCGGCCGTGTTCCGCAACGCCGAGCACGTCGATCGCCTGCTGAAGTCGGCCGAGCTGTACTACATGCCCGTGCCTTACTCGGCCGAGGAGCTGCGCGCGGCGACGCTCGAGCTCGTGGCCCGCAACGGCATGAGCTCGTGCTACATCCGCCCGATCGTCTATCGCGGCTACGGTCAGATGGGGCTCAACCCGCTCGACGCGCCGGTCGACGTGACGATCGCCTGCTGGGAGTGGGGCGCCTACCTCGGCGAGGAGGGCAAGCGCAAGGGTATTCGCGCGAAGGTCTCCTCCTGGGAGCGGATCAGTCCGCGCTCGCTGATCCCCCACGCGAAGGCCTCGGGCCAGTACCTGAACAGCGTGCTCGCGAAGGTCGAGTCGGTCAAGGCCGGCTACGACGAGGCGATCCTGCTCGACGAGCACGGCCACGTGTGCGAGGGCACCGGCGAGAACCTCTACATCGTGCGCGACGGGGAGATCGCAACGCCCGGCCAGCACAACTCGATCCTCGACGGGATCACGCGCCGCTCGCTGATCCAGATCGCCGGCGACCTCGGCTACAAGGTCGTCGAGCGCAACGTCGCCCGCGCCGAGCTGTACCTCGCCGAGGAGGTCTTCATGTCCGGGACCGCGGCCGAGCTCGTGCCCGTGCGTGAGGTCGACGACCACACGATCGGCTCGGGCCAGCCGGGCGAGGTCACGCGTGTGCTCCAGGCCGCCTTCGACGACGCGATCCACGGGCGCAGCGAGCGCTACCGCGAGTGGCTGGACGTGGTTTCTCCGGAGGCGCTGCAGACTCCCACCGGCGATGTGACCGGCACGGCGGCCACCGCGAGCTCGGCGGCCGCGCCGACCGTCTCGGGGTAGCCCGATGAGAGACATCCAGCTCTACGACGCCACCCTGCGCGACGGCATGGGCGGCGGTGGCATGAGCCTCACAGCGGATGAGAAGCTGCGCGTCGTGCACGCGCTCGACGTGCTCGGCGTGCACATGATCGAGGCGGGTTTCCCTTCGTCAAACCCGAAGGAGGAGCAGCTGTTCGCCCTACTCGCCGAGGAGCATTTCGAGACCTCTGAGATCGTCGCGTTCGGGATGACACGCCGTCGCGGGGTCGACGCCGACGCCGACGAGGGGTTGCGGATTCTCGCCGAGTGCTTCGCGCCCGTGTGCACGCTCGTGGGAAAGTCATCGGTACTGCATGTCGAGAAGGTCGTGCGTGTCTCGCGCGAGGAGAACCTGAAGATGATCGCCGAGTCGGTCGCGTTTCTCGTCCGTCACGGCAAGCGCGTGCTGCTCGACGCCGAGCATTTCTTCGACGGCTTCGCCGAAGACCCCGGCTACGCCCTGGACTGCGCGCGCGCGGCGGCCGACGCCGGGGCCGAGCGGATCGTGCTGTGCGACACCAACGGCGGCTCGCTGCCGCCGCAGATTCGCGTCGCGCTGGCGGTCGTCGGCGAAGCGCTGCCGGGTGTGGCGCTCGGGATTCACACGCACGACGACTCGGGGTGCGCGATCGCGAACACGCTGACGGCGGTCGAAGGCGGCGCGACGCAGGTGCAGGGCACGATCAACGGGATCGGCGAGCGCGTCGGCAATGCGAACCTCGTGACGATCATCGCCGACCTGCAGTTGAAGCTGGGCTACGAGCTGCTGGCGCCCGCACAGCTGGCGCGCCTGACGGAGACCGCCCACCTCGTCGACGAGCTGCTCAACCGCACGCCCAACCCCGCGCAGCCCTATGTCGGCAAGCACGCCTTCGCCCACAAGGCGGGGATGCATGCCGCCGGAGTGCGGGCCGACGCGCAGACCTTCGAGCACATCGATCCCGAGCTGGTCGGCAACCGTCGTGATGTCCTTGTCTCCGAGCTCTCAGGCCGCGGCACGATCTCCGAGAAGGCGCGCGAAGTGGGGATCGCGGCTGACGATGCCTTCGCTCAGCGCGTCGTGGAGCGCGTCAAGGAGCTGGAGCACAAGGGCTTCCAGTTCGAGGCCGCCGACGGGTCGTTCGAGCTCCTGATGCGCAAGGAGGCCGGCGAGTACGAGCCGCTGTTCAAGCTGGAGTCGTGGCGTGTGATCGTCGAGAAACAGGCGGACGGGCACGCGGAGACCGAGGCGACGATCAAGATCTGGCTCGGGGACGAGCTCTACGAGCGCACCGCCGTGGGTAACGGTCCGGTGAACGCGCTCGATAAGGCGCTGCGCGACGCGATCGGCGAGATCCACCCGCATCTGAGGGACATCGATCTCGTCAACTTCAAGGTGCGGATCCTCGATGAGACCAAGGGGACGGGGGCCGTTACCCGGGTTCTGCTGGATGCCTCGGATGGGCAGGAGGTTTGGGGGTCGATCGGGGTTTCCGAGAACGTTATTGCTGCTTCTTGGGACGCTTTGGTTGACTCGCTCGAGTACGGGATGCAGCCGGCTGCACCCCTCCCGTGAACGGGGAGGAGACGATTCCGCTGGCGCGACCGGTGCTGGGGGAGCCCGAGGAGCGCGCGGTCCTCAATGTGCTGCGTTCGGGACAGCTCTCGCTTGGACCGCGGGTGCCGGAGTTCGAGCGGGCGTTTGCTGCACGGGTGGGGGCGGGGTGGGGGAGTGCTGTGTCCAGCGGGACCGCTGGGTTACATCTGGCGTTGAGAGCCGTGGGGGTGGGGGATGGGGATGAGGTGGTGACGAGCCCACTGTCGTTTGTCGCCTCAGCCAATGCGGCCGTCTACGAGCGGGCGACGCCGGTGTTCGCGGACATCGATCCGGTGACGCTCAACCTCGATCCGGAGGCCGCCGCCGCCGCTGTGACCGAGCGCACGAAGGCGCTGTTGCCGGTGCATATCTTTGGGTATCCGGCCGACATGGGGGCGTTCGAGGGGATCGCGGACAGGCATGGATTAGGGATCGTCGAGGATGCCTGTGAGGCACTTGGGGCCGTGTATGGGGATGGGGTCGCCGTCGGCGGGCGGGGCCATCCGGCTGTGTTTGGGTTCTATGCGAACAAGCAGCTGACTACAGGGGAGGGGGGGATGGTCACCCTCGGGGATGAGAGCATGAAGGCGAGGATCGATTCTGAGCGCAACCAGGGTCGGGCTCCGGACATGGGTTGGCTGGATCACGACCGACTTGGGTTCAACTACCGGCTGTCGGACATCGCCTGCGCGCTGGGGTTGGCTCAGTTGGAGCGATTGGACTCGATGCTCGCTGCACGGGGATGGGTTGCTGGGTTTTATCGGGAAGCACTTGGGGAAATTGAGGGTCTGGGGCTGCCCTGCGCCGACAGCGGGGGCGCGCGGCGGGGGTGGTTCGTGTTCGTCGTGCAGCTGCCCCGCGGCGTCGATCGCGACGCGACGATTCGCGCGCTCGCCGAGCAGGGCATCCAGAGCAAGCCGTATCTGCCGGCGATCCATCTGATGAGCTTCTATCGCGAGCGCTTTGGGCACCGCGAGGGTGAGTTCCCGGTCTGCGAGGACGTCGCCGCGCGCGCGCTCGCGCTGCCGTTCTTCCCGGAGATGAGCGAGGGGCAGGTGGCGCGCGTGGCCGAGGCCCTGCGCGGGGTGCTCGGGCGGTAGCCGCCCGTAAGCAGTTCCATCTCGGCCAAGCAGGTCCGCGACTTTCTTCCGGCCAGGCTTTGCTGGCCGGAAGAAATGTCCGGATCCTGCGCTGCTTTGCTGGCCGGAAGGAATGTCCGGATCCTGCGCTGCTGTCAGACTGATCGCCCGTGTCCCGCTTTCGCGAACCCCAGCATCCAGACTTCCAACGACTGAACGCCTCGATCGGCTTCGACCGGCGGCTGTGGCCGCAGGACATCGCGCAGTCGCGCGCGCACGCGAAGATGCTGGCCGCGCGCGAGATCGTCACGGCGGAGGATCGCGATGCGCTGCTCGCAGGCCTCGACGCGGTCGAGGCAGAGCTGAGCGAGGGGCGTTTCCCGTTCGAGGAGGACGACGAGGACATCCACATGGCGATCGAGCGGCGGCTGACGGAGCTCGCGGGGCCGGTCGGCGGGAAGCTGCACACGGGGCGCTCGCGCAACGACCAGGTGGTGACCGACCTGGCGATGTTCGCGCGCGACGGCGCGGCGCAGGCGCAGGTGGCGATCGGGGAGCTGATGGGCGTCGTGCTCGCCCGTGCGGAGGAGCACCTCGACTGGCCGCTGCCGGGCTACACGCACCTGCAGCGCGCCCAGCCCGTCTACCTGAGCCACCACCTGCTCGCCTACTTCTGGATGCTCGCGCGCGATCGCGCGCGCTTTGCGTACGCTGAGCACGAGGCCGGGCGGTCGCCGCTTGGGGCGGGCGCGCTCGCGGGGGTCAACTTCGACACCGACCGCGGACAGGTTGCCGAGGAACTGGGCTTTCGCGAGGTTGCGCCGAACTCGATCGACGCGGTTTCCGGAAGGGACTTCATCCTCGACTACCTGGGGGCCGCCGCGACCTGCTCGACGCACCTGTCCCGCCTGGGCGGCGAGCTGGTGCTGTGGTCCAGCAGCGAGTTCGGCTTCTGCGAGCTGCCGGATGCGTGGAGCTCGGGGAGCTCGATCATGCCCCAGAAGAAGAACCCCGACGCGGCCGAGCTGCTGCGGGCGAAGGCGCCGCGGGTGGTCGGGCACCTGGCGGCGCTGCACGGCGTGATGCACGCGCTGCCGCTGACCTACAACAAGGATCTGCAGGAGGATAAGGAGCATCTGTTCGACGCGGTCGACACGATCGAGCTGACGCTCGCCGCCGCGCAGGGGATGCTCGCGGGCGCGCGCTTCGATCGCGAGCGGATGAGCGAGGCGGCCTCGGACGAGCTGCTCGCCGCCACCGACGTGGCCGATCTGCTCGTGCGCCTGGGCGTTCCATTCAGGGAGGCGCACGGTGTGGTCGCGGGCTTGGTGCGTGCGGCGCTCGATGGCGGCAGGACCCTGTCGCAGCTCACGCCGGAGGAGCTCGCCGCGCACAGCGAGGTGCTGGCCGCGCACGCCGCCGAGCTCCAGGAGGTGCTCCAGCGGGGTTCTTGGCTCGAGTCGAAGATCTCCGAGGGTGGCACCGCGACGGTCCGCGTGAAGGAGCAGATCGAAGCCGCTCGGAGTGTGCTTGCCGGAAGCGATTGAGATGGGCGTAGCCCGCGCGGCGTCCAGCACTGCAGTTGGACGGTCACTCCCACGCGACTTCTACGACCGGCCCGTGCTTGAGGTTGCCGAGGATCTGATCGGCTGCGTCGTCGAGCACGCGCCGGGTGGCGAACCGCCAACCAGCGGCGTGATCGTCGAGACCGAGGCCTACCACGAGTCAGAGCCGGCCTGCCACGCGTTCGTCGGCCTGACGCCGCGCACGCGGATCCTGTTCGGCCCGCCAGGCCGCGCCTACGTCTACCGCTCTTATGGCATCCACGCGCTGCTGAACGCGGTCTGCGAGCCCGAGGGCGTCGGCGCCGCGGTGCTGATCCGCGCGCTCCAGCCGCTCGCGGGGATCGAGGCGATGCGCTCGCGCCGCTCGCCGCTCGGCGTTGCGATGCGCGATGAGGAGCCTCTGCTCGGGTCCCGGCAAGCTCACTCAGGCACTCGGTATCGAGCTGACCGAGAACGGTGGCGATCTCTACCACGGGCCGGTCCGCATCCTCCCGTGTGAATCGGCGTGGCTCGAGCCCACCATCCTCGCCGGCACGCGGATCGGGATCACGAAGGCGGTCGAGCTTCCCTGGCGCTTCTGTGTGGCTCACAACCGCAATGTCTCCCGGCCCCGGCCGGGGGAGGATCTCCGCACGCATGCCATTTAATGGGTGACATTGAACTACACGAATTAACTAGAGGAGTGCCCCAAGAAAGTGTGACAAAACTGTGCCGAGTTTGGATCAAATTTGCACATACCCTGAATTCTTTGTGAGGTCGTCCTACGGTGTCGGAAATACAACACCGAAAGGAACACAACATGTCACCAAAGAAGAAAACGAAGAAGGCTGGGAAACGTGACGGGCAGGCACCGAAGGTCGAGTTCGGTCGGCTCTACCGCGATGACCTGACGGGCTACGAAGGCCGCTGTGCGGGTTTCACCTCGTATATCTCTGGGTGTGACCAGGTGCTCCTCGTGCCGAAGGTGGACAAGGAGGGCAAACACCACTACGGTCACTGGTTCGACGATGACAGGCTGATCGATGTCGAGGTCGAGCAGAAGGTCGAGCGCACGAGCGAGCGCGGAGGACCCCAGCAGGCTCCCATCCCCCGCCTGAGCTGACACCAGGCCTGGGGAGCCTATTTGTGTTTGACTATCCGATCACGAGGCTTCTGTCTGCTTGAAAGAAAAAAGCTGTCAGGAGTTTCGTGATCGGTAGGCCTGGTGTCACGAGTCAGAACACTGACCGAACTTATGAGTCAGGACACTAGCCACCCGGACTGACCCCGCCCGTCGGCGACGGGGAGGAGGGAGTCGCCGGTGTGGATGGCGACGGGGAGGATGGTGCGCTCGGAGATTCCTGTGCGGGCGCCGAGGGCGACGGAGACGCGGTGTGTTCTGGGCTCGGTGTGGCCGCTCCGCCCGCGGCTTCGTTGCCCGGGCCGCTCGGTGCCGCGGATTTTTCGGCCCCTTTGCCTTCGCCCCCTTTGCCGGCGCTGCTCGGGGAGCTGCCCGGCGCGGGCGTCTTGGTGGAGGATGTGCTCGGTGCGCTGATTTCCGCTTCTCCCGTGCTCGAGGTGCTGGCTCCGCTGCCGCTCGAGGAGCCCTTGGGATGCGCTGTGTGTTCGGCCCGTTCCTTTTCGATGCTCAGCGCGGAGATCATGAAGTCGTGCCAGATCAGCGCGGGGAAGGTACCGCCGAGGACGGGTGTGCCATTGAAATCATTGGTCATCGGTACCAGGCTGTTGGGAAAGCCGACCCAGACGGCGACCGTGTACTTGCTGTCCCAGCCGACGAACCAGGCGTCGCCGTAGTTGGAGGTGGTGCCTGTCTTGCCCGCCGCGAACTGACCGATCGCCGCGGCTTTGGCGGTCCCGTACTGCAACACCGTCTCGAGCATCGTGGTCTCGGTGGTCGCGACTTCGGGAGGGAGCACTGACCTGGTCTGCACCTGATTGACGTCGCGGTTCGAGCCATCGGGGAGCTTGTGCGAGCCGGCGTCGACTTCCTGGATCGCAACGGGGGCGTCGTCTTCGGCCAGCGTTCCGCTGACGCGCCGGCCGCCGTGGGCGATCGTCTCGTAGGCATGCGCCATGTCCAGGGGCGTGACGCCCACGGTGAGCCCGCCGATCGTCATCGCGGCGTTCGTAGAGAGCGGCGTGGTGATGCCCATAGCGTGAGCGAGGCGCGCGATCCGTTTGGTGCCGACTTTCAGCCCGACTTCGGCATAGATCGAGTTGTCCGAGAAGGCCGTCGCGCCCGTCAGCGTGTTGGAGCCGGAGTAGGCCCCTTCATCGTTGTGGACGACGAACTTTTCAGGCCCGTTCGGGGTGGGTCGGTAGAGGACCTTCTCCTTGGAGGTCCAGACGGAGTCCGGCGAGATGCCGTCCTCGAGCGCCGCGGCCAGGTCGAACGCCTTGAACGAGGAGCCGGGCTGACGCTCGCCGTTGGTGGCGAGATTGAAAGGGCTTTCGTCGTAGCTGCGTCCGCCGACCATCGCCCGCACCTCGCCGGTGGAGTTTTCGATCGCCACGACCGACGCGGTGGGGCCGCCGGCGTAAGCGAGGTAGTTGTTGACGGCCTGTTCGGCGGCGTGCTGCAGTTCGAGGTCGAGCGTGGTCTTGATCCGCAGTCCCCCGTCAAAGGCGCGCGGGGCGCCGTAGCGTTCGATCACCTGCTGCTGCACCCAGCTCGTGAAGTAGCCGGCGTCGACTCCTTCGACCGCCTGCTCACGGGGGGGCTGAATGTCCTTCGGCGCCGGCAGCGACTGGGCGACGCTTTCCTGATAGACCGGCCTTTCCAGGTAGCCCTGCTCGTACATCTGGCGTAGGACCACGTCGCGACGTTCCCTCGCCGCCATCGGGTGCTCGGCCGGGTCGTACGCGGTGGGTGACTGGATAATGCCCGCGAGGAGCGCCGCCTCCCATGGTTTGAGCTGTTCGACGCACAGCGGTTGGTTGGGCATACCACAACCGAGGTGGTTGACTTCCTGGCCAAAGTAGGTCTGCGCCGCGGCCTCGATCCCGTAGGCTCCGTTGCCGAAGTAGATCGTGTTGAGGTACGCCGTGATGATCTTTTCCTTCGACCACTTGTGCGAGAGCTGGTAGGCCAGCGCCGCCTCGCGCAGCTTCTCGAAGATCGTGCGGTGCGACTGGGCCTGGAGCGCGTTCTTGATGAACTGCTGCTCGATAGTGGAGGCGCCCTGGATCGTGCCTTTGTGTAGAACGTCCTGGACGAAGGCGCGGGCGATGCCGCGGATGTCGATGCCGCTGTTGCTCCGGAAGCGCTTATCCTCGATCGAGATCACCGCCTCCTTGACAATCTGGGGGATCTGAGAAGGAGTCACGATCACCCGGTTCTGCTGACTGACGAGGCCGATCGGATGACCGAGGTCGTCGAGCAGGACTGAGCTCTGCGCGTCCTTCAGCTGCGAGAAGCGGGTCAGCGAGGGCAGGTCGGAGGCGACGGCGACGAACATGCCGAAGACGAACGAGACGAGGCCGAGCAGCAGGACGGCGAGGAGGATCAGCAGGAAGCGCAACCTCTTCAAGCGCGGCCGGCCGCGGGCGGGCAAGGCGGCGGACTCCACAGAGGGCAAGACTCTACCATTGGCCCTTGATGCCGGACGCACCTAAGGTGGCCGACCCAGCCCTCCGGGCTGTGTGCCCGCAAGCCGCTGTCCTCGAGCGCAACGCCGTCGACAGCCTGCCCAAGGGTGCGCTTGCCGCCAAGCTCCAGACCGCGCACAAGGAGGATCGTCAGCTGCGGGTCAAGTTCGGGATCGACCCGACGGCGCCCGACATCCACCTCGGCCATGCGGTCGTCCTGGGCAAGCTGCGCGAGTTCCAGGACGCCGGGCACAGGGTGGTGCTGATCGTGGGGGACTACACCGCCCGTGTGGGGGATCCTTCCGGGCGATCGAGCCTGCGCCCGATGCTCTCAGAGCAGGAGATCGAGGTCAACGCGGCGACCTTCCAGGAGCAGGCGTTGAAGATTCTCGATCCCGATCCGGAGCGCTTGGAGGTACGGCGCAACGGCGAGTGGTTGGAGATGGCGTTGACAGACCTACTGAGGCTGGTGCGCACGACGACCGTCGCGCAGCTGCTCGAGCGCGACGACTTCGCCAAACGCTTCTCGGCCAAGGAGCCGATCTCGATGCTCGAGCTGCTCTATCCGCTGCTGCAGGGCTATGACTCGGTGGCGACCTGCGCCGATGTCGAGCTGGGGGGGACTGACCAGAAGTTCAACCTGCTGCTGGGGCGCGACATCCAGCGCGCGTATGGACAGCCCGAGCAGGCGATCATGACGATGCCGATTCTCGTCGGCACCGACGGGCACAGGAAGATGTCGAAGTCGCTCGGCAACCAGATCGGGGTCATCGACGAGCCGGGGGAGATGTACGGCAAGACGATGGCGATCCCCGATGGCGCGATGGACGAGTACTACAGGCTGCTGCTGGGCGAAGAGCTTTCAGGTGCCGAGGCCTCCGGCCAGGGAGCCACGACGCCGGATGCGGGCGTCTCCCCGCGGGATGCCAAGCGTGCCCTCGCGCGCGCGCTCGTCGCGCGTCTGTATTCAGTGCAGGCGGCCGAGGCGGCCGAGGCGGCCTTCGATCGGGTGTTCGTTGAGCGGGGCACGCCCGAGGAGATCAAGGATGCAAGGATCCAGTCCGGCCCCGACGGGCGGGTGCATCTGCCCGGTGTGATCGCCGACGAGTTCGGCGTCTCCCGCTCGGAGGGCCGCCGGCTGATCGATCAGGGCGCCGCTACGTTGGGGGGTCAGCCACTGGAGAAGGGCGAGCACGACGTGGCCGTCGAGCGGGCCGATGGTGAGGTGTTGAAGGTCGGCAAGCGCCGCTTTCGCCGCCTGCGCGCCGGGTGATCAAGGGCCGCGTTTTTCATCAGGTTTTTGGATTTGATTTTTTATGCCCAAAAGACCCGAGACACGGCTTGCACTCACTTCCCCGCCGGCTGTACATCGCCGGGCGTGGCGCCTGGAGTCGAGCACGTCGCAGGACATCGCTCCCGGCGTGAGCAGGTACCACGTACGATGTCACTCGTGGAGCAGATCGCGACCGCCAACGAGGAGGCGATCCGGGCGTGGGACGGGCCGCTGTTTGACGCGTTCGTCCGTTTTCGCCATGTCATGACGACTGGGCTGGGCGCGCATGGCGAGGAGGCCCTGCGCCTTGCTCCGCCGCGCCCAGGTCAGCGGGTGCTGGACATCGGCTGCGGCTTCGGTGACAGCACCCAGCGGATCGCCGGCCTCGTCGGAGCCGGCGGAGAGGTCTTGGGCGTTGACGCCGCGCCACGGTTCATCGAGGCTGCGAGCCGGGAGGCGGCGGAGGCAGGGATCGGCAACGTGCGCTTCGCGGTCGCTGATATCGAGACCACTACCTTCGCTGAGCATTTCGACCTGGCGTTCTCGCGGATGGGGACGATGTTCTTCGCCAATCCGGTCGCGGCGCTGCGCAATGTGCGCGAGGCCATGGCCCCTGGCGGTGGGCTGGTGATGGTCGTCTGGCGCGCAAAGGTCGAGAACGACTGGCTCTATCGCGCTCAGACCATCACAGAGCGGTTCGTCTCCAAGCCCGAGGAGTACGACGAGCCGACTTGCGGCCCCGGGCCATTCTCGATGGCCAACGCCGACACGACGAGCGGAATCCTGCTGAGCGCCGGCTTCGAGAACATCGCGCTGCGGCGCTGTGACATTCCGATCATGATCGGACAGGACATCGACGAGGCTGTTGAGATGGTCATGAGCATCGGCCCGGCCGGCGAGATCCTGCGCCTTGCCGGTGAGCGGGCGGCGCACTTGCACGAGCCGGTTGCAGAGGCGCTGCGCGAGGGTTTGGCCGACTGGGCTGGACCCGACGGCGTAATCGCACCCGCCTCGACCTGGATCGTCACGGCGGACGCGCCGTCATGAGCGTCGGGCTCGACTAGGCGCCGGTAGGGGGTAACCCGTTGCTAGCATCCGCGCAGAGGTGACTGTGCTGCGCAGTGTTGCTCTTTGGCTCAGACCGGCAGGGTGGCCGCTTCTGCCCGATGCGGCGCGCCGCCGAACATTGGCTGCTGGCGTGGGCTGCGATCCTTGCGCAGGTCGTGTTTCTCGGCGGGTGGGTGCTGGCGGGCGCTCTCGAACCCCATTACTCGGCTGTTCGCCAGTACATCAGCGAGCTCGGCCGCCATGGTGCGGCAAACCCGTGGATCTTCATAACTTTCATGGCGATCTGGGGATTGGGTTTCATCGCGCTGGCGGTCGCGATCGTGCCGTCTCTGCGTACGCGGCCGTGGCCGCTGGCGATGCCGTTGTTTTTCGTGCTCGCCGGCATGTGCGCGATTCTCGTCGGACCGCTGCGCATGGACTGCTCGCCGACCCTGAGCGCAGTATGCAAGTCACGCTACGACGCGGGCGCGGCCTCCTGGCATTACTACGCGCACGCGTGGCTGAGCCTCGGCATCAAGGTCTCGCTGTTGCTGACGGGCTTCGCGTTTGCCCGCTCGGCGTGCCCGAGCCGGCTCGGGCGACTCGTATTGAGCGGCGCTGTCGTGTTCCTGGTCGCGGGGATCGTCACGTTCTTTCTGCACGACTCGTTCGTCGGCTACCAGGGCCTCGAAGAGCGCCTGTGGGCGTTTGTCGCCCAGGCCTGGGCCCTGCTGTGCGCGACCGTGTTGATCCTCGAGGCGACGCTCGAGCCGGACGCCCTGCAGGCACACGAGGCTTCCATGCAGCGACAGGCGCTGGGCGAGCGCGCCGCCGTCGGCGTCGATCCGGCGTAGTCCGCGCGGGTCGGCTATGGGTGAGTGGGGTGGCGTTCCTGTTATGGCCGTTTGGTCGGGCCGACGCAGTCGATATCTCCGACTCCAGAGTCGGAGATATCATGGTTCTCATGAGTGGTGGCCGGCATCGACTGAGGACGTGGCTGCGTGGGCGTTTGCCCGTCGCGCTGGCTGATCTGGTGCCCAAGGGTGCTCGCGACTGCGGTGCTCATGAGTGGTATCGCGCCGATGAGCAGACCTGGCGTTGCTACCACTGCGAGCCCGCGGTCACGAGTTCCTCGCCGTGGAGCAGCGAGGAGCATCTTCAGCACACGCTCGGCGGGATCGACTCGACGTTGCGGGTGGTGGCCCTTCGCGGGGAGCCTGGCGGCGTGGAGGAGCTCGCCGAGCTTCACCGGCTCGTTCGGGATGCGCTCGCCGCGTTGCCGGAGGAGGAGCACCGGCTCGAGCGCCTGGCTGCCGCCCCCGCCGCGGAGCTCCCAGGGCTGGTGCAGGCTCTGCACACCGGCTGAGGACAGACCGCCCGGGCTGCCCGACCCCGATCGGTCTTATGGGCAGCCTGCGGTGGCGCCCACCCCTCGTCAGACGTCTTCGACCGGGTTTGGCTCTCCAATCCGGTCGAAGACGTCTGACGAGGGGTGGGCGCCCGACGGAGGGCGGATGGGTTCGGCCCTCCAATCCGGGCGAAGACGTCTGACGAGGGGTGGGCGGCTCGGCTGGACGCGCCGGCTCGATCGCGCTATAGTCCTTCGTTCGCCCTGATGACGTCTTCGGACGCCGGGCGAGACAGTCTTCTCCGGGGATGTCCTCCCCAAAGAGGCACGGCGGTCTTTGAAAACTCAACAGCATGCGCATCTACGATCGAGAATCGATCGTGGTGTGCGTCCAGGTTCGACCCGTCAACGGGAGCGCTTAGGCGTTCACGGAGGCGGTACAAAGAGTCAAGTAGAGCAGTACCCCGTCATGGTGCGAAACCACGGTGTATAGGTTCCGTGTGCCGTGCTACGTCAACGCAACATGACAGCTTTTCGTGAAGTTCTTCACGGAGAGTTTGATCCTGGCTCAGGACGAACGCTGGCGGCGTGCTTAACACATGCAAGTGGAGCGACGAACCAGGGCTTGCCCTGGGGCAGAGCCGCGAACGGGTGAGTAACACGTGGGTTACCTGCCTCGATGACCGGGACAACCCGAGGAAACTCGGGCTAATACCGGATGTGCCCGCAAGGGGAAAGGAAGCTTCGGCCTCCGCATCGAGATGGGCCCGCGGCCCATTAGCTTGTTGGTGAGGTAACGGCTCACCAAGGCTTCGATGGGTAGCTGGTCTGAGAGGACGATCAGCCACACTGGGACTGAGACACGGCCCAGACTCCTACGGGAGGCAGCAGTGGGGAATCTTGCGCAATGCGCGAAAGCGTGACGCAGCAACGCCGCGTGGGGGAAGAAGGCTTTCGGGTTGTAAACCCCTTTCAGTTGGGACGAAGCTTCTCCGGTGAATAGCCGGATGGAGTGACGGTACCTTCACAAGAAGCACCGGCTAACTACGTGCCAGCAGCCGCGGTAATACGTAGGGTGCAAGCGTTGTCCGGAATTATTGGGCGTAAAGAGCGTGTAGGCGGCCCCATTAGTCCGCTGTGAAAGTCCAGGGCTCAACCCTGGAATGCCGGTGGATACTGTGGGGCTAGAGTCCGGAAGGGGCGAGTGGAATTCCTGGTGTAGCGGTGAAATGCGCAGATATCAGGAGGAACACCAATGGCGAAGGCAGCTCGCTGGGACGTGACTGACGCTGAGACGCGAAAGCGTGGGGAGCAAACAGGATTAGATACCCTGGTAGTCCACGCTGTAAACGATGACAACTAGATGTGGGGGGTGTCGACTCCCCCCGTGTCGAAGCTAACGCATTAAGTTGTCCGCCTGGGGAGTACGGCCGCAAGGCTAAAACTCAAAGGAATTGACGGGGGCCCGCACAAGCAGCGGAGCATGTGGTTTAATTCGACGCGACGCGAAGAACCTTACCTGGGCTTGACATGTGCCTGACCGGCGTGGAAACACGTCTTCCCTTCGGGGCAGGTTCACAGGTGGTGCATGGCTGTCGTCAGCTCGTGTCGTGAGATGTTGGGTTAAGTCCCGCAACGAGCGCAACCCCCGTCGCATGTTGCCAGCATTTAGTTGGGGACTCATGCGAGACTGCCGGTGACAAACCGGAGGAAGGTGGGGATGACGTCAAGTCCTCATGCCCCTTATGTCCAGGGCTACACACGTGCTACATTGGCGCATACAGAGGGCTGCGATACCGCGAGGTGGAGCGAATCCCTTAAAGTGCGTCTCGGTTCGGATTGCAGGCTGAAATTCGCCTGCATGAAGGCGGAGTTGCTAGTAATCGCGGATCAGCATTGCCGCGGTGAATACGTTCCCGGGCCTTGTACACACCGCCCGTCACACCACGGGAGTGAGCAACACCCGAAGCCGGTGGCCTAACCCGCAAGGGAGGGAGCCGTCGAAGGTGGGGCTCGTGACTGGGGTGAAGTCGTAACAAGGTAGCCGTAGCGGAAGCTGCGGCTGGATCACCTCCTTTCTAGGGAGCACATAACAGTGCCCCGGTCGCAGCGGCCGGCGATCGAACGGGGCCTCGCAAGAGCTCGGAGCTCAGGGGCTTGCCCGAGAGGCTCTCCCGGGGAATCGCGCGGTGATGAGCAGATCGGGCCTAGCATGTCGACCGAACCTGGCTGGATGGACGTGAATCATGCGTCTCCCTTACTACTTGGGGAGCACAACTGACCTCGGCCGCAAACGACCCCAGCATGCTGTTGAGTTTTGAGAGACCGGCGTCCGTCGGTGATTGCGTGGAAAGGCTAGGATTTTTGGGATAGGTAATTTAATTCGCAAATTCCTGGCCTTTCCGTGCTGTCCGGAGTAGATTTCCGTCCGGTGCAACAGTGAAAATGCCGGGGTGCGGACAATCAGCAGGGAAGTCGTGTCTCCTCCTAACCTGGCGGAGGCATTGACCCCTCAGAGACTACACGCCGAGCTCCTCGCGACAAGCGCTTCAGGTGCTTGGAGCCCTTCGGGGCTTCCGTTGAAGCGCGGTCTGTTGCTAGCCCGTTTTGGGCATATCCGGCAACCAGGATGAAGATATAGTCCACGCCTCATGGCGATATGGGGAACCACGTGAGCAAGGTAGCCGTAGCGGGAGCTGCGGCTGGATCACCTCCTTTCTAGGGAGCACATAACAGTGCCCCGATCGCAGCGACCGTCCGGCCTTCGAGCTCTTCGGAGCACGAAAGGATCTGACGGCGATTCCCAGCGGTCGGGCCTGGCATGTCGACCGAACCCTGGCTGGCATGGCCGCGTACGCCGCGCGTCTCCCTGACGACTCTGGGGAGCACAACGGCCTCGGCCGGCAACGCGACGCCAGGCGCCGCGTGCGCAGGCGATTTAGAGATCGCGTCCGCACATGCCCAGCGCAGGCCGGCGTTATCGCCTCTCCACGGTCCTTGAAAACTGCACAGAAGCCACAATTCAGCCGCCATCGATAAGCGGCGGCTGATAACGGGTATCACCGGGCCCTGCAAGACCGATCCGTCTCGCGCGCTCCGCAAGGAGTGCAAAGGGCGAGGACGTCGTGTTGGGCCAGATCACCGTCAAGATAGTAAGGGCGCATGGTGGATGCCTTGGCACCAAGAGTCGATGAAGGGCGTGAACGGCTGCGATAAGCCACGGTTAGGCGCTGAATAGCCTTTGACCCGTGGATTCCCGAATGGGGAAACCCAGCGCTGGTAATGCGGCGTTATCCCCGGCTGAACACATAGGCCGGGAGAAGACAAGCGGGGGAAGTGAAACATCTCAGTACCCCGAGGAAAGAAAATCAAAAGAGACTCCCTGAGTAGTGGCGAGCGAAAAGGGATCAGCCCAAACCTCATAAGTGTAAGCGGACATGCGTTGCCTGTGAGGGGTTGTAGGGCGTTTGTTCCGAGTCGTGTCCGGCTCGGCGGAAGTTACAAAATCATGTGATAGTCAAAGCGCGTGGAACCGCGCACCATAGAGGGCAATCGTCCCGTAGACGAAACTGCATGATCTTCCGTCAGATGTTCCTGAGTAAGTCCGCGCCCGTGAAACGCGGACTGAACCTGGGGGGACCACCCTCCAAGGCTAAGTACTCCTTGGTGACCGATAGCGGACTAGTACCGTGAGGGAAAGGTGAAAAGTACCCCGGAAGGGGAGTGAAATAGTACCTGAAACCGCGCGCCTACAAGCGGTGGGAGCAGCCTTCGTGGTGTGACCGCGTGCTTTTTGCATAACGAGCCGGCGAGTTACTCGTCTGCGGCAAGGTTAAGCGATGAGCGGAGCCGTAGCGAAAGCGAGTCCTAATAGGGCGACATAGTCGTAGGCGGTATACCCGAAACTGAGCGAGCTACCCATGGGCAGGCTGAAGCGGGGGTAAGACCTCGTGGAGGGCCGAACCGACCTAGGTTGAAAACTGGGCGGATGACCTGTGGGTCGGAGTGAAAGGCTAATCAAGCTCAGTGATATCTGGTTCTCTCCGAAATATATTTAGGTATAGCCTCGGATAAATTACGTGGTGGCCGTAGAGCACTGTTTGGACTAGGGGCCCTACCAGGTTACCGACTTCAGGCAAACTCCGAAGACCATCACGTCTACTCCGGGAGTCAGTTGCTGGGGGATAAACTTCAGCGTCGAAAGGGAAACAGCCCAGACCGCCAGCTAAGGTCCCAAAGTACTAGCTAAGTGGGAAACGATGTTCGAGTGCATAGACAACCAGGAGGTTGGCTTAGAGGCAGCCATCCTTGAAAGAGTGCGTAACAGCTCACTGGTCAAGTGTTCGAGCGCGGACAATGTAACGGGGCTCAAGCTAGTCACCGAAGCTGCGGGTGCGTGAGATCTTCGGATCGATCGCGCGGTAGGAGAGCGTTCCCATGCCAGTAAAGCGGCGGCGTAAGCCAGCCGTGGAGGCATGGGAAGTGAGAATGCCGGCATTAGTAACGAAAGAGGGGTGAGAATCCCCTCCACCGATTGCCCAAGGATTCCTGAGTAAAGTTCGTCTGCTCAGGGTTAGTCGGGACCTAAGGCGAGGCCGAAAGGCGTAGTCGATGGCCAACAGGTTGATATTCCTGTACCACGTCGCTTCCGTTTGACCGATGGGGGGACGGGGAAGGCTAAGGGAACCCAGGCGATGGTTGCCCTGGGGTAAGCATGTAGGGGTGGCCCATGTTAAATGCGGGGCCGCATAACCTGAGGTGCGATGCCAGCTGGCTCTAAGCCGGCGAGTCCCTGACGCCATACCTCCAAGAAAATCCTCTAGGGAGGAAGCGCGTGCCCGTACCAAAACCGACACAGGTGGGCAAGTAGAGAATACTAAGGTGATCGAGATAACCCTCGTTAAGGAACTCGGCAAAATAGCCCCGTAACTTCGGGATAAGGGGCGCCCCAGTAGGGTGAAGGACTTCGCGTCTGGAGCCCGAGGGGGCCGCAGTGAATAGGCTGAAGCGACTGTTTACCAAAAACACAGGTCTCTGCTAAGTCGTAAGACGACGTATAGGGGCTGACGCCTGCCCGGTGCCGGAAGGTTACGTGGAGTTGTTAGGGCTTGTCCCGAAGCAGCGAAGCTAAGCCCCGGTAAACGGCGGCCGTAACTATAACGGTCCTAAGGTAGCGAAATTCCTTGTCGGGTAAGTTCCGACCTGCACGAATGGCGTAACGACTTCAGCACTGTCTCAACGAGGGGCTCGGTGAAATTGCAGTCTCGGTGAAGATGCCGAGTACCCGCGGCTAGACGGAAAGACCCCGTGAACCTTTACTACAACTTGGTATTGGGATTCGGTGCATCTCGCTCAGGATAGGTGGGAGGCTTTGAAGCGCCGGTTGCGGCCGGTGTGGAGCCAACCTTTAGATACCACCCTTGGTGTATTGGATTTCTAACAGCATTCCGTGAATCCGGGTGCTGGACAGTTCCAGGCGGGTAGTTTGACTGGGGCGGTCGCCTCCTAAAATGTAACGGAGGCGCACAAAGGTTCCCTCAGCACGGTTGGAAATCGTACGTAGAGCGTAAAGGTAGTAAGGGAGCTTGACTGCGAGACTGACAAGTCGAGCAGGTGCGAAAGCAGGTCTTAGTGATCCGGCGGTAGCAAGTGGAAGTGCCGTCGCTCAACGGATAAAAGGTACTCCGGGGATAACAGGCTTATCGGGCCCAAGAGTCCACATCGACGGCCCGGTTTGGCACCTCGATGTCGGCTCGTCGCATCCTGGGGGTGGAGTTGCTCCCAAGGGTTGGGCTGTTCGCCCATTAAAGCGGTACGCGAGCTGGGTTCAGAACGTCGTGAGACAGTTCGGTCCCTATCTGCCGTGGGCGTTGGAGAATTGAGAGGATTTGTCCCTAGTACGAGAGGACCGGGATGAACGCACCTCTGGTGTATCTGTTGTCCTGCCAAGGGCATAGCAGGCTAGCTACGTGTGGATCGGATAACCGCTGAAGGCATCTAAGCGGGAAGCCGGCCTCAAGATGAGTTCTCCCATCCCCTAGAGGGAGTAAGACCCCTGGTAGACCACCAGGTTGATAGGCCGGATCTGGAAGGACGGTAACGTTCGAAGGAGACCGGTACTAATCGGTCGAGGGCTTGACGGATTTTTTGATTGACCTTCCCGGACTCACCCTCTGGACCCTTCATGGGCTCCTTGTGGGCATGGTCTCGTGTTGGTGGTGGTACCCGCTGTGGCGCTGTGCAGTTTTGAAGGACTGAGGAGGGCGAGGTCTCTCGCCTTTTTCCGGTGGCTTTAGCGAGGGGGAAACACCTCTTCCCATTCCGAACAGAGCAGTTAAGCCCCTCAGCGCCGATGGTACTTGGCTCGCAAGGGCCTGGGAGAGTAGGACGCCGCCGGTTTTTTCATGAAGCAGCAGACACGGGCCGCCTCAGGGCGGTCCGTGGTCGTTGAGGCCCGTGGTTGTTAACTAGGCTAGAGCTCCTGTGCGATTCCGGACCGCTTTGTGCGACTCCCGACTTGCACAGCATTCGACGGCTAGATCTGCTGAGCGACTCCGGACTCGTGCAGCATGTCAGAGGGCTGGCGCGGTCGGCCGCGCGGCGTTCCAATCGACGCGGTGACCGGGGACAGGCAGAGCTGTGGCCTCAGAGCCGGCTCGCCGGGCCGCCTACTGAGGGACCGCCCGCGCAGCGACGCTCGATGCGGATGGGTCTCACCGATTGGCTCGTTCCAGTCGACCTCCCAGTCGACGTCATAGTCGTCCTCGAGCAGGAGGAACGAGCGGGCGAGACGCAGCGCACCGAGCGTGTGCCGCGCGAGGGTTGAGGTTCTCGATGACGGGAACACCTGTTCGTAAGATAGGTGGACGGTCGGATGGAATAGGGGCGAACGTGTGTACGTGTTGGCCATGTTGTCGGAAACTTGCATGCTAGAGCCAAATAAGCGTCCGCAACTTGCAATGAAAGTTGCATTTTGCGGTGCTGCCCGACGCGGTCGGCGATGTGCGCGCTCACGCAAAACTCCCCACTTCTGCTCATGAAAAGTCCCCAGGCCTAGCGGCCCCTGTCGCGTAGCTGAGCCGTAGGCGAAGCGGAGCGACTGGGGCCGGCGCGGGTTCTGTCGGGTCCCCCCTCGATGGTCAGTGGTGCTTGACGCCATCGACCAAGAGGGAGGACCCTGGGGATGCTCACACAGGAGGAAGACATGGAGATTGCTGCGTTGGATGGGAGGGGCTGGTCGGTCTCTGCGATCGCTCGTCATACCGGGCGGGATCGGAAGACCGTGAAGGCGTATTTGGCGGGTCAGGCGAAGCGTCGGCGGCGGGCACCGAGCGTGCTTGAGCCCTACCGTGACTACCTGGCCGCGCGCTTCGTCGATGACCCGCACGTGTTGGGGACGGTGCTGTTCCGTGAGGTGGGGGGTCTCGGGTTCGATCGGTCCTACCAGACGTTCACGCGGGAGCTGCGGGTGCTGGGGTTGCGTCCGCGGTGTGAGTGTTGTCGGCGTGGCGGTGTTGATGTCACGACCGAGATCGACCACCCGCCCGGAGAGGAGCTGCAGTTCGACTGGCTGGAGCTGCGCGAAACGCCGTGGGGCCAGCCCGCTTACGTGCTGATCGGTGCGCTGTCGCACTCCGGGCGCTGCCGGGGCGTGTTCAGCGAGGGACAGACCGGCCCGCACGTGATCGAGTCCCTGGATGGGGTGCTGCGGCGGTTGGGCGGCACCACGCGGCGCTGGCGGACCGACCGGATGGCTGGGGTGGTCTGCCCGGGCACGGACCGGTTGCTGCCGGAGTTCGCGGCGTGCGCGAAGCACTACGGTGTCGGTGTCGATCCCTGTCCCGCGCGGCGCCCCAGGCGCAAAGGCGTCGCCGAGGCCGCGGTGAAATACCTGACACGATCGTGGTGGTGCTCAGCCGCGGTCGCGACACCCGCGCAGGCGCAGATGAGCCTTGACCGTTTCTGCGTCGACGTCGCCGATGAGCGCCGGCGCGGCGCGGGCACGATCGCGAAGCTCGCGGTGAGCGAGGGGTTGCTGGGGCTGCCCAGCGCGCCGTTCCCGGCGGAGATCTGCGTGGAGCGCCCGGTGTCGCGCTCGGCGCTGGTGGCGTTCGAGGGCAACCACTACAGCGTCCCCGCCGCGCTGGCGGGCGCCCCACAGGTCACGGTCCGTGCCCGCCTCGGCGAGCAGACGGTCCTGATCGTCAGCGCCGCGGGCACCCAGGTCGCTAAGCATCGCCGTGCACCCGCGGGCACCGAGCAAGTGATCCGCTCCGCCGAGCACGCGGCGGGCCTCGAGCAGGCGGTGCTCGCTGCGTTCACGACACGCCCGCCCTGCCGGCGAAAGCAGAACCGGCCGCCAGGACAAGCAGCCCTCCAGGCCGCGGCCGTCCTGCGCGGCGAGCACCCCGCCAACGACGGTGGTGGTGTGGTCATCGACCTGGAGCGCTACGCCCAGCTCGCGGAGGTGGCGCGATGAGCGAGAAAGACGGTGTCTATCAGCAGCTGCGTGGTCATCTCGCGGCATTGAAGCTGCCCGCGATCGCTGAGGCGCTCGCCCCGGCGCTCGAGCAGGCCGAGCAGGAAAAGCCCGGCTACACACGCTTCCTCGCCGACCTGCTCGGAGTCGAGGTTCAGGCGACCCAGGAGCGCGCGCTTACAAGCCGTCTGCGTCTTGCTGGGTTCCCGCAGACCAAGACACTGGAGGAGTTCGACTTCGACGCGCAGCCCAGCCTGGACCGGCGTCTGATCGAGGAACTCGCCACGCTGCGGTTCGTCGAGGAGAAAGCCAACGTCCTGTTCATCGGGCCGCCCGGGGTCGGCAAGACGACCCTCGCGATCGCGTTGGGCCTGAAGGCGGTGAAGGCCGGCTACCGCGTCTACTACACCACCGCCGCGGACCTCGTCGCGAAGACCGCGAAGGCGGCACTCGAGGGACGCTGGCAAACCACGATGCGCTTCTGGGGCGGACCCGCTGTGCTCGTCGTTGACGAGCTGGGATATCTCCCGATGGCGGGCGAGGCCGCGGCGCACCTCTTCCAGGTCATCGGCCGCCGCTACCAAGGCGGATCCATCGTCCTAACGACAAACAGAGACATCACCGGCTGGGGGCAGATCTTCGAGGACACGACCGTCGCGGCGGCCATGCTCGACCGTCTCCTGCACCACGCGACCGTCGTCCAGATCAACGGGCCCAGCTACCGGATGCGCCACCACCAAGCACGACTCGATCAGCTACGCGACGGCCTCAACAAACCCTGAAACACAGCACGTTGCACACACAACCAAGTGGGGAATTCTCATGAGCAACTCTGAGGAATTCCGATGATCCTTGACACGACCGGCAGTTTGCAGTGGACGTACGTGAAAACAGAAGATTTCGCGGCGGGGTGTCCCGTTTGGGGCGTGTCGTCGGATAGGGGGGTGTGGCTCGTCTCGAGGACATCACCTATGACGCCGGCCGGCATGCGCTTGCCGACCAGGAGGCGCTGGTGTCGGGGATCAGGCAGCGGACCGGGACGTTGCTGGCCGCGCACGCGCTCGTCGCCTCGTTTCTGGGCGCCACGGTCATCCGCGCTCACGGTCTCGATGGCTTCGGCTGGATCGCGCTCGGCGCGCTGGTGCTCGGGTTGGCGGCCGCTGCCGTGCTGCTGGCCCCATGGCCGCTGAAGTTCTCGATCGAAGCGCGTGATCTCTACAACCAGCTCTACGAGCGAGCCTCGGCGGAAGCCGGCGACGAGGAGCTCAGCTGGCTCGCCGAAGCGGGCTATAGCTATCAGGCGGTGTGCGAAGCGAACGAGGGGAAGGTACGGTCGATGTCATGGCTGTCGGGCGCTCTGGGTGTCCTGATGATCGCACAGACGCTTGCGTGGTTGGCCGCGCTGATGTAGGATGAACCCATGACCCCGAAGCCTGCGCCCCCGGATCAGATCAAAGCCCTCGACCCGGAGTCGATCGGCATTCCCGAGTACTGGGGCAGCGCCACGAAGCCCCCATCCTTCCTCGGCTTCATGCGCAAATCCCTGCTTCGCCTCTTCGGCAGGTAGCCACTCGCTCGCGCGCGAAGGCGGGCCCTCGTCAGGCGAGGCTTATCGTCGACAAGTAGTTCCGCCGATTGCAGCCCGGGGTTGACGCGGACGGTTGAAAGGCCCACCCGGGCGGCGGAGTGAGAGACTGCTGCCTTCCGATGAAAGGGGAGAGCGTGGCCGGTGTGCTGGGCAGGAGGATCGTTCGGGTCTCGGTTGTGCTTGGCGTGACCGCGGCGGCGCTTGGCGCTGGATCGGGCTCGGCGTTCGCGAGCCGGAGCATTTCGAAGCGTGCCGACGTCGCTGCGACTCGCCGGTACCTCGTTGCTTTGCATCAGCGTGGGCTGAACGTAGCGGGTGATCTGGCGATTGGCGAAGCGGATGTGAAGGCTCTGTTGGGTCAGGTCGATGCCGAGTGTCCGAACGTGTTGGCGGGCGCTCCTGAAAACCCGGCCACCAGCAAGATCAGGAATGAGGTCTTCACCGAGACGACCCACTTGCTGGAAGAGCCTGAGCGTCCTGCGACGATCGCGTTCGCCCGGCGGGTCGAGTCGCTCAGGTGGAGCGATCGCAAGCTCACGTACTTTGCTCGTGGCTCTGCCGAGGAAGCCCAGGCGAACGCCGAACTCGCCCTACCCAACATCTGCGCAGACGCGAAGGCGGTCGCCGCGAGCGGCTTTCAAAGCGTCTCACCGAGCACCTCGCAGTTCATCCAGCAGAGCGAGGCGGCCAACGACAAGGTCAGCATCGTGGTGAAGCCACCCGAAAATCCCCCGGGCGAACTGGATGAAAAAATCCTGAAACTGCTCCAACCCTACGAGCGTCCCGACGAGAAGAAGCTGATTCCTCGCCGGCCGAGCCGTCGAGCAATTGAAAAAGCCGCCCTCCCCATCCTCGAACTGGTCTTCGGGCAGGCCCGCGAAGTGATCCACGCGCTCGGGCTGTCCACGGAAGCGCCGGCAAAAGCCGGTGGGTAGCCTCTCAGATGCTCGAGCCCACGGGTTCGAGCATTAGATCCTCGCTCACCCAATGTGATCGATAGATCGCGGGGGCGAATCGCCACATGGATGCGAGCCAGGCGCGAGGAGACCGATCAGACCGAGCCATCGGAGCGCTACCACGCCGCTGCGATCAGTCGCGTTATCGCCGATACTCTGATCCCTCGTCCGGTCCACCGAGTAGGCGTTCGGAGGCAGGGTAGAGCGCAGCGGCCTCGAACTGGAGAGGGGAGATGGCTGTTAGGCTTGGAGAGCCCCATATGAGTGTCCCCGCGAGTGACATCAGCGTCTCCGTGAGGGGCGAGAGGTTTCGCCGGAGAGAGCGAAAAATGGAGAAGTTCGTAATCGAGGGCGGGGTCCCGCTGGCCGGCACGATGAGGCCGGCCGGAAACAAGAACGGGGCGCTGCCGATCTTGGCCAGCGCGATCCTCACTGAGGACGAGGTGGTTGTGCGTAACGTGCCACGGATCCGTGACGTCGACGCGATGCTGAGCATCCTCGAGGCGATCGGGGTGCAGGTGAGCTGGCGTGGGCCGAATGAGGTGCTGCTGTGCGCCGCGGAGGTGCACGAGGTCGAGATCGAGCGCGAGCTCGCGGAGCTGATCAGAGCGTCGTTCCTGTTGGCGGGCCCGCTGCTAGCGAGATTTGGACGTGCCGTAATGCCGCCGCCCGGCGGCGACGTGATCGGCCGCCGGCGCCTGGACCCGCACCTCGACGCGTTCCGTGCGATGGGCGCCACGGCCGACTGTGGGCGCGAGATCGTGCTGAGCGCGCCGAATGGTCTGAAACCGACGGATGTGTTCATGGACGAGCCGTCAGTGATGGCCACCGAGAACGCGCTGATGGCCGCCGCGCTGACGCCCGGAACGACCGTGATTGGCAACGCAGCCTGCGAGCCGCATGTGCAAGACCTGGCGCGGATGCTCGTGAAGATGGGCGCCGACATCCAGGGCATCGGCTCGAACCTGATCACGGTCAACGGCGCGAAGGAGCTACATGGCTGCGAGCACGAGGTCGCGCCTGACCACATCGAGATCGGCAGCTTCATCGCGCTTGCGGGGGTGACCGGGGGCGAACTGCGGATCAAGGACACCGTCCCCGGCGACCTGCGCATGATCCGACTGGTGTTCGAGCGACTGGGGCTGCGCACGGAGCTCGACGGCAACGATGTGCTTGTGCCGGGAGAGCAGAAGCTGACCGTGCAGGCCGATGTGGGAGAGTACAAGAGCAAGATCCAGGATGGCCCGTGGCCGGCCTTCCCCGCCGATCTGACCTCGATCGCGGTCGCGCTGGCGACCCAAGCGGAGGGGTCGATCCTCGTGCACGAGTGGATGTTTGAGAACCGCTTGATCTTCACCGATAAGCTGATCCTGATGGGTGCGGACATCGTGATGTGCGACCCGCATCGCGCGATCGTCACCGGCCCGCGACGGCTGCGCGGCGAGCGCGTGGAGTCCCCGGACATCAGGGCGGGGATGGCGATGCTGCTGGCGGCGCTGTGCGCGCAGGGCAAGAGCGAGATCGGCAACATCCGCCAGATCGACCGCGGGTACGAGCGGATCGACGAGCGCCTGCGCGAGCTGGGGGCTCGAATCGAGCGTGTGGCGATCGAGCCCGTGCCCGCGTAGTCTCGGGTCTCCCCATGATCTATCCCATCCCCAGCGGCACGCGCGACGTGCTTCCACAGGAGACGGGCGAGGTGCGCGCGATCACAGACACTTTGCGCGCCGTCTTCAATCGTCACCGCTACGGCGAGATCTACACCCCCGCGCTCGAGTACGAGTCGGTGCTCGCGCGGGCCGACATGGCCGAAGCGCAGCCCGCATACCGCGTGTTCGACGAGTCGGGCGTCGTGCTCGTGCTGCGCTCGGACATGACCGTGCCGATCGCGCGCGTGGTCGCCACGCGCTACACCTACGAGCGAGCCGCCGCTGCGCTTTTGCTACTTCGCGCACTGCTATCGCGGCGTGCGACCGCAGCGCGGACAGCTGCGCGAGCTGCTGCAGGCGGGCATCGAGCTGATCGGCTCGCCGGCCCCCGAAGGGACCGCGGAGGCGCTGACGGTGCTCTGCCGCTCGCTTGACGCCGTTGGGCTGAAGGACTACCGCGTCGGACTGGGCGACGCCTCGCTGTTTCCCGCGTTGATGGCCAGCCTGGGGGTGCGCGAGCCCGTGCGGCACGGCCTGTTGGAGGCACTCGTGCGCCGCGACTTCGTCGAGCTCGGCCAGCGCCTGCACGAGGCCGGGCTGGAGGGAGAGGCGGCTGAGCTGCTGCTCGACGTGCCGCAGCGACGCGGTGGCCCTGAGGTGCTTGCCGGCACACCTGAGCAGGCGGACGGAGCTGTGATGGGACTGCGTGACGTGCACCGGCTGCTCGAGCCCGATGTAGCCGCACGTGTGATCTTCGACCTCGGGCTGATTCGCAACATCGGCTACTACACAGGCGCTGTGTTCGAGGTATACGACCCCGCGCTCGGCGCGCCGATCGGCGGCGGCGGGCGCTATGACGAGCTGCTGGGGCGCTTCGGGCGCTCGCTGCCGGCAGTCGGCTTTGCGCTCGACGTCGACCAGCTGCACCAAGCGCTCGCCGGAGAGGAACGCGGCACGGGCCTGCTGCTCGCGCAGCCCGCTGGGGAGCAAGTCGTATGAGCTCCCCGAGCGGTCTGACGATCGCGGTGCCGCGCGGCGCGCTGTTCAAGGACACGGTCGACCTGCTGGCCGGGCTCGGGATGGACACGGAGGAGTTGCGCGAGAATGATCGCAAGCTGCTGTTCGAGGAGATCGGCGTGATCACGATGCGTCCCTCGGATGTGCCCACATACGTGGAGGCGGGCGCCGCCGATGTGGGGATCACGGGCAAGGATGTGCTGCTCGAGCAGGGTGGGCGGGCGTCCGATCATGGTGAGGGCGGCCGCGAGGTGTACGAGTTGCTGGACCTCTCCTATGGCCGCTGCACGATGGTGCTGGCGAGCAAGCAGGGACCGGATCCGGCCGTGGAGGCCCTGGGGCGGCTGGGGGTGATGCGGGTCGCGACGAAGTACCCGCGGATCGCCGCGCGCCACTTGGAGGAGACCGGCAGGCAGGCTGAGATCGTGGAGGTGAAAGGCTCGGTCGAGCTCGCGCCGCTGACGGGGATGGTGGAGGCGATCGTTGACCTGACGGCGACGGGGACGACGTTGCGCGAGAACAACTTGGTCGTGCGCGAGGAGCTGATGGTGTGCACCGCCAGGCTGATCGCAAACCCGGTTGCGCACAAGCTGAAGGCGGCGCGGATCGACGAGCTGCTGGGGCGACTGCGCGGCCTGGCCACGGCCGGCACAACCTGACATGAGGATCGAGCGGCTGGGTGTCGCGGACGTGGCGCGACTCGGTGGCCGGAGGGAGACGGCTGCATACGTGCGCGGCCTGGTCCCCGACGGCGTTTCGGTTGAGGAGGCCGTGCGAGAGATCGTGCAGGCAGTGCGCGCGGGGGGCGATCAGGCGGTGCGCGAGTACACGCGGCGCTTTGACACCGCCGGCAACGAGCCAAAGCCGCTGATCGTCGCGCAAGCGGAGCTGGACGCGGCGATCAAGGAACTGCCGCTGGAGTTGGTGGCCGGGCTGCAGGTGGCGATCGCGAACGTCGCCGAGGTGGCCCAGGCGGGCGTGGACGAGAGCAGGACGGTGACGCTGCCGCAGGGACAGAGCGTGACCTTGCGTGAGGTACCGGTATCTTCGGCCGCGGTATACGTCCCTGGGGGCCGAGCGCCGTACCCGAGCACGGTCGTGATGGGTGTCGTGACCGCCCGCGCGGCGGGCGTGCTGGATGTCGTCGTGTGCTCGCCACCCGGTGCGGACGGGCAGATCGACCGGACGATCCTCGGAGCCTGCCGCCTGTGCGGGGTGGAGCGCGTGTACAGGATCGGTGGCGCGCAGGCGATCGCCGCGCTCACGTACGGGACGGAGACGGTGAGCCGCGTGGACGTGATCGTCGGCCCGGGCAACCTGTACGTGCAGGAGGCCAAGCGCCAGCTCTCGGCCGTAGTCGGGATCGATGGCTTCGCGGGGCCGAGCGATCTTGTGACGGTGCTCGGGG
Organism: uncultured Solirubrobacterales bacterium; assembly: GCA_963748895.1. Lineage (GTDB taxonomy): Bacteria > Actinomycetota > Thermoleophilia > Solirubrobacterales > Solirubrobacteraceae > Palsa-744. The sequence continues at coordinate 304,379 of CAVVKF010000002.1, read as the reverse complement.
CGCAGGCCGGCGCGCGCGGAGTGGAGATGGCCACACTCGACCTGCTAGCGCAGGCGGAGCACGGCGCTGGCAGCCTGGTCGTCGCGATCGCGACGAGCGCCGAGACCCTGGATGCGCTGGCGGAGACGCTGGAGCGCCTGGTTGTGGCACGCCCCACGGTGGGTGACGCCGCGTGTGCGCTCGTCGAGGTTGCAGACGCGCGGGGGGCGGTGGAGCTGGCGAACGAGCTCGCGCCCGAGCACCTGGAGTTGATCGGCGCGGACGTGGAGGCGCTTGCACCGATCGTGCGTTCGGCCGGATGTGTGTTCGTGGGCGCGGCGAGCGCGACCGCGTTCGGCGACTACGTGGCGGGCTCCAACCACGTGCTGCCGACCGGCGGCGCGGCGCGCTTTGCCTCGGGCCTATCTGCTCGGCACTTCCGCAGGCGGATGCAGGAGGTAAGGATTGACGAGGACGGGGTGAGCAGGCTGGCCGCCGCAAGCGCCCCAATCGCGCGTGCGGAGGGGTTCGAGGTGCACGCGGAGTCGATCGAGGCCCGTATGCGAGAGAATGAGGCGTCATGAGTCGCACAGCCACGATCGAGCGAAAGACCGGCGAGACCGACGTGCTCCTGACCCTTGGCCTGGACGGCAGCGGCGCGGGCACGCGTGAGACCGGCGTGGGCTTCTTGGACCACATGCTCGACCTGCTCGCCCGGCACGGGCGACTGGACCTGGACGTGAAGGTCAGCGGAGATTTGGAGACGGGCGCGCACCACACCGCCGAGGACACAGCGATCGTGCTCGGCCAAGCGCTCGATCAGGCGCTGGGCGACCGCGCGGGAATCACCAGATATGGCGCGGCGACGGTGCCGATGGACGAGGCGCGTGCAAGCTGTGCGCTCGATATCTCGGGACGCCCGTTCACACTGTTCGAGGCACAGCTTCCGCCGGGCTCGACGGGGGGCTTCGAGCACGAGCTGACCGAGGAGTTCTTCCGCGCGCTCGCGAACGCGGCGAAGCTGACGTTGCATTTGCGGGTGGAGGCGGGCAGCAACGCGCATCACATGATCGAGGCGGCGTTCAAGGCATTTGCGCGGGCGCTGCGCGAGGCGGTGAGCATCGACCCGACGGAGCATGGTGTCCCGAGCACGAAGGGAACGCTCACGTCATGAGGGTGGGTGGGCCTTCAATAGGAGTGGTCGATTACGGCATGGGCAACCGCCGCTCGGCGGAGAAGGCGCTCGCGCACGTCGGCGCGCGGGTGGAGGTGAGCGCCGATCCCGAGCGCTTGCGCGCGATGGACGGGCTGGTGTTACCGGGGGTGGGCGCGTTCCCTGCGGGGATGGCCGCGATTCGCGCCGCCGGTCTGGACGAGCTGCTCCACGAGCGGGTCGAGGCGGGCGTGCCGTTGCTGGGGCTGTGCCTGGGGATGCAGCTGCTGTTCGAGCGCTCCGAGGAGCACGACGGGGCTACGGGATTGGGATTGCTGGCGGGCACGGTACGTCGGTTGAACGCCCCCGGGCTGAAGCTGCCGCACATCGGCTGGAGCGAGCTGCGCTGGCTGCGGCCGACTCCGCTGAGCGAGGGTCTGCCGGACCCGGCCTACCTGTACCACGTGCACAGCTTCGCGGCCTCGCCGGCCGACGAGGACGTGGTGCTCGCCAGCGCCGACTACGGCGAGCCGTTCGCGGCGATCGTCGGGCGGGGCAACGTGTTCGGCACGCAGTCGCACCCGGAGAAGTCCTCGGCGCACGGGCTTGCGCTACTGGGTAACTTCACACGGTTGTGCGGCCGCGCTGCGGTGCCTGTGTGATCCTGCGCCGGGCAATCGAGATTCCAGACGTGAACCCGCAACCCCTTTCCCGAAGCGGGTTCACGGCGTGATCCTGTATCCGGCGATCGACATCTTGGACGGCAGCGCGGTACGGCTGGTGAAGGGCGATTTCGACGCGAAGAAGGTCTACGACGAGGACCCGCTGGCGGCCGCGCGTGGCTGGGTGGAGAAAGGCGCGAGCCACCTGCACGTGGTCGACCTCGACGGCGCGAAAACCGGCGCGCCGGTCAACCTGGAGAACCTGAAGCGAATCGTGGATGAGCTGGGCGTGCCGGTGCAGTACGGCGGCGGGTTGCGCTCTGCACGGGCGGTGAGCGACGCGCTGGCGGCGGGGGCCACGCGCGTGATCCTCGGCACGGCTGCGTTCACGCAAAATGGACTGCTGGAGCAGGCGCTAGCGGAGCACGGGCAAGAGCGCGTGCTGGTGTCGGTGGATGTGCGCGGCGGGCACGTGACGACGGCCGGCTGGACCGAGACGACCGAGATCACGACGGAGGCCGTGATCGACAGCCTCCAGGAGCGCGGCGTGAAGAACCTGGTGTTCACGAACGTCGACCGCGACGGGATGCTCGAGGGACCAGATCTGGAGGAAGTGCGCCTTGTGGCTGATGCTGTGAAAGGCAGCCTGATCTATTCGGGCGGGATCGGCCAGATCGTGGATTTAGAGGGGCTTGCGGGCCTGGCTGAGACGAACTTGGATGGCGTGATCGTCGGGAAGGCGCTGTACGAGCAGCGCTTCACGATCGCGCAGGCCCAGGCGGCGCTCGGTAGATAACCGCCCGGCCGCTACGGTGAGCGGGTGCATCTGAAGCGTGTGATCCCCTGCCTCGACGTGGATGCCGGCCGCGTGGTGAAGGGCGTCGAATTCCTCGACATCCGCGACGCTGGCGACCCGGTCGAGCTGGCTGCCCACTACGACCGCGAAGGCGCGGATGAGCTGGTGTTCCTGGATATCACCGCCACGCACGAGAAGCGCGACACGATCGTGGCGCTCGCCCGCCGCACCGCGGATGAGGTGTTCGTGCCGTTCACGATCGGCGGTGGCATCCGCTCGGTGCAGGATGCCCAGGCGGTGCTCGACGCGGGGGCGGACAAGGTCTCGATCAACTCCGCGTGCCTTGCAGCGCCCGGAACTGCTCGACGAGCTGGCGATGCGGTTCGGGGCGCAGTGCGTCGTGCTCGCGATTGATGCCAAGGCGCGCCCCGTTCGGGTCGGTGAGGTCCGGGTGGGTGGGGTTCCTGATCCAGATCCAGGCGACCCGACCGGCTGGGAGGCGTACCTAGCCGGAGGGCGCACCGCGACTGGTCGCGATGTCGTTGAGTGGGCACGCGAGGCCACCGAGCGCGGCGCGGGGGAGATTCTATTGACGAGCATGGACCGCGACGGCACGAACAACGGCTATGACCTGCCGCTCACGAGCGCGGTGAGCGAGGCGGTGAGCGTGCCCGTGATCGCCTCTGGCGGCGCGGGCGAGCTCGAGCACCTGGCGCAGGCGTTGCGGGCCGGCGCCGACGCGGCACTGTGCGCATCGATCTTCCACTACGGGCAGCACACGATTCCGGAGGCGAAGGCCCATCTGGCGGCCGCCGGGATCGATGTGCGCGTGGTTAGTCCACAACCGGCGTAGCCGATCGTCGAGAATGGGCTGATGTCGGTAGCCCCCCCAGGGATCGTGCTCGAGCGGCTGCATGGTCTACCCGGCGGTGAGGCGCTGCTGGCTGTGGCTGGGAAGCGGAGTGATGTGGAGCTCGTAGGGGGCGCGGTGCGCGATCTGCTGCTGGGAGCTACCCCGCGCGAGCTCGACGTCGTGGTAGGCGGCGATCAACGGACCTTCACGCAAGCCGCCTCTTTGTTCGCTCGTGATCTCGCCGCACGCCTCGGTGTGCTCGCGGGCGCTAACGAGCACGAACGTTTTGGCACGGCGCTCGTGGAATGGGATGGCGGTCGGATCGACGTCGCGACCCGGCGCGCCGAGTCTTACCCCGCACCGGGAGCTTTGCCCGACGTGCGCGCGGGAACCGAGGAGGAGGACCTGGAGCGCAGGGACTTCACCGTCAACGCCATCGCCGTCCGCCTGGGTGGTGAGCGAAGGGGGCAGGCGCGCGCGGTGCCCGATGCGCTGAGCGACCTCGAAGAAGGCAGGCTGCGAGTGCTGCACGAGCAGAGCTTCAGCGATGATCCGACACGCTTACTGCGCTTGGCGCGTTACCGCGCCCGGCTTGGGTTTGAGGTCGAGGAGCACACGACCGCGCTAGCCCGAGCGGCGCTCGCGGCGCGCGCGCTGGAGACGGTCTCCGGCGCGCGGATCGGCGCTGAGCTGAGGCTCGCGCTGGCCGAAGACGACGCGCTCGCAGCGCTCGCCGCGATGGATGATCTGGGAGTGCTCCACGCGCTTCACCCAAGACTGCGCTTCGAGCCGCCGGTGGCCCGCGCGGCGCTTGCCCTGCTCCCCGAGGACGGACGGCCCGACTTGGCGTTGCTTGCGTCGCTGCTGCTGCCACTAGCGCTGCGCACGGGTGCAGACCAGCGCGCAGAGATCGTCGCGCTGCTTGACCGCTGGGACTTCCCGGCCGCAGATCGTGACCGCGTGGCCGCGGCGACGGTCGCTGTACCGCGTCTGATTGAGGAGCTGCCCGCGGCCGAGCGTCCCTCGCTGCTCCGGACGGTCGCTGCAGGCGTGCCCTTGGAGGGCGTTGCCTTGACGGGCGCGCTGGGCTGTGAGGAGCCTGCCCGCCGTTGGCTTGAGCAGACGCGCCATGTCCACCTGCAGATCACCGGCGAAGATCTGCTCACGGCAGGCATCCCCGAGGGACCGGAGATCGGACGGCGTTTGGAGGCAGCTCTGAAGCTGCGCCTCGACGGTGAGCTGGCCGACGGCCGCGACGCAGAGTTGACCGCGTCCCTGCAGGCGCGGGTATGAACGTCGACAAGCTCGCCTTCGACCTGCCCGGCGGTGCTCACGGGCTGTTCACCACGCGGGCGCACGGCAACCTGTCGAGCGTTGGCGGCGACGACGCGGAGTATGGGCTCCATGCACGTGAGCGACTGCGCGAGCAACTTGGCGTGCGATGTCTGCTCCGTGGCTACCAGGTCCACGGCACAACGGTGCAGAGAGTCCGGGCCAAAGCGGAAGGGGCGGAGGTGAGCGGAGGCATCCGGACGTTGACGGAGACGGGGGCACAACTGGATACCGGAATCTCGACCGACACCGACGCCCAGCCTGATATCGAGGCCGATGGGCAGGCCACCGCCCTGCGCGGCGTGGGAGCGATGGTGCTTACCGCCGACTGCCTGCCTGTCGCGTTCGGCTGCGGCGGAGCGGTGGCAATGGTGCACGCCGGCTGGCGCGGTCTCGCGGCGGGAGTCTTGGAGGAGGGCGTTCAGGCGGTCAAGGAATTGGGCGGCGTGGATGACATGCTCGCGGTCATCGGCCCGGGCGCGGGACCCTGTTGCTATGAGGTCGGTGAGGAGGTGCACACGGCGTTTGGCGGTGCGTATCGAATTGAGAGCCCGCCCAGCCGCAACATCGACTTGAGGGCGATCGCCCGCGACCGGCTGTTGGCGGCGGGCGTGACCGAGGTGCGAGATGTGGCCGCGTGCACGATCTGCGACGAGCGTTTCTTCTCCCATCGTCGCGAAGGCGCCCGCGCCGGACGGCAGGGGGGAGTGGCGTGGTTGAGCTGATCTCAGGCCTGCGCGCGGACACGGTACGAGCGAACCTCGCCGAGGTGCGCGAGCAGATCGCGGCCGCGGCCGCCGGACGAGACCCGGGAGAGGTCGAGGTGCTCGCCGCGACCAAGTACGTGTCGGTGGACGACCTCCCGGTGCTCGCCGAGGCCGGCGTCGGGCTCGTCGGCGAGAACCGCGCTCAGGATCTCGTCGCGAAGGTGGGCGCGCACGGCGGGCTGTTCGAGTGGGACTTCATCGGCCGGCTGCAGAGCCGCAAGGTCAAGGCGATCGTTCCGCATGTGCGGCTGATTCATTCTGTGGCCTCCGAGTCCGTGCTGCGCGAGCTGTCTCGTCACCGGGCCGATGCCCACCCGGGCCTGGAGATCCTGATCGAGGTGAACGTCGCCGGCGAGCCCGGCAAGGATGGCGTCGCTCCGGAGGAGCTCGACGCGTTCATCGAGCGCGCTCCCGTCCCCGTGGCGGGATTGATGACGATGCCTCCGTACGCCCAGGATCCTGAGGACAGCCGCCGCTGGTTCGCTGCGTTGCGTACGCTGGCCGACGATCGTGGCCTGCAGCGGCTGTCGATGGGTACCTCACAGGACTACCGGGTGGCGATTCAGGAGGGCGCGACAATCGTGCGGATCGGCACCAGACTGTACGATTGAAGAGCCCTGCCCGGCAGCGGTAACCCGTAGCATGAGCAGGGAAATTCGTCTACTGGGCGAAAACGCACTTACTTACTATGGCCTTCCGTGATTCCTGGCACCGCGCGCTCGTGTACTTCGGCTTGGCCGAGGAGTACCACGACGACGACGGCTACGACGACGCGGGTACTGAGTCCGATCTGGAGGATCGCTACCGCGAGAGGCCAAACGTTCGACGCCTGCGCCGCCGCCGCGACGAGTACGACGACATCTTCGCCGAGGACGAGCCCAGGGGAGGGCGCGCGACGACTGCGCTGCGCCCTGTCGGTGGGCGTGGCAACGGCAACGGCGACGTCCGCGTGCACCTGGTCGTGCCGAAGTCGTTCAACGACGCTCAGCAGATCGCCGACAAGTTCAAGGACTCGATCCCGGTCATCCTCAATCTCCAAGGCACCGAAGTCGATCTCTCCAAGCGCCTGATCGACTTCGCGTCCGGCCTCACCTACGCGCTCGACGGCGGCATGCAGCGGATCGCCGACAAGGTGTTCATGCTCACCCCGCGCAACGTCGAGATCTCCGCGGAGGAGCGCGCGCGTTTGATCGAGAAGGGCTTCTTCAATCAATCCTGAGGCGCGATAGTCGGCGCCTGGCGGCGTCCTCAGTCGCTCATGTGCTAGCGCACACTTCGCTCCTTGCGTCCTGGCCAGTCTTGACTCTCGCACCTCAGGACCGCGTGATTGCGAGCACGATCGGTAGCCTGAACGCCTCATGCAGATAGGTCTCATCGGAGCAGGCAACATGGCTCGTGCGCTTGCGCGCGGGTGGAACCGCCCGGTGCTCGTGGCCGATCCGATCGCCGAGCGTGCCCAAGCCTTGGCGGCTGAGGTGGGAGGTGAGGCACTCCCATCCAATCGAGAGGTGGCCGAGCGGGCCGAACTGGTGGTGCTCTGCCACAAGCCGGCTCAGCTTGCTGATGTCGCCCTCGAAGTGGCGCCGCACGCCAAGGCGGTCGTCTCGATTCTCGCGGCCACCCCCTTACAGGACCTACGCGACGCCTACCCCGACAGACCCGTCTATCGCTTCATTCCTTCACTCCCCGTCGAGGTTCGCCAGGGCGCTGTCGTCCAAGCCGCCCCTCTCGAGGAGACTGCCCTTGACGGGCCGGTCAGCGATTTGTTCGCAGGGCTCGGCACGCTTATCGTGCTCCCCGACGCGCTAGTCGACGTGGCGATGGGTCTGATGTCGTGCGCCCCCGCCTACGTGGCGCTCGTCGCCGAGGCGCAGATCGACGCGGGTGTGCGCCGTGGCATTCCCGCCGCCCAGAGCGCGGAGCTGGTCGTGCAGACGCTCGCCGGTACCGCCGAGCTGCTGCGCCGTCGTGGCAACGACACGCTCGCCGTCCGCCGCGAGGTCACCTCCCCGGGGGGAGTCACGGCCCGTGGGCTTGCGGCCCTGGAGAGCGCGGGGCTGCGCGCGGCCTTCAGCGACGCCCTCGACGCGGTCTTGCAAACCGGGAACGGGCATCGATGATTCTCGCCAGCACGCGCACCGATATCGCTGAATACCTGTCGACGTTGATCTACGTCTACACGCTCCTGATCGTCGTCTACATCGTGATCCAGCTGTTGTTCTCCCTCGGCGTACGCCCTCCCTACTCGCGCGCAACCGACATCGTTATGGGGTTCCTGCGCGACGTCTGTGAGCCCTTCCTGCGCATTTTTCGCCGCTTTCTCCCCTCGTTCGGCGGAATCGACTTCAGCCCGCTGCTCGCCATCCTCACCCTGGAGATCGTTAACAGCGTGATCGTCCGGGGCCTCCTCCACGGCTGAGCCGCGGGATGAGCTCCGTCAGCGCTCCCGGCGCCTGGGCCCGCGCCGGGCTTGTCGTGATCGTCGTGATCGCCGCCGACCAGCTCTCAAAGCACCTCATCCGCCAGTCGATCATCCCCGGCGAAGAACGCAAGGTGCTTCCCGGCGTCCAGCTCGTGAACACCCGCAACCACGGTGTCGCCTTTGGCTTCCTACCCGGGGACCAGACCGGCGTGAGCATCGTGATTGGCCTCGCGCTGCTCGCGCTGCTCGTCTACTTCGCGCTGCACGCCACCCGGCCTCTGATCTGGCTGCCCACGGGCATGCTGATCGGCGGCGCGCTCGGCAACATCCTGGACCGCCTCCACGAGGGATCGGTCACCGACTTCATCAAGTTCCCGCTCGGCTGGCCTCCCTTCAACCTCGCCGACACCTCGATCACGCTCGGCGTGCTGCTCCTGCTCGTCGTCCTGGAGACCCCGCGCAAGGAGTCCTCGTGACCGGCTCGCCGCTCTTTCAGATCGCCTACCAGGACGCTCACCTCCTCGTTATAGACAAGGCGCCCGGCCTGGTCGTCCATCCCGCCCGGGGCCATCGCGAGGGAACGCTCGCGCAGCTGCTCGGGCCGCTCGCCGCAGGTGGTGAGAAGGACAGGGCGGGGATCGTGCACCGGCTCGACCGCGACACCTCCGGTCTGCTCGTCGTCTCGCGCTCAGACGAGGCACACCGGCTGCTGCAGGCGGCGCTTGGCGGAGCGGCGCATCGAGCGCGAGTACATCGCCTTGGTGGAGGGACGCCCGCCGGCGCGCAGCGGGACGATCGAGGCGCCGATCGGACGCGATCCGCGCGTACGCACGCGTATGACCGTCGGTGGCTCCAGGCCGCGCGAGGCGCGCACCCACTTCACGCTCGACCGTGCGCTTCCGGACACGTCGCTGCTGCGGCTGCACCTGGACACGGGTCGCACCCATCAGATCCGCGTCCACCTGCAGGCGATCGGCCATCCCGTCTGCGGGCGACCCCGAGTACGGCACCCCGGACCTGCTCGGGCTGGAGCGTCAGTTCCTGCACGCCGCGCGCCTCTCCTTCACAGCACCCCTTTACCGGCGCCCCTGTCGAGGTGATCTCGCCGCTGCCTGCCGACCTCCAGAGCGCGCTTGAGGAGGCTGAAGAGCTATCCTGAGCGGTTAACCAGATCTTCGACCCGTGCGGGTCCAGGATCGCGGCCCTGCCCGGATCGCGACTGTTCGTCGCGTAACCGGGTCCGCTTCCACCCGCACGGCATCCAGTCGCATAACAAAGGGAGTACCTCGTGGCTCAAGTAGGCATAGCGGAGCTGCTGGAGGCCGGTGTTCACTTCGGTCACCAGACCCGTCGCTGGAACCCCAAGATGCGCCGCTTCATCCATGGTGAGCGTGACGGCATCTATATCATCGACCTGCTCAAGACCTCCATCGCGTTGAACCAGGCGCAGGAGTTCGCCGGGACGCTCGCCCACCGCGGCGGGACCGTGCTGTTCGTCGGCACCAAGAAGCAGGCCCGCGACACGATCAAGGACGTCGCCGAAGCGTCCGGCATGCCCTTCGTCAACCATCGCTGGCTGGGCGGGCTGCTGACGAACTTCCAGACGATCAACCAGCGTATCCGCCGCCTGCACGACCTCGAACGCTATGAGGCCGACGGCCAGCTCGCGCTGCTGCCCACGCGCGAGCGGATGGCCGCGCAGGCCGATCTCGCGAAGTTGCGGGCGAACCTCGGCGGCGTCAAGAACATGCAGCGCGTGCCCGACGCGATGTTCGTGATCGACCTCAAAACCGAGGAGATCGCGGTCAAAGAGGCTCGGCGCCTGCGGATCCCGATCATCGGCCTGGTCGATACCAACTGCGACCCGGACGGGATCGACTTCGTGATCCCCGGCAACGACGACGCAATCCGTTCATGCGCATTGATCACCCAGGCGATCGGCCAAGTCGTCTCCGAGGGGCACTCCGTCTTCCGCGCCGAGGAGGACCGTGCCCGCAAGGAGGCCGAGGAGAAGGCCCGCATCGAGGCGGAGGCCCGCGCCAAGCGCGAGGCCGAGGAACAGGCCAAGCGCGAGGCAGAGGAACAGGTCAAGAAAGAGGCTGAGGAACGCGCCGCCGCCGAGCGGGCAGCTGCTGCCGCACAGCAGGCTCCGCCCAGCACCCGCGGCGTCTGCAACCCCGGCCCCTGCACCGGCTGGACCTGCGCCTGCCGATCCCGCAACCACCTCGACGGCCGCGTCAGAGCCCGCCGCAGAGCCGGTGGCGGTAGCCGCGGAGGCACCCGGTGAGAGTAAGCCGGCAGACGAGCCCGCCAAGGAGGCATCGAGCGCATGAGCACCGTCGAGATCTCAGCACAAGACGTGAAGGCCCTACGCGAGCGCACGGGCGCGGGCATGATGGACTGCAAGAAGGCGCTCACCGAGGCCGGCGGCGACATCGAGCAGGCGATCGAGATCCTGCGCGTCAAGCAAGGCAAGAAGGTCCAGGACCTCGGCGAGCGCGTGGCCACCGAGGGCACCGTCCAGGCCTATGTGCACGCCGGCGCCAAGGTGGGAGTGCTGATCGAGGTCGACTGCAACACCGACTTCGTGGCCACGAACGAGGACTTCGTCACGCTTCGCGCGCGACATCGCGATGCAGATCGCCGCCACACCGACCGTGCAGTACGTCAGCCGCGAGGACGTCCCCGCCGAGCAGCGCGACGCCGAGGCGCGGATCTATGAGCAGGAGGCCGCCGACAAGCCCGAGAACGTGCGCGAGAAAATCGTCTCCGGCAAGCTCGATTCGTGGCTTGCGACGATCGTGCTGCTCGAGCAGGAGATGCACAACCCCAAGTTCGACGGCAAGACCGTCCAGCAGCTGCGCGACGAGCTGACCGCCACCACCGGAGAGAACGTCGTCATCCGCCGTTTCGTGCGGTTTGCAGTAGGCCAGTAGTTTCCTTGGGCGCCTTGAGAACCTGGGCCGGATAGGCTCCTCGGGATGGCCGACCCCGTCTTCAAACGCATCCTGCTGAAGCTCTCCGGCGAGGCTCTGATGGGCGAGTTGCAGTACGGCACCGATCCCGAGCGCGTGCTCGAGGTCGCACGGCAGGTCTCAGACGTGCGCGCCCAGGGGGTCGAGGTGGCGATCGTGGTCGGTGCGGGCAACATCTACCGCGGCATGAAGGGCGCCGCCGCGGGCATGGACCGCGCGACCGCCGACTACATGGGCATGATCGCGACGGTGCTCAACGCGCTGCCGCTGCAGGACGCGCTGGAGAAGCTGGGCAGCCCGACGCGCGTGCAGTCGGCGCTGGGGATCTCCGAGGTGGCCGAGCCCTACATTCGCCGCCGCGCGATGCGCCACCTCGAGAAGGGGCGCGTGGTGATCTTCGCGGCCGGCACCGGCAACCCGTTCTTCACGACCGACACCGCCGCCGCGCTGCGCGCCGCGGAGATCCACGCCGAGATCATCCTGATGGCCAAGAACGGCGTGCAGGGCGTCTACACGGCCGACCCGGCGGTGGATCCGAGCGCGAAGTTCATCCCCGAGATCACCCACATGGAGGCGCTCGAGCAGCGTCTGCGGGTGATGGACTCGACCGCGCTGGCGCTGTGCATGGAGAACTCGATGCCGCTGAACGTATTCAACATGGACGATGCGACGAGCATCCTGCGGATAATCTCAGGCGAACGCGTGGGCACTTTGGTATCGACAGCGCAAGGAGACGGCGATGGCCTCGACTGAAAACGTGATCGACGAGCTGCTCGACGACGCGCGCGAGCGCATGACGAAGTCGCTGGAGTCCGCCCACCAGGAGTTCTCCACCGTGCGCACCGGGCGCGCCAGCCCGGGGCTGCTCGACCGGATCGTCGTCGACTACTACGGCGCGATCACGCCGCTGAACCAGCTCGCCACGATCTCCGCTCCGGAGGCGCGCCTGATCACCGTGCAGCCGTATGACAAGTCCTCGATCAAGGAGATCGAGAAAGCGATCAACGAGTCCGACGTCGGCCTGAACCCGTCCAACGACGGCAACCTCATTCGTCTGGCGGTGCCTGAGCTGACCGAAGAGCGCCGGCACGAGCTGGTCAAGGTCGTGCGCAACCTCGCCGAGGAGGGGCGCGTGGCGATCCGCAACGTTCGTCGCGACGTGATGCAGCACCTGCGCGAGCTGAAGTCCGAAGGGGAAGCCAGCTCCGATGATGAGCACCGCGCCGAGGTCGAGTTGCAGAAGCTCACCGACGGCAAGGTCGCAGAGCTCGACGGCGTGCTGAAGGCCAAGGAAGCAGGAGATCCTCGAGGTCTGATGCCGCCCACGGCGGATTTGGAGGGCCGGGATTTGGAAGGTCGCGATTTGGAGGGCGCCGATTCGGAGGTACGTGACTCCGACGGCCGGGATTCTCAGGCGGCGCGCTATGTCGCGATCATCACCGACGGGAACGGTCGCTGGGCGCGCGCTCACGATGTGCCCGTCAACGAGGGCCACAACGCCGGCGCCGACACAGTCAAGGCGCGTCTGCGCGACGCCGCTGAGCTGGGGATCGAAGAGTTGACCGTGTACTCCTTCTCGACCGAGAACTGGTCGCGCCCCGCGGCGGAGGTGGAAGGTTTGATGGCGATGTTCTCGCAGCGGATCGCCGATGAGACGCCCGGAGCTCAACGAGGAAGGCGTGCGGATGCGCTTCATCGGGCGCCGCGAGGGTGTCAGCGCGCAGCTCGTGGAGCAGATGAACGGTGCGGAAGCTTTGACTGCCGCCAACGAGCAGATCACGCTGTTCGTCGCCTTCAACTACGGCGGTCGCGCCGAGATCCTCGACGCCGCACGGCGCTTCTCGGGAAGCACAGAGGACGAGTTCCGCCAATGCTCTGTACGCCCCGGAGATGCACGACCCGGACATCATCATCCGCACCAGCGGCGAGCAGCGGCTGTCCAACTACCTGCTGTGGCAGACGGCGTACTCCGAGTTCATCTCGCGCGACGAGCTGTGGCCGGACTTCACACGCACGGCGCTCGAAGAATCACTGGCCGAGTTCTCAGAGCGTCGCCGGCGCTTCGGCGGGCGCTGAACGGACGTGATGGCTCCTGACCCCCACACAACCGCAGGTGGCTCGCGCCGAGCGATCTCTCCTCGTCCCGCACGACCCTCCGCCCGGGGCGGACGTGCTCCTAGACGTGCAGGCGCGCGTCGGCCGCCGGTGGGCGGGCAGCGCTCGGATCTGAACGCGCGATTGCTCGCCGCCGTACCCGCGATCGCCGTCGCGCTGTTCCTCGTAATCGAGGGCGGCTTGGTGTTCGCGCTCGGGCTGTTCGTGCTCGGCTGCATCTGCATGCACGAGCTCTACGCGATGTACGACCGTGCGCACCCGGTCCGCCTCGCCGGCTTCATCGCGCTCGCCGGCCTCTTGGCGGCGGCACTGTACGGCGGCCAATTCCAGATACTGCTCGTCGCGGTCGCGGCGCTGCCGATGCTGTTCGGGCTGACGCTGCTTCAACGCCGCCCGAGCGTGGGGGGGATGGCGGTGACGCTGCTGGGGATCTACTGGATCGGCTTCGCCCTCGCCCATGCGGTACTCCTGCGTGGGCTGCCGCACGGGCTGGGAATCGTGATCGACGTGCTCGTCGGCACGTTCCTCGGCGACACCGGCGCCTACCTCGGCGGCCGGATCTTCGGGCAGCGTCCGCTGGCGCCGCGGATCTCTCCGAACAAGACGGTCGAGGGCCTTCTGATCGGCATGGGCTGCGCGGTCCTCGGCGTCTGGTTCGCCGGGCGCTACCAGGATTGGCTGCCCGGCACCCACGCGCTCGTGCTCGGTCTCGGTGTGGCGATCGTCGCGCCGATTGGCGACCTGTTCGAGTCGTTCGTCAAGCGCGAGGCCGGCGCGAAGGACACAGGGCGGGTGTTCGGGGCGCACGGAGGGGCTTTGGATCGGCTGGATGCGGTGCTGTTCGCGGCGGTGGTCGGGTATTACATCTGGGCTGCCTACACGTAGCACCGCCTCCAACGAATGATGACGATCGTCATCATTTTTCGCTACCGTGTTGTGCATGGATGACGAAGACGAGCCCGCCCACAACTCGCTCGAAACGCCGGGCGCGCATCAGATGACGGCTTGGACGCTGCGCCTTGCAGAGAACCAGGGCTTCGCTTGGCTGCTCGCCACCGACCCGCATCTGTTCGCGCTCTTCTACGCGACCTGCGCGGCGGCGGTCCCGGCTCCCGGGGCGCTCGCGGGCGAGCCTGGAATCGGGGGCCTGGTTTCCGAGCAGCTGCTGCCGACCCTCAAGGACCTGCAGCGCCAGTTCGGAGATGACACCAGCGGCCGGTTTGCGCGCCTTTATCTGCAGGGTGTCAGTGTGTTCCCGCTCGTCGAGCAAGACGACGGCTCCTATCGCAGAGCCATGCGGGCGTGGCGGAAAGCTGCGGAGAGGAAGGCATCTAGCTTCCTGACCGCGCAGGAGCAGAACGTCGCCTGGGTCGCCGACCTGTTGGACCTCGAAAAGGTCGAGCGTAAGCTGCTCATCTTCCAGCTCAGCCGTCACCGACCCGGGTTCTCGCAGCTGTTCGACATGCTGCTGGGCTCTGATCACGTCACGGCGGCGATTCTCGCCAATGCCTTCGACGTCGATGAGCTCGAGGTCGTCTCGGCACTGGCGGAAAGCTCGAAGCTCGTGCGCTCCGGGCTGCTGCGTGTTCAGGAGCGCCCGTTGCGCATCGGTGAACTGTCGATCCATCTGCGCGCGACGCTGACCGAGTCCGCTGACAGCGAGGCCCAGTTCCTGGAGCGCTTCGTCAAGCCGCTGACAATGTCTCCTTCGACGAGCTCTCTCGCGCGTCTGCATGAGGATGACGAGCAGATCCTGCGAGGCATCCTGGGGCTGGAACTACCCAAAGATCACGGATTGCACAGTCTCATCTACGGCCCGAAGTCGGTGGACAAGCGTGACATGCTCTCCAGGTTCCTGCGGGACGAGGGCATCGACGGCTATATGGTCGTCGCCAAGCACGTCCCGGCCGGCGACCTGCCGACCTGGGTTTACATCGCTCAGCGTTATCTGGAGCAGTCAAACCCGGACGCCGTGCTGGTCGTCGACCGGGCCCATGAAGCGCTCGCCTCGCGTCGCATCAGCATGCTCACCATCTTCGGCATGGAGGACGAGGGCGCCGCGGAAGAGGAGGAGGGTCGCGCCTCCGATGAAGGGCTCACCGGCAGCCGCGTGCGCTGCGTGTGGCTGACCGACCGCGCCAAGCTCCTGTCAGAGCGCAACCTCGGCGCCTTTCTGTTCCATTGCGAAGCGCTCCCGGGCTCGCGCGCCGATCGCCGCGAGCGCGTCACCCAGGTGATCTCTGATTTCGGTCTGTCAGATGAGCTCGAGAGGCATCTGACGAAGTACAGCTTGCTCGGTGAGAAGCAGGTCCGCCAAGCGGCGGATCTCGCCCGCCTGCTGTCTGTGGCACAGGCAGAGACCGACGGGGGCTCGCTCGCCGAACGCGAACGCGTCATCAAGCGCGCGGTCGCTCAGAGCCAGAAAGTGCTCGGGCGCGATCGCACCGAGGGGCTGCGCGAGTCCGTCACCCGCTACAGCCTCGACCACCTCAACATCGCGGGACGCTTCACGCCACAGCAGATTATCGCGGCGCTGCGCAAGCGCCCAAAGGGCTCGCTCTGCTTCTGGGGCATCCCGGGGGCCGGCAAGACGCAACTGGCCGAGCACATCGCCGTCGAGCTTGACCTGCCGATCCTGATGCGCTCGGCCTCAGATCTGCTCTCCAAGTGGTTGGGAGAGACCGAGCAACAGATCGCCGGGATGTTCGCCGAGGCCGAGGCGGAGGGGGCGCTGCTGTTCCTCGATGAGGCCGACTCGTTCCTGCGCGACCGCACGCTGGCCCGCGCGGAGTGGTCCGTCACGCAGGTCAACGAGCTGCTGCAGAGCATGGAGCGTTTCGAAGGGGTCTTTATTGCGGCCACCAACCTGATGGACTCAGTCGACGCGGCGGCGATGCGTCGCTTCACGTGGAAGCTGGAGTTCAAGGCGCTCGAACCAGAGCAGGCGTGGTCGATGTTCTGCGCTGAGGCTGAGTTCGACGCTGGGGCCCAACCGGAGCGCGCCGAAGAGCTGAAGGAGCAGCTCGCCGAAATTGCCGACCTGACCCCGGGCGACTTCGCGACGGTGAAGCGTCAGGCGAACATGCTCGGCGAGCAGCTCTCTCCAGATGCATGGCTCGAGCAGCTTGCGGCCGAGGCCAAGGCGAAGATGTTCGGCCTCAGGCGCCAGCAGCTCGGCTTCGCCGGCTGAGTCGCCGGCCTCGACCGATCCGCACACATCGCGGTATCCATATAGACGCTCTTGGCGCCGCTCTGCGAGCATCTCTCCACCGTGCGCAGACTCCTCATCCTCGGCTCCACCGGCTCGATCGGCACCCAGGCGCTTGACGTGCTGGATCGCAGTGACGACCTGGAGCTGATCGGCCTCTCCGCCGAGCGCTCATGGGAGGCGCTGATCGAACAGGCCCGCGCGCACGATGTACAGCGGATCGCTCTCGTCGATGAGGACGCCGCGGCCCGCGCCGCGGAGGCGTGGACCGACGGGGAAGTGTTGAGCGGAGCGGAGGGCCTCGTGCGGCTCGTGGTCGAGTCCGGCGCGGACCTCGTGCTGAACGCGCTCGTCGGCTCCGCGGGCCTCGGTCCGACGGTCGCAACGCTTGGTGAGGGAATCGATTTGGCGCTCGCCAACAAGGAGTCGCTGGTCGTCGGCGGCGAGCTGGTGAGCGCATTGGCGGAAGCGACGGGCGCGCAGATAACGCCGGTCGACTCCGAGCACACCGCCCTGCATCAGCTGCTCGCCGGACAGCCGCCGGGGGCGGTCGAGCGCCTGACGATCACCGCCAGTGGGGGTCCCTTTCGCGGCAGGACGCACGCGGAGCTCCAGGACGTGACCGTCAAGCAGGCCTTGAATCACCCGACATGGGCGATGGGCGGCAAGATCACGATCGACTCGGCGACGTTGATGAACAAGGGCTTGGAGGTGATGGAGGCCCACCACCTGTTCGGCACGCCCTACGAGCGAATCGACGTCGTCGTGCACCCGCAGTCGCTCGTCCATGGTCTCGTGCAGCTGGCCGACGGGGCGATGCTCGCGCATCTCGGGCCTTCGGATATGCGGATCGCGATCTCCTACGCCCTCCACGGCGGCGAGAGCGTGGATCTGCTGACCGATCGGGGATCGGGAGATGCACGATCGGTCAAGCCACTCGACCTCGCCGCGGTGGGGGAGCTGACCTTCGAGCCGGTTGACGTGGACGCGTTCCCGTGTTTGCGCTTGGCGCGCGAGGCGGCGCTGGCGGGGGGGACGGCGCCGTGCGTGCTGAACGCCGCGAACGAGGTTGCGGTGCACGCGTTCCTGGAGGGGCGGCTGCACTTCAACGGGATTCCTGAGGTGATCGAGAGGACGCTCGCCGAGCTGCCCGTGGCGCCGGTGCGCGCGTTCGAGTCGCTCTATGAGGCCGATCGCGAGGCCCGAGAGGTGGCCGGCGAGGCTGTGGCGAGCGCGGGGACCTAAATGGAGCCGCCTGCCGGCGGCTGTGTTTGTCCCGTTTTGCGGATGGCGTCGGATATAGAGGCGTGGCTCTACGAGCATCTCGAGGAAAAGCGGTCGGTTCGGTAAGATGCCGAAACCTCGACATCACACGCAACGTTTTGTGTTGCGCTAGAATTGGTGCATGCCCGTGAGCACTGCAGCGAAGGTCGTGGCGTTGAGCGAGGACTTTCGCTCGCAGCGCCGACTTGCCGAGTTGCTCGGGGTGAGCCCGGCGCAGGTCACGCGCTGGCGGCAGGGGCGCGGCATCGACGAGCTGAATGCTCGGCGGGTGGATCTTCTGGAGTTGGTCATGTCGAGCCTGCTGCGGCTGTACTCCCCCGACGTGGCTGAGCTCTGGCTGCTTGGTTTCAATCCGCACCTTGCTGACCGCAGGCCAATCGACCTCGTCCGCGCCGGGCGTTCGCGTGAGCTACTCGATGCGATTGCGCAGGAGCGCGCTGGCAGCTTCGCATGATCCTCTGGCGGCTCTTGCCGCTGGCGTCCGATGTGGCGCCGTCCAGTCTGGGTGGAGCGCTGTGGTTCCCGCGCGAGCTGCAGGGAACTGGACGCCACGATAATCCGGAGCGCTACGGCTGTCTGTACCTGTCTGAGACCCCGATGTCAGCGGTCGCCGAGGCGCTGGCGCAGTTTCGCGGAGCGGGAGTGCTTTCGCGGAGGATGCTTATCCGCGCAAATTTGCCGCTCGCGTTGGTCCAAGTCGATTGCGAGGGCGATGGGAGATTCGTCGATCTCGATGATCCCGATGTCCTTACTCGTACGCGGCTGCGTCCCTCCCAGGTGGCTACCAAAGCGCGCGCAATCACGCAGGCGTATGCCGCACGCATCTTCGATGCGCACCCGGCAGCGGTTGGTTTGCGCTGGTGGTCGACGCTGGAGGCAAGCCTTACGAACTTCACGCTCTACGATCGCGCGGCCCCGGCACTGCGTCTCGTCGACAGCGAGACACTCACGCTCGAGCACTCTGCCACGCGGGAAGCCGCGGACCTGCTCGGGCTCACAATCACGCATCGTCCTTGAAATGTAATTGGCGGCAACAGCGAGCCTGCCTGCCAAACTAACCCCGTGAGTTGGTTCCTGACAATCCTTGGCATCTGCGCACTGGTCGTGCTGCACGAGCTCGGGCACTTCACGGCGGCGAAGGCTGTGGGCATGCGCGTGGAGCGCTTCTCGCTGTTCTTCCCGCCCACGATCTTCAAGGTGCGCCGGGGCGAGACCGAGTACGCGATCGGTCTGATCCCCGCGGGGGGCTACGTGAAGATCTCCGGGATGAACCCGGAAGAGATCAAAGACCTCCACCCCGACGTGGCGCGTCGTGCCTACTACGCGCAGGCTCCGTGGAAGCGGATCGCGGTGATCCTCGCCGGGCCTGGCGTGAACATCGCGATCGCGTTCCTTTTGTTCTGGGCGATCCTGTTCTCGGGCAACCTCAGCGGCGCGAGCACACTGGAGAATCTCAACCCGTCGATTCACACGGTGGCCTCAACGGGCTCGGTAAGTGTGATCGAGCCGGGAGAGCCCGCTGTCGGTGTGCTGCATGTGGGTGATCGAATCGTCGCGGTCGATGGGTATCCGAGCACGGTCGCACAGGCGATGCAGAGGATCTCTGCCCACCGCTGTGGGGGCGCGCTCATCGAAGGTTGCCGCGCGGCCACTTCGGTGCAGCTGACGGTCCGACGAGCGGGCCAGACGCTGAAGCTCTTCGTCTACCCCCGCTACAACAAGACCGAACGGCGGATGCTGGTGGGCTTCGGTTTCACGGCGGTTGTCAAGCACTATGGCGTGTTCAGCGCTGCCGGGACGGCGCTGCGTGAGATGTGGGGCACGACCACGAGCATGCTCTCGAACATCGGCAAGGCCTTCACGAGCGCAAAAGTGCGTCATCAGTTCCACAGCATCATCGGCGTCACCGAAATCGCGCACGAAACAGTCGTCGCCGGCGCCGGCTACGCGCTCGTCTTTCTCGGGTTCGTCTCGCTGGTGCTCGCGGTGCTCAACCTGTTCCCGTTCCTGCCCCTAGACGGCGGGCACATCCTCTGGGCCCTGGCGGAGAAGGTGCGCGGCAGGCCCGTGTCGGTGATGGCGATGTGGCGCTACAGCTCGGTCGGGATCGTTCTGCTGCTTTTCCTTGTGGCCAACGGGTTCAGCAATGACATCGGCCTCGGCGGCTGAGTGTCACAGTCGGCGAGCTTCTCGGTCACCATGCGGGCTGACGCACACCCAGCTCTTTGTGAGCGGCCCGACCCGCTCTGGGAGCGCCCGCCCGAACAGCGCTTCCATCTCGGCGCGCCGCAGCAGCGGAATGTCTTCCCACTCGCCCGTCGCTCCCAGTGTCCAGTAGGGGCGGCGCAGTCTCAGCGGCAGCCAGTGAGCCCCAGGCAGCAGCGTGTGGGGCTCGATCGGGAACGACCATGCGGGGGTCTGTACAAACCAGCCTCTGCCAACGCGCCGGATCTCCTTTGCGAACGCCGCGCGGCGGGCCGGCGGGACGTGCTCGATCACGCTAGAGCAGTACACGAGCTCGAACTCCCCATCGGCGAACGGCAGCCCTGCTGATGCGTCGGCTTGGACGAACGGCCCGGGATAGTCGGGGCGCTCCGCAAGGTCGACGCCGGTGACGTCAAGCGCCGGCTCGAGCGCTCGCAGTCCGATCCGCCCGCAGCCGACATCAAGCACTCGCGCTCCCTCCGACAGCCGCGTGAGCGCGAAGAAATGCGCGTGGCGCCGGGCGCGGGCGCGGGCGGCCAGGGGGGAGGCCAGCCGTGCGAGCGGTCCATGGGCGGTGGCGTAGACGTCGGGCATCGTAGAATCAGCCTATGTCCTCCAAGCGGCAGATCAAGGTCGGCTCGGTCCCGATCGGTGGCGGCGCGCCGGTCGCGGTGCAGACGATGACCAAGACCGAGACGGCGAACCTGACCGCGACGATGGACCAGATCAGGACGGTCGCCGACGCCGGGGCGGACATCGTGCGCGTGGCGGTGCCCCGCGAGCAGGACGCCGAGGCACTGAAGAGCATCGTGGCGCAGTCACCGATCCCGGTGATCGCCGACATCCACTTCAACCACACGCTCGCCCTGAAGGCGATCGAGGCCGGCGCGCACTGCGTCAGGCTGAACCCCGGCAACATCGGCGGTCCGGAGAAGGTCGCCGAGGTGATCGCGCTGGCCAAGCAGCGCGGCACGCCGCTGCGCGTCGGGGTCAACTCGGGCTCGCTGCCCAAGCACCTGCGCCAGCTCGAGTACGACAACCCCGTCGAGGCGCTCGTAACCGCCGCGATCGAGACGGTTCAATTGATGGAGCGTCTGGACTTCGAGAACTTCAAGGTCTCGATGAAGTCCACCTCGGTGCCGAACACGATCGCCTCCAACCGCCTGCTCTCAGAGCGCATTCCCTATCCGCTGCACCTCGGCGTGACCGAGGCCGGCACAAAGTGGTCGGGCTCACTGAAGTCCGCTGTCGGGCTGGGCACACTGCTCGCGGACGGGATCGGCGACACGATCCGCATCTCGCTCTCCACCTTCCACGCCGAGGAGGAGGTGAAGGTCGCTTGGGAGATCCTCAAGGCGCTGAAGCTGCGCGAGCGCGGCCCCGACCTGATCGCCTGTCCCACCTGCGGGCGGCTGCAGTTCGACATGGACACCGTCGTCGTTGAAGTAGAGAGGCGCCTAGAAGCCTACGATGACCCGATCGAGGTCTCGGTGCTGGGCTGCGCGGTGAACGGCATCGGCGAGGCACGGCACGCGGACTTCGGGATCACCGGGGCGAAGGACATGGGCATGATCTACTCCAAGGGCGAGCCTTTGAAGAAGGTTCCCACCGAGCAGCTGGTCGATGAGCTGTTCAAGGAGATCGACCGCTACTACGCGGCCGGCAAGACCGTCCAGCGCGACGAGGCCGCCGCCGCAGAGGCGCGTAAGTGGCTCGCCGAGAACGAGGACTCAACTGCCATGACCCCCGAGCGGATCGCGGCGCTGGAGGCAGCCGCAGCGGACAACGACTCCGAGGCAGACGCCGTACTCGAGTCAATGCTCGAGCCGGCCGTGACCCTTGATGAGGCCATCTCACCGGTGGCCGGCCGGCGCTTCAGCCGCAACTGAGCGCCAGCTCGACCCGTTCCTGTTCGATCAGCCCTTGGCGGCTGAGAAACGCTCGGCGACCTTGCTCCAGTCGACGACGTTCCACCACGCCTCGATGTAGTCGGGACGGCGGTTCTGGTACTTCAGGTAGTAGGCGTGCTCCCACACGTCGACGCCGAGCAGCGGCGTCTTGCCGTCAGAGAGCGGCGTGTCCTGATTGGCGCTTCCGACCACGGCCAGGCCCGAGCCGTCGTACACGAGCCACGACCAGCCGGAGCCGAACTGGCCGACGCCGGTCTCCTTGACCTTCGTCTTGAAGTCCGCGAAGGAGCCGAAGGCCGAGTCGATCGCCTGCGCGAGCTCGCCGGTGGGCTCACCGCCGCCGTCCGGCGAGAGGCTCTCCCAGAACAGCGAGTGGTTGTAGTGGCCGCCGCCGTTGTTTTTCACAGGGCCCCTCTTCTCGCCGAGGCTGTTGAGGTTCTGCAGTACCTCCTCGACGGGCTTCTCGGCCCACTCGGTTCCCTCGAGCGCCGCGTTGGCCTTGTCCACGTAGGCCTGGTGGTGCTTGTCGTGATGGAATTCCATCGTCGCCTTGTCGATGTGCGGCTCGAGTGCGTCGTAGGCGTAGGGAAGCGGGGGAACTGAATAGGCCATTGGGGCTCCTTGTTGGGTCTTCATCGAAGATTGGTCGGTGACAGCTGTTCTATCAAAGGAACGAACGACTGAAGACAGAGGGGCCCAGCTCGCGGCCTTCGGCCGGCTGCGCCACCCTCTAGGCTCTGCGTCACCGATGACACGCCTGTCCGAATACCTGCTGCCCACCGAGAAGCAGCCGCCCGCCGACGCGGAGGCGATCTCGCACAAGCTGATGGTCAGGGCCGGCCTGGTCAGGCAGATGGGCGCGGGGATGTGGACGTGGCTGCCGGCCGGCTGGCGCGTGCACCAACGTGTGGTCGGAATCATCCGCGAGGAGATGGACGCGATCGGCGCTCAGGAGATGCTGATGCCGGTGCTGCAGCCGGCCGAGCCGTGGCGCAAGACAGGCAGGATTGAGATCGAGGAGCTGTTCAAGCTGACCGATCGCAAGGGCTCGGAGCTCGTGCTGGCGATGACCCACGAGGAGGCCGTCACCTTCCATATCGCCCAGGCTGTGCGTTCCTACCGCGATCTGCCGCTGATCGTTTACCACTTCCAGGTCAAGGAGCGCGACGAGCCGCGCCCGCGCGCCGGAGTGCTGCGGACAAGGGAGTTCGTGATGAAGGACTCCTACAGCTTCGACCGCGACCAGGCGGGCATGGAGGAGCGCTACGAGCTGCACATCGGCGCCTACGAGAAGATCATGCAGCGCACCGGCCTGCGCTTCTACCGAGTGGAGGGCGACGTCGGGATGATGGGCGGTCTCGGTGCCCACGAGTACATGGCGCCGTGCGCCGCCGGCGAGGACGAGGTCGTGCTGGGGTCCGGCTATGCGGCGAACGTAGAGGTCGCGCTGAGCAGCCCAGGCGTGGAGAAGCGGGGAGAGGAGTACTTCAAGGACGGCGAGCGGCTGAGCATCGAGCCGGCGATCGAGATCGGCAACATCTTCAAGCTCGGCACCCGCTACTCCGAGCCGCTCGGAGCCACCTACCTCGATGAGACCGGGGTCGAGTTGCCGATATGGATGGCCTCCTACGGGATCGGACCCGCGCGCATCGTGGCGGCCGCGGTCGAGCAGTTCGCCGATGAGCACGGCATCTCCTGGCCGCGAGCGCTCGCCCCGTTCGCCGTGCACCTGGTCGCGATCGGCAAGGCCGGGACTCCCGAGCGTGAGGCGGCCGAGAAGCTCTATGAGACGCTGCTACGGAGGCGAGATCGATGTGCTCTACGACGACCGCGACCTCGGCCCGGGCGAGAAGTTCGCCGAGGCCGAGCTGCTCGGATGCCCGCTGCGGCTGACGGTCGGACGCAAGTCTCTGGAGTCGGGCGAAGTTGAGGTCCAGATACGCCGCGGACGCCAGGCCGCGGCGGGCCTTCCGCTCAACGGCGAGCCCGCGGAGCTCCTCCGGGCGGTGGACGAGCTGTGGCGGAGCCTCCCCTAGAGCGCACGCCCCTGAGTATCCGCCGCCTGTTCGGCCTGGACCGCTCCGGACCGCCGCCGCCGCGAGACCTTGGCCGGTCAGCCGCTACGACCCTGGACGCTCCCCAACGCGATCGGCATCACACGGCTCGCGTTGATTCCCGTGTTCCTCGTCGTGGAGCTCGTCCAGCGGCGATGGCACGGGCGCGCTGGGCGCGACGCTGTTCGCGGTGATCGCCTGGGGCGACTACGCCGACGGGATCGCCGCGCGCGTGACCGGCCAGTACAGCCGGCTGGGCGCGCTGATGGACCCCGTTACCGACCGCCTGCTGGTCGTCTCGGGCGTGGTCGTGTGCTGGCATTTTCAGCTGTTGCCGCGCTGGGCGATCGCGGTGCTGGCGCTACGCGAGCTCGCGATGCTCGTACTCGGCCGCTACGGCCTCACGCGTGGGGTAGAGCTGCGCATCAACTGGCCGGGACGTCTGGCGGTCGCGCCGGTGATGGGCGCGTTCTTCTTCGCGATGGTCGGCTGGCGGACGTTCGCCGAGGTACTGCTGTACATCGGCCTCGCCCTCGCGTTGGTGGCGACCGGGCTCTATGTGCGAGACGGAGCACGGCAGCTGCGCCGAGCCTCAAGCTCAGCCTGACCTTTTGGTCTATACTCGGGACTCCGGCGTCTGTGCCGGTCTGTCCGCTCCGGTACGCCCGGCGCAAGTCCGCGAGAGGAGAAAGCCCGCGATGGAGACGTTCCCCGACCTTGGCTCGCTGACGGATGCCGAGCTGAAAGACCTGATCCAGGAGTTGACCGCGGAGGAGACCGACATCTCCTATAAGCGGCGCATCCTGCACGGCAAGATCGACATTCTGCGTGCCGAGCTTGTCAACCGCCTGCGCAAGAAGCACGACGGCGGCGAGGTGATGATCACCGGCGACGATGTCCAACGGTTGACCGACATCCTCGCCCAAAACCGGCCCGACTCGGCGCAGGACGGCCAGTCGTGATCAGCTCGGGACGCAGGCAGGCGCGCGGCGCGCGGCCGCGTGTCTGCTAGAGCAGGGTTGCGAGCGCCATGGCCTTGCACTGCACCGAGTGCGGCTTCGTCAACGAGGAGGGAGCCAACTACTGCCAGCGCTGCGGCGCGCTGCTCTCGCGGGGCGAGGGCACCGGCAGGCGCGGCAGGTGGGGGTGCCGTCACAGCCACCTACCGAATCGACGACGCGGGCGAGCTCGTGCCGATCGAGATCGAGCATGGCACGGCGAACGGCCCGGCGCTCGTGATCCGCGCCGGCGGGGGACGCGTCGGCGAGAGCTTCCCCGTGGACCACGAGCGCATGAGCATCGGCCGGCGCCCGGATGCCGAGGTGTTCCTCGACGACGTGACCGTCTCGCGCGACCACGCGCTGCTGATCCGCCGTGGCGAGCAGTGGTATCTCGACGACTGCGGCTCGTTGAACGGGACCTACGTGAACCGCTCGCGGATCGAGTCTCAACGCCTGGATGAGGGCGACGAGGTGCAGATCGGCAAGTACAAGCTGACGTTCCACATCCGCTGATGGCGACCCAGATCCCTCAAGCGGATGTGGCCGAGCTGCAAGACGAGCTCGCGATCGACGCGACTGTCGGGGCTTCCCCGGGTGGGCCTCGACAAAAGTCGATCACGATCGGCGCCGTCTGCAAGGCGCTCGTGCAGGAGTTCCCTGACATCTCGATCTCAAAGATCCGCTACTTGGAGGATCAGAAGCTGCTCACGCCGCGCCGCACCCCGGGCGGCTATCGCCTGTATACGCAGGGGGACGTGGCGCGCCTGCGCACGATCCTGCGGATGCAGCGCGACGAGTTCTTGCCACTGCGAGTGATCCGCCAGGAGCTGGCGGCGGGACGCGCGGAGGAGACCACGCCGGCCCCCAACCGCGGCGCCCGCGACGGGATGCGACCGTGGCGGACCAGCGTAAGCGTGCGCGAGGCCACCGGCGCGCTGTACTCGGTCGACGATGTGTTGGAGGAGACCAAGGCCGACGCAAAGCTCGTGCGCGAGCTCGAAGAGTACGGCGTGGTCAAGGGTGAGCAGCGAGCCGGGATGCGGTACTTCGATGAGACTGAGCGGGATATCATCGGCGCCGTGGCCGAGCTCGCGCGCTACGGGGTCGGCGGGCGCAACCTGCGTGTGTTTCGCTCCTCCGCCGACCGCGAGGCAAACCTGCTCCAGCAAATTCTCGCTCCCGCGCTGCGCTCGCGCAATCCGCAGCGGCGCAAAGAGGCGCTCGAGGCGCTGGATAACCTCGCCGCGGTGGCTACCCACCTGAAGCATCTGCTGCTCGTCCGCGACCTGCGTAAGATCGCCGGCTGACGCCCGATGACCTGCGCATCTCTGCGTCCTCGGTCGCTCGTGTGCAGAGCACACTTCGCTCCCTGCGTCCTTGATCTGCTTGGTCCTCGGGCGTCAGGGCCAGTGGCGGTCTGAGCAGAGCAGGCGGCGATGCCCGACGCGAGTGCCGTCCGCACGATCGCCGCACCCGCCGGGGAACTGTGGGATGTGATCAGCGACCCCCACCATCTGCCCCGCTGGTGGCCGCGCGTGACACGCGTTGAGGATGTGGAGGAGGATGCGTTCACCGAGGTGATGAAGACGCGCAAGGGCAAACTTGTGCGCGCCGACTTCAGGGTGCTCGCTTGAGATGAGGCCGCGCGCTCGCTGACATGGGCCCAGCAGATCGAGGGATCGCCGTTCGCGCGCGTGCTGAAATCCGCTGAGACGCAGGTATGGCTCCAGGTGGGCTCCGCACAGGCGACGGAGGTGAGGATCGAGTTGCGCCAAGTCCTCAACGGGGTCTCTCGCTTCGGTGGCTACATGGTGCGCCGCGCCGCGCGGGCCACGCTCGACGAGGCGCTCGACGGACTGGAGCGAATCGGTGGCTGACGCGACCGGGCCACCCAGCGCACCACGCAATGGCCCGCCCGTGATGCGCTGGTGGGGATGGGGAGATCCGGCTCACCCACAGGTACTGCCTCCGCATGCGTTGGACTTCCTCCGTGAGACGGTGGGAGTCGCCGCTCGGCCACGTCCGCCGGTGGCGCTCGGACAGGTACAGCTCGCCCCGTCGGCGCTCTCCGAGCAGACGGCGGCTGCGTTACGGGGGATTCTCAGCACGGAAGGCATGCGCGATGACCACGGCGAACGGGTCGTGCACGCCGCCGGCAAGGGCTACCCCGACCTGGTGCGGCTGCGAGCCGGAGTGCCCGAGGGGGCGCCCGACGCCGTCCTGCGACCCACTGGGCACGAGCAGCTGCGCGCCGTGCTCGATCTGTGTGCGCAAACCTCGATCGCGGTGGTCCCCTGGGGTGGCGGCACGAGCGTGGTCGGTGGCGTAGCTCCGCTGCGGGGCGAGCACCCCGCCGTAATTGCGCTCGACATGGGGGCGATGACACGCGTGCTCGCGCTGGACCGCCAATCGCGGACGGTCACCGTGCAGGCCGGCATCCGCGCGCCGGTGCTGGAGCGAGCGTTGGCGGCGAGCGGGTTCACGCTGGGACACTTCCCGCAGTCCTACGAGTACGTCTCGCTGGGGGGCTGTGCGGCAACGCGCTCCGCCGGACAGGCGTCTAGCGGCTACGGCCGGATCGAGCAGATGGTGCTCGGGCTGCGCTTCTCCGCACCCGAGGGCGAGATCGAGCTGGCCGCTGTTCCCGCCAGCGCCGCGGGCCCGGACCTGCGCCGGCTGCTGGTCGGCTCGGAGGGGACGCTGGGGGTGATCGATGAGCTGACGCTGCGCGTGCGCCCGGCGCCGCGCGAGTGGGTGTATGAGGGTGTGTTCTTCACGGACTTCGCGGCCGGCGTGGAGACCCTGCGGGCGCTGGCCCAGCGGCGAGCATGCCCCGATGTGGCGCGGCTCTCCGACGAGGCCGAGACGCGGATGTCGCTAGCGCTCGCGGGCGGGGGCGGCCTGAAGGGACGGCTCGGTCGCGCCTACATCGGTTTGCGCGGCTACGGCGAGGGGTGCCTCGCGATCCTGGGCTTCGAGGGCGAGGCGCAGGAGGTTGCCGCCCGTCGCAAGCGCGCGCTGGAGCTGGTGCGCCGCGGCGGTGGTCTGGCGGTGGGGCGCTCGCCCGGAGAGGCGTGGCGCAAGGGACGGTTCTCGGCGCCGTACCTGCGCGACGAGCTGCTCACCCACGGCGTAATGGTGGAGACGCTCGAGACAGCGACGCGCTGGTCGAACCTGCGGACGCTGCACGACAAGATCAGCAAAGCGATCGCCGATGCGCTGAGCGCCGAGGGCACGCCGGGCCTGGTGATGTGCCACGTTTCCCACCTCTACGAGACCGGGGCGTCGCTGTACTTCACGTTCATCGCCCGCCAGCGCGAGGGCGCGGAGCTCGAGCAGTGGGGCAGGGTCAAGCGGGCCGCGAGCCAGGCGATCGTCGACGGCGGTGGCACGATCACCCACCACCACGCTGTCGGCCGCGACCACGCGCCCTGGCTGCAGGACGAGATCGGAAGAGCGGGCGTGGCCGCCCTGCGCGCGCTGAAGGCCGAGCTGGACCCGGCCGGGATCATGAACCCGGGAAAGCTTTTGCCCTGAGCGGCCTGCTAGCTTACGCACCCAAATGAGCACGCTCGCCTGCCTGATGCATTGGTACATCTCGGCTCTCTACGCCGCACCGGTGGTGGCCGTAGGAGGCTGGGGTTGGTGGAGGACCAGGCGGATCGGCGATCGCCGCCCAGGCCCACCGCCCGCCTCACCGATGGCATAGCGCAGTGACCCTCACCCCGTCGTGGTCGTCACCGCGGAGAGGATCCACAGCGCCAAGCACGTGAACCCGACCATGATCGCGAGCATCCAGTACTGCGAGCGCACAGCGGCCTCGGGGGACTTGAACTCGATCAGGCCCTGCTCGTGGGAGAGGATCAGCCCGCTGACGTGGCCGGCGACGATCGCCGCGATCTGCACGTACCAGATCACCGCGAAGGAGATCAGGTTGTAGTTGACGAGCAGGTTCGAGGTGCCGAACAGGTCGCTCCCGCGCCCGAGCGGATCGGAGATCAGATATCCCATCGCCTGACCCTGGAGCACGAGCAGGGAGAAGTAGTGGGCGAGCATGTAGCCGAACGCGATCGGGACGAGCGTGTGCAGAAACGCCAGCGACAGCGCGCGATGGTCCTCGGGAGTGATGTCGCGCAGCGCGCCGCGCATGCCGTAGATGCCGAGGTTGTACAGGCCCGCGACGGCCGCCACGCAGAAGAGCAGACCGACCGTCCCGACGATCTCGATCGCGCCGGTCAGGCTCAGCCCGAGGTGCCCGAAATCGGACTCGAGCGAGGGAGCGAACTGCAGCCAGAGCTCGCCGTTGGAGAAGCCGTCGAAGCTCGTCGAGCCGATCAGCACGAACAGGACGGCGGCCGTGCCCGGCCACGGCTCCAAGCTGCAGAGCCCCGAGAGTGGGGCGCGCAGGCGCAGCTCTCGACCTCGCCACGACAGGGGCGAGAGGCGCGCCATCAGGCCGAAGTAGACGCCAAACCCGTCGGCTCGCTCGCACCACGACTCCGCGCCGAAAGCCGCCATCCCCGCCAGCTGCAGACCGCCGTAGGCGAGCATCAGGATCGCCAGCAGCCGCGGTTCGTCTTTGCCGGGGAGCGGCAGGACGAGCTCCACCCACGCGAAGCACAGCAGCAGCGCCGCGGCCGGCCAGCGCCCCCAGGAGGAGGGGTAGGCGCCGAGCGGCGGCCCGCGCCGGCGGCCCGCGCTGGCCGCTCGCCGAGCGGTGAGCAGCCAGCCGACCAGCCGCCCGACCGCCCACCACGGGTTGAACGGCCGGAAGATGTCGCCCACGAACGCGCTTGCGAGCGGAACGGCGACCCAGAAGATCACATAGATGAAGGTGGGGGCGAGGTTCGACGTGAGGTTCTGTTCGCCCGCGAGCCCTGCGTAGGCGACGACCGCGAACAGCGCGATCCCAACCGCGCCGCACAGCCACTCCACGAGCTTGGGCACGCGCAGCAGCACCCGGCCCGGGGGGCGCTGCAGTCGGGGTCGCGACCACAGGCTCCACAGCGCGACGAACGAGATCACCATCACCGCGGTCGCGGTCCACGCGAACAGCCAGGCCGGGATCGGCAGGTCGGCGCGACCGACGATGCCGTGGGCCGAGGCGGGCGCCGGGGCGAGCAGCGAGGCGAGCAGCGCAGCCAGGCACGTCCAGCGCAACCGTGGGCGCAGCTGCTTGCCGGCCACGATGCGGGGTACCGCCACGGCGCCCGATAATACTGGCCGATCGCCGATCCTCACGCCGCCCGACCTGCGCCGGGAGGGGGATGCGCCGTGGTAGATTCGCCTGATGGAGCCGGCTGGAACAGATGGCGGGAGCAAAGGCTTCGATCGCCGCATGGCGCTGCCGCTGATCGCGATCCTCGTGATCGCGGGCGGGTTCGCGCTGCTGTTTCAGAGCACCAGCCACAACTCCCAACCGCTGGCGGCCGACACGCACAGCGAGAAGTCCGCGAGCTTCCTCGGCAACGAACTCTCGCCGCCGAAGGCCGCCCCGTCGCTGTCGCTGCGCAACTACCTGGGCCAGCCGGTGAACATCGCCCCTACCGCGGCAAGGCGCTGCTGGTGACCTTCCTCTACACCCACTGCCCGGACGTGTGCCCGCTGATCACGGCCAACCTGCGGGAGGCTCAGAGCCTGATGGGTGCGAAGACCGCCGCCAAGACGCAGATCGTCGCGGTCTCGGTCGACCCTCGCGGAGACACGCCGCGGACGGTCGCGGCCTTCTTGAAAGTTCATCAGATGACCG
This sequence comes from uncultured Solirubrobacterales bacterium, assembly GCA_963748895.1. Taxonomy (GTDB): domain Bacteria; phylum Actinomycetota; class Thermoleophilia; order Solirubrobacterales; family Solirubrobacteraceae; genus Palsa-744. Next base: position 273,914 of record CAVVKF010000002.1, on the reverse strand, counting down.
GACGCATGCAGTACCTGATCGGCTCTCCCAAGGAACTGGGGCACGTGTGGCAGCAGTGGGGGGTCGGCTCTGAACGAGACGCGGAACAGCCGGACGTCGTCAACCACTCCGCGCTCGTGTACGGGATCACCGCATCGGGCGAGCTGAAGACCGTTTACATCGGCAGCAGCTTCACGCCGAGCGAAGTCGCTCACGACACGCCACTGCTGGCCGCGCAGTAGTCGTGTGGGCGATTGCCGAGGGTGTCGTGCATTTTGGGTCACCTGATCCGCAAGCGGGTCCAGTAGAGTTCATTCCTCGTGATCCACGCCCTGCTCTACCTGGCGCCGGCGATCCTGCTGGTGATACCGCTGCTCGTGCGGTGCTATCCGGGTGAGCGTGCGCTGCTGGCCCTTCATCGCATCGAGCGTGCGCGCTGGCCGCGCCCGCGCTCCTCAGTGCCCGCGCGCCGTCGCGTGGTGCTCGCGGTTGTGCGCGGCGGGCGGCTGATCGGTTCTTCGCTGGCTGTGCGCCCGCCTCCCGCACTTTACCCGGCGAGCTAGACCCTCTCCGCCTGGCGACGGGCGGCTGCTCGCCGCTGGAGAGGTCCTGCCCCTGCGCTGGTCGATCGTCTGGCGCGATGGCCTCATGGGCCTCTATCCGTCCGAAGACACGTACGCGAGGAGCCCGCATGTCCCGTCGTCTCATCATCGCCGCGCTCGGCGCCCTGCTGCTGGCGTTTCTGGTTGCGGCCCAAGCCCAGAGCGCCAACCAGACTCCCTTGACGGAGAGCGAGAACCCGATCAACGATCAGGGGAGCAATTACGACTACCGCTCCTTCGTCACCGGCGTAACGCCAACCGTGCCAGGCGTAAGCCTGCAGGTCCTGGAATTCGCCGACCGGCTGATCCTGACCAACCACAGCGGCCGGATCGTGACCGTGCTGGGCTACGACCGCGAACCCTACGGGCGAGTGCTCGCAGACGGAACGGTGCAGCTGAACACGCGCTCGCCGGCCTATTATCTGAACCAGAGCTTCTACGGCGACGTGAACGTCCCGTCGAGCGCTTCGGCGAGCGCCACCCCTGACTGGACGGTCGTCGACCACACGGGGCGCCTGGAATGGCACGACCACCGCATCCACTGGATGTCTCCGGCGCTGCCGCCTCAGGTCAAGGACAAGGCCAAGCGCACGAAGATCTTCGACTGGCAGGTGCCGATCGAGGTGGGCAATCAAGAGGCCACGGTGAACGGCGAACTGTTCTGGACTCCCGCGCGCACCAGTGCTCCCGCCGCGGCGATCCCGGTGCTGGTGGCGCTGACCGTGCTGGGCGTGCTGCTCGTCTTGTTCATGCGCCGCCGTCGCTCGGGCGCGCCGTCTAAGGAGGCGTGGTGAGGGGCAGCACCCGCCTCAGATCCTTGCTCGTCCTCGCGATGGCCTGCACCGCGTCGCTCATGAGCGCCCCGGCCGCATGGGCGCACGCACAGCTGCTCGGCACCTCGCCCGTGTCGGGGGCGACCGTCGCGACTCAGCCGAAGGAGGTGATCTTCGAGTTCAACCAGGACGTCGGCGGGACGCTCGGCGCGGTGCGCGTGTACGACGCGCAGGGCAACGAGGTCGACGACCTGAACGTTACGCACCCCGACGGCGACGAGCACTGGATGGGCGTCGGCCTGAAGCCGCACCTGCCGGACGGCACCTACACGGGCACCTACCGAGTGATCTCGGCCGACACGCACATCGTCTACGGCGGGCTGGTGTTCAACATCGGCCACGCGGGGGCCGCGCCGAAGTTCACGGTCGCCGGGCTGATCGGCAGGAACAAGAGCGGCCGAGTGACGACGATCGCATTCGGCGTCGTGCGCGCCCTGAACTACCTGACGCTCGCGCTGATGGTCGGGGGGCTCGCGTTTCTGCTGCTTCGTGTGGCTGCCCGGCCTGACGGCGGTCGCCGGCGTCCGAGGCGCGCTGGTCAGCGGCCTCGGATGCGTTCGCCACGCGCATGGGCAGGCTGTTCGCCGTCGCGGTCGCGCTCGGGGTGGTCGTGAGCGTGCTCGGCGTGCTGCTGCAGGGCGCGAGCGCCGCAGGCGTGTCGCTGTGGGCCTCGCTGAAAGGCTCGATCGTCGACAACACGCTGGAAAGCCGCTTCGGGGAGGTGTGGGGCGCTGCGCGCGATCGACTGGATCTTGCTGGGCGCGCTGCTGCTGGCTCGCGACGCCCGGCTCGCGCCGTCGCCCGCCGCGCGCTGACTGCGCGCCGCGCTGATCGTCGCGCTGCTCGGATGCGTGCTACCTGGCGATCACCCCGGCCCTGGCCGGCCACGCGAGCATCGAGAGCCCGCCGGCGGTGTTCTTGCCGTCCGATGTCCTGCACGTGCTCGCCGGCAGCGTGTGGGTCGGTGGGATCGCGTGCCTGCTGTTCGCGCTGCCGGCGGCGACGCGCCGGTTGGAGGGAGGAGAGCGCAGCCGGTTGCTGCTCGCGGCGCTGGCGCGGTTCTCGCCGCTCGCGCTCGGCGCGGTGGTCGTGATCGCGACGACCGGCGTAATCCAGGCGTACATCGACGTGCGGAGCTTCAACGCGCTCCTCCACTCCACCTACGGGGCGCTGATCCTCGTGAAGGTAGCGCTGCTGCTGGCGCTGATCGGCCTCGGCTGGGTCAACAGGGGACGGGTGATCCCGATGCTGAAGCGCGTGGTGGGGGACGGGCAAGCCGCCCGGCGGGGTGGGGGCATTGGCACGACGTACGATGCGGGGCGAGCTTGCGCTGATGCTCACCGTGTTCGGCGTGACCGCGGCCCTGATCGGCTACGCCCCGCCGATCGACGCGGCGACGGGACCATTCTCAACGAACACCACGATCGGCCCGGCCGAGCTGGAGATGACCGTCGAACCGGCACGGGTCGGCCTGAACACGATCCACCTGTACCTGATCGACGCGAAGGACGGCAGCCAGTTCACGGCGACGAAGGAACTGACCGCGACCGCCGAGCTCCCCGCGAAGGGGATCGGCCCGCTGCCACTGCAGCCGAACCTGTCAGGGCCCGGGCACTACACGTTCAACTCGGCCGAGCTGAGCCCGGGGGGGACGTGGGACCTCGAGATCACGGACCGGGTCTCGGAATTCGAAGAGTTCTCAGGACCGTGAAAGTGCCGATCGGATGATCGACAGAGAGAGACAGAGCGAGAAATAGGCAGATGAGCACCCCAGCAACCTCCACAACAAACAGACAGGAGTAGACATGAGAGGGACAAGAACGACCCTGGCATTGGTCGCGACGACCGGCGGCGTCCTGCTGGCGGCGCCTGCCGGTGCGCAGGCGCACATCAGCCTGCATCCCAACACGATCCCCGCCGGCGCGTTCGCGACACTCGACGTGCGCGTGCCGGGCGAGCAGGAAGGGGCGTATGTGACGAAAGTGGACACCTTGTTTCCGCAGGGGTTCACCGGCGTGGACTACGAAAACGTGCCGGGCTGGACGGCGAAAGTGATCGAAACGAAGCTGGGAACGCCAATCAAGGAAGACGGCGAAACGATCGACACCGAGGTGGAACAGATCGTGTGGACGTGGAAGGGCCCGCTGGGTCAGGTGAATAACGGCCAGTTCATCAACTTCCCCTTATCGGTCGCGATCCCCGCGGACGCAGCCGGCGAGGCGCTCGAATTTCGGACGGCCCAGACCTACAGCAACGGAAAAGTCGTCCACTGGATCGACCCGGAACTGACGGCCGAACACCCCGCGCCCCGGATCAACGTCACAAAGAAGGGCGGCGCAATCGAGGAAGTCGCCGGCGACGAGGCGGGTCCCACAGCCGGCGAGACGCCCGCGGGCCCGACCGCCGCGAACCAGCCCACATCGCCTCCCGACGCCACGGCCGCCGTTGCGCAGCCGAGCGCCGGCGCGAGCAAGGGCCTCGCCGTTGCCGCGCTGATCCTCGGCGCTCTTGGCCTGCTCGCCGGCCTGCTCGCGCTCGCCACGGCACGGCGCGCCCGCGCGACGTAGGCGGCGTAGGTACGGGGTCGCCAGGTAGTACCCTTCGCCTTCAGAGTAAGTGCCCCGACCGGAGGTCAACAAACAGTGAGCGACGCCGTCACCGCCGCCAGCAGCAGCAATGACAGCAACAGCAACCGTCAGCTTCCCGCGGGGTTCGCCGAGGTTTCGCCGTTGCTGATCGGCCTCGTCGGGATCTCGATCCCGGTCATGCTGCTCGCGTGGGCCGCGGTGGAGAAGAGCACGGTCATATTGATATTCGCCGTGCTGGCGATGTTCGCGGTCGGCGCCGCCACGTTGACCTTCGTAATCGTGCTCGCCGGCGAAGGCGAAGATCACGAGGGCAGCCACGAGGAGCCCGCCGAGTAGGGCGGGACCGCCAGCCCGACCAGCCTCTGGGGAGGCTTTCCAAAACGCGCCGCCGATACCCAGGGGAGGCCAGGACATGGCGAGCATCAACGAGTACGAGGCGAAGCAGATCGAGAAGACGAACGCAAAGGGGCTCACGCCCGTCGTGTTCATCCACGGACTATGGCTGCTGCCGAGCAGCTGGGATCGCTGGCAGACATTCTTCGAGAAGGCCGGTTACTGCGCGCTGACTCCGGGTTGGCCGGACGACCCGCAGACGGTCGAGGAGGCAGGCGAGCACCCCGAGGTGTTCGCGCACAAGACCATCGGACAGGTGGCCGACCACTTCGCCGAGGTGATCGGGAAGTTGAAGCAGATGCCCGCCGTGATCGGTCATTCCTTTGGCGGACTACTCACGCAGATCATCGCCGGACGTGGCCTCGCCAAGGTTTCGGTGGCGATCGACCCCGCCCCGTTTCGCGGCGTGTTGCCGCTGCCTGTCTCCGCGCTGAAGTCTTCTCGACCGGTCCTGGGTAACCCGGCGAATCGCAACCGCGCGGTCCCGTTGACCTATGAGCAATTCCGCTACGCCTTCGCAAACGCCGTCAGCGAGAACGAGGCGAAGGAGCTGTATTCGACGTTCGCGGTGCCGGGTTCTGGGGTACCGATCTTCCAGGCCGCGACCGCCAATCTGAACCCGTGGACCGAGGCGAAGGTGGACACCAAGAACCCCAAGCGAGGGCCGCTGTTGATCATCAGCGGCGAGCAGGACCACACCGTTCCGTGGGCGATCGCGAACGCCTCATTCAAGAAACAGGAGCGCAACAAGGCTGTGACCGAGATCGTCGAGATCCCCAACCGCGGACATGCGCTGACGATCGACAACGGCTGGCGCGAGGTCGCCGAGACCGCCCTCGCGTTCGTCAAGCGGTTCGTCTGAATCGGTCCCGGAGGAAGTTTGCCCCCTGGTCGCAGGCGGCCCTTGGCGCCTTGCGGGGTACGCTTCCAACGTGACTAGCCCTACGAGCTCTGTCCTGTCGGCGTCGCAGTTGGCGACGCTGCGCTTGCACGGCGAGGAGCGCTCCGCGGCCGTCGGCGATGTGCTGTTTGAGGTCGGCGATCGGCGCTTTCCGTTCATCGCGATCATCGAGGGCGAGGCGGCCGTGCTCGACGCGGCGGGACGGGAGATCGTCCGGCACGGCGCCTCGGGCTTTCTGGGCGAGATGAACATCTTGACCGGCCAGACGGGCTACCTCACCGCGGTCGTAACACAGCCGATGCGCTATATCGCCGTCGATCGCGATGAGCTGCGCCCACTGCTGTTCGAGGACGCTCCGCTCGGTGACCTGCTGCTTTCGAGCTTCATGGCCAGGCGTGAGGCGCTCCAGAAGCAAGGCGTCGGCATGGAGGTCGTGGGTCCACGTTCCTCGGAGTCGACGCGGCGGATGGTCGAGTACGCGCGGCGCAATCGCCTGCCCTTTATCTGGCGCGAGGAGGCACGACCGTCCCTGGTGCGCGAGCGCGGCTTCCGCTGGTGCGACTGCCGGGCGGGACGGAGCTACGCAACCCGACCAGCGGCGAAGTGGCGCGCACGCTGGGGATCGGGCTCGAGCTCGCGCCGAGGGAGGAGGTCGACCTGGTCGTGATCGGCGGCGGACCGGCCGGCCTGGGGGCGGCTGTGTACGGAGCCTCGGAGGGCCTGGAGACGCTCGTCGTGGAGGGCACCGCGCTCGGCGGACAGGCGGGAACCTCGCGGCGGATCGAGAACTACCTCGGCTTCCCCGCCGGCATCAGCGGCTCGGAGCTCACGAGCCGCGCGGTGACACAGGCGCGCAAGTTCCAGGCGCGCACCGCCACGCCCTATCGCGCGGTCGCGCTGGAGCCCGGAACGGACCGCCACGTCGTCCGCTTGGAAGGTGACCACGAGGTCTCGGCGCGAGCAGTTGTCCTGGCCACCGGCGCCGAGTATCGCCGGCTGCCGGTGGCGAACCTATCCGACTATGAGGGCATCAGCGTCTTCTACGCGGCCGGCCCGCCCGAGGCGCAGCGCTGCGGTGCTACCCGGGTCGGGGTGATCGGAGGCGGCAACTCGGCTGCCCAGGCGGCCGTCTGGCTGGCGCGCGGCGGCGCGCTCGTGACGCTTTTGCATCGCCGCGGCGACTTGCGCGAGACTATGTCTGACTACCTGGTGCTGGAGCTCGAGCGCTACGGCGTCGCCGTGCGCGATCACAGCGAGGTGGCCGAGCTGCATGGCAGCGATGGCGAGCTCGAGGCCGTGACGCTGCGCGACGGGGAGCGGCTCCCGTTCGCGTTTCTGTTTCTGTTCCTCGGTGCGGCACCTTGCACCGACTGGTTGGGCGATGTCGTGGCACGCGACGAGAAGGGCTTCCTGTTGACGGGCTCGGGCGCCGGAGTCGAGGGCCTGCTCGAGACGAGCGTTCCCGGTATCTATGCGGCTGGCGACGTGCGCTCGGGCTCGGTCAAGCGGTGCGCCACCGCCGTTGGCGAGGGCGCCATGGTGGTGCAGTTCGTCCATCGACGACTCTCCGGCGTGCACGCATAGAGCGCGCCCAACGCTCAAAGCCCGGGTGGTTAGCGCCTGGCCTCGAGTACGAGGTTGAACGGCGTCTCGGTGGCGCGCCTCACCCGCGTGAACCCGCCCTCTTTGAGGACTTCGGTGAGCCGGGCCTCGCCGGCCTGCGCTCCCAGCGCGAGGCCGACCTCCTGCGCGAGCGACGCGGGCGTGCATATCATGGTCGAGGCGCCATAGAAGACGCGCCCAACGGGATTGAGGTTCCCCTCCACGCGGTCCTCGGCGAAGGGCTCGACGATCATCCACGTCCCGTCGGCGCTCAGCGTGTCGTGAACGTGAGCAGAGGCGCCGACCGGGTCGCCCATGTCGTGCAGGCAGTCGAACACGCACACAAGGTCGTAATCGTTGCCGGGATAGTCCTTGGCTGAGGCTACGTCGAACGTAATGCGATCTGCGACGCCGGCTTCCGCGGCCGCCTCGCGAGCGCGCTCGATCGACGCGCCGTGGTAGTCGAAGCCGAAGAACTCGGAGCTCGGAAATGCCTCGGCCATGATGATCGTCGACGCTCCATGGCCGCAGCCGACGTCGGCGACCTTTGCGCCCCGCCGGAGCTTCTCGAGCACTCCCTCCAGAGCGGGGATCCAGTCGGCGACTAGGTGCGCGCGGTAGCCCGGCCGGAAGAATCGCTCGGTGCCGCGGAACAGCCGGTGGTCATGCTCGTGCCAGCCCATGCCCTCGCCGCTGCGAAATGCCTCGAGGATCTGATCTTCGTCGGCATACAGGGACGCGATCGAGTCATACATGCCCAGGATGTAAAACGGGCTGTCCTCGTCGGCAAGTGCGAGCGCGTGCTCATCGGGCAGCGTGTAGCGATCGCTCTCTGGGTCGTAGGTCACGTACCCGCCGGCCGCCTGGTTTCCGAGCCACTCGCGAACGTAGCGCTCGGCCGCACCCGAACGCTCCGCTACCTCCTGAGAGGTCAGAGCTCCCGCTCGCGCCATCGCCTTGTAGAGGCCGAGCTTCTCGCCGATCACCATCAGAGGCGCGCTGATAACCGCACCCATGTCCGTGACCGCCTGTCCCATAAAGGCTTCCAGCTTGCCCTCGTCGATCTCAGTCGCACTCATCGTCGCCTCCAGAGGTATTTGAAACACCGTGTGCCCGATCGCGGTGCCGTCCGTCGCGATCGAGACGCCTGTTAGGACTGGAAGCTACCAAACAGATCGCGATGGCCAAACAGCACACCACTCTGCACGCCCGGGCGCGCGAGTAGCTGACCGTGGCGGAGTCCACCACAACGGGCTCTTTTCCTCGCAAACTCCAGGAAGCTTTGTTGAGGAGCACTTGTGCTCGTCGTCGGAGGTGCCTATGTTGCTCCTCGACGCGGAACCGAGTCGCAAAGAGCGAGGCCACCGAGGTGTGAGGCCGCGCCACCTAAACCGAAGGGCCCCCCGGGTCAGTCGGGGCGGGTTCCTCAAGCGGCCCGGGACCGCGTCGTTTTCGTTCACCGCACGCGGCAGCCGGGCATCGAGCAAGTACGCAGCGTCGCATCTTGTGTACGTTGGTTTCCCTCAGGTAAGTAACCGAGCAGCTAGGAGGAGTAACCGTGTCCGACTTCCTTGACGACAGGCGCAAAGAAATCACCGATCGGCTGAAGGAGCTCAAGCCCGTGGTGGACGAGTTCAACCGACTCGAGACCGCCGCGGAGGCCCTCGCGGGTGCGGTCGGATCGGCTGCATCTGAGGCCGCCTCGGTCGCCGTCGCAACCGTCAGGAGCCGCCGTGGACGGGGACGCCGGCGCGGCTCTGGCACCCGCAAAAAAGCCGCAAAAGCAACTGCGGCAGCTGCGGCGCCCGAAGCGCCAGCACCCAAAGTGGAGCGCAAAAAACCGGGTCGTCCCAAAGGAAGCGGGAAAAAAGTAGGACGCCCGGCCGGCAAAGTGGGTGCTCCCAAAGCTCGCCGCGGTGGGCGGCCCAAAGGCGGCGGCAAGCGTGCGGCGCAGGTACTGTCGCTCGTGCAGGGTCAGCCCGGCATCACGATCGGAGAGCTGGCGGTGAAGATGGGGATCAAGCAGAACTATCTCTACAAGGTGCTTCCCGGCTTGGAGAAGGAAGGCAAGTTGGAGAAGAAAGGCCGCGGCTGGCACCCGAAGGGAGCCTGAGGACCTCCTCGCGGACACGGTGGGCGTTCTCGGCGAGTTCGCTGCGCAGGCGCTCGCCATGCTCGCCCGCGATCGCGCGGGCGGTGTAGAGGCCCCGCTCCCAGGCTGTGACCTTGCAGCCAACGAGATGCTCGACGTCATCGATCGGCTCCCAGCATGGGTGGCGAAAGTTCCCCTCGATGTTGCAGCTATCATCCGGGCTGTCCTGCAGTGGCCGATGACTGAAGTGCACGAGCGCGTAGGTGGGCGCCGGACGGCCGTCGATTCCGTCGCGGTAGTGCTCGATCAGGTGGAACTCGCGTCCGTCGGAAAATAGGCTGCGCTGCACGGTCGCAGCGAGCACCTCGATCGCGTTGGTGATCGAGCTGCCAGGGTTGTCATCCAGTCCCCCGGCGATCACAACAGGCAGCTGCCCGGGCTGCTCGTAGACGCGGATGTGGCAGAGCCCGTTGAAAGCGTCCAAACCCTGGTAGGGCAGTAGCAGCTCGCGTGTGAGGTCCATGTTTGGCTCCGTTTCGTCGTTGGGGGGCTTCTTCTTCCTTCTTCCTTCTCCTACTCCGACGAGCGAGGCGAAACGGGACATCCGTGCGTTACGCCACCGTGCATACCCTGGTTCTGTAGATCAGGTCGAGTACGTCCTGCGCGCGAGCCACCGGGTATGCCCCGTCGCGGAGCAGTCCGAATATGAGGAGGCCCCCCGGGGTCGGTGACGCGCCCTGGTACGACCGCGACATCGTGCCCGACCTCGCCGGCGACGTGAGCGGCCAGTAATACGCCGACTTTTCCTTGAGCCTCGACGATCACGACGATTTGGGCGAGCGCGGCAAGGATGCGCTGGCTGGCGATGAAGCACCAGCCCTGGACGGGGAAGAAGTCAGGGGGGAACTCCGATACGGCTGCGCCGCGGGCGAGGATCTGACGGTGTAGGTCCGGGGGGTGGTGGCGGGAGTAGGGGGTGTGGGGGCGCTGGGCATCACCGCGATCGTGTGCCCTTGGGCATTTAGCGCACTATGGTGGGCGGTCCCTTCGAGGCCTTGATTGATGCCGCTGACAATGGTGACTCCGGCCGTGGCGAGGTCGTGGGCGAGCGTAAGGGTGATCTGGTGGGCGTAGTCGGTGTGTTCGCGGCCACCGATGATCGCGACAGTGGGCCTGTTGAGTAGCTCGCGCAGGCGCTCGATTGTGCAGGTGGCGTGAAGCACCGCGGGCGCGCAGTCAAGTTGCGCGAGGGCCTCGGGGTAGTCGGGGTCGTGGTGGCAGAGGGAGGTGGGAACGTTCTTGGTGTGGAGGGGTATCTCAAGGCCCCGCAAGAACGCCTTCGGATCCCCAACCTTGGCTGCTTGGAGTAGCTCCTCATTCGGGAGACCGAGCATGCCGAGCAGGCCCTCCCCGCTGAACGACAGGCGCGAGATCGCGGGCGCGAGCGCCGCGATCAACGCGGAGCGTCGCCGGCACTCAGGGCACATCATCGCGCTCAGTGCCCCTCAAGCCTCACGGTCAGCATGGGCTCTCCAGCTACCCTTGTGCCGCTGCCATCGCGATCACGTCTTGGTCTTCGGTGTCCAGCTCCTCCTCCTCGTCTCCGGCGATGCTCTGCAGTCCTCCCGCGTCGTCCTCGCCGGCGATACCGTTCGCGTCATCGCTGGGTGGGTTGCCGAGGAACTGCACGGTCTTGGCGATGATGCTCACCGCTTGGAAGCCGCGGCCGTCCTCGGCTTTCCACTCGCGCCAGTCCAGGCGCCCTTCGATCGCCACCGGGCGCCCCTTGTGCATGTACTTGGCGACCGTCTCGCCATGGGCGCCGAACACGACGGCGTCGAAGAAGTTGGGCTTCCCCTCCCAGGCTCCGGCCGGGTCACGGCGCCGGCCGTTGACTGCGATCCGCAGATGACAGACGCTGCTGCCCGATGGCAGCAAGCGCAGATCGGGGTCGCTCGTGAGCCGCCCGGTGAGGACGACGTGGTTGATGTTGGTGGTCGACATGGCTTGCTCCTGTTCGCTTGTTGTCGGGCTGGAGGACCACGCGCCGCCCGTGACGGGTCGCTCACGTAGAGGCCTCCATCTCTCTATCCGACGAGACGAGCAAAACGGGACAAAACCCCAGAACATCTTCTTGCGTGAGCGGGCACAGAATGGTCACATTGGTGTGTGATTTGTTGCATTTGTGGCGGTAGCGTCTTGTGTATGTATGTGTACGTGTACGTGTACGTGTATGTCTCTGTCGACCGTTGAGGGCCGATGAGGAGGGTGAAGCGAGAAGTCAATTGCCGAGCGCGCACCTCGCGCGTCTGCCCGAGGAGCGCCGGGAGCAGTTCGCGGGCTGCGGTCGTGGCGGGAGTGCGCCTACCGCTGGACTTCGTGCGCCTAAACGCCTCCGCCGTCCACGGACCGGCTTGAAGCGCCGCCCTCTACGCCAATTCACCACGGGAAGGACGTAGGCTTGCTCTGAATGCGCTGGCTCGTAGACGGGATGAATGTGATCGGCACGCGACCAGATGCGTGGTGGAAGGATCGCCACGGGGCGATGATTAAGCTCGTGGACATGCTCGAGCGGTGGGCGGCCACGAACGGCGAAGAGGTCACAGTCGTCTTCGAGCAGCCACTGTCGCCGCCGATCCGCTCCACCGTGATCGAGGTCAAGCACGCGCCGCGCCCGCGCCGCGATTCGGGCGACGACGAGATCATTCGCCTTCTTAGCGTCGACGCTCAGCCCGGAGCCGTCAGGGTCGTCACCTCGGATCTCTGGCTCGCCGATCGGGTGCACGCCGCGGGCGCCACGGTCGAGTCATCCGCCCCGTTCCGGGCACTGATCGAGGACGCCTGATGGCACGCGTCGGTCAGGGGCGTCGCCGCGATCTATGCCAGGTGGGCCGGATATCGCCCAACCAGCGGGGAGCTTCACGCGGTGTCTTGTGTGCTCAGAGAGCAGCTCCCAGTCCTGGCCAAGATGGCGCATCAGCTCCTCGCCGGTGACTCCGCGTGAACCCGGCCCGCGTTTGCGGGGCTGAAAGGCGAACATCAACAGCACCAAGACTTCTACGACGAGATCTGGCCCGCGTAACCGATGTCCCACGTGCGGGGTAGACACAGGTAGGTGACCAGACTCGAGCGCAACGCCAACATCGTGGCCGTCGTGGTCCCGTTTCTCGGCGTGATCACAGCGGCGGTGCTCCTGTGGAACCACTTTCTCGGTCCGCGCGACCTCGTGATCTTCGCCGTCATGTACCTGGTGACCGCGCTCGGCGTCACGGTCGGCTTTCACCGCCTGCTCACCCACCGGGCGTTCGAGACGCGCCCGTGGCTGCGCTACACGCTCGCGGTCCTCGGATCGATGTCGCTGCAGGGTGGGGTGATCGACTGGGTGGCCGACCACCGCAAGCACCATACGTTCACCGACGAAGAGGGCGACCCGCACAGCCCGCACGCCGGACACGGCGCCGGCCTGCGCGGCATGATCGGCGGCCTGTGGCACGCGCACGTCGGCTGGCTGTTCGAGACCCACGGGCAGGCCTCCTCGAAACGGTTCGCCCCCGACCTCGTTGAGGACCCGACGATGCGGCACATCAACCGTTCCTTTCCACTGATCGCTCTGGGTAGCCTGGCGCTGCCTTTCCTGCTGGGCTTCGCCCTGAGCGGCGGCTCGCTCGTCGACGGCGGCCTGTCCGCTCTGCTGTGGGCCGGGCTAGTGCGGATCTTCCTCGTGCACCACATCACCTGGAGCATCAACTCGATCTGCCACTTCTTCGGCAGCCGCCGCTTCGAGACCGACGACGAGTCGACGAACGTCTTCTGGCTGGCGCTGCCCTCGCTCGGCGAGGCCTGGCACCACAACCACCACGCGTTCCCGCAGTCGGCCTTTCACGGCCTGCGCTGGTACGAGCTCGACCCCTCCGGCTGGCTGATCCTCGGATTGGCGAAGATAGGACTGGCGTGGGACGTCGTCAGGGTCACGCCGGAGAAGGCAACAGCAAAGCTGGCCGCCGATACTCCAGGCGTCTAACAGGCTCAGCGCGTCGTTGGATGGGTAGCGGCGGGAGAGCCGTCACCCACCAGTCGAGGAGCATCAGGCTGACGGTGACCCCAGGCCGCCAGACGCTACGTTTGCGGCGAGAAGTTAGTTACAGATGCCGCAGTGCCCCAAGGTGCAGCGGCACGCGGACTGGATCGGACCGGTGCGTCGCGGGCCCCAGCGGCGCACCCACTCGATCGCCACAGGCTCCGTCCGATCACCCATGCCGCCGGGCCAGCAGCCGCGGAACATCGCCGACACCAGCCGGTCCGTATCGGACTCGGCCCTGCTCGAGACTGACTCGATGTGCGCGACGATTCCCGGATCGCCGGGATGGGCTCCCATGACACATACATCGACCGGGCAGCCCCCCAGCCTTAGAGTCGGCCCGCGGCGCCTCGCCAACTGGGCAAGGCGCCGACGAGACCCGGCCGGACGCTACGCGATCTGCGGAACCCGCGCGATGCTTTCCTGGTAGAGCGCCATCTGCTGCGCCACCCCATCGTTGGCGAAGCCCTCAATGATGCGCAGGTCCTCTACGACCAGGCTCGCGTCCACGAGGGTGCGTCGAAACTCCTCGCCGGCGCGTGCTGCGGAGAGCTGCTCGGCGGAGCCGTGCAACTCGATGTAGCCGCCGAGGTTTGCGTTGGGATCGAGCAGGACGACGTCGAACTTCTCGATGTGGCCCTCCTGCTGCATCCGCCCGTAGAGCCCGAGCGCCTCGTTGAACACCTCGAGACCGCGCTCCTCGCGTCCACGAACAGTGCTACCCCAGCCAATGAACAGCATTCGGTCGGCCATGCCGACTCCCTTCCCCTTGCGGCCCAGCACAGGCACCGGGCCTGTCGCGCCAACCCTATCAGCCTTCACCGGCCAGCGAGAGACGACAAACCCACAATCTGGCGGACTATGGTCGGCGTTGGGAGTGTGAGATCATTCGCGGATGGGCACCTCCGAGCCCTCCGCCGTCCGCCTCGTCGCCATCGATGACCTCGGTGACTCGCAGGTCACCGTCGTGGAGGAGACACCTCATGGCGCTCTAGCGGTTGGAATGAGCGGGGGAAAGCCGTTCGCGGTATCCAACCGCTGCCGCCATCTCTTTGCCGCCCTGGGCAACGGGCACGTGACAGACGACGGATGCCTCGAGTGCCCGTGGCACGCGGCGCTCTACGATGTTGGCACCGGCAAGATGGTGCGTGGTCCGCAGGGCGCATTCAAACCGCTGGCCGGCGCCGTCAAGGCGACGGCCGGTGCCCGCCCGCTGAAGAGGTTCCCGGTCGAGCTCCGCGACGACGCAATCTGGCTCCTCGCCTGACGGGGAGCCCTGCTCGCGGAACGAGCCCGCCGCGACCACCACCCCAGCCAACGCGGGGCACAAACAGGTCGCCTCGTGGAAGCGGGAATAAAGTGGGTCGTCCCGGCGGATCCGGGAAAAAGGGGTTCTCCTGTCATGGATGTAGGTGAAGTTCGTGTGGGAGTGTGAGGTTGATGTCAGCCGGCGGCAGGGTTCGGATCCGCGCGTCGACTCCCGGGAACATGTCCTCTCTCACTTATCCTCCAATCAAGTGTCGAAACGACCGGCGGCTAAAGCCATCCTCGTGGGCGTGCTGATGAGAAAGGCGCGATGACCACTCGCGCCACGGCCCGCGGGCCGGCACGCACCTCGCTGGAAGGGACAAGCGTCGACGTGCTCATCTGCGGTGCCAGCTTCGCCGGGTTGGCGGTGGCGCGCGAGCTCGCCGGTTCGGGTGCAGATGTGCTCGTGATCGACCGCTACGAGATCGGCGAGCGCCCGACTTCGGCCTGCGCCGCGCCCACACCGTGGCTTGCTGCGATGGGCGTCTCGGAGGCGATCAGCCAGGAGATCCCGTACATGCGTTTCAGCACCCCGCACGGCTCGGTGCGTTATTGCCTGCCGTGGAGCTGGTCGTCTTTTGACTACCGCAGACTGTGCGAGCTTCTGTATGAGCAGGGCGATGCGCGCTTTGAGACCGCCAAGGTCGAGGGGCGCCTCGAAAAAGATGGCGATCCGGCACACGGCGAGCCGATCGCGGTGAGCACCGATCGTGGCGTGATCCGCGCCGCGCTGGTGGTGGACGCGCTGGGCTGGCGCCGCGTGCTGGGGTCAGGTGGCTACCAGCCGCCCGATGCGCCTCTCTCGCGCGGGCTGGAGGTACATCCGCCGGTCGGGCCCGCGCCGACCGCGGACTTGGATGTGTGGCTCGAGCGCTCGCTGGTGCGCCGTGGGTACGGTTGGTGCGTGCCGGCCGGGGGAGAGGCACGGGTGGGCGTCGGCTCCTACGACCCGGCTCAGCATGTGCGCGAGTCGACGGTAGACCTCGTCGAGCGTCTGGAGATGGAGCCTGTGCGCTACCAGGGGAACTGGTTCCCACATCGCCTGCGCGCGGCGACCGAGGAGGGGGTGTTCTTCGCCGGGGACTCCGCCGGGCACTGCTTCGCGCTGTCCGGCGAGGGCATCCGCACGGCGTTCTACTTTGGCGTCGCCTGCGGGCGCGAGCTGCGCGCGGTGATTGAGCAGGGGCGCTCACGCGAGGACGCGCTGGAGCGCTATGACTCCTTCAGCGCCGGTCACCGGCGGGCATTCGCCGTGGCTTTGGGGCTGCAACGTCTGATCCCTGCGCTGCCGCCCCGTCTGCTCACGCTCGGACTGCGAGCGATGAATCGCAGGTGGATCCTGGAGCGCGCGTTCGGCTGGTATCTGGACCAAGCTCACCCGTCCTTTCGCGGAATCGACTGACGGTGCTTGGGACTATGAGGCTGTGTTCGCTAATAGGGTCTCGATGGCCGCGAAGGTTTACCCAGTAGGCTCGCAGGAGCGGTGAGAAGAGTGGGAGGAGTCGACATCAGCGAAGTGGTGCAGAGGCAGGTGAGGGACGGTGTGGCGCTGCTCACGCTCAACCGGCCCGATCGCCTGAACGCGTGGACCGCGGAGATGGAGCGCGTCTACTTCGCGATGCTCGAGGAGTGCGGGCAAGCTGAGGAGGTCCGCGTGATCGTGGTGACGGGCGCCGGCCGCGGCTTTTGTGCGGGCGCGGACATGCACGATCTGCAGGCGCTCGGCGACGGAAAGGTGGACGTTGACGTGGAGGCTGCCCTGGAGCGCCGCCCGCAGACCTTCCCGCACTCGATTCCGAAGCCGATCATCGCCGCCATCAACGGCGCGTGCGCAGGGATCGGTCTGGTGCAGGCGCTGATGTGTGACATGCGCTTCGCCGCGGATGGGGCCAAGCTGACGACCGCGTTTGCGCGCCGCGGGCTGGTCGCCGAGCATGGGATCTCGTGGATCTTGCCGAGGTTGGTCGGCCCCGCCCGGGCGCTCGACCTGCTCCTCTCCGGCCGCGTGGTGCTGGCCCAGGAGGCACAGGCGCTTGGCCTCCTCAACCGCGTGTCGGCGCCCGAGCAGCTGCTCGAGGAGACGCTCGACTACGCGCGCGAGCTCGCCTCGAAGTGCTCGCCCGCGAGCATGGCCACAATGAAGCGACAGGTCTACGCCGATCTCGACCGGGCGCTGCCCGATGCCCTCGCCGGCGCCGACCGGCTGATGCTCGAGTCCTTCACCGCCCCTGACTTCGTGGAGGGCGTCACGAGCTTCCTGCAGCATCGCGACCCGCGCTTCGCACCGCTGGGCGCCTAACGCATGTGCGCATGGACGCGGTGGTGGCCTTGACCTCCGTGGGTGCGGGCGGATCGAGGGTGAGGCTGCGTCAGGCGGTGCTCGTCGCCGCCGAGCTCGAGCCCGTGACATCCGCGTTGCGGGCCGCGCTGGGCCTCGACGAGCCGTTTCGCGACGCCGGGGTCGGCGCATTCGGGCTCGAGAATGTGGTGTTCGCGCTGGGCGACTGCTTCGTGGAGGTCGTCTCGCCGATCGTGCCGGACACCGCGGCCGGCCGCTACCTCGCGCGCCACGACGGCGACGGCGGCTACATGGTGATCTTCGACCTCCAGGATCTGGAGGGCGCGCGCGAGCGCACGCTGGGGCTGGACGCGCGTGTGGTCTGGCAGATCGATCTGCCTGACATCTCGGCCACGCACCTGCACCCTGCGGACATGCGCGGAGCGATCGTCTCGCTCGACCGCTCCGAGCCCTACGGCACGTGGCGCTGGGGCGGGCCGCAGTGGACCGGACAGATTGGCGCCGGGGCGCCCGGACGCCTGGCCGGCGTCACGCTCGCGGTGAGCGACCCGGCGGCCGTGGCGGCGCGCTGGGCAGAGGTGCTGGGCCTTGGCGTGAGTGGGGAGGATCGGCCAGTGCTGCGCCTGGACGGCGGCGAGGTGCACTTCGAGACGGCCGCGAGCGAGCGCGGGGAAGGGCTGGTGGAGATCGCGGTCGAGCTCCCGCACGAGCTTCCCGGTGGACGCGAGACGATCGAGCTTGGGGGAGTGCGCGTGCGGCGGGTGGAGCCCCCCGGCTGATATGGGTGGTTGCGCCCGGGAATAGATTTGTGGCAGGCTCCTCGGCTGTGCGCGACGCCGTCATCTGCGAACCCCTGAGGACGGCCGTCGGGGGCTTCGGCGGTGTGTTCCGTGACGTGCCCGTCACGGAACTCGCGGCGAGCGTCATTCGAGAGCTCATACGGCGGACATCGCTGCCCGCGGGCGAGATCGAGGACGTGATCCTCGGCCAGGGTTATCCAAACGGCGAGGCGCCCGCGCTCGGTCGCGTGGCCGCGCTGGACGCGGGCCTGGGAATCGAGGTGCCGGGACTGCAGGTGGACCGTCGCTGCGGCGCCGGTCTGCAGGCGCTGATGATCGGCTGCATGCAGGTGCAGACGGGCGCCACGGAGCTGGTGCTCGCGGGGGGCGCGGAGAGCATGAGTCAGGCGGAGTTCTATGCGACGGGGATGCGTTGGGGCGTGAGGGGCGCCGGCGTGACGCTCGATGATCGCCTCGCGCGTGGCCGGGTCACGGCCGGGGGCATCAATCATCCGGTGCCGGGCGGCATGATCGAGACTGCAGAGAACCTGCGCCGCCAGTATGGGATCCCGCGCGCGGAGCAGGACGAGTTCGCGCTGCGCTCCCACCGGCTCGCGGTGGCCGCCCAGGAGGACGGCACGTTCGCGCAGGAGATCGTGCCGGTGCTGGTCAAGATCCGCAAGGAGGAGAAGCTGATCGAGCGCGATGAGCACCCGCGCGCGGACAGCACGCTCGAGCGCCTCGGCGCCCTGCGCGCGATCATGGGCCGTACGGACCCCGACGCGACCGTCACCGCGGGCAACGCCAGCGGTCAGAACGACGGCGCTGCAGTGTGCATAATCACGCACCCCGAGAAGGCCGCCGAGCTCAGCCTGAAGCCGTTCGCGCGCCTGGTGTCCTGGGCGGTCGCGGGGGTGGCGCCGGAGACGATGGGCATCGGCCCGGTGCCCTCGACCAAGAAGGCGCTGGAGCGAGCTGCGCTAACGCTCGCGGACATGGATCTGATCGAGCTTAACGAGGCCTTCGCCGCGCAGGCGTTGGCGGTGCTGCGCGAGTGGGATCTGCCCGACGGGTTGGAGCGCGTCAACGTGCACGGCTCCGGGATCTCGCTCGGGCACCCGATCGGGGCGACCGGCGGGCGGATCATGACGACTCTGCTACGCGAGCTCGCGCGGCGCGGTGGGCGCTATGGCCTCGAGACGATGTGCATCGGCGGGGGGCAGGGGATGGCAGCGATCTTCGAGAACGTCGCTCCTCTCCACGCTGGAGTAGTCCCCCAGGAGACCTAACGTTCGAGCCGAAAAGGCCAGGAGGATCGAACCGCTGGGCACGGGCCGTGGTGCCCGGTGGCGCCGACTGTTTGATTGGGCAGCAATGGGCAGCAGCGGCCCTTTTGAGGGTCTACATGCCCAATTGCAGGTAGCCGCCTAACCGCGCCAATCAGCTCTGCAGAGCCAGTTTCTGACAACGCGCCCGGCAAGATTCGAACTTGCGACCTCTCGCTCCGGAGGCGAGCGCTCTATCCACTGAGCTACGGGCGCAGGCGGCACAGGATGACATCCGAGACCGTCGCTTCAAAGAGCTTACCGGCGTGCTTGCCGCGCGCTCGAAGTCCGGCGGCGCTCGACCCAACGCTACCGTTGCACTCCATGGACCTATCGATCTTCTTTGCGGGCACCGGCGGCTCGGTGCCCAGCCCCCGGCGCGGGCTGCCGGCGATCCTGGTGCGCCGCGGGGGCGATCGCATTCTGTTCGACTGCGGCGAAGGCACGCAGCGTCAGCTCGTGCGCTCGGTCGGGCTGACCGATGTGGACAGCGTGTTCATCACGCACTTCCACGCCGACCACTGGCTGGGGCTGCCGGGGATGCTGAAGTCCTTCGCGCTGCGCGAACGCGACCAGCCGCTGACAGTGTTCGGCCCGCGCGGGCTGAAGGAGCTGATGGGCGCGATGCGGATCGTCTACGGCCGGATGCCCTATGAGCTGAGCTTCGTCGAGCTCGCGCCCGCGGAGACGGTGCAGCGCGATGGCTATGCGATCACCGCGATCCCCGTCAGCCACCGTGGCGCTGCGTGCTTCGGGTATGCCCTCGTCGAGCGGCCGCGCCCGGGGCATCTCGACGCGCGCTTGGCGCAGGAGCTGGGCGTGAGCCCGGGGCCCGACTTCGGGCGGCTTGCAGCGCGGGGAGACGGTCAACGGCGTCGCGCCCGAGCAGGTGATGGGACCGACGCGGGAGGGCCGCAAGGTCGTGCTCTCCGGCGATACGGCGCCGTGTGAGGCGCTCGCGATCGCCGCCCATCAGGCCGATCTGCTCGTGCACGAGGCGACGTTCGCCGAGGAGGAGGCCGAGCGTGCGCGCCAGACCGCTCACTCGACCGCGCGCCAGGCGGCGCAGCTGGCGCGCGACGCGGAGGTGAGGATGCTCGCGCTGACACACATGTCGAGCCGCTATGCCGGAGCGGGAGCTGCGCGAGCAGGCGCGCGCGGTGTTCGCGGCGACCGAGGCGCCGCGCGACTTCGACACGATCGAGGTGCCGTTCCCCGAGCGCGGCGCCGCCGAGCTGATCCGCTGGTCCGAGCGCCGTGAGCGCGAGGCGGCCACCGAGGCCGTCACGGCGAGCTGAACCGTCACGGCCCCCTGATAGAGTCCAAGAAATCCTCCTTTAACCCGGTCCCGAGAGGCCAGGAAGGAAACAATGGACAGCAACGAGAAGGTCGTCCTCCAAGCGGACGATGTGCGGCGGGCGCTGGTGCGCATCGCACATGAGATCGTCGAGCGTAATCCCGGGCCGCCGGCGCCGGTTCTGATCGGGATCCACCGGCGCGGGGCGTTTCTCGCGCGGCGGTTGCGGGCACAGCTCGAAGAGTTGCTCGATGTGGAGGTCCCGCTCGGGGATCTCGACATCGGCTTCTACCGCGATGACCTCCAGCGCCGAGGACGATGCGCCGGTCGTGCACGCCTCGCACATCGACTTCGACGTTGCCGGGCGCACGGTGGTGATCGTCGACGACGTGCTGTTCACCGGGCGCACCGTGCGCGCGGCGATCGAGGCGCTGTTCGACTATGGCCGTCCCGCTCGCGTGCAGCTGGCGGTGCTCGCCGATCGAGGGCACCGCGAGCTGCCGATCAGGCCGGACTACGTCGGCAAGAACCTGCCGACCTCGCGCGCCGAGCACGTGCACGTGCGCGTCAGCGAGCTCGACGGCATCGACGAGGTCGCGATCGAGGCATCCTCCGAGAACGGCCCTTCGGTGCAGTCAGACCCGGTGGAGACCCCGGCATGAATCACCTGCTCTCGATCGAGGAACTCGACAGGGCGGAAATCGAGCGGATCGTCGCGCAGGCGGCGCGCTTCGCCGAGGTCTCAGACCGCGAGATCAAGAAGGTCCCAGCGCTGCGCGGGCGGATGGTGCTGAACCTGTTCTACGAGGCCTCGACGCGCACGCGCAGCTCCTTCGAGCTGGCTGCCAAGCGCCTCTCCGCAGACGTGGTGAACTTCGCCGCGAGCGGATCGAGCGTGGAGAAGGGCGAGTCGCTGAAGGACACGGTGCTGACGCTGAGCGCGCACAAGCCCGACGCGATCGTGCTGCGCACGCCGTGGGCGGGCGCCGCCGAGCTGGTCTCGAAGTGGTGCGGCGCGGCGATCGTAAACGCGGGCGACGGCAAGCACGAGCATCCGACGCAGGCGCTGCTCGACGTCTACACACTGCAGCAGCACCGCGGCGGGATCGACGGCGCGTCGATCTGGATCGTCGGCGACGTCGCTCATTCGCGGGTCGCGCGTTCGAACATCATCGCGTTTCAGCGGATGGGCGCGCGGGTGACGGTCGCCGGGCCACCGACGCTGATCCCGCGCGGGATCGAGGCGCTCGGATGTGAGGTGCGCTTCACGCTCGACGAGCTCGCCGAGGCCGACGTGGTGTACGCGCTGCGGATGCAGCGCGAGCGGATGAGCGAGAGCTTCCTGCCGTCGTTGCGCGAGTACGCCGCCTGGTATCAGATCAACGGCCGGCGGCTGGGGCCGCGCCAGGTGCTGATGCACCCCGGGCCTGTCAACCGCGGGGTGGAGCTCTCCGGCGAGGTCGTCGACTCACCGCAGGCGGTGATCACCGCCCAGGTCGAGGCCGGCGTGGTGGTGCGGATGGCGGTCCTATACGAGTTGCTCGCCGGCGCACGCGAGCCCCAGCCAGCGGACCCCGACCGTCCAGAGAACGTCAAGCAGCTCGCGTGATGGCCGCCAATCCGCTCGTCCAGGGACCCGGAGTCCCCGCAAACCTCCTGCTTTCCCGGGTGCACGTCCTCGACCCTCGCGCGGACATCGACGCCATGCACGACGTGCGCGTGCGCGGCGGGGAGATCGCCGAGTTGGCGGCGCCCGGCACGCTCGATCCATCAGCGGACGAGGAAACGATCGACGCGAAGGGGCGCACGCTGCTGCCGGCGTTCTTCGACCCTCACGTCCATCTGCGCACACCCGGGCAGGAGCACAAGGAGGACCTGGAAACCGGCACCCGCGCGGCCGCCGCCGGGGGGTTCGGCGGGGCGATCGCGATGCCAAACACCGACCCCGTGCTCGACTCAGCGCCTTTGCTGCGCTCGTTGCGCGACGCGGCGGCGCGCGAAGCGCGGATCCCCGTCGGCTTCCTACCGGCGATCACGCGCGGGTTGGAGGGGAAGGAGCTGACGGAGATGGCCGAGCTGCGACAGGAGGGCGCGCTCGGCTTCAGCGACGATGGTCGACCGGTCGCGAGCGCGGGGATGCTGCGCAAGGCTTTGCAATACCAGCGGCTGTGCGGCGGGACGATCGCGCTGCACGAGGAGGACACCTCGCTGTCGAAGGGTGGCGCGATGCACGAGGGCACGGTCAGCGCCGCGCTGGGCCTGGGCGGAATCCCGAGCGTGAGCGAGTCGACGATGGTCGCACGCGACGCCGCGCTCGCGGGGTACGAGGACGCGCGCGTGCACTTCCAGCACCTGAGCTGCACCGCGTCGGTACACGCGGTCGCATATGCCAAGGCCCAGGGCTGGAGGATCAGCACCGAGGTCACCCCCCACCACCTGCTGCTGACCGAGGAGGACGTGCGCGGGATGGACACGCGCATGAAGATGAACCCGCCGCTGGCAACCGAGGAGGATCGTCAAGCGCTCGTGGAGGGGCTGCGCGACGGGACGCATCGACTGTGTCGCCACCGATCACGCGCCGCACGCGCGCGAGGAGAAGGAGGTGCCGTTCGAGCAGGCGCCGATGGGCACCACAGGCCTGGAGACCGCGTTCGCGGCGCTGTACACCGAGTTGGTGCTGCCGGGCGTGCTCGAGCTGGGGCTGCTCGTGCGAGCGGATGACCGCTGGGGCGGCGTTGTTCGATCTGCCAACCCCAACAATTGCGCCTACAGAGATAGCCAACTTGACCCTGATCGACCTCGACGGGGAGTGGACGGCGGGAGAGCACGGCTGGGAGAGTCGCTCGGAGAACTGCTGCTTCACCGGGCGGCGGCTGCGGGGCCGCGTGCTGCTGACGGTGGCAGCTGGGGCCGTTGTCTACCGCGAGCGCGCGTTCTCAGTGGTGGCGGCTTAGTGAGCCTGCTCAACCGTGATCGAGCGGCGCTCGTCGTCGTGGACGTGCAGGAGGGGTTCAGGCCGTACGAGTCCTTCGCGGGCGTCGCGGACGCGTGCGCAAAGCTCGTGCAGGCGGCCCGAATCCTCGACTTGCCGACGACCGTGAGCGAGCAGTACCCGAAAGGCCTCGGCCACACAGCGCCGGAGGTTGGCCTCGAAGAGGAGACACCGATCGAGAAGAGCGTGTTCTCGGCGGCTCGCGCGGACGGGTTCGACCTCAGAGGCCGAAACCAGGCGGTCGTGTGTGGGATCGAGACGCACGTGTGCGTGAGCCAGACGGTCCACGACCTGCTCGAGCGCAGGGCGTCGAGGTACACGTCCCGGCTGACGCGGTCGGCTCGCGGCACGTAATCGACTACGAGCGCGGCCTGGAGCGGCTGGAGCGCGCGGGAGCCATCGTGACGACGGTCGAGGCGGTGCTGTTCGAGTTGCTGGAGCGCGCGGGCACGCCAGAGTTCAAAGCAGTGCAGAAACTGATTCTGCGATGAAGAACGCGACGGCCTACGTGCTGTTGGAGGACGGCACGCGCTTTGACGGTGAAGCCTGCGGGGTATCGGATCCCGCCCGCCATGCGGTCGGTGAGGTCGTGTTCACCACCGGCATGGCCGGATACCAGGAGTCGATGACCGACGCGTCGTTCGCGGGTCAGCTGATCGCGTTCACCTATCCCCACATCGGCAACTACGGAACGAGTGCGCAGGCGATGGAGTCCGAGCGCGCGTGGGCGCGCGCCGCGATCATGCGCGAGGCGTGCAACCGCGAGGACGCGCCCACAGCTGAGCGCGGCTGGCTGGATTGGCTGGAGGACTGTGGCGTGCCGGCGATCAGCGGTGTGGACACCCGCGCGCTGGTGAAGCACATCCGTGATGCGGGATCGATGAAGGGGGGAGTGTTCCCGATCGAGATCTCCGAGCGCGAGGCAAAGGATCTGATCGAGGCCGAGCCGTCGATGGCCGGGCAGGATCTGGCCAGCGTCGTGACCCCGAGCGAGGTCACTCGCCACGGCTCAGGCGACGGGGTGGGTGGGCCATTA
The DNA here is from genome assembly GCA_963748895.1 of uncultured Solirubrobacterales bacterium. Classification (GTDB taxonomy): domain Bacteria; phylum Actinomycetota; class Thermoleophilia; order Solirubrobacterales; family Solirubrobacteraceae; genus Palsa-744. Next base: position 249,810 of record CAVVKF010000002.1, on the reverse strand, counting down.
ATCGCCGTGATCGACACGGGGATCAAGGGGTCGATGGTGCGCGAGCTCGTAGCCCGAGGCGCGCGTGTGAGCTTGCATCCGTGCACGACCACGGCCACCGAGCTGCTCGCAGAAGACCCCGACGCGGTGTTCCTCGCCAATGGCCCGGGCGACCCGGCCGCCCTGGACTATGTGGTGGACACCGTACGTCAGCTGGTGGGCCACCGGCCCGTGTGGGGAATCTGCCTCGGCCATCAGCTGCTGTGCCGAGCCCTGGGCCTGCAGACATTCAAGCTGCCCTTCGGTCACCGCGGCGCGAACCACCCGGTCAAGGACCTACAGACGGGGCGCGTGGAGATCACCTCCCAGAACCACGGCTTCGCGGTGCTCGGGCCGAGCGGATCGCGCACGATCGACGGCTCGCGGCCAGTGCGCTGGCACACGGACTTCGGCGCGGCCCAGCTCTCGCACGTGAACCTGTACGACCGCACCGTCGAGGGCTTCGAGCTGCTCGACGTTCCCGGTGGGGCGGTGCAGTACCACCCTGAGGCAGGACCAGGCCCGCATGACAGCCTGTACCTGTTCGATCGTTTCCTGGAGCGCATTGCCGCGGCGTAGCGACATCCAGAAGATTCTGATCCTGGGCTCGGGCCCGATCGTGATCGGGCAGGCGGCCGAGTTCGACTATTCCGGTGTGCAGGCGTGCAAGGTGCTGCGCGAGGAGGGCTATGAGGTGGTCCTCGTCAACTCGAACCCGGCGACGATCATGACCGACCCGGAGTTCGCCGACGCGACGTACATCGAGCCGCTGCTGCCCGGGCCGGTGGCGCAGGTGATCGAGCGCGAGCGCCCCGACGCGCTGCTGCCGACGCTTGGTGGGCAGACCGCGTTGAACCTCGCCACGGCGCTGCACGAGGACGGGACGCTCGAGCGGTATGGGGTGGAGTTGATTGGAGCGAACTACGAGGCGATCGCGTGCGCGGAGGACCGCAAGCTGTTCGGCGCGGCGATCGCACGCGCGGGGCTGAGGATGCCGAAGAGCGCGATCGCGACGAGCGTCGCGCAGGCGATGGAGGCGCTCGGAGAGCTTGGCCTGCCGTGCATCGTGCGCCCGGCGTTTACGCTCGGCGGCCGTGGCGGGGGGATCGCGCGCAGCGAGCAGGAGTTCGCTGCGCTCGCGGCGCGCGGGATCGAGGCCTCGCCGATCGGGCAGGTACTGCTCGATCAGTCCGTGATTGGCTGGGGCGAGTTCGAGCTGGAGGTGATGCGCGACGGCGCTGACAATGTGGTGATCGTGTGCTCGATCGAGAACGTCGACCCAATGGGAGTGCACACGGGCGACTCGGTCACGGTTGCGCCGCAGCAGACGCTCACCGATAGCCTCTACCAGCGCCTGCGCGACCAGGCGATCGCGGTGATCAGGGCGGTCGGGGTGGAGACGGGCGGCTCGAACGTGCAGTTCGCGGTCAACCCTCAGACCGAGGAGATTCTCGTGATCGAGATGAACCCACGCGTGTCGCGCTCCTCGGCGCTGGCGTCGAAGGCGACGGGCTTCCCGATCGCGAAGATTGCCGCGCGTCTGGCGGTCGGCTATCGGCTGGATGAGATCGACAACGACATCACCGGCGTGACCCCGGCGTGCTTTGAGCCGACGATCGACTACGTCGTCGTCAAGTGGCCGCGGTTCGCGTTCGAGAAGTTCCCGGGCACCGATCTGACGCTCACCACGCACATGAAGTCGGTGGGCGAGGTGATGGCGATCGGCCGCACGTTTGGGCAGGCGTTTGCAAAGGCGCTGCGCTCGCGCGAGCTAGACAAGCCGCCCTACCTGGGAGAGATCTCCGACGAGGTCCTGCTCGATTCTCTGAAGACGCCCGGGCCGGAGCGCTACGAGACGATCATCGAGCTGCTCGGACGCGACGCGAGCGTCAATGCGATCTACGAGGCGACGGCGATCGATCCGTGGTTCCTGCACGAGCTGCAGGTGCTTGGGTCCGATCCGCTAAAGCCGTTCGAGGGCGAGCGGTCGTTCCGCTCGGTCGACACCTGCGCGGCCGAGTTCCCGGCCCGCACGCCCTACTACTACTCCGGTTGGGAGCGGACTGCAGCCGACGAGGTGCGCCGCGGAGAGCGCGAGTCGGTCGTGATCCTCGGCTCGGGGCCGAACCGGATCGGCCAGGGCATCGAGTTCGACTACTGCTGCGTGCACGCAGCGATGACCGTGCGTGAGTCAGACCGTGACGCGGTGATGATCAACTGCAACCCGGAGACGGTCTCGACCGACTACGACACCTCCGACCGTTTGTATTTCGAGCCGCTGACGCTCGAGGACGTGCTCGCCGTTGTGGAGGTGGAGCGGGCGGGTGGGGCTTAATCGGAATGATCGTGCAGTTCGGTGGGCAGACGCCACTGAAGCTCGCCGCCGGCTTGGTGGCGGCGGGCGTGCCGCTGCTGGGCACAAGCGTCGACGCGATCGACCTGGCGGAGGACCGTGGCCGCTTCGGCGCACTGCTGGCAGAGCTCGGCTACAAGGCCCCGCCGTACGCGACGGCCCGCTCGGTGGATGAGGCGTTGACCCAGGCCGAGGAGGTGGGCTATCCGCTGCTTGTGCGGCCGTCCTACGTGCTCGGTGGCAGGGCGATGGAGATCGTCTACTCGAGTGACGGGCTTCGCGACTACTTGGAACGTGAGGGCCTCGACACTGCTGTGGACTCGCCAGGGGCACCCGAGATCTTCCTTGACAGATTCCTGGAGAACGCGATCGAGGTCGACGTCGACGCGCTGTGCGACGGCGAGGCCGTGTGGATCGGCGGGATCATGCAGCACGTCGAGGAGGCCGGCGTGCACTCGGGCGACAGCGCGTGCGTGCTGCCACCGCACTCGCTCGGCGAGGAGATGCTCGAGCAGATCAGGGGCGCGACGCGCGAGATCGCGCTCGCGATCGGGGTGGTCGGACTGCTGAACGTCCAGTACGCGGTGTACGTGGGACAGCTGTTCGTGATCGAGGCCAACCCGCGAGCGTCGCGGACGGTGCCGTTCGTGTCCAAGGCGGTCGGCGTGCCGCTGGCGAAGCTGGCGTGCCGGATCATGTTGGGCGAGCGGATCGCGGACCTCGGCCTGCCCGCGGGCAGGGAGGGGCTGGGGTATGGCGAGCATGTGTCGGTGAAGGAGGCGGTACTGCCGTTTGACCGGTTCGAGGGCGCCGACGCGGTGCTCGGTCCAGAGATGCGCTCGACCGGCGAGGTGATGGGGATCGCGCGCGATTTTCCGACCGCGTTCGCCAAGGCGCAGGCCGCCGCGGGCGTGCCACTGCCGCACAATGGCACTGCGTTCATCACGGTGACGGACTCAGACAAGGCAGGCGCGTTCGCGGTCGCGCAGATCCTGCACGACAACGGCTTTCGAATCGTTGCCACGCGTGGTACGGCGGAGGCGATCGCGCGGATGGGGGTGCCGGTGGAGCGGCTGAACAAGCTCGGCGAGGGCTCGCCGCACGTGCTGGACTGGATCGAGCGCGGGGACGTGGACCTCGTTGTCAACACACCGACGGGCGTTGGGGCGAGGACCGACGGCTGGGAGATCAGGCGTGCCGCGGTGATGCATGGCATCCCCTGCTTGACGACGCTGTCCGCCGGGGTGAGCGCGGCGCGCGCGATCTCGAGCGCCCGGCGAGATGGGGCGCCGGAGGTGCTGTGCCTGCAGGAGTTGCACGGGGATCGCGAGGCGGTCGATCGAACCCGAGCCAGCCTTGACGGCACAGAGGTGGCGGGGTGAGTGACGGGCTTCTCCCAGCCGTTGCGACTGAGGAGGCTGAAAACAGCCGTACGACGGCGCCCTTTGGCCGTAGGCTGTTAACGGTCACCGGAAACGACGAGCTGGGATCCTACCGCGTGCTGCGGGTCGCCGACGCCGACTGGTATGGGAACCCGCCCATCCAGCGGGTTCCCAATCCAGGCCAGTTCACGATGCTGGCGGCCGCCGAGCGCTGGGGCGGAGGAGAGGATGAGCGGCCGTATCTCCCGCGCGCGTTCTCTCTTGCCCGCTGGCAAGACGGGGAGGCCCACTATCTGTTGGAGGATGTGGGGCCGGGTACGAAGCGGCTGTGCGAGCTGGCGGCGGGGGATCAGGTGTGGGCACTAGGCCCGCTCGGTCAAGGCTTCACCGCACCGCGGGACGGCCGGCGGGCGCTGCTGGTGGGAGGCGGCGTGGGAATCGCGCCGCTGGCGATCCTCCAGGATGGACTGGTGTGCGAGATGACCGTTCTGCTCGGCTTTCGCGATGGTCCGCGGGCGCGGGGCGCCGCGCTGTTGCACGATGCGCGCGTTGCTACTGACGATGGCGCAGCCGGCCACCACGGCCTCGTCACAGAGCTGCTCAGCGAGGAACTGGAGCGCGATGCGCACGCCACCGTCTACGCGTGCGGACCAGCGCTGATGCTGGAGGCCGTCAGAGCGCTGTGCGCGACGCGGGGAGTGCCCGCACAGCTCGCGCTGGAGGCGGGCATGGCCTGCGGGTTCGGCGCATGCTTTGGCTGCGTCGTGCCAAAGCGGGGCGGGGGTTATCTGCGGGTGTGCGTCGACGGCCCGGTAATCGACGCCGCCGAACTGGAGTCGATCGAGGAGCATGCCGGAGCTCCGGCATGAGCGTCGAGTTCTGTGGACTGCAACTGGCGCATCCGATCATCAACGGCTCGGGCACGTTCGACGCGCTCGCGGCGAGGAAGGCGTTCGGGGCGGCGCTGGACGAGGAGTTTCCGTTCGCGGCGTACGTGTCGAAGACGATCACGCTGGAGCCCCGCGCCGGCAATCCGCCGCCGCGGTTGTGGGAGACCCCGGCGGGACTCCTCAACTCGATCGGCTTACCGAACAAGGGCCTTCAGGGCTATCTGGCCGAGGACCTGCCGGAGTTGGCGAGTCTGCCGGTGCCGGTGATCACGAACGTGATGGGCTCGAGCGCGGCGGAGATCGCCGAGCTGGTGCAGGCGTGCGACGCGCGCACGGAGATCGCGGCGATCGAGCTGAACGTGTCGTGTCCGAACGTGAAGACGGGGCTCGACATCGGGGCCGATCCACGCCAGCTGCAGGAGGTCGTGCGGGCGGTGCGTCCACGGACGGGTAAGCCGCTGATCGTGAAGCTGACGCCGAACGCGGCAGACGTGGCCGCCTGTGCGCTGGCGGCGCAGGAGGGCGGCGCGGACGCGGTGTCGCTGATCAACACGCTGCGGGCGCTGGCGCTCGCGCCGGCATCTCGCGACGGTCTGTCCGCGCCGCACTCGCCCCGGCCATGGCTGGGGGGCGGACCGGCGGCCTGTCCGGTTCCGCGATCCGCGCGGTCTCGCTTGCACAGGTGGCCGCGGTCGCCGAGCGCGTGAGGATCCCCGCGATCGGGATGGGCGGGGTGAGCTGCGCGGTGCATGCTCGTGAGCTGCTCGATGTCGGGGCGCGGCTCGTGGCGGTTGGCACCGAGAGCTTTCGCGACCCCACGGCCGGGGCGAGGATCGCCCGGGAATTGGATCTCGGCCCAGCCTGGTCCACCTCCGGCCCGGCTTGACGTCGGTGGAGATCAGTATTCGGCCAGGCCTGGGTGCGGTTGGAGGTTGTGGCTGGCTGATCGGCCAGGATAAGGGGCGCTAAAAATCCCTGCAAAGCGGCGGCGAGACCATCCATCAGCCTCGACATACCTATAGCTCAAGTTGAGGTATAGCTGAATTGGCCGCTTTTCCTTGATCGACTGCCGCCGGTGTGTAGACTCGCCGCCCATGGCGATGGCGACCGAGACGGCGAGCGAGAAGACCTCCTTGACGCCCGCGGCAGCCCCCGAGCGGTCGCTGAATCAGCGGATGGACGCGCTCGCGAGGGCCAACCAGATCCGCACGCGCAGAGCGCAGCTCAAGCGCGATCTGAAATCGGGTCGCCTGTCGATCCAGACGCTGCTTCAGAACCCGCCGGAGTACGTCGAGACCGCGAAGGTGTTCGACATGCTGCTGGCTGTGCCCAAGTACGGCCGGGTGAAGGTGAACAAGATCCTCGCCCTCTGCCGAATCTCCCCGAGCAAGACGATCGGCGGTCTCTCAGAGCGCCAACGCAGCGAGTTGGTATCGCTGCTGCGCCGCTGAAATCCGCTTCCCCCGCTCCTCGCATTAGGGTCCCAGCAGTGGCGCGGGTGTTCGTAATCACAGGGCCTTCGGGCGTCGGCAAGGGGACTTTGATCAGGGGGCTGATGGAGCGGCTGCCCGAACTGGAGCTGTCGGTCTCCGCGACCACGCGCGGGCCGAGGCCGGGGGAGCGGGATGGCGTCGATTACCACTTCCTTCCCCGCGAGGAGTTTGATCGGAAGGTTAAGGACGGAGAGTTCGTCGAGCATGCCGACTACGCTGGTCGCAGCTACGGGACGTTGCGCTCGGAGCTCGAGAAACGCGTGCGTGCGGGAACGCCGGTGGTGTTGGAGATCGAGGTCCAGGGGGCTCGCCAGGTGCGCGCGTCGGTGCCCGATGCGGTTCAGGTGTTCATCGCGCCGCCCTCGTTGGACGAGCTGCGCACACGGCTGATCGGGCGAGGTACCGACGATCCAGAGGAGGTCGAGCGGCGGCTGCGCGTGGCCGCGGAGGAGCTCCAGGCCCAGCCGGAGTTCGCTCACGTGGTCGTCAATGACCGGCTGCAAGACGCGTTGGAGCAGCTGACCGCGGTCGTCGCCGATGAGCTGGACGGGCGAGGCTGAATTGAAGGGAGGAGGTCTGGAGGGGGCCTGCCCTCCTCCTCTTCCTCCTAACACTGCGAGGCTCTACACTGCGAGATCAACAAGGAAAGGCAACGACCAAGTGATCTCTCCCCGCATCGACCGCCTGCTCGACAACGTCGACTCCAATTACGCGAGCGTGCTCGTCGCCGCCAAGCGCGCACGCCAGATCAACAGCTACTACCACAACCTCGGTGAGGGCACCTTCGATGAGTTCCCGCCGCCGATGGTCGAAACGATCTCCAAGAACTACCTCACGATCGCCCTCGAGGAGGTAGCAGCAGGAAAGATCAAGTACCACTACAGGTGACCGCTGGGCGGCGTCATGCGGCGTCCTCGATCGCTCGTGTGCACAGCACACTTCGCTCATTGCCTCCTTGCCTGACTTGCCCAGCGGCCACCTGACGGCAGCTGGCAGAGAACATGGATCCGCGGGCGCAGGGTCTCGCTCACGGGTTGCCACTTCTCCTCCCGCCCTCTAAAACCAAGCCATGTCCCGAATCCTGCTCGGCGTCAGTGGTGGTATCGCCGCCTACAAGTCGCTCGAGTTCATCCGCCTCGCGACGGCGACCGGGCACTCGGTGCGCGTTGTGCAGACGCCCACGAGCCAACGGTTCATCGGCGCCGCTTCCTTTGAAGCGCTGACCGGGGCGCCGGTGTTGAGCAACGAGTTCGAGCGAGACCCCGCGCGTGGGGCCTTCCCCGGACAGGAGCCTCCGGCACACGAGCCGCTGAGTCATCTGGCGCTGGTTGCCAACGCCGATCTCTTCCTGATCGCTCCGGCTTCCGCCAACACGCTCGCAAAGCTCGCCCACGGCTTGGCTGACAACCTGCTGAGCGGCTGTGCGCTGGCTGCTATCTGCCCCGTGATCGTGGCCCCGGCGATGAACAACCACATGTATGAGCACGAGGCCACCCGAGCCAACCTGCAGATCCTGCGCGAGCGGGGCGTCGAGGTCGTCGAGCCGGGCGTCGGGCGGCTGGCTTCGAAAGGCGAGGAGGGGGTGGGGCGCCTGGCGGAGCCGGCGCGGCTGCTGGAGGTGTGCGAGGCGGTGTTCGCCGGCCGATCTTCGATCGGTGGGACCGCGAGCGCTGGCTGGCGCGGACTGAAGGTGCTCGTCACCGCGGGGGGCACGCGCGAGCCGATCGACAGCGTGCGGTTCATCGGTAACAGCTCCTCCGGGCGGATGGGCTTCGCGCTGGCGCAGGCCGCGCGGGCCCGTGGCGCTGAGGTGACGCTGCTGGCCGCAAACGTCGCGCTGCCGCATCCGCAGGGCGTGGTCTGTCATGAACTGGGCACCGCGGCTGAGTTGCAGGAGGCCTGCGAGCGAGAGTTCCCGGCGTGCGACGTACTGCTGATGACTGCGGCGGTCGCCGACTTCAGACCACGTAAGCCGGCGGACGGGAAGATCAAGAAGTCGGGCCGCACGAGCTTGGAGCTGGAGCTGGAGCCCACCGCGGACGTGCTCGCCGGTCTGGCGACGCAACAGCGCGACGGTCAGACGCTGGTCGGCTTCGCCGCCGAGCACGGCGAGCTTGCGGTCGACTATGCCCGCAAGAAGCTGACCGAGAAGGGACTCGACGCGGTCGTCGTGAACGACATCTCGCGCAAAGACATCGGTTTCGACGTGGATATGAACGAGGTCGCGATCCTCGCCGTGGACGCCGAGCGCCAGGAGACCGTCCAGCACGTGCCACGTGCCTCCAAGACGGAGGTCGCGGAGACGATCCTTGATGCCGTCGAGCGTTTGCGCGGCGGGGCATGACCGCGCCCGACCCAAGCCGGTCAGGGTTATCGGGCGCCTCCCCGATGCTATGCTCGATTGAGACTTTCCTACCGGCGTGCAGACGCCGGTAGTCGTACCGAGAGTGGGCGCCTGCCCGCTTTTTTTGCGTAAGGACCTATTTCATGACCCCGCTACAGACAGATATCGAAAGGCGTCTCGCCCAGAGCGAGCCCGCTGTCGAGGTGCTGCTCGCCGAGGTGCTCGGTGGCCGCTGCCTGCGCGTGTACATCGATCATCCCGACGGTGTCACGCTCGCGCTGTGCGAGCGGGTCACCGCACTGCTGAGCGAGGAGCGGGAGCGCTACTCGCTGGAGGTCTCCTCGCCGGGGAGCGAGCGTCCACTGACGTAAGCCCGCACACTTCCGCCGATTCGTCGGGCGACGCGCGCGGGTACGGACCCGCCATCCACGTCCGGTCGGCCACCCGGCCGATCAGCGATCGGCCGGCGCGAGACCCACGAGCAGCTTCACCGGGGAGCTGGTGGGAGCCTCCGAGGATGAGATCACTCTGGCCGCCGATGGGGGCATCATCGCGATCCCCTACTCGGAGATCCGCCGTTCGAACCTCATCGAAGATCGAAGGAGCCCGCCCACCCCATGTCACGCGAAATCCTGGAAGCCATGCACGCGCTGGCGCGCGAGAAGGGAATCGAGCCCGAGAAGCTGATGATCGCGCTCGAGGACGCCCTGCTGTCGGCTTACAAGAAGCAGCCAGACTCGGCCAAGTATGCACGCGTGGAGATGGACCGCGAGACGGCCGACTTCCGGGTGATCGAACTGATCATCCCCGAACGCCTGGAGGCGCACCTGATCGTCGAGACGATCGACGAGGAAACCACGGTCGATCCCGAGACGGGCGAGATGCGCGAGCCCGAGGAACCGGAGATCGATCCGAAGAAGTTCGAGGAATACCGCGATCAGATCGACGAACAGGACGTCACCCCCGACGACTTCGGCCGGATCGCCGCGCAGACCGCCAAGCAGGTAATTCTGCAGCGCATTCGCGAGGCCGAGCGGGACATGATGTTCGAGGAGTACCGCGACCGCGTGGGCGAGCTGATCACCGGCATCGTCCAGCAGTCCGACTCGCGCTACACGCTCGTGCAGCTGCGCGAACGTGTGGAGGCGCTGCTGCCCAAGTCCGAGCAGGTCGAGGGTGAGCGCTACGACCACTCTCAGCGGATCAAGGCTGTGATCAAGGAGGTCTCCCCGTCGACGAAGGGTCCTTCGATCATCGTCTCCCGGCGCGATCCGGAGCTGATCAAGAAGCTGTTCGAGCTTGAGGTTCCGGAGATCGCCGATGGCCTGGTGGAAATCGCCAACGTCGCCCGCGAGCCCGGCTACCGCTCGAAGATCGCCGTCGTCTCGAACACGGACGGCGTCGATCCGGTCGGCGCCTGCGTTGGTCCGCGCGGCTCACGCGTGCGCATGGTCGTGAGCGAGCTGCGAGGCGAGAAGATCGACATCATCCCCTTCAACGATGAGCCCGCCGGTTCGTCGCCAAGGCGCTTTCTCCCGCGCGAGTGCGCGAGGTACTCGTCGACGACGAGGCCAAGCAGGCGACCGTGATCGTGCCCGACGACCAGCTCTCACTGGCTATCGGCCGCGAGGGCCAGAACGCTCGACTGGCGGCCCGACTGACCGGCTGGCGTGTGGATATCCGCTCGGAGAGCGAGTTCGCCGCCGAGGAGGCCGAGCACGGCTACGAGGAGGAGGAGGTCCAGGGACGCTGCGCCGCGATCCTGTCCAACGGACGGCGCTGCCCGAACGCCTCGCTGCCCGGTTCACGCTACTGCGGCCTGGAGACCCATCAGGCGCTGGCGAACATCGAGGGCGACCAGATCTCCGACCTGGCCCCAGCCGCGGGCGGCGATGAGTCCCCGGAGCCGGTCGAGGCTCCATTGGAGGAGCAGGAGACTACTCCCGGAGAGAGCGAGCCCGCGACGTTCGACGACCCGGCCGAGATGACCCCGGCACCGACGGAGCAAGAGAGCGCCGGCACGCCTTTCGATGAGGGAGACTCGACTACCTCTGAGCAGCAACCGGCAGAGGTATCGGCGGCGCAAGAGACCACCGAGGAGCAGACGCCATAGGGCCGCACGTGCCCCAGCGCCGTTGCGTTGGGTGCGGGCTCCTCGCGCCGAAATCCGAGCTGCTGCGTCTGGCTGTGAGCACTCAGAGATCGGCCAGCGAGGGCAATGGTCTCCTAAGGCGGGCGGTGCTCGACCGAGCCGGCACGATGCCTGGGCGTGGAGCCTATCTCTGCCGCGTCGCTGCACCCGGCAAGCCTTCCGCCGACTGTGTCGCCCTCGCCACACAACGTAGAGGTCTCGCCCGAGCATTGCGTTGCGCGGTGAAGATCGACCCCAAGCTCCTAGAATCGATAAGTCGATGACCAAGAAGCGCGTGCACGAGATCGCGAAGGAGCAGGGTCTATCCAGCAAGGAGTTGCTGGTGAGGCTGAAGGCAGCTGGCGTGGAGGCCAAGGCCGCGGCATCCTCGGTCGAGGAGACGGTCGCGCTGCAGGCTCTGGGTTCCAACGGCACGCCCTCGGCGGCCCAATTAAGGACTCGACCGCGACCGTTGCGCCGCCTGCCGTCGCCGAGACGGCCAAGGCGACCGCGACCGCCGGCTCGGGTAAGTCATCTGCGCCGGCCGCGGAAGCACCGCCTGTGCCGTCTGCGCCTGCCGGTCAAGCTTCCGCTGGCCCTCCGACAGCCACTCCCTCCAACGGAGCTGCGGTCGCTCAGGCCGGCCCCTCGGGAGCGAGCTCGGCTGCCGAGCCGGACTTGGCGCCCCAAGCGGCTGCCGGGGCCGCCGGTGAGCGCGTACGTCCCACGCGAGATTCGCGCACGGGCGAGCGGACACCCGGCGGCGTCGGGCCGGGCGGGCGCAGGCGCGTCGTGATCGACTCCCAGGCATCCCGTCGTCAGCAGGGAGGCCCGGCCAATCAGCCCCAGCGTCGTCCGCGCCGTGGGCGCCGACGACGCGGCACCTATGACGACACGATCGCCCCGATCGACGCGGCCGCGATGGAGGCGACCGATGAGATCCGCGTCAACTCCGGATCCACGGTGAAGGATGTCGCCGAGTATCTCGGAGTGCCGGTGCCGGAGGTGATCAAGAAGCTGATGACGCTCGGCGAGATGGCGACGCTCACGCAGACGCTGTCCGACGACGCGATCCAGGTGCTGGCCGACGAGTTCGACAAGAAGATCGAGATCGTCCACGCCGCCGACGACGTCGAGGTCGAGCCGGTCTTCGAGGACGTCGAGGAGGACATGGTCGAGCGTCCCCCGGTGGTCACGATCATGGGGCACGTCGATCACGGCAAGACCTCGCTGCTGGACGCGATCCGCGAGACCGAGGTGGCCGCCGGCGAGGCGGGCGGCATCACCCAGCACATCGGTGCCTATCAGGTCCACCACGGCGGCAAGGTGGTCACCTTCCTGGACACGCCGGGCCACGAGGCGTTCACCGCGATGCGCGCCCGTGGAGCACGCGTGACCGATGTCGTGGTGATCGTGGTCGCGGCCGACGACGGCGTCAAGCCACAGACGGAGGAGGCGATCGATCACGCCCGCGCCGCGGAAGTGCCGATCGTGGTGGCGGTGAACAAGATCGACAAGGAGGGCGCCCAGCCCGAGCGCGTGCGTACGGAGATGACCCAGCATGGGCTGCAGCCCGCGGAGTGGGGCGGCGAGATCGAGTTCGTGGACGTCAGCGCGAAGACCCGCGAGGGCTTGGATTCGCTGCTCGACACGATCCAGGTGGTGACCGACCTGGAGGAGCTGAAGGCCAACAGCGACACGGAGGCCTCGGGTACGGTGATCGAGTCAAAGCTCGACCCCGGTCGGGGGCCCGTGGTGAGCGTGCTGATCCAGCGCGGGACACTGCGCGTGAGCGACGCGCTCGTCGCCGGCGCGCACTTCGGACGGGTGCGCGCGATGCACGACTTCACCGGTGCCCGTGTGAAGTCGGCGTACGCCGGGCCAGCCGGTCGAGGTGCTCGGCTTCGACGGCGTTCCCGGAGGCCGGTGAACTCGTGCGCGTGGTCGAGAACGAGCGTCGTGCGCGTCAGCTCGCCGGCGAGCGCGCGAACCGTCTGAAGACCGAGGCGCTGGCGCGGCGCTCAGGTCGGAAGATGTCGCTGGAGGACGTCTTCAAGCTCGCCCAGGAGGGCCAGGTCAAGGAGCTCAGCCTGGTCGTCAAGGCCGACGTCGCCGGCTCGCTCGAGGCGATCGAGGACGAGATCGCAAAGCTTCCGCAGGGCGAGGTCAAGGTCAACATCATCCATCGCGGCGTCGGTGGAATCAACGAGTCCGACGCGATGCTCGCCGCCGCCTCCAACGGGGTGATCCTGGCATTCAACGTGCGTCCGGTCGGCGATGCGCGCCTCGTCGCCGAGCGCGAGGGAGTCGAGATCCGCTCCTACTCGGTGATCTACAAGGCGATCGAGGAGCTGCGCGCCGCGATGCAGGGCATGCTCGAGCCGGCCGAGGTGGAGACGCGCGCTGGGCCAGGCCGAGGTGCGCCAGCTGTTCCGCGCCTCGAAGATCGGGACGATCGCGGGGTCGCACGTGAGCGAGGGCAAGGTCACCCGTGGCGCGAAGGTGCGGGTGGTGCGCGAGGGCACGGTGATCTACGACACGACGATCGCCAGCCTGAGGCGCTTCAACGAGGACGTGCGCGAGGTGGCCGCCGGCTTTGAGTGCGGCATCCTGCTGACAAACTTCCAAGACCTGCGCGAGGGCGACCTCCTGGAGACATACGAGACGCGCCAGGTGGAGCGCGAGCTCGTCAGCTGAGCGGGTCCCGGTAGGATGAGCACGGGACGTATGCGCCGCGTCGATGAGGCGATTCGCCAAGTGGTGGGCGATGCGGTGGCAGGAGAGTTGAAGGACCCTCGTGTGGGATTTGTGACCGTGACCGATGTCAGAACAAGCGCCGATCTGCGCCATGCTCGCGTGTACGTGAGCGTGCTAGGCGACGGCGGCATGCCATCCACCGACGAGCAGCGCGAGACCATGATGGCCGGGCTGCGCAGCGCGCACGGCTTCCTGCAGGGAAAGGTGGCTGCAGAATTGCACCTGAAGCGCACGCCGACGCTCGAGCTGCACTACGACGACACGACCGACCGCGCGCTGCGTGTCGATGCGCTGATCGAGGAGATCGGCCGGGGATGAGCGAGATCAGAGAGCACAGAGGTCACGCGCGAGCGCGTGCTCGAGCGGATTCGTGAGGACTCCCGCTTCGTGCTCGCCGCGCACGAGCGTCCCGACGGCGATGCGCTCGGCTCGCTGGTGGGGATGCAGGGTCTGCTTAGCGCGCTGGGCAAGGACTCGTTGATGTTCATCGAGCCCGATGACCTGCCGCTTCCCGCTGGAGTACCGATTCTTCGCGCTGGACGGGCATGATCCAAACGCCACCGGCGGATGTCTCCGAGCGCACCGTCGTGTTTCTGGACTGCGGCAACATCGATCGTAACTCGGCGGCGAGCGTGCTGCACGGCGGCAGGCACGTGCTGAACATCGACCATCACCACGACAACACCCGCTTCGGCACGCTCGATCATGTTGTGCCCGACGCCTCGTGCACGGCGGAGATCGTCTGGGATCTGATGCGCGGTCTGGGGGTAGCGCCGACGCCGGCGGTGGCGCAGGCGCTGTATGTCGGGCTGATCACCGATACAGGGCGCTTCATGTACGAGAACACCGGTCCGCGCGCACACGAGATGGCGGCCGATCTGATTGGGGCGGGCGTCGATGTGCAGGCCGTGTACAGGAGGCTGTTCGAGGAGACGCCGGAGGGCAAGCTTGCGCTGCTCGCGCTAGGGCTCGGCCAGATGCGGCGCTTTGACTGCGGTGAGCTGACGCTGTCGGCGCTGAGCGCCGAGGACTTCGACAAGGCCGGCGCCGAGGAGAGCTACTCGGAGGGCATCATCGACCATCTGCGGGCAGTGCAGGGAACAAAGCTGGCGGCGCTGATACGCGAGCTGACAAACGGTGAGCGCAAGGGTCAGCACAAAGTCTCGTTGCGCGCCACTGACGACGATGTCGACGTGTCGATGATCGCGCGCGCGCAGGGGGGCGGGGGACATCGGCGCGCGGCCGGATTCTCGACCACGCTCGAACTCGACGAGCTGATCGCATTTCTGCGAAGCGAACTCGCGGTGCAGCTGCACGCCACCCCGGACGGCCACGCGACCGCGACGCTCGCCTGAGCTCCGCCGGCGCGCCGATGGACGGCATTCTGCTGATCGACAAGCCAGCGGGGGTCACCTCGCACGAGGTGGTCGCGGCGGTGCGGCGCGCGCTGGACGGGGCTAAGACAGGGCACGCGGGTACGCTCGACCCGTTCGCGACCGGCCTACTGATCGTGCTCGTGGGAAAGGCGACGAAAGCCCAGCGCCAGATAATGGAGCTACGCAAGCGTTACGAGACGGTCGCGCGGTTGGGAGCGGTGTCGAGCACGGGGGACACAGAGGGGGAGATAACCGAGACGGGGCGCCTGCCGCCTGATCCGCCGCTGCTGCCGACGGGCGAGATCAGACAGCGCCCGCCCGTGTACTCGGCCGTGAAGATCGGGGGGGAGCGCGCCTACCGCCGAGCCCGGCGCGGCGAGCAGTTTGAGATGCCAGAGCGGATCGTCAGCGTCTATCGCTTCGAGCAGCTCTGGCGAGCCGATGCGGATCCCGCTCACAACACACAGCCCGACCCCCCTGACGCTTGCACCACGCTCCCGGGCGGGAGCGAGCCCGCGCTGGAACGGGCGGGCTATGAGATTGAATGCTCGACCGGCACGTACGTGCGCTCATTGATCGCTGATCTGAACGACGCTTACTGCCTGGAGCTGAGACGCACCGCGATCGGCCCTTTCGACGTCCGCGATGCGGTTACCCCGCCGCGCCGGGGGGAGCCGTGGCCCGATCCACCGCTGATCCCGCTTGACCAAGCGCTGGCGAGGCTACCCAAATAGGCTTGCGGCGTGGAGATCACGCGTTTGGAAGATGTTGAGGATCGAAGCGGTGGGCGCAGCGTCGCGGTGGGCACCTTCGACGGCGTGCACCTCGGCCACCGGAAGGTGATCGAGGGCTCCGACAGCGTGCTCACGTTCGACCCCCACCCGGTGTCGGTCGTCGCCCCCCAGCACACCCCGAAGCTGCTGACACCATTAGGGCGAAAGGCCGAGCTGATTGAGGCGCTGGGCGTGCGGGAGCTGATCGTGATCGGATTCGACGCGGAGTTCGCGTCAAAGACGGCCGATGAGTTTGTGGGAGACGTGCTCGTGAGCGCACTCGGGGCCAAGCGGGTGGCGATCGGCGAGAACTTCCGCTTCGGCCACAAGGCGCAGGGCGACCCGCGGTTGCTCGCCGCGGATAAGCGCTTTGACACCGTCGTGCACCCGCTGCTCGAGGTGGACGGAGAGATCGTCTCCTCCAGCCATATCCGAGGCCTCCTGCTCGCTGGCGAGGTCGCCGAGGCAGCGGCGCTCCTGGGCGCTCCGTACCAGCTGCGCGGCGAGGTGGTCCACGGGGACGAGCGTGGCCGCGAGCTCGGCTTTCCGACCGCCAACCTCGTTCCCGAGGAGGCGCTCGCCTGTCCCGGCCACGGCGTCTACGCATGCCTCGCCGATGGTGCTCCGGCGGCGGTGAGCATCGGCGTGCGCCCCACGTTTCAGACTGGCAGAGGTGAGCTGATCGAGGCCTACATCCTCGACTTCGACGGCGATTTGTACGGGCGGGAGCTGCGCCTCGACTTCCTCGCGCGCCTACGCGGCGAGCGTCGCTTCGAGACAGCGGAGGCGCTGATCGAGCAGATGCACAGCGACGTGCAGCACACGCGGGAGATCGCACGGAACGGTTGACGGACCGGTTGAGGTCTCGGGTCGTCTGATTGAGGCCACGGTCTGTCTGCTACCGTGCCCGAATATGGCCGCGATAACAACTGAGCGCAAGCGTGAGATCGCCGGGAAGTTCGGCGCTAACGAGCAGGACATGGGCTCCACCAAGGTCCAGGTCGCGCTGCTGACCGAGCGCATCAATCACTTGACCGAGCATCTGCGCGAGCAGTCCAAAGATCACCACTCGCGCCGCGGCTTGCTGATGCTGGTTGGCCGCCGCCGGCGTTTCCTCGACTACCTGCGTCGCCGCGACCTCGAAGGCTATCGCGCTCTCATCAAGGAGCTCGGCCTACGCAAGTAAGCCCGGTTTGTAAACAGTGAGCGTCATCGAGCCGGGCGCGCCCGTACCAAGCTTCAAGCTCGCCACCGAAGATGGGGGTCGCTTCACGGAGAAGGATCTGAAGGGTGAGCGGACGGTGCTCGTCTTCTACCCGTTCGCGTTCAGTCCGGTGTGCACCGATCAGCTACAGCTTTACGAGGCGGCGCTCGGCGAACTGACCGAGGCAGGCATGACGAAGTGCTACGGCGTTTCCTGCGACTCGAGCTGGTCGCAGAAGGCATTTAGGGAGAAGCTCGGCGTGAGCATCGAGCAGCTATCGGACTTCGAGCCCAAGGGCACTGCCTGCAAGGCGTTCGGGGTGCTTCACGAAGGCGGCTTTCCCGAGCGCGCCCTGATCGCGATCGACGCGGACGGGATCGTGGGCTGGAGCTACCAGGCGCCGATGCCGGGCGAGCTGCCCAGCGTCGAGCTGCTGCGCGAGGGCGTGAGCATCGCCTTCCGCGGTGCCCCGGTCCGCTAAGCTCCGTCCGTTCGGAAAATAGAGAAAAAGAAACGGACCGCCGACCGACGGGCGGAACATGAAAGGCAGTGAATATGAGTAGTGATGCCGTTACACGGGTTTCCGTGGAGATTGCCGGCAGCGAGATTTCCTTTGAGACCGGCAGGATGGCCAAGCAGGCCTCCGGTGCGGTCGTCGTCCGTCAAGGCGACACGATGGTGCTTTGCACCGCCGTCGCGGGCAGCCTGCGCGACGTCGACTTCCTCCCGCTGACGGTGGATGTCGAGGAGCGCATGTACGCCTCGGGCAAAATCCCCGGCTCGTTCTTCAAGCGTGAGGGCCGCCCGGGCGAGAAGGGCACGCTGACCGCGCGCATGATCGACCGTCCGATCCGCCCACTGTTCCCCAAGGAATGGCGCTATGACACGCAGCTGGTGGCAATCCCGCTGTCGATCGACCACGTCCACCCTTATGACATCCTCGCGATGAATGGCGCCTCCACCGCGCTGATGATCTCCGACATCCCACTGCCCACGCCTGTCGGCGCGGTCCGGATCGGCAAGATCGACGGCAACTTCGTCGTCAACCCGAACGAGGAGGACCTCCTCCCGGACGCTGAGAACGCCTCAGACCTCGATCTGATCGTCGCCGGCACCGAGGAGGCCATCCTGATGGTCGAGGCGGGCGCCAACGAGATCCCCGAGGCCGAGATCCTCGACGCGCTGGACATCGCCCACGCGGAGATCAAGAAGCTCTGCGCGCTACAGCGCGAGCTCGCCGCGAAGGTCGGCAAGGAGAAGAAAGTCTTCGAGGCGATCCAGGTCGATCCTCAGATCCTCGAGGCGATCCGCGCCTCACACGGCTCAGCGCTCGAGGATGCGACTCAGGTGCAGGACAAGCTCGACCGCCAGGACGCCACCAAGGCCGTCGAGGCTCAGATCCTCGAGCAGCACGCCCCGGGAGTTTCCGAGGGCGCCTCGGAGGATCAGTTGAAGGACGCCAAGCAGCGCCGCGCCGCGGTGCAGATGGCCTTCGACAAGCTCGAGAAGTCAATCATCCGCGAGCGCATCGCGATCCACAAGAAGCGCCCGGACGGCCGTGGCGAGAATGAGATCCGCGACATTACGATCGAGGTTGGTGTCACGCCGCGCACGCACGGCTCGGCGCTGTTCACGCGCGGGCAGACGCAGGCGCTCAGCGTCGTGGCGATGGGCACGCTGAAGGAGGAGATGCGCCTCGATACGCTCGGCCTGGAGACGAAAAAGTACTACTGGCATCACTACAACTTCCCGCCGTTCTCGGTCGGGGAAGCGGGCCGTATGGGTGGCGTCAAGCGCCGCGATATCGGCCACGGCGCGCTCGCCGAGCGGGCGCTTGCACCGATGGTGCCCTCGATCGAGGAGTTCCCCTACTCGATCCGTGTGGTCTCGGACATCCTCGAGTCAAACGGCTCCTCCTCGATGGCCTCGGTTTGCGGATCGTCGCTATCGCTGATGGATGCCGGGGTGCCGATCAAGCGCCCGGTAGCGGGGATCGCGATGGGCCTGATCAAGGAGGGCGATGACTACATCGTCCTGACGGACATCGCCGGCGTCGAGGATCACTTGGGAGACATGGACTTCAAGGTGGCGGGCACCGAGCGCGGCATCACGGCGCTGCAGATGGACATCAAGATCACGGGCGTCACCTTCGACATCCTGCGCGACGCACTGGCGCAGGCCAAAGAGGCCCGCACGTTCATTCTCGGAAAGATGGTCGAGACGATTCAGGGCCCGCGCGCGGAGCTCAGCCAGTACGCGCCGCGGATTCAGACGATCCAGATCGATCCGTCGCAGATCGGCCTGCTGATCGGCAAGGGCGGCGAAACGATCAGGGGTCTGGCGGAGGAGTTTGAGTCCCAGATCGATGTCAACGACGACGGCCAGGTACTGATCTACTCCGCTAACGGCGAGCTTGGCGACGCCCTGCTCGAGCGGATCAGGGTGATGATGAAGGAGGTCGAGGTCGGCGACGAGTACCTCGGCAAGGTCGTCAAGACCACAACGTTCGGCGCGTTCATCGAGCTGGCGAAGGGCACCGACGGCCTGCTGCACATCTCCAACGTCTCGCCGGGCGAGCGCGTGGAGAGCGTCGAGGACGTGCTCAACAAGGGCGATGAGATCAACGTGCGCGTGGTCGAGGTGGACCGCGAGCGCGGTCGCATCGGTCTGCGTCTGGCCGAGGACCCGGATGTCGCGGGCAAGTCCACGCAGGAGCTTGCCGGCGTCGGTACCGGCGGCGGCGGCGGGGGAGGACGTCGGGAGGGTGGGCCCGGATCCGGCGGTGGACGCAATGGCAGCCGTGACCGTGGACCGCGCCGCGACGGCGAGCGGGGCTCGGGCAGACCGCGTCATGGCGGTAGTGACCGTTCCTGAGGTGCCGGTGGACCCGCTGGGTGCGTCAGTCGAAGCATCGGCCGACGCGCCCCCAGGCTCTTCTGAGCAGCACCACGAGGCAGAGCACCGCATCACGACGCTCGACTCGGGCGTGCGAGTGGTCACCGAGCGCGTGCCTAGCGTGCGCTCGGTGGCGCTCGGCTTCTGGATCGGCACCGGCTCCGCGGCCGAGCAGGACAGTGAGGCGGGGATCTCGCATCTGCTGGAGCACATGCTGTTCCGCGGTACCGAGCGCTTTCACTCGGAGGAGATCGACCAGATCTTCGACGCGATGGGCGCGGAGATCAACGCGGGCACCGACAGGGAGACGACGACTCTCTACACGCGCGTGCTCGACCGTCACCTGGAGCGCGCGTTCGATGTGATGAGCGACATGCTCTGGCGCTCGCGCCTGCAGGAACTGGAGGCTGAGCGGGAGGTTGTGCTGGAGGAGATCGCGATGTATGAGGACGATCCCCAGGACAAGGTCTTCGACCTGCTTGGCGAGGCGGTCTTCGGTGAGCACCCACTGGGGCGCGCAGTGATCGGCCGCGCCGAGGTAGTGCGCGCGGTCGACAGCGAGCAGCTGCGGGCTTTTCACGCCGAGCGCTACGTGCCCGAGAACGTCGTGATCGGCGCGGCCGGGTCTGTCGATCACGACAGGCTCGTGGAGCTGGCGATCTCGTCCGGAAGCGAGCGCGCCGGAGCGTACCCGCCGCCGCCGACGCCGGGCAAGCCGGACTTCGAGCGGCGCGTGCGCTTCTTTGCGAAGGACACCGAGCAGTACCACTTCTGTCTGGGTGGACCGGGGCTGACGCGCGAGGACGAGCGCCGCTTCGCATTGAGGGTGCTCGAAGGCGTGCTCGGGGGGACATCCTCCTCACGGCTCTTCCAGGAGGTGCGCGAGCGCAGGGGGCTGGCCTACTCCGTCTTCTGCTTCTCGAGCCTCTACGCCCACACCGGCGAGGTCGGGCTATATGTCGGCACAAGGCCGGAGAACCTGTCTGAGGCGCTGGCCACTATCGCGGCGGAGCTGGAGCGGTTCGTCGAAGATCCCGCGAGCGCGGAGGAGCTGGACCGTTCGCGCGAGAACCTGAAGGGACGGATGGTGCTCTCACTGGAGTCCACGGGAGCGCGCATGAGTCGCCTGGGGATTTCGGTGTTGAACGGGCTGCCAATCCTCTCG
This sequence comes from uncultured Solirubrobacterales bacterium, assembly GCA_963748895.1. Taxonomy (GTDB): domain Bacteria; phylum Actinomycetota; class Thermoleophilia; order Solirubrobacterales; family Solirubrobacteraceae; genus Palsa-744. The sequence goes on along the minus strand of CAVVKF010000002.1, from coordinate 229,029 downwards.
GTGGATGAGGTGATCGAGCGGATCGACGCAGTGGACATCGCTGCGCTGAGAGAGCTCGCGGGTGAGCTGTTCGTTGCCGATCAGCTGTCGGTCGCCTGCGTAGGTCCCGACGAGGAGGCCTTCCGTGTGGCGCTGGCGCCGCTTGAGGGAGTGGCGGCATGATCGCAGTGGCGGTCGCCGGTGCGGCCGGGCGGATGGGGGAGACGGTCTGCGCGGCTGTGGAGGGCGCCGAGGACATGGAGCTCGTCGGGCGGGCCGACCCGTTGCTTGCAACCACGCTCGAGGATGTTTTGAGGGGAGCTCACCCACCCGAGGTCGTCGTCGACTTCACCAGGCCCGACACGGCGCTGGGCAATGCGCTCAGCTGCGTGCGCGCCGGCGTGCACGTCGTGGTCGGCACGACTGGGTTCGATCCGGCACCGTTGCGCCAGGCGCGGCCGGCGGATGGCAAGTCTGGCGCGAATGTGTTGATCGCGCCAAACTTCGCGATCGGGGCGGTGCTGATGATGCGCTTCGCCGTCGAGGCGGCCAGGCACATGGCGAAGGCCGAGATCGTCGAGCTACATCACGCCCAGAAGCTCGATGCTCCCAGTGGCACCGCAGCACGCACCGCCCAACTGATCGCAGAGGTCACCGGTGGGGCCAAGCCACCGATTCACTCGGTGCGGCTACCTGGCCTGGTTGCCCACCAGGAGGTGATCTTCGGCGACATCGGTCAGACGCTCACGATCCGCCACGACACGATCGGCCGCGAGTCGTTTATGCCCGGCGTGCTGCTCGCAATTCGCCGCGTGGGCAGCCTGGAGCAGTCACCGGTCGTCGGCCTCGAGCAGCTGCTGTTCTGAGCAATGGCGCAGGTGAACGGTGCGCACGAGCGCAAAGGTGCGGGGAGAATGGCAAGCGCGAGCGTGAGATACTCATGCCCATGAGCGGCCTGGGCACGATTCTGACGGCGATCGTCACCCCCTTCGACGCGGAGGGCAAGGTGAACGAGGAGTCGTTCGTCGCGCTGATGGCCCACCTCGCGGAGAACGGCTCGGATGGATTCGTCGTGGCGGGCACGACCGGCGAGGCCTCGACGCTGACCGACGAGGAGCAACTCGGGCTGATCGAGCTGGCCGTGCGGGAGCGTCCCGCGGGCACGACGATCATCGCGGGCACGGGCACGAACGACACTCGCCACGCAATCCACCTCACCGAACGCGCCACCGAGCTTGGCGCCGACGCGGTGCTCTCGGTGACGCCCTACTACAACAGGCCCAGCCCCCTCGGCCTCAAGCGTCACTACGAAGCGATCGCGAAGGCGACCGACAGGCCGATCCTGCTCTACAACATCCCCACCAGAACGGGGACGAACATGCCCGTGGACCTACTCGAAGAGCTCGGGCAGATCGATGGCATCGCTGGCGTCAAGCAGTCCAACCCGGCGGAACTGCGGCTGATCGACGGTCTCGACCTCTACACCGGCGACGACGCCACGTTCGCGCGCACGCTGGACCTGGGCGGCGCCGGGGGTATCCTCGTCGCCAGCCACATCGTTGGTCCCGAGCAGCGGCGCATGGTGGACGAGCCTGAAAATCGTCAGGCGATCGATGCATCGCTGCGTGACGTCTATGAGACGCTGTTTCTGACGGCGAGCCCGACGTGCACGAAGGCCGCTCTGAACCTACTCGGCCACAACACTGGCGGCGTGCGCTTGCCGATCGTGGAGGCCACCGAGCAGGAGATCGCCACGGTAAGAGCGATGTTAGAGCGTCACGGTCTCCTGTCGGCCTCACCCGCCCGGGCACACGCGTGAGCTCGACCTTGCGCGTCCTGCCCCTTGGAGGGCTGGGGGAGATCGGCAAGAACATGACGGTCGTCGAGCAGGACGGCCGGATCGTCGTGGTGGATGTGGGACTGCGCTTTCCCACCCCGGAGATGGTCGGAATCGACTTGGTGCTGCCCGATTTCTCCTACCTGCGCGAGCGCGCGAAGGACATCGAGGCGATCGTCATAACCCACGGCCACGAGGATCATCTCGGCGCGTTGCCTTGGGTTCTGCGCGACCTGGCCGGACACGGTGCGAACCCACCGGTCTACGGAGGGCCGCTGACGGTCGCGATGGCGCGCTCGAAGATCGACGAGCACAAGTTGCGCGACGTGTCCCTCAACGAGGTGGCGATCGCCGACACGCTGGAGCTGGGACCGTTCTCGATGGAGTTGGTGCACATGACGCATTCGATCCCCGACTCGAGCGCTGTCGCCCTGGGGACCGAGCGCGGGACGGTGCTGATCACCGGCGACTACAAGTTCGATCAGACACCGGTCGACGGCGCGCCGGCCGATGTCTCGCGGCTGGCTGAGCTGGGGCGCGAGGGCGTGCTGCTGCTGTGTGGCGACTCCACGAACGTCGACCGGCCGGGGTTCTCGCCGTCGGAGTCGGTGGTGGGACCACATCTGGAGGAGGTCTTCGCCCGCTGTGAGGGGCGCATCGTGGTGACGAGCTTCGCGTCGAACATCCACCGCGTACAGCAGGTCGTGGATGCCGCCGAGGCGCTCGACAGAAAGGTCGTGCTCGTCGGTCGCTCGATGCGCAAGAACGTCAACATCGGCCGCACGCTCGGGCATATCGAGGTGCCCGACGGGATGCTCGTGGGACCGCGCGAGATCGAGGACTTCCCCGACGAGCGCATCGTGATCATCTCGACCGGCTCCCAGGGCGAGCCGCTCTCGGCCCTGCGCCGGATGGCCTACCGTGACCACCGTCAGGTAGAGCTGCGCCAGGGCGACACGGTCGTGTTCTCGGCCACCCCGATCCCGGGGAACGAGCGCGCTGTGAACGAGACGATCGACCGGCTGTACCACATCGGATGCGACGTGATCACCACCAGCGACGCGCCGGTGCACGCCTCCGGGCACGGGTATGCCGAGGAGGTCAAGCTGATGCTGAACCTCACCAAGCCTCGCTACGTGATGCCATTTCACGGCGACTTCAAGCGGCTGCGCTTGCACGCGCAGCTCGCCGAAGCGGTGGGCGTGCCGCCGCAGGACATCTTCCAGGGCGAGAACGGGCTACCACTCGAGATCTCAGAGCGCGGGGCGCGCTTTGGCAAGCGCGAGCATGCGGGGATGATCTTCGTCGATGGCGTGGAGATCGGCGACATGGCCGATGTGGCGCTGCGCGACCGCCGGATGCTCTCGGCCGACGGGATCTTCATCGTGGTTGTGACGATCGCCGAGCAGGACGGCAGCTCGGTCGTCGACCCGGAGGTGATCTTCAGGGGCGTGCCGTTCCTCGATCAGGCCGACGAGCTCTCAGATGAGATCAAGGCGACCGTCGAGGCTTCACTGAAGCGCGCGGCAAAGGAGCAGATCCGCGAGGTGGACCTGCTCCAGGAGGTGCTGCACGACGATCTGGCGAAGTTGGTCTATGACCGCCTTAAGCGGCGGCCGATGGTGCTGCCGGTCGTCGTTGAGGTTTGAGGCTCTCCGCCGCCGCCGGTAGGCGCACGACGAAGCGGGCGCCATAGGGGGCGCCGTCGCGCTGGCCGGTGGGCTCGACCACAACCGAGCCGCCGTGGGTCTCGGCCACCGCGCGGACGATCGCAAGACCCAGGCCAAAGGAGCCGCCGCGGTCACCGGCGCCACGGACGAAGCGCTCGAACAGGGTGTCGCGCAGGTGCTCGGGCACGCCCGGGCCGTCGTCTTCGACGACGAGTAGCGCCAGGCCGTCCGTCTCGAGCCTGCTCGACACGCGGATCTCGGTACCGGTGGGGGTATGGCGGAGCGCGTTCTCCAGCAGGTTGATCGTCAGGCGGTGTAGTTCGTCGCGGGAGCCCTCGACAATAACCGGGCCCGCCCGCCCGACATCGAGCGAGATCTCGTGCGCGGCGCTGACGGGTCCCAGCTCCGAGGCGGCCTCGACGACGATCTGATCCAGGGCGCACGGCTCGTGCGGAATCACGCGGCCGACGTCGGTGCGCGCCAGCAGCAAGAGGTCCGCCACCAGGCGACGCATACGCTGTGAGGAGCGCAGGGCCGAGCGTGCCGCCTCGCCCTGGTCGCCGTGCAGGGATTCTGCCAGCAGCTCGAGGTTGACGAGCACGCTCGTCAAAGGGGTGCGCAGCTCGTGCGAGGCGTCGGCGACGAAGCGGCGCTGGCGGACGAGCATCGCCTCGGTCTCGCCGCGCGCGGCGTCGAGCTCGCGAAGCATGCCCTGGAGGGTGCGCGCCAGCTCGGAGACCTCGTCGTCGGCCTCGGACTGGGGCATCACGCGGGAGGGGTCGCGGGTGCGGGCGATCTCCTCCGCGGTGGTGGTCAGCTGTGCGATCGGCGCCATCGCGCGGCGCGCGATCGTCATGCCCGCAAACAGCGCGACACCGGTCCCGATCAGCACTCCAATCAAGAGGAAGCAGCTCCACGCGCGTGACGGTCGCCTCGGTATCCGAGACGCTGCGGCCGTACTGGACGTACACCTGGCCGATCTGCTCGCCCGTGCCTCCCACGACGACAGCGGCGGGGTAGCTGAGCACGCGGTAGCCGTCGATGATCCGCGGCTGCAGTGAGGGGCCGCCGAGCGCGGGAGCTTTGGGGGTTTCCGCGATCACCGCGCCGCCGAGCGAGAGGACTCTGATCACGGCGGAGTGCTCGGGCTGGGCGAGATCCTGGAGCGGAGGATCGATGCCGACGATCTGGGAGGTGCCGGGGTTGACTTTGATGCTCAGTTGCTCGGGCAGCTGCGAGGCGGTGTCGGTCACCTCGCGGTTGAAGTCCGAGCGGATGCGGCGCACCGTCAGTGAGCCCACGGTGACCGCGAAGCCGCACAGGATCACGAACGTGAGCAGCGCCGAGACACCGGCCAAGCGCACGCGGATCGGCAGCCGGTCAAATGTCGCTGTCACGCGCTCGACGGCGCGCCTGGAAACGCTCAATAAGTTACGCGCCGGGTTCACGAGCGGCCACGCGATCTAGGCGCGCAGGACGTATCCCGCCCCGCGGATCGTGTGGAGTAGCCGCGGCTCGCCGTCGGCCTCGAGCTTGCGGCGGACGTTTGAGACGAACACCTCGATCGTGTTGGTCGTGGAGAAGGGGTCATAGCCCCACACCTCGTCGAGCAGGCGCTGGCGGGAGATCACGATCCGCTCGTTGCGCATCAGGTACTCGAGCAGCTCGAACTCGCGCTGCGTGAGCTCAACCGTGCGTTCGCCGCGTGTGACCTCGTGGGTGTCGGCGTTGAGCAGCAGGTCGCCGACGCGCAGAGGGGCCGAGCCACGCGGCGGACGCCGGCGCAGCAGCGCACGCATCCGCGCGAGCAGCTCCTGGCGCTCGAACGGCTTGACGAGGTAGTCATCAGCACCCGCGTCGAGGCCCTCGACGCGTGACTCGAGCGCGTCACGCGCGGTCAGAATCAGGATCGGTACGTCGTCATCGGCGCGCAGCGAGCGGGCGACCTCCAGTCCGTCGAGCCCAGGCAGGCCGAGGTCGAGAATCACGAGGTCGGGCGCGAACGAACGCCCGTGCTCCAGCGCGTCGGCGCCATCGGCGGCGGCGCGCACCTCGTAGCCCTCCATCCGCAGCGAGCGCTGGAGTGCCTGTGCGATGTCCTCGTCGTCCTCGACGACTAAGACACGGGGTGCGCGGGAGAAGTCGTTCATGAGCTGGGTCTTTATGTAAGCGGTGGCGAGTAAAGCAATCGTAAGGGTTCTACTTCCTGCGTGGCGATAGCGGTGGTTATACGCATTCTAAAAAGTGAACGCTGCTTCTCGGTCCCGGTAGCCATGGTTATACGTAGCTTGCAAGGAGTCGTGCCGAGCAGGTGCACGCCATGCGATGTCGAAGTTGCGCGGGATGGCGAATACTCGCAAGCGCTCCCCCGCACGGAAACCCACCGCCCGTAAGACCTCGGCTCAGCGAACCGGTACGTCCACCCGCGAAACACGGGGACGATCAAGGCGCCGCAGCCGCCGCCGCGGCCGCGGAGGGCGTCGTGGCTTCGCAGGTCTCGGTCTAACGCTGCCCCGTGGCCTGCCACGACTGCCGGAATTGGATCAGCGCCAACGCGACGTGATTGGGCTGGGACTTGTGGCTGGCGGGATCTTCATGGGCTTTGTGTTGTGGGGACACTGGAACGGCGGGCACGCGGGCCATGGACTCGCGGTAGGGCTTGGCTGGGCGGTCGGTAAAGCGCGGGTACTTGCGCCGATCGCGCTGATCGGGGCAGGCGCGGCAATGCTGCTGCGTCCAGTGTGGCCGGCGCTGAGTCCGCTGCGGACGGGGGCGATTTGCCTGTCGGCCTCGATCGTGCTCGCACTGGCTGCCGGAACGCTGGGCGTGAGCTCTCCAGGGACCGAGGAGAAGGGCGTGTCGTGGACCTCGGCCTTCCTGCAGGCGCACGGTGGCGTCGCGGGCGAGGCGCTGTATCAGGGCTCGCACCGGCTCGTGCAGAGCGTCGGCGTGAATATCCTCGTGGTGTTCTTGTTCTTGGTCGGCGTGATACTGCTGACGGGAGCATCGCTGGCGAGCGCGATCCGCGCCACGGGCAGCGGCGTGGCCGATACGACGCGGATGCTGAAAGCCCACAGGCCACGGATCGCCGCTGCCGAGGCGCCTGAGCTGCCCGAGTCGCTGCATCCCCCCGAGCCGGAGCCCAACGAGTTGATCGTCAGGGCGACGCACGTCGAGGCCCCCTCGCTGGATGGGGCCTCCGGAGCGCTCACGGACACCCAGGAGCCTTGGTGCATCGGATCTCGTGGATCCGGAAACCGAGGAAGAGGAGGGGGAGAACCCTGGAGGATCGTTCGTAAACGATCTGGTGGCAGAAGCAGAGGAGGACGATGGTGCCGAGCCAGTGGAGGACGAACCATCCGGCGTGGCACGGGTGGACGGGGGGGTGGGTCCCAATCAACTCACTCCACAGGGCAGGCTCCGCGAGGCGATCACCGACGACCCGGACTACGTATGGGTGCTGCCACCAGCGGATCGCCTATTGGTGCGCTCGACGGCCGACCAGACAAAGCCGGACACCGCCGGGCAGGAGCGCACGGCGACGAGCCTGACCGAGGCGCTGGGGCACTTCGGCGTACAGGCGAAGGTGATCGGGACGGTCGCGGGACCGCACATCACGCGCTATGAGCTGCGATTGGCGCCGGGGACAAAGGTCGGCAAGGTGGCCCAGCTGAAGGACGATCTGGCATATGCGCTAGCGGCGACGGATATCCGCATCCTGGCGCCGATCCCGGGCAAGCAGGCGGTCGGGGTCGAGGTTCCGAACGCGCACCGCAGGATCGTGAAGCTGGGGGATGTGTTCCAGCAGCCGCCGAAGGACTGGTCGCCGCTGACGGTATGGCTCGGCAAGGACGTCGCGGGCAAGGCGATCGGGGCGGACCTCGCGAAGATGCCGCACCTGCTGGTGGCGGGCACGACCGGCGCGGGCAAGTCGGGGGCGATCAACGCGATGCTCTCGAGCGTCCTCTTGAGGGCAACCCCACACGAGGTGCGCCTCGTGCTCGTCGACCCGAAGCAGGTCGAGTTGAACCACTACGAGTCGATCCCGCATCTGCTGACTCCCGTGATCACGAGCCCACGGATGGCCGCGAACGCGCTTCAGAACCTCGTCAAAGAGATGGAGCAGCGCTACGGGATCATGTCGATGGCCAGGACGAGGAGCCTGATCGAACTGAACAAGGCGCGCGCGCGGCGCAGCGAAGCTCCGCTGCCATACATCCTGTGCGTGATCGACGAGCTCGCCGACCTGATGATGGTGGCGCCAGCCGATGTGGAGGACTCGATCATCCGCCTGGCGCAGAAGGCGCGCGCTGTGGGGATCCACCTGGTGCTGGCGACGCAGAGCCCGCGGGTGGACGTGATCACGGGCATGATCAAGGCGAACGTGCCATCCAGGATTGCCTTCGCGGTGTCGAGCCAGACCGATTCGAGGGTGATCCTCGACCAGAACGGCGCGGAGTCGCTGCTGGGGCAAGGGGACATGCTGTTCAGCCCGGTCGGGACATCCAGACTGCAGCGGATCCAGGGGGCCTACATCGACGAGGCGCAGATCGCGAAGCTGACGGACCTGTGGCGCATGCAGGGCGAGCCGGAGCTACGCGAGGAGCTGCTGGAGGAGGTCGAGCCGACCGAACCGGAGACGAACTCGGACGAGCTCGACCCCGACGAGGACCCGATGCTGCGCGACGCGATCATGCTCGTGGCGGAAATGCAGACGGCGTCGACCTCGATGCTGCAGCGTAGGCTGCGACTGGGCTATACGCGCGCGGGCCGCGTGATCGACATGCTCGAGCGACGCGGCGTGATCTCTGGCTACGAGGGCTCCAAGCCCAGGCAGGTGCTGATCACCGAGGCGGACCTGCCGCGAATTCTGGCCGGATTGGAATCCCCGCCCACCCAGCCGGCGACGGTCGTTAGCGACTAGCCTCTTGACAGAGATGGCAGAGATCGGATCAACGCTGCGCGCAGCGCGCATGAGCGCTCGCATCGACGTGTCCGAGATCGAGGCTCAGACGAAGATCAGGGCGAAGTATCTGCGCGCGCTGGAGAACGAAGAGTGGGACCTGCTGCCGGGGCCAACGTTCGTGCGCAGCTTCCTGCGCACATACGCGCAGGCGCTGGGGCTCGACGCGAAGGCACTCGTCGAGGAATATCGCCTGAACTACGAACGACCGAGCGAGGGGGCGCTGGAGCCGATCGTCTCGACCCCGAGCAGCAGCTCGCCGCGGGGACGCGGGCCGGGGCGGCCCTCGCGCGGATACATGGCGCTCGTCGGCGTCGTGGTCGTCGTGATCGTGCTGTTGGTGATCGGGCTGCTCAGCCAGGGCGGGGGCGGCTCCTCGCCGACGGCGAGCACCACCGCCACTCAAACCCCCCACAAGCACACGGGTACGCACGGAAGGCCGGCCAGGCGCGCCGCGCATCCGACGGGTACGACCTCCACGCGCGTGGTCGCGCTGTCGCTGCGCCCGAGCGCGGCGGTGTACGTGTGCCTGATCGACAACGACAATGGGCGCAAGCTGATCCCCGGGCAGGAACTGCAGCCGGGCACGAGCACGGAAACGTTTCACGCCAAGCATTTCACGATCACCTTGGGCAACAGCTCGGTGACGATGTTCGTCGACGGGATCGCCAGGACCGTGCCGTCGTCGAGTGAAGCGATCGGGTATTCGATCACGAAGGCCGGCCGGCAGAGGCTGAAAGCCGGCCAGCTGCCCACCTGTACATGAGTGCGGCGCCGCGCGCTGGGATCGTCGTTACCGGGACGGAGGTTCTGACTGGCCGGGTGACAGACCGCAACGGGCCGTGGCTCGCCGAGCGGCTGAAGGAGCTGGGCGTGGATGTCGCGTACACGACGATCGTCGGCGACCGCCCGGGAGACGTGGAGGCGGCGCTGCGGTTCATGGCCGGGGAGGGGCTCGACCTGATCCTGACGAGCGGGGGGCTGGGGCCAACCGCGGACGATTTGACGGCCGAGGTCGTGGGCAGGGCGCAGGGGCGGAAGATGGTGCTCGACGAGGCACTTGAGGGACGGATCGCGGAGATTCTCAGGCCGCTCGCAAAACGCTGGCCAAACCTCGACATGGACGCGATCAGGAGAGCAACCGCAAGCAGGCGGTGATCCCCCAGGGCGCGACGGTGCTGGAGCCCGTCGGCACCGCCCCGGGGCTTGTGGTGCCCCCGCGCGAGCCCGAGAGCAAGCCGGTGGTGGTGGTGCTGCCGGGCCCGCCAAGAGAGCTGCAGCCGATGTGGAGCGAGGCGGTCAAGGCGGAGGCGCTGAAAATGGCGATCAAAGACGCGACCGAGTACCGGCAGAAGATGTTGAGGCTGTACGGGATTCCCGAGTCGGAGATCGCCGAGACATTGAGGACGGCCGAACGCGAGGGCGTCGAGTTGAGCAGGCTGGAGATCACAACGTGCCTGAAACGCGGCGAGGTCGAGGTCGTGACCCGCTATGAGCCGCCCGAGCAGATGGTGTACGACGCGTTCGAGCAGGTGGTGCGAACCCGCCACGCCGACACGTTGTTCTCAGATGACGGGAGCACGGTCGATCAGCAGGTGGCGGCATTACTGCGTGGTTCAAGCGAAGACCAAACCCAGACAATTGCAACCGCAGAGTCCTGCACAGGGGGTCTCTTGGCAGCGAGGCTCACCGAGCTGCCGGGTGCGTCGGACTACCTGAAGGGCGGAGCGGTCGTGTACTCCAACGAAGCGAAGGTCATCCAGGCGGGAGTGTCGGCAGGGCTGATCAAGCAACACGGTGCGGTTTCAGCCGAGGTCGCAAGAGCGCTCGCCGAAGGGGCGAGAACCAAGCTGGGCGCAGATATCGGAGTGGGGGTGACCGGCATCGCCGGACCGGGCGGTGGCACCGAGGAGAAGCCGGTCGGACTCGTGTGGCTGAGCGTCGCCACAGCGGACGGCGAGCCCTTGACCCGCTCGGTCAATCTCCCAGGCTCGCGAGCCGACATCCGCGACCGCACGACGACGGTCGCGATGCACCTGATTCGCCGCGCGCTGCTCGATTGACCCGTCGTCGTAGAAGCATCATTTGAGCCCGTTCAGATCCTCGCTGGGCAATACGAACAAACGTTCCGTCCGAAGCGATCTCTAGTTTTCTCGGTCCATCTTCGACAGGAGGAGTAAGGCCATGCCCGTTACCGACCAGGAGAAGGCTGCCAAGGCGCGCGATGCCGCCCTTCAGGGGGCGCTCACGCAGATCGAGCGCGAGTTCGGCAAGGGCACGGTCATGCGCATGGGCGACGAGGGCGCGCAGGTGCGCTGCGACGCGATCCCTACGGGCGCGCTCTCGCTCGACCTCGCGCTCGGGATCGGCGGCGTGCCGCGCGGGCGGATCGTCGAGGTCTTCGGCCCGGAGTCCTCAGGTAAGACGACGCTGATCTACCACGTGCTCGCCGAGGCGCAGAAGCTCGGGGGCGTGTGTGCGTTCATCGACGCCGAGCACGCGATGGACCCGCTCTACGCGAAGGAGATCGGCGTCGATATCGACGAGCTGCTCGTCTCCCAGCCGGACTACGGCGAGCAGGCGCTGGAGGTCGCCGACATGCTCGTGCGCTCCGGCGCCGTCGACGTGGTCGCGATCGACTCGGTCGCGGCACTGACCCCGCGCGTGGAGCTCGAGGGGCAGATGGGCGATCAGACCGTCGGTGCGCAGGCGCGGATGATGTCGCAGGCGATGCGCAAGCTCGCCGGGAACCTCAACCGCACGCAGACGCTCTGCATCCTCACCAATCAGATCCGCGAAAAGGTCGGCGTGATGTTCGGCTCGCCCGAGACCCAGCCGGGCGGGCGCGCGCTGAAGTTCTACGCCTCCCAGCGCCTTGACATACGCCGCATCGAGACGCTCAAGGACGGTACCGAGGCGGTCGGTAACCGCGTGCGCGTGAAGGTTGTGAAGAACAAGGTAGCCGCCCCCTTCCGCCAGGCCGAGTTCGACATCGAGTACGGCAAGGGCATCTCGACCTCCGGCTGCCTGATCGACCTCGGCTTGGAGCACAACATTGTGAGCAAGTCCGGCTCGTTCTTCTCCTACAAAGACGAGCGCCTCGGTCAGGGGCGTGGCAACGCCAAGGCCTACCTGGATGAGCACCCTGCGATGGCCAAGGAGATGGAGGACAAGATCTACGCCGCGCTCGGCCTCGGCAAGGACCTCCTCACGCCGATCGAGCGGGACAAGGACGCCGCTCCACCGGTGGCGATCGCCACCGAGCCGGCTGTTGCGGTAGCCGCCGCCTGATCCACGCCCCGCGGCCCGCGGGTACCCTGTGGGGACGATGAAGCGCTATCACCTGACCACGTTCGGCTGCCAGATGAACGAGCACGATTCCGAGCGCATGAAGGGGATGCTCGAGTCGCTCGGTTATGCGGAGGCTGCAGAGCGCGGCGAGGCCGATCTGATCCTCTTCAACACGTGCTCGATCCGCGAGACGGCCGACAGCCGCTTCGTCGCCCATCTCGGCGAGGCCAAGCGCCTGAAGCGCGAACAGCCGGAGCGGATCGTCGGCGTCGGCGGCTGCTGGGCGCAGTCGGTCAAGGAGGAGGTGTTCGAGCGCTTCCCGTTCGTCGATGTCGCCTTCGGTCCCGGCCAGGTGCACAAGCTCGCGGAGTTCCTCACGAGCGACTCTTTGACCGCCCAGGGCTACTTCGAGTTCGAGGGTTTCACCGGCCATTTGCCCGCGCGGCGCGCACGCCAGTTCCAGGGCTGGCTGCAGATCTCGGTCGGCTGCAACTGCGCATGCTCGTATTGTGTGGTTCCTTCTACTCGCGGCCGCGAGGTCAGCCGGCCCCAGGACGAGTTGGTCGCCGAGGTCCGCTCGATGGCCGCCGACGGCGTGCGCGAGGTCACTTTGCTAGGGCAGAACGTCAACTCCTACGGGCGCGACCTGCGCTCCGCCGGGCATCGGGTGGGTGGGCGTCCATCATTCGCCGGGTTGCTGGCGGCCGTCGACGAGATCGACGGCATCGACCGCATTCGCTACACGAGCCCACACCCGAAGGACATGCGCGAGGACGTAATCCGCGCCCACGCGGAGCTGCCGAGCCTCTGCGAGCACATCCACCTGCCGCTCCAGTCCGGCTCCTCGCGGATCTTGAAGGCGATGCGCCGCACGTACGACCGCGGGCGCTATTTGGACCGGGTTGCGCTGATCCGCGAGCACGTCCCCGATGCATCCCTCACGACCGACATCATCGTCGGGTTCCCGGGGGAGACCGAGGCGGATTTCGCCGAGACGCTCGAAGTGGCAGAGCAGGTCGGCTATGACAGCGCCTTCACGTTCCTCTTCTCCCCGCGGCGCGGCACCACGGCGGCCGAGCTGACCGAGGGCCTCGTTCCGCACCCGGTGAAGGTGGAGCGGATGGAACGCCTGCTCGAGGTCGTTCAGCGTCGCGCCCGCGAGCGCGCCCAGCGGTTCATCGGGCGCACGGTCGAGGTCCTGGTAGAAGGCCCGTCGCGCACCGACCCCGAGCGTCTACGCGGCCGCACCCGCCACAACAAGGCCGTCAACTTCTCCGGTCTCGCCGCGCCCGGTGAGCTGACCGAGGTGGAGATCACCGCGGCCACCAGCCAGACGCTCTCCGGGGAAGAGCGCCTGCTGGCAAGAACGGTCGTCGGCTGAGGACCCTCCGCGTCGCGCGAGCGCTTCCCCGCGATGCGGCCCGGGCCTCCATCGGCCGCTGGGTGGTATGTCTTTACTACTGGGCGCTCGCTCCGGCGAGACTACCCGGAACGCTTGCGCCCGAGCTAGACCCCGATCCCGAACTGGAGCCGGAACTCCCGCTCGAGCTGGAGCCCATGCCCGGGCACGAGTGCTTCCCCGGGGGCGCTCCCGAAGGCGGTGTCGTCCCGGTCTTCGCGCCCGCGGGCGGGGTTGCGGGCGTCGCGGGCGTGGTCGTCGTCGGGGTGGTGGATTGCGTCGTCGCAGTCCCGGTGCTCGCGGAGCTGGACGCGGCGCCGGCGCTAGAGATGCCAGCAAACGCGCCGCCCGTGGCGAGTGCACCGGCGACCATCGTGGCGCCGAGTAGCTTCGATGTATTCATGCGATCAAACCTCCATCTGTGGGGTTGGGTGGTTGTGTCGATCGATCGTCCGTTACGTCGCTAAGCGAACCCGAAGGCCCGCGTAAGGGTTGGCATAGACGTTTGTAGGGAGCATGTAAGGACGCTTTTTGCAGTCCGACACGCATGCGAACATATGTTCGTGCGCTGGAGCAACCTGACGCTGGAGGGCGACGAGCAGCGACTGCTGCCGGGCTATCGCGACGAGGCCGTGGTGCGCCACTTCGACGCGCCCGAGGCGCTGGAGACCCGTTTTTATGAGGTTCGCGCCAGGTCGGTACTGAACCGCGTACCCGGAAAATCCCAGATGCCGTTCCGCTGGTCGATCAATCCGTATCGAGGCTGCACTCATGCCTGCCAGTACTGCCTACACGGTCGAACACTGATTCTGATGGCTGATGGCAGACACCGAGGATTGGGTGATCTCGACGTCGGCGACGCGATCTACGGCACGGTCCAGCGCGGGCGATATCGACACTACGCGCGCACGACCGTCCTCGCGAAGTGGACGAGCGTGCGGAGCGCCTACAGGGTGACGCTCGAGAACGGCACCGAGCTCATCACCAGCGGCGACCACCGCTTCCTCACGAACCGTGGGTGGAAGCATGTGATCGGCGTCGAGCAGGGACCACTGCAGCGACCGCATCTCACGATTGGAGTTGAGTTGATGGGCGTTGGAGACTTTGCCGCTAACTCGATCGAGGGGCAAATGGTCAAGACCTTCGCGAAGCTGCGCATCGTGTCGGTCGAGTCCCTGGGTCTCCGGATGCCCATGTACGACATCACTACCGGCACCGGCGACTTCATCGCGAACGGCGTGGTCAGCCACAACTGCTTTGCCCGTCCCACCCACAAGTACCTCGACTTCGACGCCGGGCGGGACTTCGAGCGGGAGATCGTCGTGAAGGTGAACGCGCCCGAGGTGCTGCGGGTGGAGCTTGCAAAGCCATCGTGGAAGCAAGAGCACGTGGCGCTGGGGACGAACACCGATCCGTATCAATGGGTGGAGGGGAGATATCGGCTAATGGAGGGGATCTGGGAGGCTATGAGGGATTTCGCGAATCCCTGCTCGGTGCTGACGAAGTCGCCCCTGTTGCTGCGGGATCTGCCGTTGATGCTGCAGATTGCAGAGCGAACCAGCATCAGTGCCTGCCTGTCGATCCCGACGCTCGACGAGAAGGCATGGCGGGCGACCGAGCCGCACACACCGAACCCGCGGGCGCGGCTGGAGGCGGTGGCTGAGCTCAACCGGGCGGGGATTCACACGGGAGTGCTGATCGCCCCATTGATGCCAGGTGTGAACGACGCCCCGCACCAGATCGAGCCGCTGCTGGAGCTGGCGACCGCGGCTGGCGCCACGAGCATCGGCGGCATGGCGTTGCACCTGCGCGGCGAAGTGAAGGGCATCTTCATGGACTGGCTGCGCTCGCAGCGCCCCGACCTGATCGAGCGCTATGAGGAGATGTACCGCCGCGGCGCCTACGCGCCCAAGGAGGAACGCGAACGCCTGTCGGGGCTGGTGCGCCAAGGGGCTCCACGCACGAGGAGCTTCAGACGGGTGCAGCCGGTGAGCAGTCCTCCGGCCGGCGAAGTATCTTCTGAGGTGCGCTCACAACAGCAGGCGCTCTTCTAACGCGCTCAACGCTTGTCGCGCAGACCCTGCTCCATCTTGCGGGCGATGTCCTGACCGCCGAGCCTGCGTACCACGCTCGCCGCGAGATCGGGGGCGAGCCCGGCAACGATCGCTCCCCCCCGTTGGGTAAGGGGCGCGACATCGACCTCGCCGCGGTTGTGCTCGATCGCGTCGATCACGCCGCGAGCGACGTCCTCGGGGCTGCGCGTGCCGACGCCCGGGGGCATCTTCACGCCGGAGTCGGCGAACACGCCCGCGTCGCGGATGAAGCCGGGAAACACTCCAGAGACACCGACGCCGCTGTCGTGCAGGTCGGTCCGCAGGGCGGCGGCGAAGCCGCGCAGGCCGTACTTCGTGGCGTGGTAGAGGGGGTTGCCCGGCACGATCGTCTTGCCGGCGATCGAGGACATGAACAGCAGGTGGCCGCGGCCACGCTCCAACATACCCGGCAGCAGCTCGTGCGCAAGCGCGATCGGGGCGCGTAGGTTGACGGCGAGCGTGCGGTCGACTTCCTCGATCGCGAACGACTCCAGGCGTCCCGCGGCGGGCACTCCGGCATTGGCCACGAGGATGTCGACCTCGCCGGACTCCGCCCCGAGGCGATCGACCTCGGCGGGGTCGCTCAGGTCAACGGCCAACGCGCGCCCGCCGAGCTCCGCGGCAAGCGGCTCGAGCACGCCGGCGCGCCGCCCGGTGAGGATCAGCTCGCCGCCGCGCTCGTGCAGCGCACGGGCGATTGCCTGGCCGAGGCCGCCGGTGGCGCCGGTGAGCAGTACGGTGGAGCCGGAGATCTGCACGAGGTGCGAGCCTATGACAATGCAGATCATCGCGCTCTTCGGCCCGACGGGCGTGGGTAAGACGAGCATCGCGGTCGCGCTGGCAGAACAGCTGCGAGCACGCGGCGAGGAGGGTCCCCTTACAAGCCCCGTCGCGGTGTCCGCCGACGCGCTGCAGGTGTACGCGGGACTGGAGACGCTTACCGGCGTCGCCTCGCCCGCCGAGCAAAGAAGGCTCGAGCATCGCCTGGTGTCGTTCCTGCCGCTCGACGCGACGTTCAGCACCGGGCAATACGCCGAGCTGGCGCACGCAGAGATCGACGGCTTGCTCGCGTCCGGACGGCGTCCGCTGGTGGTGGGCGGCACCGGGCTGTACCTGCGCGCGGCGTTGACCGAGCTGAACCTGCGCCCGCCGCCGCCGGAGGGGGTACGCGAGCGCTGGACCGCGGCGCTCGAAAGGGAAGGCGCGCCCGCGCTGCACGCGATGCTCAACCGGCGTGCGGCGTGGGCAGCGGAGGGGATCGACCCGAACGACCGCCAGCGGATCGTGCGCGCGCTGGAGCTGCTGGAGCAAGGGGAGCTGGAGCCGCCTGAGGGCCCCTCACAGTTGTGGAGCGAGGATCTGCGCCATCCGACACTGCTTGCGGGGCTGACAATGGAGCGCGAGGCGCTGTACGCGCGGATCGACGCCCGCGTCGATGCGATGATCGCGACGGGAGCCACCGAGGAGGTGCGCCGCGCGCATGCCGCCGGCGTGTCTCAGACCGCGCGCAAGGCGCTGGGCTTCGAGGAGCTGTTGAGCGGGGACGTGGAGGCGATGAAGCGGCGCACGCGCAACTACGCAAAGCGCCAGCTCACGTGGATGAAGAAGCTCGCGGGTGTGCGCGTGATCGACGTCACCGTGCGCGACCCCAGCGATGTCGCCGAGGAGATCCTCCTAGACTCCGCCGCCGTGATCCCCACGAGCGCAGACCCGGAGCGGAGCGAGACCAGATGAGATTCGAGAAGTGGCAGGCGCTCGGCAACGACTACCTGATCGTCGAGCACGACGAGCTGCCCTTCGCGCTCACGCCGGCGCGGGTGAGAAGGCTCTGCGAGGGTCATTTCGGCGTGTTCGCCGACGGCGTCCTCGAGCTCTCCCGCCCAGAGGACTCCGCGCATGTGGCCGACCTGCGGATTTATAACCCCGACGGCTCGGAGGCCGAGCTGTCGGGCAACGGCGCGCGCGAGGCGATCATGTACCTGCGCCGCCGTGGCTGGACCGAGGACGATGAGTTCTCGATCAGCACCGCCGCCGGGCCGATCCGCCCGCAGATCACAGGGCCGCACACCTGCCGCGTGGATATGGGCCGCGCGAGCCTCACCTCCAAGGACTTCCCCGGAGGGCCGCCCGACGGTCACGGGGAGCTGCCCATCGATAACCCCGTGCTGGCCACCTTGAGCTTCCAGCACGTCTCGATCGGCAACCCCCAGTGCGCTATCCACGTCACCAGCCAGGCCACGCTCGACGCGCTCGACCTGCCTGTGATCGGACCGCAGATCGAAGGCCATGAGCGCTTCCCCAATCGCACCAATGTCTCCTGGTACACCGAGATCGAGACGCCAGACCCAACGGCGCAGGCGGGCGGGCGGGCTCGAATCAGAGCGCGGATCTTCGAGCGCGGGGTGGGGGAGACGCTGTCCTCCGGCACGGGCGCGACTGGAGCGGCGGTCGCCTATCTGCTCGACGCCGATGGCAAGATTGCGCCCCCCGAGCGCGTGACGGTCGTGCTGGACGGCGGTGAGCTTGCGGTCGAGGTGGGGGAGGATCTGCGCGTGAATCTGACAGGCTGGGCGGTGCCCGTGTTCGAGGGTCGCCTGAGCAAGGAGTTCGAAAAGGAGCTGAATGAGACCGAGTAAGCGCCTTGAGCGCATCCCACCGTACGCGTTCGCCGAGTTGGAGCGCAAGATCGCAGCCAAGCGCGCGGAAGGGGTGGACGTGATCAGCCTCGGGATCGGCGACCCCGACCGGCCGACGTCGCCACTGGTTGTGGAGGCGATGCAGGAGGCGGTGAGCGAGGCGGAGACGCACAAATACCCGACAAACCGGGGCCGCGCTGACTTCAGGGAAGCGGTGAGCGACTTCTACGAACGTCGCTTCGACGTCGAGCTAGACCCCGAGCGGGAGATCATCCCGGCGATTGGCGCGAAGGAGGCGATCTTCAACCTCAACCTCGCGTTCCTCGACCCCGGGGACTACGCACTGGCGGCCGACCCGGGCTACCCGGTGTACACAGCCGGCCCGTGGCTGGCAGGCGCGGAGCCGGTGCTGATGGCCTTGGAGCCAAAGCTGGGCTTCGTCCCGGACCTTGATGCGATCCACGAGGAGACGACGAAGAAGGCGAAGCTGATGTTCCTGAACTACCCAAACAACCCGACCGGCGCGATCGCGCCGGCGGGCTTCTTCGAGCGGGTCGTCGAGTTCGCCCAGGAGCACGAGATCCTCGTCGTCCACGACAACGCGTATTCGGAGATCGTCTTCGACGGCTACCGCGCGCCCTCGTTCCTCGCGACGCCGGGGGCGAAGGAAGTCGGGATCGAGGTATTCTCGCTGTCGAAGGGCTACAACATGACCGGCTGGCGCTGCGCGGTCGTGGTCGGGAACGCCGAGGCGATCGAGACGTATTGGCGGCTGAAGACGAACATCGACTCGGGCGTGTTCGAGGCGGTGCAACTGGCGGGCGTCGCGGCGCTCTCACCCGATACGGACGCGGAGGTCGCCTCGATGAACGAGCTGTACCGCCGCCGGCGCGATCTCGTCTGCGACGCGCTGAAGGGGATCGGCGTCGACGTGCACCCGCCGCGCAGCACGATCTACGTGTGGGCGCCAGTCCCGGCGGGGTACGCGAGCTCCGAGGCGTACTGCGAGCACGTGCTCGAGCAGGCAGCGGTCGTGCTCTCGCCGGGCGCGATCTACGGCCCGGCGGGGGAGGGCTGGTTCCGGATCTCGCTGACGACCCCCGACGATCGCCTGTTGGAGGCCGTAGAGCGGCTGGGCAAGTTGGGGTCCTAGACTGAAGTGCAGTGAATCGAAGCCGAAACGGCCGCACAGGAGCCACCCCGCAAGCCTCGTGGACCCAATCCAACGGCGCGCAGCCCGAACAGCGCGCCGCGCAGCGCGCTTTCTGCGTAGCGGCGCTCGAAGAGGACGACGATCTGGAGGAGCTCGGTGAGCTGTTGCGGACCGCCGGAGTGGCGGTCGTGGGGAAGATGGTCCAGCGCCGTGCACAGCCGCACCCGAACACCTATCTCGGCCCCGGCAAGGTGGCGGAGGCGAAGCAGGCAGCGAAGGAAGCCGACGCGAACCTGATCGCCTGCGACGACGAGCTGACCCCGCGCCAGGAGCGC
The DNA here is from genome assembly GCA_963748895.1 of uncultured Solirubrobacterales bacterium. Classification (GTDB taxonomy): domain Bacteria; phylum Actinomycetota; class Thermoleophilia; order Solirubrobacterales; family Solirubrobacteraceae; genus Palsa-744. The sequence continues at coordinate 209,673 of CAVVKF010000002.1, read as the reverse complement.
AACCTGGAGGAGGCGCTGGGGATACCGGTCGTCGATCGCACGACGGTGATCCTCGACATCTTCGCCGCACACGCGAGCAGCGCGGAGGGCAAGCTGCAGGTCGAGCTGGCGCAGCTGGAGTACAACCTCGCGCGGATGCGCGGCTTGTGGACACACCTCGAGCGACTCGGCGGTGGGATCGGAACGAGAGGACCGGGGGAGAGCCAGATCGAGACCGACCGCCGCCTCGCGCGCGATCGGATCGCGGCGCTGCGGAGACGGCTGGAGCACGTGAAGAGCACGCGTAAGGTGATGCGAGCCGAGCGCGAGCGGGCAGCGCTGCCGACGGTGGCGCTCGTGGGATACACGAACGCGGGCAAGTCGACGCTCTTGAACGCGCTGACCGGCGCGGAGGTGGGGGTGCGCGACCGGCTGTTTCACACGCTCGACCCGACGACGCGAACGATCGGACCGATCGGGAGCAATGGCAATCGCAACGACAACGGTAGGAGCCAGACGGGAAGGAAGTACCTCGTGAGCGACACGGTCGGCTTCATCAGCAAGCTGCCGCACCAGCTGGTCGATGCCTTCGGCGCGACGCTGGAGGAGACCCGCCGCGCCGACCTGCTGGCCCACGTGCTCGACGCCTCGGCGCCCGAGGGTCAGACCGAGGCGATGCAGCACGCGGTCGAGGGAACGCTGGAGGAGATCGGCGCCGGTGAGCGCCCGCGGATACTGGTGCTGAACAAGATCGATCTGCTCGGCGAGCGAGAACGCGACGAGCTGCGCCTGCGCTACCCGAACGCGGTGTTGGTGAGCGGCGTGACGGGAGAGGGCTTGGAGGCGCTGCGCGCGCGTTTGGAAGGCGAGCTCGAGCATATGCTGTGCAAGGTCGAGCTACTGGTGCCCTACGCGGATGGCGGCAGCCTGGCAGAGCTGCACGAGCTGGCAGGCGATCTATCACGAGATGACACCCCCGAGGGCGTCCATGTCAGAGCGCTGCTGCCACAAAGAGCGGCTGAGCGCTTCGCTAAGTTCGCCGTCGCGTCTTAGAACCTGTTTGCTGGGGGCGTCGTCCTAGCGGTCGTCGCCGCTGCCAGAGAGGACGCCGCGGCGCTGGCGGGAGAGCAGCTTCTCGAGGTTCGCTTGGGCGATCTCATCGAGGTCTAGCTCCAGCTCGCTTGCAAGCTGTGCGACATACCAGAGAACGTCCCCGAGCTCCTTGGCCATCGCCTCACGCCGGCCGGCCGTGACTTCACCGCCGTCGTCGCGAATCACCTTCTTCGCGTGATCGGCGAACTCCCCCGCCTCGCCGGCCAACCCGAGCGCCGGGTAGGTGAGCGCCTCTTTGCGCGGGTACTGCGCGGTGCTTCGCGACAGGCGCTGGTACTCGGATAGCTCCACGCTCAGATCGTGTCAGATTCCAGCAGCGCGGCGCGCGCTCAAATGCGCGGCCTTCTCCAGATCGTCGTCAAGCGCCGTAAGCTCGCTCCCCTCGATGCGAAGAGAGGTGGCGATCAGCCAGTCGGCGAACCAAACGTTCTTGGGCAGCAGGGGGCCGTGCAGGTAGGTGCCGATCGTGTTGCCCTCGCGCGTGCCCTCCAACTTGCTGTGCCCGTCGTTGCCGTGACCCTTGACAACACGACCTAGCGCACGAGCGTCCGGGCCGAGGTAGGTTCGCCCACCGTGGTTCTCGAACCCGGCAAGGATCCGCCTCTCGCCTGCGGCGACGGTGCTCCCCTCATCGAGTGATACCTCGATCGCGACGTTACCGATCAGGCGAGGACCGTCCTCACGGACGGTGCGCACGTCGAGCAGGCCGACGCCGGGGATCTCATCCTCACCCAGCGTGTAGGAGTGACCGAGCAGCTGGTAGCCGCCGCACACGCCGAGGATCACCGCGTCGCGGGCGGCGGCGGTGTGCAGCGAATCGCGCTTGAACTCGATCAGGTCCTCGGCGCAGAGACGCTGGTCGCGATCCTGGCCGCCGCCCAGGTAGTACAGGTCGTGCACATCAGCGTCGAGGGACTCCCCGAGCCCGCTGGAGGAGAGCTCGAACCCGATTCCGCGCCACAAGCAGCGATGCTCGAGCACCAGCAGGTTGCCGCGGTCGGCGTAGATATTCATCAGGTCCGGGTAGAGCGCGCAGACACGCAGGACACGGCCTTTGGGCGCAACAGGCGAGGAGGGAGGAAGAGGGGAGGGGTCAGGCACGCAACATCACTACCACGCTGCCGACATGCTCATCGGTGGGCTCGATCACGAGTGCGGGTTCAGGATGAAATCCGACTTGTGAGCCCTCACGCTCGAGCTCAGAGGGGCCGACACGGGCGAGCTCGATCACATTGCGCTCAATCGCCGACTCATCGAGAGGGTGCCCATCTGATTCATGGGTATGTGGGGAGATAATTCGCCGGGAACGCTCGATCACGACACTCCGAGGAAGCACCCGTACGCTCTCGGCCTGGCTTGTGTAGAGGGTCTCACCGACATGCGCCGTCTCAGACGTTGGAGCGGGCGAGCCGTCGGCGATGTCGAATGGATCCAGCTCGGTGACGATCGCGCACGCGAGCAGCCCGCCGGGGCGCAGGTGGGCGAGGGCGCAGCGCAGCAACGCGGCTCGCTCAGCCGAGCCACTGAGCAACTGGATCGTCTGCATCGGCACGAGGCACAGCGCAAAGTCGCGCCGATCCAGCTCGAACGAACGCGCGTCTACGCATACGGTCTCCACCGGCAGATCGCCAGCCCGGCCTTGTAACGCCCTAAGCAGATCGGGGTCGAGGTCGAGCGCGGTCACATGATGGCCCGCATGGGCGAGATCGAGTGTCACCCGGCCGGCACCGGCGCCGACATCGAGGACCGGGTCGCCGTGGCGTTCGGCGAGCTTCCGCCACAGCGGCAGATCGGCGCGGTAGGAGCCGCACTCCAGGTCGTGCCAGATGACATCGGCTGAGGTCACGACCATGCGCTGCTCGCCTCCCCGCGCGCGACAAGCAGCTCCCGCAGGGCCAGCATCGCTGTGTAGGTCGGCAGTGCGTACAGCGGCGTCTGCGGATCGGGACCGTCAGAAGCCGCCTCGCGTAGGGCGCTGGGGACGTCGGCCTGGACGTGGATGCGCGCAGGGTCGATTCCTGCGTACTTCAGGCGCAGCGCGAGCTCGGGGGCGCGGGAGCCGCTGCAGGTGGCCCGGCGCACGCGCCCGGCGAGCAGCTCGAAGTCGGCGTCCCAGATCCAGGACACGTCGCGACTGTCGGCGATCTTGTCGTTGAGGATCCCGAGTAAGTCGTGCTCGCCCGGCTCGAGCGCAAGTGTGCGCAGCACCTCGTTGGCGCCCGCGGGGTTCTTCACGAGCAGGATCTGCAGCTCCCGTTGCCCGCCAGAATCGAGCTCCAGCAGCACCGTCTCGGCGCGCCCAAACGCGGCCTTCGTGCCCTGCAGCCCGGCGACTATCTCCGGCAGGCCCACCTCTAGCGCGGTGGCGAGCGCCGCGGCGGCGAGCGCGTTGTAGACGTTGTAGAGGCCGGGCAAGCACAGGGCGACCTCGGCCTCGCCTGCAGGGGTCTGCAGCGTGAAGCGAGCCGCACGTACGCCTTCGAGCGTGACATGCGTAGCGGTAACGGTGGGCACGGGACGGGCTTGGCCACAGCCCGGGCAGTGGTAGTGGCCGAGATGACCGAGATACACAGCATCGAACACGTACGGGGCTCCGCAGTTACGACAGTGCTTGGCATCGGCGGCGTGCGCCATACCCGGTAGCGCGAGCGAGTCGTCTTCGACTCCGAAGTACAGGACCGGCGCATCGCGCTCACGGCCGAGGTCGGCGATTGCGGGATCGTCGGCATTGAGCACGAGCGTCGAATCATGAGCCGGTCGGGTGTGCACGGCCGCGGCCCAGCGATTGGCGATCGTCTCCAGCTCGCCGTAGCGATCGAGCTGGTCGCGAAACAGGTTGCCGAGCAGGATCGCGCGCGGGTGCAGCTGGGCGGCGAGCGAGTCGAGCCACAGCTCGTCGACCTCAAACAGGCCTAGGTCACCCGAGATTCCCCCGCCGGGGCGCGCGGCGGCAAGCAGCGTGGAGGCGATCCCGCCGGCCATGTTCGCTCCGGTCTGGTTGTTCACGAGCGACACGCCGGCCTGCTCGAGAATAGCGGTGAGGATCGCCGAGGTCGTGGTCTTGCCGTTCGTCGCCGAGACGAGCACGCTGCCCCGCGAAAGACGCGCCCCGAGCGAGCCGATCGCGCTGGGGTCCAGGCGCAGCAGGACCTTCCCGGGCGCGCTGGACGCGCCGCCACCGCGCAGGCGCGAGACCGCGCCGACGGCCCGCGCCAGGGCGAGCTTGGGTGCAAGCGGTCCCGCCATCAGTGATCTGTCGAGGACTCGGAGCACTCAGCGACCGGCGCGGCGGCGGCGTCCACTACCGACGAAGGGGGGAGGGGGGGCGATGAGAACGCCGAGTCTTTCTTCGCGGTCATGCCGGTGGGCACGAGCACCGAGACCGCGCCGCGCACGGCGCGCACCCTCACAGGCAGCTCACCGATCGGATCTCCGTCGGCGTACATCGTGAAGGGGCGATCCGCGGAGATCTCCACCTGGGCCGCGCGGAACACGTGCACGGAGGACAACTCGACATGGGTGCCCTTGAACACCTTCGGCAGAATCTTTGTGAGGAACGCGAGCTTGCCGATGCTCTCGAGCACGACCACCTCCAGCAGGCCGTCGTCGAGCATCGCGTCCGGCGCCGCTCGCATCCCACCGCCGTAGGTCTTCGAGTTGCAGGCTCCGACCGTGTAGGCCGTGAACCTGAGACGCTCGCCGGGAGGATCGAGCTCGATCTCAAAACGCGCCGGGCGCCACGACGCGAGCGCCCGCAGCGCGCCGTAGGCATACACGAGGTTGCCGAGCCACGCGGGCGCTTCGTTGGCGATGCGGTTGGCAACGCTGTCGAAGCCGACCGAGGCGATCCCGACGAACGCCTGCCCGTGGGCCACCGCCAGAGCAGTCCCCATCTGGCCGTGCTCTGTCTTTTGCCCAACTTCTGCCTGGCCTCCAACCTCGCCGAGGTCCATCGCGCGGGGGACGCCGTCGGCGATCACCGCACACGCCGCGACCGGATCATGGGGGATGTTGAGCACGCGCGCGAGGTCGTTGCCGCGACCGCCGGGGAGCACGCCGAGCACGGCGCCGGGAAAATGCCGCAGCACGTCGGCCACGACGCCGATCATGCCGTCGCCGCTTAGCACCACCACCGTCTCCCCAGCGCGGGCACCTTCCTCAGCCAGCTCGCGCGCGTGGGAAAGATTGAGTGTGTCGACACGGCGCGCCTCCAACCCGTGCTCGCGCAGGGCCCGCTCGACCTCCTGTGCGACCCGTCCGGCTTTGCCGCCTCCGGCTGAGGGGTTGACGATCAAGCAGACGGGAGCGGGCACGAGGCCCATCGTATTGGGGCTCAGGCTCGTCGAGCCTCGGGCGCGTCAAATCTCACCGCGTCCACTCCTGCTCGCGCATGAACTTGATCACCTCGTCGGGTCGGTCGGTGATGACGTAAGCGTCGATGATCGCGCCGTCGATGTTGATCGTGATCGAGAGCCCGGAATCGACCTGACGCACCTTCGAGATCGGCGCGACCGGACGTCCCGAGCCCATGCGCGGCTTGACGCGGCCGGTGGCGACGCTGTGGACCGCCTCGTGGTCGGCCAAGCGGTCGAGCAAGCGACGGTAGTCCTTGCGCGAGGAGTGCTTGTGGTGCGTGCGTTTCGCCACAGGGAACATCTTGGCGCACCGCACACTGCGAGCCGCGAAAGAGTTCACAGTCCGGGGAAACGGAACAGCTAGCTTGCGGCGGCCTTCTGCGCCCGATCTCGGCGGCGCCGGCCGACAGCCGCGATCACACCGAATACGGCGAGCACGAGGAACAGGCCAAGTAGGACACCCGGCGCGAGCCCGAGTCCGCCGAACGGCAGTGAGATCAACTCGACCAAGCCGAGGCCGATCGCGAGCAGCGCGATGATCAGCGCAATGATCAGCAGAATCCCGCGAATGCGCGCGAGGATCCCTGCGGAGTTGGGAGGGACGAGCAGCCCCATCGCACGCAGCGCAAACATCTGACGGCCACTCGGGGGGGTCTGACCGAGACGCTCGACGGCGTCCTTGAGATCGCCCGCGCGGCGTTCGGCGAGCGCGAGTGACGCGTCCGCCATCCGGCGGATCTGCATCCGCTCCTGCGGGCGGGCGGCGGCGATCGCGCGCTGGAAGTAGGAGCGCGCCGCCTCGGCGTCGAAGCGCTCGGACGCCCGCGCGCCGAGGATCGCCATCGCAGCCGACTTGTATTTGGTCTCGGCCTCGAGCTCCTCGTCGGAGCGCTGTTCGAGCGCCTGGATCGCATCGAAGGCGCCGCGCTGCTCCATCCTGACCTGACGTTGCTTGGGTGGCATCGGTCGCTCATTCTACGGTCTGGGCAGGCGCATGCCGCGCACGTTGCAGGCGGTATGCTCGCGTCAGTGTCGAGCCGACGTATCGCCTCTCTATCCGTATGCGCGGTTCTGGCGCTCGCGCTGGCCGCACCGGCCACGACGTTCGCCGCGCTCGGCGGCTCGAGCGCGTTCAGCGAATTGACCGAAGGACAGACTCAGACCGAAACGACGCCGACCCAGACGACCGCGACCAGCGCGACGACGGAAACCACCAACTCGAGCTCGGGCGGCGTGCTCGTGATCGCCGGTGCTGCGGCGCTGTTGCTGCTGGGGGGCATTGCCTTCCTGATCATGCGCGACGCGCGCAGGGTGGCGCCCGCGGGCGACGGCCTCTTGGGCAAGGGAGGCTCCGGTCACGACACGGCCGCGATGATGCGCAAGCGGCGGGCGAAAGCAAAGGCCGCTCGCAGGCAGCGCAAGCAGAACATCAAACGCGGCAGGTAGCCGTATGCGTCAAACGCCGCAGGCAGCCGACAGCGCTGGTTTCTAGCGGGAGATCCTCACGCCCTTGGCGCGCACCGGCGTGCGCACGCGGGCGGGCGCAGGGAGCGCCGGCGAGCCATGCGGGTCGCGACGCGGCGGGCGAGGGAGAGGCAAACGCGGATGAGGATCGCGGGGTCCGGCGGGCAGCGTGTGACTGCCTCCGTCCCCCTCGGAGGAGTCGGTGGAATCGGTCGCGACTAGGGCTTCGTCGTTGCGAAAGGGCATCCACAGCATCAGCCCGATCAACGGGAGCTTGATCAGCGCGAGTAGCACGAACAGCATCCACAGCGACATTGTCCGAGCAATGCTACTACTGCGCTGTGGAGTCTTCTTCGAGAGAAGGACTTGGCGGCATTGGCCGAGGAGATCAGCCGTTGCCGGGATTGCCCGCGTCTGGTGCAGTGGCGCGAGCAGGTCGCAGATGAGCGTCGTGCCGCGTTCGCGCAAGAGGAGTACTGGGGCCGGCCGCTTCCCGGTTTCGGCGATCCGACGGCGCGTCTGCTGCTGTTCGGACTGGCCCCGGCGGCTCATGGCGCCAACCGCACCGGGCGCATGTTCACGGGCGACCGCTCGGGCGACTTCCTGTTCTCGGCGCTGTGGCGCACGGGCTTTGCCAATCAGCCGACCTCCGTGCACCGGGACGACGGTCTGCGGCTGTGCGGTGCATGGATCAGCGCGGCCGTGCGCTGTGCGCCACCCGCGAACCGTCCAACGCCGGCCGAGCGCGAGGCGTGCCTACCGTGGAGCGTGCGAGAGCTGCAATTTCTGGCCGGCGTCCGAACGATCCTGTGCTTGGGCGCCTTCGCCTGGGACGCGGCGCTGCGCCTGATTGGGGCACTCGCCGATCCACCCAAATCGCTACCGCGACCACGTCCGCGGTTCGCCCATGCCGCCGAGTTTCAGGCCGAGCGATACACGCTGATCGGCTGCTACCACCCGAGTCAGCAGAACACTTTCACCGGCAAGCTCACCAAGTCGATGATCGACACGGTGCTGCTGCGCGCGCGGGAGCTGGTCGAGGGTGCTCCCAAGCGCTAGCCTTGACGATGTGAGCGCACGTCTGGCAGGTTCGATGAGAATCGTGATCCCGGCAGCTGCCGTCGCCGTGGTCGCGCTAATCGCCGCAGGCATGCTGGGCGTCGCCTCAGCGGAAGCTCCCACGACGGCTTCGCCGCCACCCACGGTCAGCGTGCAGGGCGTCGCGACCGTGCCGATCGAACAGAGCGCAAGCGCCGCAGCGGCAACCACGGTCTACCGACAGGGGATGGCCGCCGCAATCACCGACGGCCAGGCCAAGGCGCAGTTCTTGGCGAGTTCGGCCGGTGTGACGCTGGGGGCGGTTCAGAGCATCGTCGAAAACGGCGGCTACATCGGTTGCACGGGCAACGAAATCGAATATCTGGGAGAACAACCCGACTTCGGCTCACCCGGGGTTGGGGTGTCGGGGGTCGCGGTGAGCCCGCGCGCCGTTACCAAGGCAGCTCCCGGCGCGGGCAAACCGACGGTGAACCACGCAAAGAAGAAAAAACGTAGGACTCCCGTCGCAAAACGGGCGAGCGTTGCCGGCTGCACGCTATCGGCTCAGGTCTCGCTCACTTACGCGATCAGCTGATCTGTCCGCTTGCAGTTCTTGCGCGGCTGGCACACCCAGTCTTCGCCTCACGTCGGTCCAGATGCGGGGAGGACATCGTGGCACCCGAGGAGCGAAAGCACTTTGCGCCCGTCCTTCACATCAGGTTTACATAATATACATTATCGAGCATTGCTTGGCAGTGTCTCAACTTGTTGAGACAGGTGCGGCGTCCCGTCCATCTGAGACGGGAATCCCGTTCATCTGAGACAGCCGGGCTGGGGATGCTTACGTGGATGTGCTGCCGAGCGGTTTCATTTCGGCCAGGAGCCGCCTCCGGTATTCGATGAGGCGGCACGGCTGGAGTCGCAGTTGTTCGCAGAGCTCCGCGCCGCGCGACGTCCGCGGGTCGGGCGGCCGCGGTGCGACCTCTTGAGCCATAGAATCGCGGCCGTGCCGTTCACGCTCAGGAACCTCAGGGAGGATCTGGAGGACCTTGGGTCCAACTTCGACGGCGCGCCGGACCTGGAGTTTCGCAATGCAGGCAAGGCGCTCGGGCTCGAGCAGGCCGGTCTCAGCTATCAGCGCATCCCGCCCAACTATCGCTTCCCGTACGGCCACACGCATAAGGAGCAGGAGGAGGTGTACGTGGTCGTGGGCGGGAGCGGGCGGATGAAGCTCGACGACGAGATCGTCGAGGTCAAGGAATGGGACGTGGTGCGCGTCCCGCCCGGTACGTGGCGAGGCTACGAGAGCGGGCCGGGGGGCCTCGAGATCCTCGTGTTCGGTGCACCCAATCTCGGCGAAAATCCGCGAGAAGACGTCGAGGGTCAGCGGGACTGGTGGGCCGCAACCGAAGTAGGACCGTGATGCGGAAGCTGATCCAATCGATGACTGTGTCGCTGGACGGCTACATCGCCGGACCCGATGGCGCGATCGACTGGTCGGTGCCCGACGGGGAGCTGTTTCGGTTCCACCACCAGCACGTGCAGGAAATCGGCGTGCACCTCTGCGGACGGCGGCTCTATGAAACGATGGTCTACTGGGAGACCGCTGAGGAGAGTCCGTTGGCCGCGGAGCAGATCGAGTTCGCCCAGACCTGGAAGGCCCTGCCGAAGGTCGTGTTCTCCACGACGCTCGACAGCGTGGTGGGCAACACCAGGCTGGCCAGGGACGGCGTCGGCGAGGAGGTCTCGAGGCTCAAGGAACAGCCCGGAAAGGACATCGGCGTCGGGGGCGCCGGCCTCGCGCGTGCGTGTATGGAGCTGGAGCTGATCGACGAGTGGCGGCTGTTCGTCAGCCCGGTCCTGCTCGGCGGCGGCACGCCCTACTTCCCGACCATGGACGAAAGGATCAACCTGGAGTTGGTCGAGACGAAGACGTTTGGGTCTCGCGTCGTTTACCTTCGCTATCGAAGAACGAGCACATAGCGAACGAGGAGGTAGGTGGAATGAACATAGAGTTCCTCTCAACTCTGGCGGTGATCGCGCCCGATCCGGCCGCCAGTCGCAAGCTCTACGTAGACACGCTCGGGCTCCCGCTCGAGAGCCATGGCGACGATTATCACCACAGCGAGCACATCGCCGGCTGCAAGTCCTTCGGCATCTGGCCGCTGTCCCAGGCAGCGGAGGCATGCTTCGGGACGTCGCAGTGGCCGGCGGAGCGGCCGGTGCCGCAGGTCAGCATCGAGTTCGATGTCGCGGACGCCGCAGCGGTGACCCCAGCGGCACGGGAGCTGGAGCAGGCCGGCTACGAGCTGCTGCACCCACCGCGCGAGGAGCCGTGGGGTCAGACCGTAGCCAGGCTGCAGTCACCGGAGGGCGCGATCGTCGGGATCTCGTACGCCCCTGTGCTCCACGACCAGCACTGACTGAAGGGAGGACAACCGGCCATCTGAGGCTGGCCGATCCCGCTCATTTGAGACGGACGAGCGGCGGCTTACCGATCGCTGAGCGGTGTCAGATTTGGGAGGAGCCGGCGCGCGTATTCGACGAGCCTGCGGGGTTGGACATGTAGTTCTTCGCACAGCTCTCCCCTATGCCTGGCAGAACTATGTTTTTGTTTTGCTAGTCGACATCGACATCGACATCGACGACGACGCCGCAGCCGGCGTCCAGATGTGATCCGCGACACCAGCCGCCATCGAGGGGGAACGCTTTAGACGGGAAGGGGTTCGATGAACGCGTCTAGCGGCTCGGTCTGCCATGGCCGCTTGGGTCCTCGCGGGGTGTTCAGCCAGCGTGTGGCATCGGCTCGGCCGAGGTCTATGAGCGCGTCGATGAAGTCCCTGTCGAACAGGAGGTAGCTGAGCAGTTCACCGTGTGCTGGGCTCTCACCGCCCAGGAGACGGTTCAGGAGTGGGAAGTCCGGTGAGCGCAGGCCCTTCAGGCCGCCATAGCTGGCCCGGAAGACCTCTGAGGCGACCTCACCGATGATGCCCCGGCGGCTCGGCGCGACGAAGATGTACGGCACACGGCGGTAGGGCGGCTTGCCGCGCGCCTGGCGGTAGCGGGTGCCGGCAGCCGCGTCGTTGTCGTCGGCGAAGAACGCGTTGACGTTTCCAAGCATCCGCATGTCCTCCCCCAGTGGGTCCACAAGTGTCCCCTGCAGCGCGTGTAGCGCGCCGTCCGCGAAGTCGGGCGGCTCGCAGTCGTAGCGCTCAGGCTCATAAGCAGGCTCGGTGATCGCTTCGGTCCCGATCACGACGAGCCGCTCAGCGCCGAGGTCCAAGGCGGGCTTGATCGGGGTGTTCAGCCGTGTCCCGCCGTCCACATACCAGCCGCGAGCGTCCGTCGGTTTCTCGACCCGTACCGGTGGGAACAGGACCGGGATCGCAGCCGATGCGCGAATGTGTTCCTCGGCGAGCTCGGTGCGCACGTACCTGACCACGTGCGAGTTGTTCCTCGCAAGCTCGGTGCCGGCCTCGACGAACACGACCGTCCTGCCAGTACGGGCCGCGGTCGCGACCACCGCCACACCCTGCACGACCCCGCCGGTCACATTGCGGTGAAGATCATCCCAACTCATCCAGCGCTCGAGGCTGCGCGCAAGCGGCGTCGGATCGAGCAAGCTCGGCACACGAGCCCCGGGGACCGACAGCAGCCCTCCCACATAGCGCAACGCCGTCAGCGGCAGCTGATGGCGCAAGATCGGACGGATCACGCCCTCCTTCGTGACCTGTCGCCAGCGCTGCAGCAACCCGGCGGCCTGCTCATCGGCGCTCAGGTGCTGGCTTGCCCCCATATACGCAGCGTTGATGGCGCCGACACTGGTACCGAGAAACAGCGTAGGCCGCTCCCCGTGCGCCTGCAGCGCCGGCGCGAGGACCGAGATCACCCCAGCCTCATAAGCCCCACGAGCACCGCCGCCCGAAAGCACACACCCGATCCGCTCAGACGCCTGCAATTTTCACTCGCTGCCTAACGATTCCCGGGAGCTTGCGTCCTCATCCCAGCTTCCCCGGATCGGGCGGGTTGGGATCGAGCGCGTGAACGGTCGCGGCCAGGTGATGCACTTCCGCCACCAGGATCAGTTCAGGATCGCTCACGTCGAGAAGTCTGACGCACGACGAACGTCGCGGTTCTGCGACTGTCCCTCACCGCGACTCGAGATGACTACGCGACCCAGCCCGATGACCTCCATCTCTGTCTGCGGGGCGCATACCGCGATCTCTTGAGACTCGTTGCGCAGCGTTCGTCGTAGGAGGACAAAGGCCGCGGCGCCGAGTAGCGCCGGGACCCACAGCGCGATCGCTCGATAGGCGAGCACGGCTGAGGCGGCGGAGGTGATGGACACGCCGTAGAGGACGAAGGTGCCGACCAGGCTGGCGTCGATGCCGCCAATTCCCCCTGGGACGGGAATCAGTCCGCCGAGCTCACCGATCAGGTAGGCGATCCACACGATCGCAAGCGGCGGCGCCGATCCGAACGCGTGAAACGTCGCCCACAGGACCATCAGGTCAAAGACGAGATAGGCGACGAGCCCGGTGATCAGCCAGGCGTTGCCCTCGCGCAGGAGCGCGACCGCCTCATTGACGCCGTCCGCGATCGCCACCAGGGTCTTCAACAGCGCCCTCGAGCGCCGTGAGGACTTGCCTTCTTCGCTGCGCTGCTGGCGCAGGTGCAAGCCCGCCGCGGCGCGCCCCACGAGGAGTGCCCCAACGATCGACAGCGCTGCTATGACCGCGGGCAAGAGCGTCAGCGCGAGGTTCGTCTCGCCGGGGAGCACCCGTGTGGCGAGACCCAGCCCGACGATGACCACGCCGAGAACATTCGGCACGCTCGTCAGCATGAAGAACGCAACCGTTCGCCGTGCGATCTCGCTCGTCGGCATGCCACCTCGTTTCAGAGCCCAGGCGCCGAGCGCGAGTCCGCCGGCGCCACCAGTTGGGAACAGCGCGTTCGCTCCGAGCTCGGACATGCCGATCTCATAGCTCACGCGCCAGGTCATACGCCTGCAGAAAACCATGCGAAAGACGACGACATAGCCGAGACCCGAGAGCACCTTCAGCCCCACACCGAGCAGTAGCCACCCGGGCTGCGCATGCGATAGCTGGGCGCGCAGACCGTCGAGCCCCGGAAGCAGTGCCACGACTGCGATGACTACGAGGACCAGACCAGCTCCGAACAACAGACGTGATCGCAGTCTGCGTCCGCTCAACTGCTCGGGGATCTCCAGATCGCCCGCCGCGACCTGCGCCAAAGCGGGCGGACGAGGACGCTCCGCCGAGCCGACGACGGGCTGCCTGGTGCTCATGCCATTCGCGGGTTTTCCAGCACGAGCGCGACACCCTGACCAGAGCCGACGACGCATACCCCCAACACGCCTTCACGCAGGCGCAGCTCGGTGGCGAGGGTTAGCACGTAGCGGGTTCCGGAGGATCCGAAGGGATAGTCGATCGCACCAGTCATCAGTGCCCCCTCCCCGTCGGCGGCAATCGCGTCGGGTCCACCCCCAGCGTCTCCAGATGCTCACGCGTGGAGCCATGGAAGTAGCCGATGACGAGATCCACCTCATCGAGAGCCATCTCTCTGACCACGAGTGACATGACGACATCATCCCGTTCCGGCTGAGGTTGTGCGACTACGGTCAGCCGTCCGCGCAACGATAGGCCCCGGCGCCTGCTCCCACGGTTCGAGTTTCCTCCTGAGATAGATTCCGATGACCGATCGCGACAGGCTGACACTTATCTGCTACTGGTCAAGCAGCCGGCGAGCGCCGAGCAGCACGGCGGTTTGCCGCTCACGACCCAAGGCCGCAAGGCGACGCAAGCCGTGGGCCTCAGACGATGAAGCCGGTTTCCTTGACGGCGGCGAGCACCTTGGCCGCGGTTAGCGGTGTGTCGAACGGGCCGTCGGGGGCGCGTTTCGCCCTGATCAAGTTGGCCAGCATCCCCGCGCTGAATCCGGCCACCGCTGGTGTAGGTGCGACGGCCGCCGACCGCGACGACAGAATGGTTCGCCCACACCTCAGATCCTCGAGAGGAGGCGAAGTCACCATGGATGTGCCCCAACAACCGATTCAGGCAAGCAAGGACCCTCTACGCCACCACGAGCACTACCAAAAGGACGGTAAGCACCCGTCGCCCTATGCCGGCGGAAGCAGCTTCATGGAGCGCATGGCCGAGAACGTCGCTTCGGCCATGGGCACCGTGCAGTTCGTCCTGATCGGTTCGCTGATCATCCTCGCCTGGGTGTTCATCAATGGTGCTGTGAAGTACCTCGAAAGCACCGGCAAGGCCCTCACCAAAGGCGGCGAATTTGACCCTGAGCCGTGGATCTTGCTGAACCTGATCTTCTCAGGCGTCGCGTTTTACACGGGTGCGCTGGTGATCATCGCCCAGAAGGCACAGACGAGGACTGACAAGGCGAACGAGGAAGCCGCGGCGAAGCACAGGGACGAGCTGGCCCAGTCTCAGACCGATCTGCTCCAGAAGAACACCGACCTGACCGAGCAGATCCATACGTTGAGCCAGAAGATGAGTACCCTCACCGAACAGGTCCATGAGGCTACCTGCAGGAGGTCGGCGTAAAGCCCGCGCAGGGCTGAACGCAGCACCCTGTGCTACTCGGGCATCTCGATGTTCAGCAGTTCGCGAGGCTGGTGGTCGACCTGGAGGGTCGTGTGGTGCAGATCGAACTCGTCGTGCAGCATCCGCTCCAGCCTGCGACGCGCGGCGTGGCAGTCGTTTTCGCGGCCGACGAGCACGTGCGCCGAGAGCGCAGGGAAACCCGAGGTGACCTCCCAGACGTGCAGATCGTGAACCTCGACCACACCGGGCTCACGCACCAGCGCCCGGCCAATCTTCTCGGGATCGAGTCCCTCCGGCGCGGCCTCCAAGAACACTCGCCCGGACGCCATGACCAATCCGTACCCCGAGCGCGCCATCAGGCACGCGACGAGGAGCGAGACGATTGCGTCAGCCCGCTCAAAGCCGGTCAACAGGATCACCCCGGCGGCGATCGCGGTCCCGATGAAGGCGTACAGGTCAGTGAGAATGTGCTGGAAGGACCCCTCCACGTTCATGCTCTGACGGTTGGCCTTGGCCAGCGTCCAGGTCGCGGCGAGGTTCACGGCGACCCCGATCAGCGCCACGACGAGCATCAGCCCCGCCAGCACGTGCGGGGGGTCGAACAGGCGGCGGATCGCCTCATAGGTGATGAACGCCGCGAGAATCAGCAGCGTCACGCCGTTGGCCTGCGCGGAAAGGATCTCCACCCGCTTGAAACCGTAGGTCAACGCGCCCTTCGCCGGTCGAGCAGCCAATCGTGCGGCCACCAGCGACAGGCCGATCGCGGCGGCATCGGTGAGCATGTGCCCCGCGTCAGAGAGCAGCGCCAGGGAATTGGCGAGCACACCCATCGTGACCTCGAGGACCATCAACCCCAAGATCAACCCAAGCGCCACCGCCAGCTTGCCGGCATCCGCGTCAGCGCTTACGCCGTGCGAATGTGCCGCGTGCCCCTCAGTCTGGAAGCTCACGCCTACACGCCACGTAGCCGGGCCTCGGGATGCTCGGCAGGCGAATCGAGGTCGGCATATGGCGTCGCCCACCATTCGAGCGGAACGAGCGCACGAGCCAATGCACGCGTGTCGATCTCCAGTTCCGCGGCTCGGCGGATGATGATGATCAGCGTCGTGCGCATCGTGTGCTCCAGATCGACCGCGGACTGTCCCTGGACGACGGCTCGTCGTGTAGCGCTCAGCCGCCGAGCTCGCGCGGCCGGATCCTCGAGATCATCCAGTTCGGCGTCCTCGGGGTCGTCGATCATGTAGCGGAGCAGCTGCACGCGCCCGTACAGCTCCACGTGACGCTCGATCAGCGCCGTATAGGGCCGCGCGCCGAGCATCACCGGGCCCCAGGCCGCGAGTGAGTCGCGCCCGTCGTTGAGCAGTCGTTCGACCAGTTGCGTAAGCCGGTGGCGCCACTCGCTGTCGGGCATGTGCTCGTCGACGAGCGTCGCGACACGATCGGTCCCCGCTGGACTGCAGATGAAGTTGCGCACCTCGATCGTGCGCCGACTGGCGGTTTCGTCGACCTCGAGCAGTTCGCCCAACCCGACCCAGGTGAAGCGTGCGGTCGCGGCCAGCTCGAGCAGCGCGTTCTGGGCAAACACCCGCCAGCGGGCGCTTTCCCGGCGCTCGAGCACCTCGTTGATCACGGCGACGGTGATCCCGACCACCACCAGGCTGGCGAGGATCGACGATGTCATCTGGTGGCGATCCCAGAAGCTCGTCTCGAAGTCGGACACGACCAGGGCCGCCAGCACGAGCACGCCCGTCGCGGCCGCGACACGCAATCCCCACCGCTCTAGAAACGCCCCTACCACAGTAGGTCCAGCACGATAGCGGTCGTTGTTTGCCAGGCGCCGGGCATCGATCTGCATCACTGCCGGTCCCCAGCACGATGAGACGTCAACGATGCCCTCGGCTGTGGCGTAATCTCTCCCGAGAAAGCCATGCGCCCGATCGACGGCATCCACCACATCACCCTGATCACCGGCGACGCGTCGCGCAACGTGGACTTCTACGCGCGGGTTCTGGGGCTGCGGCTGGTCAAGAAGACGGTCAACCAGGACGACCCAAGCGTCTATCACCTGTTCTACTCCGACGAGCACGGCTCTCCCGGCGCCGACATCACCTTCTTCGAGTATCCCGGAGCCGCACCTGGGCACGCCGGCGCCGGGATGATCTCCTGCATCGTTCACCGCGTCAGCAGTGAGGCGGCGCTCGACTTCTGGAGCGAGCGCCTGCCCGGGGAGAACGTCGAGGTGGTGCGCGAGCCGGGCCGGCTACGGTTCGCCGACCCCGAGGGTATGGGCCACGAGCTCGCGGTCGATCAGACCGATGACGCTCCCCTGACGGCGCGCTCGAACGAGGTCCCCGAGGAGTTCGCGTTGCGGGGCTTCGACTCGGTGCACGCGCTCGTCGCCGACCCGGCTCGCAGCGAGGCACTGCTGACCGACGCGCTCGGATTCTCTGAGCTGAGTGAGCACGTCTGGGAAGCACGCGGTGAGCACCGCGGTGGCCGGATCGCCTTCGGGCAAAGCAGCGAGCGCGGCGTGCCGGGCGCCGGGACGGTGCATCACATCGCCTGGTCGGTCTGCCGCGCCGAGCAGGAGCAGTGGCGAGAGCAAGTTATCGCGGCGGGCCTCCACCCCACCCCGATCATCGATCGCTTCTACTTCGAGTCGGTCTACTTCCGCGAGCCCGGCGGCATCCTCTACGAGCTGGCGACGCTCGACGGCGCCGGCTTCGCCGCGGACGAGCCGCCCCAGACCCTCGGCGAGAAGCTCGCTCTGCCGCCGCGGCTGCAGCCGCGGCGCGAGCAGATCGAGCCTGGACTCACACCGCTGCCAGACACCAGCCAATGGCGCCCGACGCCGATCGCTGATTAGGCATCATCTCCACAGTTTGCTCACTTCGAGAATTTGGTAGGCAATAAGGTCGTGTCCTTGAGCGCGTCGGGAGCTGCCTCGATTCCCGCCGGTGTCTTTGCCCACCGGGATCGAGCTCGTGGGACTGACGAAGTCCTTCGACAGTCCTCAGGGCGCGGTACGCGCGGTGCGCGGCATCGACGTGTCGATCGCCGTCGGCGAGACGGTCGCGCTGCTCGGGCCCAACGGCGCCGGCAAGTCGACCACGATCGACATGCTGCTCGGCCTGCTCGGCCTGCTCGAGCCCGACGCGGGTGCTGTCTCGGTGTTCGGCCGCTCGCCGAGCGAGGCGGTCGCGCAGGGCGCCGTCGGCGCGATGCTGCAGACGGGCGCGCTGATCAAAGACCTGTCGGTGCGCGAGCTGGTCACGATGATCGCCTCGCTGTATCCCGCGCCGCTGGATGTCGAGGAGGTGCTGGAGCTCACCGGCACGAGGGAGTTCGCCAGCCAGCGCACGAACAAGCTCTCTGGAGGTCAGACCCAGCGCGTGCGCTGTGCGGTCGCCCTGGTGAGCAACCCCGAGCTGCTCGTGCTCGACGAGCCGACCGCCGCGATGGATGTCGAGGGGCGACATTCGTTCTGGGCGACGATGCGCGAGTTCGCCGCGCGGGGTAAGACGGTCCTGTTCGCGACTCACTACCTGGAGGAGGCCGACGCCTACGCTGATCGCGCCGTGCTGATGGCCCACGGCCGGATCGTCGCCGACGGGCCGACGAACGAGATCAAGGCAATGGTCGGCACGCGCACGATTCGCGCGACCTTGCCGGACGTGGGTGAGAATGCGCTCGCGGCGCTGCCGGGCGTGAGCGGCGCCGAGCGTCGCGGCGAACTGGCGACGCTGAGCTGCACCGACTCCGACGCGGCGATTCGAGCGCTGCTGGCCGCGTATCCGGGCGCGCGCGACATCGAGATCGCGGCCGCGGGCTTGGAGGAGGCGTTCCTGGAGCTGACCGGCGGCGGCGACGGATGAACCCACTTCTCTACACCCGCTATGAGCTGCTGAGGACATTGCGCAACCGGCGGTTCTTCCTTCTCTCGCTTGGTTTCCCGCTGGTCCTGTTCTTCGTGATCGCCGGTCCTCAGCGCAACGTGCACAATTTCGAGCACACCGGGATCCCCGCGCCGCTGTACTACATGATCGGACTGGCGGCGTTTGGGACGATGAGCGCGATGCTGTCCTGCGGCGCGCGCATCGCCGCCGAGCGCGCGGTCGGCTGGAACCGGCAGCTGCGCATCAGCCCGCTGTCTCCGCGTAACTACTTCCGAGCGAAGGTGGTTACCGGCTACATGATGGCGCTGATCAGTCTTGCCGCGCTATAAATCGCCGGGGCGTCGCTCGGAGTCAGCCTGGCCGCGAGCGATTGGCTGAAGATGACCGGGCTGATCCTCGTCGGCTTGGTCCCATTCGCCGCGCTGGGGATTCTGCTAGGGCACATGCTCACGCCCGACTCGATCGGCCCCGCGATGGGCGGTGGCATCTCGCTGCTGGCGCTGCTCGGGGGTACGTGGTTCCCGATCCCCAGCCACGGCTTCTTGCACGACATCGCACAGGTCCTTCCGTCCTACTGGCTAGTGCAGGCCAGCCACGTCGCGGTCGGCGGGCACTCATGGACGGCGAAGGGATGGATCGTGATGATCGCCTGGACGGTCGTGCTGAGCATGCTTGCCGCGCGCGCGTACCGGCGCGACACCGGGCGCGTGTAGTCCTGAGGCGGCCACAACGAGCCTACCTTCCAACACTGCGAGGTCTTGACTTCATCCCCGCGAGGGCTATTGCCGCATTCCGATGCTCGTTCGCGGCGCTCGGGGAGCTCCTCTCCCTGCCTTTTCAGCTTGCGACCGCAGGCGCCGCCGTGCCACCGCCGCGCTCCTGCACCGCCGGCGATCTCAGTCGAGCCGCGAGTGGCAGCCCGAGCAGCGACACGGCAGCCATCGCCAAGAATGCGGCCAGCGGATGGTGGACGAGGATCTGTACGAGCAGCGCGACGACCAACCCGCCGAGGTTGCCTGCCATCCACACGATCGCGCCGGCCGTCCCCGCGGCGGCGCCGGCGAGCTGCTCGGCGGCCGTGAGGATGATCGGCAGCGCCGGCAGCAGGACGATCCCGATCGCGACGATCGCGAGCGCCTGCACACCCAGCCATGACGTCACGCCCAGGACGACGCAGCCGCCGCAGCCAATCAGCACGGCGCCGCGCATGAAGCCGCGCTCGGCGCGCCGGCTCGCGACGAGCGGCGGCAGCACCGCGCAGGCGACCGTCCCAGCGATCACCATCCCGACCAGCAGCCCACCCGCCGCCTTTTCCGAGACGCCGGCGGGCGCAAGCAGCGTCTGCAGCCAGGTGGCGAGCGCCACGAAGATGCCGAAGCCGATGAACACCAGCCCGCACAACGTGCGCATCGGTGGCAGAGCCCACAGGGCGCGTGCCGCGCTGCCCTCGATCGCCGCGTGCTCCTCGCTCTCCTGCCCGGGACGGCGCAGGACGATCGCCAGACCCACAGCCGGGATCACCGCCAGCACCGCCTCCAACACCAGCAACCGTTCGAGCTGTCCGTGAGCCCCGACTGTGGGGCCGAGCAGCAGCGCGAGCAGCATCCCGACGAAGCTGCCCGCGGAGCCCACCGCGATCCCGCTCGCGCGCTGATCGGCTGGCAGATACTCGCCCGCTAGCTTGGTCACTGCGCTCAACACGATTGGCTGCGCGACCACCTGGCCGGCCATCGCCCAGACAAACGTCTCACCCCCCAGGCGCACCAATCCGCCGAGCGCGACGAGCGCTCCGCCGCTCGCCAGCGCTGGGCGAAACCAGCGATCGAGCAGGATCCCCGCCGGAATCGCGAGCACCACATACAGCAGCGGAAAGATCTCCGCGAGCCATCCGACCGCCCCGACAGACACCCCGTAGCGCCTGGCCGTTTCAGTGGTAATCGCGGCGTAGGTCAGCCACAGCACCTGCGTGGCTGCACACACCAGGCTGTAGGCCACGATCACTCGCCAACCACTCGCCCGTCCGGAGTTAGGTCTCATATGTGCATTCCGATCACACGCCCAAGTGCCACGGCCCCGACTCCAACGAAGAGACTGAGAAGAATATTGACCACCGCGACGGGGACCGCACGATCCTCGCTGAGACGCTGCGTCTCGAGCATCCAGGTCGAGAAGGTCGTGTAGGAGCCGAGCGTGGCGGCGCCCAACAGGACCAGCGCATCCCCTTCGACGGCGAGTCCGGCGAGCAGTCCCAACAGCAGGGCGCCGGTCATGTTGACGGCGAACGTGCCGAGCGGAAACGCTCCGCGCAAGCGCGAGCTGATCAACGCAACGACCAGGAACCGTCCGATCGCGGCGATCCCGCTGAGCAGCGCGACGCCTACCCAGACCCAGACGCTCATGCGATCCCACGCTCGCGTCGTACGAGCTGTGTTCCGATCCAGATCGCCAGGTATCCGGCAAGGACGCTCACGAGCGTGTATCCGGCGGCGAGCCCGTAGCGATCGTGGTCGAGCAGCACGAGGATCTCCAGTTGCATCGTGGAGAAGGTTGTGTAGGTGCCACAGAAGCCGATGGTCCACAGCGGATGATGGAATCTCGATTCCGGCGGGCGCTCCTTGAACCACGTCGCCAGGCAGGCGAGCGTGAACGAGCCGGAGACGTTGATCGCGAATATGGCCCACGGCCAGGCTGTCGCACCGCTTGCGAAGGACCGGCTCAACCAGACCCGCAACAACCCGCCGGCGGCTCCACCGAGGAAGATCGCCCCCAGCTCGCGTCTGTCTATGTTCGGCATGGCTCTTGTGGCCAGCAAAACTCTTGTGGGCATGTCTGCTGCTCCTCTCGCGTGGCTTCGGTTTCGCGAAAGGAGCCATCAGCCCTTCAAAAGCGGGCGGTTCGGAAGGCATGGCCTCCCGCCAGGGCTCCATCTGGCGCTTCGCAAGATAACGCACGCTTGTGCTGTCGAAAACCCGTCTCAGCGGTACCCGCCTCAGCCATACTGGCCGCTGATGATCGCCGAGCGCCTCACCGCGCAGCTGCTCGCCGGGCCACCGGCGCGCGACCCGGTCGCCGTCGCTGAGCGGCTGCTGGCGGTTCAGGGCCAGGATCCACGCGGAGCGCGTCTGGCGATCCGCGCGCGAACCACGGGACTGTCCGCGGCCGACGTCGATCGCGCCCTCACCGAGGACCGCTCGCTGCTGATCACGTGGCTGAACCGCGGCACGCTGCATCTGGTGCGCCGCGAGGACTACCCGTGGCTGCAGGCATTGACCACGCCGCCGTTGCGCACCGGCAACGCTCGACGGCTCGCCCAGGAGGGCGTCACGCCGGACGCCGCCGAGCGCGGCGTCGATGTGATCGCCCGCGCGCTCGCCGCGGAGGGCCCGCTCACGCGGGCACAACTGCGGGAGCGCCTCGATGCGGCGGGGGTGCGCACCGAGGGTCAGGCGCTCGTGCATCTGCTGATGCTCGCCGCTCTGCGCGGGATCGCGGTGCGCGGGCCGATGATCGATCGCCAGCACGCATATGTGCTCGTCCGTGACTGGCTCGGCGAGTCGGCGCCCGTCGACCGCGACCACGCACTGGCAGAGTTGGCGCGCCGCTATCTCATCGGTCACGGGCCCGCCGACGATCGCGACCTCGCCAAGTGGTCTGGGCTGGGCCTGCGAGATGTCCGCGCCGGGCTGAACGCGATCGCCACAGAGCTGTACGAGCGCGAGGACGGTCTGCTCCAGATCGCCGGACGCCCGGACCCGGCGGAGTCGCCCCCACCACGGCTGCTCGGCTCGTTCGACCCTGTCCTACTCGGCTGGGCCTCGCGCGAGTGGCTGCTCGACGCCCACCGGGCGGTGATCACCGTCAACGGCCTCTTCCGCCCCTTCGCCCTCGCCGGAGCTCGCGCGGTGGCAACCTGGAGCATGCCCGCCGGCGAGGTGGTGCTCGACCCGTTTGGCCGTCTCAAGCGTAAGCATGCCACCGCCCTGCAGGCCGATGCACTGGATGTCGTGCGCTACCTCGGCGATCGCTAGATTTGCCTCAGTGCCCAGCGAGATTGCGATCCGGGGCGAGATGATCAGGCTCGGCCAGCTGCTGAAGCTCGCCGGGATCGTCGGCAGCGGCAGCGAGGTCAAGGCGTTCCTTGCGACTGAGCGGGTGCTGGTCAACGACGAGCCCGAGGCGCGTCGCGGCCGGCAGTTGCACCCCGGCGACACCGTTCGCATCGGTGCTCACGAACTGCATTTGACTGCGTCGCCATGACCCTCGATTGAGAGCTCTCAACGTTGCCGGCGCTACTGGCTGATATGCATTAAGGAGCGCTATCGATGCTCCTCGACGCTCGAAGACCAAGGTCGTGCCGGCAGATGCGCACTAAAACCGCCGTTAGAACAGGCCCTTAGCGGGTAAAGGGTCTACAGATCGTCGTTTCGCTCTCGCCGCGGTGCCCAGGCGTCGAGCATGGTTCTGGCAGACAGCTCGTGTAGGGCCTGGGGCACAGTTGGTGTGGGTTGTGCTCCAAAGAGCAGGTTTGGCCGTACACGGTGTCGAACGAGTGTTTTAGAGGCCTGGGCGGGTATACAGAAAAAATCATTGACAACGCAACTATCGAGGAATATAATCCCGACCCCAAGCATCGGATTAAGAAGGACAGCCATGTCAGACGCCAGCATCACACCCATCACCCCAATCGACTCCATCGCCGCTGCGCGTGAGGAGAACGCCACGCCCGCCCGGGGGCCGCGCGCCGTCGAGCAGCCGCGTGCGAAGCGCGAGCGGTTGGACAACCCCGCCTCCGAGACGATTTCGCTCACGCCCGCGGAGAGCTTCATCCCCGAGGCGGTCGATCAGCTGCTCGCGCACTCGCGCCGCTACCCCCTGCTCACGCCCGCCCAGGAGATCGACCTCGCTCAGCGCATCGAGCGTGGCGACCTGCACGCGAAGGAACTGCTCGTCAACTCCAACCTGCGCCTGGTCGCCTCCAACGCACGGCGCTACCAGAACCAGGGCCTCCCGCTCGCCGACCTCGTCCAGGAGGGCCTGCTCGGCCTGATCCGGGCGAGCGAGAAGTTCGACTGGCGCAAGGGCTTTCGTTTCTCCACCTACGCCACTCTTTGGATTCGTCAGGCGATTCAGCGCGGCCTGGAGAACTCAGGACGCACGATTCGCCTGCCCGTCCACGTCGCTCAGCGTTCGCGCAAGGTCGGACGGGTCGAGCGTGAGCTGTCGGTGCGCCTCGGGCGCGAGCCCACCGTCGAGGAGCTGGCGCTGGAGACCGGCCTGGAGATCGAGCAGGTCGAGGAGGTGCGCCACCAGCGCGCCGCCCTGGTCAGCCTCGATCAGCAGATTGGCGAGGACGGCGACACCGCACTCGGCGATCTGCTGCCCTCAGACCAAGAGGCGCCAGAGGACACGGCCTGGGACAACGAGCGTGAGCGCATCGTGCACGAGGCGATTGAGCAGCTGCCCGAAACCGAGCGGACCGTGTTGACGCTGCGCTTTGGCACCGGGCCGGAGGAGCCTCAGACGCTGACCGCGATCGGCAAACGGCTCGGGTTCTCCGCGGAGCGGGCTTCGCAGCTCGAGCAGCGCGCCTTGAAGAAGCTGGCCGAGCTGCCAGAGCTCCTCGCCCTGCGCGAGGCCGCGTAAGATCACAACCTATGTGGGACCGTGTCGTCCAATGGACGATCGCCGTCGGCGAACGGATCCTCGCCCCGATCGAGAAGTTCATCGGGAAGCGTTCGCTGGTGGGCGAGGCGACCTTCTTCAGAAATGAGCGCTTTCCCTGGATCGCGGAGATCGAGGCGAACTGGACAACGATTCGTGACGAGCTCGAGCTCGTGCTCGAGGACCGCGACGCGCTGCCGAACTTTCAGGACATCTCCAAGGACCAGTTGGAGATCACCGACGATGACCGCTGGAAGACGTTCTTCCTCTACGGCTACGGCTTCGAGGCGAAGCTCGGCACCGAGATGTGCCCTCGGACGGCAGCGCTGATGAGCCAGATCCCGGGAATGACGACGGCGATGTTCTCGATTCTCTCACCGCGCAAGCACATTCTCGACCATCGCGGCCCCTACAAGGGCGTGCTGCGGTACCACCTGGGACTGATCGTGCCGCGCGACGCGCAGGCCTGCCGCATCAGGGTCGGGGAGGACTTCCGCCACTGGGAGCAGGGCGAGAGCATGATCTTCGACGATACGTACAACCACGAGGTGTGGAACGACACCGATGAGACCCGGGTCGTGCTGTTCGTGGACGTACTGCGCCCCCTCCCGGAACCGGAGTCGTTGATCAACAAGATGATCGTGAAGGCGATCTCCTATTCACCGTTTGTACTCGACGCCAAGCGCAACCAGGAGGCATGGGAACAGCGCTACCGAGCGCGCAAGCCGAGCCAGCGGACAGTTGTAGGCATCTGACCGCACGCATCTGCTCACCGTCCTCGATTCCATCGAGACCTTCGGATGCGCAGCGTGAGCGGGATCAGATGTTCGAGACGTTCAGCCCGGTGCCCTGCAGCAGCGTGTTGGCCTTGGCGTTGAGGATCGTGAAATCGCCGGTCAGGATCAGCACGCCGAGGCCGATCATCACCAATCCACCAATACCGATGATCACCGGGAAGTGGCGCTTGACGACCGTGAGCGCGTTCGTCATCCGCTCGAACGCGAGCGCGATCAGCAAAAACGGGATCGCTAGCCCTGCCGAATAGAAAGCGAGCAACAGGGCCCCATGGGCCGCTGAGCCAGAGACCGCGGCCTGCGTGAGGATCGCGCTGAGGGTGATGCTCGTGCAGGGCGTCCAGGCGATCGCAAACGCGGCGCCCGCCACCACCGGACCACCGCGGCCTGTGAGGCGCAACAGCGTCTCGGAGTGCCACTCGCGGTTGAACATGCCGATGAACGGCGTCGCAAGAAATATGAGGCCCATCAGGATGATGACGACGCCTCCGACCTTCTCGAGCTCTTCTTTGTGTGTGGTAAGCGCCGATCCGATCAACGTTGCGCTCATCCCGAGCAGGATGAAGATCGCCGAGAAGCTGCCGATGAACAGGAGGCTCGGGACGAGCACGCGGCGGGCGCTGATGCCGCCCTCCTTCAGATCCACCGGCGTGACCCCGATCACCGTCGACAGGTAGCCGGGCACAAGCGGCAGCACACACGGAGACAGGAACGACACGAACCCGGCGGCAAGCGCCAGCGGGATGCCTACACCGGTCGCCGCATCGGATGAGGCGATGAGGACCATCTGGGCGTGGCTCATTGCCGGACCGCCGCGCGCAGCTCGGCCACTGCGCGCTCCAATCTCGCGACACGCTCCTCGAGGCCGTCGACGGGTGTCAGCACGACCGGATTGATTGCGGGAGGATCGCCTTGGACGTCCTCTTCGAGCAGCTGCGTGTAGCGGTCCTCCTTCTGCCCCGGCCGGCGATCCAAACACATGACCAGCTCGCGCTCGATCAACCGAGAGAGCGTCTCGTGCACTGCGGACAGGTCAGCGAAGGGATGCATGCGCTCCGTCCGCTGCTTCAGCTCTCCGGGCGTCTGCGGGCCGCGCAGCATCAGCACGCACACGACCCCCTGTTCGTCCTCGACCATCGGCAGCGCTTCAGCGAGCAGATGCCGGTACTTCGGCGCGCGGCGGCCGCTGGCCAGGCGCGTAAAGCCGCGGCGCTCGAGATGGTGCAGCGCGTCACGGACGATCGCGTCGTCGTACTTGACGACCGGGTCGCGGTTGGTCGACTGGTTGCAAGCCAGGCGCAGTGCGTTGAGCGACAACGGGTACATGTCGGGTGTCGTGCGCTGCTTTTCGAGCAGGCAGCCGAGCACGCGCGTCTCCGAGGCGGACAGGTTCATCGCCTTAAGCCTACGACCCGGCGGCTAAAGTCAGCCCCGTGAGCAGTCAGCCCTTCGCCCAGGGACACGGCGGCGGCAATGGCCGCCGCTCACAGCAGCCCCCGGAGCTACGCCCCGAGGACATCCCCGACAGGCAGGTATCGCTGCGACGGATCGCGCGGCTGTTCATCCCCTACCGGCTGCGCCTGGGTTTGCTGCTCGGGCTGATCGTGATCGGCTCGATCCTGAGCGTCGCTTCGCCGTTCTTGCTGCGCGAAGCGATCAACAAGGGCATCCTGGAACACGACCTGGAATTGCTCACCTGGATGGTCGCCGGGATGATCGCACTGGCGGTCATCAACGGGGTGCTCAGCGTCGCGCAGACCTTGATCTCAAATCAAGTTGGCCAGCGCGTGATGCATGACCTCCGCGCCGCCGTCTATGCCCATCTGCAGCGGATGTCGCTGGCATTCTTCACGCGCACCCGCTCGGGCGAGGTGCAGGCGCGGATCGCCTATGACATCGGTGGGATCGACGATGTGGTGACGAGCACCGCGACCTCGACCGTCTCGACCGTCGCCACGGTCACCGCGACCGTCGTCGCGATGTTCGCCCTCGAATGGCGTCTGACGCTGTTCTCGCTGTTTCTGCTGCCGTTCTTCGTGTGGCTCACGCGCCGGGTCGGTAACGAGCGTCGGCGTATCCAGTCGGTGCGCCAGGGACGCCTGGCGGACATGTCAACGCTGGTGGAGGAGTCGCTGTCGGTGTCGGGCATCCTGCTCGGCAAGACGATGGGCCGCTCGCACGAGCTCGTCGACCGGTTTACCAACGAGTCGAGCGAGCTCGCCGACCTGGAGGTGCGCGCGCGGATGGCGGGCCGCTGGCGCATGGCCTCGGTGCAGATGAGCTTTGCGATCATGCCCGCCGCCGTCTACTGGTTCGCCGGCTACACGATCATTCACGGCGATAACGCGATCTCAATCGGCACGCTGGTTGCCTTCACGACGCTCCAGACCCGCCTGCTGTTCCCGATGCAGCAGTTGCTGTCAGTCGGCCTGGAAGTACAGACATCACTGGCGCTGTTCGGGCGGATCTTCGAGTATCTCGACCTGCCCATCGACATCGTCGAGCATGCCAGCGCCCGTGCACTGGGCGGCGTGCGCGGCGACGTGAGCCTGGATGACGTGTGGTTTCGCTACACGCCTGAGGCGCCCTGGACGTTGGAGGATGTCTCTGCCGAGATCCCCGCGGGGACGCGCACGGCGCTGGTCGGTGAGACCGGCTCGGGCAAGACCACGCTCGCCTACCTGGTGGCTCGTCTGTATGAGCCCGGACGCGGCCGTGTGGCGATCGACGGGGTGGACATTCGCGATATGACGCTCGATTCGCTCGCGGCTACCATCGGGCTGGTCTCACAGGAGACCTACCTGTTCCACTCCTCGATCCGCGAGAACCTTCGCTTTGCCTGCCCCGACGCGACCGACAAGCAGATCGAAGACGCCGCGCGTGCCGCGCAGATCCACGGGCTGATCGCCTCCTTGCCGGAGGGCTACGACACTCAGGTCGGCGAGCGCGGCTATCGCTTCTCAGGCGGCGAGAAGCAGCGCATTGCGATCGCCCGCACGGTGCTGCGCAACCCACCGGTACTGATCCTCGACGAGGCCACCTCGGCACTGGACACCGAGACCGAGCGCGCCGTCCAGATCGCGCTCGACGACCTCTCGCGCGGGCGCACGACGATCGCGATCGCCCATCGGCTCTCGACGATCCGAGACGCCGACCAGATCTTGGTGCTCGACGCCGGGCGGATCGTCGAGCGCGGCACCCACGAGGAGCTGCTCGAGCTGGGCGGGCGTTATGCGGCGCTGCTGAGCGGGGCAGCCGTTGCCGAGGACCGTCCTGCCGCGGACGCCGGCTCGCCGGCCGCGCTGGCCTGAGGCCGGTTGAGCAAGCACGCCAGCGAGCGCGAGCGTTACGCCGTCGCGTCGATGTTCAGCCGCACGTAGTCGACGATGACCGGCTCGCCCAGCTCGTCCATGACGTCGTCCATGAACGGCTCCCACAGCGGCTCGGGCAGGTGCTGGACGTGCGGGCCGAGCACGATGGTGGCCAGGAACTCGCGTGGGTGCTCGGGCTGCGTGGGCGCCGGCGCAAGCCAGCACTCAGCGGAGGCGAAGCCGGCCGCTCGCAGCCTCGCCTCGGTGTCGACGGTGTTCGCGTAGTTCCACGGCGCCTGCCAGTCCTGGAAGTGGGTCGCATAGGGCTCGCGCGCTAGAACGGCGCCGGCCCTGCCGCGCAGCTGGGTGATGTTGCCCTCTCCCCCGCACTGGGCGCTCAGCCGGCCGCCGGGCCGCAGTGCGGCATGCAGGCGACGAAACAGCAGATCGTGATCGGCGATCCAGTGGAACGTGGCGGTCGACAGGATCGCGTCGACGGGCTCGTCCAGCTCCAGCTCCAGCAGGTCGGCGCAGCGGATGTCCGCGTCGGGGCCCAGCCGCTCGCGGGCGGCGGCGACCATTGACTCGGACATGTCCATGGCGATGACCCTCCCCCGCGGTAGCCGTGCGATCAACGTCTCGGTGATCCGGCCCGATCCGCAACCCGCGTCGAGCACCGTCTCGTTGCCGTTGAAGGTGAGGCGGTCGAGCACGGCGAGGCCGAGAGTCTGCATCGGACTGGAAATCCGGTCGTAGCTCTGCCCGTCCCAGTTGCGTACCTCTGACATACGCGCGTACGTTATCACGTATGCTCAAACAGAAGCCGCGAGCTCGATCAGCACCTTCGACAGCTGGCCGCCCTGCCAGGCGAGCGGCGAGCGGGGCGGCGGGCCGGGGTCCTCCACCATCAGCCTCGCGCCGGGGATCGCCTGTGCGTAGCGTTCGCCTACCGCGAGCGGATGGCCTGGGTCGGCCTCGTCACGGCTCCCCACCACGACCGTTGGCGCCTTGATGCTCGCCAGCTCCCGTAGATCCTCAAATGGCCGCGAGCGCGGAACCACTTGGAGCGCATCGGCCACCGCCTCGGGATGCTCGTGGCCGGCGAGCCGCTGGCGCACCACCTTCTCCACGGTATCCCGCCATTGGGCAGGCACCTCGGAGAAGTCGTAGGCGTCCACGAACCCCTCCACCCCACCCTCACGCAGCCCCTGCGCCAAGGCGTCCCACCCAGCGAGGGCCGGCTCGCTGAGCGGTAGGTCGGGATCAAAGGACGGTGTGATCAACCCCAGCCCAGCCACACGTTCGGGGTGGCGCAGGGCGAAGCGCAGGGCGGTGTGCGCGCCCATTGAGGCGCCGGCCAGGACCGCGTGCTCCAGGCCGAACGCGTCGAGGACGGCCTCCAGGTCGTGGGTGAGGTCGTCGTAGTCGTAGGCTGCCGGATCGAGGGCCGCTGTCGAGCGCCCGTGCCCGCGCGCGTCGTAGCCGATCACTCGATACCCCGAGCGCTCCAGCGTCCGCGAGCCCATCACCACATAGCGACGCGTTGCCGTGAGGCCGTGGAGTAGGACGATCGGCGGGCCCGGGAGGGCGGGATCCGAGTCTTCACCGGCCAGTTCGACACCATCGTCGGTGACGACGATCAGCTCGACCTTACCAGTGCTCACGACGGGCATCGAGCAATCCTAGATAGCTGCTCCTACACGGGCAATGCCAGCTGATCTTCGCACTCCGAGCCGGCACCGGCGATCGAATACCCGACCACACCTCGTGAGTCCTCCGGCGAGCCGGCGTCCACACCGTTCAGACCTGCCACCCGTACGCCGAGCAGCCTCACAGGCCGTGCCGGCGCGTACTCGCGCAGCAGCATCAGCGCGACTTCGGTCACTCGCTCGACGTCGCAGGTCGATTCGTCCAACGTCCGTGCGCGAGTAACGGTCGAGAAGTCATCGAGGCGGACCTTGATCCCGATCGTACGGCCACGGCGCCTGTTGGCAAGGAGGCTCGCGCATAGCTCGCTGGACATCCGTTGCAGCGCCTCGCTCAGCGCCACCGGGTCGCGGACGTCCTCATCGAAGGTCCGCTCGCGCGACTCAGAGACCACCTTGCGCGCGGCCCCCACCTCGCCATCGTGCTCGAACCGCGCACGTCTCGACAGATCGCGCCCGAGGTTCGGGCCGAAGCGCTCGACCAGCAGCCGCTCGGGCGCGGCGCCAACGGCCTGGAGCGTGTTCAGCCCCAGCTCGGCCAGACGCGCCGCTGTCTTTGGCCCGATTCCCGGGATGAGCCCAGGCGGGGACTGTGCGAAGCGCGCGCATGCCTGCTTACGCGTGAGCACCACAAAGCCGGCTGGCTTCTCCGCGTCGGAGGCGACCTTCGCGACAAGCTTGTTCGGTCCGATACCCACCGAGCAGACCAGCTGCGTAGCCGCTGTGATCTCTGCCACCAACCGGCGCATCGCCGCCCGCGGCGAGTACAGCCCACTCAGGTCCAGATAGGCCTCGTCCAGCCCCACCACCTCGACCCGCTCCACATGCGCGCGAACGAGATCCATGACCTGTCGCGAAACCTCCCTGTAGGTGGCAAAGTCCGGTGGCAACACCACCGCCTGCGGGCACAATCGCCGGGCCTTCGCCGCGGGCATCGCCGAGCCCACTCCGTAGCGCCTAGCCTCATAGCTGGCGGTGGTAACCACCGCACGCGGGCCGCTCCCCGCGACAACAACAGGCTTGCCGCGCAACTCCGGGTGGCGGCGCAGCTCGATCGAGACGTAGAAAGCATCCAAATCCACCAGCGCCACACTGAGCTCGGATGACTGTGCGGGCACAAGCTGAATCTAGCTGTGCGTCCGGCTAGCGTACCTGCGAGATATGTACTATATTTAGGCCAGTTGGCCCTTATCTAGGTCACTACGTGACCACGTAGGGCACCGTCGCCCAGGATGTCATCACAGATGAACGTCTCCAAGCCATTCACAGCCCTTTCCCCGAGTGTGGACCTCGACGTCCTGGCTGTGCTCGCCGGATCCAGCGAGCCGCGCAGCGGCCGGGAGATCGCGCGTCGCGCCGGACGCTCGAAGACCGGTGTGCAGCACGTGCTGGATCGCCTCGTCGACCATGGCCTCGTTGATTGCCTATACAGCGGTCGCACCCGGCTCTACACGCTCAACCGCCACCACCTGCTCGCGGGCACCGTCGAACAGATGGCAGGCGCACGAACGGAGCTGATCCGTCGTCTGCGGGAGCAGATCGGCAGCTGGGAGACGCCCGCCATGCACGCCTCGCTTTTCGGCAGCACAGCACGCGGAGACGGAGACGCGCACAGCGACATCGACCTGCTCATCATCCGTCCCATGGACGTCAGCGCTGAGGACGAGACCTGGCGAAGGCAGATCGACGACCTGGCCGACTACATCAGACAGTGGACCGGCAACCACGCGGGCATCGCCGAGGTGTCCGAGACAGACATGCGTCGCCAGTACAGCGAAGGTCCACCCGTTCTCGAGCAGGTCCGACGGGACGCGATCGATCTCGCCGGAGAGCCCACCAAGGTGCTGCTTCGAGACGTGTGATGGCGCAGGCACGCAACAGGACACAGGCCTGCGGCGCACCGCAGGCGCGCCAGCGGCTCAGACAGGCACAGAGCTTTCTCGAAGTCGCCGAGCTCGCAGCCGACGTGAACGACCTCTCGCTCGAATATGCAAGTGTCGCCGCATCGGTGGCAATCCTCGCCGGGATCGCTGCGGCCGACGCCGCCTGTTGCCAGGAGTTGGGCAAGCGCTCCCGCTCTGACGATCACCATCACGCCGAGACGCTCATCCAGCAGATCACCCCAGGCGGCAAGCGAGCCGCCAGCCAGCTGCGCCAGCTGTTGAACCTCAAGGACACCGCGCACTACGGATTCATCAGCATCACCGCTCCCGAGCTCAAGCGCTCACTGCGCCAGGCCCGACACCTGGTCGAATTCGCCGAGACGATCCTGCAACGGTCATCTCAATAGCCACCCACCTGCAAAAGCGTCACAATCGACGTGAGCGGTGTTCAGCTCGGAGGACTCGACGGGCATCTGACCGAATCTAGCGCCGGAGGCGGCGGTCACATCAGCAGCTGTGATCCTTCGCGAGCACTGTAAGTCGAAGCCCCTCCGGCTGATGTAACTGCTCAGACACCGAACTCGGCTGCGACTTCGCCGGCGGCAACCATTTCGGCCAACTGTTGATGGTCGCGCTCGTTCTGATCGGCGTACGCCATAGAGAAGCGGGCGATTGCCTGGTCGAACCTCGAACCTGCCCCGAGGTATGCGGCGATCGCGAGCCGATCACCAGAGCGGGCGTGTGCGCGCGCCAGCGACCATCCGCAGGCGCGCGTGTAGGCGTGCAGACCCGACTCGCTGAGCGTCGACAGATCGGCGGACGCCTTCCAGTCCCAGAGCTGGCGAACGTAGAAGTCGTGCTTTTCACCATCGAGGCCTTCGCTTCGCTGCCAGCCGAGAAAGACATCGCTTACCGCCTGGGAGATTTGCTGGCCCCGGACGACTCGCTCGCCGCTGTTCTCGAACTCGCTCGCGCCCAGGTAGTGCTCGAGCACCGAGGGCTGCGCCTCCTTCGCCTGCAAAACCAGCGGATCCTTACCTTCGCGACCGACCAGCAAAAACACCCACGCACGCGTGCCGACGCTGCCGACACCGACGACCTTGCGGGCCATGTCGACGAACCGGTACGTGCCGAAGAGGTAGCGATGGTCGACCTCGAGGCTTGAGGCATACTTCTCCAGCAGCTCCCGCACCCAAACGGTCTCGTCGCGAGCGTTGGCTGGATCGAGCAGCTCGCGCAGCGGCACCAGCAGCGGCGGGACGCTGCGAAAGCGCAACTCGCCGTCGACGCGCTCGGTGAGCTTCCTGACCGCCCGCAGGCTCGTCTTGCGACGCGCCTTGGCGAACGGCTTGGCGAACTCGATGCGACCCTTCGCGCCGAGCCTCCCGCCGAAGCGATCGACGAGCTCGCTCGCGTTCAGGCGCTCGTACCACACGTTGAGATGGCTCTCTTGCGCGAAGGCTCGCATCCCCACGCGGTACTCCCGCACACAGTCGCGCACGATCCACTGGCGACGATCGGCCGCCAGCCCGACGTCGCGGCCGGCTATCTCCGCGCTCACGGCCAACCGCTTGAGGTCCCACTCCCACGGTCCTGGAAGCGTCTCGTCGAAGTCGTTCGGCCCGAATATCAGCCTGCGGTCCGGTGCCGCGAACCCGCCGAAGTTCGAGATGTGAGCATCGCCGCAGGTCTGTACGACGATGCCCGAAGACGGGGTCGCAGCGAGATCGGCCGCCATGATCGCGGCGGCGCCACGGTAAAACGTAAACGGCGAGACGAGCATTCGCCCGTAGCGGATCGGCACGAGCTCCTGCACCCGCAAGGCCGCCTGGGTCGTGAGCACCGCAATGGGATCGGGCCGGTCCGGCGCCGGTGCCCAGTCGCCGTGAGCCGACCTGGGTACGGTCCCGCGGGCCGCTCGACCGCGCTCGGCGGACTCCCCGGACTGCAGCCTTGCGCGAGGCGAAGCGGTCCCGTGAACACCAGGGCTCACATCAATGGCCCGTCAGCCGGCGACCGGCACGTCCGCTCGCCGCGCCAGGATCGCGGCGAGACGTGCGCGGTGGCGACCCGCGCCACCCAGTAGCACTGCGTCGATCTGCGCGCGCTTGAACAGCCAGTGCACGTCCGCCTCCCAAGTGAAGCCGATGCCGCCGTGCGCCTGGATCGCGCTCGCGGTCACCTCGCGTCCGGCATCTGAGGCGGCTGCCTTGGCCATCGCCGCCGCCTCCGCCAGACCGCTCGGGGTCGGCGTCGGCGGTCCAAGCAGCGAACGCCGTAGTCGAGCGCGCCTTCTCGGTGTCGAGCAGCATCTGCGCGCAGCGGTGCGAGACCGCCTGGTAGGCGCCGACGGGCACGCCGAACTGCTTGCGCTCCTTGACGTACGCCAGCGTCATCTCCAGCGACCGCTCGCACACGCCCACGAGCTCCGAGCTGACCGCCACGAGCGCGTGGCCGAGGCCTGGGCAGCCGTCCTCGAGCGCCTCGCCGGCGCCCTCGTCAGCGCTCACGCGCGCCGCCGAGCGCGTCGGGTCGATCGCAGCGATCCGGCTCACCTCGGCATCCTCCGGCCTCAGCAGCCGACCGCCGCCGTCCTCTTCGACCAGCACGATCACGTCTGCCTCCGCGCCACCCACGACCAGCTCCGCGGTCCCGTCGACCGCGCCAGCCAGCGCGCCGATCGTCTCGCCTGAGGCGAGACCTCCCAGCCAGCGCTCGCGCTGATCGGGCGAGCCCGCCTGCTCGATCACGCACGCCGCCATCGCGCTTGGGAGGAACGGCACCGGCGCGAGCGCACGCCCCAGCTCCTCGCACAGGATCGACAGCTCGATCGTGCCGAGCCCTTGACCGCCGTTCTCCTCGGAGATCGCGATCCCCGGCCAGCCGAGCTCGCACAGCTCTTTCCAAAGGCGCCTTGTCGGTGGTGTGAGCCTCCGCGTGCTCACGCACCCGCTCCGGCTTCGCGCGCTCCGCCAACAGCTCGCGCGCGGTGCGCTGGATCTCACGCTGGTCGTCTGTCAGTCCGAAGTCCATCTAGGCGGCCACCTTCAAGCGCGGCAGCCCGAGCACGCGCTCGGCGACGATGTTCTTCAGCACCTCCGTGGTGCCTCCCTCGATCGTGTTACCGCGCGCGCGCAGCAGCTCGTAGCTCCAGCTCGTGCCGGTGATCAGCGCCTCCGGGCCGATCACGTCGACCGCCAGCTGCGTCACACGCTGGTTCGTGTCCGACCACAGCCACTTCACCAGCGAACCCTCAGGGCCAGGCTGACCGTAGCGCTCGGCGTCTGTCAGGCCCTTCCACGCGAGCAGCCGGATCGACTCGCAGCGCACGTGCAGCTCCGCGATCGCGTCCGCGTACAGAGGATTCTCGAGTAGGCCCTTCTCGGCGGCCGCCGCGATGATGTCGTCGAGCAGCTGGCGCAGACGGATCTGCAGCGCGAACCCCAGGCCCGCGCGCTCGTTCATCAGCGTCGTCAGCGCGACCTTCCAGCCGTTGCCAACGCCGCCCACGATGTTCGCGTCCGGGATCCGCGCCTCCTCGATGAACAGCTCGTTGAACTCCGCCTCGCCCGTGATCTGGCGTAGCGGGCGGATCTGCACGGCATCCTGCTCCATATCCATCAGGAAGTACGTAAGGCCCTTGTGCTTGGCCACCTCGCTGTCGGTGCGCGCCACGAGCATGCACCACTTCGAGTACTGGGCACCGCTCGTCCACACCTTCTGGCCGGTCACGACCCATTCGTCGGGGTGGGCGGGATCTCTAACGGCTCTCGTTTTCAGAGCCGCGAGGTCCGAGCCCGCGTCCGGCTCGGAGAAGCCCTGGCACCAGATCTCCTCCGCCGAGAGGATCGGCGGCAGGTGACGCTCCTTCTGCTCCGGCGTACCCCACACCATCAGCGTCGGGCCGCCCAGCAGCAGCCCGAGCGTATTCGCCGCAAACGGCACGCGCGCGCGGCCGAGCTCTTCGAAGTAGATCGCCGACTCGCTCTGCGACGCGCCGCGCCCCCCGTACTCCGTCGGCCACGCCGGCGCCGCCCAGCCCGCGTCATACAAGCGCCGCTGCCAGTCGCGCCGGTAGGCGAACTGGGCGTCATCGCCCGCGTCCGCCGCAGGCTTGGCCTCGGGCTGGTTCTCCGCCAGCCAGCCGCGCAGCTCGTCGCGGAAGGCGGTCTCTCTGCTCGCTAAAGGTCAGGTCCATCTGGCTCCTCCCACTTCAGGTGACACGAGGACGATAGCTCCCTACCTGATGATGCGCTCGCAAAGCGCCAGCTCGCGCCGTAGGGCATGATGGACGAATGCCGACTCCCCCCTCCGTGCGCAGCGTCAAGATCGGTGCTGACGAGCGCGGCGGGTGGACCACCGAACGTCCACGCCGCGAGGGCGATGGGCCACCGCGGCCGGTCGATGTCTCCGCGCGCTGTCGCGTGCTCGCTCCGTCGGACCGGATGCGCTACTCGCCGGGCAGCCTGCTGTTGGTCGTCTCCCCCGACGCCTCGGAGTCCGAGCGCTTTGCCGAGCGAGTCGTTGAGGAGCGTGGCGCCGTGCTCTCGCTTGCGAAGGTGCGAACTCTACTGGCGGGACGTGTCGCTGAGGAGGAGATCGAGGCGCGGGCGCGTGAGTTGCTCGACGCCGCCGTCGTCAAGCGCCTCGGCGATCGGCAGACGATCGTCCTCACGCTCGAGGGCCTGGACGCCGAGGAGCGCGAGCGCTACGTGCGCCTCGCCCACGGGCTCAAACGCCCGCGACACCTGATTCTGCTCGAGGTCCCACGCGATCAGGTGCCCGATGATGAGCGCACCACGCTCAACGAGCTGCGCCGGGCACTCGACTCTGGTGAGATCGGGCAAGAGGGTTTCCAGACCGCGCTGCGTCTGAGCGGCGGCGCGACAGCCGAGTGCAAGCGCATCGTCTTCCAGCCGCCGCCACGCGAGGACTGACGTCGCACCTTAGGACTGACGTTTCTACGCGGTGGCTGACGCTACAACGCAAGGACTGACGGCGGCCGACACGACGACTGACGTCGCACAGCGATCCGCCGCGTTGCGACGGACGTGTTCGGGTTGATCGTCTTTCAGCCGGCGGTGGACAGCGAGCGCCCCGCGAACGCGAGCATGCTCGCCAGGTGTGCTTCGAGCGTTTCCAGATTGTGTTCGCCGGGGTAGACGGCGCTCCTGGCCTCCGCGCCGGCGCCCCGCAGTGCCGCGGCGAACGGCGCGTCCTCGGTCGGGGCTGGCGATGTGATCCTCTTCGCCGCCGTAGATGAACGCGTGCAGGCCGAGCCGCGCGATGATCGGCCGGTCGGCGTGCAGATCGCCTTCGAGCCCGTTGAAGAAGCTCAGCCAGCTCTCCACCACCCCGAAGCGGTAGGGGTTGGCGAGCGCGACGTTCATCGCGCCGTAGCCGCCCATCGAGTCGCCCACGATCGCGCGGGCATTGCGCACGGCCAAGGTCGGCAGCGTGCGGTCGATCAGCTGCTGCACTTCGAGAATGTAGCTTTCGTAACGTGCGGCCGCCCTGGTTGCGCCAGTTATTCGATCCAGGGCCGCCCTGGATCATCACGGCGATCATCGATGGAATCACGTGGTGTGCGATCAGCCGATCGAGCTGGCTCTGCAGGCCGATCTGCAGGAACGCCGTGTTCGACTGGTCGTTGCCGGTCAGCAGATACAGCACCGGGTAGTGGCTGGCGGTGCTCGCATAGCCGGGCGGCAGATAGGTCAGGAACGACCCTTCTTCGCCGTGCAATGCCACCGAGGAGTAGCTCGCCGCGTCGATCGAACTTCCAGCGGCGTCTTCGCTCACTCCTCTGAACGTGAGCAGGGGTTGTGTTGGCGTGCCCGAGCTGATGGTCGTCGCCTGGAGTGTGGTCGATCCTGCCGTACGAACCCCGATCAGATGCTCCACGGTCAGCTGCCCGTTCAGAGCCAGCGTGGTGCAGACCGCCGCGATGGCGCAAAGCAGCGCGCCCGTGATCAGCGTCTGCGCCCGCGCCCGCCCGGGCCGGCCCACGCCCGGCATCGCCGGGCCGACGGTCGCTGCTTCCAGGCGTGGTGGAAACGTTGGCACCCATGCCGGAGGCAGCGCTTCCACGGCTTCCGCGCGCATACCGGGCCAGCTCCACTCGCCGAGGCTCTCCAGCCATAGGTGTGCTCGCGACGTGCTCATTCCCGCAGACATTCGGCAGATTCAAGGCGCCGCAACAGCGAAAGCCAACCCCTGCATGAACGATCCCATGCAACTCGCGCGGCGTAGCACTAGCGCGGGTCCCTATCAGCGGCCATCAGGACTTCCAGGCGGCGGCATCCCGATCGGCGCCGCCACCTTTCAAGCCTGGAGCCCTCGATCAGCGCGTGCTCCACACCTCGCCCACGCCGCCGAACCCGAGCGCCTGCTTGGTCGCTTCGGTCAGGTCGAATTCGCGCCCAGCGACGTACGGTCCGCGGTCGATCACCGCGACCCGTACCGAGCGCCCGTCATAGCGCAGCGTCACCTCCGTGCCACATGGAAGTGTCTTGTTGGCCACGCCCATCGTCGCGCTCGTCAACTCGCCGCCGCACGCCAGCTCCCCGCCGCCGCCATACCACGAGGCCTCGGCCAGGCGATAGACACTCAGGCGGCCCAACCGCCGGTGTGCGCCGAGATCTTCGGCGTCGCCCGCGAACCGCAACCGCACCTGCTCGCTCGCGGTCTGGACCGGCATGTAGCGCAGTCGAAAGCGCCCCTTCGCGCCGGTGCGCGTGTGGGCCAGGGTCCTCCAGCCATGACTGCCGAGCGCCTGCAGCAGCACCTCGCGCCCCGGTAGCGCCGCTGCGTGGTCGACCGATTCCTCGGCGGAGACAGCGCCGCCGCCCTCCAAGCTGTGTGCATCGGTGATCAACTTGCCGGTGACGCTCGTCGCGTGGCCCTCGAGCACGTTCAGCTCGGTGCGGATCACGCTCAGTGATGTATGCGCCGGTACCTGGAGCGGTGGTGTTGTGCTCGCCGATATCTCGATCGGAGCAAGGGCACCGGCAGGCTGCGCCAGCGTCGCGGGGACGTACATTGTGTTGGGAACCTCCTTGTTTCCGCCTACGGGGTTAGCTGTCGGGCTCACGCGCGGCGGGACACACGAACCAAACGCGCGCCAACCGGGCGTTACGGCTCCTAGCTTCGGCCGATTCGCCCCATCCGGGCCGCCTTCTGCGACGACCTGGCAGTGGGTCCCCCGCTCGCCTCCATCCACGGAGACGACTCGGCAGGGTCGAACAATTGTTCGTAGCTTAAGGGCTCCTTGTGACGGTTATCTGTGATGACCATCACACTTGCACCAGCACGCAATGAGTGAGAGGCGCCCATCGAAAAGTGCTCGACGTTGACGTGCAGCACCGAAGCCGCGACAATCGAGGAGATGGCCAACCCCGACCGCCTGACCGCGCTGGACTCGACGTTCCTGCACCTCGAGGACCACTCGACGCGCGCACATGCACGTCGCGATCGGTGATGATCTTCGAGGGCGAGGCACCCACGCCGCAGGAGCTCGTCGATCACATCCTCAGCCGCCTGCACCTGGTGCCGCGCTACCGCCAGCGGCTGGCCTACGTCCCCCTCGGGCAGGGCCGGCCGGTATGGACCGACGATCCGCACTTCAACCCGCGCTATCACATCCGTCACACGGCGCTGCCGCGACCGGCCGACGACGCCGCGCTGAAGCAGCTCGCCGGCCGCCTCTTCTCCCAGCGCCTGGACCGCTCCAAGCCGCTGTGGGAGATTCTGGCTCGTGCAGCACATGGCCGGCGGGCGCTTCGCGCTGATCGCGAAGACGCACCATGCGCTCGTCGACGGAATCTCCGGCGTGGACATCACGACCGTCCTGTTCGACACCGCCCCGGAGCCAGTTCCGACGTCGCGTCCCCCGGCGCCGTGGACCGCTCGCCCGCTGCCGGGATCGGCCAAGCTACTCGGCGAGGCGCTGCTCGAGCGCACGACCGTGCCCGGCGAGATGACCCGCGGCGCTCGTGCGCTGCTGCGCGCTCCGCGGCGCGCGGCGGCACAGCTGAAGGACGGCCTCGTGAGCATCGGCGCCACGACCCTCGCCGGCATCAACGCTCCCGCACCGCCGAGCCCGTTCAACGTCGACATCGGCCCGCACCGGCGCTACACCTTCCTCGACGGCGATCTCGCCCAGTTCAAGGCGATCAAGGACGCCTTCGGCGGCACGCTGAACGATGTCGTGCTCGCCTCCGTCAGCCTCGCCCTCGGACGCTACCTACGCGCTCAGGGCCACGACACCGAGGGCCTGGTGCTGAAGGCGATGGTGCCCGTCTCGGTGCGCGCTGATTCCCAGCGCGGAGCGCTCGGCAACCAGGTCGCCGCGATGTGGGCTCCGCTGCCGGTCGGCGTCGAGGATCCGGTCGAGTGTCTGCGGCAGATCAGCGGCGAGATGCAGAGCCTGAAGGAGTCCGGTCAGGCCGTGGGCGCGCAGGTGCTGACCAACCTCGCCGGGTTCGCACCACCCACGATCCTCAGCCAGGCGGCGCGGCTGCAGGCGCGCCAGCGCTTCTTCAACCTCGTCGTCACGAACGTCCCCGGCCCCCAGTTCCCGCTCTACGTGCTCGGGCGCCGCCTGGAGGTCCTCTACCCGGTCGTTCCGCTCGCCCAGCGCCAGGCGCTGGGGATCGCCGTGATGAGCTATGACGGCCATCTCGGCTTCGGTCTGCTCGCCGACTACGACGCCCTGCCAGGCCTGGAGGGGATTGCACGCGATCTGCGCTCGGCGATTGCCTCGCTGGCTCGCGCGGCGGGCGTTCCGGCCAAGCGCTCGAAAGCTCGTAGCGCAAGCCGCAGCGCCGACGGCTCCCGGGCAAACGGCGCGAAACCATCGCGCAAGGGCACCGCCGTGTTACCAGCCAACGGACGTTCGACGCTCACCAAGTCACGCTAGGCCTCGCCCTTTGCTGTCATCCTCGTGCTCTCGCGCTGCGAACTGCTCGTGCACATGCCAGTGCCACTGTTCGCGAAGCGCGAGAATCCCCGATGGCTCTTCCTGGTCCCATCCCCTATGTAGGACCACAGCGGCGAACAGAGCCTCGACGACGATGTTTGGATTTTGCCTAACTGCCAGGTTGATCAGCGTGTATAGATCTCCGGGCTCTTCAAGCTCATAGAGCTTCTCGAGGCCAACCTGGCCGGCATTCAAAACCTGGAGGAGGCCCGTCTCCGACGTTACCTCTCTGGCCTCCGCGAGAGCGAGGATCGCATCGCGGTCCGCCGGCGGGAGTGTGTCGATCGCGGCGTCGCGCTCCTCCTCTGACAACGAAGCGAAGTCACGCAGGAATCCCACCAGCCAATCCTCTGCGGCCATCAGGCACCACCTTCCTCGAGTACATACGATCCTGCCATGGCAGTCCCGCACCATACCCGACCGCTTCCCGGCCTCAACGAGACCACATTTTCACCACGGGGGTTGAAAATTCCTGCAAAAGAGACATTGTGAGGCTGGCTCTCTGCCAGATTAACCCCACGGTGGGTGACATCGCTCCCAACGCGGCGCGGATCCGTGCGGGCATCGATGAAGCTCGCGAGGCCGCGGCAGACCTCGTGCTGTTCGGAGAGCTTGCTCTGACCGGCTATCCCCCCGAGGATCTGCTGCTGCGCGAGCACTTCCTCGCGGACACGCGAGCGGCGCTTACAGAGCTGGCGTCCGATACGCATGGGGTGGTCGCGATCGTCGGCTTTCCGGAGCGAGCCGAGCACGTGTACAACGCCGCCGCCGTGCTCGCCGACGGCGCGGTCCAGGCGATCTACCGCAAGGTTCATCTGCCCAACTACGGCGTGTTCGATGAGCGGCGCTATTTCCAGCCGGGAACCTCGGGAGCGACGATCGCGCTCGGCGGGCAGCTGATTGGGTTGACGGTCTGTGAGGACATCTGGCTTCCCGGGCCTCCGGCTTCGCAGGAGGCGGCCGACGGCGCGAGGCTGATCGTCAACATCTCCGCCTCCCCTTACCACGCCGGCAAGGGCGCCGAGCGAGAGCGCATGTTCGCCGACCGCGCCCGCGAAGACGGTGTTCCGATCGCGTTCTGCGGGCTTGTCGGCGGCCAGGACGAGCTGCTGTTCGACGGTCATTCCTTCGTCGTCGATCACACCGGCGAGACGCTCGCCCGCGCCGCGCAGTTCGAGGAGGACCTGCTGCTGTGCGACCTCGGCTTAGACCTCGATCTAGGATTGGACGCTGCCGAGCGGCCAAACGACACCAGCGAGCCTCGCGCCGGACGCAGCGCCCAGCCCCCGTTGGCGGTTCTGCCGGGGCACTCCCCCACCCCGCGAGTCGACACTGCCTCCCCGCGTCTGACCGAGCCGCTCGCACCCGAGGAGGCCGAGATCTATACGGCGCTGATGCTCGGCTTGCGCGACTACGTCGAGAAGAATGGGTTCTCACACGTCGTCCTCGGCCTCTCCGGGGGGATCGATTCGGCGCTCGTCGCCTGCCTGGCCGCCGATGCACTCGGCGCCGAGCGCGCGAGCGCGGCGATCATGCCTTCCCCCTACTCCTCCTCGGCCACCCAAAGCGACGCGCGCGCCCTGGCCGCCACGCTCGACATGCACACGCACGAGCTGGAGATCGAGCGTGTGATGGACGCCTACACGGAGGCGCTCGACCCCGAGCTCGCCGGCCACGGGGTGGTTGGGGGCCCAAACCTCACCGAGGAGAACCTGCAGGCCCGGATTCGCGGCAACCTGCTGATGGCGCTCTCCAACGAGTTCGGCTGGCTCGTGCTCACGACCGGCAACAAGTCGGAGATGTCTGTCGGCTACACAACCCTCTATGGGGACCTCGCCGGCGGTCTCGCCGTGATCAAGGACGTGCCGAAGACGCTCGTCTATCGCCTGTGTGAGTGGCGCAACTCCCCCGCCGCTAAAGGACCCGGGGGTGCGCAGCTAGCGGCGCGCGTGCAGGCCCCGATCCCACCATCGATCCTTGCGCGAGCACCCTCAGCCGAGCTGCGCCACGACCAGCGCGACGAGGACTCGCTGG
This sequence comes from uncultured Solirubrobacterales bacterium, assembly GCA_963748895.1. Lineage (GTDB taxonomy): Bacteria > Actinomycetota > Thermoleophilia > Solirubrobacterales > Solirubrobacteraceae > Palsa-744. Next base: position 166,875 of record CAVVKF010000002.1, on the reverse strand, counting down.
CCCCCTACGAGCTGCTCGACCGCATCCTCTACGGCTATATCGAGCTCAACCAAGGCCGTGAGCAGCTGATCGCCGAGGGTCTGCCCGAGCAGGAGGTCGACCACACGATCCGGCTCGTCGATCTCGCCGAGTACAAGCGCCGCCAAGCGCCGCCGGGTATCAAGGTCACCACACGTGCCTTCGGCCGTGACCGCCGCATGCCGATCACAAATCGCTACCGAGGCTGATCGTGCGGCGACTTCGCTTCTCGCCTCGTCGGCTGGCCGGGCTGTTCACGCTAGGCCTCTGCACGCTCACCGTCGGGGCCTGCGGCGACACCCTTCAGGATCAGCCGATCTCACATACGACCCTCGAGAGCCTGCTCCTGGCTCGCTACCCCGTCTACTGGCTCGGCGGCTCCTTCCAGCACATGGCGATCACCGAAGCCTCCGAGGATCCCAGTGGCGCGTTCACCGTCCAGTACGGAGACTGCGCCGAGGGCGGCCAGAACACCTGCGTCCCGCGTCTGCGGGTGGTCACCTCCCCGGACAACAGCTTCATCCCGTTCGGCTCCCGTCCACACCGCTCGATTCGCATCCGCGGCGTCACCGGCGTGGCGGCGCAAGGAGACGACACGATCGAGCTTCCCACCGCCGGTGTGGTGGTCGGCATCTACGCCGACAGTCCCAACCTCGCTCGCACCGCCGCCGAGACGACTGTACCGATCAACGACATCGGCGCCCCAGCCACCTCGCTGCCGGCGCCGCTCCCAGACACAGGCTTTGCCGAGCAGCCCCTACCCGGCCAGACGCCAACCCCCCTGCGCGCACCGAACTAGCCCGGCGATCCCCTTCGACGCGGCCCATGCGCGCCTTCCAGCGAGCCGGAAGGCCCACCGGCGCCGTTATCTCCCAACTCAGGCTGCCGGCGCGGGGCGCACGGCGATCGTCATCCGCGTCACCGCGCACAGGTGGCCGGCGTCGTCGCTGAAGCGCACGTCCCAAACCCATGTGGTGCGGCCGCGATGCAATCGCGTCGCGTGGGCGTGCACCGCGCCCTCGGTGACCGGACGCAGGAAGCTCGTGCTGTTGGACAGGCCCATCGCGGCCTCACCGTGCTCGAGCACCCCCAGCGCCGTGGCGAGCGAGGCCAGCGACTCAGCGATCGAGGCGTAGACGCCTCCGTGGAGCAGGCCCATGGGCTGCTTGAGCTCGTCGCGCAACTGCACACGGGCGCGGACCTCGCCGTCGGAGAAGTCCACCAGCTCCAAGCCATACAGACGGTCAAACCCAACCATGAACTCGTTGAGCTGCTCTGCACTCGGCGTGGCCATCCCGGCGCCACGATAGCCTACGAACCCTTCGCATATGAGCCGACTAGACGACCTCCCACCCGATCAGCGCGCGGTGCTGCTGCTGCTGGTGCGCCAAGGCAAGAGCCATGCCGAGATCGCGGACATGCTCGGCATTCCCCAGCACACCGTTCGCGACCGCGCCCGCGCGGCGCTCGACGCCCTCGCGGAGGAGCCGAGCGAGCTGCCCAGCGCAGCCCGCGCACCGGCGCCAGACAGCGGCGGGCAAGCGCGAGCATCTGGTGCCGTCCGATCGTCGCGACCGCCCGTGTCCTCCCCGCCCGCGCCGACAGGACTCACCCAGGGACACAGGACACCAACTTCTCCAGTTCCCTGCCCAGCTCCAGACGCGCCGGCGCGCTGCTGCTTGCGGCGCTCGTTGTAATCGTCGTGGTCATCGTGATCCTGATCACAGATGGAGGCGGTTCCCACAAAGCGTTGAGCGCCCAGACCGGCTCCACCGCAAGCGCCGCAACGACTACCCCAAGCAGCACCAGCACCTCCACAAGCGCGAGCACCTCGACAACAGCCACCAAGCCGACCGTCGACAAGCAGATCGCCCTCACCTCGCCGGAACCCAACAGCAAGACGGTCGGCTTGGTCGAGATCCTCTCCGAAGGTTCCAAGCGTGCCTTCTACCTCGCGGCCGAACACCTACCGCCGTCGAGGGCTTCTTCTACGCCGTCTGGCTCTACAACTCCCCGACGAGCTCCGCACCGCTGGGCAAGATCCCCCCTGTCAGCTCCAAGGGCCAGGCGCAGGGCGGCGCGCTGCTACCGGCCAACGCCGGCGACTACCGCGAGATCCTGCTGACGCGCGAGACCAACAGCCACGCGGCCCAGCCCGGGCCGGTCGTGCTCAGCGGCGCGTTCAGCCTCGGCGGCCACTGAGTGGCGGGCGGACAGGACCGCGCCGCTGTGGCTCAGACCTCCAGATATCGCAGCACGACCCGCCCGAGCACCAATACGTCGCCGTCCTTTAGATCCGCCTGCGTGACGCGGCGGCCGTTGACGAACGTGCCGTTGGAGCTGCGGTCGTCGAGTATGCGGGAGCCCGAGCTGCGATATAGGAGGATCGCGTGGCGCCTGGAGACGGAGTCCTCATCCAGGCGCAGGTCGGCGGCGAGGCCCCGACCAATGTGCGTTACGCCACGCCCCAGCGCTATCAGAAGTCGCTCGTCAGGTCCCTGGACCTCGATGTAGCGGCCCGTCTCGCTAGGTCGGGACGGCATCTGGAGCGGGGCCGACATCGCCTGGCGGCGCACGCGCTCGTCAAGGCACGCGATCCCATCGAAGAGCTCGGTCATGCCGTCTGCGGCGGCGGGGCGAGTGAGTGTTTGAGTAGCCATACCGATAGCTAATCTCAGGGTACTCAGGCGAACCTCAACAGCGGTGAAGAAATCTCGAAGCGTTCAGCCCTCGGCACCCGCTCCAGGCGCTATATAGGATCGCTCCAGTGCGGACCGTCTACGGTCGTGAATGAGATCGCTACTCTGCAGGCATGTGTGCAGGTTGTGCAATGGCAGCGGCGTCGTGCGCGACGGGCTTCAGGTCGTGGCTGCAGGCCCACAACGTCGACTGGCTGACCCCGCGCCGGCTACGCGGCCTGACTGTCGGCGCGATGTGCGCCGCGGGGCTCGTCTCGACGATCGGCGTCAGCGGATCGACACCGGCGCCGACGCCGGGTCAGCCGCCCGCCACGGCGGGCAGGATCGTCAACTCGGCGCCATCCGGCACAGGCGTGGCAAGCCCATCCAGGAAGCGGATGTCCTCACCCGCCAGGTAGACGTTCACGAAGCGCCGCAGCGAGCCATCCTCGTTACAGATGCGCTCGCGCAGCTCGCCATAACGCTCATACAGGCCGTTCAAAGCCTCGGCTACGGTCTCACCCGAGACCTCGGTCTCGGCAGTGCCCTCGGCGGCGGCGCGTAGCTGCGTCGGGATCTTGACGAGCACCGCCATCAGACCGTCACGGCCTCGGGCACAGTGCTCTCGAACGCCTCCACGCTGGGGTCGATCTTGTAGGTCTCGAACGTGTCGCGCACGGCATCGAGCGTCTTCAGGCCATCACCCGTGATCACCAGCACGACGCGCTCGTCGGGGTCGATGTCCCCGCGGGCAGCGAGCTTCGAGAGCACGGCCGTCGTGACACCTCCGGCCGTCTCGGTGAAGACGCCCGTTGTTTCGGCCAGCAGTTTGATGCCCACCCGAATCTCCTCGTCGCTGACCGCGTCTACCGAGCCGCCCGTGCGGCGCGCCAGATCCAGTGCATAGGGACCGTCGGCGGGGTTGCCGATCGCCAGCGACTTGGCGATCGTGCTCGGCTTCACCGGGCGGCAGACATCGTGGCCGGCGGCGTAGGCGCTGGCCACGGGCGAGCAGCCCTCGGCCTGGGCGCCGTTCATGCGCGGCGCCGGGCGGGCGGGGTCCCCAACAAGCCCTAGCTCGGTCCATTCCTCAAAGCCCCTGGCGATTTTCGTGAACAGGGATCCCGAGGCGACCGGGATCACGCAGCGGTCGGGCAGCTCCCAACCGAGCTGCTCGGCGATCTCAAATGCCAGTGTCTTCGAGCCCTCGGCGTAGTAGGGGCGCAGGTTGATGTTCACGAACGCCCAGTCACGCTCGGCGCACAGCTCCGTGCAGAGGCGGTTGACGTCGTCGTAGCCGCCGTTCACGCCAACGAGCTTCGTTCCGTAGATGCCCGTGGCAAGGATCTTCTGCTCCTCCAGATCCGCGGGGATGAAGACGTAGGACTCCATTCCCAGCGCCGCGCCGTGGGCGGCGACCGAGTTGGCGAGGTTGCCGGTCGAGGCGCACGCGATCGTCTGGAAGCCCAGCTCGCGTGCCCGCGTGACGGCCACCGAGACGACTCGGTCCTTGAAGGAGTGGGTCGGGTTGGTGGCGTCATTCTTGACCCATACCTCACGCAGACCCAGCCGCTCGGCGAGCCGGTCGGCGCGGATCAGCGGCGTGCAGCCCGCCGGCAGACCCACACGTGATGCCAGCCGACCGGATGGTCCGGGAGGGCCACCGGTGAGCGGCAGGAAGTCCGCGTAGCGCCAGATGTTCTGCGGTCCGCCTTGGATGCGACGGCGCAACTCGCCGACGTCGAGGCTCGAGCGGCTGTGGTCATAGGCGACCTCCAGCGGCCCGAAGCACTGCTCACATACGTACAGCGCCTCCAGCGGATACTGGGTCTTGCACTCCTTGCACTGCAGATGACTGACAGCCATGGGGCTCCTTCGCTCTAGTCTTCGCCTTGTCACGTGTGGCGAAGAGCGCGAAGCCCGCCACACATCTCCTGGAATTGGCACCTTCCCGCCTGTGACTTTGACGGTGGTTGCCGGGGTTTCGTAGGGCCAGGCCCTCCACCCCTCTGGATGTGTCCAGCTATGTCTGCTCGGGCATTATAGCGAGCATCCGGGCGAATGCAAGGCCCGGTAACGCTCCCGGTGGCGCGGCCGTGTAGGGCTTTGCGATAACGCTCCCGACCGCGGTAACGCTCACTCGGGCGTGGTGTAGGACCTTGTGATGAGCTCACCCGTGCACGAGGACGACCTGCTGACCGCGCCGCGGGACTTCGAGCCGCTGCAGGCGGCGACGAAGCGGCGCATGCTGATCATCGTCAACCCCTACGCGACGACGGTCTCCGATCGCCTGCGCCATCTCGTGGTGTACGCGCTGCAGGGTCGCTTCGAGGTCGATGCCGTGGACACCGAGGCCCGGGGTCACGCCACCGAGCTTTGCAGAGAGGCCGCGCACGAGGGCTATGACGTGGTCGTCGCCTTCGGCGGCGATGGGACCGTGAACGAAGCGGCCAATGGCTTGATCGGATCGCCCGATGCGCGGGCGGGCACCAATCCCACCCCGCTCACCTGCCTGCCCGGCGGCTCGGCGAACGTGTTCGCCAAGATGCTCGGGATCCCCGGCGAGCTCGTCGACGCGACCGAGCACCTGCTCGCGATGGCCGATGACTGGCGTCCGCGGCAGGTCGACCTGGGCGTCGTCAACGGCCGCTGCTTCACCTTCGCCTCAGGCCTCGGCGTCGACGCGAGCGTGGTCGAGCGGGTCGACGCCAACCCGCGCCTGAAGGCGCGCCTGGGCGCCTACTACTTCACGTGGGCGGCGCTCACCACGTTCGCCCGCCGCTATCTTGTCCATCCGCCGCGGATGGTCGCGCACGCCGAGGGGAAGACGCTGCAGGGCGTCACCACGATCGTGCAGAACGGCTCGCCCTTCACCTACTTCCAGAACCGCCCGATCGAGGTCGCCGAGGGCGCTGCGCTCGACTCGGGCGCGCTCGCGGCGTCCGTCCTGCACCGCGCGAGGCCTTTCGATATGCCCTCGATCGCGTGGCGCGCCTTCTCGCGCCACGCGCGGATCGCGCGCCATCGACACGTCTCGAGCTTCCCCGCGCTGACGGATCTGACGGTCCAGAGCGCCGACGGGCGTCCGCTGCCGCTGCAGGTTGATGGCGACTACATCGGTGAGGTCGACGAGGCGCGCTACTCGATCCTCCCGCGCGCACTGCATGTCGTCAGCTGAGGGGAAATAAAGAGAGAGTTGTTCGCCGTCCACCGGCACCGCTTCGCCGGACGGCGTCGGGCACGCAAGCTTCGCCGAGCTGACGAACAACAATATGTGACAGGACTGCGCCGAGCTTGCACCAATTCTGCGCAGGCCCTTGGCCGATGAAGCCGGTGCCGATGCTCAGGTGAGTACGGACCCTACACGGCAGAGTGAGGACTCAGGCGCTCCAGGGTCGCCCAGTCGCCTGCTCCAGCGAGCGTTCAGGCGCGCCGCGCCGGCGCCGCAGCTCGTTCTGGGCGGCGAGCAGCTGGTCGATTTCGCCGGAGTGGAGCCTGACCTCGGTCTCTGGAGCACGGGTGGGTTTCCAGTCGAGCAGCTCGGCGTCGCGGCAGCGATAGAGGTATCCGCCGACCAATGCCAGCAAGAGGATCGCGAGGGGGAAGCCGGTCTTGCTCGTGGCCGTCGGCGTAGTAGGCGCGTAGATCGTCCTCTCCCGCGGATTCCATGACGGGAGCGTATGTCAGCTGGTCTGGTAACTGGTAACGGGCGTTGAGCGGACGAGCGGGTCGCTACAGCCAGCCGCTAGGATCGCGCTCAGTGAGGCGCGCGCTGCTGTTCGATCTCGACGACACACTCGTGGTCGAGGAGCCGGCGGCTGCGGCGTCGTTCGCGGCGACCGCGCAAGTTGCGGGCACCCGCCACCGAGTGGATGCCGAGGCGTTGGCCGGTGCGGCTCGCGTGCGTGCGCGTGAGCTGTGGTATGCGACCCCTGCCCATCCGTACTGCATGCGCGTGGGGATCAGTTCGTGGGAGGGGTTGTGGTGCCGCTTTGAGGGGGAGGAGCCGGATGTGCGTTGGTTGCGCGAGTGGTCTCCCAGATACCGGCGTGAGGTCTGGAACCTCGCTCTCGCCGACCAAGGTGTCCATGACCCAGTGCTGGCAGAGGAGTTGGGAGATAGATATGCCATCGAGCGCCGGGCGCGCCATGATCGCTTCGCCGACGTGCCGGCCTGCATGGATGAGCTGCGGGATTCCTACACGCTGGGGCTGATCACCAACGGCGCGTCGTGCCTGCAGCGCGAGAAGCTCGCCACCGCCGGCCTGGACGAGTACTTCGACGCAGTGGTCGTCTCCGCCGAGTTCGGCGTCGGCAAGCCGGACCCCTCGATCTTCGAGCACGCGCTCTCGCTGCTCGGGTCCGATCGCGAGCACACGGTCATGATCGGAGACAGCATCGCGCGGGATGTCGATGGTGCTATCGTCGCCGGCCTCCAGGGCGTGTGGGTCAACCGATCAGGCGAACCGCGCCCGGCTGATCGCACCGACCTGGTCGAAGTCACCACGCTGAGCGATCTGCCTGCGGCGCTCGGGAGCATGGCGTAGAGCTATAGACATCCCATGCGTGATCTCCAGCTGGTCATCTTGGATTGCGATGGGGTTCTCGTGGACAGCGAGGTGATCTCCAACGATGTGCTTGCCCGCTCGCTGACGGAGCAGGGCCTGCCGACCACGCTCGCGCAGGCGCGGCGTGACTACCAGGGGCTGCTGCTGGCCGAGATCGACTCCAGGGCGCAGGCCAAGCTCGGCCGGCCGCTCGCGACAGACTGGCTCGAGCGCTACGAGCACGACCGCGCCGCGGTCTTTCGCCGGGAGCTGCGCGCGGTGGCGGGAGTCGCCGAGGCCGTGCGGCGCATCAAGGCGGCCAGGGTGGCAGTGTGCGTCGCCTCCCAGGGCAAGCTCGAGAAGACGCGGCTCTCGCTGAAGCTGACGAAGCTCGACGGTCTGTTTGCAGACGATGTCCTGTTCTCCGCCTACTCGGTCCCACGCGGCAAGCCGCACCCGGACCTCTTCCTGCACGCCGCTCAGGCGATGGCGGTCGAGCCCTCGCGCTGCGCGGTCATCGAGGACACGCCGTCCGGGGTCACGGCGGCGGTCTCGGCCGGGATGCGTGCCTTCGGATATGCGGCCGACAGCGATGCGGTCGCGCTGCGCCAGGCCGGCGCCGAGGTCTTCGGGACGATGGAGGAGCTGGCCGGGCTGCTGGGGCTCAGATGAACCGCCACTGCGACCGGCTGCTCATGGTGCCGTGATGCCGAGCGGTTCGCCGTCTCAGTCTGCGGTCACACCGTTGGTGGGCGTTGAGCTGGGTGGCGTCTTGGACAGCCGCTTCTTGAGGTTGAGAAAGTTCTGCCAGGAGGTGGGGAGCATCTCCCAGGCGCTCACCCAGGGGAGCAGCTCCTGCCATCTTTCGATCGATGGTCCGGTGGGTATCTCCCCGCCGGTGATACCGGAGGGTGGCGGCAACGGTGCGGGCCTAGTCTTGGGCTTGTTGTCCATGGGGTTCATTGTATCGCTCACCTCACCGACAGCAGAGCGTAGAGGAGTGCCGGCAGGAGCGGTGCGCGGGTCGCAAATACAAGCGCTATGCGGCGTCGCGCGAGCTCCGCCCGGTTCTGCCGCGATCTGTCCGCGAGGTCGGCGAGGAGCTGCGTCAAATAGGTGGCCTCGGTCTCGGTGCCGTAGTCGGCGTAGAACTTCGCCGGCGGTGGCCCGACTTTCAGGCCTGGATCGCTCGTGCTCCCCACGAAGCAGGCGAGCGCGCCGAGCGCCGCACCGGCGAGCAGCAGCAGGCGCCGGTCGTCCAGTCCGTGGGGCACGGCGAGCAGGATGCCCGCGGCAGCGACGAAGAACCCGAGCAGTCCCAGCAGCTTTGAGTCGAGCGCGCTGTCGGCCTGCACCTGTGCCGCGAGCTCCGCGTGGCTCGCGTATACCGCGGCGCGGAGGTTCTCGACGACGACTTCAGGCATCGCGGCGATCCCGGGCGTCGTTGTCTGCCGTTGCGCGTGCCATCTCCCTTCCTATTCCGACCACACCCCGCAGACGGGACACCCCAGGCCAAAACTTTTCCCAAGCGCCGAGATGCGTCTGAGGTATGGTCGGGCCGGGTATAGCCCACCCTGGGAGAAATGGGAGAGAACAGGTGATTGAGCACACGATCGGAACCCGCGAGGAATGGCAGGCGGCTCGGGACGAGCTCGCGAAGCTCGAGGCCGAGCAGGCAGACCGAAACGCGAAGATCAAGGAGAAGCGACGGGCGCTGCCCTGGGTCCCGGTGGAGAAGGAGTACCAATTCGACACTGAGGATGGGAAGAAGACACTCGCCGAGCTCTTTGACGGACGCTCGCAGCTGCTCGCCTACAACATCATGTTCGGGCCCGACTACGAGCTCGGCGCGTGCCCCGGCTGTACGAGCTTGGGGGACGGACTCGACGGCGGGCTCGTCCATCTGAACCACCGCGACGTGACGCTGATCTGCTTCTCACGCGCGCCGATCGAGCGGCTTACGGCCTACAAGGAGCGGATGGGCTGGCAGTTCCCCTACGTCTCCACCTACGACACCGACTTCCCCTTCGACTTCGGCCTAGCGCTGACCGAGGAGCAGGCACAGCAGGTCCCCGAGGTCAAGGCGATGATCGACAATCCGCCGGACTGGCTCGAGGAGTGGTCGCGCCAGATCGGGGCCGAGCTCGAGGACGGCCTGCGCGAGGGCCCCGCCTGGATCGCCTTCGCGCGCGAGAACGGGACCGTCTATCACACCTACACAGTGAAGGCGCCCGATCCGTTCGTCGCGCCATACTTCAACTTCCTGCTCGACCGCACACCCAAGCCCCAGCCCGACGAGCCACGCACCTTCCGCAAGGACGAATACCCGGAGGCCCCCATCGAGCATGAACATTGAGGTCCGCCCCGTCTGCACCCGGCGCGAGCTGAGCATGTTCATCAAGCTGCCGTGGCGGCTGTATCGCGACGAGCCCAACTGGGTGGCGCCGCTGGTGATGGAACTGAAGAAGCGCCTCGATCAGAGCAAGAATCCCTTCTTCAAACACGCCGAAGCGCAGTACTTCCTCGCCTACCGCGACGGGCAGGCGATCGGCCGCATCAGCGCCCACATCGATCGGAACTTCAACGAGTTTCAGGACAACGCGTGGGGCCTGTTCGGGTGGTTCGAGTGCGAGGACGACGCGGAGGCTGCGCGCGCCCTGCTGGACGCCGCCGAGGCGTGGCTGCGCGAACGGGGCCGCGACCGCATGGTGGGCCCGATGGACTTCACGACTAACGACGAGATCGGGCTGCTCATCGAGGGGCACGAGTATCCGCCGATCATTCTTTGCCCCTGGCACCACCCCTACTACCAGCGCATCTTCGAGCAGGACGTCGGCATGACCAAGGCGATGGATCTGTACATGTGGAGCCTGTACGTGGACGAGCGCGAGAAGGTCCACCCGGCGATCTGGGAGGCGGCGGACAAGCTCGAGTCCGAGCACGGGATCGTCTGTCGGAATTTTAAGAAGAAAGACCTACAGAACGAGGTCACCAGGTTCCTCGAGGTCTACAACGCCTCCTGGGAGAACAACTGGGCCTCCGTGCCCCTCAACGAGGAGGAGGTCCGCCACTACGCCAAGGACCTCAAGCCCGTCCTCGACGAGAATTGGGCGATGGTCGCCGAAAAGAAGGACACGGGCGAGGTCGTCGGCGCGGCCCTGACGCTGCCCGACTTCAACCAGGTGCTCGCCAAGCTGAACGGGCGGCTGCTGCCCTTCGGCTGGATCACCGCGCTACGCGCAAAAAGCAAGATCGACGCGGTGCGCGTGTTCGCCCTGGGAGTCAAGCCGGAGTATCAACACACGGGCGTCGCGGCGCGCTTCTACCAGATGCACTTCGACGCCGCCGAACGCACGCCGCAGAAGGGCGGCGAGATGGGCTGGATCCTGGAGACCAACACACCAATGAACCGGGCGATGGAAGGCATGGGCGGCGAGATCAAGCGCCGCTACCGGGTCTACGAGCGGATGCTATAGGTGCTGCCAGCGCCGCTGGCAGCACCGCACCATCTTCCCCAGCGCGCAGAGCAATCGCGCGCCATAGGGCCATCGCTAGGCGTTTGCGTCGCCACGCAGGCCGATTCTCCGGGGTACAGTGCTCGTGTCGTGGCCGACATTGAGCAACGGAGTTGACACACGGTGATCGTGGCATGAGCGAGCCGGCGACGATGACCTACGCGGTGACGGGACGCATCGCCCGGATCACGTTGAACAGGCCGGAACGCGGGAACGGCATCACCCGGAACCTGGTGAGCGAGCTCGAGCGTTGTGTCGAGCGTGCGGATCTCGACCCAGCCGTACACGTGATCCTGCTGGCGGGGAATGGCAAGGGGTTCTGCGGTGGCTATGACCTCGTCGAGTCCGCCGAGGGACAGGGGCGCATGGGCGAGGAAGGGCTCCCGTCGTCGCCGGGCTCGCCGCTCGACCCGATGGTCATGGCCGCCAACCACGACCCGTCTGAGACGTGGGATCCGATGGTCGACTACGGGATGATGAGCCGCAACGCGCGCGCCTTCATGTCGCTGTTTCACTGCTCAAAGCCGGTGGTCTGCAAGGTGCACGGCTTCTGCATTGCGGGCGGAACCGACATGGCGCTGTGCAGCGACCTGTTGGTGATCGCCGCCGATGCGAAGATCGGCTACCCGCCCGCCCGGGTCTGGGGTACGCCAACCACCTCGATGTGGGCCTACCGGCTGGGAGCCCAGCGCGCCAAGCGGCTGCTGTTCACCGGCGACTGCCTGGCAGGCACCGAGGCGTTGGAGTGGGGACTGGCGATCGAGGCGCCCACCGCGGAGGACCTCGACGAGCGCACCGAGATCCTGCTCGAGCGGATCGCGCGCAACCCGCTCAACCAGCTGCAGATGATGAAGCTGCTCGTCAACCAGTCCCTATACGCCCAGGGCCTACACCAGACCCAAGTCTTGGGCACCATCTTCGACGGGATCGCCCGCCACACCAAGGAGGGCTACACGTTCCAGCAGCGCGCCGCCGAGGCCGGCTTCAAGCAAGCCGTCCGCGAGCGCGACGAGCCCTTCGGCGACCCCGGCGCCTCCACCTTCAAGGGTTGAATACACCGACGTTTGGGCATGACCAAGTCAACCGAGCACGCGAGATCGTTGCGGCGTGAAGGTGCTCACAGTGCTGCTCAGCCGGCTGCGATCGGCTGCGGGTCAGCCGTGGCGGGGGATGAGATCGTCGTGCGCTCACGGATCAAGTCGGCCGCGCGCTCGGCGATCGCGATCGTCGGGGCGTTCGTGTTGCCGCGCGGGACCGTCGGCATCACCGAGGCATCCACGACGCGCAACCCCTCGACGCCGTTCACGCGCAGCTCGGTGTCCACGACGGCCTCGGCGTCCGAGCCCATGCGGCAGGTGCCAACAGGGTGATACAGGGTGAAGGTCTGCTGCCGGATGTGCGCGCGTAGATCCTCCTCGGAGTCCGAGGCGGGGGTGTAGTAGGGGCGGGTGGTGTAGGGAGCGAGCGCGGGTTGGCGGGTGATCTCCATCGCCACGCGCATGCCCTGCACCATCCGCGCCATGTCGCTCTCCTCCGCAAGGTAGTTGTGGAGGATGTAAGGCTTGGCGGTGGGGTCGGGCGAGAGCGGCGCGACGATCCCGCGGCTGGCGGGAGTGAGCACGCAGGGCGCCACACCGAAGCCGTGCTCGAAGACGGGCTCATCGACGTACAGCGCGGGCGCCGCGTGGAACTGGATGTCGGGCGCATCGAGGTCTGAGCTCGCAGCGGATGAACCCGCCGGCCTCGGCGATGTTAGAGGTCAGTGGACCGCGGCCCTCGTTGACGAAGGCAGCGAGGTTCTCCTCGGTCAGCGAGTCAAACAGCGAGACCGGCTCGTCGTGAGCCCAGGAAAGCCCGGAGGCAGGATGGTCCTGGAGGTTCTGCCCGACGCTACCGAGGTCTTGGACTACGGGGATCTGGAGCAGCCCCAAGATCCCCGCGGGGCCGATTCCGGAGAGCATCAGCAGATGCGGGGAGTTGTACGCGCCGCCGCAAAGGATCACCTCGCGAGCGGCGCGAAAGTCGTGTAGCTCCCCGAGCCGCGCCCCCTGCACACCGACGGCGCGCTCGCCCTCGAACAGCACGCGATGGACCTGCATGTAGGTCTCCACGGTGAGGTTGGGACGGGACATCGCGGGATGCAGATAGGCGACCGCGGCGCTGCAGCGCCGGCCCTCGCGCTGGGTGCGCTGGTAGCGACCGAAGCCGTCCTGCTCGGTGCCGTTGAAGTCCTCGTTGGCAGGCAGGCCGGCCTGCGCACAGGCCTCCAGGAAGGCGTCGGTGATCGGGTTGGGGGCACGGTCGCCGGAGACCGTCAGCGGGCCGCCTGAGCCGTGCAGCTCGGAGGAGCCGCGCTCGTTGTCCTCGGCGCGCTTGAAGTAGGGGAGCAGCTCGTCGAAGCCCCAGCCCTCGCAGCCGTTCTCGCGCCAGCCGTCGTAGTCGGCGCGATTGCCGCGGATGTAGACCATCGCGTTGGTCGAGGAGGAGCCCCCGAGCGTCTTGCCGCGGGGCAGGTAGATGCGCCGTCGATCGGCGAACGGCTCCGCGGCGGTCGAGTAGTCCCAATCGACCTCGGTGCGGAACAGCTGGCCGAAGGCGACGGGCACGTGGATGTTCTCGAGCGTGTCCGGCGGACCGGCCTCGATCAGCGCCACGCTGACATCGGGATCCTCACTGAGGCGATTCGCCAGCACACAGCCGGCGGAGCCGGCCCCCACAATCACGTAGTCGTACATCAGCCCCGTCCTCCTCGCTCGCCAACAAAAGCGCCCTCACCGTAGCTCCGGCGCAGAGCAATACTCCGCCCTGCGCACCGCCAAGTCAAGAATGTAGAGTCCCAGCTCCATGACCCTTCGATCCGTACTCTCTACTATTGCAATACACACTCTTGCGACCGCCCGCCCCGCGGACGCCGGGCCTACCCCACGCCGGGCGTGACTCGGTAGGCGTCGAACACCGACTCGATGTTGCGCAGGCGCGTGACCGCGCCCTTCAAAGTGTGCGTGTCGGCGACCTCGACGACGAAGCGGTTCTTGACCATCGGCGGCGTGGACAGGCAACGTGCTTCGAGAATATTCGCGCCGGACTCGGAGAACACGCGCGAGAGATCCTCGAGCAGACGGTGGCGATCCCACGCATCGATCTGGATTTCGACGACGAAGGCGGTGCTCTGGTCGCCCTCCCAGGAGACGCTCGTGAAGCGCTCGGGGTCCTTGCGCAGAAGCACCGAGTTGGGACAGTCCTCGCGATGGATCGTGATGCCGCGGCCGAGCGAGATGTAGCCGACGATCTCATCGCCCGGCACCGGCCGGCAGCACTTGGCCAGGCGCAGCATCACGTCCTCGACGCCGTCCACCCGGATCCCGTACTGGCCGGAGGACTTCGTCGGGCGCCGCCGCGCGCGCCCCACCCTCAACAGGTCGGCCGAGCTCGCCTCGCTGTCGGCGGCCTCGCCCTGCTTCAACCGCTGCATCACCTTGTTCACGACGATCTTCGGCGAGACCTTGGCGGCCCCCAAAGCGATGTAGAAGTCGTCGGCCTTGCGGTAGCCCATCTCTCTGATCACGTCCGCCAAAAGCGCCGAGCCGGTGATCTTCTGCGCGGGCAGGCCCTGCTTGCGCAGGTGCTCCTGCAAGAGGTCGCGCCCCGTGTGCTCGGTGTCCTGGCGGGACTCGGCCTTGAACCAGGCCTTGATCTTGTTGCGCGCGCGCGTGGTCTTGACCGTCGCCAGCCAGTCGCGCGAGGGGCCGCGCTCGCGCTTGGCGGTGAGGATCTCGACGATATCCCCGGAGTGCAGCTCGCAATGCAGCGGCACGATCTTCCCGTTGATCCGCGCGCCCACGCAGCGGTGGCCGATCTCGGTGTGCACCTCGTAGGCGAAGTCCAGCGGCGTGGCGCCGGCCGCGAGCGACTTGACCTCGCCCTTGGGTGTGAACACGTAGACCTCGTCCTCGAACAGGTCGGTGCGCAGCGTCTCCATGAACTCCTGCGGGTCGAGCAGGTCCTTCTGCCAGTCGAGCATCGAGCGCAGCCACTGCAGCTTTGCGTCCTCTCCGGTATTGATCGGAGCCCCGGAATTGGTCGGACTCCCACCCACCCCGCCGCGCTCGCCCAGCCCCTGCCCAGGCGTCGTCGTCTTGTACATCCAGTGCGCGGCCACACCGAACTCGGCCATTTCATGCATCTCCTGGGTGCGCAGCTGAATCTCCAGGGGCCGGCCCTCGGGCCCGATGATCGTCGTGTGCAGCGACTGGTACATGTTGAACTTAGGCATCGCGATGAAATCCTTGAAGCGGCCGGGCAGCGGCTTCCACAGCGAGTGGATCACGCCGACGGTCCCGTAGCAGTCCTTCACCGAGTCGACGATCACGCGCATCGCGGTCAGGTCGTAGATCTCGTTGAACTCGCGGCCCTTCTTGGTCATCTTCGAGTAGATCGAGTAGAAGTGCTTGGCGCGGCCCGCGATCCGCGCCTCTATTCCCAACGCCTGAAGCTCGCGCGCCAGATACTCGCCGGCCTCTGCGACGTAGCGCTCGCGCTCGTCGCGCTGCTGGGCGACGAGGCCCTTGATCTCTTGGTACTTGCGGGGGTGCAGGGTCGCGAAGGCGAGATCCTCGAGCTCCCACTTGATTGCGTGGATCCCCAGCCGGTGGGCGAGCGGCGCATAGATGTCGAGCGTCTCGCGCGCCTTCTCGATCTGCTTCTGCTTTCCCATCGCGTCGATCGTGCGCATGTTGTGCAAGCGGTCGGCAAGCTTGATCAGGATCACCCGCACGTCGGTGGCCATCGCGACCATCATCTTGCGGTAGTTCTCCGCCTGTGCCTCATCACGCGACTGGAAGACGATCCCGGTCAGCTTCGTCACGCCATCGACGATCTGTGCGATCTCCTCGCCGAAGCGCTCACGCACCTCCTCGATCGAGGCCGAGGTGTCCTCCACCGTGTCGTGCAGGAGCGCCGCACACAGCGTCTCGGTGTCCAGGCGCATGCCCGCGCAGATGCGCGCCACGCCGACGGGGTGCACGATGAAGTCCTCGCCGGACTTGCGCCGCTGATCCGCGTGGTGATCGCAGGCGAACACGAACGCGTCGTGCACGCGGTCGCGGTCGATTTCAACCGCCGAGTCCTCGGCGTGCTCGGAGACGATCGCGAACAGGTCGCCGAGCAGCCGCCGCTCGAGCTCGTTCAGATCCAGGTGCTCGGCGGCGCCTGGGACGGCGGCGGCCTCGGGCGGGTCAAGGCGCTTTGGCGCTCCTGGGGCAACCACGTCCTCAGGCGGCGCGGGCCGCTCGTCTAGCTCAGCGACAGGCGGGCTCTTGGAATCCTTTGCGATCGCCATGCTCTAAGGGTAGGGGACGGACACCCTGGATTGAAGCGGTGCAGGCACCGTGAGCGGATCCCACGGTGCCCGAGCGTAATACTCAAGAGACGGCGAAGAGCGTGAGCGCCTCCTGCGGCTGCTCCTGCTCACGCGTAACGGGCGTCTTGGCGGGACGCAGATCCCGTACCGCCAGCGGCTCGATCGCAAGCTCCTGAGCCTCAGACCCTTGCTCAGCGGCCCGCACCTGGCGCAGCAGCAGCCGGGGTTCGGTGACGCCGTTCCACTCGTTGATCTCCAGCGTGAAGGTCGCTTCGGCCGGCTCCCCCGCGGCGACCGGCAGGCGCCCGCCGGTGCCGAAGGCGACGCCGCGCGCGCGCGCTCCGGTATCCCCGGACTCGATGGTGAAGCGAACGTGCTTGCCCTTCCCCATCGGGCGCAGGTCTCTGAACACGGCGTCGGTGACCAGCAGCGACACGCCCGGGTTGCCGCGCCCGAACGGCGCCAGCGAGCGCAGCTCCTCCGCGAGCTCCATGTCCAGCTCCCCGCAGCCGACGATGGCGTCGACCCGCTCCAGGAGGGCTGTGTCCGCGAGCGAGAGCACCGCCTCGGTGTGCGCGCAGAACGCCTCGGCGAACTCTTCGACGCGCTCGCGCTCGATCTCCAGGCCCGCCGCGGCGCGATGGCCGCCGAAGCGGCGCAGGTGCCCGCCACAGGCGGTGAGACCGCCGAGCAGGTCGAACGCGTCGATGCTCCGCCCCGACCCCTTGCCAACGTCCCCGCTCAGCGCGATCAGCACGACTGGGCGCCGGTGGCGCTCGGCCAGGCGCGAGGCAACGATCCCGATCACGCCGGCGTGCCAGCCCTCGCCCGCGAGCACATAGGCCGCCCGCGGGTGGGTGGGGTTCAATGCCGCGATTTGGGCTTCGGCGTCATAGCGGATGCGTAACTCCACCTGCCGGCGCTCGTGGTTGGCGCGGCTCAGCTCATCGGCGACCTGCGCCGCGCGCGGCTCCTCCTCGGTCAGGATCAGCTCCAGAGCAGCGTCGGCCCGGTAGAGGCGCCCGGCGGCGTTCAGACGGGGCGCCAGCGCGAAGGCGACCGAGCGCTCGTTCAGCTTGCCCGGATCGACCCGGGCGACCGCCATCAAGGCGCGTAACCCGGGCTTGGCGGTGCCCGCGAGCGCGCGCAGGCCGCGCCGCACGAGCGTGCGGTTCTCACCGACGAGCGTGACGACGTCGGCGATCGTCGCCAAAGCCACGAGGTCGAGGTCCTCCTCCAGCGCGCGCCCACCCGAGGCATCGCCCGCACCCTCATCTACGGAGCCGTTCGCGGCGGCGGCGTGCTCGAGCGCCACGGCAAGCTTGAAGGCGACCGCAGTGGCACAGAGATCCAGGCACGGGTAGGAGCAGACCGCTGGATGCACGATCGGCGCCGCGGGCAGCACGCCGTCGGCGCGGGGCGCGTGGTGGTCGGTGACCACCACCTCCATCCCGAGCTCGAGCGCCCGAGCGACCTCATCGACGGCGGTGATCGCGCAGTCCACGGTCACGAGCAGGCGCGTGCCCCGCGCGGCGAGCCGCTGAACCGTCAACAGGTTCAGGCCGTATCCGTCAGAGGCGCGGTCGGGCAGGTACCAGTCGACGTTCGCCCCGAGGCGGCGCAGCGAACGCACGAGCACGGCCGTGGAGCAGATTCCGTCGACGTCGTAGTCCCCGTGGATCGTGATCCGCTCGCCGCTGCAGACATGACGCAGGATCGGCTCGATCGCCCGCTCGATGCCCGCGAACGCGGTTGGCGGATGCTCCTCGTCAGCCACGAGAAACGCGCGTGCCCTCACCGGCTCGGCCAGCCCGCGTCGCACCAAGATCTGCGCGAGCGGCCCGCTAACCCCAAGCTCCCGCTCCAGCAGCTCGACATCGCCCAGCGGGCAATCCGGAATCTCAAAGCGGGGCCTCTCCACCCGGCCAGGTTACGACCCGCCTGGGACGGAACTTTGCCGTGAGCTCTCGCTCCTCTTCTCAGCCGCTCCGTTCGCGGCGGATGCCCTCGAGATACACGAGCGCGATGCCGATCAGCGCGCCCGGGACCGCGTACAGCACGACCTTGATGTCCGTGGCCTTCTGGCCGGGGATCTCCAAGGCCGAGACTTTCACGCCGTAGATCAGCAGGCCGATCACGACCGCCCCGATCAGCGATCCCACGAACGCGCCGACGATCCCACCCCAGAAGCGGTCGGGCAGGAAGATCGTGAAGTGCCAGATCGCGAGGCCCATCATCACCCAGCCGAGCATCCCCATCAGCGCGCCCTCCCGTGCCGTTTATTGCGCGGTCGTTTGGTGCGCTCGCGGCGCTTCGGCGCTTCCTTCAGCACCAGGTCCTCCGGGGTCAGGTCGGCCGCCGGGTCGCGCGCCGCTTCGGGGGCGCTCTGCTCCTCGGACTGCGTCTGCTCGGCGTCGCGCTGCGCGACCGCGGCGCGACCCTTCTGTTTCTTCGGCTCGGCGTCGACGTCCAGGTCCTGCACCAGTTCCTGGAACTCGTCGCGGGAGATCTGCTCGCCCGGTTCCTGCGGGGCGGTGATGCTGCCACGCCGCGTCCGTTTGCGATCCTGAACCGGCTCCACGTCCACGGGCTCGCCCCCGAGCGCCGTTGCGTACGCCGGCACGGCGCCGAGTTCGCGCACGATCCGCGCCCGGCGGGAGCGGTAGGAGCCCTCGCGTTCCTTCCATTCGGTCAGCACCGGCGAGGCGATGAAGATCGACGAGTACGCGCCCGAGGCGATCCCGATCATCAGCGCGAACGCGAAGTTCTTCAGCGTTTCCCCGCCGAACAGCAGCAGCGCGATCACCGGCAAGCAGCGTGCAGAAACTCGTCGCCAGCGATCTGGTCAGCACCTCGGACATCGATCTGTTGACGATCTGCGAGAACGCGGCCCTAGGCATTCGCGGCACGTTCTCGCGCACGCGGTCGAACACAATGATCGTGTCGTACAGCGAGTATCCCAAGATCGTTAAGAGCGCCGCGACCGTCGCCGTCGTCACTTCCCTCCCCGTCAGCGAATAGACGCCCGCCGTGATCAACAGGTCGTGCATCAACGCGATCAGCACCGGGACCGCGTACTTCCACTCGAAGCGCAGCGCGATGTACGCCGAGATCACGAGCAGCGAGGCGATGATCGCGATCACCGCGCTGTTGGCGATCGTTTTCCCAAACGTCGGGCCGATCGAGGTCGAGGAGAAGTCCTTTGTGCCCAGTTCCCTTGGACCGTTGCCGAACTTCGTATCGAGGGCGGCCTTGATCTTTGTCACCTTTTCCGGGCGCAGCGTCTCGGTCGAGATCTGAAAGCCCGCGCCGCCGACGCTCTTGCTCGTGAACCCCTGGATCTCGGCGTTGCCGTAGCCGTTTGCCTTCATCACTTCGCGGATCTGGTTCTCGTTCACGGACTTGATGAACGCCGTCTGGATCCGCGACCCCGACTTGAAGTCGATCCCGAAGTTCATCCCCTTCCCGCCGATCGCCAGCGCCCCGATCAAGAGGATCGTGCCCGACAGCGAGAAGAACCACTTCGAGGCGCCCATGAAGTCAAACGTCCAACCTTTCCCGCGCCGCGCCGCGCCGAGCGCCGCCGGGTGGGAGACCAGCTTCGAGCGGCCCATCGCGCCGAGCGCCGCCTGCGTCGCGAGCACCGCCGTGAACAGCGTCAGGAGCGTGCCGATCCCGAGCGTGAACGCGAAGCCCTTGACTTCCGCCGTCGCCAGCGCGAACAGGATGAACGCGGTCATGAACGTGACGACGTTCGCGTCGACGATCGCCGCGAACCCGCGCCGGTAGCCGGTGGCGATGCCCGAGACGATCGAGCGCCCGCCGCGGATCTCCTCCTTGACGCGCTCGAAGATCACGATGTTCGCATCGGCCGCGATCCCGATCGTCAGGATCAGGCCGGCGATCCCCGGCAGCGTCAGCGTGATCGGGATCAGCTTGATCAGCGCGAAGTAGTAGATCCCGTAGATCACCAGCCCGCCGATCGCGATCACGCCGAGCACGCGGTAGAAGATCACCAGGAACAGGCACACCACGGCGAAGCCCAGCACCATCGCCAACAGGCCCTGGCTGAGCGCCTGTTTGCCGAGCGTCGCCGAGACCTGCGACTCGGAAATCAGGTTCAGCTTGATCGGCAGCGCGCCGGACTGCAGCTCGTCCGCGAGGTTTTCCGCGGAAGTGAGCGTGAAGCCGCCGGAGATCTCAGACCCCTGAGAGGAGTCGATCCCTTCCGGGTACTTCGTGTAGTCGATCGACGGCGCCGTGATCACCTGGCCGTCGAGCACGATCGCGAAGTGCTGCTGCGCCGCTTCCTTGCTGACGCCCGGCAACTGCGCTTCCTGGCCGCGCTGGGCGATTTCCTTGGTGACCTGCTGGAAGACGCCCTTCCCGTGCGAGGTGAAGCCGAAGTTCACGTCCGGCTGTGCCCGATTCGCTTTCCGAGCTCTCCTGCGGGTTCGTGATGTCCGAGCCCGTCAGCACCGGGTCGTCGTTGAGCACGTACCAGCTGTTCGGCGAGGCCTGCGTGACCTTGCCGTTGGCCGCTTCCACCGGGCGCGCCTGCACGAGCACGGTGCCGGGGTTGACCCGCACCGCCTTCGACTTTGCGCCCGCCGGTGCCTTGAAGCCGTCGGAGTACAGGTTCGCTTCGGTTTCCTCGGGCCCGCGCAGCACCTTTTCGTGCTTTGTATCGAGCAGGTACCAGCTCCCGTAGATGCAGCCTTCCTTCTGTTCCGGGGTGCAGCCCGGACTCAGCGTCGTGTCGCTCTTGCGCACGATCGCGGGACGTTTCGCGGCGCGCAGCACCGCCTGATACTCGAGCAGCCCCGCCGCCGAGGAGGCCGCCTGCTCCCCGCCGGTGACGGTGGATTCGCTCGGCGCCGGCTTGCCGTCGGGGCCGATCACGTTCGGCTCCCAGTCATAGAAGTACAACAGCGCGGTCTTCCCCACCTGCGCCTGCGCGCGCCCGGCGTTGCTCACGTCCGGCAGCGCGACGTCGATTTCGTCCGATCCGGTGCGCTGGATTTCCGGCTGGGCGACACCCAGCTGGTCGACGCGCTTGCGCATGATGTCGATCGCGCGGTTCAGCGATTCGGAGTCGACCTTCGACTGCGCCGTCGGCCGGGCCTGGTAGGTCAGCTCGACGCCGCCCTTCAGGTCGAGGCCGAGGCGCGTTTTCTTCGCCTTCACGACGCCGGGGATGCCGACGATCACGAGCAGCGACAGGATCACGAGCCCGAGCACGATCAGCAGGACGAAGGTGTTGCGGCGGCGGTCGGTCATGACTCGATCCCAGCCTACTTGTCGGGCGTCAGCACGAGCAACAGCCCACCGTCATCGTCATAGGCCGGAAACATGTCCGCCTTCGCGCTCGCCGCCACGTCGCGTTCGCCGGCGACCTGCACCGGCACCTCCAGCGCCCGACCCCCCACTCGAGCACGGTCGCGACCGGGTCGTCGCCGTTTTGAAAGCTCAGCCCGAGCACCTGCTCCACGCGCTGGCCGATCACCTCTTCCTCCTCCAGGCCCGTGAACGCGAACGAGTTCTTCCCGCAGCCGATCACCCGGCCCTCGCCGTCGCAGACGAAGAACGCCGCGTCCGGCGCCGGGTAGTAGTCGTCGAGCAGTTCGAACAGGAACGCGAACCCGCACTTCGTGCAGCCCTTGCGCTGGCGCGTGAAGCCGAGGTTGCGGTCGAGCTCTGAGGTGCGGTGACCGCAGTTTGGGCAGATGAACGGGTGGGCCATTGACCGACAGAGTAGGGGAGCCGGGGCTAGAACAGCGCCGGGCCGACCGCGGCGGCCGGTGGATCGAGGCGCAGATGCACGAACGCGGCCGGCGTCGCCGCGCGTCCTCGCGGGGTGCGCTTGATCAGACCCTGCATCAACAGGTACGGCTCGTAGACGTCCTCGATCGTGTCCTGCTCCTCCCCCACGGCCACCGCCAGCGTCGAGAGCCCCACCGGGCCGCCGTCGAACTTCACGCAGATCGCTCTGAGTATCTCCCGGTCCAGCCGGTCCAGTCCACGCTCGTCGACCTCCAGCAGCTCCAGCGCCGCCTCCGCCGCCGCGGCTGTCACGACCCCCTCCATCCTGACCTCCGCGAAGTCGCGCACGCGCTTCAGCAGCCGGTTCGCCACGCGCGGCGTCCCCCGGCTGCGCGCCGCGATCGCGATCGCGCCGTCGTCCTCCAGGCCGATCTCGAGGATCCCCGCCGAGCGCCTGACGATGCTTGCCAGCTCCGCCACCGCGTAGGGCTCCAACCGCGCCTGGATGCCGAAGCGGTCGCGCAACGGCGTCGTCAAGAGGCCCGTGCGCGTCGTGGCGCCAACGAGCGTGAACGGCGGCAGCTCCAGCGTGACCACGCGCGCGCCCGCGCCCTGCCCGACCGTGATCGGCAGCCGGTGATCCTCCATCGCCGGGTAGAACGTCTCCTCCAGCGTGCGCGAGAGGCGGTGGATCTCATCGACGAAGAACACGCTCCGCGGCTCCAGGGCCGTCAGGAACGCCGCGATGTCACCCTTGCGCTCGAGCGCCGGGCCGGCGGTCTGCACGAACGGCACTTCCAGCTCCGCCGCGACGATCTGCGCCAGCGAGGTCTTGCCGAGGCCCGGTGGCCCCGCCAGCAGCAGGTGGTCGAGCGCCTCCCCGCGCGCACTCGCCGCCTCGATCGCAACGCCCAGCTGCTCCAGCAGCACCTTTTGCCCGACGAAGTCCTGCAGGAGTCGCGGGCGCAGCGAACGGTCGAGCTCATCCTCCTCGACCAGGTAAGGCGTTTGGATGCGGGCGGTATCGGCGCTCATTGCGTCCGCGCCGTTCGCAACGCTTGCGCCAGCAGCTCCTCGGCGCTGTCTCCCTCCGCGCCCCGCAGCAGCTCCTCCGCCTCGCCGGGCGCGTATCCCAGCTCGATCAGCCCGTCGCGGGCCAACGCCATTGGCCCATCGCCCCGGCGCGCGACGATCGGACCGCTCGGGGCGGCGTCGCCGACCTTCTCGCGCAGCTCGACGATGATCCGCTCCGCCGTGCGCTTGCCGATCCCCGGCACCGCCTGAAAGCGGGCCGCGTCCTGCCCAGCGATCGCCGCCTGCAGCTCGCGCGGCGTCCCGCCGGAGAGCACGGCCAGTGCCACCTTCGGACCGACCGCCTGCACCGACAGCAGCATCAGGAACAGGTCGCGCTCCTCCTCGGAGTGAAAACCGTACAACGACAGGGCGTCATCACGCACGATCAGGTGGGCGTGCAGGGTCGTCTCCTCTCCCGCCGCCGGCACATGCCGCAGCGTCTCCGCCGAGACCGCGGCGCGGTAGCCGACGCCGGCGCAGAGGATCACGACGTGATCGGTGCGGCGCACCGCCACCTCGCCCTTCAACATCCCGATCATCTGCTGGCGCCCGCGATCATGTTGGTTGTGATTCTGCGCCCGGGGTCGGACGCCTGCCTTTCGCCGCTCGACCGGACAATCAAAGTGACGTAGGCCGGGACCAGTGGTCCACGAGCGTCTCGCGGAACTGCGTAGGGGTGACCTTGGCGCCGAGCAGCAACGCGCGTCGATCGGCGTCAGGCGTGAGGATCAGCCGCAACAGCCACGGCATCTGATCGGCCCGATCGGTCTGCGCGTAGAAGTGCAGGCGCTCGAAGTACCGCTCGGCATAGGCGAGGGCCAGCTCCTCGAGCTCCGAGGCGGCCTGCTCGAACGTCTCGCCACCGGCCACACGACCGAGCTCCTGCAGACGCAACACGAACTCCCCGTCAGACACGCTCGAGAGCGTGTGGAAGTCGGAGTGGTCCAGAAGCCGCCGTTGAGTCAGTGCCACGGGTGCGCCGTGCATGTCAAGGTCACGCCGTTACCCCAGCGAGCGCGGCCGACAGCGGCGCGCGGTTGGCGTGGCACATCGCGACCGCCAGCGCGTCGGATGCGTGGTCGGGGGTCGGCACCTGTGGCAGCGCGAGCAGCGCCTGGACCATCCGCGCGACCTGCTGCTTGTCGGCGCGACCGTTGCCGCAGACGGCAGCCTTGACCTGTTGGGGCGTGTAGCTTGCGCACTCGATCCCGCGCTGTCCCGCGGCGAGCATCGCCGCGCCGCGGCCGTGGCCGACCGCGAACGCCGTTTTCACGTTCTGCCCGAAGTACAGCTCCTCTAGCGCCATTGCATCGGGCTCGTGCTCGGCCAGCAGTGCATCGACCGCCGCGTGGATATCGACCAGCCGCCGCTCCTGCGAGGAGCAGGCGCGCGTCTCGATCACGCCACCGTCGAGCGCGACGAGCCGACCCGCCTCGCTCCGCACCACGCCGTAGCCCGTGTTTGCCAGGCCGGGGTCGATTCCAAGAACGATCACCGATCCTGATTCTGCGCGTGAGGTCGGACGCCTGCTTCTGTCGCCGAACCGGCGTGCTGCAGCTGATTCGGCGCAGCCCTAAATGACCTCCAGCGGTAGATCGGGGTCAAGCCGGCGCAGATCCTCCGGATCGCTCGTGATCGCCGGCTGTCCGTACCGGCGTGCGCAGACGACCACGCTCGCATCGATTACGTCGCTGACCCCACGCGCCCCAAGCAGAATTCCGACCACACGGGCGAGCACATGGTCCAGCGCCACGACGCTCGTTCGGTGATCCTTCAGCAGCCGGGTAAGCGAGACCTGGCGAGATCCGTCTCGAAACGCCTGAGCCAACACCCCGGCGGGGATATTGACGGTCGCACCGGGAGTCGTCAATGCTCGGTCCAGCATTGCAATGACCCGTTCTTCACCGCGCTCGAGCGCGGTCATCGCGCCCGTATCAAGCGTGAACCCTCTCAATCGGGCTCCGACATCGCCATCACCCTGTCTGCCCAGGCGTAGGCCTCAGCGCTGGGCCGCCCGTGCTCGGCGATCAGGTCCGCAACAAGATCAGCGAGGGTGTCCTCCTCGGCAACCGGCCCGGGAGCAACCGCGGCGAGCGCCGCGGAGATGTACCCCGACACGCTCGCGGCCTCTCCCCTCTCGACAGCCGCCCGCGCTTGTTCGACCTGCTCCTGAGGTAATGAGATCGTGATCTTCGCCACCCTGGTCATACCAGAATCATACCGCGTCTCTCAAACGGGACAGCCGACCAAAAAGAGCAGGTCCCCGACGGGGACCATGTAACAACGAGGATCGATGGCTATCCCCACAACCGCCAGGGGGCTTTGCCAGACGCCCACAGGTCGTTCAGAGCGACTGCGTCCTTGTAGGTGTCCATGCACTCCCAAAAACCCTCGTGGCGATAAGCGCGCAGCTCGCTCTCTTGGGCGAGACGCTCGAGTGGCGCGCGCTCCAGCACGCTGTCGGGTTCCAGGTACTTCAGAGCATCCCGTTGCATACAGAAGAAGCCGCCGTTGATCCAGTGCTCCGAGCGCGGCTTCTCGCGGAAACCGGTGACGCGGCCGTCTGCGCCGTCGAGCTCTGTGACACCAAACTGCAGCTCGGGGCGCACCACGGTCATGCTCGCCAGCGCGCCGTGCTGGGAGTGAAACTGCAGTAGAGCGGCCAGGTCGATGTCGGCCACGCCGTCGGCGTAGGTCGTGCAGAAGCACTCCTCTTCTGAGAGTCGCTCCTCGAGCAGCTTGATCCTCCCCCCCGTCGGGGTTTCCAAACCTGTGTCCTCGCACTCAACTCTCACTCCATCCGGCCACTCGCACTCGCCGACAAACTGCTCAATCAGCTCGCTCTTGTAACCGGTGGCGAGAATGAACCGGCGGAATCCCTGGACGGCGTAGAGCTGGATCACGTGCCACACGATCGGCTTGCCGCCGATCTCAACGAGCGGCTTTGGGATCGCCTGCGTGTGCTCCTGCAGGCGGGTGCCGCGCCCGCCGCAGAGGATCACGACTACAGGCCGGGAGGCGGTCTCGGGGGTGCTCATACAGCGGGGATTATTGACACACCGGGCGGGCGCCCTCAGCCGGCGACGCGCTCGAGCACGTCGGCGGGCACGTCGAAGTTGGCGTGCACGTCATCGACGTCATCGAGCTCTTCGAGCGCGTCGGTGAGCCCCATCAGCTTGCGCGCTTGGCTCTCGTCGATCGGCACGAGGCTCGTCGGGCGGTAGGACATCTCAGCGCTCTCGCTCTCAACACCCGCCGCGGACAGCGCGTCGAGCACGCTGGAGAAGCTCGCGGGCTCGGCCAGCACCTCGAAGGACCCGTCGTCGGTGACGATGTCATCCGCGCCGGCCTCGACGGCGGCCATCAGGTCGTCTTCGGAGTAGCGCTCGGCGTCGATCACAATCGTGCCCTTCTTCTCGAACAGGTAGGCGACCGAGCCGGGCTCGCCGAGGTTGCCGCCGTGCTTGGAGAAGGCGTGGCGCACGTCCGCGCCGGTGCGGTTGCGGTTGTCGGTCAGCGCCTGCACCAGCACCGCCACGCCGCCGGGGCCGTAGCCCTCATAGAGGACGGCTTCGATCGCCTCGGCCTCACCCCCCTCCCCTGTGCCCTTCGCGATCGCGCGCTCGATGTTCTCCTTGGGCATCGAGGATTCCTTGGCCTTGCGGATCGCGAGTTCAAGCGATGGGTTGCCGACCGGGTCGCCGCCGCCATCGCGCGCCGCGACCGTGATCGAGCGCGCCAGCTTCGTGAACTGCGCGCCGCGGCGCGAGTCGACAATCGCCTTCTTGTGCTTGATGCTCGCCCACTTGGAATGACCTGACATGTAAGCCAGTCTACGAATCCTCACGACGCGAGGGTCTCC
This sequence comes from uncultured Solirubrobacterales bacterium, assembly GCA_963748895.1. GTDB lineage: Bacteria > Actinomycetota > Thermoleophilia > Solirubrobacterales > Solirubrobacteraceae > Palsa-744. Next base: position 140,060 of record CAVVKF010000002.1, on the reverse strand, counting down.
GATCAAGGTCTCCCAAGCAACCCGTAGGATTGCCAGCCAATGACCTCCTCCCCCACACCCGAGATCTTCAAGGCCTACGACATCCGCGGCCTCTACGGCGAGCAGATCGACGGTCGGGTCGCCGAGCAGATCGGCCGCGCCTTCGCGCACGTGCTCTCCGAGCTGTCGGGCAAGCCCGTCTCGGAGTTGCGCGTCGGCCTCGGGCGCGACATGCGCCTGACCGCCCCCGAGCTCGCCGAGCGATATCGCGCCGGCCTGCTCGGAGAGGGAGCGAACGTGCTCGATGCAGGTCAGGTTGGCACCGAGATGCTCTATTACCTCGTCGGCTCGCGCGCGCTCGACGGCGGGCTGATGTGCACAGCCTCGCACAACCCCAAGGCCTACACCGGCTGTAAGCTCGTGCGCGAGGGCGCGATCGCGCTGTCCGGCGACAGCGGCATCCAGGACATCCGCCGGTTGATCGAAGCCGGTCTGCGCGAGAGCCTCCAGCGAAGGCTCGATCGAGCAGGTCGACCTCTATGGGGAGTTCCACGAGACGGTCCTCGAGTTCATCGACCCCTCGGTGATCAACCCCCTGAAGGTCGTCGTCGACGGCGGCAACGGGATGGCCGGGCCCGTCGCCGGGCCGCTGCTGGAGGATCTCGGGCTCGACCTGATCGAGACCTGCTGGACGCCCGACGGGAACTTCCCCGAGCACGAGCCCAACCCCCTGCTCCCGGAGAACCGCCGGTTCATCATCGACCGCGTGCTGGCAGCCGGCGCTGACCTCGGGATTGCCTGGGACGGCGACGCCGACCGCTGCTTCTTCATCGACGAGACCGGCCGCTTCGTCGACGGCGACTTCCTGACGGCGCTGCTGGCCGAGTCGCTCTTGCAGAAGAGCCCCGGCGAGGCGATCCTCTACGACGTGCGCGCCTCGCGCGCGGTCGCGGACACGGTCACGCGCGCCGGCGGCACCGCGCATGTCAACCGCGTCGGGCATGCCTTCTTCAAGACGCGCATGCGCGCGGAGGGCTCGCTGTTCGGGGGCGAGGTCTCCGGGCATTACTACTTCCGCGACTTCTACTGCGCGGACTCCGGCACGATCCCGGCGCTGCTCGTGCTGGAGCTGCTCTCGCGCACCGGTCAAACGATGTCCGAGCTGCTCGAGCCCTACCGCTCGCGCTACTTCATCTCCGGCGAGATCAACTCCGAGGTCTCAGATCCGGACGCGAAGATGCAGGAGCTCGCCGCGCGTTTCCCGAACGCCGAGCAGAAAAAGCTCGACGGCATCTCGATCGACTACCCGGATTGGCATTTCAACGTGCGGCCCTCCAACACGGAGCCGCTGCTGCGCCTCTGTCTGGAGTCGCTCGTCTCACCGGAGGACATGGAGCGCCGCCGCGACGAGGTGTTAGAAATCATTCGCTCGTGAACGACAGACTCGGCCAAGCAGGTCCGCGACTTCGGGCCGACCGATAAGCCCGCGAAGTCGGGCCGGTCGGCCCGAACGTCCGGATCCTGCGCTACTTGCGCAAGCAGCCGACGCCGGCATTCACCGCCTGGCGATACCCACGCCGTTCATGGTTGGGCGCGTCAACGCCTACCTGATCGAGGACTCGCCTCTCACCCTGATCGACTCGGGCCCCAACTCCGGCAAGGCGCTGGACGAGCTCGAGCAGGCACTCCAGGCGCATGGGCACGCGATCGAGGACATCGAGCTGCTCGTCATCACCCACCAGCACATCGACCACTTCGGCCTCGCCTCGATCCTCGCGCGGCGCTCCGGCGCCGAGGTCGCGGCGCTCGACACGCTCGCGCCCTACCTCCGCGACTTCAACGAATCCACCGAGCTCGACGACCGCTTCGCCCAGCAGACGATGCTCCTGCACGGCATCCCCGCCGACGTCGTCACTGCGCTCCGCGCCGTCTCCGCGAGCTTCCGCGCCTGGGGCTCGGCCGTCGATGTCACACGGCCCCTGCACGATGGCGAGGAGCTCCAGTTGCGCGATCGCGTCCTGCGGGTGCTCCACCGCCCCGGCCACAGCCCCTCCGATACCGTCTTGCACGACGAGTCCCGCTCGATCCTGCTCGCCGCCGACCATCTCATCAAGCACATCTCCTCAAACCCCCTGCTCTCTCGACCTCTCAACGCTGGGCCCGATTTCTCTGGACCTCGTCCCCAGGCCCTGGTCAACTACATCGCCTCGCTGGCGCTCACACGCGCGATGGACCTATCGCTCGTCCTCCCCGGCCACGGCGAGCCGATCGCCGACCACGTCGCGCTGATCGATCAGCGCCTGCGCCTGCACGACCGCCGCGCCGAGAAGATCTACGGCCTGATCGCCGTCGCACCGCGCACCGCGCACGAGATCGCGATCGAGCTGTGGGGCAACATCGCCGTCACCCAGGCCTACCTCACCCTCTCCGAGGTGCTCGGCCACATCGACCTCCTGCTTTCCGAGGAGCGCGTCGTCGAGCAGGAAGCCGACGGCGTGGTTCGCTTTTACACCACCTGAGCGACGCTGCTCAGGAACATCCGGTGCACGCGATCATCGTCGCCGAGCTCGGTGTGAAAGGCGACCGCGAGCATGTTTCCCTGCCGCGCCGCCACGGGATGACCGTCGACTTCGGCGAGAATCTCCACGCCGGGTCCGTGCTCGGCGATCCAGGGCGCACGGATGAACACGGCCCGCAGCGGGCCACCGGCAAGGCCGCGTAACTCGACGTCCGCCTCAAAGCTCCTCAGCTGGCGCCCGAACGCGTTGCGCTGGGCGCGCATGTCCATCAGGCCGAGATGCTCGCGGTCGAGCATGATCAACCCCGCACACGAGCCCAGAACCGGCACGCCGCCTTTGACGAGCTCCCGCAGCGGTTCCGCTAACCCCTCGCGCTCGATCCCCAGAGTCATCGTGGTCGACTCTCCCCCGGGAATCACGAGCCCTTCGAGGCCATCCAGGTCCCCCGGAACCCGCACCTCGCGCACGCGCGCGCCGAGCCGGCGCAGCATCCCCCCATGCGCCTCAAAGTCACCCTGTAGGGCTAGCACGCCGATCAACGGCGACTCGTCACCAGCCACGCTGTGCGAGGAGATGCTCGCCCTCGAGCTTCGAGCTCTCCAGGCTGACCATCGCCGGGCCGAGCCCGCGCGATGCCGCCGCCACGCGCTCGGGATCCTGCCAGTGCGTCGTAGCCTCGACGATCGCGCTCGCGCGAGCGGGCGGGTCATCGGACTTGAAGATGCCCGAGCCGACGAACACGCCCTCGGCGCCGAGCGCCATCATCAAAGCCGCGTCGGCCGGGGTGGCGATGCCGCCCGCGCAGAACAGAACCACTGGCAGGCGACCGTCGCGGGCGATCGCGCGGACCAGGTCCAGCGGCGCGGCCATCTCCTTTGCGGCGGTCGCGATCTCAGCGTCGTCGAGCGTGCCCAGGCGGCGGATCGCGCCGTTGATGCTGCGCATGTGACGCACCGCCTCGACGATGTCCCCCGTGCCCGCCTCGCCCTTGGAGCGGATCATCGCTGCGCCCTCGCCGATCCGCCGCAGTGCCTCCCCGAGATTCGTCGCGCCGCACACGAACGGCACCTTGAACGCCCACTTGTCGATGTGGTTTGACTCGTCCGCGGGCGTCAGCACCTCCGACTCGTCGACGTAGTCGACCTCCAGCGCCTGCAGCACCTGGGCCTCGAGAAAGTGCCCGATGCGCGCCTTCGCCATCACTGGGATCGAGACGGCCTCCTGAATCCCCGCGATCATCTCGGGGTCGGACATGCGCGCGACGCCGCCGTCGCGGCGGATGTCTGCGGGCACGCGCTCGAGCGCCATCACCGCCACTGCCCCCGCATCCTCGGCGACCTTCGCCTGCTCGGGCGTGACGACGTCCATGATCACGCCGCCCTTGAGCATCTCGGCCAGCCCGGTCTTCACCCGAAATGTTGCCTCATCGCGCATGCGACCCAGTCTAGCCTGAGACGCGTCGCGCGCTACTTCAGCCGGAACGCCTTGATGCGGTCGTCATATTGCGCGGAATCCTGCGCGTAGACGCCATAGGCGAGGGCCTGGATCAGGCTGAGCAGGGCCGTGTGCGAGCGCACGTAGGCCGGCGAGTTCGACGAGTAGTAGAGCTTGATCTGCCCTAGCTTCGCCACCTCGGAGAGGGTCGCGTCGGTGATCGCGGCGGTGCGCGCCTTGCGGTGGCGGGCGAGCTTCATCGCGCGCACGACGAGGGGGTGCGGGCGCCCGGCGGAGAGGCCGATCACGAGCGTGCCCTGATCGATTCGACCGAGGCGGCTGAGCGCCTCTTGGGAAGGGCTCGCGACGACATCGACGCGCAGGTCCAAGAGCATCAAGAGGTGGCGCAGGTAACTGGCGAAGAATGCCATCTGGTCGGTGCCCGCGACGAGCACCTTCTCGGCTGAGATTATTCCCGAGATCAGCGCCTCCACGGAGCTGCGCGAGACCTTGCGCGCGGTCTCCTCGACGTTCAGATGGTCGGCGGTCAGCGCCGTCTCGAACTCGTTCTGGTCGAGTGAGAACAGCGGCGTGGAAGCAGAGCTCGCCTGAGATCCAGTCTTGTTGTTGGGCTCAGTCTTTGTGTGCACGCGGCGGTATTCCTCGCGCGCGGCGGCCTGCAGCTCGGGAAAGCCCTCGAATCCGAGAGCTTGCGAGAATCGGACTACCGTCGAGCTCGACGTGTTCGCGCGGCGGGCCAGCTCCTCCGCGGTCTGGAACGCCGCCTCGTCGAGGTGGTCGACGATGTACTGGGCGACGTCCTTCTGCGAGCGCGAGCACTCGTCAAAGCGCGCCTGGATGTACTTGGACAGGCTCTGGTGGTCGCTCGTCCCGTTGGCCGGAGGACGATCCTGGGTGGGTGTGCCAACACGCTTCATCGGCGCTCTTGTTCGACGCCGGAGCCCCGCACTCCTTCCCGGCCGATGATCCATTGCCCCGATTCCGAGCGAAGATAGTCACACAATGCAACCAGACGAACTATGAGGATCGCGATCGTCGGCGCCGGCGTCTCCGGACTGGTGGCGGCCCACCTGCTGGCACGCGAGCACGAGGTCGTCGTCTACGAGGCCGGCTCCTACGCGGGCGGGCACACGAACACGATTCGTGTGGACACCGCCTACGAGACCCACCACGTCGACACCGGCTTCATCGTGATGAACGATCGCAACTACCCCAACTTCACGCGGTTGCTCCGCCAGCTCGGGGTCGAAACCCAGGCGACGAACATGAGCTTCTCGGTGAAAGGCGAGGACGAGGACTTCGAATACGCCGGCACACCGCGCGGGCTGATCTGCCAGCCCCGCAACCTTCTCAGCCCGCGCTTCCAGCGGATGATCGCCGACCTCTTGCGCTTCAACCGCGAGCTGCGCCGGCTGCTCGGACGCGAGGAAACGGGCGAGTCGCTGCAGGACTTTCTTGTGCGCCGGCGCTTCTCTGAGGTCTTCATCCGGCGTTTGATCGTCCCCCAGGTCTCCGCCGTCTGGTCGGCCGATCCACGGCAGATCTCCTCGTTCCCCGTGCGGTTCCTCGCCGAGTTCTTTTCGAACCACGGGATGCTCGGCTTCCGTGACCGCCCGCGCTGGGCGACCGTCGCGGGGGGCTCGGCGCGCTACGTGGAGGCGCTCACGCGGCCCCTGCACGAGCGCATCCGCCTGGACTCTCCCGTGCGCTCGATCACTCGCGCGGAGAACCACGTCGAAGTCACCGCCGAGGACCGCGGGGTCCGGCGGGGTGGGCGGGATACCCAGTCTTTCGACCAGGTCGTGATCGCCACCCACTCCGACCAGGCGCTCGCGCTGCTGAGCGACCCCTCCGGGCGCGAGCACGAGGTGCTCGGCGCGATCCCCTACCAGCGCAACGAGGCGGTGCTTCACACCGACTCCACCCTGCTCCCCCGCCGCCGCGGCGCGCGCGCCGCGTGGAACTTCCATCTGCTGCGCGAACCGAAGCCGCTGAGCACCGTCACTTACTACATGAACCACCTGCAGCGCCTGCACGCCGACCGCGACTTCTGCGTCACCCTGAACCGCACTGAGGCGATCGAGGAGGCGAAGATCATCCGCAAGATCGACTACTCCCACCCCGTCTTCACCCCCGCAGGCGTCGCCGCCCAGTCACAGCACGAGAGGATCGGCGGGCTGGCGGAGCGCACGCACTACTGCGGCGCGTACTGGGGCTGGGGCTTTCACGAGGACGGCGTGCTCAGCGCCCTGCGCGCGTGTGAGCCGTTCGGGGTGTCCCTGTGAGGAGCTGCCTCTATCAGGGCTCCGTCCGTCACCGGCGGATGGGTGAGGTGGAGAATGAGTTTCGCTACCCGTTGTTCATGGCCTACCTCGATCTTTCCGAGCTACCATCGTGCTTCGACGGGACCTGGTTCTGGTCGGCCCGCCGGCCGGCACTGGCATGGTGGCGTCGCTCCGATTATCTCGGCGACCCCGACGTCCCCCTGGATCAGGCCGTACGTGAGCTGGTGCAGGAGCGAACTGGGATCAAGGTGGACGGACCAATTCGACTGTTGACGCACCTGCGCTATTTCGGCAAGTCCTTCAACCCCGTCAGCTTCTACTACTGCTTCTCCGACGAGGATGAGGATGAGGATGAGGATGAGGATGAGCAGGTGGTCGCGGTCGTGGCCGATGTGACGAACACACCCTGGGGCGAGCGTCATTCCTATGTGATGAGGGTCGATCATGCGACTGATCACGGAACCGTCAGTCTGATGCGGGCCCGGTTGCACAAGCAGCTGCATGTCTCGCCTTTGATGGGGATGGATCACACCTACGACTGGCGTTTGACGGAGCCTTCCGAGCAGTTGCTCGTGCACATCGGTTCGAGTGGTGCGGACGGGAAGAGCGTGTTTGACGCGACCCTGTCGTTGCACCGCCGGGAGCTGACCCCGAGTGCTCTGCGTGGAGCGCTCCTGCGCTACCCGTTCCTGACCGCGCGGATCCTCGCGCGGATCTATACCCACGCTTTGCGGTTGAAGTTGCGTGGAGCGAAGTACTTCCCCCACCCGGGTAAGGCAGGTGTACAGACATGAACCGCATCGCCCGCCGGCTCGTGCTGCGCCTACTGGGTCGCATTCATGACGGTGAGCTGACGATCGTCGAGAACGGCGAGCGCTTCACCTTCGGCGACACGACGGCCCTGCGCCCGCTGCGGGTCACGCTGGAGGTGCGCTCGCCCCGCTTCTACCGGGCGCTCTTGCGTGGCAGTGTCGGGCTGTGCGAGTCCTACATGGACGGCCTCTGGGAGTGCTCGGACCTCGTCGCGCTGACCCGCATCGCCGCGCTGAACGTCTCCTCGCTCGACAACCTGCGCCGCGTGCTCGCGCCTGTGTTGATCCCGGTGCAGCGCTGGGTGCGCTGGCTGCGGAGCAACACGATCGGGCGCTCGCGCAAGCAGATCGCCGCGCACTACGACCTCGGCAACGAGCTGTTCGGGTGCTTCCTCGATCCGACGATGATGTACTCCTGTGCGGTCTTCGACTCGCCCGAGGCGACGCTCGAGGAGGCGTCGCTGGCGAAGCTGGAGCGGGTCTGCGCAAAGCTCGCTCTGGGTCCCGCCGACCACGTGCTCGAGATCGGGACCGGCTGGGGCGGGTTCGCCGTCTACGCGGCCGAGCACTACGGCTGCCGCGTGACGACCACGACGATCTCGCGCGAGCAGCACGCCTACGCGAGCGAGCGCGTGCGCGCCGCTCGGGCTGGAGGATCGCGTGACTGTCCTGCTCGAGGACTACCGCGACCTACGGGGCTCCTACGACAAGCTCGTGTCGATCGAGATGATCGAGGCTGTCGGCTGGCAGAACTTTCCGACCTACTTCCGCCGCTGCTCGGAGCTGCTCGCCGACGAGGGCGCGATGCTCTTGCAGGCGATCGTGATCGACGACCGCGCCTACCAGGTAGAGAAGGCTTCGAAGAGCTTCATCAACACCTACATCTTTCCGGGCGGCTGCCTGCCTTCGCTGGAGCTGATCTCGCGCCAGCTGCCGCGCGTGACCGACCTACGGCAGGTGCACCTGGAGGACATCACAGCTCACTACGCGACGACGCTCGCACACTGGCGCGAGCGCTTCCTCGACGCCTCCGAGCGCCTGGCGGACCTCGGCTACGACGAGCGCTTTCGCCGGCTGTGGGATCTCTATCTCTCCTACTGCGAGGGTGGCTTTCGCGAGCGGCGAATTCAGGATGTGCAACTGCTTCTGGCCAAGCCCGGCTACCGTGCCGAGCAGACGCCGGTAGTGTCTCTCGCTGCATGAGGCGCACCCTGTATGAAGACGTTCACGAAGACTTCCACGCGAGCTTCAGCACCTTCCTCGAGCGCGAGGTCATCGGCGACGAGGGCCGCTACGGCGAGTGGGAGCGCGCGGGGATCGTGCCGCGCGAGGTGTTCGCGCTCGCCGGGAGCGGCGGCTTCCTCGGCATGGCCGTGCCCGAGCGCTACGGCGGCGCCGGCGCCGAGGACTTCCGCTTCAACCTGGTGATCGGCGAGGAGACCCAGCGCGTTGGCGTCGGCGGCTTCGGCCTGGGGATCACGCTGCACAACGACATCTGCCTGCCGTACTTCCTGACGTACTGCAACGAGGAGCAACGCGAACGCTGGCTGGGAGGTATCGCCTCCGGCGAGTTGATCACCGCGCTGGCGATGACCGAGCCCGGGATCGGCTCCGATCTGGCGAACATGTCCACGCGCGCGCGACGCGAGGGCGAGCACTACGTCGTCGACGGGACGAAGACGTTCATCACGAACGGGATCAACGCCGACCTCGTGATCGTCGCCGTCAAGACCGATCAGTCAGAGCGCCACCGAGGCATCAGCCTGCTCGTCGTCGAGCGCGGCACCGAGGGCTTCGAGCGCGGGCGCAACCTGGAGAAGATCGGCCAGCACTCCCAGGACACCGCCGAGCTGTCCTTCGCCGAGGTCCACGTCCCGGTCGAGAACCTGCTCGGCGAGGAGGGCGAGGGGTTTCGCTACCTCGTCTCCAACCTCCCCCAAGAGCGCCTCTCGATCGCGGCCTCGGCCGTGGCCGCCGCCGAGGCGGCATTGGGCTGGACGCTCGACTACGTGCGCGAGCGTAAGGCCTTCGGCCAGCCGATCGGCTCGTTTCAGAGCTCGCGTTTCACGCTCGCCGAGGTGAGCACCGAAACCGAGATCGCGCGGACCTACGTCGACCGCTGCGCGCAGGCTCTGAACGAAGGTGATCTGACTCCAGAGGACGCGGCGATGGCGAAGTGGTGGTGCACCGACCTGCAGGGTCGCGTCGTCGATCGCTGCCTGCAGCTGCACGGCGGGTATGGCTACATGACGGAGTACCCGATCGCGCGCGCCTACGCGGACGCGCGGGTGACGCGGATATACGGCGGCACGAACGAGATCATGAAGGAGATTGTGGGTAGATCTCTGGGTTTGTGAATCTGTCGGCGAGCGAAACGAAGTAATCGAGCGAGCGTGGGTTCGCCAGCGAATCGACGCTCGCGGCTTGGGCGGGCGGGGTGCCCATCAGGATCTTCTTGACCGGGACCTCCAACACCTTGCCGGACAATGTCCGCGGGACCTCCTCGATCGCGAGGATCTCATTGGGCACATGGCGCGGCGAGCAGTCCTCGCGGATCCGCCGCTTGATCGTCTGCTTCAGGTCCTCGTCCAGTACAGCTCCCTCACTCAACACAACGAACAGCCCCATCCATAATTCTTTCCCGCCCGCGGCATCTCCCCCCTCACCCCGGGGAACGTCGACGACCAGCGCGTCGAGCACCTCCGGCACGGTCGCGACGGCTCGGTAGATCTCGCTCGTGCCCATCCGCACGCCCTTGGCGGTTGATCGTCGAGTCCGAGCGGCCGTAGATCACAGCGCCGCCGCGCGGCGTGATCCGGATCCAGTCCCCGTGGCGCCAGACGCCGGGGTACATCGCAAAGTAGCTCTCCCTCAGTCGCTCACCGACCCGATCCTCTGAATCGTGTGCCCGGTCATTCCAGAAGAACAAGGGCATCGAGGGCATCGGCTCGGTGATCACCAGCTCGCCGACCTCGTCCGTGAGGCTGTTGCCCTCCTCATCCCAGGCCTCCACCGCGCAGCCGAGCGCGCGACATTGCAGTTCGCCCTCATACACGGGCAGCAAAGGACAGCCCGCCACGAACGCGGTGCAGACGTCGGTGCCGCCGCTCGTGGAGAACAGCCAGACGTCTGACTTGACGTGCTCGTAGGTCCATTTGAAGCTCTCCGGCGCAAGCGGTGAGCCGGTCGAGCCGATCGCGCGCAGCGCGCTCAGGTCGTGGTCGCGCCCCGGCTCGATCCCCGCCTTCTCCGAGCTCGCGAGCAGGCCCGCGCTGACGCCCATGCAGGTCATCCCGGTGCGCTCTGCCAGATCCCACAGCATCCCCAGGTCGGGGTGGCCCGGGCTGCCGTCGTAGAGCACGATCGCGGCGTCCGAGAGCAGGCAGCCGACGAGGAAGTTCCACATCATCCAGCCGGTCGTCGTGAACCAGAACATGCGGTCCCCGCGGCGCAGGTCGAGGTGCAGGCTCTTCTTCAGCTGCTCCACGAGGATTCCGCCATGGCCGTGCACGATCGCCTTTGGCAGGCCGGTCGTGCCGGAGGAGTAGAGCACCCACAGGGGGTGGTCGAAGGGAACCTGCTCGAAGGTCAGCTCGGTTCCAGATCCCCCCTCCAACAGCTGCGCCCAAGTGAGGCCCCCGGCACGTTCACCGGCTTGGGCGTCCGCATCGAGGTACGGGAGCAGGACGACGTGCTCGACGGTGGGCAGCTCCGCGACGATGCCTGCAACGACGTCCAGACGGTCGAAGTCCTTGTCTCCGTGCCGGTAGCCATCGACCGCGAGCAGCACCTTGGGCTCGATCTGGGCGAAGCGGTCGATCACGCTGCGCGCCCCGAACTCGGGCGCGGCGCTGGACCAGATCGCCCCAATGCTCGCGACCGCGAGGAACGCGATCAGCGTCTCCGGGATGTTCGGCATGTAGGCGACGACGCGATCGCCGCGCTGTACGCCGAGCGCGCGCAACCCCCCGGCGGCGCGGGCGACTTCTGCGGTCAGCTCACCCCGGGTGAGCTGATCCAGATCGCGCAGCTCGGAGGTGTGCAGGACCGCGACTTCCCCGGGATCTCGGCCGGCCGCGCGCGAGCCCGGCGGTGCCTTCCCCGAGACCAGGCTGGTGTCTGCTCCCTGTGCCGGGCCGAGCAGCAGGTTTTCCGCGTAGTTCAGCTCGGCCCCCGGGAACCACCTCGTCCCCGGCATTTCACGGGAGCCCAGCACCCGCTCGTAGGGCTTCGACGCGCGCACCCCACAGAGCTCCCAGATGCACGCCCAGAAGTCCTCCAGCTCCGCGACCGACCAGCGCCACAGCTCGTCGTAGTCGGCGAACGGGCGACCACGGCGCTCGCCCGCAAAGCGCATGAAGCGCGTCATCTCGGCGCGCTCGACATCGGCCGCGGACGGCTCCCATAGGAGCGCCGGCTGATCTGGGCTGGGCATCGGGGTATTCTCGCGGTTTGTGGATCTACCTGAGCTGCGTGCCGAGTTTCCTGTCCTGTGCAAGCTCGCGTATCTGAACGCCGGCACCGACGGGCCGCTGCCCGCACGCGCGGTCATGGCCGCCGGCGAGGAGCTGCGGCGCGAGGCCGAGCGGGGACGCACGTCGGCGCACTTCGAACGGCGCGCGGAGCTGAGCGGGGAGCTGCGATCGCTGTACGCCGCGGCGCTCGGCTGTGACACCGCGGACCTGGCGCTGACGACCTCGACCAGCGAGGGGCTCGCACAGGTGATCGGCGGCCTGGAGCTGGGCCAGGGCGATGAGATCGTGACGAGCGACGAGGAGCACCCCGGCCTGCTGGGCGCGCTCCTCGCTGCGCGCGAGTGCAAGGGCGTGATCGTGCGCACGGTGGCGCTGGCGGACGTGGCCGACGCCGTCGGTCCGCGCACGCGCCTCCTCGCCTGCTCGCACGTGGGCTGGATGAGCGGGAGCCTCGCGCCAGCGGAGCTGGCGGAGGTGGATGTCCCCGTACTGCTCGACGGCGCCCAGGGTGTCGGCGCCGTCCCGGTCGATGTTGGCGCGCTCGGCTGCGACGCATATGCGGGTGCCGGGCAGAAGTGGCTGTGTGGCCCGGACGGGACCGGGATGCTGTTTGTGAGCCCAGCCTTGCGCGAGCGGCTGCAGGTCACACGGCGTGGCTACGTGAACCTGGCGAACCCGAACGAGGGCCTTGCGGCGCGGCTGCACGACGATGCCCGCCGCTTTGACTCACAGCTGCTGAGCGCCGAGGGCCTCGCCTGCGCGCTGGCGGCCACGACGCTGCTCGTCTCGACCGGCTGGGGAGCGGTGCACGAGCGCGCGAGGATGCTCGCCGCGCGCCTGGCGGAGCTGCTGGGAGAGCACGACATCCGCGTCGCCCCGCGCGGCGAGAGCACATTGGTCTCCTTCGAGCGCGCCGACCCTGAAGCGGAGCGTGTGCGGCTCGCCGGGGGCGGCGTGGTGCTGCGCGACATTCCCGGCCGACCGTGGCTGCGCGCCTCCGTCGGGGCATGGAACGACGAGGGCGACCTGGAGCGGCTGATCGGGATGCTCTCCCAGTGACCGTCGGCATGCTCCCCCGATGAGCAGCACCTCCCCCCCGGCCGCCGCGCCGGGACTCGCGGATCTCGGGCGCAAGCCACTGGAGCGAGAACGGGGACGAGCACGGTTGGCGCCGGCGCACCTGGCGCTCGCGGGGGTGCTCGCGCTGTCCGCCGTGCTGAACGTGAACAAGCTCGCCCAGAACGGCTACGCCAACATCTTCTACTCGGCCGGCGTGAAATCGATGCTGCGTTCGTGGCACAACTTCGTGTTCGTGTCGTTTGACCCCGGCGGCCTGGTCACGGTGGACAAGCCGCCGCTGGCTCTGTGGGTACAGGCGCTCAGCGCGAAGATCTTCGGCTTCTCGCCGCTCAGCCTGCTGCTGCCAGAGGCGATCATCGGCGTGCTCACCGTCGCGGCGCTGTATTGGGTGATGAGCAGTCGCTTCGGCGCTTGGGCGGCGGTCGCCGGCGCGCTGACGCTGGCCGTGTTCCCCTCGTTCGTGGCCGTCTCGCGCGAGAACGGCGTCGACCCGCTGCTGATCCTGCTGCTCGTGCTCGCTTGTGGGGCAGGGCTCCGCGCGTGCGAAACCGGCCGCTGGCGCACGCTGGTGTGGTGCGGCGTGCTGATCGGGCTCGCCTTCAACACCAAGACGCTGGCCGCCTACCTCGTCGTTCCTCCAATCGCGCTCGCCTACCTCGTCTGCGCCCCCGGTCTGCTCCCGCGCCGTCTCGTGCGGCTCGCGGTCGCGGGACTGGCGATGCTCGCGGTCTCTTTTGCCTGGATCGCGTTCGTCGAACTCACGCCCGCCTCCCAGCGCCCCTACGTCGGCAGCTCGACCGATAACACCGAGCTCGGCCTGACGTTCTCATACAACGGCTTCGGCCGCGTCGAAGGCCAGAGCGGCGGCCCGGGTCAGGTGCTCATTCGCCCCGGCGCGCACGTGCCGCCTCCGCGCGAACGCGCGGTCGACGCCGCGGCCCGCACGGCCCCTTCCCCGTCTGGTCAGCGCGGCTCCACCGGATCCACGGCTGGGGCCGTGAGCGCCGCGCCGGGGTCACAGGCCGCTCTTGTGCCGAGCACCGCTCACGAGCCCAGACCCACACTCACGCCGGTGGTGACCAGGGGTCGTGAAAAGAACCCAATCCCGTTCGGGGGTCCCCCCCGTCCATTTCGCCTGTTCGGCGTGGGGCTGGGCGATCAGGCCGGCTGGATGCTCCCCTTCGCGCTTTTCGGCCTGCTCGGCGTGGCGCTGCTGATCCTCCTGGACCATCGGCGCTGGCCGATCTTCGATCGGTCGCCGCGTGAGCGGCCCTCTGCTCACGCGGAGCCCACCGTTCGTGAGCCCGCCGCTTCCACCTCGCCTTCAGGTCGCCACGACCTGCGGCTGGCGGCCACGCTGGTGCTGGGAGGTTGGTTCCTGGCCGAGGCTGTGGTGCTGAGCCTGTCCAAGGGGATCGTGCATCCCTACTACGTTTCGGCGCTGGCGCCCGGTACGGGAGCGATGGCGGGAGCGGGCGTCGTCACCTTCGTCGAGCTCGCGCGCGGGCGCGGTTCGCGCCGGATCGTGGGCCTCGCGCTGATGGTGTGTGCGGTCGCGAGCACCGTGGTGGCACAGGTCGTGCTGATGCACCGCGAGCACTACCTGGAATGGTTTATCCCCCTGCTCGTGGTGGGAGCCGCCGTGGGCCTGTGCGCGCTGCTCGCCCTACGTCGCCTGGCGCTGCCCGCGGTCGCCTTCACTTTCCTCCTGCTGCTCGTCGCGCCGACGGCCTACTCGGCCACCACTTGGCTCGCGCCAGCCGAGGGCACGTTCCCTGCCGCCGGCCCCCGGCACGACCCCGGCCCCGGCGCCTACGGCGTCAACGCGCGCGACGAGGGAATCGACCGCGCGCTGGCCGACTACGTGAGCACGCACGATCCCGGCTCGCGCTGGGCGCTGTTGACCGTCGCGTCGGACACTGCGTCTCCGATGATGCTGTTCGGCCTGGACGCGGGCGCACTGGGCGGCTACAGCGGCACCGACCCCGCCATCGACGGCCCCCAGCTCGCGCGCCTGATCGCCAACCGCGAAGCCCGCTACGTGCTGCTCGGCGGCGAGTATTCCCTACGCGGCGGCAACCTCGCCACGCGCGCGGTCCTGCGGGCGTGCACAGAGCTGGCGCCGTCGGTCTGGCACAGCCCGATCTCCTACCCGTACGGCCTCGCGCTGTTCGACTGCGCCGGCCACGAAAAGGCACTCGCGGCAGCGGGCTGAGGGAGCTCAGGCCGCTACCGACAGGTCGTGGTGGAAGGCACGGGCAAACAGCTCGGTCTCGCGGCTCGCCGCCCAGCGGGGCACGGCCGCCTCGCCGTCGGCGATCACGCGCAGCTCGACCGCACCCTCTCCGTCGGGCTTGCCATTCAGCAGTGAGATGTCGACCCCGCGCACGAGCTGGTCGCGCGAGCGCTCGAGATCCTCGGCCAGGCGCAGCAGCACCGCGCAGCGGTTTAGGCGCTCCATGTCGCCGGCCTCGAACAGAGCCGCCAGCGGTCCCGGGTCCGGCATCCCCTTGCGGTGGTAGCGGGCGGCCTGGGCGATCGTCGCGACCTCGATCGGCGAGAAGCCCGGCAGGCCGCCGTTGAGGATCAGGTAGCGCGAGTGCTTGTGGTGGTCGTCGTAGTCGACCGACATACCGATGTCGTGCAGCATGCAGGCCGCCCACAGCAGCTCACGCTCGCGGGCGTCGCCGTCGTGCAGACCGAGGCGCGCGAGCTCGTCGAACATGCCGAGCGCCAGCGTGGCGACGTGGCGGGTGTGCGCGGCGTCGACGTTGTAGCGGGCCGCAAGGTTCATCACGCTCGTGCGCCGCAGGTTCTCGAACAGGGGTAGGTCGCACCCGTCGAGCAGGCGCTCGAAGAACACCCCCTCACGCAGCCCCGCCTCGGTCGCCTCCAGGCCGTCGAAGCCGCCGGCCTGCAGCACCCCCTGCACGACCAGCGCCCCGGCGAGGATCAGGTCGGCGCGGGCCGGCTTGATCCCCGGGACGGTGCTGCGCTCGGCCGCTCGCAGCGCGGCGAGCCGCTCCACCAGCTCGTCGAGCGCCGCGCGCTCGATCACCATGCCCTGCACGCCGCCCGAAGGCAGCCCCGCGGCACGCTGCGCCGCGGTGGCCAGGCTGCGCACGGTCCCGCCGATCCCCACCAGACGCCGGCCGGTGTGAGCCAGCCAGGAGGCCTGCTCGAGCTCGCGGGCCACGTGCTCGCGCAGCTCCTCCAGCTGCTTGCGCTTGGCCGGCCCGTTCGGTGGCAGGAAGCGCTCGCTCATCCGCACCGTGCCCACGCGCCACGAGCCCGACTCCCGCGCGAGTCGGTCGGCGACACGCACCAGCTGCAGCGACCCGCCGCCGAGATCGAGCACGCAGCCGTCGGCAAGGGTCGTGGAGTTGACCGCCGCCAGGTAGCCGTAACGCGCCTCCTCCTCACGGCTGAGCACGCGGATCGGCAGCTCGATCAGCTCGCGCGCGGAGGCGAGGAAGTCCGCTCGCGTTCTCGGCATCGCGGATCGCGCTCGTCGCGACCGCGTCGACCGCCCCGTTCTGCAAGCCCGCCGCGCGGCAGAAGTGGGCGAACACCTCCAGCGTCGCAAGCGCCCGCTCCATCGGCTTCTCCCCCAGCCTGCCGCTCGCCGCCAGGCCCTCGCCGATCCGCACCGGCTCGTAGATCTCATCCGTGCGCTTCCACCAGCCCTCAGCCGCCATGAAGACGACGAGCCGGAACGAGTTCGAGCCGAGATCGATCACGGCGAAACGCTCCTCGGGCTGCATTCTCTGAGCGTATTGGCCGGATCGGAGGGCTCAGGCGCGGAAAGCCGCACGCGCGTCCCGCGACGAATGAGACCACCCACTCGCCCACCCGCCGGCGCACGATCCGACACTACAGTCGTTGGGTGGCCACAACCTCAAGTGTTGCTTCGCCAGAAGGGCGGACCCCCGACCGCCGCCGCTACCTGATCCTCGCAATCTGCTGCATGAGCCTGTTCATCGTCGGGCTCGACAACACGATCGTGAACGTCGCGCTGCCTTCGATCCGGCGTGAACTGCACGCGTCGATCCCTCAGCTGCAGTGGACGATCGACTCCTACACGCTCGTCCTCGCCAGCCTGCTGATGCTCTCGGGCTCGATGGCCGACCGTTTCGGCCGCGCGCGCGTCTTCAAGCTCGGGCTGGTGCTGTTCACGCTCGGCTCACTGCTGTGCAGCCTCGCACCGACCGTGCAGTTCTTGATCGCATTCCGCATGGTGCAGGCCGTCGGTGGCTCGATGCTCAACCCGGTGGCGATGTCGATCATTCGCAACACCTTCACCGACGCGCGCGAGCGCGCGCAGGCGATCGGCATCTGGGCGGGCGTGATCGGCGTCAGCCTGGCGATGGGCCCGGTGCTCGGCGGCGCACTGGTGGACGCGGGCAGCTGGCGCTCGGTCTTCTGGGTGAACGTGCCGGTCGGACTGATCGCGGCCGCGCTCACCTGGCGCTTCGTCCCAGAGTCCAAGGCGGCGCGCGCACGGCGGATCGACCCCGTCGGGCAGCTGCTGGTGATCGTGCTGCTCGCCGGTACCATCTACGCGATCATCGAGGGCCCCTCCCACGGCTGGCTCTCGGGCGAGATCCTCGGTCTGTTCGCGGTGGCGGCCGTCGCGGTCGGCGCGCTGGTCCGCTACGAGCGCCGGCGCGTGGACCCCCTGATCGACGTGCGCTTCTTCGCGAGCGTGCCATTCTCGGGCGCGACCGTGATCGCGATCGCCGCCTTCGTCGCGCTCGGCGGCTTCCTCTTCTTGAACACGCTCTACCTGCAGAACGGGCGCGGTCTCTCCCCCTTCCACGCCGGCCTCTACACGCTGCCGATGGCCGCCATGACGGTCGTCGTCGGGCCCCTGACCGGGCGGCTGGTCGGCGTGCGGGGCGCACGGCCGTCGCTGGTGATCGGCGGCGCCACGATTCTGATCAGCGGCCTGATGCTTACGAGCCTGACCGCGACCACCTCGCCGGCCTGGCTGATCGTCAGCTACATCGTCTTCGGCATCGGCTTCGGCTCGGTCAACCCGCCGATCACAAACACCGCGGTCTCTGGCATGCCGCCTGCGCAGGCGGGCGTGGCATCGGCGGTCGCCTCGACAAGTCGCCAGGTCGGCCAATCGCTGGGGGTCGCGCTCGTCGGGGCGATCGCCGTCGTGGCAACGACCGACCCGCAGAGCCTCGCGACCGGCACCCACCCGGGCTGGTGGCTCGTCGCCGGCTGTGGCCTCTTGATCGTGGCGCTCGGCCTGATCACGACGACCGCTTGGGCGCTCGACACTGCGAGCGCCACCGCCGCGCGGCTATGCGAAGACGAGCCGCTGACGGGGCAGAGCGAGGCCGCCGTCAGTCCCCGAGAAACTCCACTAGCAGTTCGTTGACGCGTCCGGGCGCGTCGTGCTGGACCCAGTGAGTCGCCTCGGGCAGATGCTCGACCCGCACGTCCTTCACCCAGCGCGCTTCCGGCTCGGCCAGCTCGGATCCGAGCGCGGTGTCGCGATCTCCCCAGATCACGAGCGTGGGCGCATCGATCGGGCGCAGCCTCGCGGTCGCCGCGCGCGGAGTCTGGCGCAGCGCGGCGCGGTAGTAGTTGAGCATCGCGGTCAGCGCGCCGTCCTGGGACCACGCCTGCACGTAGCGCTCGAGCATCTCGTCGCTGAACACGGTTGGCAGGCCGAGCTTCGCTCGGTCGGTGCGCATCGCGAGCTTGATGGGAGAGTAGCCGTCGCGCCGCAACAGCCACTCCGGCAGAAGCGGAATCTGGAAGAAGAACATGTACCAGCTCTTACGCAGTTGTTTGAAGGTCCTGAACCCCGCGAGCAGGCGCGCCGGATGGGGCACGTTGAGGATCGCCAACCGCCGTACCGACTCCGGATGAAGCGTCGCCACGCCGTATGCGACCATGGCCCCCCAGTCGTGACCGACGACGTCCGCCCGCTCGACGCCGAAGTGGCGAATCAACCCGGCCACGTCGCCCGCCAGGAACTGCATGTCGTAGGAACGCCAGCCCCGAGGCTTGTCTGACAGGTTGTACCCGCGCATGTCGGGCGCCACCACGTGAAAGCCGGCGTCCACGAGTGGTTGTATCTGACCGTGCCAGGAGTACCAGAACTCCGGGAATCCGTGCAGCAGCACAACCAGCGGCCCGTCACCCGCCTCGACGTAATGCAGACGGACACCGCCGTCGAGGATCGCCTCCCCGTGGGTGACCACATCCTCCAGAGGCACCGGCTCGCTCATCGCCTCAGTCGCGGGACCCGGCTGGGAGCGGTTCCTCAGCGAGTATCACGTCCTCCACGCCGCTGAAGACGGCGCCGTTGAATTCGAGCATCGTCTGCACGATGGGCATGTCGAAGAACGGCAGGACCTGCGTGAGAATCGCCGCGGTGACTCCGGTGGCGCGGTCGATCCAGTAGTAGCAATTGAACAGCCCCGCCCAGGAGCCGGTGCCGGCGCGGCGCATACCCGGTATGTCCTGCAGCAGGAGGTTGAGTCCCAGACCCCACCCCTGGGGTACCGGCAGCGCAGGCACGTCGTTGGTCAGCTCCGGGAGCGCCGAGCGCATGATCTCGGGCAGCGGCGCGCCGGCGAGATGGTCGGTGAAGGCGAGCTGAACGGTCTCCGGGCGAAGGATTCGCTCGCCGTCGAGCTCGCCGTCTCTGAGCAGCGCCCGCATGAAGCGCAGGTAGTCACCGGCGGTCGAGTAGCTGCCGCCACCGCCTGAGAAGAACTCGGGGTCTCGCGGCAGCTCCACTGACGAAAGGGCGAGACCTCCGTCGGGGCTTCTGGCGTGTAGTGCCATCATCCGCTCGCGCTGGTGCTCGCTGGGGGAGAAGGTCGTGTCGGTCATCCCCAGCGGGGCGAAGATGTGCTGCTTGCAGTAGACGTCGAGATCCTGGCCGCTGACCGCCTCGACGACCTGCCCGAGCCAATCGGTGCTCGTCCCGTACTCCCAGCGCACGCCGGGGTCGCCGACCAGCGGCACCCCGTCGAGCACGGCGCGCCTGCAGGTGATCGGGTCCGGCAGGCCTTCGAGCTCGTGGTAGCGCAGCAGGTCGGCGCTGCTGAACCAGTAGCCAAGCCCCGAGGTGTGGGTCAGCAGCTGACGAACCGTCGGCTGGCTGGCGGGCGCGCGCAGCCGTGGCGTCTCACCGTCAAAGCCCTCCAGCACCTGCAGCTCTCCGAAAGCCGGCAGCACGCTCGCGACGGTCTGCTCGAGCTCCAGGCGGCCCTGCTCGATCAGCTGCAGCGCGGCGACGCTCGTGATCGCCTTGGTCATCGACGCGATCGCGAGCATCGTGTCCATCCGCGCGGGCTCCTCGCCGTCGACGCTCAGGTGCCCGAACGCCCCCTCATACAATGTCCCGTCGCGGTCGCCGACGACGGCGATGACACCCGGGAGCGCCCCGCCGGACACCGCGTTCTCGAGTAGCTGGTTGATTGCGTTGCCGTCGATCATCTGTCTCCTCGTTTTAGATGCCCCCGCAGCTGGGCTCAGATATAAAGCGCGTCGATCTCGGCAGCGTACTTCTCGGCGATCGGCTTGCGCTTGAGCTTCATCGTCGGCGTCAGCTCATCGCCCCCCGCAAGCCAGTCGCAGGGGAGGATCGCAAAGCGCTTGATCTGCTCCACGCGACTGAGATGGCTGTTGGCCTCCTCGATGCCGCGTGAGACCTCCGCCTTGACACCCGGCTCTTGGCAAAGCGCTGCGGCCGAGACGTCTTCGAGCCCGTGCTTGGCGGCCCACACGCTCGCGCCGTCGGGGTCGAGCACGATCAGCGCGACGTTGTAGGGGCGCCGATCGCCGATCGCGATCGCCTGCCCGATCAATGCACTTGAGCCCTTGATCTGTGCCTCGATGTTCGCCGGGGACATGTTCTTGCCGGCGGCGTTGATGATCAGCTCCTTCTTGCGATCGACGATCTTCACATAGCCGTCGGGGTCGATCTCGGCGATGTCGCCCGTGTGCAGCCAGCCGTCGGAGTCGATCGTCTCTGCGGTCTGTTCGGGATTGGATCGGTAGCCGCGCATCACCATCGGCCCGCGGCAGAGCAGCTCGCCGTCCTCGGCGAGGTGGGTCTCGATACCTGGCAGCGGCGGCCCGACCGTGCCGATCTTCGGACGCTCGCGCGGGTTGCATGTGCCCACACAGGTCAGCTCGGACATGCCCCACAGCTCGCAGATCGGCAGGCCGATCGCGTGAAAGAACTCGAGCACGTCGATTGGCATGGGAGCGGCCCCCCCGTAGAGCATCTTCGCCTGATCGAGACCGAGGCGCTCGCGCAACTTGCTCGAAGACGAGCTCATCGGCCTGGGAGCATTCGGCGAGCAGCTCCGCCGAGGGCTGGGCGCCCGCCTGCTCGGCCCGCACGCGCTGCAGGCCCGTGTCGATCGCCCATTTCACCGCCTGTTTGCGGGCCGGGTCCTCGTCGGCCGCGATCGCCGCCTCCAGGCCGGCCTTCATCTTCTCCCAGACCCGTGGCACCGAGCCGAAGCTCGTCGGACGGACCTCCGGGAGCGCCGCGGCGACTTCCCTGACGTCCGCGATCACCGTCACCTGCGTGCCGTAGAGCATCGGCGTGTAATGCGACGCGTAGCGGTCGGCCATGTGGGCATGGGGGAGGTAGGAGACGATACGACCCTCGGGCTCCACGGCGACCACCTCCGCCGCGGCGCGGCACTCTGAGAGCACGTTGGCGTGGGTCAGCTCGACGCCCTTTGGCGGCCCCGTCGTTCCCGACGTGTAACAGATCGTGATCAGGTCCTCCCCGCTTACTGCTCGCCAGGCCGCTTCGAAGTCGAAGCCGGGGGACTCGAGCGCTTCGATCTCCGCGAGCGCCAGCGTGCCCGCGGGCGCGCCGTCGACGCAGATCACGTGCTCGAGCGAGTCGACTCCCGCGGCGCGGATCGTCTCCAAGAACTGCGGCTCGGTGATCACGACCTTGTTCGAAGCGTTTGCGAACAGGTAGGAAACCTGCTCTGCAGAGCATGTGTTGTAGATCGAGAACGGCGTCGCACCGAGGTGCATCGCCGCAGAGTCACAGAGGTTGAACTCGGGACGGTTGAGCAACATCAATCCTACGGTGTCACCCCGCCTGACGCCGAGCCGATGCAGGCCCCTCGCAATCTTCTTTACACGCGCCGCGACCTGCGCGAAGGTCAGCTCGACCTTGCCGCCCGGGGTGCGCAGCGCCACCCGCCCGGCGTTCTCGGCGGCAGTCAGCTGAAACGCCTCACACAAAGTCAGCGCCTGCAGCGCCGATCCCTCGCGCTCGACGACCAGCATCTCGTTCAGCTCCCCTTCAACCGGCGTCACTCCGATGCACCTCCCTAAAACCGCAGGCGAACCGCGACTCAGACATGAGGTTACATCCCGGCGCCCTCCACGGCTTTCCTCTCCCCCGTTGCTTCAGCCCTCTTGAGAAACCCTTTCGAAAGATGCGCTTACCTGAGTGCTGCAGATGGCCACAGCCAGCCCCGCCCTCACCCGCAGGCAGTTGCTTCGCTCCGCCGGCATCGGCGCGGCCGGGCTCACCCTCGCCGGCACCCTCGGCGAGATCGCCTCCGTCGCCTTCGCCTCGCAGCCGCCCGGGCCACCCACGCCACCGAAATGGCACACCCGCCCGGATCTGCGAATTCCCGCGCTGACGGTCACCCACCGCAAGCAGGGCGTCTCCAGCGACCCGATCTTCATCGCCCCCTACAACGCCCCCGTCGGCCAGGCGGGCGCGGTGATCGTCGCAGGCGACGGGCAACCGATCTGGGAGAACCCACTCGCGGGGAAGGTCACGACCAACTTCCGCGTGCAGAGCTACCGCGGCAGCCCGGTGCTCACGTGGTGGGAGGGATTGATCGAATACGGCCATGGCGTGGGCGAATACGTGATCGCCGACACCGGCTATCGCACGGTGCGCCGCGTGCAGGCGGCGGGCGGACTGCACGGCGACCTGCACGAGTTCGTGATCACCCCGCGCGACACCGCGCTGCTGACGAGCTATGTGATCAGGAAAGCCGATCTCCGCGCCATCGGCGGGCCGCGGGACGGCACGATCCAGGACGCGATCTTCCAGGAGATCGACCTCGCTACCGGCAGGCTGCTGCTGGAGTGGCACAGCCTCGATCACGTTCCGTTGACGGAGTCCTATGCCCCGGTGGAAGCGAACTGGGACTTCTTTCACATCAACTCGGTCGACCTCGACGGCGACGGCAACCTGCTGATCTCCTCGCGCAGCATGCAGACCGTCTACAAGCTCGACCGCACGGGCGCGATCCTCTGGCGCCTCGGCGGCAAGCGCAGCGACTTCGCGATCGGACCCGGGGCCGGCTTCGCCTGGCAGCACCACGCCCGCCGCCAACCCGACGGGACGCTCACGATCTTTGACAACGGCGCGACTCCGGCCGTGGAGAAGCGCTCGCGCGGCCTGATTCTCGACCTCGACGAGCAGGCGATGACCGCGACCCTCGTGCACCAGTACACGCACCCGAAGGTCCTCTCTGGCAGTCAGGGAAGCACGCAACTGCTCCCGAACGGGAACGTGTTCGTCGGCTGGGGAGAAGCGCCGCGCGTGTCCGAGTTCGACCACTCGGGCCGCCTCCTGTTCGACGCCGTGCTCGGCGCGAAGTACCAGTCCTACCGCGCCTTCCGCCTGCCGTGGACGGGCCTTCCCGCGGAGGCTCCGGCGATCGCCGTCTCTGACCATGGCCGCGACCGAGCCGTCTATGCGAGCTGGAACGGGGCCACAGACATCGACTCCTGGCAGCTGCTCGCCGGCGCGCGGGCCGGCGCCCTGCAACCGGTGTCGAACGCACCCTCGCGCGGATTCGAGACCGCCCTGCGCACGACCACCACCGCCGGACCTTACCTCGCGGTACAGGGCCTCGACGGCGGCGGCGCACCGCTGGGACAGTCGCACACAGTCAGGGCATAGAACTCAGGCTAAGCTCGCGGTCTGATGCTTGCGTCAAGCAAATTCCATCGCCGGCAGCTACGGCAACGATGACCGTACGCGAGGGTCAGGACGCCGCCGTGTCGCCCGTGCTGAGCGCGCGCGAGCTCGCGGAAGTTGCCGAGTTTGGCGCCGAGCAGCCGATGACGGCCGGACAGCTGCTGTTCGAGGCGGGAGAGTCCTCCTACGACCTGTTCGTCGTGCTCGAGGGTGAGGTCGAGATCGTGCGCTCTGACGCCCCGGATGTCCCGATCTTCGTCTTTGGGCCGGGCAACTTCGTCGGCGAGCTGAACCTCCTGACCGGCCAGCGCCGCTTCCTGACCGCTCGTGTCAGCAGGGCGGGTCGGATGCTGGTGATTCCACAGCCCGAGTTCCGGCGGCTGATGAGCCTGCGCCCGGCACTCGCCGGGATCGTCTTCAGCGCCCTACTCGCGCGCCGTGAGCTGCTGCGCACCGGCGAGGGCGCCCAGGCGATCCGGATCATCGGCTCACGGTACTCGCCCGAGGCGATGAGCCTGCGCGCGTTCGCGGAACACTCGCGCCTCCCCCACACCTGGATCGACGTCGAGGACGCCGAGGACATCGACGCCCTGCTGAGGACGATGGACCTGCGCCCGCGGGACACGCCCGTGGTGATCACCCCCACCGAGACCCTGCGCCGCGCGACGCCGGCGGTCTTCGCCGAGCACCTCGGGCTGACGTTCGAACCGATACCGGGCTACATCTTCGATCTCGTCGTGGTCGGCAGCGGCCCGGCGGGCCTTGCAGCCGCGGTCTACGGGGCGTCAGAGGGTCTGCGCACGGTCTCTCTGGATTCAGTCGCGATCGGCGGGCAGGCCGGCGCCAGCTCGCGGATCGAGAACTACACAGGGTTTCCGAACGGCATCTCCGGTGGCGATCTCACCGCCCGCTCCGCCGTACAGGCGATGCGGCTCGGGGCACGACTGAACGCCCCGTGCGAGGTCGTTGGCCTGAGGGCGGAGGCGGGCTTCCACGTGGTCATCCTCAGGGATGGAAGCGAGATCCCGACCCGGGCCGTGATCGTGGCCTCCGGCGCCCGCTACCGGCGGCTCGACGTGGAGGATCTAGAGCGCTTCGAGGGCGCCGGCGTCTACTACGCGGCGACCGATCTCGAGGCGCGGGTCTGCGACGGCAGCCCGGTGCTCGTGATCGGCGGTGGCAACTCCGCGGGCCAGGCCGCGATCCACCTCGGTGAACACAACTGCAGCGTCACGATCGCGATCCGTCGCGACGATCTCACCCAGAGCATGTCGCAGTACCTGATCGAGCGAATCGAGTCCGACCCGAAGATCCACCTGCTCACCGGCGTCGAAGTCAAGGATCTCTCAGGGTCAGGAGCATCTGGAGCAGGTCGACGCTCCATCACCGCGCCACCGGCGAGCAGCAGACGGTTCCCTGCTCGGGCCTGTTCTGCTTCATCGGCGCGCGTCCGGAGACCACATGGCTCGGTGGTGATGTGCTGCTCGACCGAGATGGGTTTGTTCTGACGGATCGTCAGCTGTCGGGCACGCTCCCCGAGGGGACATCGAGCCCGCTGCCGTTCGAGACCTCAGTTCCAGGTGTGTTCGCCGCCGGTGATGTTCGCTACGGCTCGATGAAGCGGGTCGCTGCCGCTGTGGGAGAGGGATCGAGCGCCGTGCGCTCTGTCCACGAGCGTCTCGCCACTCAGACCTGAAGTCGGCTCGGGAGTGCGCCTGGAGGTCGTGTCCGGCGCGATAGCTACCTTGCGTTCGTGCTGGGTGCGGTCAGCGAGCTGAGCGATGTCGAGCTGTCGGAGGTTGAGACGGTCGTCGGGACACGGACGTTTCAGCGGGGGCGTAGCTACGCGAGTGACAACCGGGTGGTCACGATCGAGTGGGACCCGGATATCAGGACGTTGACCGGTGCGGTGATCGGCCGGGGGGCGGTCTATAACACAGCCGCGTTCTTCGCCTCCGATGGTGCTGGGTCGCTGGGGTTAGACGATGGCGAGTGCACCTGTCCGGTCGGGTACAACTGCAAGCACGTTGCGGCGATCGTGATCGCCGCAACTGATGGACGCGGCCCTGATTGGCCGCGAGGAAAGCAGCGCCCGCCGCTCCGAGTCGCCAAGAAGGCGCAGCCACGGTCGTGGGAGCAGCCCCTGCGCGCGCTGATCGACGCGCCGGCCGCGCAGGCGGTGGGCAACCCGCTGGCGATCGAGCTGGCGTTGCACGCGGGCGGCGTCGCGGACCGCGGCACGCCACGTCTGATGGCGAGGTTGATGCGAGAAGGCGCGCGCGGCGGCTGGATCAATGGCTCGCTGAGTTGGAGCGGATTGGACTCGTGGCACGTCCAGAGCGGCGAGTATCACCCCGATCACCTGGCGCTGGTCCGCGAGTTGTACGCGGTCCACCGCGCGCGCGAGGGACGAGTCTCCTACTACAGCTACGGCGCCGACAAGACGCTTGATCTCAGCGGCTGCGACAGCCCGCAGTTGTGGTCGCTGCTGGAGGAGTCGAGCCGCCTCGGCCTGAAGCTCGTCCACGCGTACCCCGGGCTCGGCGAGGTCCGATGCCACCAGCGGGGTGAGCTGCTCATCGATGTCACGGAAGGAAGCGACCAGGGATCGCTCGTGAGCACGGTCCTTCAAGTCGACGGCGAGGACGCGGAGGACCTCAAGCCGTTGCTGTTCCTTGGTTCCAGCGGACACGGCGTCGTGTGCGCCGAGCGCGACGCCACCCCAAACACTCCCGGACCCGAGAGCCGGCGGTTGCGGCTAGTGCGTCTCGTCAAGCGGGCTCCGGCACCGCTGCAGCGGATGGTCCTGGGCGGCGAGCGGCTGCAGATCCCGGCAAGCGAGCTCCAGCGCTTCGCCGAGGAGCTCTGTCCCGCGCTGCGCAACGTCGCCACGGTGGTGTCCTCGGACAGCTCCTTCACCCCGCCTCAGATCTCGGCGCCCAAGCTCGTGCTGCGCGCGAGCTACGGCGCCGGCCATGCCGTCGAGGTCGGATGGGAGTGGGCCTACCAGGTCGGCGCCGCCACACGGCACGCGGCGCTTGCCAGCAACGGGACCGGCCCCGGGTTTCGCGACCTCGACGCCGAGCGCGCGATCCTCGCGGCCGCCGACTTCACCGCGACGGGCCTCGAGCGTCCTCGGCCTGCTCGACGGCGCCGGACGGCCCGCCGAGGCGCACGCGGCCGCGCTGACGGGCATCGACAGCATGCGCCTCACGACGGAGACGCTGCCAGGACTGGCGGAGCGGCCAGACGTGGCTGTGGAAGTCCTCGGCGCGCCCGCGGACTATCGCGACATCAGCGACTCGCTGACGATCGGACTCTCCACCGCCGAGATCGCGGGAGAGCGCGACTGGTTCGACCTCGGTGTGACGATCAGCGTCGACGGCCGCGAGCTGCCGTTCGCCGAGGTGTTCAGCGCCCTCGCGAGCGGCGAGTCGCACATGCTGCTCGACGACGGCGCTCACTTCTCGCTGCTGGAGCCGGGCCTACAGGAGCTGCGGCGGCTGATCGAAGAGGCCAGGGCGCTGACCGACTCGCCGTCGGCGCCGCTGCGGATCAGCCGCTATCAGGCCGGTCTCTGGGCCGAGCTCGCGGCGCTCGGCGTTGTAGGCGAGCAGGCGCAGGTGTGGCAGCGCCAGGTCGGCGCGCTGCTCGAGATCGACGCGATCGCAAAGCACGAGGAGCCGGCTGCGCTTCAGGCGCGGCTGCGCCCATACCAGCGTGAGGGGTTCGGCTGGCTGGCGTCGTTGTGGGAGCTCGAGCTCGGCGGGATCCTCGCCGACGACATGGGACTCGGCAAGACGCTGCAGGCGCTCGCGCTGATCTGCCACGCCCGCGAGCGCGACCCGGACATCGGCCCGTTCCTGGTGGTCGCTCCGACGAGCGTCGTGTCCAACTGGGTGGGAGAGGCGGGCCGCTTCGCCCCCGGGCTGAAGGTCGGTGCGGTCACCGACACGCTCGCGCGGTCTGGACGCACGATCGACGAGGTCGCCGCCGCCGATGTGGTGGTCACGACGTACACGTTGTTCCGGCTCGAGGCCGACGCCTATCGCACAGTGGCCTGGGCGGGACTGATCCTCGACGAGGCGCAGTACGTCAAGAACCATCAGGCAAAGACCTACCGATGCGTCCGCGAGCTCACCGCGCCCTTCAAGCTGGCAATCACTGGCACTCCGATGGAGAACAACCTGATGGAGTTGTGGTCGCTGCTGTCGGTCACAGCGCCCGGGCTGTTCCCCGACCCGAAGCGGTTCGCCGAGCAATACGCGCGACCGATCGAGCGCGGCGGCGATGCCGAGCAGCTCGCACGCCTGCGGCGCCGGATCAAGCCGCTGCTCAAGCGCCGCACGAAGGAGCTGGTGGCCGCGGATCTCCCCGCAAAGCAGGAGCAGACCCTCGACGTGGAGCTGCATCCGCGCCACCGCAAGCTCTACGACACGCATCTGCAACGTGAGCGCCAGAAGGTGCTGGGGCTGATCGACGACTTCAACCGCAACCGCTTCGCGATCCTGCGCTCGATCACGCTGCTGCGCCAGCTCAGCCTACATCCGGGTCTCGTCGACGACGCCCACGACACCGTACCCTGCGCCAAGCTCGGCGCGCTCGTGGAGCAGCTGGAGGACATCGTTGGCGGCGGACACAGGGCGCTCGTGTTCAGCCAGTTCACGGGATTCCTGGCTAAGGCCCGCGAGCGCCTGGACGCCGAGGGCATCGGCTACTGCT
The DNA here is from genome assembly GCA_963748895.1 of uncultured Solirubrobacterales bacterium. Classification (GTDB taxonomy): domain Bacteria; phylum Actinomycetota; class Thermoleophilia; order Solirubrobacterales; family Solirubrobacteraceae; genus Palsa-744. The sequence continues at coordinate 111,776 of CAVVKF010000002.1, read as the reverse complement.
ACCTCGACGGCCGCACCCGCCGACGTGATCGCGTGCTCGAGCGCTTCAAGGACGGCGACGACCCCGTCTTCCTGATCAGCCTCAAGGCAGGCGGGTTCGGGCTGAATCTCACCGAGGCAGACTACTGCTTCCTGCTCGACCCGTGGTGGAACCCCGCCACCGAGGCCCAGGCGATCGACCGCACCCACCGCATTGGCCAAACCCGCCCGGTGATGGCCTACAGGATGATCGCACGCGACACGATCGAGGAGAAGGTCGCCGCCCTCGCGCGTCGCAAGGCAGCGCTGTTCAGCGGGGTCATGGACGAGGGCGACCTGTTCGCAAGCAACCTCACCGCAGAGGACGTCCGCGGGCTGCTCGACTGAGCTGCCCGAAGTTCCCGACCTGCTTGACCAAGATGAAAGACACTACGAATAGTGGGCCCGCCAGGACTCGAACCTGGGACCAATCGATTATGAGTCGACTGCTCTAACCAACTGAGCTACGGGCCCGCGATCGCGTATTCGATCGGCCGCGCAGACGCTACCAGCGTGTGGAATGCTCTCGCCGGGCGCTTCTCCTCGAGACGAAGCCCTAGGGCGGGGGTCGCCCGAATCCACTTTCACGACCGGGAGGCCACACATGGCAGAGCGCGCGGCGATCGTCACAGGAGCATCGAGCGGGATCGGGCTGGCTGTCGCGAAAGTGCTCGGCGAGGAAGGGCTATGGCGTGACGATGGCCGCGCGGCGGGCCGACAAGCTCGAGGCGGCCGTCGCGGAGCTCGTCGCCGACGGCTTCGACGTGCACGGCGGTCGCGGCGAACGTCTCCGAGGAGGGGGCAATCCAGAACGTCGTCGAGGCGCACCGCGAGCGCTACGGGCGGCTGGACGTGCTCGTCAACAACGCCGGCGTCGGGTTCGGAGCGCAGGTCGGGGAGATCCAGACCAAGCACCTCGACATGCAGCTCGCGATCAACCTGCGCTCGATCGTCCTCTTCTACCGCGAATGCGTCCCGCTGCTGACAGCGGCCGCGGTCGAGCACAAGAACGCGCTCGTCGTCAACACCTCCTCGATCACCGGCAAGTTCGGCCAGGGCTGGCTGTCGGTGTACTCGGCCACCAAGCACGGCGTGGTCGGCTGGACCGAAGCGATGAACAAGGAACTCGGCCCGCACGGCATCAAGTCAACCGCGCTCTGCCCCGCCTTCGTCGACACGCCGATGACCGACTTCGCCAAGGAGCACGTCCCCGCCGAGGACATGATCCGCCCCGAGGACATCGCCGAGGCCGTGCGCTACCTGCTGAAGGTCTCCCCCGCGTGCATCGTCCCGGAGATGATGTTCATCCGTCCCGGCGACGCCCTGTAGGGTTGCGACGATGAAGCTAGGCGTTCACATCGGCTACTGGGGCATGGGCCTCAACTCGGAGGACCAGCTGAAGATCGTCCAGGAGGCCGAGCGGCTCGGCTATGACTCGGTCTGGGCGGCGGAGGCCTACGGCTCGGACACCGCTACCGTGCTCGGCTGGCTCGCCGGGCAGACCTCGACGATTCGCCTCGGCTCGGGGATCTTTCAGATGCCAGGCCGCTCGGCGGCGATGACCGCGATGACCGCCGCCACGATCGACCAGCTCTCCGGCGGGCGCATGATCCTCGGGATCGGCTCCTCCGGCCCGCAGGTGGCCGAGGGCTGGCACGGGCAGCGCTTCGGGAAGCAGCTCCAGCGCACGCGCGAGTACGTCGCCGTCGTGCGTATGGCGCTTGCGCGCGAACGGGTGCAGTTCGCCGGTGAGACGCTCACTTTGCCGCTGCCCGACGGCCCCGGCAAGGCGCTCAAGCTGACGATCTCCCCCGTGCAGGATCAGATTCCGATCTACCTCGCCGCGATCGGCCCGAAGAACACCGCCCTGGCCGGCGAGATCGCGGACGGCTGGATCCCGACGCTGTTCTCGCCCGAGCACGTCTCCGAGCTGCGTCCTTTGCTGGAGGAGGGCGCGGCCCGCTCCGGGAAATCGCTCGACGATTTCGACATGGCGCCAACGGTGCAGGTGTTCGTCACCGACGACCTGCAGGCCGCGCGCAACGGGATGCGCCCGTTCATCGCACTGTACGTCGGCGGCATGGGCTCCCGCAAGCAGAACTTCTACAACCAGCTCGTCTGCCGCTACGGCTTCGAGGCCGAGGCCGCCACAATTCAGGATCTCTACCTCGAAGGCAAGCGCGAGGAGGCGATGGCCGCGATCCCCGACGCGCTGATCGACTCCGTCTCGCTGTGCGGGCCGCCCGATCTCGTGCGCGAGCGCCTGGCGATCTACCGCGACGCCGGGGTCGGCACGCTCGGGGTCACCCCGATCGCCTTCACCGCCGCTGAGCGGCTGGAGCAGTTGCGACTCGTCGCCGAGCTCGCCGCCGCCTGAGCAGGCAGGTGATCCCTCGACGCGTGTTGCTCGGCGCCTTTGGCGACCCCGGGCACGCCTTCCCGATGATCGCGCTCGGGTGCGCGCTCGCGGCGCGCGGGCACGACGTCACCGTGCAGACGTGGTCGCGCTGGCGCGCGCCGATCGAGGCGGAGGGTTTGAAGTTCGCGGCGGCGCCCGAGTACCACGTGTTCCCCTCTGGTCCCGAGCCGTTGGACTTCTACGAGGCCGTCGTCCATGCCGCGCGCGACACCCTGCCCTTGGTCGCCGCGCTCGAGCCCGACGTCGTCGTCGCCGACATCCTCACGCTCGCCCCTGCCCTCGCGGCGGAGATCGAGGGCATTCCGTGCGCGACGCTGATCCCCCACGTCTTCCCAGAGGGCGGGCCCGGCCTGCCGATCTACTCGCTCGGCGCGCGGCTGCCGCGCACCGCGGCCGGCCGCGCGTTCTGGCGCCGGGCGGGCCGGCCTCTGGAGCACGGCCTGCAGCTCGGGCGCGCCCAGCTCAACGATGTCCGCGCGCGTCTCGGCCTGCCGGCTTTGGCTTACACCCACGGCGGCACCAGCCGCGAGCTCGCGCTCGTGGCCACGTTTCCCCAGCTCGAGTACCCGCGCTCGTGGCCATCCCACGCCCATGTCGTCGGCCCGTTGATGTGGGAGCCCCCGGCCGCGGACGTCGAGCCTCCGCCGGGCGATGAGCCGCTCGTGCTCGTCGCCCCCTCGACCGCCCAGGACCCCTCGCACCGGATGCTCCACGCCGCGCTGCGGGGACTCGCTAAGGCGCCCGTGCGCGTGCTCGCCACCTGGAACCGCCGCCTCCCCCCTCGTTCCTTGCCCGTGCCCGTGAACGCGCGCGTCGTCGACTGGGTCTCCTACTCGCGCACGATGCCCCTCTGCGACGTGGTTGTCTGCCACGCGGGACATGGCACGCTCGTGCGGGCGCTGTCTTCGGGCTGCGCCGTGGTCGCGTGTCCGGCCGTAGGCGACATGAACGAGAACGCCTCGCGCGTTGCCTGGGCCGGGGCCGGCGTGCGGGTGCCCCAGCGGTTCATCTCACCGCGGCCGCTGCGGCTAGCTGTGAAACGGGCGCTCGAGGAGCCTTCGATTCGGGCGCGGGCGCGGGAGTTGGCCGCTTGGTGCGCCTCGCACGATGCTGGGGGCGCAGCGGCGGCGCTGGTGGAGGAACTAGCTGCGCGCGAGCCGATCGGCCCAGGCAAACCGCCCATGCCAATGCCGAACGCTGTCGCGCGCGGGGATTGAAAACAACGCCCCCGAACTACCCTGCAACGCTAAAAACAAGCTCCCCGGGTGGGGCTCGAACCCACAACCTCTCGATTAACAGTCGAGCGCTCGTCCTATCGAGCTGCCGAGGACCGCGGGCAGGATTCTACGCAAGCCCGCTTCGGATTGCATCCGTCTCAAGAGTCGCGAGCCCCGACTCGACCTCCGCGTGACAGTTGGCGCATAGCAGCACGCACTTCGCCATCTCGACACGCGCGGCGGCAAGCGAGCGAGCGGCGCCGTGCATGCTCAGATGAAACTGCTTGCTGCTGGGATCGAGGTGATGGAAGTGCAGCGCCGCAACGCAGCGATCGTAACTGCACAGTGCGCAACATCCACCGGCCTCGGCCACGAGAATCTGCTTCACCTTGCGCCTGCGCCGACTCACGCGCTCCAAACGGCAGCGCTTGCAACGGTAATAGCCACGACCCTCGAGCCAAAACTCGGTCATGCCATGCTCACGGCACTCTCGCATGACCGTCGCCTTCCCGGACCGCTTCATCGCACGCGTAGATTCCTCTCCAATCCATCGTTGCGTCTGGGTCTTCAGTCCATATTGCCTGAGCCAGTGCCGTACGGTCGCCTTGCTGCACTTGACTGCCTCAGCGATCTGGGCGATCGACATGCCTTGCTCGATCAGCGGCTCCAAATCCTCACGCCCAAGCCCACCCCGGGCCGCGTACTTGTCACGGTTGACCGCCTGCAGGCCGTATTTCTTGACCCAATATCCGACCGTCGCTTCATGCCTTCCGAACCGCCTGCCAATCTCAGCAAGCGATAACCCCTGACCCAAAAGCTGCTCCAAAGAACCACGATCCATGCACCGCATTGTCTCAGGTCTGGCGGACGACAATATGCCGATTTCCAGCCCATTCTGTGCCAACTTTGTGTCCTCCGCGGGGATGCCCGCCGCCGACGAACCTAGACTCAACTGTTCGATGGCCGGCCCAGTCAAGACCGAGGCGGTGGTGCTCAGATCGATGCGCTACGGCGAGGCCGACCGCATCCTGCACGTGTACACGCCCCACCGCGGGCGGATCAGCGCGATCGCCAAGGGTGTCAGGCGCACGCGCAGCCGCTTCGGGGGCCGCCTGGAGCCGTTCTTCCGCCTGCGGATGGACCTGCACGAGGGGCGCGGCGAGCTGCTGACCGTCACCGGCGCGCAGACGGTCGACGCCTACCCGCGCCTGCGCGGCGACGCCTGCGCGCTGGACAGCGCCGCGCGCGCCTGCGACGCGGTCGGCCGCCTGTTCGAGACCGGCGAGCCACACCCGGGGGTTTTCAACCTGCTGTGCAGGCACCTGGGACTGCTCGATGAGCAGGTCTCCGGCACTGGTAGACCCACCGGCCAACCCACGGCCACCGTCGGAGAACCGTCCGATCTCCCATCGGCCGGCAACTCAGCGAGTGGCCGAGCCGGCGCCCTGGCCTTCCGCCTGAAGCTGCTGCTCGCGGCCGGCCTGGCGCCCCAGCTCGGCGCGTGCGCCTGCTGCGGGGAGCGTGAGCACCTTGTCGGGTTCTCCGGCTCGGCCGGAGGAGTCGTGTGCGGGGCATGCGAGGCGGCGTCATTTCCGCTGGACCAAGCGGCCTACAGCTTTATGACCGAGGCGCTCGGCCGCCCTCTGACGGAGATTCCCGCCGCGCCCGGTCCCGCGCTCGGCCAGGTCGAGCGAGCCATTTCCGCAACGCTCGAGCACCACGCCCATCTACGTTTGATGCCTGTATCGTGACCGCCATGGACGAGGGTCTGCCGATCGCCTATGGACTGCTTGACAAGAACGTGCCGGTGCTCGCCTCAGACGGCGAGCAGGTGGGCACGGTCCATCACGTGGTGGCGGCGCCCGAGCAGGACATCTTTCACGGCCTGGTGATCTCGACCCCGGGACACGGTCTGCGGTTCGTGGAAGCCGCGGATGTGGCGTCGCTTCACGAACACGGCGTGGATCTGCGGATCGACGCGGCGGCGGCGCAGAGCCTGCCCCAGCCGGGCGGTGGGGCCCCGGTGTTCGATGAGGACCCGGGCGAGATGAAGGGCTGGCACCACTGGGCGCACAAGGCGATGATGCGCGGCGACTGGAAACGCGAGGGCTAGCGCTTCGCCGCACAGGATCAAAGTTCGCGCGGCGCCCTTGACCGCCGAAACCGCTGCCACAATCGAAGGATGAGCCTCGCCAAGCAGACCGACACGGTCGCAAGCGTCTTCGCCGACCGCCTGCGCGAGCTGGAGGAGCACACCCTGTCCCCGCTGGCGGCACGCTCCTACCCCGCACGACGCGCACGCGCAGAGGACGATTGCGCGCTGCGCACCCCGTTTCAGCGTGACCGCGACCGGATCGTGCACTGCAAGGCGTTCCGACGGCTGAAGCACAAGACCCAAGTGTTTGTGGCACCGCGGGGCGATCACTACCGCACGCGGCTGACGCACACGCTCGAGGTCACCACGATCTCGCGCACCGTGGCCCGCGCGCTGCGGTTGAACGAGGATCTCGTCGAGGCGATCGGCCTCGGCCACGATCTCGGGCATCCGCCCTTCGGGCACATCGGCGAGGAGGTGCTAGACAACTGCCTGAAAGAGCGCTTCGGGGTGGGCTTTCGCCACTACGAGCATTCGCTGCGAGTGGTCGAGCACCTGGAGCGCGACGGCGCCGGGCTGAACCTGACTGAGCAGGTGCGCGAGGGGATCGCCGGACACTCCAGCCGCGCGCCGAAGCCGCAGACGCTCGAGGGCCGGATCGTGCGGGTGATGGACCGCGTGGCGTACATCAACCACGACATCGACGACGCCGTGCGCGCCGGGCTGCTGCGGGAGGACGAGCTGCCCGAGGAGCCGATCGCCGTGCTTGGGGCAAGCGGATCTGCGCGGATCGACGCGCTCGTACACGACATGGTCGAGCACTCCGAGCTCGCCGGCGACATCGTCCAGGGAGTGCAGGCGGGCGCGGCGATGAGCGAGCTGAGGGACTTCATGTTCGAGCACGTCTACCTGGGTCCCGCCGTTCGCGCCGAGCACGCGAGAATCAAGGGGGTCGTGAGAACCCTGTTCGAGCATTACGTCGATCAACCCAACCATCTGCCCGTCCCGGACGGAGCGCACGAAGACGATCTGGCCCGGCGCGTGACGGACTACCTTGCGGGCATGACCGACCGTTATTGCATCAGGGAGTACACCGACCTACAAGTCCCCAAGGCCTTCGCCCGGTAGCGTAGTCGGCAGTGGCTTTTTACACCCGTGAGTCAAAGGATCGTGTGCGCGACGCTATCGACTTCGTCGAGCTGGTCTCGGCGCGCACCGAGCTGCGCAGGGCCGGCCCGCGCAGCTATGAGGGGCTGTGCCCCTTCCACGAGGAGCGCTCGCCATCCTTCAGCGTGGAGCCGATGGAGAAGCTCTACTACTGCTTTGGCTGCCAGGCCGCCGGCGACGTATTCACGTTCGTGCAGGAGACCGAGGGTGTCGATTTCGGGGCCGCCCTCGAGTTGCTGGCCGACCGCTGCGGGATCGAGCTGGAGCGAGAAGAAGAGAACTCAAAAGAAGCAGAGCGCCGACAGCGACGGGAACGACTGCTGGGATTGCTCGGGCGTACCACGGCCTACTACGAAAGATGTCTTTGGGAGTCACAGGAGGCACGTGCCGCACGCGAGTATCTGGAGGGCCGTGGACTGGGTGAGGAGATACTGCGCGAATTCCACGTCGGATACTCCCCGAGCGCCTGGGACAGAGTGCTGCTGGCTTCGCGCCGAGGCGGGTTCTCCGAGCAGGAGCTGTATGAGACCGGGCTGGCACAACGCTCGCAGGAGAACCGGCAGCTCTACGACCGGTTTCGTAGTCGAATCATGTTCCCGCTTGCCGATGTCCGCGGCCGGGTGCTCGGCTTCGGCGCGCGCGCGATGCGCGAGGAGCAGAAACCGAAGTACCTGAACACCTCGGACAACGACGTCTATCACAAGGGTCACCACCTCTATGGAGCCGGCCTCGCTCGGATTCATGCCACCCGTGCGGGAGAGGCGATCCTGTGCGAGGGCTACACCGACGTGATCGCGCTGCACCAGGCGGGGCTGCGTAACACGGTGGGGTTGATGGGTACGGCACTAACGGCCGAGCAGGTGCGCGAGCTGGCACGCATGTCCCAAACCGTGCTGCTGGCGCTGGACGCCGACAGCGCCGGTCAGGAGGCAATGCTGAAGGCCGCCGGCCTCGCGGCGAAGCTCAAGCTGGAGTTGCGCGTGGTGATGCTCCCGGCGGGAACCGACCCCGCCGATCTGGTGCAGCGCGAGGGAGCGGAGGCGGTAGCAGCAGCAGTCAAGGAAGCGGTGCCGTTCGTGCGCTTCCGCGTCGAGCGCGTGCTCGATGGCGGCGACCATGGCAGTCCCGAAGGTCGTGACAGGATGGTGCAGGAGCTCCGCCCGGTGTTCTCGATGCTCCCGCCCGGCGCAATGCGGTTGGAGCTGACCAGGCTGGTCTCTGGACGCTTGGCGCTGCCCGAGAGCGTGATGGAGACGGCGCTTGCGTCTCAGACGGGCCCAGGACGGGGGCCACAGAACGGACGGACAGCGATCGGCGACACCTCGCCCCCCACCGGTCTGTCGCGACGGGAAGAGACAGAGCGGACGTTCCTGGCGCTCTGCATAGCCTCCCCGGAGGAGGGCGAGGAGGCGCTGGGGAGCTTGAATGTGGACGAGCACTTCACCAGCGAGTTGCTGCAGCGGGCGGCTAGACATCTCGGCGCTGGGCATCTACGCGACCCGATGACCGACCACGCGGGCTTGGCGGACGGGTTGGACGGCGATCCACAGCTGAAGGCGCTGCTGGCTGAGCTGGTCGTGGAAGCCGGCCGGGAACTGGTGCAGCCGGCGATGCTCGACGTTCAGCGCCTGCAGATGGAGCTGGCGCGGGTGGACCGCCAAATTCAACAGGCCCGCGGGGAGGAGAGCGGCGATGTGAGCGAGTTGGCGAGGCGCCGCGGCGAGGTCAAGCGCGACTTCGACCGCGCCCAGGAGCGGGCATTGGAGAAGACGGTGTGAGGACGGTCGGCGAGACTGGTCACGAGACACCTGAGCTTTCACAATCGCCTTGTTCCAGCAAATAGCCTTTCTATACTTTATGAAGTAATGAGCAGCGTCACCGTTTATACGACAGAGCCGTGTTCCTTTTGCGCGCGTGTGAAGGGCCTCTTGAAATCACGCGGCGTCGAATATGCCGAGGTCAATCTGTCGAAGGACCCCGAGGGTCGTGTTGAGCTCGCTCAGCAGACCGGGATGATGACCTTCCCGCAGGTGACCATCGACGGCCATCTGGTGGGTGGCTTCATCGAGGTCCAGGCCGCCGCCGAGTCGGGGCGCCTGGACGAGCTACTGATCGAAGATCAGCCAGCCGCCTGAGCACCTACGTGCGAACGCGTTTGCGCCGAGGCCGCGGCTGGCAGGTCTCGCACACGTAGGTGCCGCGCCCGGCGACGACCATCTTCACGATCGTCGTGCCGCAGATTCCGCACGGCTCCCCCTCGCGCCGGTGCACGAGAAACTGGTTTTGGAAGGATCCGCGGACGCCGTCGACGTGGCGGAAGTCGTCAATCGTCGCTCCGCGCGCGTCGATGCCGGCTTGCAGCGCGGCGATCGTCGTCTCGCGCAAGCGCCCGTACTGCTCGCTGGATAACCGTCCGGCGGGGCGCAGCGGGTGGATGCCCGCGCGGAACAGCGCCTCGTCGGCGTAGATGTTGCCGACGCCGGCAATGCGTCGCTGATCGAGCAGGAACGCCTTCACGGGCGCGGTTCGCCCGCATGCCTGAGCGCGCAGGTGCTTTGTGGTGAACAACTCGTCCAATGGCTCCAGGCCAAGCCGTGCGGCAAAGAACGTCTCCAGCGCCTCGTGGCCGATCAGCAGCTCGCCGGTGCCGAACCGGCGCGGATCGACGATCGCCAACCGGTGCCCCTGGCCGAGCTCGATGCGCACGCGGGTGTGGGGTGGCTCGGGATCGGGATCGAACAACACGGCGCCGGTCATGCGTAGGTGCTGAACCAGGTGAACGTCATCCTCCAGGTTCCACACCAGGTACTTACCCCGCCTGCCAAGCGCCTGCACCCTCCGCCCCTCTAGCGCATCGGTCAGTTCCCGCGGCGCAAGCGGCCGCGACCAGCGCCAGTCCAAGATCTCCACGCGCTCCAGCCTACGGCCCTCCACCAGTGGTGCGAGCTGGCGTCTGATCGTCTCGACCTCGGGCAGCTCGGGCATTGCCTCAGCTTATGGACGCCGGCAAGCGTCTGCCGGCTCACTCACTCCTCGTGAGAAGGCAACAACTGCCCGGCGCCCGGGGCCTTGGCTCGCGGGTGTGCCCTGAAATAGACGTCCTTCAGCCGCTCGGCCGACAGGTGCGTGTAGACTTGGGTGGTCGCGAGGTCGGCGTGACCGAGCATCTCCTGCAGCGAGCGCAGATCGCACCCACCCGCGAGCAGGTGGGTGGCGAAGCTGTGGCGCAGTGTGTGCGGGCTCATCTTCTGCTCCAGGCCCGCGCCGCGGGCGTGTCCTTGGACGATCTTGTAGAGGCCCTGACGTGTCAGGGCGCCGCCGCGACGGTTGACAAACAGCTGCGTCTGCACCTTGTAGCCCACCAGCGCGGGACGCCCACGCTGCTCGTATGTGCGTAGCGCCGCAACCGCCTGGCGGCCGACCGGAATAACCCGCTCCTTGGAGCCCTTGCCACGCGCGCGCAACATCCCCTCGTCGAGATCGACGTCGCTCGCCTGCAGCCCGATTGCCTCAGAGGCGCGCAAACCGCACGCGTACATGACCTCGAGCAGTGCACGGTCGCGCAGCGCGGAAGGCTCGGTCCCCTTCGGCTCGCTGAGCAGCCTGGCGACCTCCTCGCGGGAGAGCACGCGCGGCAGGCGCTGCGTCTTGCGCGGGCCACGCAGCTCGGCGGTGGGATCGTGCTCGATCAGGCCCTCGCGACGCAGGTGACGGTAAAACGAGCGCAGGCACGCGGCCTTGCGTGCCAGCGTGGCCGCCGCGACCGGAGGGCGCTCGCCGGCGCCCGCGGCCAGCTCGGACAGGAACGCCGCGAGGTCGCCGTGCCGGGCCTGCATCACGTTCAGCTTGAGACGGTCGAGAAACTCGCCGAACTGGAGTAGGTCGGAGCGATATGCCTCGAGCGTGTTCCGCGAGAGGCCGCGCTCGAGCTCGAGGTAGGCAAGGAAGTCGAATGTCAGTCGCGCGAGCTCGGCGCTCGGCCTCAGTAGTTGTGTTGAGCCAGGCGGCACTCCACCTGCTTCGCCCACTCCTCAGCTCCTCCCTGGCGATGCAACCGACCGTTCAGCCTCCCCCACCCCGTCCTCGCCACGATCGGCGTCCTCCGCGAGCTCCGCCAACGTCGTGCCGGCCGCAAGCGCAGCCCCGAAGAACAGCGGGTCCTCGGTCAACCCACGACCCATCGTCTCGGCGGGCAGATCGGCGACGGCGTAGGCCGGAAGATCGACGATCGCACGGCGCCAGTCGTGGCGGGTGATGCGCGCGGGACGCTCGACGTTGAGCTCCAGCGCTGGACGACTCGGGAGCGCTCCGCCGAAGACCGCGCCGAGACCGGCGCGCAGATCCGCCGCCCACCGGTGAGCGCATCCCGGCGGGCAGCGCAACCGTGACCGGCTCGAGCAGCAGGTCGAGCACCGTGAGCGTGTGGTGGGAGATGCCGCGGTGGCGCGCGCGGGGGTCGCCTGAGGACATCCGCGCCACCAGCAGCGTCGGAAGCGCCGAGCGCGAGGGCGGCATGCGCCGAGTCCAAAGCGGACATGCCGCCGTGCCCGAGCGGCGAGCTGGAGCCCACGATTCCGGGACCGGGACCGCAGATCGCCGCGTCCCAGCCGAGTGTGCGCAGCCCATGATGCAGGGCGCCGACGGTCGTGATCGCCTCACCCTCCCCGCCGAATGCCGCACCCGCGGTCAGGTGCCCAGCCAGCAGACCGCGCTCGCGCAGTGAGCGAACCGTGCGCGAGTGTCCGCCGGGCAGCGCGCCTCCTACCGTCTGCACGTACCCGAGGCGACTCCCGGGAAGGGCCTGCGCGAAAGCCCAGGCGACCGCCGCGAGCTGGCCATGCAGGGCGAGCACGGCGACCGGCCGCCCCACTACACCTATCGGATGCTCGGAGGCTTGCCCAGCTCCTCGACCGGCTCGACGGTGTGCTGGAGGCTCGTGTAGTTGAGCTTCATCACGTTCGGGCGGGCGGGGCGGGCGGGATCCCAATCTTCCTCACCGTCGAGACCGCGGGTGAGGTTGACGTGGACGATGTCAAAGCCACCCGAGCCCAGGCCGAGGTCGCGAGCCTGCACGTTGACCACCAGCTCGTCGCCCATCTCGGCGCGACCGACGAGCGCCACGTCAGCGATCGCCGGCCGGCTCCTCTGCTTGCCCCCGGCATCGGCGCCTCTCTCCTGGGCCCCGCCCTCCGCGTCGTGTGCCTCGTCCACCAGCTCGATCACGAGATCCTGCTCTCCTGTGCTCCCAGGGGAACCGGCGTCGAGGACGATGGCGCGGCGCAGCTTCAGCATCGGGGCTCGAACGCTATCGCTCGGCGGTGCGTCCGTGAGCCGGCACGTCGCCAGGATCCGCGGGGTCCTCCGGCCGTACCCACTCGACGCTCACGTCCACGTCGCACTCGCACTCCGGCGAGTTGGCCAGCTCGTGGGCGCGGTCGATCAGCTTCGGCCGCGACGGCCTGTCCCTGCAACTCGTCCGCGAGGTGGAAAACCGTCTTCACGCGTAGCAGACCCTCCGTGGCGGATGCCACACCGCGCAACGGTGGCCCGGCCGAGAGATCCGCGCTCACGATCTGTCTGCGAGCGTCGCCGGGACCTCGCCGCGTATGCCGTCCGCGTCATTGTCGGGCGCGCTCTGCATCGCAGCGCGTACCGGCTCGCTCCAGGGCGGCGGCGATGAAGTCGCGGAACAGAGGAGCTGGACGCTCGGGGCGGGACTTGAACTCGGGGTGGAACTGGGAGGCAACGAAGAAAGGATGCCCACCCTCCCCGCCCTCGAGCTCGACGACCTCGACCAGGCGCTCGTCGGGAGAGGTGCCGGAGATGCACAGGCCGGCGCTCTGCAAGCGCTTGCGCAGCAGGTTGTTGACCTCGTAGCGGTGGCGGTGGCGCTCGTAGATGACCGCCTCGCCGTAGATCTCCCGCGCTCGCGTGCCGGCGTGCAGCTTGATCGGATCGGCGCCCAGACGCATCGTGCCGCCGAGGTCGGCGACCTCCTTCTGCTCGGGCAGCAGGTCGATCACCGGGGAACGGCGTCTCGAGGTCGAACTCGGTCGAGTTGGCCCCCTCCATGCCCGCCACGTGGCGGGCGAACTCGGCCACTGCGATCTGCATCCCCAGGCAGATACCCAGATAGGGAATGCCCTGCTCGCGCGCCACACGCGCCGCGGCGATCTTGCCCTCGATCCCGCGTCCGCCGAAGCCGCCGGGGATCAGGATGCCGTCGGCGCGGGCCAGCAGCTCGCTCATCGAGCGACCGTCGGCGTGATCGGTGTGATCGACACCGCCGCCGTCCTCGCCCACCGAGTGTTCATCGGATCCCTCCAGGCGCTCGGAATCGATCCAGTCGATCTCGACCCTGCCGTCCTGCAGCGAGCGCGGCGTGCCGAAGCGCCTCGGAGACCGACAGGTAGGCGTCCTCGAGCTGGACGTACTTGCCGACCAGCGCGATCCGCACCGTGCGGCTGCTGCGCCCGGCCCGCTCGATCGGCTCCTGCCAGTCCGACAGCTCGGGTGCCGGCGCCTCCACGCCGAAGTGGTCGAGGATGAAGTCGTCGACGCCCTGCTCGTGGAAGGTGAGCGGCACCTTGTAGATGTTGTCCACGTCGCAGGCCGAGACGATCGCCTCCGCGGGCAGGCTCGCGAACAGGGCGATCTTCTTGCGGATCTCCGCCGACAGCGAGCCCTCCGAGCGGCACATCAGCATGTCCGGGGCGATGCCGATGCGCCGCAGCTCGTTGACCGAGTGCTGGGTCGGCTTCGTCTTCAGCTCGCCCGCGTGACCGATGTAAGGGACGAGCGTCAGGTGGATGAACATGCAGCGTCGGCGCCCCACGTCGACGGGGAACTGACGGATCGCCTCCAGGAACGGCAGCGACTCGATGTCGCCGACCGTGCCGCCGATCTCGGTGACGACGAAGTCCACGTCTGAGGACTCGGCGATCAGCGCGACGCGCTGCTTGATCTCGTCGGTGATGTGCGGCACGACCTGGACCGTGCCGCCCAGGTAGTCCCCGCGGCGCTCGCGCCGGATCACGGTGTCATAGATCCCCCCGGCGGTGACGTTGGAGGCGCGGCTGGTGTTGGCGTCGGTGAAGCGCTCGTAGTGCCCGAGGTCGAGGTCGGTCTCGGCGCCGTCCTCGGTGACGAACACCTCGCCGTGCTGGTAGGGCGACATCGTGCCCGGGTCGACGTTGATGTAGGGGTCGAACTTCTGCAGGCCCACGGTCAGCCCGCGCGAGACGAGCAGACGGCCGATCGAGGCCGCGGCGATCCCCTTGCCAAGCGAGGAGACGACGCCGCCGGTCACGAAGATGAACCGGGTCTTGGGCGGCGCGACGGCGTGGCGGTCGGATGGGCGCGGAGTCATGAAGGCCTGCCCCAGGAGTCTAGTGCGCGCAGCCCCGGCGTCCGTTCCACGAGCGCGGAGATCGAGCGCAGCTCGCCGTAGAGCGTGATCGCGACGAGCAGCGCGAGCGCGATCAGCTGGCCGCGTCTGAGACAGCGTCAGCACCAGCCACAGGCCCGCGAGCGCCCCGAGCAGGTTCGCGCCGGTGTCGCCGAGCATCGCCCGCTCGCGCAGGTCGTACAGGCCGGCCACGAGCGCGGGCGCGACGAACAGGCCGAGCGACCACAGCGGCCTCGCGTCCAGCGAGCCGAGCGTCAAGCCGGCGCCGAGCAGCACGAACGCCTTGATCGCGCGCCCGGGGCGCAGGTCGAGCAGGTTGAAGACGTTCGTTGCCAGCACGAGCACGCCGACCGCCAAGCAGCCAGCGGCGGCTTGGAGAGACCCTCGAAGCTCATCGCGAACAGCGCCAGGCCGAGCGAGCCGGCGGCCTTCAGCGTCCCCGTGGACAGCTCACCGCGCAGCGCCGCGCGAGCATGGCCGCGCCAGCCGCGCGGGGCCGGCTGAGCGGGTCCTGAGCGCATCGCCGCCGAGCCGGGCCGACTGGTCGATCGCGCCGGAGGCGACGGAGCGGCCGGCACGAGCCTCACCGAGCGTGTCGTCGATCAGGCCCAGCGTGGCGACCCCGAGCGCGTAGAGCGCGATCGGGAGCAGCTCAGGATGGAAGACCTCCGAGCTCGCCAGCCGCGCCAGCAGCACGAGTGGGATCAGCGCGATCAGCGCCGCGGCCACGATCAACACCCCGAAGGGAAAAGGGAGCGGGTGCTCGCGGTAGTTGGGCCGCGTGTGAGCACCCTCTGCGAGCGTGCGCAACACCGCGGGGGCGAGGACCGCGGCGCTCAGGAGCGCCAGCAGGAAGGGCAGGGCGTGCATGAGCGGAAGCTAGCGACGAAGAGCGGACGCGCTCAGGCGCCTCGCCGGCACGTGCAAGACTCGCCGGACACGCTCGGGACGCCTCTCCAGACACGTCGGGGATCTCGCAGAGAGCCTCTTCAGAGGTCGATCAGCCGCCGGCGACAGCCGGCAGCAGGGAGTCCGCGGTGGACTTGGTCCCGTAGGTGCCGTGGGAGCCCGCGAGCGCGTAGACCAGTGCCGCCTGACCCGCGAGCGCGTCGAGATCGTCGACGCTGGAGATGCCCTGGCTCTTGTACCAGGGCACCTGGGAGGGTTCGGTGTTGCTCAGCTCGACGCCCACCGCGGGACCCCGACGGCGGTCACGCCGGCGATCAGCCCCGACTCGAAGGCGGCGCTCGCCTGGGCCTGTTCGGGGGTCATCCCGGTCGGTTCGGAGCGCATCACGACGAGCCCTTCGAGCTTGCCGAGCTGCCCGTCGAAGGCGCTCAGCAGGCTGCCGCGCACGCGGCTGAGAAGCTCCCGGCTCACCAGCGCGCCTCCGCTGACGAGCTGGCGCCCGGCGAGCCCGCCGAACTTGTGCACCAGTTCCGGATTGCTCGCAAGCGCTCGCGTAGATGGTCCCGCTCGCCGCCTGTGCAAGACCGGTCAGATCCAGGGGCTCGCGCACCGCCACGACCATCGCCAGGTTGCCACCGGCCTGGGTGACCGCGTCGCGCACGAGGCCGTTGACCCTGATCGGAGGAGCCGCCGAAGAACACCAGGCCGATGTTGCGCCCGGTGAGCAGACCGTGGACGGCGAGCGGGTAGAGATCGTTCGCGAAGGCTTCCTCGGAGCTCAGCTGCGTCTGCAGCTGTTTCGGCCTGTCGCTGCGCACCGCTCGACTTCCGATTCGAGGTTGCTGCACGATCCCGTTCTTGGCGGAGGAGACAAGGTTCGAGTCGCCGATCGCCACGCCGATCAGCACGCCCACCGCCAGGGCGAGCAGGACGGCGGCCAGGGAGAGCGCGTGGTAGCGGTAGTCGAACATGCTCGAGCGAGTCTTCAGCGTGAGGCCGCTCAGCCGCCAGAGCCGAGCAGCCGCAGCGCATCCGCTTGCGGGCCGGTCGAGCGGACATCGACCGGTGTGACATCGGCCAGCAGCTGGAGCTTGAGCCAGAGCAGATCGACCACGTCGCGCAGGGCCGGGGTCATCCAGACGACGGCGATCATCGCGATCAGGCCCGCGGCGACCACGACCAGCAGCGGGGTAAGACCCGGTCGGGGGTGATACAGACGGCTCACGCCCTTCGCGTCGACGAGGATCTCGCCGATGCGAAGGCGCGTGAGGAACGTCGAGGACATTCCCTTGCGGTTGCGGTCGAGGAACTCGACGAGGTTGAACTGGGAGCCGACCGACACGATCAGGCGGGCGCCCTTCTCGGCGGCGATCAGCATCGCCACGTCCTGGCTCGTGCCCGGCGCCGGCACGAGCTTGAAGGGCAGGCCGAGCTGCTTCCAGGCGCTCACGGCCCGGGGCGCGCCCGTCGGGGTAGGCGTGCACGACGAGCTCCGCGCCACCACTCGCTCTAGCAGAGCCCCACCGCCCGCTCCCGCCCCACCCGCCGCGACCACCGCTCATCAGGGCCGCCTCCCCGGCCGAGTCCATGTCGCCGACGATCATGTCCGGGCACAGGCCCGCCTCCAGCAGCGCCTCGGCGCCCCCGTCGACGGCGATCAGCACGGGGCGCATGTCGCGGATGAACGGCCGCAGCGCGCGCAGGTCGCGCTGATGACCGACGCCGCGAACGACCACGAGCGCGGAGCGGTCGCGGAAGTCGGTGGCAAAGCGCGGCATCTCGATCTTCCCGGCGAGCAGCTCACGCTCCTCGCGCATGTGCTCGATCGTGTTGTGCGCGAAGCGCTCGAGCGCCTCGCCGACCTCGCGGCGGCGGGCCTCGGTCTCGGCGCGCACGCGGGCGAGGTCGAGCACTTCGCCGCGGGCGAGCACCTCGCCGTCGCGCATCACCTCGCCGTCGCGCACGGTGATCGCCTCGCCGTCGGAGAGCGCGTCGAACAGCGAATCGTCCGGCAGGTCGACCAGGTGGATGCCCGCTTCGACGAGCAGCTGGGGGCCGAGGTTCGGATAGGAGCCGCTGGAGGAGGAACGGCAGTTCAACACCGCGCCGGCGTCCGCGGCGATCAGCTCCTCGGCCGAGACCCGGTCGATGTCGAGATGGTCGATCAGCGCGATGTCGCCGCGCGAGAGGTGCTTGACGAGCAGCTTCGTCCGCCGGCCCGGACGCACCGGTCCGGTGACCGTGCGCCAGGGCGCGACATCGCCTCCGGGCAGAGAGGCGGGCGCCGACGCGGGCATGGGCACGTCGCTCGAGTTCTTAGACGCGGGCTCCCGCGGGCTGCGTGGGTTCGCGGCCATCGCAGCGAGAGTAACGGCCGCGGGCGCAAAGCGCACCTTCTGCGAGTGCTCAGGCGGCCTTGCGCAGATCCTGCGCGTGACGCCGCGCAGCGCTGTCGGCGGCATCGGCGCCGAGCATGCGGACCAGCTCGGAGACGACCTCGCCCTCGGCGAGCTGGACGACCGTGGCGCGGGTCGGGGTCGGCGGAGGTGTCCTTGACGACCGAGAAGTGACGGTCGCCGAGCGAGGCGATCTGCGGCAGGTGGGTGATGCACAGCACCTGCCTGCTCGCGGCCGAGCTCGCGCAGGCGCTCGCCGACCGCACGCGCGGTGTGGCCGCCGATACCGGCATCGATCTCGTCGAACACGAGCGTCGCCTGCGCCGAAGAAGCAGACGGAGGCGGCCGCGCGCGCGCCGCCCCGAGCCGGGGCGGAACGATCGGGCACCGTGGCGAGAGCCAGCATCACGCGCGAGAGCTCGCCGCCGGATCCGATCTCGCGCAGCGGCCCAGCCGGAACGCCCGGGTTGGGGGCGATCATGAACTCGACGGCGTCGCCGCCCGAAGGACCGGCCTCGCGCGGGCTGAGGGAGACCTCGAAGGTCGCGTCTCGCCATCGCCAGGGCCGCGAGCTGCTCGCGCACCGCGAGCTCCAGACGCGGGGCGTGCAGCTCGCGCGCGTCGCGCAGAGCGCGGACGTGACCGTCGAGCACCGCGTGCGCCTCGCCCAGGCGCGCGGTGGCCGCGGCGAGCGCCACCTCGGCGCCGGCGAGCTGTTCGCGCCGGGCACGCGCATCGGCGGCGTAGTCGAGCACGGCGGCGAGCGTCCCGCCGTGCTTGCGCACCAGACGCTCGATGCTCGCAAGACGCTCTTCGACCGCGTCGAGCGAGCCGTCCTCGCCCGCGATCCGCTCGCAGTAGTCGCGCAGCTCGCCGGACAGATCCTGGGACTCGATCACGAGCGCGCGCAGACGCTCGGCGAGCGTGTCCAGGCTCGGGTCGACGCCGGCAAGCGCGTCCAGCCCCGCGGCGGCGCCCGCCATCAGCTGCGAGCTGCCGAGACCGTCGGTGGCATCTTCGGGCGCGAGCGCGTCCGCGCCGGCGCCCGCGGCGAGACGCAGCGCATCGAGACGGCCCAGGCGAGCGCGCGCGGCGAGCAGCTCGTCGTACTCCTGCTCGTCCAGGCCGGCGTCGTCGATCTCTGAGAGCTCGTGCTCGAGCAGGTCGAGCTCGCGCTCGCGCGCCGCGGAGAGCTCGCGCAGGGAGTCGAGCTCCGCGGCGAGGCGGCGGATCTCGGCGAACGTCTTGGCGCATGCGCGCAGGCGCAGCGCGTGATCGGGGCCGCAGAGCGCGTCGAGGATCTCCAGCTGGGCGCCCGCGAGGGTCAGCTTGCGGTGCTCGTGCTGGCCGTAGAAGGAGACGAGCCGCGAGCCGTACTCGCGCAGCTCCGAGACGGTGGCGGAGCGGCCGTTGAGGTAGGCGCGCGTGCGTCCGTCGGAGCCGAGACGGCGAGCGAGGACGATCTCCTCGGCGTCGTCCGGGCAGCCGCTCAGCGAGCTCGGAGCGCAGCGAGTCGGGCAGATCAAAGACACCCTCGACATAGGCCTCCGAAGCGCCGGGGCGAATGAGGGTGGGCTGGGTTCTGGCTCCCCCAGCGCGGCCTCCGAGCAGCAGGTCGAGCGCGTGGGCGAGCACCGTCTTGCCGGCGCCCGTCTCGCCCGTGAGCACGTTCAGCCCGGGCGCCAGCCGCAGCTGCGCGCGCTCGATCAGCAGGAGGTTCTCGACGTTCAGCTCTTGGAGCACGCAGGCAGGTGTACCAGCGGACGGGGACGGATCGTGACACGCGCTGTTGTGTAAGCGCAGGGAATAGACGATAAGCAGGCATAATCAAGCGACTAAGCGGGATGGATCCTGCAGGGAACCAATCTCCGTTTCCGACCGCCAACGGAATGGCTGCGAACGACCGACATCTCAAGCGCTCAGCAGCCCGCTCCCGCCGGGATCGATCGTGTGCCTGTCGGCAGCGGCGCTGGCAGAGCGGATGGAGGAGGAGATCAACCGCGCCGGGCGCCACGGCACACCGCTGAGCTGTCTGCTCGTGGTGATCGAGAACCTGGACGAGCTGAGCGAAGGCCCACGGCAGCGAGCTGTCCGAGCAGACGCTCGTCTACGTGGGCGAGGCGCTGCGCCGCGAGCTGCGCCGCTTCGACCGGGTGGGCAGGCCGAGCGAGGGTGAGCTCGCGGTGCTGCTGCCCGGCGCCGACGGCCCACGTGGCGAGATCGTCGCCAGACGCGCCCTGGCGCGCCTGCGCGCGATCAAGGTCGAAGCCGGCGGAGAGCGCCGGCCGCTGCGCGTGTCCGTCGGGCTCGCCGCCTGGCGCGAGGATGTCGGCGGCGAGGAGCTGCTGGCCCAGACCACGGGCCGCCGCGCGCCGCGAGCACGAACTGGAGCGTCGCTAGACCGACGGGATCTGAGTCCATAATCCCGCGCGATGCTCTCGGGATCAGAGTTGTGGCTGCTGCGGCTGATGGCCGATCGCGGCCTTGCGCTGCTCGACGCCGGCACGCTGCTGGTGGTGATCGAGGAGCGCGGCGAGCTGCGCGTGGCCGCCTCCAGCGGCGAGGAGACGGTGCGCCTACGAATCGTGCCCGTCGAGGGCAGCGCGCTGGGCGAGCTGTACCGCGCAGGGCAAGCCGGTGTCGCTGGACCGCCCGCGCGGGCCGGAGGCGGCGTGGCTGCACGAACTGGGGTTGGAGGCGCGCGCCGCGCTGGTCGAGCCGTTGAGCATGGAGGGCTACGGCGGCGGCCTGGTGATCGCGCTGCGCCGCGACGGCGGCTTCCGCGGCCCCGACCGGGAGGCGTTGAACGCGTTCGCGACGAGCGTCGCGCAGCGGCTCGCGGCGGAGCGCTCGGTGGAGATCAAGCGCCTGCGCTACGGCATGGAGGCGCGCGAGCGCGAGCGCACGCGCTGGGCGCGCGAGATCCACGACGAAACGATTCAAGGCCTCGGCGCGCTGCGCCTGAAGCTGGCCCACGCCCGCGACCTCGACGAGCAGGCGGCGATGAGCGCGGCCGTCGAGTCGGTGCTGGAGGGACTGGGCGATGAGATCGACGGGCTGCGCCACCTGATCACCGAGCTTCGCCCGGCGGCGCTCGACGACCTCGGGTTGGCGGCCGCGCTGCAGGCGCTCGCCCGGCGCGCGCAGGCGATCGACGGCTTGGACGTGCAGACCGAGATCGACCTCGGTCCGGGCCGATCCGCCGGCCCGAGCAGACAGCGCCGCCTGGACGCTGAGCTCGAGAGCACGATCTACCGCGTCGTGCAGGAGGCGCTGACGAACGTGAGCCGCCACGCGCAGGCGACGCAGGCGACGATCAGCGTCGTCGAGCGCGACGGGCTGATCCGCGCGTCGGTGACCGACGACGGGCAGGGGCTTCCGGAAGCGGACCGTCTCGGGCCGCGGGGCGACGGTCTGGAGGGCGGGTTCGGGATGTCGGGAATGCGCGAGCGCGCCGAGCTGGTCGGGGGCGAGCTGGAACTCGTGCCGGCGCCGGGCAAAGGGACCGTCATGCGTCTGACGGTCCCGCTCGCGGGACGGCCCGCGCCCGGTGAGGAAGCCGCAGCCGGCGAGGTCTCGGGAGCGGCTGCCGGTCACTGAAGCGGCGCCGAAACCGGCACCGAGCGCTAATCCACCAGGCCGAGGCGCCGAGCATAGGCGGTGATCTCCGCGCGCGAGGAGAAGCCGAGCTTCTCGATCGCCCGGGCGCGGTAGGTCTTCACGGTGCGCTCGGCCACGTGCAGCTGTTCGGCGATCTGGGGGTTGGTGAAGCCGTTGGCGATCAGCCGCACCACCTCGCGCTCACGCTCGCTCAGCGCGACGCCATCGCTGGGGGTCTCATCGCCGGTGGCCATCAGCGCGCCCAGACGCGGATGCAGGTAGTTGCCGCCTGCCACCGCCAGCCGGAAGGCCTGCAGCAGCTCGGCCGGCTCGGCCTCCTTGAGCACATAGCTGCGCGCTCCCGCCCGCAGCGCCTGGCGGGCGTACTCGGGGTCCTCGCGCATCGTCAGGATCGCGACCGCGAGCGTGGGGTGAGCGACGAAGCAGGAGGGGAGCGCCGCCAGGCTCGAACCGCCCGGCATCGAGAGGTCAAGCGTGAGCAGGTCCGGCTTGTGCTCGCGGACCGCGCGGATCGTGGCGGGCACGTCGCCGGCTTCGGCCACGACCCGGAACTCGCCTGACTCGCGCTCGAGCACCATGCGAATGCCGTCGCGAACGACCCCGTGATCGTCCGCGATGATCACGTCGATCGGTCGATCCACCCCTGGCGAGCCAGCCTCCATCGCATGCACAACCGTAGCGGCTGCGGCAGCCGTTCCGCGGCGTCAGACGCCACCCGCGATGCTCGCCGTGCCACCAGCACGTCTGCGCTCGCGTCCGTCGTCTACCAACCACGGCCGGACCCCCGTCGGGTCACGAGCTGTCAACAAGCTCTTTGACGTCCCTGAAGGACGACATAGATCGGCACCTTTCAGACCACACGATCGGCACCACTCGCCCGACAGACAAAAGCCCCGCAAGCGCCCATCATGTCGGTTATGCCGCATGAGATCCCATCCGCGACCCCGAAGGAGTCCGCATGATCGCCCTCAGCATCGTGATGACCTGGGTGGCCCTAACGGCCGCGGGCTTCGCCGCGCTGTCCGCGCTCGGTCGCCTCGAGCTGCGTAAAGACCACGAGGCCGACCGGGCCTCGCGCGGGCCGGAGGGGATCGCCCTCACCGACACTTGGCCCGCGATCGGAGGAGTGTCGCCGCTATGAGCCCCATCCAGGCACTCGCCAGGACGCGCTCGAGAGCGCCCGCGCTGCGTCTGCTGCAAGGTCAGCGATCCCCGCACCCCGAGGCGCTCCGGGGACAGGACGCTCCCGCACCGGCGCTGCGCGTCGTCGATCGCCCCACCCGTGTCCTGCTAGTTGGGGCGGACACCGGACGGCGGGCAACGCTGCTCGACGAGCTGAGCCGGACGCTGCCCGCGAATACAGTGTTCGAGCAGGCCGGCGCGGTCTGCGACGTGCTGGAGCACGCCCCCGGCAGCCGCATGGCGTTTATCACCGGCGACCTCGACGACGCTCCCGCGGAGTCGCTGATGCAGACGCTGGCCCACCGCCATCCGGAGCTGCCGGTGATGGTCGTGGACGGCCGCGACGGAGACGACGGCGGGCATTTCGATTATCACAACGAGCTCCGCCTCCGGCACGCGTAGCGCGGAGCTTGCTGTGGCCTGAATGGCCTGAAGTGACCGGGTGTGTGGTGGCTGTGCGCTTGCCTTCCGGCAACCCGCGCGAACGCTTGCAGCGCTCGCTCCCGTCGCAGGCAACCGTTAGCGTGGCGGCGTGTCGTCACCACTCAAGTCGCCGCGGCTGCGCAGGATCCTCGCCGCCTACACGATCAACAGCCTTGGTAGCTGGTTCGGCCTGATCGCTCTGCTGGTCGCAGTCTATGACCACACCCATAGCGCGCTTGCGGTCGCGGCACTGACATTCGCGGCGGAGGCACTCCCCGCGTTCGTGGTTCCGGCGATCGTCGCCTGGGTCGAGGCGTCTCGACGCCGCCGCGAGCTCACCGGATTGTACGTCTTCGAGGCGATCGTGACCGCAGCGCTCGCCGTTCTTCTCTGGCACTTCTGGCTCCCGGGGGTGCTACTGCTAGCGGCGCTCGATGGGACAGCTGCGCTGGCAGGCAGCGCTCTTCTACGCGCAGAGATCGCCCGAGCCGCGCGCGATCACGTCGCAACGGAGATGGGCATCGCGACGGGGTCTAACGGTCGGCGCGACAAAGGCGGACCGACGAACGCACTTATTGAGCAGAGAGCGCAGGAGGCTGAGCGCAAGGCGCACGCGGCGCGCAATGTTGCATTCTCGGTCACGTTCGTGCTGGGTCCGGTGCTTGGCGGGGTCCTGGTCGCCGCGGCGGGAGCCTCGACGGCGTTGTTCATTGACGTCGGCTCGTTCCTGATCTGCGCCGCATTGCTGCTCGACCTACACCCACATGTCGAGGAGGCCGGGGGCGACTCGGTGCGCACCCGCCTGCTTGTGGCATGGCGGCACATCAACGAGGCGCCTTCGCTGCGCGGGCTGCTGCTGGTGGAGGCGATCGCGCTCGTGTTCTTCGAAACCGGCGCACCGATCGAGGTCACTTACGTAAAAACCACACTGCACGCCGGTGACCGCGGTCTCGGGCTGCTCCTGACCTCATGGGGCGCGGGCGCGGTCCTCGGCAGCGTGGTCTTCGCGCGCCTGATCCGACGACCACTGGCAGGGATGTTGAGCGCCGGCACTGTAATGATCGGACTGGCCTACATAGGCTTCGCCGTCGCGCCTTCGCTGGCACTTGCGTGCGTTGCCGCGCTCGTGGGCGGGATCGGCAATGGCTTGCAGATGCCTTCACTGATCAGCGTGGTGCAACGGCTCACCCCACAGCACCTGCAGGGCCGAATGATGGGCGCGGTCGAATCGCTCGGTGCCCTGTGTCGAGCGATCGGCCTGCCGTTGGGGGGAGTATTGGTCGTGCTCAGTTCGCCGCGCGTAGCGTTTGTCGTGGTTGGGCTTGGGGCCATGGCGACCACGGCTGCCTTGCTGAGACTGTCACTGGGGTCGCCGGGGGCCCCAACCGGAGACAGATGAGGATACGGGCACCTCGGTGATGAAGAGTCCTGCGTCAAGCGTTCCTTGAGTGCATCAGCCCTCGCCCGCACCTGCGTCCGTAACCGACAAACTGGGCGAATCAGCAGACGTCCAGACGCCTCGGCAACTGTCTTCGGCACCTTAAGTACTACGTCGCGACGACCGATAAGTACGGCAGACCGACGATGCCTGCATCCAAGCTTACAAGACGTCTCTTCTGGTCGGCAGAGTTGCTGTTGCTGACGGGCACCCTTGCCGCCGCCGTGTGGCTTTCACGCGCCGATGAATGGCAACCGCTCACTCTGGTCGCGCTGCTGCTTGTGCTCACGCTCTTGGGGGATTGGCTCAGCATCGAGACGCCCGCGGGCGAGTTGAGTTGTGCTCTGGTCGCGATCGTGCTGGTTATGGCCCTGCTTGGACCGGTCCCAGCCGCAGCGTTCAGCATCGCCGGAACGATCCTGTCATCGGCCACGAGACGTCTGACGCCCGCCCAATGGCTGTGCTCCCTGGCAACTTTTGCGAGCGTTCCCTTCGCGGGGGGGCTGATGATGCACAGATTGGCAGTTGATACCCACGTCCTGCACAATCACCACGAGACGCAGAACGTCATATTCGGACTGATCGTTCTCGGCGTCTTCATCGTGACCGTCGGACTCAACTTTGTGCTATTCGCGCTGCACAAGCGCATAGACGAGGGGCGTCCGTTGGTGCGCCAAGCGCGTGAGCTGTTCCTCCCCCTGCTTCCCGGCCAACTCGCCGCGGGCATGCTCGCAACCCTCCTCGCGATCGCCTATGCGAGCATCGGTTTGCCAATGCTCATCGGCTCAATCGCGGTGCTCCTGATTCTAAGGCAGCTCACCGTGGCGCTGCTGCGCTCTGAGGACCGGGCAGACCAGCTCGAAGCACGCTCGATCCAACTGGCCTCCTTACAATTCGGAGTGCTCTCCACTCTAATGGACGCGCTCGCCTTGCGCGACCGCTCGACCGCCCACCATGCCGCCAGCGTCGCGCGGTATGCAAAGGCCCTCGCGATTGAGGCAAGCTGCAGCGAGGCGGAACAGGACATCGTCCATACCGCCGGCCTGCTACACGACATCGGCAAGTTCACGTGGTCAGACCGTGTCCTACACCCAGAGCGTCTTACCGACGAAGACTGGGCGATCATCCACCGCCACCCCCGTGACGGGGCGGCCCTGGTTGGCAAGCTCGACGGCTACGGCCCGGTCGCTGACGCGATCCTTTACCACCACGAGCGCGTAGACGGTGGTGGTTACCCAGCGGGGCTGATCGGCAGCGAGATCCCTCTAGCCTCAAGGATCGTGGCGATCTGCTCTACATACGACCGTATGACAGCGCGCGAGAGCTATCGCTCGTCAATGACGCCCCAAGACGCGATGGCGGAGTTACGGAAGATCGCCGGGCGACAGCTCGACGCAGAGCTTGTCGAGAACTTCATCGCTCTGCTTGAGCGCGAGGGCCCCGCATTCGCGCAAGACGCGGACTTCGAGACCGAGCTCGCCTTCGAGCAGCGAGTGCGGAAGATAGCGCAGCCATCCCACGGTTAATTTGACCAACTGTCACCGTGTACGCGACACTGACGCCAGCGGCCCTCAGCCTGGCCAACTGCCACCACTCGGAGTTTAGCCAATACATCAAAAAAAGAGGATGCCCCGCATATTGCGAAGCACCCTCAAATCCTCGTTACAACTCAATTCTGGGTCTTAAGGCCTGTGATATTCAGCCATGGTCTCCATCTCCGATCTCGGGGGCCACTTTTTCCGAGGCAGCAACCGTTTGTCTCCATCCACGGGACAACCGCCACCTTTGAGTAGGTTCGAGCAACATAGTACCGAGATTGGACGGAATGTCTAGCTTTACGTCGCCCTTTGCACGTTTGCTTGCAGACGAAGGGATTCGAGAGGCCTCAACGTCGAACTGATGGGATTTTGCCCCCTTCCTCGGCCAAACGTCCACAAAGCTTCGCGGCGCTCAGCGTCCGTCCCCATCCAGCCGAAACACCCACATGCCCATCACCCCACTCCAAGCCCCAAGCGACCGGCAGCTCGTCTTCACGAGCTCCCAGGCTGCGCGCTACGTCGGTGTCTCACTCGCGACGATCCGTCGCTGGACCGACGCCGGCCACATCCACTGCTACAGGACGCCCGGCGGCCAGCGGCGCTTCTCACGCGACCAGCTCGAAGACTTCGTCACCTCGATGCAGAACGCCGGCGAGATCCACGACCCGCCGGCCGCGAAGGTCGCCTGAGGCGCCGATGACCGGTGCCTCGCGGCGTCCTCAGTCGCTTGCGTGCACAGCACGCCACGCTCCCTGTGTCCTTGCGAGGCTTGGTCCTCGACACCTCAGAGCGCGAGAGCGATGAATCGAGTCTGAGACTGAGGCTCAGCTCGCCAGACGGCCGAACTTCTGGCGCAGCCTGCGGTAGAACGAGGAGCCCGGCAGCTGCGCGATCGTCCCCGCCGCATCGACGAATCGCGCGTCGATCGCCTCGCCGGGCGGGATTCCATACGCCGGGCGCCCGTCGACAGCGACATCGAGCGGCTCTCGCGAGCGGTTGTAGATCGTCAGCCGATCTCGCGGCGCGACCACCAGCGTGCGCGCCGCGAGCGAGTGGGGCGCGATGAACGACACCACGAAGCCCTCCACCCCCCACGCCATCACGGGTCCGCCGTTGGCCAGGTTGTAGCCGGTCGACCCCGCCGGGGTCGCCACCACGAGGCCGTCGCAGCGTACGCTCCCGACCTCCTCCCCATCTAAGGCATAGGCGATCTGCGCCACCCGCTCGCCGACCTTGCGATGGATCGCCACGTCGTTGAACGCCGTCCGCCGCACGATCTCCGAGCGCCCGATCTCCGCGGCCTCCGACCCGTCGCCCGGCACGTCGAGCGCGATCCCCGGCAGCCGCAGCAACTCGAAGTCCCCATCAAGCGCGCGGCGGATGCCGTCCTCGCTGTCCTGCGGCTCGACCGTCGCCAGAAATCCGATCTGGCCGAAGTTGACCGCGAACACCGGCACCTCTGTGCCCGCATAGCGCTGCAGCGCACCGAGGATCGTCCCGTCCCCGCCCAGCACCACGCACAACTCGACCCCGTCCTTCACCGGCGCGTCCACCGCGATCCCCGGCCCCGCCTGCAGACCGTGCTTGCGCGTCTCCTCCTCATCCAGGCGCAAAGTCACCCCGGCATCCGCCGCCGCCGCCACGAGCAGCCCCAGGGCCGCGCTCGTATCCTCGGGCCGGCGGTGTGTGAACACGGTGATCTCTCTCATGGCTCCACCCTACGCGCCATTCGCTCGACATCCTCTGAGCTCTCTGCCCCACCGATCGAAGATCGGCTAGCACGCCCTGACTCGGCCAGCCACACAAATGTCTCTTTGTTGCCCTTCGGCCCCATCAGCCCCGACGAGTAAAACCCGAGCACGCTAGCGCCCAGGCCAAGCGCCGCCTCCCCAACGCCCACGAGCGCGGCTCGACGGTGCTCCGGATCGCGCACGACGCCGCGCCCCTTGCTGGCGATCGTCCGGCCGACCTCGAATTGGGGCTTGATCATCGCGAGCACGTCATAGGACTCGGCCATGCACCCGAGCACGGCGGGCAGCACCTTGGCGAGCGAGATGAACGATACGTCGATGCTCGCAAGATCCGGCGTGTATGGCAGCAGCTCCGCGGTCAGCGCGCGCGCGTTCGTGCGCTCGAGCACGGTCACACGGGGATCGTTGCGCAGTCCCCAGTCGAGCTGCCCGTAGCCGACGTCGACCGCGATCACGCCCACCGCGCCGCGCTTCAGCAGGCAGTCCGTGAACCCTCCTGTCGAGGCGCCCACATCGAGCGCGCGTCTGCCTGACACCTCCAGCCCCGACGTGCTCAGCGCATTCTCCAGCTTGATCCCACCCCGCGAGACGAACACCGGTTCGCCTCTGTGATCAACATCACACATAGCCGCCCTTCCGCTGGGCATCATGATGAACGACCCGAAGCACAGCAGCATCCCTCCTCCCCGAAACGGCCCGCTTCCCCTGCGGGTCGTTTCATTTAAAAAACGGTCCCTACGCGCCGACGGGCGCAGAGTCGCGATCGAGGATCGCTGCCTGCACGCGCTCGGCGATGCGCTTGCCCGTGAACCCGACCTCCTCGTGCAGCAGCGCCGGCTTGCCGTGCGTCACGTAGCGGTCGGGCAGGCCCACGCGCAAAATGCGCGGGATCGTCGTGCCCGTCTCGTTCAGGGTCTCCCACACCGCTGATCCAAAGCCACCCGCGAGCACACCCTCCTCGACCGTTACCAGTAGGTCGTGCTCGGCCGCCAGCTGAGCCATCAAGCCCGCGTCGATCGGCTTCGCAAAGCGCGCGTCGGCGACAGTCACCGCGATCTCGTTCCTCGCCAGCTCCTCGGCGGCCTCCAGCGCCTTGCCCACACCACTGCCGTAGCCGATCAGCGCCACGCGCCCGCCCGCCGGGGCGCTTGCGCCGCCCTCGCGAAGGATCTCTCCTGTGCCGATCTCGATCGCCCGCGGGCGTTGCGGCAGCTCCGCGCCCGTACCCTCCCCGCGGGGATAGCGCAACGCGATCGGACCGTCGTCATAGAGGAGCGCTGTGTGCAGCGTGTTCACGAGCATCGCCTCGTCGCGCGGGGCCATCAGCACGATGTTCGGCAGACAGCGCAGGTAGGCGATGTCGAACGCCCCGTGATGTGTCGGCCCGTCGTCGCCCACGAGCCCCGCGCGATCGAGCGCGAACACCACGTTCAGCTTCTGCAGGCACACGTCGTGCACGATCTGGTCATACGCCCGTTGCAGGAACGTTGAGTAGATCGCCGCCACCGGCTTGATCCCCTGCAGCGCCAGCCCGGCCGCGAACAGGATCGCCTGCTGCTCGGCGATCCCAACGTCAAAGTATCGATCCGGCAGCGCCTTCTGCAGGATGTTCAGCCCCGTGCCCGAGTTCATCGCCGCGGTGATCCCGACCACGCGCTCGTCTCGTTCGCACTCCCGCACGAGCGCTTCCCCGAACACCTGCGTGTATGGGAGCCCGCCCGCCCGCGCCGGCGCGGCGGGCTTCGCTTCCTCGTTTCGTCCCGAGGCGACCGGCGCCGTCACCGGGCGTGTCTCGATGCCGTTCAAGATCGACTTCGGCTTGGCCGCGTGCCACTTCTCCATGCCCTCCAGCCCACCCTCCTCGGCCGGCGCAAACCCCTTGCCCTTGACCGTCGCCACGTGCACGACCACAGGGCGTTCGGCCGCCAGCGCCTCGCGCAGCGCCTCGCGCAGCGCGCGCACGTCGTGACCGTCGACCACGCCCATGTACGCCCAATCGAGCTCCTCCCACCACAGGCCTGGCGCCCAGAACGCCTTGATCGACTCCTTCAACTGCGGGCCGATCCGCTCCAGCGCCGCGCCGATCCCCCCCGGCAGGCGCGTCAGCCCACCCTCGACGCCCTCACGCGCATGCCACAGCTTGGGGTTCAGCCTGACCCGGTTGAAGTATTTGGACATCGCTCCGACGTTCGGCGCGATCGACATGCCGTTGTCGTTCAGCACCACCACAATCGGCGTGCCGAGGCCCCCCGCCTGCCCGATCGCCTCGAACGCCACCCCTCCCGTCATCGCGCCGTCGCCGATCACGGCGACGACCTTCCCCTGCTCGCCCGCGCCCTGGCGCATCCCCTCCTTGATGCCGACCGCGTACCCGATCGACGTCGAAGCGTGCCCGGCGCCCATGATGTCGTGCGGGGACTCCCCGATCGAGCAGAACGGCGCCAGGCCGTCGTACTGACGGATCGTGCTCAGCTGATCGCGGCGACCGGTGAGGATCTTGTGCGGGTAGGCCTGGTGCCCGACGTCCCACAGGATCTTGTCTTTCGGGCTCTCCAGCACCGAGTGCAGCGCCACCGCCAGCTCGCAGGTGCCGAGGTTGGCGCCGAAGTGCCCGCCGATCTCCCCGACCGTATCGATGATGTGCTCGCGCACCTCCTGGGCCAGCTCAGCCAGCTGCTC
This sequence comes from uncultured Solirubrobacterales bacterium, assembly GCA_963748895.1. Classification (GTDB taxonomy): domain Bacteria; phylum Actinomycetota; class Thermoleophilia; order Solirubrobacterales; family Solirubrobacteraceae; genus Palsa-744. Next base: position 81,516 of record CAVVKF010000002.1, on the reverse strand, counting down.
GTCGCTCAGCCCGTGCAGGTCCTGCGGCCCGTCGATTCCCGCCAGGAGGGGTTTTTGGGCCTTTTTCTTGGCTTTGCTCATGAGGTGCGGGTGTAGATGAAGTCGGTGATCTGCTCGAGCTCGCCGGTCGTATTCGCCTGATTGATCTGCCCGCCGGCCGCGGCGAGCGCCTGGCGGGCAGTCCTGTGGGATCCCGCCGCCAGCTCCCTGGCCCGCTCGATCCCGAACTCGCTCACATATGTGCGCTTTCCATGGCGCTGATCGCTGCCCTGCGGCTTGCCGAGCGCGTCGTCGGTGCCCGTCACGTCGAGGATGTCGTCGACGATCTGGAACAACACGCCCAGCTCGGCGGCAAAACGGCGAAACTCGATTGTCGCAGGTCCATCCTCGATCCCCGCCAAAAGCAGCACGCACAGCACCGATGCGCCGATCAGGCGGCCCGTCTTCAGCTCGTGCAACCGCCGCAGCGCCTGCGGCCCGCCGGGGGTCCGCTGGTTCACGTCGGCGTACTGCCCGCCGACCATGCCGTTCACGCCGGTCGCGGCCGCGAGCTCGGCGGCCGCGACCAGGACCCGTTGCGGCGGCGAGCTCTGGTCGGCTCAGCAGGTGGTGGAACGCCTCCGCGTACAGCCCGTCACCCGCGAGGATTGCCACGTCCTCGCCGAACTTCACGTGACAGGTCGGCTGCCCGCGGCGCAATGCGTCGTCGTCCATCGCCGGCAGGTCGTCGTGAATCAGCGAGTAGGTGTGGATCAGCTCGATCGCGCCCGCCAGCGGCATCACCTCGCTTCTGCTCCAGGCCCACCGCCCGCGCGGTCGCCAGTGCCAGCACGGGCCGGATGCGCTTGCCGCCCGCCAGCAGCGAGTAGCGCATCGCCTCCTCCAGACCGGCCGTCAGCGCCTCCTCGGAGAAGCGCATCGCCTCCAGGTAGCGCTCGACCTCCTCGCGCAGGTGCTCGGGGTAGGCGTCGGTGCTCACAGCCTCGGCGACCTGGGCCTACAGCAGAGAGTCCTGGCCGGGCGCGGGCGCGAAGGCTTCCGCATCCGCGCCAGCTGCTCGAGCTCCGCCGCTGCCTGTGTCGCCAGCGCCGCGCAATCCTCGACCATCGTCGCGGCGGCGTCGGAGGAGAGCTCGCCCGAACGCAGCTGCTCAGCGGCGCGCTCCAGTTGCGTGATCAGGTCGTCCAGATGCTCGGCGCCGCTCATGAGATCGGTTTAGACGGTATCCGAAAACTCCTGAGCTTGCTCCTCGGGGTGAGCCGTGACGCGCTCCGCGGAGTCCCCAGGAGGCTGCTCGCTCTCTCGCAGCTCACGCAAAACCGCGCCCAGCACCCCGTTCACGAACCCCGGCGCGTCGCGCCGCAGAACGTCTTCGCGCTTTCCAGCGCCTCCTCGATCGCCCCCTCCGGCGGGATCGGCTGCTCGCCCGGGGCCACGTCGGGGTGCAGCATCTCGATCAGCGCCACGCGCATGATGCTGCGCTCCAGCGGCTGGATCCGCTGCACCGACCAGCCGTGCGCGTGGCGGTCGATCACCTCGTCGAGCTCCTCCGCGCGGTCGGCCGCGGCGTAGGCGAGCGCGCGGGCGAAGATCGACGCGTTCGGCCCGAGCGTCTCCAGCAGCGGCCGGCCGGTCAGATCGTGCTGGTAGAGCGCCACCACCGCGGCCCTGCGCTGATCTGAGCGCCGCACCTCGACGCCCCTACGCCCGCGAGACGTATTCGCCCGAGCGCGTGTCCACGCGGATGCGCTCGCCGACCTCGACGAACAGCGGGACCTGGAGCGTCGCGCCGGTCTCGAGCGTCGCCGGCTTCGTGCCGCCCCCCGAGACGCTGTCGCCGCGCAGCCCCGGGTCGGCCTGCGTGACCTCCAGATCGACCCCGCTCGGCAGCTGGACGTCGGCGGGCTCGTCGTCGATGAACAGCACGTCCACCTCGCTGCTCGGCTTTGTCCAGCGCAGCATCTCCTGCAAGCGTGCCCTCGGCGACGGCGATCTGCTCGAAGGACTCCGTGTCCATGAAGTGCGCGTCGGTGCCGTCCGCGTACAGGAACTGCATCCTGCGCGCCTCCGTCCGCACCGAGCGGAACTTCTCCCCCGCCCTGAACGTCCGGTCGATCACGTTGCCGTCTGAGGCCCGGCGCAGCTTCGTGCGGACGAACGCGCCGCCCTTGCCCGGCTTGACGTGCTGGAAGTCGAGGATCTTGAAGACGGTGCCGTCGACGTCGATGTGGTTGCCGTTCTTGAATTGGTTTGTGCTGATCACGGCTTCGGAGGGTAGCGGGCGAGACGCATGGCTGTGCTCAAGCAAACCCCGCCCGACGCCGATGCCAAACCATGAGGCTGCGAGTACGCGAGAACGCCCTGTGCGCGTTCCTGGCGGCGGCCGGCACCGCGACGATGGCGTGGCTCGGCCTGTACGGCTTCGCCTGGAACGACTACGACACCGAGGCGCGTCCCGCCTTCGATGCGCTCGTCCAGGGGCATGTGCTCGAATTCCTGCGCCTCGCGCCGGCCTACGGCGGCTCGCTCGTGGAGCGCGCGCCGTTCGCGCTCGCTGCCCGGGCTGTGGGGCGGCGGCCAGCTCGCCGTGTACCGCATGGTCGCGCTGCCCTGCCTACTGGCGGCCGCCGTGCTCGGGGTGTGGCTTGTCGCGCAGATGCGTGCTGCTGGAGCCACCAATGCTTTGGCGTGCGGTCGCGCTGGGAGTTTGCGTGGCTAACCCGTTGACCCTGCGCGCACTCGAACTCGGTCATCCCGAGGAGCTGCTCGGCGGCGCGCTGTGCGTGGCCGCGGTGCTGCTCGCCGCGCGCGAGCGCCCACTGTGGGCGGGGCTGGCGCTCGGCTTGGCGATCGCCAACAAGGAGTGGGCTCTACTCGCGGTGGGACCGGTGCTGCTCGCGCTGCCCTCGCGCCGGGCGCTGTGCATGTTGAGCGCCGGGGCCGTCGCGGCGCTCGTGCTGGCTCCGCTCGCCCTCGTCGGCTCGAGCGGGTTCGTCGCCTCCACGCGCGGCGCGGCCGCGCCGCCCAGCGCGATCTTCCAGCCATGGCAGGCGTTTTGGTTCTTCGGCCACCACGGCGCCGGTCGTGCACGGCCTGTTCGGTGCGGTCAAGCCCGGCTATCGCACCGCGCCCGCCTGGGTGGGAACCATCAGCCACCCACTGATCGTCGCCGTCTCTCTGCCCCTCACCGCGCTGGCTTGGCGGCGCTCGCGCCGCGGCCAGTCGGATGCGCTGCTGCTGCTGGCGCTGCTGCTGCTGCTGCGCTGCGTGCTGGATACGTGGGACACCGTGTACTACCCGATCCCGTTCGTGTTGGCCCTGCTCGCCTGGGAGAGCCTCGGCGAGCAACGCCGTCCCGCGATGCTCGCGCTGTCGAGCACCGTGCTGGCGTGGGTGAGCTTCCAGTGGCTGCCGATCCACGTCTCGGCCGATGCCCAGGCGGCTTTCTTCCTGGCCTGGACCGTGCCGCTGGCGATGGGACTTGCCTTGCATCTATACGCGCCGGAGCTCACCAGGAGACTGACCCGAGGAGCGACCACCTCAGCGCGACTCCTTCCCGCTCAAGAGATCACGGTCAGCTCCTTGGACAGTCGCGTGAGCACCTCCTGACCGTCCTTCCTCACGACGACAAGATCCTCGATCCGCACGCCGAGCCTGCCAGGCAGGTAGACGCCGGGCTCGACCGTCACGACGTTGCCGGCGAGCAGCGGATCCTCGCTGGCCAAACGCGACAGGCGCGGGCCCTCGTGAACCTCGATCCCGACGCCGTGGCCGAGACCGTGGCCGAAGTGCTCGCCCTCCCGGCCGCCTCGATCAGATCGCGTGCAACCGCGTCGATCTCTCTGCCGTTCGGTCCCGCTCTGACCGCGGCGAGCGCCTGTTCCTGAGCTTCCAGTACGAGCTCGTAGATCTCCCGTGCCCGCTCGGAGATCCGCTCGCCCGTGGCGTAGGTGCGGGTGCAGTCCGAGCAGTAGCCCTCGTGCAGCGCGCCCCAGTCGATCGTGACTAGCGCGTTCTTGTGGATCTCGCGTGCGCGTGGCTCGGCGTGCGGCAGGGCGCCGTGCGCGCCCGCGGCGACGATCGACGGGAAGCTCGCACCCTCGGCGCCGAGACGGCGCATGCGCAGCTCCAGCTCGATCGCCACGTCTCGCTCGGTGCGACCCACGACACCGGCTTCGAGCACTTCCCGCAGCGCCTCGTCGGCCAAGCTCGGCCGCGGCGCGGATACGGTCGATCTCACCGGCATCCTTGACCGCCCGCAGCTCCTCGACAACGCCCGCGCACGGTACGAGCGTCCACTCCGCGCCCAGCAGCTCTTCCAGACGCGCGTGCTGCTTGACGGTGAGGCTCGCATCGTCGAACCCCAGACGCCCACCCTCCTCTAGCGACGAGGCGAGCACGTCGACGGCGCCCTCGAGCAACTCGCCCGCGACGATCTCGCGGTGAAACGTGTCCGGCACCTGCACGGCCGACTGGGTGGCGTAGCGAAAGTCGGTGAGAAACCGATGTGGTCGCCTGCCTCCGCGAGATCAGAGCCAGTCCGCTGGTGCCGGTGAAACCGGTCAGGTAGCGCACGTTGACCGCGTCGTGACGAGCAGCACGTCGATCTCGCGCTCGCGCAGCTCAGCCGCGAGACGGCCAGCGCGCCCGTCGTCCGATCTGCTGGCCGATCTCCGCTTGGCGCTCGCCACATCCACCCCCTTCGCGCGGGTCATGGCCTGCTTGCGTCCAGGGCCTCGCGCAGACGCAAAAGTGCCAGCCGGTAGCCCTCTGGGCCCTTGCCGGAGTACGTCGCGAGGCAGAGATCGCCGATCACCGACAGCCGCCGCCATGGCTCACGCGCCTGGATATCGGAGAGGTGCACCTCCACCGCCGGCAGGCCGGTCAGCTCCAGCGCATCGTGGATCGCGTACGCATAGTGCGTCCACGAGCCGGGGTTGAGGATCACCCCGTCGACCTGTCCGCGCAGTGAGTGCAGACGCTCGACGTACTCGGACTCGGCGTTGGTCTGAAAGCAGCTCACCCGCAGGTCCAGCTCCTTCGCCCAGGCGACGATCTGCACATCCAGGTCGGCGAGCGTGAGCGTGCCGTAGTGCAGAGGGTCGCGCTCGCCGAGCATGTCGAGATTGACACCGTGCAGCACCTCTATGCGGCCCCTAGCGTCCGTCATCCGAGCAAGAGCCTAGATCAACTCGGCCACAGCGCTTTGGAGGTCCGCGTCGGAGACCTCGCGACCGGTTACGACCTCGCCGGGCGCTTGGACGCAGCACGAACGGCACGTGAGCGCCGACGCGCTTCTTGTCGCGCGCTGTGGCCGCAACGATCTGCCCGACATCGACGGGGGCCTCCCCGAGCGTCACGGGCAGCCCGCGAGCGAGCAGCAGCTCGCGCACTTGCGCGCGTAGGTCATCTTGCCCAGAGAGGCGCAGGGCGGCGAGCAGCCCCAGACCAACGGCCTCGCCATGGCGGTACCGGGCGTAGCCGGTCGCGGTCTCGATCGCGTGGCCAACGGTGTGCCCCAGATTCAGTACTTGGCGGCGGCCGCCGTCGCGCTCGTCCGCGGCAACGATCTCAAGCTTCGTGCGCACGCAGGCGAGAATCACCTGCTCTTGCACCTCACCACCAGCCGCCACCCGCTCCCACAGATCCCCGCCGGCGATCAGGGCGGTCTTCAGCACCTCGACCCAGCCCGCGGCGAGCTCAGCAGCCGGCAGGGTCGCGAGCGTATCGGGGTCCACGAGCACCCCCGCGGGCTGGTGGTAGACCCCGACGTAGTTCTTCGCCTCGGCCAGGTCGACGCCGGTCTTGCCGCCGTAGGCAGAGTCGACTTGGGCGACGAGCGTCGTGGGGATCTGCACCACCGGCACGCCGCGTTGGTAGGTGGCGGCGCAGAAGCCGGCCAGATCGCCGACCACGCCGCCGCCGAGCGCGACCACGTGGTCGGCGCGGGTCATGCCGGCGGCCACCAGTTCGCGCCACACGCGTTCGGCACTTGTGAGCGTCTTGTACCGCTCGCCGGGTGCGATCGCCACCAACCCCCGCAGCTCCCCCAAGCGCTCCGCATACAGGCCGGACACGGTCTCGTCGGTCACGCAGAAGGGGCGCGAGGCGGCGCGGTCCAAGGGCCACGCGGCGGCCAGGCGCTCGCCGTCGAGCAGGCCGCGCCCGACCAGCACCGGATACTGGCCGGAGGCCGACTCGGCCCACAGCAGGTGGGCATCGGCGACCTCTTCGTACATCCCGCGCCGCCGCGCGTACAACGCCTCGAAAGCGTCGCGGTCGAGCGCCAGCGGGCGCTCAGCGCCGCCGTCGCGGCGTACGCGCTCCCATGCGACCTCCGGCGCGACCTCGATCAGCGCGGTCGTGTGGCCTCTAAGCGCCGCGCGCACGCGCGGCGAGAGCACGCTGCCGCCGCCGAGCGCGATCACGTCGCGGGCGTCGACGCTCTCCAGCAGCCCACACATGACCTCCTCCTCCGCCGCGCGGAACGCCTGCTCTCCGTGAAGCTCGAACTCGCGGGCCACCGTGTGCCCAAAGCGCTCCACCAGCAGCGCGTCGCCGTCGATCGGCGCGCGCCCGCGCAGCGCGGCCAGGCGGCCGGCGAGCGTGGACTTGCCCGCGCCCATGAAGCCGATCAGGACGAGCGCCACGTCACTCGCCCTCGCCGTCTCCCCCCGCGGGGATGGCCGCCCGCCCACCCGGCGCTCAGCGGCGCCAATCGATCCTCTCCTCGTAGGCGCGGATGGCCTGCAGCACGTCGTCGATGTGGTCGCCGCCGAACTTCGCGCGATAGGCGTCGGCGAGCACGAGCGCCACCATCGCCTCGCCGACCACACCGGCGGCCGGGACCGTGCAGGAGTCGGTGCGCTCGCGCAGCGCCTGCGCGGGCTCGTGGGTCGCGGTGTCGACGGAGCGCAGCGGCTTGGTGAGCGTCGGCAGCGGCTTCATCGCGCCGCGCACGACCAGCGGCTCCCCGGTCGTCATACCCCCCTCCAGCCCACCGGAGCGGTTGGTCTCGCGGTAGTAGCCGCGCTCCTCGGAGTAGAAGATCTCGTCGTGCGCCTGCGAACCGGGCACGCCCGCGACGGCGAAACCGTCGCCGATCGCCGTCCCCTTGATCGCTTGGATCGAGCAGATCGCCATCGCCAGACGGCCGTCCAGGCGCTCCTCCCAGGAGATGTGCGAGCCGAGTCCGGGAACCAATCCGAACGCCTGCACCTCGAAGACGCCGCCGAGCGACTCGTTCGCCTTGCGCAGTGTCGTCGATCTCACGCACCATCGCCTTCGTCGCCTCCGCATCGAGACAGCGCACGGGCGAGCTGTCCACGTCGGCGAAGTCCTCCGGCACGAGCGCCCGCTCGCGGGCCGGCGCGTGGACAGAGGCGATCTGCACCACGTGCGAGTGGACCGCGACACCCAGCGCGCGCAGGAACGCCTTGCAGAGCGCCCCGCCCGCGACGCGCGCGGCGGTCTCGCGGGCGGAGGCTCGCTCGAGGATGTTGCGCACGTCTGACTGCTTGTACTTCTGCGTGCCCACCAGGTCGGCGTGGCCGGGCCGCGGCAGGTGGACCTCCGCCACGGGGTGGGCGGGGTCCAATACCGGCCAGGGGCTCATGCGCTCCTCCCAGTTGGCGTAGTCACGGTTTGCGACCTGCAGGGCGATCGGGCCACCGAGCGTGCGCCCGTGACGGACACCGGCCGTGACCTCAGCCGCGTCGCGCTCGATCTTCATGCGCCCACCGCGGCCGTGGCCGAGCTGGCGGCGCGCCATGTCCGCGTTGAGATCCTCCGGGCGCAGCGTAAGGCCCGCCGGCAGACCCTCGACGATGCAGGTCAGGCCCGGGCCGTGCGACTCGCCGGCGGTTATCAAGCGGAGCGTCATCTCCGCTCTAGCTTATTTGCTGGGGATTCGGGACCCGTATCCGCGTGCCCAGACTCACCCTTTAGGCACGGGTGCTTGTGACCGACCCCGCTCGTGCCTGGCGTGCTGGCAGGCTCAGCGCCAGTGATGCCGCGCCACGTGAGCGCGCACGGCGAACGCGGGATGACCGGCGAACACGAAACCGCCGCCCCAGGGCGAGTAGCGCAGCTCTGACAGCTTGGGCGCTCTGCGCGCCAGTTCGCGCGCGGCCTTCGCCTGGACGCGGAAGGCATTGCGGACTCGCGCGGTCGATGCTGTACTCAAGCTCTTGTCGATGCTGGCGAGCTTCAGTTCGTAGGTGACGGTGCTGCCGTCGGCTTCGAGCACTTCCAACGTCTCGCTCTGCCCGACCTGCAGGTCGATCGCCTGGCACTGCGTCGCGCTCGGCTGGCATGCGCCGGTCCCGTGCAGGATCGCCGCGCCCGTGAGCCCGAACAGCGCTTCCTTGCCGGTGCGCAGCACCACACCGAGGAACACGAGCTGTGGATTGGCCTTGCCAGGAAGCGGTTCGTCGAGCGCCATATTCTTGTATGTCTTCAGCTCTGCAGGCTGCGCCGGCGCACCTTCGGCCACCACCGGCACGACGCCGAGCTGCGCGGTCACGTGGTAATGGACGTACACCTTGGGCTTCGCGGGAGTCGTTTCTTTGGGGGTCGTGGGGATCGTGCCCCCGGAGCTCGGGGAAGACGGTGTCGACCCTGCGGCAGGCGTGGTGGAAGCGGTTGAGGATGAGCTCGTGCTGGACGTGGTGCTTGGCGATGCTTTTTCCTTCGCTTCCGGCAGCGGCGTGAACGGGTTGTGCGCGACGCCGTGATGCTGCTTGGACGTACCGTTGGTGGTCTCCGAGATCGGCTCGTTGGGGTTCGCCGGTGCCTGAGTGACGGCTACATCGCCAACCGCGGCCGAGGCGCCGGCGGGAGCGGACACGGCAACCGGGGTGGTCGACGACGAGGCGCCGCCGCCAAGTACGGCATAGCCCACCGCGGCCACCAGTGCCACTCCCAAGACGACCAGGAACGGCAGCAGGCGCCTGCCCAGCAGGTCCTCCTTCAAGGAGGAGAAGAAGTCTCTTATCGCGCTCATCGTCCTGCTCCGATCACGGCTGGGGTGGTCGCTGGGCTCGATGCGCCCGAGCCCGAAGTGCTCTGCGCGCCGGTGGGGGACGTCGCGGTTGCGCCGCCGGTCACGGCTTGACTCGCGGGGAGCACATAGGCCGTGGCGGTGATCGTCCCCGTCAGCCGGCCGCTGGACTTTTCAGCACCCGAGGCCGTCGTCGGGGCCAGCTGGACACCCTGAATCGTGAGCAGTCGACCGCTGACCTGCACGCTGCCGGAGCTGGTGCGCAGGGTAAAACGATTTACTTGCTGGAAGAGTTTGTAGAGGTCGAAGAAACTGCCGCTGAACACGAACGTGAACGGCATCTGGGTGAAGCCGGCAGCGGCGACCGCGGGCGTCGCCGCTGAGCTCGCGCTGGAGCCGCCGGCTCCGCCTCCGCTCGTGATCGATGAGAATTCGACCCCCTTCCGATTAGACGCCTGTTCCAGCTGGAAGATCAGCGAGGGCACTTCCTGGCCGGTCGGCACGGCTTTACCGAGTCTGACAAGCGAGGTGTACGCCGCCGGGTAGCCCGCCTCCGCGCCGCGGGCGCGCACTCACTTCGTTTTCGGCGGTGCTGAGCTGTGCCTGCGCGGTGCTGACTTCAGCGCTGACCTTGGACGCCTTTTCACGCTCGGGGGCCAATACCAGCAGCCAGGCGGCGCCAACCACGGCCAGCGCGGCGAGCACGACGATGACGATGCGGTCACGACCGGTCATCGGGCGCCTCCTGTGGCTGTTGTGGGCTGCCCAGTGGCGGGCGTCACGGCGCTCGCCGACTCAGTCGACGGCGTGCTCGTGGAGCTCGTCGTGGAAGCGCTCGGCAACGGGTCAAAGGCGATCTGCATCACGAACACGGGCCCGTTACAGGAGCCGCTGCCGCCACCGCCGCCACCGCCGCTCTTGGGCGTCTGGGTGGAGCTCTGCAGCGTGACTTCGCTGACCCCGTCGATCAGGCGCAGCCGCTCGATCGTCAGCGCAACCACGGCCTGGCTCGTGGCGCAGCCGCTGAGCGTGAAGGTCGGGACGCTGCCGGGCGGGGTCGCCGAGGTGACGCTCGAGCCTGTAGCGCCCGCGGCGCCCGTGGAGCTCGCGCTGGAGGTGGAGCCTGCGCTGGAAGTGGAGCTCGCGCCGGTCGCGGCTTTGCTCGCGGCGGCCGAGACTTTGGCCGTTGGGTTGGGGGAAGATCCGCCGGTGCTCGATCCGATCGTGCCCGTCAGCGAGGTGAGCGCGACCTCCTTGGGGGCAGCACGCGGCCGAGTTCGTGGAAGGCATGGGCCCAGTCAAAGCGCGAGTCGACGAGTTGGTCAACAGCCTGCACCCGCTGTTCGTGCAGTGCCATGAAGCTGACGTAGGGCGCCAGCCGTGCGGCCTGCGCCTGAGCCGCCTGCGCCTGGGAGTTGAGCGTCGCGACCTTGGCGGTCTGGCTGGAGATCTGGCGGCTCGCGAGGCCGTAGAGCAGCGCGAAGGCCGCCAGCACCCCGAGCAGGCCGAGCACGACGAACGCGCTGCCGCCTGACTTGCCGGCGCCGATGCTGGCGCCACCGCGCTCGTCGGCCGGGATTAGGTTGAAGGCCCTCATCGGGGCGCCTCCTCCACGGCCAGGCCGGCGGCGATCGCCAGGCGATGCGCGGAGACCCCGCCGAGATCCTGCTCGTCCAGGTGCACGGACTCGCGCTCGACCTGGACTCCCAGTTGCTCCTGGAGCGCCTCGGCAAAGCCCGGAAGATCGAGCGCGGAGCCGCTCAGCACGACACGCGAGACCTCGCCCCCGCCCTCCTGGGAGCGGTGGAAGTCGAGCGAGTTGCGCACCTCACCGGCGATCTCGCGGATACCGTTCTCGAGCACCGTGCGCACGTCAGCCTCGGGCTCCTGCGCCACATTCACGGGGGAGGCAGCGGCTGGAGTCGGGGGAGCGACGGGGGGAGCATCGTCCTGATCCTCCTTGCTCTCGACCGCGTCTGGGTCGGGCGCAACCTCGTCGACGATCGCGGTGGGCGCCTCAGGATCGATCGCGCTCTCCGGCTCCGGCTCGAGCTCGGCTTCGGCTTCCGCCACCGCCGTCTGCGCTACCGGCTCAAGCGGTGGTTGTACAGTCAGGTCCGCCGCGGCAATCAGCGCGCGGGCTTCGACGAGCGGGATCGAGCGGCGCTCGGCGAGCTGGCTCGCCATCGCCTCGATGCCGCCCCCGACGACGCGGGTGAAGCGGCAGACGGTTCCCTCGGCGATCGCCATGTTTGTCAGCCCGTCAACGTTCAGGTACAGCACACGGCCGTCGTGCTCAGGGTCCGGGCGGTAGAGCGATCGGATCAGCGCGAAGGCGGACAGATCGACGCCCTCCGGACGCAAGCCGGCGTCGCGCACCGCGGCGAGCAGGCGCTGGATCATGTCGCGCTGAGCGGCCACGAGCACCACGCGTTGGCGTGGGCCTTCGGGCGTCTCGACGATTCCGAGCGCGTGGAAGTCGAGCACCGCGTTGCTCAGCGGCATCGGCACCTGCTCCTGAGCCTGGAAGCGCACAGCCGCCTCGATCTCCTTGCGATCGGTGACGGGGGGCAGCTCGAGCGTGCGCAGCACCGTGCGCTGGTTGGCGACGCCAAGGCGCACGCGCCGGCTCCAGGCTGCCGTCCTTGAAGAGCTCGCGCAGCGTCTCTGCGAGCACGCCCTCGTCGAGCACCTCACCCTCGCGCACGATGTCCGCCGGCAGCGGCGCGCCAGCCGCGTGCTTGACGACGATCGAGCCGTTCACGCGCGCCTGCACGGCGGCGACGTGGCCGGGCTGGATGTCCAGGCCGACGACGTCCGCGCCTCCGCGGCGGCCGAGCTTGATGTTGAAGTTGAAGGAGGGAGCTTGCATCTGCGGTTGTGATGCTTGGGAGAAGATCGGCGCTTCAGGAGAGCGGACGGATCGCCCGCACGGGGGGTATCGGCGCGAAGGCGACCGCGCTTTAGTGAAGAAAGTTGTTCACGTATAACTGGACGATGTCCTGGCCGACAAACACGGCCACGAGCGCACCAAGCGCGAGGAAGGGGCCGAAAGGGATCGCGGTCTTGCGGCCCTCGGCGGTCCCCTTGCGAGCAATCGACGACGGCGCCGACGACGACGCCCGAGACCAGCGCGATCAGGATCGCCGGGGCGACGGCGCTGCCGAGGAACAACCCCATCACGGCGGCGAGCTTGACGTCGCCCATGCCCATGCCACCGGGATAGGCGAGCGCGGCGACCAGCAGGAAGCCGCCGGCGGCGGCGCCCGCGATCAGGCGCCCGGGCTCACCTGCGGGGTCGAGCACAGTACCGAGCACGAGCGCGAGCACGGCCCCGAGCGCGGTGATCCGGTTGGGGATGATCCGGTGTTCGAGGTCGATCACCGCGGCGGGCACGACGATCAGGATCAGCGCGACGCTCAAGGCGATCCCCGCCGCGGAGGTGTGCGCGATCACCGCCCCGATGCACAGCGCCGCTGTGCCGGCCTCGACGAGCGGGTAGCGCGGCGAGATCGGCTCACCACAACTGCGGCAGCGCCCGCGCAGCAACAGCCAGGAGAGGATCGGGATGTTGTCGTAGGGCCGCACCGGCGTGTCGCAGCCGGGGCAGTGCGAGGCCGGGGAGACGACCGACTCGTGCCGAGGCAGGCGGTGGATGACGACGTTCAGGAACGAGCCGAAGATCGCGCCGAGGACTCCGGCGAAGGTGATTGCCTCCATGTATGTCTGATCGGCCGAGGCCGCGCGGCGCTTGAGCGCGGCTACGTAAGAGAGGCGGCCTTCGGGCCGCCTCTCTTACTGCTTTGATCTTGTCTAGAGGACTAGCTCAAGACCGAGTTACTACCAGCTAGTGGTCGATTCGACGTGGCCTGGGCAGCCCGTTTTGCTTACAGGGCTTTTGCACAGATGTTCCACCACTCCGGTTTTTAGGCGCTTGACGGTGAATTTGTCGCCGGTGTTCTGCGCCGTCGCGGTGACTTCATAGCCCGCACCGGATTCGATTTCTGTCGCGACGGTCAACTCGGCTTCGTTGGCGTTCGCGATGTTAAGCGACGGCTCAATCTTGTTGAGTTCCGTCGTGCCGACTTTGCTGTAGCTGCCGTTGTTTTCGGTGGCAAGCGTCTCAGCAGCTGTCTGGGCGGTCTGAGCGACCGTCTTCGCCGATGAGTCATAGGCCTTGCTCTTCTGGCTGAGCAGCGCGGGGATCGCGATCGCGGCGAGAATACCGATGATCAAGATCACAACCAGAAGTTCGATCAGGGTAAAACCACCCTCATCGCTGGTGCGCTGGCGTAGTGCATGCAACATTTGAATCCTCCTAGGATCCGATTTGGCGCCAGCCCCCCGACTCATCGCCATCTCGACGGCGATTCGGCCCCTTGAAGGACCGTCGGCTTTGACTCGTCGCCCCGAGGGCGCCTGCCTAGTGCCGCGACACTGGTTGGACACCCCATCGGCACGGCGCCGAGGTTCTGCACAACCGCAGCGCTTTTGCGGACGTATCGGCATCGGTGGCTACATACAGTAAGAGAGGCGGCCTTCGGGCCGCCTCTCTTACTGCTTTGATCTTGTCTAGAGGACTAGCTCAAGACCGAGTTACTACCAGCTAGTGGTCGATTCGACGTGGCCTGGGCAGCCCGTTTTGCTTACAGGGCTTTTGCACAGATGTTCCACCACTCCGGTTTTTAGGCGCTTGACGGTGAATTTGTCGCCGGTGTTCTGCGCCGTCGCGGTGACTTCATAGCCCGCACCGGATTCGATTTCTGTCGCGACGGTCAACTCGGCTTCGTTGGCGTTCGCGATGTTAAGCGACGGCTCAATCTTGTTGAGTTCCGTCGTGCTGACCGTTGAGTAGCTGCCGTTGTTTTCGGTGGCAAGCGTCTCAGCAGCTGTCTGGGCGGTCTGAGCGACCGTCTTCGCCGATGAGTCATAGGCCTTGCTCTTCTGGCTGAGCAGCGCGGGGATCGCGATCGCGGCGAGAATACCGATGATCAAGATCACAACCAGAAGTTCGATCAGGGTAAAACCACCCTCATCGCTGGTGCGCTGGCGTAGTGCATGCAACATTTGAATCCTCCTAGGATCCGATTTGGCGCCAGCCCCTGGTTCCATCACCTCAAATGGCGATGCGTCCCCCTTGCGAGAGCCGCCGGCTTTGCTACACCCGATACGGGAGTTTGCCTTGGCCTTGAAACTGGCTTTGTCAGACCCTGCATCGGCCAAGCTAAAGAGAACCTGAATAGCTGCATAAGACCTGGACGATGACTCGATCATTTCGAGGCCCCACCTGGCCTGGGCGTCGACGCCGGCTCTGGCGCAAGCCCTCGCCGCCGCACCATGGGCAGAGGACCGTGCTCTGCTCGCCGCCGAGGCCCGAGATCACCTTGCCGGTGCCCCGGCAGGGCATACACTCCCGCGGCCCATGGGCCACAACCGCCAGCTCGTCGTCGTCAACCTCGTCAGCCATCGGTGGGCGAGGTTAGCGTTCTGCCGATGAAAAGGTCCGCCGGATGGCTCGTCTGGGTCGCTTTGGCGCTGATCACCGCCGGGGCGGCGGCGCTGCGCCTGATCCACATCGGCCAGGTCCCCCCCGACCCGTTCTACGACGCGGCCGTACGGAGCATGGGCCTCTCCTGGCACAACTTCTTCTTCGGCGCGTTCGAGCCCGGCGGCAGCGTCTCGATCGACAAGCCGCCCGTCGACCTGTGGCTGCAGGTCGCGTCCGTCAAGCTCGTCGGCTTCTCCGCCACGTCGCTGAAGCTGCCCGAGGCGCTCGCGGGCACCGCCGCGGTGCCGCTGCTGTTCCTGGCTGTCCGGCGAATGTGGGACACGCGCGCGGGACTCGCCGCGGCGCTCGCCCAGGCGGTTCTGCCAATCGAGGTGCTGACCTCCCGCAGCGACACGATGGACGGGGTGATGATGGCGCTGATCGTGCTCGCGCTGTACCTGATCGTGCGCGCGAGCGAGAACGGCTCGAGCGCCTGGCTCCTGGCCGGCGCGGCGGCGCTCGGGATCGCCTTCGACGTGAAGCTGCTCGAGTCGCTGGTCGCGCTGCCGGGCCTTGCCGTACTCGCCTACCTCGGGCTTCCCGGACGGCGGCGCAGGCGCCTGCTGCAGCTCACGGCCGCCGCCGCGGTGTACATCGTGGTCGCGCTGGCGTGGCTCACGGCAACGCTGCTCGTCCCTGCCCACGACCGCCCCTACGCGATCGGCTCGACCAACGGCAGTGCTTGGAACGCCGCGTTCGTGTTCAACGGCACCGACCGGCTGTCGGGCAAGTCGATCGAACCGCTGACCGTCTACCAGCCCGGGCACCACTACCCGACGGCGACCCAGTCCGAGCGCGACCACATCCCGATCGTCCCGCCCTCCCCCACGCGCCTGCTCGCGCGGGTCGGGCCGCTCTCCGGCCAGCGCCTCGGCCTGGTGCTGCTGCTCGCGCTGCTGCTGGGGATCCCGGCGCTGATCAGCGGCGCGCAGGGACGTCGACGAAACAGACCGCGAGCGAGGCGAGGAGCCGCCGCCTACCGGATCGCGCCGCGCAACCGCACGCCGGCCACTGAGTCGTGTGGCTGCTCACCGGCATCGCGCTGTTCAGCGAGATGGCGCGGCTGCACCCCCGCTACGTCGAGGGGCTCGTACCGGCTGTCACCGCGACGTTCGGGATCGGCGTGGCATGGGCGAGCTTCCGCCTCCGGACGCGCGCGCTTGATCGCGCTGACCGTGAGCATGGTTGTGCTGGTCCTCTACGGGGAGCGTCTGCTGTACGGACGCCCGGAAAGCTGGTGGATCGCGCTTGCGGGCGCGCTCGGCGCGGTCGCGCTCGCAGGGCTGGCGCGCCTGCGGGTGAGCCCGTCGGCGCGCTCCTCGGCGCTGCTCTCGGGCGGCGAGCGCTCGCGCTGACGCTGCTGGCGATCGCGGCGATCCCGCTGGAAATTGACAACACGGCGATCGAAAACCGCGTCAGCGACGCCGGCTACATCGGCGCCCTGCCGGGCGAAGAGCAGCGCGACTTGAGCGCCTACCTGCGCGCGCACCAGGACGGCGCGCGCTATGAGCTGGCGGCCGAGTCGGCGACGGGCATCGGCTCGTTGATCGTGCAGGATGCGCGCCCCGTGCTGGTCCTGACCACCTATGAAGCACGCGTATTCACGAGCGTCGCGAAGCTGAAGCGGCTGATCGCCGAGGGCGCCGTGCGCTACGCCTTCCTGAACACCTACTGCGGCAAGCACACCTCGACGACGAACGCCGCCTGCTCGGCGCCCGCCGTTGGATCCGCGCTCACGGAACGGACGTCTCCCGCCAGGCCAGGTCTGCAGCCATGACAAGACCCTCTGGATCTGCTCCCCGGCGCAACAGCCGTGAGCGAGATCACGCATGACCTCCCTAGACACGCTCGCGGCCGAGTGCCAGGACAGCCGGGCGCTTCGCGTTCGACACGGAGTTCATGGGCGAGGGCCGCTACCGCACGCTGCTGTGCCTGATCCAACTGGCGGTTCCCGACGGCGCCGACACCGACCGCATCGAGCTGATCGACCCGCTCGAGCAGGACCTCGAAGGCGCGCCGCTCGCGGCGATCCTCGCCGACCCCGCGATCCAGGTGGTCGTCCACGCCGGGCGCCAGGACGTCGCGCTCGTGCGCCGACGCTTCGCCACCGAGGTGCGCAACATATTCGACACCCAGATCGCGGCGGGCTTCGCGGGGCTCGGCGCCCAATCCTCATACGACACGCTGCTCGCCGAGATCCTCGACGTACGGCTGGCCAAGAGCGCGAGCTTCACTCGCTGGGACACACGCCCACTCTCGCCTGAGCAGCTCGGATATGCGCGCGAGGATGTCGTCCACCTGCTCGCGCTCTCGGCGGAGCTCGAACAACGCCTGAGCGCGTTGGGTCGCCTGCAGTGGGCACGCGAGGAGTGCAGCTTCCTCGAGCTCCTCAGCGACGAGCGCGACCTCGACACGGTGTTCGCGCGCCTACCCCGGATTCGCGGCCTGAGCCCCTCCGCGCAGACGATCGCCCGCGAGCTTGTGGAGTGGCGCGAGCGTACGGCTGCAGATGCGGACCGGCCGGTACAGAGCATCCTCGGCGATGCTCCGCTGGTCGAGATCGCCAAGCGCAAGCCGTCCTCGACCCGCCAGCTCGAGCAAATTCGAGGCGTCAATGCGGCGAGCCTGCGCCGCCAGGCATCCGAGCTGCTCGATGCTGTACACCGAGGTAGCGAACGGACACCGGAGCCACTACCTCAGGAGGGTCGCCCGCCGCCGCCGGACACCGAAGATGGACCGCTGATTGCCCTTTCGGAGGCGTTTGTACGATCGCGCGCCCGCGAGGCCGGGCTCGCCTACGAGCTGCTCGCCGCGCGGGCTGACCTGCAGACGATCGTCGCCGCCCGGCGCGTCGGCGACCCCGAGGCCAACGTGCGCACTCTGCGCGGCTGGCGCCGTGAGCTCGTCGGATCAGACCTGCTCGAGCTGCTCGACGGCCGCATCTCGCTCTCCGTCAGAGACCGGGCGATCCACACCACTTCCAGCTGACGCAATCCCGAACAGCAGCTAAATCAAGATTCAATGTGATTGTAAACTTCGAACAAGCGGTAGATACATCGAAATCACGATGAACCCCACCAGCGATCCGATCACGATGATCATGATCGGCTCCATGATCGAGGTCAGCGCCTTCACAGAGGCGTCGACTCGATCCTCGTAGAACTCCGCGACCTTGTCGAGCATCGCGTCCAGGGCGCCGGTTTCCTCACCGACGCCGACCATGTGCGTGACCATCATCGGAAAGATCGGGGCCTGCGCCAGCGGCGCCGCGATCGTGCCGCCGCGCTTGACCGAGGCGATCACGCCCGTCCATCGCCTCCTCGATCGCGACGTTGCCGCCCGTGCGTCCTGTTATGTCCAGCGCCAGTAGCAGTGGCACGCCGGCGCCGTCAGCGAGGCGAGCGTGCGCGACCAGCGCGCGACCGCCACCTCCTGCACGATCGTGCCGATCTTCATCGGGATGTGCAGGCGGAAGTGATCCCACTGCTTGCGCCCCCACGTGGTTTTCTTCCACTTGATGAATGTAAACACCACCGCCCCGGTGACGAGGAACATCGCCCAGTAGTAGCCGGTCACGATTTCGGAGGCGAGCACCGAGACCTTCGTGATCGCCGGCAGTTCGCCCCCGAATTCCTTGAAGACGTTGATGAACACCGGGATCAAGAACGCGCACAACGCGAGCATGATCCCGACCGCGACGACGACCACCAGGATCGGATAGATCATCGCGGATTTGATCTGCCGGCGCAGCGAGGCGTCCTTCTCCAGCTGGTCGGCGACGCGCAGCAGCGCGCCCTCGAGCACACCACCGGCCTCCCCGGCCTGTGTCATCGCAACGAACAGTGTGCTGAACACCTTCGGGTGTCGCGCCATCGCGTCGCTCAGCGACAGCCCCGCCTCGACATCCTTACGGATCGCGACGATCGTCTCCTTGAGCATTTTGCTCTCGGTCTGCTCCTCGAGCACGTACAGCGCGCGCAGGATGCTCATACCGGAGGAGATCATCGTCGCGAGCTGACGCGCGAACACGGCCAGCTCCGTGGCGCTGACGCTTTCGAAGAGAGTGATGTTGAGCTCGCGCGAGGAGTGCTTGTCGGCGATGTCGAGCACGACCAGCCCGCGCGACTTCAGCTGGTCGGAGACCGCCTGCTTGGAATCGGCCTCGACCTCTCCATGCGCCTTGACGCCGGCGAGGTCGATCGCTTTGAAGACATAGGTACTCATCCGCGCAAGATCCCTCTACGCCGCCGCCAGGGACCCAGCGCCGAGTAGGCGTCCGAGCTCATCGGGCGTGGCCGAACGCGCTTCGGCGAGCTTCTGGGTGATCTTGCCTTCGCGCACGAGCGTCGCCAGCGAGGTGTCCATCGTCTGCATTCCCAGCGCGGAGCTGGTCTGCAGGACCGAGTAGATCTGATGGGTCTTGCCCTCGCGGATCAGGTTGCGGATCGCCGGGTTGGGCACCAGCACCTCGGTCGCGACCACGCGGCCCGAGCCGTCGGCGGTCGGCAGCAGCTGCTGGGTCATGATCCCCTGCAGCGCGACCGACAGCTGCACCCGCACCTGGCCCTGCTGGTGGGAGGGGAACACATCGATCACGCGGTCGATCGTCTGCGCGGCGTCCTGCGTGTGCAGCGTCGCGAACACGAGGTGGCCGGTCTCGGCCGCGGTCAGCGCGGTGGCGATCGTCTCCAGATCGCGCATCTCCCCGACCAGGATCACGTCGGGGTCCTGGCGCAGGGCGGCCTTCAACGCATCTGCGAAGCTCTGTGCGTCCGAGCCCAGCTCGCGCTGGTTGACCAGGCACTTCTTGTGCGCGTGCAGGAACTCGATCGGGTCCTCGATCGTCATGATGTGCTCCTCGCGCGTGCGGTTGATCTCGTCGATCATCGCCGCCAGCGAGGTGGACTTGCCCGAGCCTGTCGGGCCGGTGACAAGCACAAAGCCGCGCGGGCGGCGCGTGAACTCGTGCACCGCAGGGGGCAGCCCCAGCTCATCGATCGAGGTCAGTCCGAATGGGATCAGGCGGAAGGCCGCGCCGATCGCGCCGCGCTGATAGTAGGCGTTGACGCGGAAGCGCGCGTGGCCGGGGATCGAGTAGGCGAAGTCCAGCTGCCAGTTGGTCTCCAACCGCTGGCGCTGATCGCCGGTGAGGATCGAGTAGACGATCTCGCGCGTGTCGGTCCCGGACAGCACCGGGTAGTCCTCCAGCGCCGTCAACCGCCCGCGGATACGCACGGTCGGATTGGCGCCGGCGCTGAGGTGCAGGTCGGAGGCGCGACGCGAGACGACCTCCATCAGGATGTCCGCAAAGTCGATGTCCATGCTCGCCCATCGACAGATCCAGCCCCGGCCATTAGCCCTTACGGCGCCCGCCCAGCCAACTGGACGAAGGTTCGAGTCCCCTAGCCGCTACCGATCACGCGGGCGATCTCGGCAATCGAGGTGCGGCCCTGTTTGACCTTCTCCAGGCCGTCGTCGCGCAACCGTCGCATCCCCTGGCGCACCGCTACTTCGCGCATCTCCTCCGCCGAGCGGCGCTCGAGCGCCAGTGAGCGGACCTCCGCGGTGACGCTCATCACCTCGTACAGCCCCAACCGCCCGCGGTAGCCGCTGCCGCCGCAGCGCCGACAGCCGA
The DNA here is from genome assembly GCA_963748895.1 of uncultured Solirubrobacterales bacterium. Taxonomy (GTDB): domain Bacteria; phylum Actinomycetota; class Thermoleophilia; order Solirubrobacterales; family Solirubrobacteraceae; genus Palsa-744. The sequence continues at coordinate 61,332 of CAVVKF010000002.1, read as the reverse complement.
CCGGCTCGTAGGCCTCGAGATCCACCAGCGCCTTGTAACCGTTCTCGCGCAGCACCTCCGCCGAGACGATCGCGCGCTGCTTGCAGTTCGGGCAGAGCATCCGCGCGAGCCGCTGCGCGACCACGCAGTCCAGCGCCGAGGCGACCAGGAACGGCTCGATCCCCATCTCGATCAACCGTGTGATCGCCGAGGGCGCGTCGTTGGTGTGTAGCGTCGAGAGCACCAGATGGCCGGTCAGCGCCGACTCGATCGCGATCCGCGCGGTCTCGGCGTCGCGGATCTCCCCGACCATGATCACGTCGGGGTCGGCGCGCACCATCGAGCGCAGCCCGGCCGCGAACGTCAGGCCGTGCTTCGCGGCGACCTGCAGCTGTGTGAGACCCTCCATTTCGTACTCGACCGGGTCCTCGACGGTGATGATGTTCTTCTCCGGGGTGTTCAGCATCTGCAGCGCCGCGTACAGGGTCGTCGACTTGCCCGAGCCCGTCGGGCCGGTCACCAGCACCGCGCCGTGCGTCTCGTGGCAGGCGCGCTCGAAGCGGTTGCGGTCGGTGTCACAGAAGCCGAGCTTGTCGAGGCTCGTCACGACCGACTCCTTGTCGAGCACGCGCATCACGATTGCCTCGCCGTGCACGCTCGGCAGCGTTACCACGCGCAGATCGATGTGGCGCCCGTCAACCGTCAGGCCGACGCGGCCGTCCTGGGGCAGGCGCCGCTCGGCGATGTTCATCTCCGCCATGATCTTCACCCGCGAGATCGCACCGCCCGCCATCCGCCGCGGGACGGTCGTGGCGTCGTGCAGGACCCCGTCGACCCGGAAGCGCACGCGCAGCTCGTTCCCGTCGGGCGCCAGGTGAATGTCGGAGGCGCCCTGCTCGACGGCCTGCGCGACGATCTGATTGACCAGCTTGACGACCGGCGCGTCGTCGGCGGTCTCGCGCAGGTCGACCACCTCGGCGCTCGTGCTGTTCCTGCTCCTCGATCTCACCGGCATGCTCGGAGACCACATCCTCGAGCCGGTCAAGACGTGAGATCAGGTTGGCGATGTCCTCCGGTGGCAGCGACCGCGACGCGCACCTCATAGCCGGTCATGATCGCGATGTCATCGACCGCCAGCACGTTCGACGGATCCGCCATCGCCACCAGCAGCGTGCCCTCGTCGGCGAACGCCACCGGCACAGCCTGATAGCGCTTGGCGGCAGGTGCTGCTCACGAGGTTGGCCGCGTTCATGTCCACAGAGAAGACGCCCAGGTCGAGATGATCGAAGCCGTAGCGCTCCGCGAGCGCGCGCGTCAGCCCATCCTGGGTCAGCGCCCCGCTGTCGAGCAGCACACGCTCGGGCATCGTGCCGGTGCCGCGGGAGGTCTCGATCGCGCTCCTCCACCTGCTCGCGAGACGACCAGACCCATGTCGACGATCACGTCCGTGAGAAAGCGTGGCGAGGATCCCCGGCGGGAAGGGCCGGTGATGCCCGTCCACTGCTCACTGGGTGGCGCCGCGTCGATCTCCACGGTCAGATCGGTCTCCGTGGCGCTCTCTGCCTCGATCTCGGCAGCGTGATCGATCTCCACCGTGTGCTCAGACTCGCTGTCTTGGTCGGAGTCGATGCCAAAGATCGCGTGCAGGTCAGGACCGGTCTGCTGAGAAGCCTCGCTCATCGTGTCGAAGCTCTCTCTATCCCACAGCCATCCCCTGAGATCCGCTCAGTCGGAGCCGCCAAGATCTCCGACCGCGCGGCGCATGACCTCAAGCGGCGCCTGGCGGCCTGTCCACAGCTCGAAGCTGAGCGCCCCCTGCGCGAGCAGGATCTCCAGTCCGTCGAGCGTGCGTGCGCCGTGCTCTCGCGCGGCGGCGAGCAGCGGTGTGACTCCTGAGCGATAGACCATGTCGACGACATACGAGTACTCACCGACCTGATCGAACGTCAGTCCGAGTTGGTTGAGCCCCTCAGGCTCACTGGCCGACCGTTCTAGCCCGACTGAGGTGCAATTGACGAGCAGCTCGGCTGGTGCCGGCTCGCTCACGGTGCGCGCGCCCAGCTCCCGTGCGAGCGCGACGGCGCGCTCGGGAGTGCGGTTCCACACCGACACCTCGCGCGCGCCGGCCTCGCGCAGCGCCCAGACCGCCGCGCGCGCGCTGCCGCCTGCGCCCAGCACCAGCGCGCTCGGGCGGGCGGGGAGACCAACGAGCTGCTCCAGCGCCGCGATCAAGCCGGGAGCGTCGGTGTTCTCCGCCGCGATCGTCCCGTCGGGAGCGAACGTGAGCGTGTTCGCGGCGCCGATCGCCCGGGCCGCGACACTTGCCTGCTCGGCCAGCGCGAGCGCCGCCTGCTTGTGGGGGATCGTCACGTTCGCGCCGACGAAGCCCGCCTGGCCCAGGGCGCGGGTGGTCTCGACGAACAGCTCCTGCGGGACGGGCAGCGCCTGATAGCGCCAGTCCTCCATCCCGAGCGCCTGCAGCGCCGCGTTGTGCATCGCGGGCGAGCGGCTGTGCGCAACCGGCCAGCCGAGTACCCCGAGCCTCCGCATCAGCGCTCCATCACCTCTTCTTGCAGACCGGCGGCTTACCACCGTTCTTCTTGACCGCTGCGTTGTAGGCGGCGGCATCTATTTCGAACTGGGCGTAGGTGGTGGAGAAGACCTGCTCGCCGCAGCCGTCAGCGCCGGCGACGTAGTACAGGTAGGGCACGTGCGCTGGGTGAGCGGCCGCTTCGATCGAGGCCATCCCGGGGTTTGAGATCGGCGTCGGCGGCAGGCCGCGGTGAGTGCGTGTGTTGTAGGGCGAGTCGATTCGCAGCTGCGCTTCGGTCAGTTCGTGCGTGTCGGTGGCGATCCCCTTCGCCTGCTCGACCGCGTAGTAGATTGTCGCGTCGATCCCGAGCGGCATGCCCAGGCGCAGGCGGTTGTAGATCACGGCCGCGATCTTCGGCCTGTCGCCCGGCAGCTGCGCCTCGCGCTCGACCATCGACGCCACCGTAAGCAGCTGGTACGGAGTGACGTGTAGCTCGTGCGCGCGATGCACCTCCTCTGGACCGAAGCGTTCCTGGAAGGCTGTCAGCTGCTCGGCCACCAGCTGGCTCACGGGAGCGCCCGCCTTCATGTCGTAGGTGGCGGGGAACAGAAAGCCTTCGAGGTTCGGCGTGTCTCTGGGCGCGCCGTAGGTGGCCGGGTCAAGCAGCGGGGAGTGCTCGGAGGCCGCCACGTAGCTGCCAGTGAGGCCGTCGGCCGCCGCGAGTTCCGCGATCTGCAAGCGGGTCTCCCCCTCGGGAATCACGACCTTCACGGGGATCACGACCGGCGGCGGCTTGCTCAGCGCGGTAATCGCTGCGGCGTAGCTCTCGTCGTGCGCCAGCAGAAAGCGGCCGGAGTGCAGCTCGCCTCGCTTGCCCTCCACGAGCGCGCGCATGTCGAAGAAGAACCCCGAGGACACCACGCCATCGTGGGCAAGGATCGAGCCGACCGTGCTCGCGCTCGAGTCCTTCGGGATCACCACGATCACCCGCCCGTGTCCTTGACCCGCAAACGGCTGGAACAGCGACAGCAGGAACCACACGACGACGATCGCCGCGGCCAAGGCGAGCAGCGCACCCACGCGTGCGCGGGTCAACCTGAACCGTCCGCCGTCTCTATCTTCCCTGCCGGTACGCAGACGATCTTGTCGCTGCTCGAGCAGCGCGTCGCGGTGGGCGGGTGGAGGTATTGGTAGGAATGGAGTCTCGACTGGCTCCTCGATCGGAGCCGGTATGGACGGTGTAACGTCGGGGACAGGAGGATCCTCAGGAAGCTCGGCAGCGGGTTCCTCAGGAGGCTCGGTGGCGGGTTCCTCAGGAGGCTCGGCAGCGGGTGCCGCGCGGCGGCGCGCTCGCTCTTCCCGGTCTCGCTCGCGCTCCTCCTCGGTGCGTTCTCGGGGGGGCTGTGATCGGTTGCCGCGCGCCAAGGCAAGGACCCTAACGCGATCTGGCCGCCAACCAGCTCTCCAGCAGGTGCGCAGCGGCGCGCGAGTCCTCGGCGGCTTTCGTGGTGCGCTCTTCACGTTCGGCCATGCGCGTGGTGAAGCGCTCGTCGTGCAGCTCCACTGGCACCTCCTCCCCCAGGCGCAGCGCCAGCGCTTGTGCGAACGCCCGCGTCTCGTACGTCTGCTCGCTGTCCTCCCCTCGCAGCGACAGCGGCAGACCAACCACCACCCGCTCGACTTCGCGCTCGCGCACGAGCTCCTCGATCTTCGCCAACCCGCGCCGGGTTCCGGGGCGCGGCACGATCTCGATCGGGGTGACGATCGTGCCCGTCGGGTCGCTCAACGCACAGCCGCAGCGTGCGCTGCCGTAGTCCAGCGCCAGTACCCGCATCAGCCGGCGAGCGCGGCCGCGATCTCCGTGCGCGCTACCTCCAGCGCCTCCTCCAATTTTTCCACGTCGCGCCCCCCTGCCTGCGCCAGCGTGTCGCGACCGCCTCCCCCGCCTCCCACGACCGCAGCCGCGGCCTTGACGATCGCTCCCGCTTTCACTCCTCGCTCCACCAGCTCCGGCGCGACGCTCACGACCAGCGCGACCCTGTCCTCCACCGCGCTCGCCAGCACGATCGCGGCCCCGTCGAGCTGCCCCTTCAGGCGATCGACGAGCTCCAGCAGCGCCTTCGCGTCCAACTCTCCTACCGACGCCGTCAACACGCGCACGCCCGCCACCTCACCGGCGCTCGCTACCAACGCCTGCAGGTCGATCTTCGCCTCGGCCGCCGTACCGCCGCCCTGCTTCAACGCCTGCTCCAGCTCCTTGCGCCCGCGCTCGCGTGCGTGCACAGTCTCGAGCGCCTGATCTGCTGTCGTGCGCAGCGTCTGCGCGATCTCGCCCAGCAACCGGTCATGACCGCGCAGCAGCTCCACCGCCGCGGGCCCCGTGACCGCCTCGATCCGTCTCACGTTCGCGGCGCTGGAGGTCTCGGTGAGAATGTGAAACGGGCCGATCTCCGCGGTGCTGCGCACATGCGTGCCGCCGCACAGCTCGCGCGAGTAGTCGCCCTCGCCGACCTGCACCATCCGCACAACCTCGCCGTACTTCTCCCCGAACAGAGCCATCGCCCCAAGTTGCTTGGCCTCATTCAACGTCGTGGTGATCGGACGCACTGGGTCGTTGCTCGCGATCCACTCGTTCACCTGGTCCTCGACGTCACGCAGCTCTATCTCGGTGAGGCCCTGCCCATGGCTGAAGTCAAAGCGCAGCTTGTCCGGCCCCACGTAGGAGCCCGCCTGGCGCACGTGTCCGCCCAGACGTGCGCGTAGCGCTGCTTGCAGCAGGTGCGTGGCGGTGTGATTTGCCTCGGTGGCGTGCCTGCCCACGCGGTCCACTCTGGCCAGCACGCGCTCGTGCGGCTTCAGCTCGCCCCGCTCCAGCACCACCGCGAGCACCTGATCTTCGCCCAACCGGAACACGTCCTCCACGCGCGCACAGCAGTCTCCGTCCTCGCATTCGATCGTGCCCTTATCCGCCACCTGCCCACCGCCGGCCGCGTAGAACGGCGACTCGGCGAGCTTCACGAGGTAGCGCACTCCCGTCGGCGCCTGCTCGGCTGGATCGTCAACAGATGGGTCGGCGGAGCCATTTGCCCGAACACCGAGCAGATCGGCGACCGTCGTCTGCTGCTGCTCGGTCTCATAGCCCGTGAACCTGCTCTTAGCAACGGTCTGCTCGGCGAACTCGCGGGCGCGCTCGCGCGGGCTCTCCCCCTGCTCGCCGGCACCGGCGGCCGCGCGGGCGCGTACGCGCTGCGCATCCATCAGCTCCTCGAACGCCTCCTCGTCGACAGTCAGACCCTCGTCCGCCAGCAGTTCCTTCGTTAGGTCGAACGGGAACCCGAAGGTGTCGTGCAGCTGGAAGGCCTCCTCGGCTTCGATCCGGTTGCGGCCCGTCTCCCTGGCCTGAGCGATCCGCGCGTTCAGGTTGCCCAGGCCCTGCTCCAGGGTGCGCACGAAGGCCTCCTCCTCCGCCCGGAGCCACGTGTCGATCGCATCCGTCCGCTCGCGCAGCTCGGGATAGGCGCCGCCCATCACTTGCCCCACCCGCTCGCCGTAGCGCGTGAGGAAGCCCGGCTCGAGCTCGAGCGCCCGGCCCTGCAGGATCGCGCGGCGCATGATTCGCCGTAGAACGAAGCCGCGTTCCTCATTTGAGGGGACCACGCCATCGGCGACGAGAAACGTCATCGCGCGTGCGTGGTCAGCCAGGATCCGCAGCGCGCGATCGCTGGCATCGTCCTCTCCGTAGCGTCTGCCCGACAGCTCCTCGCCCAGATCGATCAGCGGCTGGAACTGGTCGGTTTCGAACACCGATTCCTTACCCTGCAGGATCGCCGCCATGCGGTTGAGCCCCAGGCCCGTGTCGATATTGTTCGCCGGCAGATGCGTCAGGGTGGAGCCGCCGTCCTGCCGCGCGGACTGGTCGTACTGGGTGAACACCAGGTTCCAGAACTCCAGGAACCGCTCATTATCTCCACCCGGCAGGTCCGCGGCCGTGCCGAACTGAAGGCCCCGGTCGAGGTACAGCTCCGAGCTCGGTCCGCACGGCCCTGTGGGACCGGCCTGCCAGAAGTTCTCCTCCCGCGAACACTCCACGATTCGCTCACGAGGCACCCCGACCTCCCTCCAGAAACCGATCGCCTCCTCGTCCGGCCCCAAACCCAGCGCCTCGTCGCCGGCGAACACCGTCACCCAGATGTCATCTTCAGCCAGACCGAACACCGCTCGCGACAGCTCCCATGCGAACTCGATTGCCTCGTGCTTGAAGTAGTCGCCGAACGAGAAGTTCCCGAGCATCTCAAAGAACGTCAGATGCCTGGTCGTGTTGCCGACGTTGTCTATGTCGACGGTGCGAAAGCACTTCTGACAGCTCGTCAATCTCGGCGCCGGTGGCTCTTCTTGGCCCAGGAAATAGGGCTTGAGCGGATGCATCCCCGCTACCGTCAGCAGCGCTGAGGGGTCGTGCGCCGAGGGCACCAGCGACGCCGAGGCGACGCGTTTATGTCCGCGCTCCTCAAAGAAGCTCAAATACCGCTCGCGGATCTCATCGGAGGTCATCGTGCGGGTGATCTTAGGTCTATCCCCGCATGAGGACCTACCCCACATCCCCCAGATCGCTGTTCTCATCGGCCAGCGCCGCCTGCTGGCCTTTGCCCAGCTCCCCGACCCCGGTGATCAGCCGGCGGGCGTGCTCCAGGTCGTCCGGTTTGCCGAACGTCAACGCGGCCTTCACACGCCCGTCCTTCACATACCAGTTCGTGAACTTCCCGTCCTCGAAGGACCCGCGCAGGATCTCCTCCTCCCACCCGTATGCCGGACCGACGTATTCCAGTTCGCCCCAATCGCCCAGCACCGAATAGAAATACGGAACCACAACGTGTGCCACGTCCCGCCCGAGCATGTTCAGCGCCGCGGTCTTGCCCTGGTTGAACGCCACGTCCCAATGCTCGATCCGCACATGTCCGCCGTGCATCGGCGAGTCGTATTCGCATATGTCTCCCGCGGCGAACACGCCCGGGACCGCGCTCTCCAGATGGGACGAGCAGCGCATGCCGCCGCGCTCGCCGATCTGGAGTCCCGCCCTCTTTGCCAGCTGCACGTCCGGCGCGACTCCCGCGCCGATCACGACAGCCTCGGCCTCCAACTCCAAGCCGCCTCTCGTCACGACCTTCGCCACGCGTCCCTCCCCCTCGAAGCGCTCCAGCTCGTCGCTCCCGTGGATCCTCACCCCGTGCGCTTCCAACAGCTCCTGCACGAACCGTCCCGCCTCTCTCCCGAAACCGCGCTCCAGCGTTTTCTCCTCCTGCATCACGATTGTCGCCTGCTTGCCCATCATGCTCATGCTCGCCGCCACCTCGCAGCCGATGTACGAGCCGCCGATCAGCACCACGTTCTCCGCGTCGGCCACTCCCTCTCTGATCGCGTCGGCATTCCCCAATGTCCGCAGATAGTGGATCTGCTCCAGCTCGCACCCCTCCACGTTCAGCCGCCTCACGTTCGCCCCGGTGGCAAGCAGCGCCTTGTCGAACTCGATCTCCTCCTTGCTCGAGAGCTTTGCCGTGCGAGAGTCGAGGTCGAGTGCCGTAACACTCGTGCGCGTCAACAGCTCGATGTCCTGCTCCTCCCACCAATCCGCGGGCCTGAACAGCGGCTCCTCGCGACTCTCCTCACCGCGCAGATACCCCTTCGAGCAGTCCGGTCGGTTGTACGGCGCATCGGGCTCGCGACCGACGAGCAGCACCGTCCCCTCCGCGCCTTCCTCGCGCAGCCATCTTGCGCAGTTCGCGCTCGCGAGCCCGCCCCCGATCAGCAGATAATCGACCTTCCGGGTGACCATCCCGCCACCTTAGCCCACCCTGCGGGTTGCAGTTGGTTGGGTAGATCGGATTCCTTACAGCCCCGGCGGGTGCCTCACCGACCAGTTCGCCCACGTCGGAATGTGGTCCAGGATCCGCCAGCGCGGGCCGTTTTCGTTTTTGTTTGGCCCTTCATCGGTCCCGTTGTGACTCGTGTCCAGCCTCAGCCCCGCAATCACAATGAACACGTGCGGCGTCGGCACGTCGGTCGCGTAGATCGTCACCCAGCGACCGGGCCCGGGATCTCCCCAGTTCACGTAGTCCTGCGCGAGTGGGTTGTCTTTGACGATTTCTTCGATCGGCCGCACGCCGCTGCGGTACAGCACGTAGTTGACCGTGCTCGAGCAGTCCTCGTCCAGCGCCCCGCGCGGGTCCGCGTGCCCGTCCGGACCGTACGGCAGCTCCTGCAGCTCGTTCCCCGCCACGATCATCGCCTGCACCGTCGTCGGCACGCCTTCGGGAATCCACGCCAGATGACCGTCTGTGGGATCGAGCTCCGTGCGTTCGCCGGGAATGAACTCGATCGGGGTAGGGCTTTCCCCGCTCACGCGGCCAGACCCGCCGGCGCCACCACCGCCGCCCGTGGTGATCGGCTGCGTCGCTGGAGTTGAAGTGGGCGGGCCTCGATACTTCACCGCCCATTCCTCTACCTCGTCGACATACCATTCCGCGTGGTTGTACGCGAAGATCGCTTTCTTGTAATCGCCCGGCGCGCCGGAGGCCTTCAGGTAGTTCGCCGCTCCGGAGATCGCATCTTCCGGGTTCCAACGGTCGGGCACGCCGCCGTTGAGGGCCACCCCATACGTCGCCCATGTGCTCGCCAGGAACTGCATCGGCCCGCCGGCGCCCGCCGAGTTGACCGCGCCCTCCTTCGTGCACGAGGGATCAGGGTCGCGCCCGTGATCGCACTCGACCTTCCCGATCCCCGCGAGGATCGCCCAGTCGAGGTGATAGTGCTGCCCCGCCTGCTCGTAGTCGCTGAGGTATTCCGCTGGGATTTCCGCCTGCGCCAGCGCCGAGGGACCGTCCGTCTCCTCGCCGCTTCCCGTAGTCCCGGCAAAACCGCCGAGGCCACCCGCGCCGACCAATGTCATCATCATCATCAGCAGGAACAGCACCCCCAGCGCGGCGGCGCCCGCGATCAGCGCGCCGATCGCCAGCGGCAGGCGGGGTAGGCCGGGAAGAGGCACGCCTGCGGCTCTTTCCGCGATCCTCGTCCCCGTCGCGATCCCGGATCGCACCGACCGCTTGGATCCTTGCGCCGTCCTTGATCCGGCCGCCGTACTCGAACCCGCCGTCGTCGTCCTCAACCCCGCCGCCGAGCCCATCGTCATCGCCGCCGCTCCCGGCCGAGCTGGCGTCTGCGCCTCATTTCGTTTGCATCGCGCACCAAGGGCGACCCGCCGTTCGATCCCCCCGATCGCCAGTCCCGCAGATGAGCATCGAAACCCGGGCGTTTTGGCTGCGGTTTGAGGGGCGTGGGCAGCTCGTGGCCTTCGGCGTTCACCTCTTGTTCGAGCTTCTCTCCGAACTGCTTGTCGACCTTCTCTTGCTCCCGCGGCTTGAGCTTGAGCGAGCGCTCGCCGCTCGCCGCGACCTCCCGCGCCGCCACGTTCGCCCCCTTGCGTACCGCCAGTTCTTGATCGATCTCCCTCCGCGCCACCTGCTGACCGTCGGCGTCGAGCGCTTCGAACTCGCGCCGTCCGTAGTTTGCGATCCCTGCCGCCCCGGCGTAGTCGCGCTCCCCGGCCGGCAGCGCCGCCTGGGCGTCGAGGAACCGCGCGCGCCTCTCCTCCTGTGCGCGGGTGTACACATCGCCCGCCGTTTGCTTGGCCTGCGCGCCGTTCTGCACGGTCTGCTGCGCTGCGGCGAGCGAGTCCCGATCGCCCGCGATCTCTCCCCGCAGACGACCCATGCGCCTCTCCAACTCCGCGGCATGCTGCTGCTGGGACTGCTCCTCCCCGGCAAACCGTGCCGCCCTGCCTTCCCGCTCCGGAGAGGAGGCGACCTTGCGATCGGTCAACGCCGCTTTGCGTGATTTCCCCGCTTCGGCTGCCTTTGCCCGCGCGGTGGCGTGCTCGCTCCGTGCTTGCTCCAGTTGGGCTTGCTTGTCCGAGATTCGCGCTTCGGTCTCCGGCGCCGCCTGCACGAGCGCATGGGCCTCGGCGTGCTCGCGCTCGAGTGTGCGCTTGACCTGCCCGTCAGCGATTCCTTTGGCCCGCGCGAGACCCGCCTGCGCCAGCTTGCGCCGCTGCTCCACGCTCGGTGGCGGCGTGCGCAGCTTGCCTTTGACCCATTTCGCGCCCGGCACCAACGCCGGTGGGTTCTGCAGTTTTTCGCGCGCTCGCCGCGCGTGCTGAAGCAACGAGCCAGATGCGTGCCCTGAGCGGTGTTCGCCGTGGACGAAACCGAGCACCTGACGACGCTTGCAGAACGCTCCCCACCACATCGCCGACACGAGCAGCCACTGCGCCCACCAGCCGAACACGGTGAGTTTCATCAACGTCTGTTGCATCAGCAGCACGACGCCGAGTAGAAACGAGAAGATCAGCTTCGAGCAGACCGCCCCGAGCAACCACGCCGCCCAGCGCTTGAACACCCCGCGGCCGCCGTCACCCAGAGCGGGAGCGATCACCGCCGCGGGCGCCAGCAGCAGCAGGAACAGGCTCGCGATCGCGGCGCCAAGCAGGTGCAGCGCGAGGTAGCCGAGCAGCAGCACCATACCGAGCACGCCGATCCAGATCAGGAACAGGCCGATCACCCGCGCCGTCGTCCCGCCCTGGGTGCGGAACTCCGCCTCGCTGGCCGTGGGTCCCTGGCACGGTTCTTCCGAGCCACCACACAACGCGTTGAAGAGCGAGCCGGAGTCGTTGATCGAGTTGCGCTGCGGTCCGTTGGCGGGTAGCGCGAGGAACAGTTCGCCGTTCGTTTTCGCGTCGCGCAGCTCCTCCACGCTCTGGCTGCCAATCGTGGCCTGATCCCTCGCCGCGATTTCATGGGCCGTCTTGCCGAGCCGCGAGGTCCGACTTCGCGGATCCTCGCACCAGCGCACGTTGCCGAACTCCAAGTAGCACCAAGGTCCGCCGATCGTGCCGCTGAAGACGCTTTCCATGCTTTCGGCCAATGTGCGGTCGGGAGCATCGGGCGTGCCCGCGATCACGGCGCCGAGCGTCCCCAGGCTCGCCTGGTTGGCCCATGCGCTGAGCGCGCCGATGGTGCCCAGTGGGTTGACGATCACCCAGAAGCCCGCCAGCATCATCACCCCCATCAGCATCACTTGGCCGAGCGTCTCGGTTACCTGCCGGCGCACGATCCCGTGGTACATCGCAAGCACGGCCGCCACCGCCAGCGCCAGCACGAGCCACGGCCGGGTGAACGTCGCCTGGGTCTCGCTCAGCCCCTTCGTCACTGCCCGCATCGCCGAGCTTTCGAGCAGGTCGACCGTGTAGCACCACTCGAGCATCACGATCACCCCGTGCACGATCGCCACGAGCAGCATCCACCCCCACTGGGACGCGTTCTGCACCGACGCGGACAGATAGTTGCCCGAGTTCCCCACACCGGTGTTGATGTGCACGTCGAACGCGTAGTCGCCCGTTGGCGCCTGTGCGGCCTCGAAGTCCGAGCTGCGGCAGTTGCGCTCGCCGGCCTGCGACAGTTCGGCGCGCGTCCCTTTGCCGCACAGGGGACTGCCCAGCCCGTTCTCCACGAGCGAGTCGCCGCCGCTCGGAGAGGCCGAGGCCGAGGCTTCCTCTTCGGGGGTCATGCCCGCTGCGCCCGAGCCGAGCGGAGGCTGGCTCGGAGCCCGCGCCGGGCCTTTCGCCGGCGGGGCCTTCGCCGCGGGAGTGCTTTTCGCCGGCTGGGCGTTATTCGCTGGCGCAACACGCGTCGGAGTAGGCACCCTGGTAGCGCTGGCCTCCTGCGCGCCAATCACCCACACGAGCACCACGAGGGCGATCGAGCTCGACCCGATCGCGCCGGACCGGCTTGCGCATCGGCGCCCGGGCGTGCCAGCATGCTGGCGGGTCCTCCTCACGTCGGTGCGGTGATTGCCGAGAGGGCGTGCATCATCCGCCCGCGACCCCAGGCGTCGTCGAGAACGCGCGCAGCAGCGACGGCAGCACCACGTCGACCTGGATCGCCTCCACCCGGCCGGAGTGGTCGCGGAACAGACAGCGGCCCGCCTCGAACTCCAACAGACTCTGGCGCATCCTGCGGTCCTCCGGGTCCGACCCAAGCAACTGCAAAGCACGCCCCGCCTCCGCCTCCGAGCGCATCCCGAACACGAACGTCGCCCCGAGCAGGTTCTCCAGCGACTCGCGCTCGCCCACCAACGCATCGGTCACGAGCTGCGTCGAGATGATCGGCACCGCCAGCTCCGAGCGGCCCATGCGCTGCAGCGAAGCCAGCAGCTGCCGCCCGACCGGGTCGCCCAACAGCCGCCACCCCTCGTCGAAGGAGAACAACTTCAGCCGCCCGCGCTCGGCGCTCATCAGGTGCATCGCGAACATCGCGATCAGCCGCACGATCTGCTCGCCCACACGCTCGGCCTGCGAGTACTCCGCTCGACTCGTCCCCTGCTGAGGGCCCGGCAGGTCGCGGATCGGCAGGTAGGTCACCTGGCTCTGCCCGACGGGCGGGAGCTTGACCGCGGGGTCGGCGAAGCCGAGTTGGGTCAGCCCTGAGCGGGCGTAGACCTCGAGCGTCTTGCCCACCTGCGCGTCTGTCTCATCGCCCTGCTCCAAGGCGCGCACCACCTCCAGGCAGGTCGGTTCACGCGCGCGTCTGAGCACGCGGTCCACGGCTCCCACGACCGCGGTCTCCCACGCCGGTTCGGCCCTGCCCGGCAGCAGATCGCGCAGGAACGAAACGGCGGCGTCCTGGCGCAGGTGCTCGGGCGCCACCCTGAGCGGGTCGAGCACGCCACGCAGCGCCGGGTCGGGCTTCAGCGTCACGCACTCGGTGTGCGGCGCTACCTCCTCCAGCAGGTGAAAGCGGTGGTCGCCCTTCGGGTCGCAGTCGATGATCCGCGCGCCCTGCAAAAAGCCCTCATACTTGAGCTTCTGATCGAGCGTCGTCTTGCCCGAGCCGAGCGCGCCGACGCTCAGGATCGTCGTGTTGCGGTCGTTCTCGGATCCCTCACTGAGGTTGAAGCGGACCGGCTGGCGCGAACCCGTGAGGGTGTGCCCGAGGTAGAAGCCCGCACGCGAGCCCGCCTCGTGGGACGCGGTCGGCATCATCGCCGCCACCTGCTCTGCCGTCAGCGTGTCGTCATAGCCCGAGACCTTCGTGCGCTGTCCCGGCAGGTGCTGCATGAACAGCGGCAGCTGATCTCCGAGCGGGCGGTGCAGACGAATCTCACCATATGCGCGCCGTGTCATCTCCACGCGCTCCTCCAACTCCTCCTCGTCCCGCGCCCCGATCGCGATCGCGAGCGTCGCGCGCAGCAGCGGTGGGCGGCTGGAGGACTGCAGGTAGGCGAGCAGGTCGCGCGCCTCCTGGGTGCGCTGATAGCCGAGGTCTGAGATCCCCTGCTCGCCGTCTGACTCCGCGCGCACGATCTGATCGGCGTCCTGGATCCTGCGCCGGGCGATCCGTAGCGCCAGCCCGTTCGGCAGAAAGCGCGCGTTCAACGACAGGTCGATCCCGAATGGCAGGCTCTCCGGCGGCGCGAACATCAGCTCCACGCGCGCGCCCGGGAACTGCGCCTGCTCGGGCAACGCCCCCAGCACCAACTGCGCCTGCCAGCTCGTGCCGGTCTCCGAGTCGATCCTCAATGCTCGGCCGCGATGCTCGACGTAGCCGTCCATCCAGCGCATCACGTCCCCCTCCAAGGGCGCGAGCATCGCCTCGCCGTTGCGCTCGAACACGAGTGCGCGTGGCTTGTGCAGCCCGTCGACCTCGGGCTCGCCGAGGCCTCGGCAGAAGGCCCTACGCACGAGCCACTGCAGCTCCACCCCACGCGCTTGGCGGACCGGTAGGAAGTCCGCCAGGAGCGCATGCGCCTGGTCGGCGCGCACCCGCGCGCGCTCCAGCTCCGAGACCTTCATCACGCGCCGGTCGCGCACCGAGAAGGCGCGCCTCACCCCGTCCAACCACTCGCGCGGATGGCGCTCGGCGGCACGCGACACGTAGGCGGCGACGTCGCGCTCGGGCTCGCGCAGGCTCACGATCAGAAACACCTCTGCCCGCGCCCCGCCGATCTCTGACAGGTGCTCTTCGTGCTCCTGCAGATAGCGCCACTTCGCGCGCGCGTGAGCTCCGTCATATCCATCGGGTGTCCCACCCGAGTCGTCTTCCAACTCGCGTGCGTACCGCTCCAAATTCCAGCGCCGTCCCACCCGCAGGATCTGCACGTCGGCCTCGATCGCTTCCAGCGCACCGAGCAGCGCGAGAAACCGCGCGCGCTTGCCGTCCTCGGACAACCATTCATATGACTCTGTCTCGATCGCGAACGCCGCCCAGCCGTCGTCGAGCGCGTCGGCGAACACGCAGTTGCCGTACACGAAGCCGATCGGCGGCTTCACCGCCTTCCCCCGACCCGCATGCGGATGTTCCGCGGGAGCGCGATCACCTGCCCCTGCGTGGGAGCGCCCTCCTCCGGCAGTTCGCGCAGCGTCAATCGGGTACGGCCGAACGGACCGCTGCCCTCGACTCGCTCGTGCGCGGCGCTGATGAGCACCGCGCCGGGCCCGGTGTAGAGCAGCCGGCGCATCTCCCCGTCGGAGCCGTCGGGCAGCAGCAGGATCTCCTCCGGGCGCCAGCACTCGCCGTGCGCCGCGCAGGGACGTACGCCCGCGAGCCGGCGCGCGCACACCCGGTAGCGCAGCAGCGCATACGCCGCCAAATGAAACGGCCGACCCTCGATCCGGATCACGCTCAGCACGGTCGCGCTCGCGACCGGCAGCGCGAGATCGCGCAGGTACCAGGGCAGCGCCCCGATCGCCGCCCCCACGAGCGGTAGACCACCAGCGATCAGCATCGCCAGCAGAATCGCGAGGAAGTAGACGACGCCCCGTACCGGGATCCCGCCCGGATTCAGCCGCAGCTGGTCGACGCGATAGATGCGCCGCTCGAGGTCGAATACGGCGCGGTATGAGCGAATCTCCGTCACGGTCTCCTCTCCGGCTCCCGCAGTCGCATCTCCATATGCGGCACTCGCATCGCGATCCCCGCGTCAGGATCCGAACAACGAGGTGACCGTGTCCTGCAGCAGACTCAAGCCGGCCGGGGTGGCTAGCAGCACAGCGACGATCCCCACCGCGAACACCCCCGCCGCCTCCTTGAAGTCACGGCGGAAGGCCAGCACGATCGAGGCGATCGCCAACGCGAGGCCGATCAGGCTCATCGCCACGGTGCGGGCCGTGTCGCCCGCTTTCGCGGCGGCGGATTCGAGCGAGGCTCCAGTTTTTTCCGTGGAGGCCGCTTGCGGCGTGCTCCCTTGAACCTTCGCCTGAGCAGGCGTCTGCACCGCGGCCCGGGCGGCGGCGGGAATGGCGGCCCCCGCCGCACAGCCGAGCGCCAGAACAGCGCATCCGATCGCCACGGCTCCTCGCGTTCGCCTGAGAGGAGCGAGAACAAGTTGAGGGTGATTGACGAGTCGGGTACTACCGATCAGTCGGGGACGGCGAATCGGTTTCATTGCGGGCTCCTTTTTTGCTTGGGTTGTGTGACTAGTTGTTTGGGTCCATCTGGATCGCGGAGACCTCCCAGCGGCCCTGCACGCGGGCCACGTCGAGTTCGTAGGCGAGCGTGTACCGAGCGCCGCGCACGTCAGCGGCCGCCACGACGGCAATCACCGCGCCCGCGCCATGCGCCCAGCTCAGGCGCTGCACCGATTCCAGGTTCAGCGGCGCGGTCGGCAGCGAGACGTGCGCATCCGCGGTTAGATCCGCGGCGAGCTCCGAGCCCGAGGCGGCGAGGTAGTTGCGCAGGGCGCGCGCCACGACCGTCGCAAGCGCCGGTTCGTTGACTTCGCCGGCGTGCCCCTGGATCTGTGCCGGGCCGGTGGCGGGCGCACCCACGAACGCGGGATAGCCGCCCAGCGCAAGGCTCCCTCCCGCGGTGCGCACGACGCTAACCGTCAAGTACTGAAGGCCCGCATCGTCGGTCTGTGCGGCCACTGTGTACACGTGCTCGGGGCGGGCGGGCACCAAGTCCAATTCGCGCTCCTGCACGACTTCGGCCCACTCCACGCGCTGCTCGCCGCTCGACGGCGGCTGCAGCCCCGCGTCGGGGTCGATCCCCGGCCCAACAAATGCGGCCAGAGCAGCTTCGTGGGCCTGCGGTTCCGCCGCGCTCCAGGTCAGATAGTTGCGCGTGAACTGCGCCGCGAAACCTTGGGCGGCGAGGTCCGGGGGGGCGGGGCCGGATGCGGCCACCCTCGGCGTCGCCGGTCGCGGCGGGTCGATCGCAAAGCGCGCGCTCGCCGCGAGTCCCGCGACGGCCAGCGCGCTCAGCAGGTAGCGGGGCCATTCCCGCGCTATGCGGATCCGCCATAACGGCCGTGTCCCGATCCGAACCTGCGCGTTTGGAGTGCTCGTGGGCATCGCTCAGCGCTCGAATCCGAACTCGGATCGCTTTTCGGGCGCAAGTCGCACCGGGTCCGGCGCTACGGATGCAGTCGTTGTGCTCACCTGCGCCGGGGCCGGGGCGACTTCACCCGATGATGGGCGAGGCGGCACATAATCAGCGACGACCGCAACACCTGTGCGGCGGCGAACAGGAAGGTTGTGATCGTGAGTTAGGAGATGATTGGACCGGCTGGGGGCCGGCATACCGAGGCTCCCTCTGACATTTGCGACACGCGAGCCCGGGGTGGTCTTGACAGAGCGCACGACCACCGGCCGTGACGAGCCCAGCTGGGGCTGAGCGTTATCGACCGCGGGTGAGCGCGCGACTCGCGAGGAGTGCGTAGTCGCGAGGAGGCTCCCCCGTGCCCTAGCGCCGCCGTTTGCCCGCGCGACGTTCAGGAAGACCACACCACCGACGGTGCCCACGGCCGCTGCGAGCATCGCCACCCCGGCCATGCGGTGTAGTCGGGGCTCCTGCACCAACCGGCGTAGCCGGCGCTCGCCTCCTGCTCGGTGCCTCGCGGTTTCAACCGACAGCGGGGACTCGCCAAGCGGAGACTCGGCAACCGGCCACTCACCGATGCTTGCGAGTTCGGACCCGGCGCCGTTCAGATACTCCTCCTCCGAGTACACGCGGTAGACCTCGCGCGGGCGCCGGTGCAGGAGCGTCATGCGATCGCTACCGCAGTCATTGCGACCATCACCGGCTCACAAACCACGCGGACGGCCGGAAGCCAAGGTGGGGAGACACCCGGCTTCCGGCCGCTTTCGCGCGGATGGGTACCGCCGTGCGCTCGTCCGTCCGATCGAGTGCCGGCGTCCCGGGGAACACGCCTATGAATGGGGGGAGTGATTTTCATAGGAGGTCCCTGTCTCCCTCTCCGACCGACGGACCCAAACGGGACATGCGGCGTGGAAAACTTTCTTCGCTCGCCTCCATCAGATCCCGCAACCGCGCGCGGGCCCGCTGAGAGACCTTGCGGTACTTCTCCTTGGACCAGCCGAAGCGGTCGCAGAACTGGACGCATTCCATCCCCGAATCGGCGAGGCTTGAAAGGACAAGTCGTTGGTCCTCGGTCAGCTTGTGTATGACCTGACCGAGACTGCGCAGGTCCATCCGCAGCATCACGAGCCTGTCGATCTCGGCGCGGACGTCAGCGATCTCGATGCCGTCGGCGCCGTCTCCCAGCCGCAGTGCGTGATCGAGCGCCGCCTTTGCGGGGCTGCGCCCGCGCAGCGCGCGGCGATGGTCGTAGATGCGCGAGAGGAAGCGCTGCTCGAGCACGTTCGCCATGTGCGTGCGGGTCACATACGCGCCTCCGCCACCCTCACGCGCTTTCGTGAGCAGCTCGAGCGTGGCCTGGCTAAAGCAGTCCTCCAGATCCTCCTTGCGTAGCCGGTGGCGGTGCGTGCGCAGCAGCAGCTGGCGGCGCGCCTGGGCCACGAGCGCCATCTCCTGCACCTGGTCGAGGCGCTTGCGCGGATCGCCGCCGGCGGGCAGGCGATCCTCCAGCCCTCGTATTTCCACTCCACATCGGGTAGACACACCCCATGTCGATCGCTCGCGCGCGTAGACCCCCCTCCCAATGAGTCTCACCGATCGCCTCCACGCCCTGGACCGCACCCAGCAGCGCCACCCGCGACTCAGCTTCGCCGCCGCCGTGGTCAAGAAGTTCGGCGACGACGGGGCCGGGCAGCTCGCGGCGCTGATCGCCTACTACGGCTTCGTCTCGCTGTTCCCGCTGCTGCTCGTACTCGTGACCGTGCTCGGCTTCGTGCTCGAAGGGGACCCCCAAGACCAGGCCAGCGTGCTGCACTCGGCGCTCGGCCAGTTCCCGATCATCGGCGATCAGCTGCAGAGCAACATCCATTCGCTCAAAGGCAGCGCCGGCGCGCTGGCGATCGGCGTCGTCGGCCTGCTGCTCGGCGGGCTGGGGATCGTCGGCGCCACCCAGAACGCCTTCCAGCAGGTCTGGCACATCCCGCGCAAGCGCCGGCCGAACTTCCTCGCTTGGCGGCTACGCGGCCTCGGCCTGCTCACCGTGCTGGGTGTGTTGCTCATCGTCTCGACCGTCACCGCCGGCTATGTGACCGCGCAGACGGCAGGGGCTGTCGCCGTGATCGGCGGGGTCCTACTCGCACTGGTCTTCAACCTGCTGCTGTTCTTCGCGGCGTTCCGGTTTTTGAGCCCTGAAGCGATACCCACAAAAGATCTGATCCCGGGCGTGATCTTCGCGGCGATCCTGTGGCAGATCCTGCAGCACATCGGCGGCTACTACGTCGCCCACGTAGTGCGCCACGCGCAGGAGACATCGGGCCTGTTTGCGTTCGTGCTGGGACTGCTCGCCTGGCTCTATCTCGGCGGCCAGGTCACGCTGATCGCGGCGGAGATCAACGTCGTCCACGCGCGGCGACTGTGGCCGCGCAGCTTCTTCTCGCAGCCGCTGCTCGACGCCGACAAGCGGGCGCTGAGGTCCTCCGCGGAGACCGAGGAGCGCGTCGACGAGGAGAACGTTGAGGTCAACTTCGACGGTCCCGCTAGCTGATTCTCGGGACCAACTTCGATTTCGCTCCGCTGACTTTCGGGTCAACCTGCATAGTCACATTGGCTGATTTTGGCTCTGGCATGCCGTTTGCAGAGTGACCTCGAAACTACTTGCGCCCGCAACGACCGCGCGCTATACTAACTAAACTTTCGTAAGCACATATGGAGCCGATACCTATGCCTTCCACACCAGAGCAGCCCACTTCTTCAACGCCAGAGCAGCGCCCCACACAGCCGTCCATACCGAAGCAAACCCTGAGATTGATCCCGCTAGAGGACACAGTCGTGTTCCCCAGCATGGGCATCACGCTGACCGTCGAGGTGGGCGATGACGAGCGCGTCGTGCTCGTCCCGCGCCACGAGAACGAGTTCCTCGAGGTCGGCACGATCGCCGAGGTGGGCGATCAGCTGCGGTTGCCCGGCGGCGGCCACGCCGTCGCGATCTCGGGAGCGCACCGCGCGCTGATCGGCGCCGCCCAGACCGGTCCCGAAGGTGAGCTGCGCGTGGAGGTCGACGAGCGCCCCGACGAGGAGCCGGTTGACGGCAAGACCCGCAACCTCGAGCGCGAGTACCGCGCGACCGTCGAGGAGATCCTCGAGCTGCGCGGCGACGACGGCCGCATCGCCGCGTTCCTGCGCGCGATCGCCGAGCCCGGCGCGCTGGCCGACTCGGCCGGCTACTCCCCGCAACTTGTCCTACGAGCAGAAGGTCGAGCTGCTGCGCACGCTCGACGTGACCGAGCGCCTGGAGCTGGCGGTGAAGCTGCAGCGCGAGTCGCTCGCCGAGCTGCAGGTGCGCAAGCGCATCCGCGAGGACGTGCAGGAGGGCGCCGAGAACCAGCAGCGCGAGTATTTCCTGCGCAAGCAGATGGAGTCGATCCGCAAGGAGCTCGGCGAGGACGAGGGCTCGGTCGCGGAGGAGTACCGCACTAAGATCGAGGCCGCCGAGATGCCCGAGAAGGTTAACGAGCAGGCGCTGAAGGAGCTCGGGCGCCTGGAGCGGATGGGCGAGCAGACGGGCGAGTCGAGCATGATCCGCACCTACCTGGACTGGCTGATCTCCGTCCCGTGGAACAAGCGCTCCGATGAGCGCCTGGATCCTGTGGAGGCGCGCGCGGTGCTGGACGCCGACCATGCCGGCCTGGAGGACGTCAAGGACCGCATCACCGAGTACCTGGCGGTGCGCAAGCTGCGTGCCGACCGCGGGATCGAGGCTGACCCCAAGTCGGGGGCAATCCTCACGCTGATCGGGCCCCCTGGTACAGGTAAGACCTCGATCGGCGAGTCGATCGCCCGCGCGACCGGCCGCGAGTTCGTGCGGATGTCGCTCGGTGGCGTGCGCGACGAGGCCGAGATCCGCGGACATCGGCGCACCTACATCGGAGCGCTCCCAGGCCGTCTGGTCAGGGCGCTGCGCGACGCCGGGACGATGAACCCGGTGATCCTGCTCGACGAGGTCGACAAGGTCGGCGCGGACTGGCGCGGAGATCCTTCCTCGGCGCTGCTCGAGGTGCTCGATCCCGCGCAGAACCACTCGTTCCGCGACCATTATCTCGACGTCGAGCTCGACCTGAGTCAGGTGATGTTCCTGGCGACGGCCAACGTCGCCGACACGATCCCCGGCCCGCTGCTTGACCGGATGGAGACGATCCGCTTCGACGGCTACACCTCCGAGGAGAAGCTCGCGATCGCGAAGGGCTACCTATGGCCGCGTCAGCGCGACCGCAACGGGTTGCGCGAGGACGAGGTCGAGATCTCCGACGAGATCCTGAAGACGATCGTCGCCGAGTACACGCGCGAGGCGGGCGTGCGCAACCTCGAGCGCGAGCTGGGGACGGTGCTGCGCAAGACCGCGACTCGGATCGCCTCGGCACAGTCGAAGCCCGCGAAGAAGGCGAAGGGCTCCAAGGCAAGCGAGACCACGCCGGCAGTCCAGACCCCGGTGAAGATCGACCTGGAGATCGTGCGCGACGCGCTCGGCCGCCAGAAGTTCTTCCAGGAGTCGGCGTCGCGGACCGCTACGCCCGGTGTCGCCACCGGACTGGCGGTGACAGGCGCCGGCGGCGACGTGCTGTTCGTCGAGGCCACTGCGATGAAGGCCGGAGACTCAGCGCCGGGCAACGGCCTGGTGCTGACCGGTCAGCTCGGCGACGTGATGAAGGAGTCGGCGCGCATCGCCCTCTCCTACGTGCGTGGCCACGCCGAGGAGCTCGGAATCGAGGAGAGCGCGTTCGAGGGCAAGGAGTTCCACGTGCACGTCCCCGCGGGCGCGATCCCGAAGGACGGGCCGTCAGCCGGCGTGACGATGGTCACTGCATTGGCCTCGCTGCTGACGGGGCGCCCCGTGAAGCACACGGTCGGCATGACCGGCGAGGTCACGTTGCAGGGCCGCGTGCTGCCGATCGGCGGCTTCAAGCAGAAGGCGCTTGCCGCCCATGCGGCCGGGTCTGACCGACGTGATCCTGCCCTGAGCGCAACCGCGGCGACCTCGACGACATCCCGGAGGAGGTCCGCGAGCAGATGGCCTTCCACCCAGTGATGACCGTCCAGGAGGTCCTCGATCAGGCGCTCGAGCCCGCCGTGGAGCCCGCCCGCGATGTCGCGCACGCGTAGATGTGAGCCGGTCCCCGAGGAGGTCCGCCAGACCGCGGACCTCCTCGAGCGCCGCTGGCAGCTGTCGATCGTCTACGCCGCGCTGACCGGCGCGCTGCGCTTCAACGAGTTCGCCGACGCGGTCTCGGGCATCTCCCCGCGAATGCTGGCCGAGCGGTTGCGCGACCTAGAGGCGGCCGGGCTGATCGAGCGCACAGTGATCCCCTCCAGCCCACCGACGGTCGAGTACCGGCTGACGGCGCGCGGGGAGCGGCTTGGGCCGATCATCGATGCGATGCAGGGCTTACGCAAGAGAGCCTGTCGGCTGAGACGAGCCGCTTGGCTCGGCGGAGCGCGCGGCGATCTGAGAGCTGGCCCCTACCAGTTGCCCCCCGGCGCAGCTCTCGGCGGGAACCTCGCCCTTGGGGTTGCGGATTCCCACGACTCCCACCACGCCTCCGGCGGCGACGAGCAGGCCGGCGATTGCCATGCCGAGGTGGAAGCTGTGCAGCGAGGCCTGCTCGGCGGCGCGCGTCAGCGCGCTCGCCTGGGCGCTGACGAGGCCGTGGACATCCGGGCGCCCGAGCGGCAGCCGCTTGGCCTGGCTGACTGCGGCACGCGCGGCGGGCCCGAGCGTCACGCCTGACAGGTGCTCATCGAGCGCCGAGCCGAACGAGCCCGCGACAACGGCACCGACGGCGGCGGTGCCGAGCAGGCCCGCGACCCGCGCGATCGCGTTGTTCACGCCCGAGGCGATGCCCGCCTGGGAGGATTCCGCGCCGGCGAGCACTGCCGCGGTCAGCGGCGCCACGGTCATCGAGAGGCCCAAGGCGAACAGGAGCAGCCCGGGGAGCACTTCGGAGACGTAGTCGACTTGGGTCCCGATCCGCTGGAACAGCAACAACCCACAGGCGGCCACGAGCGGGCCGCCGCCCATGAAGAAGCGAGGGCCGAAACGATCGGCGAGCGCCCCGAAGCGGCGCGAGCAGACGAACATGATCAGGGTCACCGGCAGCGTCGCCAGGCCGCTCTGCAGTGGCGTGTAGCCGCCGATCTGCTGCAGGAACAGGACGAGGAAGAAGAACAGCACCGCTAAACCGGCGTACATCGAGAACGTCTCGATGTTGCCGGCGGAGAAGTTGCGCCGGCGGAACAGGCCGAGCGGGAGCATCGGATCGGGAGCGCGCGACTCGTGCCACAGAAAACCCGCCAGCAGCGCCACCCCAGCGAAGATCGGAACGATCACCGCGGGACTCGCCCAGCCCAAACGGGGCTGCTCGATCAGCGCGAACACCGGACCGGCGAGACCTGCGGCACACAGCAGGGCACCGGGCACGTCGACTTTGCGCGCCCCGACGCGCCGTGGCGCGGCACGGGGAACGACGAACAGGATCAGCCAGACACAGACGATCGCGAGCGGGATGTTGATGATGAACAACCACCGCCACGAGCCGATCGCGAGCAGCTCGCCGCCGGCCAGCGGCCCGAGTACACCGGCGATCGCGCCCCAGGCCGTCCAGCTGCCGATCGCGCCCCCGCGCTCGTCCTGCGGGAACGTGTTGACGATCACCGCGAGCGAGCTGGGCACGAGCAGCGCGCCGGCGACCCCCTGCAGCGCGCGCATCGCCACGAGCACCCCGATCGTCGGCGAGAGCGCACAGGCCAGCGAGGCGACGCCGAAGCCCGACACCCCGAGCGCGAAGATCCGCCGCTCGCCAAACAGATCCCCCAGCGAGCCTCCCACGAGGATCAAAGAGCTGAGCGTCAGCAGATACCCGTTCACCACCCATTGCTGGGCGGCCAGGCCGCCACCGAGCGCACGCTGAATCGTAGGCAGAGCGACGTTCACGACCGTGCCGTCCAACAGCACGATCCCGGAGCCCATGATGCAGGCGATCAAGGTCAGGCGCTTCACACGCTCGTCGACCGGAACACCCATGAATCGGGACGGCGGGATTCGAACCCACGACCCCCTGCTCCCAAAGCAGGTGCGCTACCAGACTGCGCCACGTCCCGTTACATATGAGGATAGGCCAGGTTCGCGAGATTGCCGCGGCGGGCGAGAACATGCCTCCAAAGTCGACCTACTTCTTCCCGAAGTTGCTCACGGGCCTGTTGTTCAACCCCCCTCTCATAACGCTGCCGGCGGAGTACGATGTAAGAAGGAGCCGGAGGGGTGTGGAATGGAGGAATCGAGATGAACGCAACGGAGAGGCCAACAAGGATGAGAGCCACCGCGCGACGCGCCGCCGACGGAACGTACAAGCACACCGTGCAGGTACGTGATCATCATCTGACTGTCGACGAGCCGCTCGACAAGGGCGGTGACGACATCGGGCCGAGCCCGCAGGAGCTGCTGGCGGTGAGCCTCGCGTCGTGTACCGCGATCACAATGGAGATGTACGCGGCCCGCAAGGGCTGGGAGATCGGCCACGTGGAGGTCGACGTGCAGTACAAGGGCGCCGAGCGTGGCTGCCCGACGAAGTTCGAGCTGGTGATGCGCCTACCCGAGGACCTGCCTGAGGAGCAGCTCGAGCGCCTGCGCGTGATCGCCGCGAAGTGCCCCGTCCACCGCGCACTCGACGGCGAGGTCATGTTCGAGGAGCGCATCGAGCGCGTGCAGCTGACACCCCAATAGAGAGACCCAGCAACCGATAGACCGATCGCCGCCCACATCATCCAAGCCGCTCGCGCCCGACCAAGCGCCGGACCTTGGGTTCTCGGAGACCGCGACAGGCGCCGGGGCCGAGCCCTATGGCCAGATCGTTTCGGCGGTGCTCGTGCCGCTGTTCCTCGCCGCCGCTGACGAGGAACCTCACGCGGTCTTCACCCGTCGTCGAGGAGACCTGCGCCGCCACGCCGGGGAGATCTCCTTTCCCGGCGGCCGACGCGACCCTGAGGACGCCGACCTGCGGGACACGGCTCTGCGCGAGGCCGAGGAGGAGATCGGGCTGCCTCGCGCCCAGGTGCGCCTGCTCGGCGAGCTGCCACCGACATCGACGTTCGTGACCAACTACGTGATCCACCCGTTCGTCGGTGAGATCCCCGCCGGTCTGGCGTGGCGGGTGTCAGAGCGCGAGGTCGACGCCGTGCTCGAGCTGCCGCTGCGTGCCCTGCGCGAGAGCCGCACGCGCACGCAGATCGAACGCCGCGGGATCTCCTTCGAGACCGACGCCTACATCGTGGACGAGCACCTGATCTGGGGTGCCACGGCGCGGATCGTGGAGCACCTGCTGGAGCGGGCGGATCGACTACTCCCTGCATCAGCCTCCAAAACGGGGACTTAGGCACCTCGAAAACGGGGATTCAAGGCCCTCAAAAACGCAGGCTCAGGGCCTACGAAAACGGGGATTCAGTGCTACGATTTGGCTATGGATAAGGTAAATCTGCCAATTTCAGGTACCGTCGCTCGCCGTCTTTTGGAGGTGGCGAGTAAGAGACTCGATGACGAGCCCGTCGTGGCTCTCCAAGGGCCTCGAACGGTCGGTAAGTCAACACTGCTGGCCGAGCTGGCGCGTGCCCACGGCGTGAAGGTCATAGACCTCGACGAGCCCGCCGTGCGCGAGGCGGTGCGAACCGACCCGGGTGGTTTCGTCAGCGGTCCCCCTCCCGTATGCATCGACGAGTATCAGCACGCCCCGGTCGTGCTCGACGCGATCAAGGCCGCCTTGAACCGTGAGATGCGACCCGGACGCTTCATCATCACGGGATCTACCCGCTACGACGCTCTGCCCACCGCCGCGCAGTCGCTCACCGGCCGATTGCATCTCCTTTCCGTATGGCCTCTCTCTCAAGGAGAGATCGGTGGGGTCAGGGAGAACCTGCTCGAGGCGCTGCTCGACGACCCTGCCGGAGCGGCTCCCCGGGGAACCATCTCAACGACGACCAGAAACGAGTACATAGCGCGCGTCACCGCCGGCGGTATGCCGATTCCTCTGGCAAGGCGCACCCTCGTGGGCCGCAACCGCTGGTTTGACGATTATGTTGAGCTCGTCCTGGAGCGGGACATCCCCGAGCTGTCGAGATTGCGCCAGCGCGAGCAGCTGCCGATGCTGCTCCGCCGCCTGGCGGGGCAGACCGCACGCGTCCTGAATGTCACGGCGGCGGTTGGAGGGATTGGCCTGGATCGCACCACCGGGGCCGACTACGTGAAGCTGCTTGAAGCGGTGTTCCTGCTCACGCGCCTCCCGGCATGGAGGACGACCCAGAAAACACGAGCCGCCAATGCCCCCAAGCTGCATGTCGTGGACTCCGGCCTGGCCGCACGTCTGCTGCATCTCACTCCGGAAAAGCTCGCCCGGCGCGATCCTTCCTCTCTCTCTCAATTCGGCCATTTGCTCGAGACGTTCGTGGTGGGCGAGCTGTTGCGGCAGGCGTCGTGGTTGGAAGAAACCGTCACATGCGGGCACTGGCGTACCTACGACGGCGACGAGATCGACCTCGTCGTCGAACGCGGCGACGGAGGCATCCTCGCCTTCGAGGTCAAGGCAGCCGGCCAGGTTCCAGGCGCAGACATGCGTCACCTGAGCAAGCTGCGAAATGCCCTCGGCGAGCGCTTCCTCGGCGGCGTGGCGCTGTACACAGGCACTCGCGCATACCGGTTCGACGATCGCCTTTGGGTAATGCCGATTGACCGTCTCTGGACTCCCGTGTGATCGGCTTCAGCTGGGCTGCGGGACGAGGCGGATGTAGGGACGCGGCTCCTCCCACCCATCCGGGTACTTCTCTTTGGCCTCGTCGTTGGAGACCGAGCCCGCGATGATCACCTTCTCGCCCTGCTGCCAGTTGACGGGCGTGGCGACCTTGTGCTTCGCGGTCAGCTGCAGCGAGTCGATCACGCGCAGCACCTCGTCGAAGTTCCGGCCGGTCGTCATCGGATAGATCAGGATCAGCTTGACCTTCTTGTCGGGCCCGATCACGAACACGTTGCGGACCGTCTGGTTGTCGGCCGGCGTGCGCACGAGCGGGTCGCCGGAGGTGCTCGCGGGCAGCATGCCGTAGAGCTTTGAGACGTTGAAGTCGTCGTCGAGATGATCGGGTAGTTCGGAGCCGTGCCCTGCGTATCCTCGATGTCCTTCGCCCACGCCTCGTGGTTGTCGAGCGCGTCGACCGACAGGCCGATGATCTTCACGTTGCGCTTGTCGAACTCGGGCTTGGCGTTGGCCATGTATCCGAGCTCGGTCGTGCAGACGGGCGTGAAGTCCTTCGGGTGCGAGAACAGCACCGCCCAAGAATCGCCGATCCAGTCGTGGAATTTGATCCGGCCCTCGGTGGTGTCGGCCTCGAAGTCGGGTGCTGTATCGCCAAGTTGTAGCGCCATTGGTGTTCCTTTCTCGACAGCTAGCCATCACGGAAGTGAGAGGAGGAAACCGCACTCCTATCAATCCCGATCGGCTTTTGGGAGATTAACTTTCAGGATAGCGGACCGCGAGCAGTTAGCCGGACGGAGCCTCGGCCGCCTGTGACCAGCAGACTACGCGCAGACCCGCCGGCTCGCAAGGCAATGCGTCCTCAGCGCGCTCAACCCTCGGGCGTCCAGCCGGAGAGCCCAGACCAGGCGCTCTCGAGCTTGGCATCCGACGGGCTGCCGGCGCCGAGGCGCTCCGGCCACAGCGACCCCGCGATCATCGCCGCAGAGCCGAGCAACGCCAGCCAGGCGCCCTCGCGCAGGGAGAGCGCGAGGAAGTTGCCGGCCGGCGAGGGAGGATCGACCATCCGGAAGAGCACGCACACAGCTGCGACGATGCCGAGCAGGGCAAGCGGAGCGCGATGGCCGTCGGGAGCGGACGCCGAGGAGAATCCCGCGCCCGCGAGTGCGAGCAGCGCGATCACGATCGCCGCGCCGGCGAGCAACAGCAACACGACGTTCAGGTCTTTCAGCGCCTGATGGGCGCTCAGCGCGGTGAACTGGTGCCCGGCGAGCGAGCTGAGATTGGCGTGGAACTCGCCCATATAGCTCTGCAGCGTGGCATTGCCGAACTGCGCGGCCGCCTCCTCGCCGGCCTGCTGGGCGAAAGCGAGGCCGTCCGCGGTGAAGCTCACGCCGTACCACGGCAGGAAAACGGACACCGCTAGCACGATCGCGCCGAGCGCTGAGATCAAGAGTCCATATCGAGGACGATCGCCGGCCATCATTAATACATCATCGGATCGATTGCCTTTCCGCTTGATCGCGACCCACGGAAATCGACCTCCAACGCAGCTATCTCTGCGAGCCTCCGAGCAGCACGTCCACCGCGGCCCGCGCCTCGGTCTGCCAGGCGTCGGAGTCCGCGATGTCAGCCCTGAGGAACGTCGTTGGGATCGCGTTGCGCTCCCCGACCGTCCGCACGATCCGCTCGCCTGCAGCAAGAGCATCGCTGGGCACGGTTCCGGCGGCCTCGTAGACGAAGCCGCGCACGGTCGTATCGATCACCTGCCCGAGGAAGAACTCCAGGCGTGAGGAGTGCAGCGCGCGTAGCTCCTCCTCTGGGCCCGTGACGACGCCCAGCAGCCAGCAGACGATCGTCACGCTCTCGAGCGCTGCGCGCAGCGTGCCGAGGCGCTCGGGTGTGCCGATCCAGCACTCCGCTCCAGTCGCCTCGATCGCGGCTCGACCCGCCTCGGTGCGCGCGGTAACGCGCACCGCATGCCCCTGCCCCACGAGCTCTCGCGCCAAGCACCGGCCCCGACAACCGCCGGCCACGATCAAGATCCGCGCCACTGCTCGGGGAGCCTAGTCGCCCCAAGGCTCGAATAGCATCCCGCTCAATGACTGAGAACGGGGACATGGTGACCATGGAGAAGATCGTCGCGCTGTGCAAGCGCCGCGGCTTCATCTTCCCCTCCTCTGAGATCTACGGAGGGGTGGGCTCCACGTACGACTACGGCCACTACGGCGTCCTGCTGAAGGGCAACGTCAAGAACGAGTGGTGGCGCTCGATGCTGCAGGAGCGCGACGACATCGTCGCGCTCGACTCGGCGATCCTGCAGCACCCGAAGGTGTGGGAGGCCTCGGGCCACCTTGCCGGCTTCACCGACCCGCTGGTGGACTGCCGCACGTGCAAGCAGCGCTTTCGCGCCGACCATCTCGGCGAGTTGCCGTGTGGGCGCAAACCGTCCAAGCACCCGGGCGAGACCGACGAGTGCGATCTGACGCAGGCGCGCGACTTCAACCTGATGTTCGAGACGACCATCGGCCCCGTGAAGGAATCCGGATCGGTTGCCTACCTGCGCCCGGAGACCGCGCAGGGCATCTTCATCAACTTCAAGAACGTGCTCCAGTTCTCGCGCAAGAAACCACCGTTCGGGATCGCGCAGGTGGGCAAGTCCTTCCGTAATGAGATCACGCCCGGGAACTTCATCTTCCGCACGCGCGAGTTCGAGCAGATGGAGATGGAGTTCTTCGTTCCGCCCAACGACGCCGAGCACTGGTTCGAGCACTGGCTGAAAGAGCGCGAGCGCTGGTATGTGGATTTGGGGATCCAACCCAAACAACTGCGACTCAGAAAGCACGACGAGAGCGAGCTCTCCCACTATTCGATCGCGACGAGCGATGTCGAGTACCTGTTCCCCATCGGCTGGTCCGAGCTCGAGGGGATCGCAAACCGAGGCGAAATTCGACCTGACCCAGCACGCCGAGTTCTCCGGCGAGAAGCTCGAGTACTTCGACCAGGCCTCCGGCGAGCGTTACGTGCCCTACGTGATCGAGCCGGCCGCTGGCGCGGACCGCGCGACGCTCGCCTTCCTCGTTGACGCCTACGACGAGGAAGTCGTCGAGCGCGAGGGCGCGGGCGCGGGCGAGCGACGCACCGTGCTGCGACTGCACCCGCGGTTGGCGCCGATCAAGGCGGCCGTCTTGCCGCTCGTGAAGAAGGACGGCCAGCCGGAGATCGCGCGGGAGATCCACCGCGCGCTCCGCGGGCGAGCGGGGATCGGCATGGTCGAGTACGACGACGGCGGCGCGATCGGCAAGCGCTATCGCCGCCAGGACGAGATCGGCACGCCGTTCTGTTTGACGGTCGACCACCAGAGCTTGGAGGACGGGACGGTGACGCTGCGCGACCGCGACGCGCTGACGCAGGAGCGCCTGCCAATCGAGGGGCTCGCCGAGGAGCTGGAGCGGCGCGTGAGCGCGCCATGGAAATCACCGAAGCTGGACCGAAGATAGGAGAGACATGGACTTCGACTTGACCGACGAGCAGCAGCTGATCCAGCGCACCGCGCGCGAGTTCACCGACAACGAGATCGTCGAGCGCACCCGCGAAAACGCGCGCAACCATCATTTCGACGTGGACCTCGTGAAGAAGATTGCCGCGCAGGGCTACCTCGGGGCGATCGTTCCCCTCCAGTACGGCGGCGCCGGGCTCGATTACCTCAGCTATGGCCTGATCGTCGAAGAGATCGGCCGCGGCGACTCGGCGATCCGCACCGTGATCTCGGTGCAGACATCGCTGGTGTGCTCGGCGATCCTCAAGTGGGCCACCGAGGAGCAGAAGCACTCCTATCTGCCGAACCTGTGCTCCGGAGAGTGGCTGGGCTGCTTCGGGCTGACCGAGCCCGATACCGGTTCCGACGCCGCCAACCAGAAGACCCGCGCGAAGAAGACAGACTCCGGCTGGGTGATCAACGGCGCGAAGATGTGGATCTCGATGGGCAACTACGCGAAGGTCGCTTTGATCTTCGCCCAGACCGACCCCGAGCTCGGCCACAAGGGCGTTGCCTGCTTCATGGTCGACACCGACCAGCCGGGGTACAAAGCCCAGACGATCGAGCACAAGATGGGTCTGCACGCCTCCGACACGGCGTCGATCGCGCTGGAAGACGTCGAGGTCTCAGACGATCAGATGCTCGGCAACGTCGGCGACGGCTTCAAGGTCGCGATGTCCGCCCTGGACTCCGGGCGCTACTCGGTCGCGGCCGGCTGCGTCGGGATCTGCCGAGGGTGCGTCGAGGCGTCGGTCAAGTACGCCAAGGAGCGCGAGCAGTTCGGCAAACCGATCGCGTCCTTCCAGCTCGTGCAGGCGATGATCGCCGACATGGTCCTGAAGACCGACGCGTCGCGGATGCTCGTCTGGCGCGCGGGCTGGCTGAAGGATCAGGGACGGCCGAACACCTTGGAGACCTCGATCGCCAAGCTGCACGCGACCGAGGCGTCGCTGGAGTGCGCGAACCTCGCGATCCAGATCCACGGCGGCGCCGGCTACGTCGACGACCACCCGGTCGAGCGCTACTTCCGCGACGCACGCGTCACGACCCTGTACGAGGGAACCTCGCAGATTCAGAAACTGATCATCGGGCGCGCGATGACCGGGATCAACGCACTCGTGCCGAGCTGAGATGGCCATTCCCGAGGCAAGATCGGTGCCCTCGCAACAGCGCCGAGGACGATCGTGACGCAAGTCCTCTCTGCGCGAGCCCGGCCTGAGATGGCGAGCGCACGTGCGATCGGGGTGATCGGCGCCGGCACGATGGGCTCCGGTATCGCCCAACTGGCCGCGCGCTCCGGCGCGCGCACGATCCTGCACGACCCGCTGCCGGAGGCCCTGGAGCGCGGGGCACAACATGCGCGGGACGGCCTCGCCAGGGAAGCGGCCAAAGGCAGGCTGAGCGCCGAGGAGGCAGACGCGGCCGCCGCGACTGATCGAGCCGGTGGACGACCTGGACGCGTTCGCCGACTGCGAGCTGGTGATCGAGGCCGCCCCCGAGCGGATCGACGCTCAAGCACGAGCTGTACGCGCGTCTGTCGCAAGAGATCGTAAGCGAGCAGTGCGTGCTGGCGACGAACACCTCGTCGCTGCTGGTCACGGCGATCGCCGCGGGCGCAACCCATCCAGAGCGCGTGGTGGGCATGCACTTCTTCAACCCCGCGCCGATCATGCGCCTGCTCGAGGTGGTCGCCGGCGAGCAGTCCTCAGAGGATGCCCTGGCGCTCGCCCACGCGACCGGTGAGGCGATGGGCAAGACGGTGATCCGCGCCCACGACGGCCCGGGCTTCCTCGTCAACCGCTGCAACCGGCCGTTCGGGTTGGAGGCGCTGCGCCTGTTGGCACGAGCGAATCGCGGACATCGAGACGATCGACCGGATCGTGCGCCTCGAGCGGCGGATTTCGCATGGGGCCGTTCGAGCTGATGGACCTAGTCGGGGTCGACACAGGCCTGGAGATCTCAAAGAGCTTCTACGAGCAGAGCTTCGACGAGCCGCGCTGGCGGCCCTCGCCGATCTCCGCGCGCTACGTCGCCGCCGGGCTGCACGGGCGCAAGACAGGGCGCGGCTACTACGACTACTCCGGCGACGCCCCCACCGCCCCCCGGACCCCGACCCACCCGCGCTCACCGCCGATGCCATCGTGCAGGGCAAGGGTCCCGTGGCGCAGTCCCTGCGCGAGCTCGCGCCAGGCGATCCCGGCGGCGGGGGGGCTCAGATCATCGTCGATGGGCTCGGCGGCACCGTCGACGGCGAGCCGTTCTATGCGATCACGCCCCTGGCGCTCGTCGAGGTGACCGGCGAGGCGGGCGAGCGGGCGTTCGAGGCCTCGGGCTGCACATCGCGCGCGTGCAGCCCTCTCCCGTCGGTGTGCTCCCGCGAATCGTCTGCCAAGTGATCAACGAGTGCGCATTCGCGTTCGGCGAAGGCATCGGCTCGGCCGCGGACATCGACGCGGGGATGATGCTCGGGCTCAGCTACCCGCGCGGCCCACTCGCGTGGGCCGATGAGATCGGGCTGGACCACGTGCTCGCCGTGCTGGACGCCCTCTGGGAGGAGTACCGCGAGGAGCGCTACCGGCCCCGCCGGCCGGCGTCTGGTGCGCGCGGCCTGGGACGTGCCGCACGGTCGACGCAGCGACGGCGCGACTTCTACGCCACGGAGCGACCCGCTGAGCCGCGAGCTGTAGCGGCGGTGGGCGCCCACTGCGCCTCCGCCAAGTCACCGACCGGCATACCCTCTGGGGTGGGTACCTGTGGCGTGTCGCGCAGATACCACTCGGCGTCGAGCGCCGCCTGGCAGCCCGAGCCCGCGGCTGTGATCGCCTGGCGGTAGGTGTGGTCGACCAGGTCGCCGGCGGCGAACACGCCCGGGCGATTGGTCCGCGTCGAGCGACCCTCGACGGCCACGTAGCCGTCCTCATCGACATCGATCTGCCCGTCCACCAGCGTTGACTGCGGCTCGTGGCCGACCGCCACGAACGCGCCCGAGACCTCCAACGTGCGCTGCTCGCCGGTCTCGGTGTTCACGAGCGCGGCGTGCCCCAGCGCGCCGTTCTCGCCGGGCACGAACTCCTTGACCGCATACGGCGTCAACAGCTCGATGTTCTCCTGAGCGCGCGCGCGGTCGAGCATGATCTTCGACGCCCGGAACTCATCGCGCCGATGCACGATCGTCACCTTGCTCGCGAACTTCGACAGGAAGATCGCCTCCTCCATCGCCGAATCGCCGCCGCCGACGATCACCGTCTGAGTGTCGCGGAAGAAGGCCGCGTCGCAGGTCGCGCAGTAGCTGACCCCGCGACCGCTCAGCTCGAGCTCGCCGGGAACGCACAGCTTCTTGTGCTCGGCGCCCATCGCCAGGATGACCGTGCGCGCGCGGTACTCGGTAGTCAGCCGACCCACACCTTGTGGATCCCGCCGGGCTCGCTCGCCAGCTCGACGCGCTCGGCCTCCTCGGTCAGCAGGCGCGCGCCGAAGCGCTCGGCCTGGTCGCGCAGCTTCTGCATCATCTCCGGTCCCATGATCCCCTCGGGGAAGCCCGGGTAGTTCTCCACGTCGGTCGTCTGCTGCAGCAGACCACCCCAGGCGAAGCCCTCGATCACGAGCGGGTTCAGGTTGGCGCGCGAGGTGTACAGCGCCGCGGTGTAGCCCGCCGGGCCGCTCCCGATCACGATCACGTTCTCGACGTCCTCCGCTGTCGTCTGATCGTCTTCGCTGCCATCTCATCTCCTATGTCGGCGCCTGGCGACTCTCACTTTGCTACAAGTATAGCGACGCCAGATCATAGGCGATCTTCCGGTCACTTCACTTTGTAAAGTACGCGCAGCGACGGCCGTAGCCGTCCTCGCATCCACGCCGCGACCGGCGTGGCATCCCGCCGCCGGCATGCCGCTCTGCTCCTCGCGCCAGCGCGCCACCGTGCGGCGCAGCTGGAAGTAGGCGATCGCGCCCGGGATCGTCGGCAGCCAGAAGGAGATCGCGCGGTAGGACAGCACCGCGAGCACCGCCAGGTTGAAGTCGACGCCGAACGCCGCGAACGCGCCGATCATGCCTCCCTCCACACCCCCCAGGCCACCGGGCAGCGGCAGCAGGTTGCCGAGCATGCCGACGAAGTAGGCACATCCAGATGACCGTGAACGGCGGCGGCGAGCCGAACGCGTGAAAGCATCGCCCACAGCACGCAGATGTCAAAGCCCCACCACGCCAGCGCGCCCGAGCAGGCCGGGGTCGCGCGAGCGGATCAGCTCGATCGCGGTCCGGACCCCGCTCGCCGCCAGCGCCGGGCACCGTCACCGCCCGTGGCCACCCAGTGGGCCAGACGCACCGGAGCCCGACGCCCAGCGCCCCAGGCGGCGCTCGACATCTCCCGGCAGCAGCGCCATCGCGCCGACCACCGTCGAACAGGACCGCCGCGACGATCGCCGGCACGATCGTGAGCGCAAACGAGCCGCCCCCCGGAAACAGGCCCGTCCCCAGGCCGACGCCGTCGACCAGCACCGACGCCCGCATAGACCACGTACAGCAGCACCATGAACGCGACCATCCGACAGGCCACCAGCCGCGCCTCCATCCCCGAGCGGCGCAACGCCCACGCGGTCAGCGCCACGCCCCCCGCGCCGGCGGTCGCGAACAGTCGCGTCGCGGCCAGGCCCGCCATCGTGATCTGGTAGCTCTCGCGCCAGCCGATCGGCCCGTGGCGGATCTACGCGCCGCCACGAACACCGCGCGAAACAGCACCACGTAGCCGGCGAACGACAGCAGCTCGAGCACCACCCCGAACGCGATCCACCAGCCGTCGCCGTTCTCGATGCGATGCAGCGTCGTGCCCACGCCGGCGAGCTTGGGCAGCACGAAATACAGGAACCCGACGACCGCGAGCACGAACAGCGCCAAACGCGATCGCCTGCCGGCGCGTGACCGTCACGCGCGGCATCTCCTCCTCGTGATGCGTCGCTCGTCTCGCCTCCTGTCTCCCACGCCCTGCGCCATCTCGCTCCCACTCGCCCCCTCATCTGCAACACGTTCTCATCCGCAACTCCCCTAGCTCGCCCCGTGTGCGATCGCCTCGAGCGCCGCCACGGCGCGGCCCAAGCGCGCCAAGCGCCGGCCCCGCGCGCGGGCCCAGACGCCGCACCGCCGCCGTCAGCGCCGCACCCGCGAGCAGATCGACCACATAATGCTCACCCAGGTACACCAGCGCGAATCCGAGCGTCGCGGTATAGCTCCAGCCGAGCGCGCCCGCGACCGGCCCCGCCTCTGCGAGCAGGAGCGCGGCCATCAGGGATGTGGCGAAGTGCAGCGAGGGCATCGCGGCCAGGGGATTGCCTCCAAGGACACTGTAGAGAGGCCCCCAGCCGTCTCGCCAGAAATACTCGCCGTACTCGACCATCATCCGGCGCACGTCCCCCGCGCCGCGCTCGTCGCGCCCCGCTTCACTCCGGCTCGATCGCCCGCCACCGAAGCCGCGTACCAGGGAGGCGCGGTCGGCAGCAGCCAGTAGACGCTCGCGCCGATGTCGAACACCGCGTAGGTCATCACCGCCGCGCGCGGAAACCGCTCGGGCGGTGACGCACCAGGATGTACGCGAGCGAGCCGTGCGGCACCATGAACCACGCCCAGTGAGCCCACACGAGCACGCGGTCGAGCGTCCGCCAGCTCGGCGTCCCGTCGCGGCTCGATGCCGCGCGAGCGCGCGCTGCAGGCGCAACGTCGGCAGCTCGCCGAGACCGAGCGCGCGATCGATGTCGATCGGGTAGTCGATGTGCACCCGTCGCTGCCTGCGCCTCCTCGATCGTCGTGCGGGGTCTTGTAGGCGGCCAGGTACGCCCACATCTGCAGCGTGCACACCGCCACGTCGCGCGTGCGCGAGCGACGGCACGGCCACGCACAGGGCGAGCGGCGCGGCGAACGCGACCGTCTGCGTCACGAGCGGCGGCGCCTTGACCCGCTTGCGCACCAGCGGCGCGGCGACCCCCGCCGCGACCACCCCCCAGGCGGTCGCCCTGATTGCGCTCGACAGCCGCACTGAGCCTGAGTATAGGTCGCGTCGGCGGCATCCGCGGTCGAGACTCAGGACGCGTCTCCCGCCGGCTGCACGCGCGCTACCGGCTCGCGTCCAGCCGTGCGCGCCCACCTCGCCGCGCCGACGAACCAGCGCGCCGATCACCGTGCTCGCCATGTCCGCCTCGGGGTGCCACTGCACACCGAGCACGAAGCGCCTGTCCGGCAGCTCGATCGCCTCGGGCAGGTCGTCGAGCGTCGAACGACCGCTCACCACGAGTCCCTCGCCCAGCCGGTCGATGCCCTGATGATGGTGGGACTTGGTCGCGTGCTCGGTCTCCCCCGCCGCGCGCGCCGCCAGCGAGCCCTCGGCGCAGGCTCACATCGTGGTCGGCTCCGTCGAACGAGCCGATCGCCCGCCGGTGCTCGCCGTGGCCGAAGTGCTCGGGCAGATGCTGCAGCAGCGTGCCGCCGCGGGCGACGTTGATCAGCTGCATCCCCCGGCAGATCCCCAGCACCGGCAGGTCACGCTCGATCGCCGCGCTGCACAAGCGCGATCTCGAACACGTCGCGCTCGGGCACCGTGTCCACCGTCTCGGCGTGCGCCTCCTGACCATAGAACGCGGGATCGATGTCGGCGCCGCCCGTGAGCACCAGCCCGTCGATCAGATCCAGCACCTCGCTCCGGGTCCTCGACGAGCTGCTGCGTCCGGCGGGAGCATCAGCACCAGCCCCCCGGCGCGCTGCACCGCGTCGACGTAGTTGCGCGCCAGCAGCATCGCCGGCTGATCCCACACGCTCCAGCGCGCCTGCTCGAGCGCGGTGCACATGCCGATCACGGGGCGGTCCATCCGCACAGAATAGGATCACCGGCGTGAGCGAGTCATCGACCCGAGCTCGAGACGGTCAACCTCCGCCTCGCCGACGGCGGCGTCGCCACCGTCGAGCTGAACCGGCCGCAGGCGCTGAACGCCTGGAACAAGCAGCTCGGCCAGGACCTGCTCGCGGCGCTGCGCTCGCTGGCCGCGGACGACGCGGTGCGCGCGGTGCGTGATCACCGGCGCCGGGCGCGCCTTCTCCTCCGGCGCGGACCTGAAGGACGCCGGCGGCGGCGACTTCACGCCCGACGGTCGTCCCGACGTGTACAAGGTCCTGACCGAGCGCTACCACCCGATCATGCACGCAATCCGGGAGCTGGGAAAGCCGGTCATCGCAGCCGTCAACGGCCCGGCCGTCGGCATCGGCTGCTCGCTGGCGCTCTGCTGCGACCTGATCGTGGCGGCGCAGAGCGCCTACTTCCTGCTCGCCTTCGTGAACATCGGGCTCGTCCCCGACGGCGGCTCCTCGCTGTTCGTGCCCTCGCGCGTCGGCATGGCTCGCGCCACCGAGCTGGCGATGCTCGGCGAGCGTCTTCCGGCGCCGAGCAGGCGCTTGAGTGGGGCCTGATCAACCGCGTCGTCGCCGACGAGCGCCTGCCGGAGGAGGTGGCCGCGCTGGCCGCGCGCCTGGCCGCCGGGCCGACGCGCGCCTATGCCGGCGCCAAGCGCCAGCTCAACAATTGGCTGTATCCGCGGATGGCCGAGCAGCTCGAGCTGGAGGCGCAGATCCAGCGTGAGATGGCCGGCAGCGAGGACTTCGTGGAGGGCGCGATGGCGTTCGTCGAAAAGCGCCCGACGCGCTTCTCGGGGAGGTAGAACAATCCTCGTGGCAAACGTCATCAAGCGCTTACCGTCCGGCCCTGAATAGAATCCCGCCCGCCTTGAGTCACCTGGCCCCCACAATCGCTCGCCTTCTTCACGCCCAAGTCGGGCGGGTCGCCGAACGCGGACCAGATCAACAGCCTCTACAAGATCACGCTCGTGATCGCGCTGATCATCTTCTTCGCCGTCGAGGGCGCGCTCGGCTACGCGCTGTGGAAGTTCCGCGCGCGCAAGGGCGCCGTACCGCGCGCAGATCCACGGCAACACGCGCCTGGAGGTCGGCTGGACGGTCGCCGCCGCCGTGATCCTCGTCGGGCTCGCGATCGTCACCTTCGCCAAGCTCTCCTCGATCCAGGACCCCCCCAACTCCGGGCCCAGGCGGCGATCAGCTCGGCGGCGCGAAAGCGGGCTGCTGTATGCGAGCGCCGAACGCAAGCTGCCCCCGAACGGCAAATCGCTGAACATCACAGGTGATCGGCCGGCAGTACATCTGGCAGTACGTCTACCCGGGCGCGAACGAACCCGATGGCCTTGGCGCGCCCTACTCCTACGAGGAGATGGTCGTCCCCACCGAAACCACCGTCACGCTCGACATCGTCTCCGAGGACGTCGTGCACTCGTGGTGGATCCCCGAACTGGGGGGCAAGTTCCAGGCGGTGCCCGGCTATCACAACTACACGTGGTTCAAGATCTCAAAGCCCGGGATCTACCGCGGCCAGTGCGCCGCCCTGTGCGGACGCGGGCACGCGCGCATGATCGCCACCGTGAAGGCCGTCCCACCCGCGCAGTTCGATGCCTGGCTGGCCTACCAGAAGCAGGAGATCGCCGCAAGCCAACGCCGAAGCCAAGGTCGAGCGGGCCAAGCTGAACGCCCTGACCGGCCCCGGACGGGTCGAGAACCCGTAAATGTCTTTCCGCAAACCCCTCAGAACGCGTGCCGTGACCACTGAGCGGGAATCTCGGGATTCTCGGATATTCACAAAGGATCGATGATGGCCACCTACGTCGCCCCAGTCCCCCAGGTAGTAGCCCACCACGTCGAGCACGAGCGGCACGGCTGGACGAGCTGGATCACCACCACCGATCACAAGCGGATCGGGATCATGTACATGGTCACGACGTTCGTGTTCTTCTGCCTGGGCGGCGTCGAGGCGCTGATGATGCGCCTGCAGCTGGGCGCGCCGAACAACACGCTGGTGACGCCCCAGACCTACAACCAGCTGTTCACGATGCACGGGACGACGATGATCTTCCTGTTCGTCGTGCCGATGATGGCGGGCCTGGCGAACTACTTCGTGCCGTTGATGATCGGCGCGCGCGACATGGCCTATCCGCGCCTGAACGCGCTCTCCTTCTGGCTGCTCCTGGCGGGCGGGATCGTCTTCTACGCCTCGCTCTTCTGGAACCCGCCGGAAGCCGGCTGGTCCAGCTACGCGCCGCTGTCCAGCGCGATCTACTCGCCCGAGCGGCGGCCAGGACGCGTGGATCTACCTGATCCACCTGACGGGGCTGTCCTCGATCCTCGGGGCGATCAACTTCTACGCGACGATCGCCAACATGCGCGCGCGCGGTATGAGCTGGGGCCGTCTGCCGCTGTTCATCTGGGCGATCCTGACCTACTCGATCCTGATCATCTTCGCGATGCCGGTGATCGCCGGGGCGGTGACGATGCTGCTCACCGACCGGCACTTCGGCACGCACTTCTTCGACCCCGCGGAGGGCGGCTCGGCGCTCTTGTGGCAGCACCTGTTCTGGTTCTTCGGGCACCCCGAGGTCTACATCATGGTGCTGCCCGGGCTTCGGGATCGTCTCGGAGATCCTGCCGGTGTTCGCGCGCAAGCCGATCTTCGGCTACAAGGCGATCGCGGCCTCGACCGTGGCGATCGCGTTCCTCGGCTTCCTGACCTGGGCGCACCACATGTTCACGACGCCGACACCCGAGGTGATCCTGGTGTTCGTGATGCTCAGCTCGTTCCTGATCGCGGTGCCGACGGGCGTGAAGATGCTCAACTGGATCGCGACGCTGTGGCGCGGCACGATCGAATTCAAGACGCCGCTGCTGTTCTGCGTCGGCTTCCTCGCGCTGTTCTTGATCGGTGGCATCTCCGGGGTGTTTCTCGCCGTCTTCCCCGTCGACTGGCAGCTGAACGAAACCTACTTCGTCGTCGCGCACCTGCACTTCGTGCTCGTCGGCGGCTCGGTGTTCACGATCTTCGCCGCGATCTACTACTGGTTCCCGAAGATCACCGGGCGGATGCTCGACGAACGCTTGGGCAAGCTGAGCTTCTACCTGATGTTCTGTCGGCTTCCTCGCGACCTTCCTGATCCAGCACGTGATGGGCCTCGACGGGATGCCCCGGCGCGTGTACGAGTACGACAACGTCGGGCATCTGGCGCTGTACAACCAGATCTCCACGGTCGGCTCGTTCATCCTCGCCGCCGGCGTGCTCGTGACGATCGTCAACGCCGTGCGCAGCCTCAAGGTGGGCGCGATCGCCGGGCCCGACCCGTGGAAGGCGAACACGCTGGAGTGGTTCACGGAGTCGCCCCCGCCGGTCAACAACTTCGACATGATCCCGCTCGTGCGCTCGGTGGAACCGATGAAGGACATCCGCCGCGAGGTGCAGCGGCGCAGCTCCGGAGCGACCGTGCCGGGTGGCGCCACCGTCCCCGCGGGAGCCACCCAGGTAGGGGTCTAGGTTGGCGCGTAGCGTCCGCCCACGAACGTCGGGCTGCACCCTGGGCAATGCTTCGCGCCACGTGCAGCGGTGGTTCACCCGCGATGAACGCACATCCCACAGGCGCCGCGCAGACGATCGAGGCGCCCCGGCTCGGTCTGGCTCCACGCACGCGTCAGGTGCTGAGCGACTACGTCGAGCTGACCAAGCCGAAGGTCCAGTCGCTGCTGCTTGCTGACGACGATCGCCACGATGTACGTGGCCGGCGATCCCTCCCTGGTGCCTGGTCGTGCTGACCTGCCTCGGCGGCTACCTGTCCGCGGGCGGCGCGGGGGCGGTCAACCACTGGTATGACCGTGACATCGACGCGCGCATGGCCCGCACCGCCACGCGACCTGTCCCCTCGGGGCGCGTCTCCCCGAACGCCGCGCTCGCCTTCGGCTGCACGCTCGCGGGCGCTGTCGTTCCTCGAGCTCTCGCTTGACCGTCAACGTGCTCGCCGCGAGCCTGGCTCGTTCGCGGGCTTCCTCGGCTACGTCTTCCTCTACACCGTCTGGCTGAAGCGGCGCACGCCCCAGAACATCGTGATCGGCGGGGCCGCCGGCGCGATCCCCCCGCTCGTCGGCTGGGCGGCGGTCACCGGGTCGGTGAGCGGCACGGCGGTGCTCCTGTTCTTCATCGTCTTCTTCTGGACCCCTCCCCACTTCTGGGCGCTGTCGCTGCTGATGAAGGACGAGTACGCGAAGGTGGACGTGCCGATGCTGCCCGTCGTGCGTGGCGAGGCGGAGACCCGCCGGCAGATCCTGCTCTACACGGTGCTGCTCTACGCCGTCACGCAGCTGCCATTCTGCGCCGGGGGCTTCGGGGACATCTATCTCGTCGTCTCGATCGCGCTCGGCCTGGGCTTCATCGCCGGTGCGATCTCGCTCTACCGCCGGGCCG
The DNA here is from genome assembly GCA_963748895.1 of uncultured Solirubrobacterales bacterium. Taxonomy (GTDB): domain Bacteria; phylum Actinomycetota; class Thermoleophilia; order Solirubrobacterales; family Solirubrobacteraceae; genus Palsa-744. The sequence goes on along the minus strand of CAVVKF010000002.1, from coordinate 19,754 downwards.
ATCGCCGCAGCGCTTTGCAGCTGTACCTGTTCTCGCTGGCCTACCTCGCGCTGCTGTTCTGCGCGATGGTCGCCGACGCTCATCTATAGAATGCGCTCCTGCCCATGCACATGACCCGACGACTCGCACGCAAGAACATCCGCACCGGTCTGATCGTGTCCGGGAATCTGCATGTTCATGTTCGGCATCACATTCGTCGTCGCCGCGATCTACATCTCATGAGTCCACTCGACCCTGAGATCCCGCCCGCCGGCGAAGAGATCCATCTCCCCGGGCCGAGCATCCTGCCGATGCTCACCGCGGTGGGCATCACGCTGGCGCTCGTCGGCGTTACGACCTTTATCGAGCTGACTGTCGTCGGCGTGCTGCTCACGATCGTACTGCATCTGGCGCTGGATCGCCGACACGCGCCGCGAAATCGACGAGCTCCCGCTCGACTGACCCTAGGCCCGGCGTGAGTCACTGAATCGGTAGCCGGCGGGGTTTCCGCCAAGCGCTTCGCTAGAGTTCGCGTCGTGAGCATGAGCCAGCGCTACCGGCTGCGTAACCCCGCCAGCGGGCGGGAGATCGTGACCGAGGCTCAGCCGGAGGAGATCTACCTGGATCGCGACACCGGCGAGCCGATGGAGATCGTGGGCAAGCTGCTGCCGCTCGCTCCCTCCTCTTCGCGGCTGCCTTGGGCAGTGGAGAACATGCGCCTCTGCTCCTGGTGCGATCAGCTCGCCCAGAAGGATCTGAATGACTGCCCCACCTGCGGTCGCCGCATGGGGCCGCTCGCGCCGAGGCCGGCTAGTTGAAGGCCTGGCTTGCGGCTTGCATCTTGCTGCTGTGCGCTGTTGGCCTTGGTGCCTGCGGGGGCGGCGGCAACGTGAGCGACACGGTGCCGAAGAGCACGCCCGAAATCACTCCGCCCACCGACACGAGCGCCGAAAAGGCCGCCGTGCAGACGACCTCGACCTCCTCGACGACCTCGACTGCCAAATCCAGCGAAGGCACCTCGACCGCGTCCGGCGAAGAATCCGGCGGCGGCGGCGAAGAATCCACAAGCGGTGGCAGCGAAAGCGGAGCTTCCGAAAGCAACGGCGAATCGGCCGGAGGCACCTCTGCCGGCGGAGGTGCGAAAAGCGAAGAAACCACCAAAGGCGGCAGCGAATCGGCTGCCACCCCAAGCGGCGGCGCCAGCGCACCCTCGGGCAAATAGCCCTAGGGAGTGGAGATCAAAGTCGCGCTGTACGTCAGGCGCGCCGTGAGATACAGGCAGTAGTACTGCACCGACGTGCCGATGAGCGTCTGCGTGGTCTGAGCGCTCGTGGTCGTGCACTGGCTCTTCGGGCGACTGGCGCGCCAGGAGGTCGCGTTCGTGAAGCCGAGCGCGAGCGCCGGCGCCCAGGAGGGCACGGTCAGCGCGATCACGTCGCCCTTTTTGACCTGCAGTGTGGTTTCGAGCGGGAACTGGGCGGTCTTGCCGAAGTAGGGTTCTAGTTTGACGAGCGGGCTCTGCGCGATCAGCTTGTAGGTCAGGTTCGGCGTCTTCTGGGGGCGCAGGATCGCGATGCCCGCCGTCGAGGGCCCGCCCTCGTTGGCGTTGAAGAACTTGATCTGGGTCGCGTTCGGCTTGCCGAGGTCGATCGACCAGGCGACGATCGTTCCCGCGCGCGGCGCCGTCTGCGGATTGTGCGTCGTGCCGACCTTCACCTGAAAGCCCGTCGTGCGGCTCACCGCCAGGCAGGGGCTGCCGGGACAGCTCGGCACGGTTTCGGGATTGGTCGTGGGCGGGAGCACGCCAACTTCGGTAAGCGTCGCCTGCGAGCCCGCGGGCAGCGCAAGCACGAGCGCAAGGCTCGCGAGGACTACCGCTGTGGATACACGGATCATGTGGTCATTCAACACGACAACTCGAAAGATGTAGCGGTTTTGTTCGCTATTTCTGTGTGAGTTCCTGCGCCGCGGCCGCGATCTCGGCTGGATCTCCGGGCGCGGGAACCCAGGGCAGCCGCAGCGGATCGCCTGTGTAGCGGGGGATCACGTGCATGTGGAAGTGAAAGACCGTCTGCCAGGCTAGCGCGCCACAGGAGTTGACCAGGTTGACCCCCTCGGCTCCCAGCAGCTCCTTCGCGCGGCGCGCCTGACGCTGCGAGGCGAGCCCGACCGCACGCAGGTCCTCTGAGTCGATGCTGAGCAGATCGGCGGTGTGCGTGCGTGGAATCACGAGCACGTGGCCGCGCGTGGCGGGGTTAATGTCCATCATGGCAACCGTACGCTCGTCTTCGCCGACGATCGTTCCCGGCAGCTCGCCGGCGAGGATCTTGCAGAAGATGCAGTTCGGGTCGTTCATTCCCGTCGAAGCCTAACCGGATGTGGTCAGCGTGCGCGCGAACGCGAGCGCCTGATCGCGGGTGGTGATCTCACCTGCATACTGCGCCTCGGTCAGCTCCCCGAGCAGCTCGCCAACTCGCGGTCCTGTGGGAATACCGAGATCCGCCGCCAGCTCGTCGCCTCGCAGCAGCGGCTGTGGCGGTCCTTCCGCCCGCCAGCTCAGCGCATCCCTCAGCATCGCCCGCGCCACACGCAGGTGCGCGTCGATCGCCTGCTGGGCACTGTCCCCGCGCGTCGCCAGCCGGTCGGCGACCGATAGCAGCGTCACGTCGACCTCGACCGGATCGCACGCCCGGAGATAGGTGTACACCGTGCGACGCGCCAATGGTTGAGGCTCATGGACGAGGAAGCCCAGCCGCAGGTGGTTGCGCACCAGCGCGGCGGCATGCGCGCGCAACCGCTCGCTCGCGCGGAGCCTCGCAAGTACCGTCCTGGCCAGCTCGGCGCCCTTGGCATCGTGACCGATGAAGGTCACGCGCCCATCCTCGGGGCGCACTCCCCTTGTCAGCGGCTTGGCCGCGTCGTGCAGCAGCGCCCCCCAGCGCAGCGCCTCTCCGCGTGTCATCTCGTCGGCCAGCGGCTCGTTCAGCAGCTCGAGCAGATCCGCGGTGTATTCATCGCCCAGGGCTGCATTCGGGTCGGCCTGCAACTCGATCGCACGGTCGAGCACCGCGAGCGTGTGGCCGTAGACGTCGAGGTGGTGAAAGCGACTCTGCTCGACCCCCTTTAGCGCCTCCAGCTCTCCCAGCACGACGGCCGTCGCCCCCAGCTCGTTCAGCAGCTCGATCCCGCGCCTGGCCCGCGGCGAAGCGACGATCCGGCGCAGCTCCATGAACACGCGCTCGGCGGACACGCTGTTCAGCTCGCCCGCCTGCGCGCGCGCGGCGCGAACGGTCTGCTCGTCCGGCTCCAGCTCCAGCTCGACCGCGATCCGCACCAGGCGCAACACCCGCAAGGGATCATCGACGAATGCGCTCTCGCCGGCCATCCGCAGGCGACCGGCCGTCAGGTCCTCCAGTCCATTCAGCGGATCGATCGCCGGGCCGCCCTCCAGCGGCTCGGCGATCGCGTTGACCGTGAAGTCGCGCAGCTCGAGGTCCACCTGCAGCGAGCCGCCTCGCAACCCCTCCAGGTCCGCCTGCCACGCTTTGTCTCGCGCGACCACACGCCACGCGCCGAAGTCCTCCGATAGCGCGAAGCAGGCCGCTCTCCCGGCCGCCCGGGCGATCGCGCGCGCGGCCTGCTCAGGGTCGCCGTCCACGACGAGGTCGAGGTCGGTCAGGGGCCGGCCCAGCACGCGGTCGCGCACCGCACCTCCCACCAGCCACACGGGCCGGCCGGCAAGCGCCGCGCGGGCAACTTCGAGTCCGTCGCTCATGCCGAGCCGGCGCCCTCTGCTGGACGCTCGATGCTCATCGTGCCGCCGATTTCGATGCGATCGCCGTCCAGAGGCTCGCCGTCGCGGCGATACAGCCGCGGCACACGCGGCGTGAGCGCGCACGTCACCTCGTAGTTGATCGTTCCCAGCCGCCTCGCCACCTCCTCGGCGGTGATCCGCTCCGCGGACTGCGCGGACTGCGCGCCACCTCCGGCGGCGGTGCCCCCGATCAGGATCGCCTCCTCGCCAAGCAGCTCATCAGCCGCATCCGGCCCGAGATCCACGGTGAGGTTGTCCATGCTCACCGTGCCCACCACCGGGTAGCGCCGGCCGGCGATCAGCACGTCGGCGTTGTTTGAGCACCCGCGCCGCCAGCCGTCGCCGTAGCCGATCGGCAACACCGCGAGCGACGTGTCGCGCTCGGCCACGAAGCGCCGCCCGTATCCAGCGCTCTCCTCCGCTCGATAACCCTTCACCTCAGCCACATACGTGCTCAACCGCAGCGCAGGCTCCAGGCCCCGCGCGACAGGATCCTCGCCGAACGGGTCCATTCCGTAGGCGGCGATCCCGCAGCGCACCATGTCGAAGTGCGCTGCTTGCTCGCGCAGCACCGCGGCGCTGTTGGCGGCGTGCAGGATCAGCTCCGGCTGCTCGGCCTTCAACGCCTGCGCCCACTCCGTGAACGTCTCGAGCTGCGCCGCGAAGAACCCGTCGTCATCGAGGTCGTCGGCGGTGGCGAAATGCGTCATCAGCCCAACCAACCGCACCTCCTCGGCGTCCCGCGCGGCTGCCACGGCACACGATGCCTGCACCGGATCGCGTGTGCCGAGCCGTCCCATGCCGGAATCGAGCTTCACATGCACGCGCCCACCGCCGGCGGCTCTGACCGCCTCCACCTGCCGCTCGCTCCACACGACCACATCTCGCATCCGCCGCGAGCGCTTCCTCCAACTCCACTTCACTCAGCGCTCCCATCACGAGCACGCGCACCTCGCGCAATCCCGCCTCGCGCAGTTCTTTCGCCTCGGCCGCCCCGGCGACCGCCAGCCAGCTCGCGCCGCCTGCCAGCGCCGCGCGCGCGCTTTGCACAGCGCCATGGCCGTATCCGTCGGCCTTCACCACCACACACAGCTCCGCACCTCCTTTCAACTCGCCGCGCAGGCGGGCGCAATTGCGCTCTATCGCGGCCACGTTCACCTGGGCCTGCGCGCGGCGCTCCGTCATCCGCCACCTGCCCCCACCACATCGTGAACCTCACTCACGAGGCGCTCGTCGCGGTGAGCGTGACCGTGACGCTCACCGCCGGCGCCTCCCCGAGCGGCAGGCAACGCGGCGATCACGTCAGAGGCGACCACGCCCTCGGCCGCGCCCTGTCTGCGCGCCGCCTCCCGTCCGGCCTCAGCGTGCAGCGACACACCCGCCGCGGCGGCGGTGAACGGATCGAGTCCGGCGGAGAGCAGCGCGGTGATCACCCCTGTCAGCACATCACCGGTACCGGCGGTCGCCAGTGCGGGAGCTGCCGCCCGGGCTGACGGCCACCCGGCCTGAGGGCTCGGCGATCAACGTGTCATCGCCCTTCAGCACAACGACTGCCCGCGCCATGCTCAGCCGCCCCGCGCACGTGACGCAGACGCTCGCGCTCGATCTCCTCGCTGCCCACCTCCAGCAACCGGCCCAGCTCGCCCGCGTGCGGAGTCAGCACCGTCGGGGCGGATCGTGCGCTCAGCTCGCCCAGCCGTCCCGCGTGCGCGTTCAAACCGTCGGCATCGAGCACCAGTGCGACCTTCGCCTCACGCGCAAGCTCGCGCGCGAACACGAAGGCGCTATCGCTGCGCCCCAGCCCGGGCCCCAAAGCCAGCGCGCCACCGCGCTCGCTCATTTCGAGCACGCTCTTCACCCCGTCAGCTGTCAGTCCGCCGTCTTCGTCGGGCAGTCCCCTTGTCATCAGCTCTGGCGGCCCGGCGGTCGCGAGGATTGCCTGCAGGGACGCTGGTACGCAGGCCGTCACATACCCGGCCCCGGCGCGCATCGCCGCCTCTGCGGCCATCCGCGGCGCCCCGGTCAGCCCGCGCGAGCCGCCCGCGAGAAGCACGTGGCCGCTGATGAACTTCGTCGAGGACGCTCCCCTGCGCGGCAGCCGATCGAGCACCGACGGCTCGATCAGGCCAATAGTCGCCTCGCCTGGCGAGCCACGCGGAATCCCGATATCGATCGAGTTCACCTCGCCCGCATGCGCCTTGCCCGGCGCGATCCACAAGCCCGGCTTTCCGGCGTGGAAAGTCACCGTGACCGCTGCCCTCACCGCGGCGCCCGACGCGACTCCCGTGGAAGCGTCCACGCCGCTCGGTACATCCACGCTCACGACCGGGGCCCTCGCCGCGTTCACGGCCTCGATCGCCTCGCCAACTGCGCCGCGGGGCTCTCCCTGGAAGCCGGTGCCAAGCAGCGCGTCCACGATCACGGTCGCCTCCGCGAGCGCCCGTTCCGTTCGCTCGCGATCCTCGATCAGCTCGAGCGGCGCCTCGCCGGGCAGTCGCTCCAGGTTCACATGCGCGTCGCCGGCGAAGTCGCCGGGCGGCGCCGCGCACACCACGGTCACGCTCCTGGCCGCCTCGCGCAGCAGGCGCGCGACCACCAGCCCGTCACCGCCGTTGTTTCCCTTCCCGCACACCACCGCCACGGCGCCGTCCGGGGCCAGGCGCTCGACGATCCGCGTCACCCCCGCCCCGGCGCGCTCCATCAACTCAAGCGACGGCACCCCGCGCTCCTCGATCGCCCAGCGGTCGACGCCACGCATCGTCTCGGCGTCGAGCAGCGGTGTCAGCCAGTCAGGGAGCGTGTCCACGACCAGCGATGCTAGATGGTCCCTGCGCCTAACCCCAGCGGTCCGATGGCCAAGCCAGGCCAGGACGCAGGAAGCGGACGTCGTGCTTCGGCACAGCGAGCGACCGAGGACGCCGCCTGGCGCCGCGCCAGCGGGCCGCTGGCTACTCGACCGTGACGGTCTTCGCCAGGTTGCGCGGCTGGTCGACGTTCAGGCCGCGCTTGCGCGCGATCTCATACGCGAGCAGCTGCAGCGGGATCACCGCGAGCATCGGCTGCAGCATCCAGTCCACCGCTGGCACGGTTATCACGGAGTCGGCGTGCTTTGCGATCTGCTCGTTGCCCGCGGTCGTCACCGCGACCACGTGCGCGCCGCGCGCGCGCACCTCCTGCATGTTCGAGGCCATCTTCTCGAGCACCGGCGAATCGGTTGCCACGCACACGACCGGCGTGGTCTCGTCCAGCAGCGCGATCGGGCCGTGCTTCATCTCGCCGGCCGGGTAGGCGTCGGTCGCGATGTAGGAGATCTCCTTCAACTTCAGTGCTCCCTCCAGCGCCACCGGTAGGCCGACGTGACGGCCGATGTACAGGAAGAACTCGCTCTGCCAATATGCCTCGGCGACGCGCGCCACCTGCTCATCCATGCCCTGCAAGGACCTGCTCGATCGCGTGCGGCAAGCGCTTCACCTCGCCCACGAGTTCCTCGATCCGCGCGGGCTCGAGCGTGCCACGCAGCTCGGCCAAGCGCAGGGCGAGCAGATAGACGACCGCGACCTGACACAGGAACGTCTTCGTCGCCGCCACGCTTACCTCCAGGCCTGCGCGGGTGAACAGCACGCCGTCGGCGTCGCGCGTCGCCTGCGAGCCCATCACGTTCGTGATCGCCAGCACCGCCGCGCCGCGCTCTTTCGCCTTGCGCATCGCCGCGAGCGTGTCGGCGGTCTCGCCGGACTGGGAGATCCCGATCACGAGATCTCCCGGCCCGACGACGGGGTTGCGATAGCGGTACTCCGAGGCGACGTCCACCTCGACCGGCACGCGCGCCCACTCCTCGATCGCGTAGCGCCCGATCAAGCCGGCGTGGTAGGAGGTGCCGCAGGCGACCACGACGATGCGCTTCACGTTCGTCCAAGATCGACTCGTCCAAGACGCCCTGCTCGCCCAGATCGACACCACTCCCGCGCGCGGTGCGGTCGGCGATCGTCTCGGCCACGGCGTCCGCCTGTTCGTGGATCTCCTTCAGCATGAACGTCTCGTAGCCGCCCTTCTCGGCCGTGTCCTCGTCCCAGTCGACGGTCTCGACCGGGCGCTCGACCCGATCGCCGTCCGGCGTCGTGATCGTCACGCCGTCGGGGGTCAACACGACGATCTCGCCGTTGTCCACGTACTGCACCTCGCGTGTCTGCGCCAAGAACGCGGGCACCGCGGAGGCCACGAACTGCTCGCCCTCGCCGCGGCCGACGATCAGGGGACACTCGCGCCGCGCTCCCACCAGCGTCTCAGGCTCCTCGAGGCACATCGCGACGAACGCGTAGTGACCCTCGAGCTCGCCGTATGCGGCCCGCACCGCGTTGGCCAGGTCGCCGTCGTAGTGCTCGGCGATCAGGTGCGCGATCACCTCGGCGTCGGTCTCCGATGTGAACACGCTCCCCGACGCAAGCAGACGCTCCTTGAGCGTCATGTAGTTCTCCACGATCCCGTTCACGACCACGTGAAAATGGTCCGCCGAGTCGTAGTGCGGGTGGGCGTTCTCCTCGGTCACGCGTCCGTGCGTGGCCCAGCGGGTGTGACCGATGCCGGTCGTGGCTATCGATCGTGGATCGGCCAGCACGGCCACCGCCACGGCTCCCTCCGCCTCCTCTTGACCAAGTGCCTGGGTCAGGCCGTCGAGCTTCGCTTGCAGCGCGTCGAGGTTGCCCACGGCTCGCACGGTCTCGATCCGGTCCTCGCCGATCACCGAGATCCCCGCGGAGTCATACCCGCGGTACTCGAGCTTCTTCAACCCATCGAGCAGCAGCTCACGGACGGAGCGATTGCCGACGTAGCCAACGATGCCGCACACCCCGTCGAAGATATCAGCGGCCCATCGGTGCGCTGGTCAACGCAGCGACCCGTGCGCGCTCGATCAAACCTCGTCCGGCTGCTCAGCCCAGCTTCAGTTCGACGAGCGCGGCCAAGCGCCCGCAGACCTCGTCGGTCTCATCGTCGGTCGGCGCCTCGACCATCACCCTTACGAGCGGCTCGGTCCCGCTGGGACGCACCAGCACGCGCCCGCGGCCCTCCAGCGCCTTCCCGGCGGCGCTCACCGCCTCTTTGACCTCCGTCGCCGTCTCCAGCGCGCCGCGCTCGCGCACGCGCACGTTCACCAGCTGCTGAGGCAGTTTCTGCATCGCATCGCGCTCTGCGAGGTCGCGACCGGCCAGCGCCTCCAACGTCAGCAGCGCACCGGCGATCCCGTCGCCGGTGCGGTTGAAGCTCATGTCGATGATGTGGCCCAGACTGCTCGCCGCCCAGCACCCAGCCGAGCGCGCGCATCTCCTCCAGCACATACCGATCCCCGACCTGCGTGATCGCCACCTCGACGCTCGCCTGCTTCATCGCGGAATGGAAGCCGTAGTTGGTCATCACCGTCACAACCACGCCCCCGCCGTTCAGACGCTCGCGCTCGCGCAGGTGCAACGCCGCGAGCGCCATCAGCTCGTCGCCGTCGACGACGGCCCCGGTCCGGTCCACCGCCAGCACGCGGTCGCCGTCGCCGTCGAAGGCAAACCCCACGCCATGCCCTCCCTCGCGGACTCTGCACGCCCAGCTGCTCGATGTGTGTCGAGCCGCAGCCAGCGTTGATGTTACGTCCGTCGGGTTGATCGGCGATCACGGTCACCCTCGCGCCCAGCCGCCGGAAGATCTCCGGTGCGACGTGGTGAGTGGCGCCATTCGCGCAGTCCAGCAGCACGTCCAACCCGCTCAGGTCGAGCTCGGCGAAGTGGCTGTGCAGCTCGCGCAAGTAATCCTCGCCCGCGCCCCTCAACTCGCGCACGTGGCCGATCTGCGGGGGAGCCTCCTGTCCATCTGCCAGCTCCAGCTCGCGCTCGATCGCCAGCTCGCTCTCATCCGACAGCTTGTACCCGTCGCCCGCAAAGAACTTGATCCCGTTGTCCTGGAACGGATTGTGTGACGCCGATAGGACCACCGCCAGGTCGAAGCCGTAGCGACCGATCAACAAGGGCGCCGCCGGTGTCGGCAGCACACCGCCCAGCAGCGCGTCCCCGCCCGCGGCGCTCACGCCGGCCGCGACGGCGGCCTGGAGCATCTCACCCGACTCGCGTGTGTCGCGCACGATCAGCACCTGCGGGCGCTGGGCGCCCGTCTTGCGCGTCGCCGCCTGCGCCAAGCCGAGCGCCAGCTCGGCCGTGAGCAACTCCCCGGCGACGCCCCTCACGCCGTCGGTTCCAAACAGCTTGCGGGTCATCGGGGTGGGTGGGTCCCTAACGCTTTTTGTCGGTCGCTAGCGCTTGGAGAACTGCGGCTTCTTACGGGCCTTCTTCAACCCAGCCTTCTTGCGCTCCTTGGCGCGCGAATCGCGCGTCAGGAAGCCGCGACGCTTGAGCTCACCGCGCAGGTTGGGATCGGCCTCCAGCAATGCGCGCGAGACGCCGTGACGCAGGGCCCCCGCTTGGGCGGAGATGCCGCCGCCGTGCAACCGCGCGACCACATCCATCCGCTCTTGGTACCCGACCGTCTCCAGCGGCTGGCGGATATTCCGCTGCTGGGTGATTCTGGGGAAGTGCTCCTCGAGCGTTCTTCCGTTTACGAGGTACGAGCCGCTCCCCGGTCGCAGCGTTACCCGCGCGACCGCCGTCTTGCGCTTGCCCGTCGCGCGATACCGCGCGCCTGAGGCCAGGTCAATCGCGGCCGTTGAGATCGGCCCGGTCAGGACCTCCTCCTGCTCATCTCCCTGCCCGTCCGCCTCGCCCTCGGGCTCCTCGCCGTCGATTGCGTAGGGATCCTCGTAGGTCTCGCTCCGTGCCTCGCTGCGCCCCAGGGGATCGACGCCCTCGGGGACGATGTCCACCTCCAGGTGCGCTCCCGGAACGGCCGGCTTCACGCGCGGGGCGGCCTCTTCCTCCTCGATCTCATCCTCGGCCTCGGCGAGGACCTCCTCAGCGATCTCCTCCTCGACGGCCTCCTCGAGGATCTCCTCCGCTACGGCCTCCGCGACGACCTCCTCCTCGAACGCCTCGACCAGCTCCTCGGCCTCGGCGCGCTCCTCCGCCTCCTCGAACGCCTCCAGTGGCGCGTCCTCAGCGGAGCCCGCGATCTCCGTTGCATCGTCGGTTGGGACCGCGTTGCCGGCGATCGGACCGAACTGCTCGACCTCGCCGGCCTGCTCGCTCTTGCCTTGCTCCTGTGACTCCTGCAGCGCCTCCAGCGCCGCGTCCTCGGCGGACCCAGCGATCTCGGTCGCGTCCTCGCTCGGGACGGCGTGCCCCTCGACGGGTGTCTCCTGGCCCTCGGCAGGCGTCTCGGGCGTGTCGTCGTCAGGCGTGTCGTCGTCGGCCATCAGGCCTCGATCTCCAAAGGTTGCGGTTTCTGGGCCACATGCGGGTGCTCGGGGCCGGCGTAGATCTTCAGCTTTGTTATCTGTTTCCGCGCTAAGCGATTACGCGGCATCATGCCTTTCACGGCCAGCCGGATGATCTCCTCGGGGCGCCGCGCCTGCATCTCCTCGAACGTTCTCGAGCGCAGCCCGCCGGGGTAGCCGGAGTGGCGGTAGTAGCGCTTGTCTTTGCGCTTGTTCCCCGTCACGGTGATCTTCTCCGCGTTCACCACCACGACGAAGTCGCCCGTGTCGATGTGGGGCGTGTACTCGGGCTTGCGCTTGCCCCGCAGCACGTCCGCGATCTGCGTCGCCAGACGGCCCAGCGTCTTGCCGTTCGCGTCGACCACGAGCCAGTTGCGCTCGCGCTCGGTCGGCTTGGCCACGTACGTTTTGGCCGAAGGTGTTGATGTGGAAGGGCTCATGACGTAGAAAAGGCCACGCGATAGCGCGCGGCGCAGCCCAGCATCATAGTCACTCCCACTCGATGGTGCCGGGTGGCTTCGACGTGATGTCCAGCACGACCCGGTTGACCTCTCGCAGCTCGTTGATCATTCGCGACGCGATCGTCTCCAGCAGGTCGTACGGCAACCGTGCCCAGTCAGCTGTCATCGCGTCGTCGCTCGTCACCGCACGGATCACAACCACATAGCCATACGTGCGCTCATCCCCCTGCACACCCACGGTCCTGACGTCCGGGCAGCACGCAGAACGACTGCCATAGCTCGCGGTACAGCCCCGCCTTGCGGATCTCCTCCTGCAGGATGCTGTCGGCCTCGCGCAGCACGTCCAGGCGCTCCTTCGTCGCCTCGCCGCCCACGATCCTGATCGCCAGGCCCGGCCCCGGGAACGGCTGGCGCCAGACCAGTCTTTCGGGTAACCCCAGCTCGGCGCCCACCGCGCGCACCTCGTCCTTGAACAGCGCCCTCAGCGGCTCCACCAGCTCGAAATGCAGGTCATCGGGCAGACCGCCGACGTTGTGATGAGACTTGATCGTCGCCGCGCCCGTGCCCCCGCCCGACTCGATCACATCGGAGTACAGCGTGCCCTGCACGAGGTAGTTCGCACCATCCAGCTTCTCCGCCTCCTCCTCGAACACCCTGATGAACTCGGCTCCGATCGCTTTCCGCTTGGCCTCCGGCTCACTCACGCCTTTCAGCTTCTCCAGGAACCTTTCCTCCGCATCCACGGCGACGATTGGGACCTTGAACGTGTCCCTGAACGCGCTCACCACCTGCTCGCCCTCGTCCTTGCGCATCAGCCCGTGATCGACGAACACACACGTCAGCTGGTCCCCGACCGCTCGGTGCACGAGCAATGCCGCCACCGAGGAGTCGACGCCGCCCGAGAGCCCGCAGATGACCTTCCCATCGCCGACCTGCCGTCGGATCCGCTGCGATCTGATCATCCACGATCCCCTTGGCCGACCATGTCCGCTCGCAGCCGCACACCTCCGTCAGGAACCTCGTCAGGATCTCCTGCCCGTACGGCGTGTGCACGACCTCCGGGTGGAACTGAATCCCGTAGATGCCCGCGCTGCGCATCCTCCACCGCGGCCACCGGCGAGACGCTCGACGACGCCAGCGCGGTGAACCCGGGCGGCGGCTCGATCACCGTGTCTCGATGGCTCATCCAGCACGTCTGTTCCTTCGGCATTCCCTTCAGCAGCGTTCCCTGCTCAATCACCGTCACCTCCGAGCGGCCGAACTCTCCCACCTCGGCCTCCTCCACCTTTCCCCCGAGCTCGTGCACGAGCAGCTGCATCCCGTAACAGATGCCCATCACGGGCACCCCCAGCTCCAGCAGGCCCGCGCTCCAGTCGCGGTGCCCCCTCGGCGTACACCGACGCGGGGCCGCCCGAGAGGATGATCCCGCGTGGCTTTCTTCGCTCGATCTCCTCCAGCGGGGTGTGGCTCGGCAGCAGCTCGGAGAACACGCCGCAGTCGCGCACCCTGCGCGCGATCAACTGACTGTACTGCCCTCCGTAGTCGAGGACGATTATCTCTTCATTGACCGCAGACGCCTCTGTCCGCTGGTCGTCGGCTGGAGCAGGCGTGGCTAGCGCCGAATCAGTCATTTACCAGGACGGCCGCAGCTGTCCCGTTCGAGCCCATCCCCACGCCCTGGTCGCGCTGCAACGCCTTGCCCTCGGTCTGTAGTGCCGGCGCGATCACGACCTCGGCGCGGTTGAACTCCGCCAGGTCCTTGTGTCCGCAGGTCGCCATTGAAGTCCTCAGGCCGCCGAACAGATTGAACGTACCGTCATTCTCGCGCGCCGGGCCGACGAGGATCTCCTCGAGCGTCCCATTCTGCGTCGTCGCCACCCTTGCGCCGCGTGGCAGGCTGGGGTGGAACGTCGCCATGCCCCAGTGGAAACCCCTTCCCGGAGCCTCGTACGCGCGCGCCAAAGGCGAGCCGATCATCACCGCGTCGGCGCCGAGCGCGATCGCCTTCGACACGTCGCCGCCGTTGCGCATGCCGCCGTCGGCGATCACCTGGCAGTACTCGCCCGTCTCCAGCATGTGCGTCGACCGCGCGTGCGCCACGTCCGCGATCGCCGTCGCCTGCGGCACGCCGATTCCCAGCACGCCGCGAGTCGTGCACGCGGCGCCGGGCCCGACGCCGACGAGCACCCCGGCGGCGCCCGTGCGCATCAGATGCAACCCCGTGTGGTAGGAGGCGCAGCCGCCGACGACGACCGGCACCTCGAGCGTCGGGATGAACTCCTTCAGGTTCAGCGGCGTAGACACGGTCGAGACGTGCTCCCCGGAAACAACAGTCCCCTGGATCACGAGCACGTCCAGCCCGGCCTCCAAAGCAAGCTCGTGGTACTTCAGCACCCGCTGTGGGGTCAGCGACGCCGCTACGACGACCTTCTGCTCCTTGATCTCCCTGATCCTCTGCGTGATCAGCTCGGGCTTGACGGGCTCCGCGTAGATCTCCTGCATCTCGCGCGTGGCCTGCTCCTTTCCCAGCTCGGAGATCCGCTCGAGCTGCTCCTCGGCGTCCTCATAGCGCGTGAAGATGCCCTCCAGGTTGAGCACCGCCAGCCCGCCCAGGTTGCCGACGATCCCGGCCGTCCGCGGCGAGACCACGCCGTCCATCGCCGAGGCCATCAACGGCAGCTCGAACTGATAGGGCCCCAGCTTCCAGGAAAGATCAATATCGTCCGGGTCGCGCGTGCGCCGGGAGGGAACGATCGCGATGTCGTCGAATCCGTATGCCTGGCGCGCCTTCTTGCCTCGTCCGATCTCTATCTCCATCGCTTCATCCTCGCATTCGGGGCGGACAGTTTGCGCCTACAGACCTGGTGATTCGAGCATAGCAATGGGCCCGCCGGTACTGAGTATCTGTCCGAAACCCCTCAGCTCAGCGTTCCAGTGGCCGCTGAGGAGAGATCCCGGGGTTTTCGGACCGTTTCTTATGCCCTCGGATATGCTCGATTGAGATGCTTGAGCTTCCAAAAAAGTACGATCCGCAGACGATCGAGGCCCGCCGGCAGGCCGCCTGGCGCACGCGCGACGCGTTCCGAACCCCCGCCCTGACCGAGGGGCAGCCGCGTAAGTACATCAAGCCCTCCGCCCCCTTCACCTCGGGGAACATCCACATCGGCCACGTCCGCTCCTACTCGATCGGCGACGCCTATGCGCGATTCTCGCGCGCGCGGGGCGACGCGGTGCTGTTTGCCTTCGGCTTCGACGCGTTCGGCCTGCCCGCCGAGCTGGGCGCGATCGCAAGCGGCGAGTCGCCGAGCGACTGGGTCGCGCGCTGTGCCGAGCACATGACCGGACAGCTCGAGCGTCTCGGTTTCTCGTTCGACTGGGGACGGACGTTCATGAGCTCGGACTCGATCATGTACCGCTGGTCGCAGTGGTTGTTCCTGACGCTGCTCGAGGCGGGGCTCGTATATCGGGGCACGGGAAATGTCGACTGGTGCGACACGTGCCAGACGACGCTCGCGACGATCCAGGTCGAGGACGGCCTCTGCTGGCGCTGCCACAACCCGGTCCGCCTGATCGAGCGTCCGACGTGGTTTCTGCGCGTAAGCGCTTACACAAAGGAGAACGACCGCCGGCTCGACGAGCTGCAGGCAAGCGGCAAATGGGACGAGGTCGCGCTCGCCAGCCAGCGCTTCGTTCTCGGCCGCGTCGACGGCGTCGAGGTCGCGCTGACCCAGCCGTCCCGGCCGGGTGCCCCCGCCGACGGCGCGCGGCTGACGGTGTTCACGCCGCATGCGGATGCGCTCGCGCAGGCGCAGTTCGTGCTCGTCTCACCGAAGCATCCGGAGATCGACACGTGGGCGTCCAATCCTGATGTCCGCGAGCGCCTCGAGGAGCTCCGCTCGGGTGGCCTGGAGCGCAGCTCGCGAGATGCCCGCACGTTCGCGCTGGTCGACACCGGCCGCACGCTGCCGGCGCCCGCGGGCGGCCCTCCCCTGCCGGTGCTGATCTCGCCGGGCGTCGACGGGCGTTTCGGCGCGACCGCCGTGTTCGGGATTCCCGAGCGCGACCGCACCGACGAGGTGATTGCCGAGCGCCTGCCCGCGCTGCTCGGCGCGTCGCGGACAAATGACGTGGCGGACGCGGTGGCGTCTGCCGGCGAGGCGTCGGCAGCGAAGCCGGCGGTCCGCTACAAGGCCGACGACTTCTCGATCTCGCGCCAGCGCTCGTGGGGCACGCCGATCCCGATCGTCTACTGCGCAACGCACGGCGTGGTGCCGGTGGACAAGGAGCAGCTGCCGGTGCTGCTGCCGCTCGACATCACGCCGACGGGGGCCGGTAACCCGCTCGCGGAGCTCGAGGAGTTCGTGCAGAGCACGTGCCCGCTGTGCGGCGGCCCGGCCGAGCGCGAGACGGACACGCTCGACTGCCACTTCGACGCGCTATGGCTGTGGGTGCCGGTGTGCGTGCCCCTACAGTCGCGCGAGGAGTCGCTCGAGCAGATCCTCGCGCTCGGCGACCTGCGTCACTGGCTTCCGTCCGAGCGCGTCGTGGCGGGCTCGGACAGCGGCAACTTCGTCTTCGACCAGCGGATCGTGACGAAGGCGCTGCGCGACCTCGGGCCGCTCGCGTTTCTCGAGGACGGCGAGCCGTTCGCCGGCTGCCTGTTCCACGAGATGGTCATCAGCGACGGTCGCAAGATGTCAAAGCACCTCGGCAATGTCGTCGACCCCGACGCGCTCGTCGAGCGCTACGGAGCGGACACCGTGAGGCTGGCGGTGCTGTACGCCGCGCGCCCGCAGAAGACGCTCAACTGGAGCGATTCGGCGGTGCTGCGCGCGCACCGGTTCCTCAACCAGGTTTGGACGTTCTCGCAGGCGCATCTGGCGAGAGCGCAAGAGCTTGCGGCAGCAGCGGCGGAGCCGGAGACGATCGACGTGGGTGACGACGGCGAGTCCGGCCGCCATCCAAGACGTCGTAGTGCTGCGCAATTTGTGTTTCGCCGTTCCCTTGGCGGTCTTCGGCGCGGAGCACTTCTCGTTTGCAAAATTCATCATGCTCAGCGTGCCTTCGTACATGCCGTGGCGCTTGTTTTGGGCGTGTTTCATCGGCGTTGCGTTGCTGGCCGCCTCCCTGAGCGCTGCCACAAAATTTCAGGTGCGCTGGTCCGGCCTGCTGTTCGGGATCATGATGGTTTTTTTCGTGGCGATGCTGCATATCCCGCGAGCTCTCGTTAGTCCCGGAGACAGGGTGCCATGGACGATTGTCGTCCGCGAAATGTCGTTCGCGGGCGGAGGCTGGATTCTTGCGGAACCGTGTGAGCGGGACAGGGAAGAGCAGGCTCATCACCGTGGGCCGCGTGTTAATCGCGATCGCCGCTTTATTTTTTGGCGTAGAGCATTTTCTGCACCCGGCGGGATGCCCCGGAGTCCCGCTCGAAAAACTGACGCCTGCCTGGATTCCAGGGCGCTTGGTCATAGGCTATCTGACGGGCGCCATTCTTCTAGTTGCTGGTGCATGCATTCTGCTGGCCAGGAAAATGCGGATGGCGGCAACCATCTCGGTACCTGGATGGTGTTGCTGGTCTTGTTTATCTATACGCCGATCCTGATCGCGCAGCTGTCCGACCCGAGCACCGGGGCCCAGGTTGAGGGCATCGACTTTTTGCGGACACGCTGGTGTTTGCCGGAGCGATTCTCGCGCTCGCCAGCGCGACGCCACGCACGGATTAAAATGCGTGCTAAGTCCTGGCGTCGGGGCTTACAATCCCGGCTGCTGATGATGCCACGCCTGACCTTCAAAGGGGACCCATGCGATCGCGCATCTCGTTTGCTCTTGTCGTCCTTCTCTTTCTCCTGCCTTGTCCCGGTGCTGCCCAGTCCGGCAATCGCGTCACGATTCTCTATGACGCATTCGGAAAGGCTCCGGCGATAACCAAAGCCTGGGGATTTTCCGCGCTGGTGGAGTATGGCGGCAAGCGGATACTTTTCGACACCGGCGGGAATGCTGAGATTTTCGAGCATAACGTCAAGGCACTCGGAGTGGATCTCACCAAGCTGGACTTCGTCGTGCTGTCCCACCGGCACAGCGACCACATCAGCGGTCTGAATTATCTGCTGCGCATCAATCCGGCGGTGAAGATTTACACTGCTGCGGACCCGTGGGGGCCATTCGGGTGGGGAGCCCCGAACAGCTTATATCGCAAAGACGAGTCGCTGGCCGCGAGCATGCGGTACTTTGATGGAAATCCGCCCAATACTCTTTCGGCGAGCACGCCCTGGCCGCAGGCGAACTTCGTAAGAGCGGATTCAACGACGGAGATCGCGCCGGGCATTTTTGTTGTCCCGACCATCTCGCAGGTCACCGGAACGCTCGAACTTCGTGAAATCTCGATGGCCATTCGCGGCCCGCAGGGCCTGATCCTTATGAGCGGGTGTTCTCACGCGGGCGTGGAGAAAATCCTCGAAGCCGCGGCCAAAATAGACCCGCATGTCCGCGTTGTGTTTGGAGGGCTCCATCTTGTAGGGGCGTCGGACGCCGATATTCAGAGAATCTCGACGGCTTTGCACGATCAATGGAAGCTGGATTACATCGCCATCGGCCACTGCACGGGAGAGCCGACTTTTGCCGCTCTGCAAAAAACCTTTGGCGACCGGTACCTTTATGCCGGCGTCGGGGCGGTGGTCAACATACCCTGACAAGATGAACGACCTCCTGCGGCGTCCTCCCGCTCCCCCTAGGAAGATTCAAAACCCCCACACTCAAGGGCGGCGTGTTGATTGGATAAGAGAGAAGGCTCCGAACAGGTGGCGTGTAAGCTTTTGGTTGAGGACCGAAGCTTAACGGACCGGAAGGGAGCCTTATGGTTCTTATTGGAAGTGATTTTCACCCGAGTTGGCAACAGGTTTGTTGGCTGAACAAGGGGACAGGCGAGAGTGGGGATCAGAAGTTGGTGCACGAGCCGGGAGCGGTAGAGAAGTTCTACCGGCAGTTTCCATTAGGATCGCGCATTGGGATGGAGGCCACCGGCAACTGTCAGTGGTTTGTGGAACTCATGGCTAGTCTGGGGCATGAGTTGCTGGTTGGTGATGCGGCGAAGATTCGCGCGAGTGATTCACGGCAGCAGAAGCATGACAAGCGGGATGCGCGGCTGCTGGTGCAGTTGCTGGCGGAGGATCGGTTTCCGCAGATCTGGGTACCTTCGCGGGAACAGAAAGATTTGCGGCAGTTGTTAATTCATCGCTACAAGCTGGTGCGCATTCGCGCGCAGGTGAAGAACGGGCTGCAGCACCTGGCGATGAATCAGGGGGTGCTGAAGAAGCGCAGGCTGTGGAGTGCTGCGGGACAGAAAGCGCTGCGCGAGTTGCCGCTGGCACCGTGGGCCGGCCGGCGGCGAGAAGACCTGCTGAAGATGATGAGCGAACTCGACGCGAAGATTAACTTATTGGACCAGGCGGTGGCCGAGGCAGCGGAGAAAGATGAAAGAGCCCGATTGCTGATGACCCAGCCGGGCGTGGGACCGATCACCTCGCTGGCCTTCGTGCTGACGATGGGAGATGTGAAGCGTTTTCCGCGGGGCAAGCAGGTGGCCAGTTACCTGGGGCTGATTCCGCGGGAGTACAGTTCGGGCGGGCATCAGCGGCTGGGTTCGATCAGCAAGCAGGGGAATAGTTTTTTGCGGATGCTGTTGGTGGAAGCAGCGCAGGGAGCGGCGCGGTACGATCCTGGATTTCGAAGTGAGTATTTGCATCGCTGCCACACGAAGCCAAAGGGCGTGGCGAAAGTGGCGGCGGCAAGGAAGTTGGCGGTCCGACTCTACTGGATGCTACGTAGCAACACGAAGTATCCGGAGATCGTTCATGTCGAGAGCAGCTCGCGGGTGCCCCTGGTCAGCGCAAGCTAGACCGCAGTATTGATTGGGCGCTCTCGTCCCCCGCTACGGCGGGGGATTCGGATAGAAGAATCATGGCCGAGGTTTAGGCCGTATCGATGGCTGGTGGAACGATTTGTTCACACCGAAAACTGATTCACCGTGAGAATTCCAGAGTTTCGGTCCTCAACCTCTCTGGCTACCGCGCGGTGCTTCAAAGCATTGCCTGGAAGAAGTGTCTCTTGACAACGCCTTCTCTCTTATCGAGGG